>CAWEBZ010000015.1:0-102414 GCA_963807425.1 uncultured Solirubrobacterales bacterium | reverse complement strand
CGCCAGCCACCTCGTACTTGACGACCTCGTAGTCCATGCGCGGCGGACCATAGCCGACTCAGTCGAAAGTAGGAAGTGCTACTGTCCACCCCGCTACGTGCCACCAGTTGTGTGCCCCTATAGGTGCCTAACCAGTGGCACGTCCCCGTGGAGATCATCGAACGAGGAGAGATACCAGTGGCGACTGCGACGACCAACGGCTCCAAAGTGATCAAGCCCGACCACGGCGCCGAGCGCAAGCACATGATCTTCACGCAGGAGCACGAAGACCTGCGCGAGTCGATGCAGGCCTGGGTCCAGAAAGAGCTCTGGCCCCACCGCAACGAGTGGGAGGAGACGACCTGGCCCGACGCGGTCCTCAAGCGCGCCGGTGAGCTCGGCTTCCTCGGCCTCTGCTTCCCGGAGGAGTACGGCGGCCAGGGCGGCGACTACTACTACTCGCTGGTCCGCGCCGAGTGCATGAGCTACACCGGCTCCGGCGGCCTCAACATGGGCTTCGTCGTCCACACCGACATGGTCCTGCCGCCGATCGAGATGCTCGGCACCGACGAGCTCAAGAGCCGCTACCTGCCGCAAGGCGATCGCGCGGCGAGAAGATCGGCTGCCTCGGGATCACCGAGCCCGAGGTCGGCTCCGACGTCGCCGACATCCGCACCACGGCGATCCGCGACGGCGACGAATTCGTCGTCAACGGCTCGAAGATGTTCATCACCAACGGCGCCCGCGCCGACTTCATCGTCCTCGTCGTCAAGACCGACCCCGAGAAAGCGCACGACGGGATCAGCCTGCTGGTCGTCGACCTGCGCGACGAGAACGGCGAGACGGTGCCCGGCTTCAGCGTCTCGCGCAAGCTCGAGAAGATGGGGATGCACGCCTCCGACACCGCCGAACTCAGCTTCGAGGACGTCCGCGTCCCGGTCGAGAACCTGCTCGGCGAGGAAGGCAAGGGCTTCTACCACATCGCCTGGGAGCTCCAGAGCGAGCGGATGGTCGCCTGCGCCGGCGCCGTCGCCGGGGCGCAGCGGATGTTCGAGCGCACCCTCGAGTACGCCAAGGAGCGCAAGGCCTTCGGCCGCTCGATCGGCAACTTCCAGGTGATCCGCCACAAGTTCGCCGAGATGGCGACCAAGATCGAAGCCGCCCGCCAGTTCACCTACGCGACCGCCTGGCGCTACGACAACGGCGAGTACCCGGTGCGCGAGATCTCCCAGGCCAAGCTCTACACCTCGCGGATCGCCTGCGAGGTCGCCGACGAGTGCATCCAGATCCACGGCGGCTACGGCTACATGAAGGAGTACGAGATCGAGCGCGCCTACCGCGACGTCCGCCTCAACCGGATCGGAGCCGGCACCGACGAGATCATGCTCGAGGTGATCGGCCGCAGCTACGGGATCTAGGCATGAAAGGCGGCATGTCGCACGTCGATCACATCCGCTCCTATTACGAGGCGCTGAACACGGGCGACGCGGACGCGGTCTCGGCGCACTTCACCGACGACGCCGTCCACTACTACACGCGTCTCGGTCCCCACGAGGGGGCCGAGACGATCGGCGCGCTACGCGGCCTTCGGCGGTCGAGAGCATCGACGGCCAGTGGTACATCGAGAACGCGATCGAGCAGGGCGACCAGGTCGTGATCGAGTGGACGATGACCTGGCGCGCACCCGGAGTCCGGCGAGCAGCGCCTCGACCGCGGCACCGAGTGGTTCCTGATCCGCGACGGCAAGATCGCCGAGGTCCGCGCCTACCACCACGGCGGCAAGAAGAACCCGCAGGGCGACCTGCTCGGCTTCGACCACGAGGGCCGCGGCTACACCATGCTCGAGGACTGGAAAGCGCCGGCGAGGGCTGCCGGCAGCGGGAACTAGCATGACGGTCGTCAAGGACACCGGGCAGCGCGCCACCCTCCCCCCCTTTGGCGAGGAGCACGAGGAGCTGCGAGAGACCGTGCGTCGCTTCGTCTTAAAGGAGATCGCGCCCAACGTCGACGAGTGGGAGGAGGCGCGCGAATTCCCCCGTGAGCTCTACGGGCGCTGCGCCGAGCTCGGCTTCCTCGGGCTGAAGTTCCCGGAGGAGTACGGCGGCCAGGGCGGCACCCACCTGCACGACGCGATCTGGGTCGAGGAGCTGGCCCGCTCGGGCGGCTCGGGCGGCGTCGCCGCCGGCCTCAACGCCCACGCCTCGATCGCGATGCCGCCGATCTTCAATTTCGGCACCGAGGAGCAGAAGCAGCGCTGGCTGGTGCCGGGGATCGCAGGCGAGAAGATCGGCGCCCTGGGGATCACCGAGCCCGGCGCCGGCTCCGACGTCGCCGGCATCACCACCTTCGCCGAGAGGGTCGACGGCGGCTACGTCGTCAACGGGTCCAAGACCTTCATCACCAACGGCGTCCGCGCCGACTTCCTCGTCTGCGCCTGCAAGACGACCCAGGAGGGCGGCCACCACGGCATCTCCTTCCTCGTCCTCGAGCGCGAGATGCCCGGCTACGAGGTGGCGCAGAAGCTGGAGAAGCTCGGCTGGCACTCCTCCGACACCGGCGAGTTCGCCTTCACCGACGTCGAGGTGCCGGAGGAGAACCTGCTCGGCGAGGAGAACGAGGGCTTCAAGCTGATCATGTTCAACTTCGCCTGGGAGCGGCTGCTGATGGCGATCGGCGCCGTCGGCGCGATGCAGCGCCTGATCGAGACGACGATCTCCTACGCCAAGGAGCGCAAGGCCTTCGGCCGCCCGATCGGCAACTTCCAGGTGATCCGCCACAAGGTCGCCGAGATGGCGACCCAGGCCGAGGCCGCCAAGGCGATCACCTACAACGCCCTGCGCCTCTTCCACGAGGGCCAGAACTGCATCCAGGAGGTGACGATGGCCAAGCTCGTCACCCAGCGCGGCGTCCTCGAAATCGCCGACGAGTGCCTGCAGATCCACGGCGGCTACGGCTACATGCGCGAGTACGGCATCGAGCGCGCCGTCCGCGACGCCCGCCTCGGCCCGATCGGCGGCGGCACCGACGAGATCATGAAGGAGATCCTCGGCAAGCAGTTGGGGTTGTAGCGATTAGTGGGGGGTTTCCTGCTCCTCCACCCCATCGCATCGTCCGCGTCAAGCGGACACGATCCGGACACATCGCGCCGCGCCTGGGCAATCTGATCCTCGGCAGAGACACGCTCGCTGATGTCGATCAGCAGCGAGACGAAGCTGTGGCGCGAGTCGTACGGGCGAGCACCCTCCAGACCAACGGCGCGACAGGCAGGCTGCAAGGCATCCGGTGCCAGGTCTGCCAAGCCGGGTCGTTCCAGACGCCGCCCGTGCCATTCGGGAACAGGAGCGCGTCGTCGTCGGGACGACCGCGCAGGAGCCGCAATTCCGCAAGTCACGGGAAAGCGGCGCAAGCAGGCGAACAGTGCGCACCTCGCGAGCTCCATGAGCGTGGTGTGGCCGCCGCTTCGGCAGGAGACGGGCTGAAACCTGGCGCGGGGAGATGTTCGGCGAGGTACCGTCAGCACGCAACAGCGACTTGAGGTTGAAAGTTAGGAAGGGCATCGGCGCAATCCGCGATAGAAATCGCTCGTGGCAGGGAAGGTTGCACACAGCGCCGGCGCGCCGGAGTCCTCAGCGGGAGATGACTTCCACCTGTTGTGGGTTGTACGCCGCTGCCTTGAGCTGATCCGGCCGAACAGTCGGCTGGAGCGGGTCAAGGTGGAGGGCATCTCTCCCGTGGATGCCGCCGGGGGCGCGGAAGACCTTCTCCACGGCGCCGATCTCGCTGAGTACTTCGGGGGCGAAAATTTCGACCAGGCCAGCCAGGTCGTCATCAGCCAGCTGAAGTACAGCACCAGACATCCGAACAAAAACTGGACAGCCGCCCGCCTCGCCGAATCCGGCTCCCGTGGACAGGCTGGTGTCATCGCACGCCTGTCGCAGCTGTTCAAAGCCTTCGCAGATGCCGAGACTCGCGATGATGTCCTCTCCAAGCTGCGAATCCGCCTGGTCAGCAATCAGCCATGCCAACCGCGGCTGAAAAAGACGCTCGAGCAGATCGCCGCCCATTTGGCTCAGCCTGGCTCCGGTCGGAATCTGAAGCCCTTGCTGGACGCCCTTTCTGACTCAGGGCGGAAGGAAATCACCGTCTTGCATTCCGCCTCCAAGCTTCCCCCGCAGCGGTTCGTCGATTTCTTGCGCCTCCTCGACCTGTCGGGCCTGGGCGCCGGGACGAGCTGGGAACAGGAAGTCCACATCGCTGAAGCGCTCGGGGCCCAGATCATCGATGGCGTCGATTCGGGTGTTAACGCCCTTTACGTCTTGGCGAAAAATCATGCCCTTCCCAATCGATCGGACTCCTTCGGCCTCAGCGCGGAGGCCGTTCTGGCGCATCTCGGAACTAGTCGAAGGGTGATGTTCCCGCTTCCCGACCGGGTGGAGGTCCCGAAGGCTCCGCTCGAGACTCCTGACGCTCGCGGCCTCGTCGCCCTAGTTGAGAAGGAGGCCGGTTGGATCGTCGCGCATGGCGACGCGGGGGTGGGCAAGACGACGACCCTTTTTACCCTCGAGGACCAGCTACCGGCGGGGTCGGTGGTCGTCGCATATGACTGCTTCGGAGGGGGCCAGAGCATCGGCAGCCCCAAGAACATGACCGGCTCCCAAACCCGGCATAACCCCAAGGACGCGGTCATGGAGATTGTCAATGAGCTGGCGCTGCGCTGCGGCACCCCCTTTCTGCTCAGACCTTCAGTCGACCTCCCACCAATGTGGCGCCACCTCGATGATGCCCTGCGAGAGGCGGGCCAGACGGTGAGCGAAGCGGGAGGCCGCCTCGTGATTGCGGTCGACGCCGTCGACAACGCGGTCATCGCCGCGAGACGGCGCGGCGAGCCGAGCTTCGTTCCCGACCTCCTTAGGGTCGAACCTCCTGATGGTGTCACGATGCTGATCAGCGTCAGGACGCACCGCCTCGATGAGCTCGACCTACCTGATGAGGCTGCCCAGTTCGAGCTGGAAGGTTTCGATGAGGCCACCTCGGCAGAGAACCTACGCCGGCGTTTTTCATGCGCCGACGATGCGACCGCCGCACGCTTCCACAAGCGCAGCAACGGAAATCCGCGTTCTCAATTCTACCTCCTAGATGAAGCGAAGGAGGATGCGCCGAGCAGTGCTGAGCAAGCCGCCGAGCAAGCGGTCAAAAGCCCCAAGAAGTACTTCCGGGATCTCTTGGATGCGACCGTCGAGGATGTGGCCGAGCCGGCGAAGTCTCGTCGCCGTCTTGCACTTCTGATCTCCCTCCCTCGGCCCGCCGAGATCTCAGACCTTGCCGCCGTCAACGGCATCGACGTCAAGGCGGCGGCAACATTTTGCCGCGGGCTCATACCGGGACTGCAGATCTCCGAAGGGCGGGTCGAGTTTCGAGACGAGGACTTTGAGAGCTTCCTCGAAGAACAGGTCGACGCTGATGGGGTTCGCGTCGCACACGGATTGATCGCCGATCACTTCCTCTCCCGAAAGGAAGATGACCCCGAAGCGGCGATGCAGGTAGCTCGACATCTTGCGCTTGCCGGCCGGGACGCGGAGTTGATCAAACTCTGCCTCGAGGATGGGCCTCCCGAGGTGATCGAGGATCCCGTTACGCGCGTCCAGACCTACTTTTCAAGACTGGAGTCTGCGATGCGAATCGCCGAGAGCTCGGCCCATCGTCCTGATGCAATCCGCCTGGTCGTGCTCGCGGCCAAAGCGGCAAAGACCGACCGGGCAGTTGAGGGGATCGTTCGTCAGCGACCAGACCTTGCGATCCGCTTCGGAGAGCGCGAGCCAGTCGAACGCATCTACGAAGACACCGGGAGTGAACCGTGGCTGGGACCCATTCACCTCAAGCTCGCGGCTCTCGCAGCTGAATCGGGAGATGCGGAATCGGCCTTCGAGCACCTGAGATCGGGCGAAGCCTGGGTGCAGCGGTGGCTCTCGCTCGATCAAGCGCGGCGGCTGGCATGGGACCTCGAAGCTGATGATCTCGCTGCCGGACTCCATGCGATCTACGTCTTTGTCGGTCCCGCGATGGCACTCGAATGGATCCTGCGGTGGAGCCCGCAGTGGTTCATGCTGGAAGTCGTCGCATCGCTTTTCGAGCGGCTCGCGGTGTCGATATCACCCGTGAAACTCGCGAACGATCTCGCCTCAATGAACCTCAATCCGCTCATCGAGGCCCGAGCGTTGAGCGCCCTCTTTACTGCGGGCAAATCAGTTCCCGAGACGGCAGTGCGCCGTGTGGCATCGGGCTTCCTGCAGGGCGACCTCCCCGAAGAAAGGGATCGACACGAACGCACAAAGCATTGGCCGACGGAATTCACCGAACTTGCTGCCCGCACGACTCGCGATTCAGATCTGGTGGGTCGACTCTTGGACAAGTTCGCACCCCCGCTGCCGAGCATTCCGCCGTTTCAACATCACCTCGGTGAATGGGATCAGGTGCTGCGAAATCAAGGTCTGCGGGTCACCGTCGAGGATCGGGAAGCGGACCTAGAGGACCTACTGCCCGACCACCTCAAGAAGGATGTTCCGGAGCCAGACGACTTCCATGAGCGCGAAGACTTGGAGCGTGATCGCCGCAGGTACCGCGAGTCGGTCGGCCGCGCTCTGCCGACCTACGCCCTGCGTGCGAGGGCCCTCCTGCGACGACCGAGAGTCGGGTCGCTGCGCCCGCAAATCGAGGCCACGCTAACTGCATATCTCGACCCGGTGGATCGGCGCTGGTATGAAACCGACTTCACCTACGAACGCTGGGCGGATCTCTGCTCTCAGGCCATCGCCTTCTGTCGAGATGACGGCTCTGATCTGATCACTTCGATCACAGACGCCGCTCAAAAGGTGGCGCCGGGAATGGCGATCGAGACCCGACTCTCGGTTGGGGCGATGCTCTTGTTGCACGAGCGTTATCGAGGTCTCGCCCTGAGCATGCTCGAGAGCGTGGCGAAGGCCTCAAGAGAGTCAGATGAACCGGCAGGTGAGAAGTCCGATCGACTTCTCAGCCTGTCGGCGGCTGTTGCGGCCCACGACTCTGCACTGGCGGGCGACTACTACCGCGCGGCTATCGAGGCGGCGGAGGGGCTTGATGACGATGGTGCAGCTCTGCTCGCGCTCGAGGCCCGTCTCGCGAAGCAGACCAAAGGCCATTCCGACACTGACGGTCCCGAACTCGCCGAGCGGCTCACCTCCGCAGTCGTCGAGTACCGCCCATTCGTGAGTGAGGCCGGGCGGCTGCCTTGGACGGAGGCCGCCGTCGGCGCAGCGATCCTCAACCCGCCCTCGGCCATCGCACTGCTCAGCAGGTGGGATATAGAAGGTCACCTTTCCCTCGCAGAAAGCGCGCCCGAAATCGCTCCGGCGATCGTGGAGCAGAACTTCCTATCGAGCGAGATCGGGGTTTCGCTTTTGCGACTAGCCGGAGAGGACGCACGGGTCGCGGAGGGCGCGATCCGAATATTGGAGACGGCGCGAAAGCGCGGGGCTCCCGGCCGGGGGGAGCTTGGGCGGTCCCTTGCCGCCCTTTCTGGATTCGTCACACGCGACCTTCTTCCCTTCGCCCGGCTGCGTGATGCTCCGGTTGTCGGCGATTGGCTGGCCGAGACAAAGTTGACGGGACTACCGGGCGGAAAGCAGCTTATGGACCTGGCGAAGTTCGCCAGGTCATTTCAGGAACGGCGCAACGCGGAATCCGACCCCTACGCCACCTCACGCGACTCCACGTCGATCCGCGACATGCTCAAGGCGGGCGCAGGAGACAAAGCTGCCGACCTTGCAGCGCGGCTCGGGGAACTGAACGACCACTACGGGGGACGAAAGGAAATCGAGAGCTACCTTCGCGAGGTTGGGTTTCGCCTCGCTCCTGCCGAACGCACCGTCGCCCTGCAAGTCCTAGCGGATCTGCCGACGGCAACCGGAGTCTGGCGCGACAGCGCGGAGACTCTGATCGCGGTGATCCATGCCTGGCTCACCGAGTGGCAATCCTCATCGACGGTAAGAGCCTGGACAACCGAAAATCTTCCGGGCCTTTTGGAAGATCGTGCTGCACTGATCTTTCGATACGAGGAGGTCGCCGATGCGGCCCTCCCATTCCTCATGTCGATGCCACAGCTCGACGATCCTGCCGGGCTCCTGATCAGAGCGTTGGGGCCACGGCTAGATGAGCTGCGCCCCCTGCAGCTCTACAGCCTGGCTGCGGGCTTGGCGCTGCCCCAAAAAGTTGACGACCTCAAGGCAACCCTTGAGTGGTGCCTCGACCTCCATCAAGAGCCGCCGTCCGACAAGCCTGATCTTCCCGACGACGCCGAGCCATGCCTCGCGCATCTGTTCGCAGCACTATTCGGACACCCGGATCGACGAGTGCGCTGGCGCGCCGCCTACGCGGCGCGGGAAACGCTGATTGCCCTCGGTCCGGAAATGGGTGCAAGCCTTGAGCGAGCACTACACGGCAAGTCCGCTGGATCCTTCGGAGCTTCTGATGGGGACTTCCTTTGGCTCTCGGCTGAGCTGTGGGGCTACATGACATTCGCGAGGGTCGCGGGGGACGCACCTTCGACATTGACCGGGCTCAGCGACAACTTCGCCGCCAGGGCCCTCTGCGAGAGGTGGCCTCACGCTTCGATCCGCGAGTTCGCGCGTCGTGCCGTCTTGCGACTCGACGAGTCTGGAACGGAGAGCCTTAAGGCCGACACGAAGAAGTCCCTTCTGGAACTAAACCAAGCTCGGTCCTACCGGCGTGACCGCAGTCGGGGACCCTCGACGGGACAGAGCCGCGATCCCGGAAGCCAACGCCGATTCGATTTCAATGCAATGGACACGCTGCCCTATTGGTATGAGCCTCTTGCCGGCCTTTTCGCGACCGATACGCAGAGGGTCGTGAATGAGGCCGAGAGATGGATCGTCGACAAGCTCTACTTCACTGACGAAATAGTCGAAAGCGCAGAAAAAGCACGGTGGAACGACTACCAATATGAGGAGATCGCTAACGATCACGGATCGATCCCTCGCTTTGAGACTCTGCGCAGCTATCTCGAATACCACGGCATGTTGTTGGCGGCCGGCAATTGGATCGACGACCCAGCGAAATCGATCTTCAGAGGCAAATGGGATGACGATGATCCGTGGCGCGGGTGGCTTGACCGACACCTCGATGGCTCCGAGTCCCACTGGGGCGGGGATACGCGCAGTGCGGCCCCCCTCCGACCGGACAGCTACGGCGACCTTGGGTCAGCCGAGAGTTGGCGTAAGCGCGATCCTGCCGAATACGAGACCGAGCTCCAGTTAAGGGATGGGTGGGTCACCGTCCGGTCCTATCGCGAATTCTCGGGGGAAGATCGGTACGGCGACGCTTCTGTCTCAAGCGCGCTGGTGAATCCGCAGAGCGCAACCGCCCTGATCAGCGCCCTTCAGAGCTGTAAGGACTCGCGGCTCTATCAGCTGCCGTCCGCCGAGGGCGGGTGGCGAAGTGATGCAGAGATCGACGAGCCCGGATTTCGCCTTTTGGGCTGGATCGTCGACCGCGAGCATCCCGAAACCGGCCTGACTGAGCACGATCCACTGAGTCGTAGCATCAGCTTCTATAAACCGGACTCGAGCGCGATCACGGCGATGGGCCTGCGGGCGTCCGCCTCTTCGCGCGAGTGGCTGAACACGGAGGATGAAGTAGTCGCCCGGTCAATCAGTTGGAGTGACCGACCGCCGACACCCGCGCGAGGGCAGAGCGAATCACGAAGCCACAGCGCAGGGGTCCGACTCGAGGTTCGATTGCCTGAGCTTGTTGAGTTCATCCGCTCCCAGAGGATGGACTTGGTGATCGATGTTCTCTTGGCCCGCCAGTACGCGGAAAGAATGCACCGAGAAGAGGGAGAGGAGGAGCGCTATGAGTCCGGGAAGTCCAGAGTCTTCGTCCTGCGACAAAACGGTGAAATCGACTCCCTGGCCTAAGGCAACTGAACTTGGTCGTCGCATCGTTGAGGAGTTGAAACTCGCGGAATCTGTCGACACGCTCGGCCGATGGATGTCTCATCGCGTCGCAGAGTTGATTACCGAGGCCGAAGCCGGAGACGAGGAGGACAAGCGCCGGGCGACTGATCTGATCTTCCGACTGTGGGATAACCGGGCGAGGTGGTCGGAAGGATGGCCGCCCCCTGCCACAGAGGCAATGCGCGAGTACCTTGCAAGTGAGCATCGGAGGGACCTCCCCCACCAATCTTCAGTCCAAAATCTGGCCAATTTGATCGATGTGCTGCGAGAGCTGGAGGCCCTACACATCAACGAACGCGAACTTCTGCGTTCGCTGGCCCTAACCGAGACAACGATGGGCGAGGAGATCGCCCAAGCGCTGGAAGAAGAGGATGATCTCGAGCGCGAACAGGCCCTCCTACTGAGATCGCTGGAGCGGGACCGCGAGGAGGCGCTCGAGCACTTCGGCGCCGAGGGGGATCCGAAGGCGAAGCGCGAATCACGGCTCAATCAATACCGCGAAGAGCTGAAGGCGCTCGGCCGCAAGCGCGCCGCCTTGACCAAACAGGTGGCCTCTCTCTATGAGAGCGCCGACTTCAAAGAAGAGTGAGGGTTCGAGCAGTCGTGGCTACTCGCCGCCCTTAGTTTGCGCTGAATGGGACCGATGGAACGAGGGGTTCCGAGCGGGTCAGGCCGTTGACAACAATCAGGTCTCCAAGCGGAGTGGATCCACCCTTCCCCTAGGAGGGCCACCCAGTTTCGCTCGGATGTCCGGACTCAGATGCAGGATGGTCGGTGCCGATGACCTCATCGAAGGAAGTCTTCGACCTGTTGCGGCAGGTGAAGCTGCTCGCCCGCGAGTACTACGAGCTGACCGAAAAGCCGCTCGGGGTGACAGGTGAGATCGCCGAGTACGAGGCGGCGCGGATTCTCAAGGTGCAATTGGCGCCCGCGCGGCAAGCCGGCTACGACGCAATCCGCAAAGTGAAAGGAAGAGAGCAGCTACTACAGATCAAGGGCCGGCGCCTGATCCCGACCTCAAAGGCAAGCCAGCGTGTCGGTGGGATCAACCTCAACAAGGAATGGGACTTGTGTTCTGCTGGTGCTCCTCGACGAGCGCTTCGAACCGACCGCAATCTACGAAGCCGACCGCCGAGCGGTGACTACGGCGCTGACCAAACCCGGGTCGAGGGCCCGCAATGAGCGTGGCGCCCTCGCGGTCAGCCAGTTTAAGGCGATTGGCTCGAGGGTTTGGCCGACCTGAGATTTAGCGCTGGGGCAAGGCGTCGCGCCTGACTCGTCCCGTGCTCGGTAGTGATTGAAGGAGATCTTTGGCAAGTAGTGGGGTGTAGAGCTAGACCGAGCACGACATTAGGATGGAACCGTGGTTTACCTGCTGCGACACGGGGACGCGGAGGACGGGAACGGGGACGATGCGGCGCGGCGGTTGACGACGAAGGGGGAACGGCAGGCCAAGGCGGCGGGCCGGGCCCTGGTTGCGCTCGGTGCCGAGATCAATGCTTGCCTGACTAGTCCCAAGGCGCGTGCGGCCGATACCGCGCGCCTGGCGTGCGAGGCGCTTGGGCTGGAGGCGGGAATCGCCGTAGAGCTTGGCGGTGGAAGATTCGACTCGCTGGCGCTGGCCGCGGGACGCGGGAACGTGCTCCTGGTTGGGCACGAGCCGGATTTCTCGGATGAGATCGCTCGCCTTACGGGAGCCAGGGTGAAGCTGCGCAAGGGCGGGCTGGCGGTGATCGACGGCGGCACGCTGATCGCCCTGCTGCGGCCGCGCGACCTTGCGGCTATCGCTGCTGACTCTTAGACGGCGCTAAGTTCAGGCGAACCCGATCGAAGGAGGCGCCAGATGCTGTCTTGGCTGGGCAAGAAGATGATCTCCCGCAACATGGCGAAGGCCCGCGAAGGGGACATCGGGCCGACGCTGCAGATGGACGCCAAGGACGTCAGGTTCCGCTTCCCCGGCGACAGCTCCTGGGCTACCGAGCTGGAGGGGAAGGACAAGCTGGAGCCGTGGCTGCAGCGCTTCGCCGACGTCGGCATCCAGATCTACCCCGACGAGGTGATCCTCAAGGGCTTTCCCTGGAACCAGACGATCTGCGTTCGCGGCTACGACTTCCTCGATTCCCCCGAGGGCGAGCGGGTCTACGAGAACCGCTACGTGATCTGGGGGCGGATCTCCTGGGGGCTGCTGCGCGAATACGAGGTCTACGAGGACACCCAGAAAACCGAGAAGCTCGACCGCTACCTGGCGAGCATCGGCGAGCTCCAACCCACTTAGGCCAGCAGCTGGATCAGGCCGCGCAGGACCAGGTAGGTGCCAATCGCGGCAGCAGCGATCGTCGCAACCCGGCGGCCGCTGCGGGCGAGCCAGGCGCGGAAGCGGGTCACCGCCTCCTGGGTTCGCTCCGGCGCGAACGCGTAACCAAGCAGAGGGACCTCGAGCAGGAGCTGCTGGATCAGGCAGAAGACGATCACCAGCAGGGCGGTCTCGAAATCGGTTGCGTCTAGCTTCGCCATCCGGTCCAGAGCGGTGAGGTAGGAGACGCCGGGGAAGGTGAGGAGGACGCCGACCGCGAAGGTGACTCGCGCGGACCCCCTTCCCAGCATCCGCTCGGGCCAGGACTCCTTCGTCTCCCCCGCCTTCTCCTGCGCTTCCTTGCGCTGCCGGCGGCGTTTCTGCAGCGACTCGCCCCGGCCGCCGCCCAGGACGAAGGCGACGAGCAGCGCGATCAGGCCGACGACGATGTCCTCGGCGGGGCTGAGGGTGCTCTTGGCGGTGTCGACGCTGCTGGAGCCGTTCAGCGAGAAGACGATCAGCAGGCCGAGGGTGATGCTCGTCGTGTAGGCGCCGAGCAGGTAGCCGAGCATCAGCCGCTTCGTGTTCGGCAGCAGCATCATCACCGTCACCGCCGCCAGCAGGGTCGGGTTGAGCATCGCGACCAGGGCGAGGAAGAAGATCGAGCCGAGGTCGCCCATGCGGCGAGCATTCTTTACGATCGAAGCAGGCAGGCAGACCGAGAGGAGAGACAGATGCTCTGTGCACTCACCGTCCGCAAGCTGAAGCCCGGCTCGATCGAGGACTTCAGGAAGGCCTTCATCCCTGACGACGACACCGAGGTGCCTTCCGGCTGGAAGCGCTTCTACGCCCTCCAGAACGTCGGCGACGAGAACGAGGTGATCACCTTCGGCTTCTTCGACGGCACCCTGGAGGAGCTGCGCGCGGGCCAGCAGAACAGCAGCGACTACGACCAGCGCCGCGCTGCAGCCGACGAGCTCGTCGAGTCGGTCGGTGCCGACGGCGTCTTCGAGGTGGTCGAAGAACGGTCCATGGAATAGGAAATCCGGCAGTGCTGACGTAGGGTCTTCGAGACCGACCACAGGTGGGGAGAACTGGAGGGTTCGATGGCGTACGAACTGCAGGTCCGGGAGAGTCAGGACCGGGTGAAGATCCGCAACCCGTGGGCGGTGGCACTGCTGCCGTTCGTCACGTTCGGCATCTACCACCTGGTCTGGTGGTACCGGATCAATCGCGAGCTGCGCGACTACGGCAAAGCGAAAGGCTACGACCTCGGTCAGAACCCGACCAACTCGGTACTGGCCCTCTTTCCCGGCGGCATCATCATCGTGCCGGCGCTGATCACCTACTGGAGAGGGACCAAGCGCGTGATGGGAGCCTCCCGGCTCAGCGGCCAGGAGCCGCTCAACGGCTGGATCGCGATCCTCCTCTACGTGCTCCTCGCGCCCGGGCTCTGGGCCTACATCCAGGTCTCGCTCAACCACGCTTGGGAAGCGGAGGCCGACCCGCTGCCCGGCGAGCCGGCTCCGCCGACCCGCTCCGACGAGATGCCGCCGCCCCTACCCCAAGAGCCACAGGCGACCGAGCCGCCGCCACCCCCACAAGGGTGAAGCAGCGCGTCAACCTGATCACCCTCGGGGTCGCCGACCTCAGCCGAGCGCGTCGCTTTTACGAAGCGCTCGGCTGGGAGACGGGCGCCGAGCCCGAGGACGACGTCGTCTTCTTCCAGGCCGGCGAGATGGTCGTGGCGCTGTGGGATCGGGCGCGGCTGGCCGAGGACAGCTGCGTCGATGATGGAGGGGGCTGGGGCGGCATCACCCTGGCCCTCAACTTCGGCTCACGCGAGGAGGTCGACGAGGCGATCGAGGAAGCGCGGGCTGCCGGGGCGACGATCGGCCGCGAGCCGGCCGAGACCTTCTGGGGCGGCTACAGCGCGGTCTTCATCGACCCGGAGGGCCACCCCTGGGAGATCGCCCACAACCCGCATTGGACGATCACCGAAGACGGTGGCGTCAAGCTCAGCTGACTTGCCCCACGGACGCGTTCACCTGAACCTGGTCGACAGCTCGCGGCAGCTGTTCGAACTCGATCCTGACGCGGCGGTCGAGGCCGGTGGGGGCTGGCTGTTGGGCGCCGGCACCCCCTCGCACCCGGTCATCTCCAATGCGGCCTTCCGAACCGACGACGACGCAGACCCAGGGCAGCTGATCGCACACGCACGCGAGTTCTTCAGCAAGCGGGGCCGCGGCTTCAGCGTCTGGGTGCGAAGCGACCTGCCCGAGGACGCCGACCTCGTCGAGGCAGCCGGCGGGGCGGGGCTTCAGTGCGTTCACGAAGCGCCCGAGATGGTCCTCTCCAACCGTGTCGAGACCCGGCCGCTGCGGGCAGGCGTGGAGCTGCGGCGACTTAGTAGCGAGGAGGAGGTCGACGACTACTGGCAGGTCGCCGGCGCCTCCTACACCAGCCTCGGCTTCCCGCCCGATGTCTTCGGCTATTACACGGACCGCGCCGGCCTGCTCGCCGACAACGTCGCCGCCTTCGTCGCCTACCTAGACGGCAAGCCGGCGAGCATCGCGATGACGATCGTCAGCCACGGCATTGCCGGCGTCTACTGGGTAGGGACCCTGGACGAGGCGCGCGGGATGGGCCTGGCCTGGGCGACCACGGCGGCCGCGACCAACGCCGGGCTCGAGCTGGGTGCCGAGATCGCCTCGCTGCAGGCCTCGCCGATGGGCGAGCCGATCTACAAGGCGATGGGCTACGAAGCCATCTTCGACTACCGGCTGCTGATGTCGTCCCCGCCCTGAGCCTCGGGCGGCTCCAGCACGTCCATGCGCACGATCTGGCCATCCTCGATCCGATAGCGGTGGCCGACCCCCGATTCGGAGATGAGCTCCCCGCTCGTGGCGTCGTGGACGACCTGGGAGACGGACACGGTGAAGCTGCCGTCCGCCTCCTCCAAGAAGGCATCGGGCTCCACCTGGCTGGAGATGGCCTCGAACTGCCGCTCCCAGTAGTCGCGCACCGCATCCCGCCCAATGACACGGCCGCCCTCCCAGGCGTTCGGCCAGTCGACCTCCGGATGCATCGACTCGATCGCCGCGTCGATGTCCCGTGCGTTGAACGCCCGGTAGACCGCTCTCAGGATCTCCTCCGGATCAGGCGCCAAGCCGGAAAGGCGGGTACTGATCGGTCACCAGGACAAAGGCATAGCCGAGCACGCGGTTGTGCCAGCGGTAGACCCCCTCGACGAAGTCGAAGAGGCCGCGCGGATAGCGACCGGTGAAGAGGATCGCGAACCAGGCGAAGACGACCGCGAAGAACGCCCCGATGTAGAGAAAGAAGAGCACGATGTAGTGGGGGATCGCGAGCAGCCACTTGACCAGCGGCATGCCCCGGCCGAGCTCGTTCTCGACGTCGGGATAGGGAAGGTCGAGGTGGAGGGACTGCTGCTCGTCGGTGGACGGGTACTGGTCGTCCATCAGCGAGAGGTAGATGCCGATGCGGTTGGAGAAGCGCAGCAGTTCGACGTTCCAGTCGAACCACCAGCCCGGGTACTTCTGCCGGAAGAGGATCATCACCAGAACCGGCAGGGTCAGCAGCCCGATGCCTGCCCCGGCCCAGGTCAGGTAGCTGCCCGCTTCGCCGCTCGCGTAGAAATCGCCGACGAGAAGCCCGGAGACGATCAGGATCGGGATCGCGGCGAAGATCCGGAAGAACGTGGAGACGCGGTTGAGGTCGCGATCCGGATAGTCGACGGAGAAAGTGACTGGGTAGCCCTCAGGTTGCACGATGAGCCTCCTTTGTGGACGAGCGCCAATCGTCGCGCACTGCCCGGCGGGAGCTCAAGATGCGCCGCCCAATGCCGGGGAAGCGCCTGACTGGCCAGTCAGCCAGCGCTTTTTCCCTATAGCCTCCCGAGCCGACTTTCACGAACTAAGGAGAACGCAGACTGATGGGACTTCTTGATGGGAAAGCGGCGATCGTCACTGGGTCGGCGCGCGGAATCGGCCGGGCAACCGCCGAGCTCTTCGTCAGCGAGGGCGCCAAGGTGCTGATCAACGACCTCGACGCCGACGTCGCCGAGCAGGCCGCCAGCGAGATCGACGGCGAAACCGCCGTCCACGCAGGCGACCTGACCAAGCCCGGCGCCGCCGACGAGCTCGTCGCCGCTGCTGTCAACGCCTTCGGTAGCGTCGACATCGCCGTCAACAACGCCGGCTACACCTGGGACAGCGTCGCGCACAAGATGAGCGACGAGCAGTTCCAAGCGATGCTCGACATCCACACGGTGGCGCCCTTCCGCGTGGCCCGGGCCCTTGCCCCCCACTGGCGTGAGGCGGCCAAGGCCGAGCGCGGGGAAGACAAGGAGGTCTTCCGCAAGCTGATCAACATCTCCTCGACTTCGGGCACGATGGGTAACGCTGGCCAAGCCAACTACTCGGCGGCCAAGATGGCGGTGGTAGGCCTGACCAAAACGCTGGCCAAGGAGTGGGGCCAGTTCAAGATCAATGTCAACGCGGTCGCCTTCGGCTTCGTTGAAACCCGCCTCACCGCCGCCAAGGAGGAGGGCGGAGAGATGACCGCCCCCGGCGGCGAGAAGATCGAGCTCGGCATCCCCGAGCAGATGCGGGCGATGGCCTCGGCGATCATCCCGCTCGGCCGTCCCGCCACACCGGTGGAGGCCTCGGGCCCTGTTCTCTTCCTCGCTTCGCCGCTGGCCAACTACGTGCACGGCCAGGTGCTCAACGTCACCGGCGGCATGTTCGGGGGGATGTACACCTGAGCTCCGCAGCGACAGGGGGCAGGCGTCCTCCCCGCTACCTCGACGTAGTGGAGCGGATTTGGCCTGCCCTCCGTCGCGCCACTGGCGCCCACACGGCGCTCTACCGCATCAGCGGTGGCTTCATTGGGGGCAAGATCCCCGGAGTGCCGGGAAAGATGCTGCTGCTCGACCACGTCGGAGCCAAGAGCGGCACCAAGCGCACCTCCCCCCTGCTCTACGTCCGCGACGGCGACGACCTCGTGATCGTCGCCTCCAAGGGCGGCCATCCCAAGCACCCCGCCTGGTACCACAACCTGATGGCCAATCCCGAGACGACGGTCCAGGTCGGCTCCCACCGCGTCGAGGTGCACGCCCGCGTCGCCACGCCGGAGGAGCGCGAGCGCCTCTGGCCGCTGGCCGTCGCGGGCTACTCCGGCTACGAGGACTACCAGGTGCGCAGCAAGGGCCGCGAAATCCCGCTCGTCATTCTCGAGCCCCGCAAGTAGCGCCGGCTCAGCTCTTTGGCCGGCGCTCCTCGGCGACAGGTTTGCCGCCCTCGCCGGCGATCGCGTCTGGTGGCCACGGCCCCGCCCAATTGTCGCGGGCACCGTCGATCGTGATCGTGGTGCCGGAGAAGAAGTCTCCCGCGGGTGAGGCGAGGTAGGCGACCAGCCAGGCCATCTCCTCCGCACGCCCGGCGCGGCCGATCGGGATCGAGCGCTCCAAGTTGTCGACCACCACCTGCGGGTACTTGGTCAGCAGCGTCTCGGTCGCGAACTGGCCGGCGGCGAGGGCGCAGGTCTTGATCCCGAACCGCGCCCACTCGACGGCCAGCGTCCTCATCATGTTCTCGACCGCGGCTCGGGCCGCGCCGGAGTGGACCATCCCCGGCATCCCGTGATGGGGAGAGAGGGTGACGCTGAGCACCTTGCCCCCACCCTGGGGGATGAATGCCTTCGTCGCCGCGGCATGGGTCATCAGCCATGTCCCCTGCACGTTCAGCTCGATCACGGTGCGAAAGCCCTTCGGCGTGATCGTCTCCGCCGGCGCCAGGAACTGGCCGCCGGCGTTGTTGACGAGTACGTCGAGCCGCCCGTGTCGCTCGAGCACGCCGTCGAAGAAGCGCTCCACGGACTCCTCGTCGCGGATGTCCATCGCCTCGTGCTCGAAGGAGCCCGTTAGCCCGGCGGCCAGCTCAGCGGTCTCCGCCAGGGGCTCCTCGCGGCGACCGCAGCCGATTACCGCAGCGCCAAGTCGGGCCAGCTCCAGCGCGGTCTCGCGACCCAGGCCACTGCCGGCACCGGAGACGACGCACACCTGTCCCTCGAGCAGATCGGGCTTGAAGATGCGCGAATGGGAGCTTTCAGCCATCGACGGGCAGCCTATAGGCGCATGGATCGCCGTAATGTGACTCGGCGATGAAGGTCCACGTCGAGGCAAAACCCCTGCACGAGCCGCTTTCCGGAGGCACCCCAGGAGCGACGGTTGCGGTCGAACCGATCGTCGCCGGCCGGGTGACCTGGCCGGGAACGATGATGGAACGGCCCGGCGGGCGCTTCGAGACGCTGAAGCTGCTGCGCGCGCTGATCACCGGCAAGCCGGCGGCGACGGTCCCCGTCCCCGCCTTCCTGATCCGCCACCCGAGCGCCGGCGCGATCCTCGTCGACACCGGCCTGCACCCCTCGATCGCCACCGACGGGCGCGAGAACTTCGGCCGCATGGGAGCCAAGGTCGGCAACCCCGATCTGGCCCCGGGGGAGGACGTCCCGGCGCAGCTGCGCAAACGCGGCCTCGAGGCCGGAGAGATCCCGATCGTCGTGATGACCCACATGCACATCGACCACACCTCGGCGATCTCGGAGTTCCCAAACTCGACCTTCGTCGTCAGCGAGACCGAGTGGAAGGACGCCGCCACCGGGCCGCGTCCCCTCCTCAACGGCTACCGCCGGCCCCATTTCGACTACGCCTTCGATTACCGCACGGTCGACTTCGACCGCGGTGGGATCGACTCTTACGCGACCTTCGGCCGCAGCTTCGACCTCTTCGGCGACGGCTCGATCCGGCTCGCCTTCACTCCCGGCCACAGCGCCGGCCACATGTCGGTGATCGCCCACCTCGAGCAGCACGACTTCGTGATCGGCGGCGATGCGACCTACACGCAGGGGCAGCTCGACGGCGACGCCCCCCTTGCGCCGCGCCCCTACGACGCTCACAACTACCGCCGCTCGCTGCAGGAGCTGAAGCTCTTCCGCCGTGAGTTCCCCGACGCGATCGTCACCCCGGGCCACGATCCCGAGTTCTTCGAGAAGCTCAGCGCTCGCTACGAGTAGCCAGGCCCTCGTACATCTTCCGCACCTTCGCGAAGACCTCTGTCGCCACCTCGAGCTGCCGCTCGCGGCTCGCCCCCTTCTCGACCGGGAAGCAGAGCGGCTCACCGAACTGAACCGTGACCTTGGGAAAGCGCAGCCGCTTCCAGCGCCGCACCGTCTCCGAGCCCTGGATCGCGACCGGGACGACCGGGACCCCGGACTCGAGTGCGATGCGGCCGATCCCGGGCCTGGCCTCGCCCATCTTGCCGCTGCGTGAGCGGCCGCCCTCGGCGTAGACGAGCAGCATCCCGCCCTGGTCGAGGATCGTGAAAGCGGTTTTGAACGCCTCCTCGTCGTGGTGGCCGCGGCGCACCGGGAAGACGCCGCCGTGCTTGTAGATGTAGGTGAGGACTGGCGGGCCGAACATCTGCGACTTGGCCATGAAGCGCACCTTGCGTCGCAGATAGAGACCGGTGAAGAAGTGGTCCATCTGGCTGAAATGGTTGGGCGCCAGCAGCAGCGGGCCCGACTTGGGCACGTTCTCGACCCCGATCGCGCGCACCCGGTAGATCAACAGCGTCGGCAGCGAAAGGATCAGGCGGACGAAGGTGTAGGTCCAGCCGACCCCTCTCCGCGCCGCCGTGTGGAACTGATCGAAGTACTCCGCAGGACGTTCGTCCTTATAGACCTGTGGCTTCATGTCCGGCATGGGAAGGGAGATGGCCGGGCCGGCCATCGCTCTGCCTACCCCCTGTGCCGCCGCCGGTTACGCGCCGCCGTTGGCATCTTCAGCTCGCACCCAACCCCGGGCTCGCTCGAGGGCCCGATGCCAGTCAGCGAGCAGGGTCGCTCGCTCGTCCTCGCCCATCTCGGGCTCGTAGCGCGCCGCCTCCCGCCACATCTCCCCGACCTGCTCGCGGGTCCAGCGCCCGCTGGCGATCCCGGCGAGGTAGGCAGCCCCGAGAGCCGTCGTCTCAGCCACCTCCGGCACCACCACCTCGGCCCCGAGCACGTCGGCCTGGAACTGCATCAACCAACGGTTGACGACCGCGCCCCCATCGGCCTTCAGCACATTCAGCCGGTTCCCAGAAGCCGCCTCCTGAGCGCGTACGGCGTCGACGGTCTGGTAGGCGATCGCCTCCAGGGCCGCCCTTGCTAGGTGGGCGCGCCCGCTACCGCGGGTAAGGCCGACGATCGTGCCGCGTGCGTACGGATCCCAGTGCGGCGAGCCGAGCCCGGTCAGCGCCGGCACGAAGTAGACACCGCCGTTGTCGGCCAACTGCGCCGCCAGCGCCTCGGTCTCCGCAGCCGCCTCGATCAGGCCCAAGCCATCGCGCAACCACTGAACGGCGGCACCGGTGACGAAGATCGACGCCTCCAGCGCGTAAGCAGCCTCCTCGCCGGTCGAGCAGGCGACCGTCGCCAGCAGCCCCTCGCCCGGCTCGGGCACGGCGCTGCCGGTGTTGAGCAGGACGAAGCTGCCGGTCCCGTAGGTGTTCTTCGCCGTCCCGGCCTCGTGACAAGCCTGGCCGAAGAGCGCCGCCTGCTGGTCGCCGGCGATCCCCGCGACCGGCACCTCTCCGCCGAACTCGGCAGTGGCACCATAGACGTGGGCCGAGGGCAGCGGCTCCGGCAGGCGCATCGGGTCGATCCCGAGCATCGCGCAGATGCTCCTCGTCCCAAGCCAGCCTGTGGATGTCGAACAGCATCGTCCGCGAGGCGTTCGTGTAGTCGGTCGCGTGGCGGCCGGTGAGCTTGAAGAGCAGCCAGGAGTCGATCGTGCCGAAGACAGGCCCGCTCGGCGCCCTCGACGTTGCGCAGCAGCCACTCGATCTTGGTGGCGGAGAAGTAGGGGTCGATGACGAGCCCGGTCCGCTCACGCACCAGCCCTTCGCGGCCTTCGCTGCGCAGCTGGTCGCAGCGCCCGGCGGTGCGCCGGTCCTGCCAGACCAGCGCCCGGTGGACCGGCTCGCCGCTTGCCGGATCCCAGGCGACGACCGTCTCGCGCTGGTTGGTGATCCCGATCCCCTCCAGGTCGGCTCCCTGGATGCCGGCGTCCGCGATCGCCTCGTGCGCCGACACGGCGCGTCACCTCCCAGATCTCGGCCGCGTCGTGCTCGACCCAGCCCGGCTGCGGGAAGTGCTGCTCGAACTCCGAGTAGGCGCGGCCCGCGATCCGCCCCTCCGCGGTCGAAGACGAGGCAGGTGGTCCCGGTCGTCCCCTGGTCGATCGCGAGGATCAACGCGCTGCGCCGCGGACGATCGTCAGCAGTGCCTCGGCGATGCCGGAGGCGTCGTCGCTGCCCAGTGCCGAGCCGGCGCAAGCGACATTCCGTACATCAGCGGCGACGACCGTGCGGGCGTGGCGCTCGGCATCCGGCACCTCGAGCATCTCCAGAGCCGCCGCCGCGACGCCTTCGTAGGCCTCGAAGCAGCGCAGCGAAGCCTCCTGCAGCGCCGGGTCGCGGGCGGCCTGCAGGTGGAGCTCGATCTCGGCCAACTGCTGGATCCGGTTGCCGGACTCCTCGACGATCCGCTCGACTTCGGCGGCCACCTGCTCGATGCTGGGCCGGCGGCGGCGCAGGTCGGCGGCGATCGCCTCCAGGCGCGCCACCTCCTCGCCGACGAAGAGCAGCAGGCTCTCGCGCAGCAGATCGACCTGGCTGGGGAAGTGGTAGGTGAGCGAGCCGAGCGAGACGCCGGCCGCAGCCGGCGACGCGGCGGTTGGTCACGGCCGAGACCCCCTCGCGGCCGATCAGCTCGACCGTCGCGCGCAGGATGCGCTCGCGGGTATCGGGGGGCGCGACGGTGGCCAAGAAGCGCCAGCCTACCCTCTTCGCCTATCGTTCGTTCGAACGAACAACAGCTTGCAGGGAGGAACGCCGATGCCGACCAGCACCAGCACAGCGCTTGCCGAGAGGCACGCGAGACGCAACCCGCCGATGAGGCGACTTCTGCCGGCCTGCAGGAGCAGGCGCTGCTGCTCCAGACCGGCGAGGCCTCCTCGCGGGAGCTGGTCGAGATCGCGCTGGAGCGGGCCGAGGCGGCGCAGCCGACGCTCAACGCCTTCCGCGTCATCTGCGCCGAGGAAGCGCTGGCCGAGGCCGACGAGGCGGATCGGCGCCTCGGCAGCCGACGAGGGCGCGCCGCTGCTCGGAGTCCCGGTCGCGATCAAGGACGACGTCGACCTCACCGGCCACACCACCCCCTTCGGCTGCGGTGGCGGGCGCGGCCGGCCGTGCGCGACGCCGAGGCGGTGCGGCGCCTGCGCGAGGCAGGGCGCGATCGTGATCGGCAAGACCCACGCGCCCGAGGTCGGCCAGTGGCACTTCACCGAGACGCCGCTGCACGGCGCCACCCGCAACCCCTGGAACACCGACCACACGCCGGGCGGCTCCAGCGGCGGCGCCGCGGCGGCGGTCGCGGCGGGCGTGGTCCCGGCCGCGATCGGCTCCGACGGCGCCGGCTCGATCCGCATCCCCGCCGCCTGGACCGGCCTGGTCGGGCTGAAGCCGCAGCGCGGGCGCGTCTCGACCTGGCCCGACCCCGAGGCCTTCAACGGGCTCAGCTGCTACGGCCCGCTGACCCGCAGCGTCGGCGACGCCGCCCTGCTGCTCGACGCGATCCACGGCAACGTCCCCGCCGACCTGCACCGGCCGCAACCGCCGAGCGAGCCCTTCTCCGAGGCCGCGGCGCGTGAACCCGGCCGCCTCCGGGTCGCGATCTCCTTCGCCACGCCCTTCGGCGTCCCGGCCAAGGTCGACGCCGAGCATCGGGCGGCGATCGAAGCCTTCGCCGAGCAGCTCAGCGAGCTCGGCCACGAAATCGTCCGCGCCGACCCCGAGCTACGGCATGGTCGGCCCGACGATGGTTCCCCGCGGCATGGCCGGGGTCGAGGAATGGCTCGTGGCCCACGGCGAAGACCGCGCCGGCGCTCGAGCCGCGCACCCGCATCGCCGCCCGCTTCGGCAAGGCGCTGAGCGGCATGCCGCTGCGCGTGTCACGCGCCGCCGAGCCGGGCCTGCGCCGCCGCATCGGCCGCATCTTCGAGCGCTGCGACGTCGTCCTCACCCCGACCACGGCGAAGCCACCGCCCCGCATCGGCGCCCTCGCCGGGCGTGGCTACTGGGCGACCAGCAACGACCGCCAGCGCCACCTGCCCGTTCGCCTTCGCCTGGAACGTGACCGGCTGGCCAGGGATCAGCGTCCCGGCCGGGCTGACCGCGTCTGGCTTGCCGATCGGCGCCCAGCTGCTGGGGCGCGAAAACGACGAGGCGACGCTGCTCTCGCTCGCCGGCTCGATCGAGCGGGCCTCCGACGGCAACTGGTTCAGCGCTGGCTAGCGCCGGACCTGGCAGCTGCGGGTGAGGGTGCTTGAAAGCGTTCGGCCATCGCCGAAGGTCATCCCGGTGCGGGCAAACGGGAAGACCGCGCCTGGGAAACCGGGCGGCGCCGCGCAGGCGGCGCTCAGGTAGCTGTGAACCTGGCCGCGATAGGTGAAGAGGCGGAAGAGGTTGAGGCTGATTCGCTTGAGGTAGCCGTAGTGATTGACGGACTCCGGCACCAAGCCGGTGAAGATCGTGCCGAACGTGCCGGCGCTGCTGCGGATGCGGAAGACGATGATGCGGGTGATCGGTGCGGGTTTCGCCCCATAGACATGAGCGAGGATTGCGCGCTCGCCATCGACGACGGCGTTGAAGGCAAGAATCCTTCCCCGCGAGATGAAGGTCTCCTGTTCGGGGAAAGCCACGGCGGCCGAGTACCGGCCGCGGCCGACCAGCGCCGGACCGCATGCCTCCAGCGCGTCCTTGCTCGATGAGGGGTTGATCTGGCTCTTGCGGCAGACCGGCAGACCGCGCGTATCGAGGTAACCGCCGCGGTTGATCGCGATCGAGATCTTCCGCAGCGCGGGCGGTCGCTCACCCGAGAGGGTTTTGACGGTGCCGTCGATGCTGACCGCGATCGGCGCACGCCACTCGCGCGGAAGCGCGCTGGGGTTGATGCCGCCCCTGAACCTGACGAATAGGTCCCCGCGCTCCACCAACTCTGCCTGGGCCCCGGCCGGCGCAAGGCCGATCAGCGTGAAGGCAAGCAGAAGGGCACCGATCCTCAGTCCCTTCATCGCTGAAAGCCCCTCCCACTCACCGTTGCAGGATAGGTCACCAGGCGTTCCCGGATGAGACCGCAGACGTTCGGCCTTAAGCGGACGTGCTTCGATTCTCCCGGCGGGCCCAGTAGGCACGAGCGAAGTCGACGAGCTGGCGAGCGCGGTGCGCGAAGCCGGCGACGGTGCGTCCGGTAGCCCGGTGGGAGAGGTCGAGCTCGTACTCGCCCAGCCGGTAGCCGGCACGAACCGCGTCCACGGTCATCCCCAGCTCCATCCCATAGCCAGTGGCGAAAGGCAGGGTCGCCTCGAGGACCTCGAGCCGCATCGCCCGCTGGCCGGAGATCGGCGCCTTCGTCTCGAAGCCGCAGAGCCGCCGGATCGCCCAGCCGGCGAAGCCCAGCGCCAAGCCAAACCCACCGCCGACGCGGCGGCCGAAGGCGGCAACGGCGAGATCGCACTCTCCCGCTTCAACCGCATCCACGAGCGGCACGAGGCGAGCGGCGCTGACGCCAAGGTCACCGTCGCAGAGGAGGATCAGCTCGGGTGGTGAGCCGTCGTCGAGCGCTGCCTGTGCCGCCGCTGTCACGTTGGCGCCCTTCCCGTGCGGCCGTCCGCGGCTGACGACCTGGGCCCCAGCCACCAGCGCCGCCTCCGCGGTGCCATCGCCCGAGGCGTCGTCGGCGATCCAAATCGTGGCTGCGGGCAGTGCGTCCCTCAGCGCCGCGATCGTCTCCGCGATCCGGTCTGCCTCGTTTCGCGCGGCGACGATCGCGACGAGCGAACCGCCCGCCTCGGGACCTGGCCCCGATCTGGATCGATCCGCCGCCACGCGCAGATATTGTCCCCCGCCATGGACATCGAGGCGCACATCACCGGGAACGTGTGGAAAATCGAGGTCGCGGTCGGCGACACGGTGTCCGACGGTGACACCGTCGTCATCCTCGAGTCGATGAAGATGGAGATCCCGGTCGAGGCCGAAGACGACGGCGCCGTCAAGGAGATTCGCTGCGAGGAGGGCCAGTCGGTCAGCGAAGGCGACGTCCTCGTAGTGCTGGAGTGACCGAGCAGCTCGCCGGCGGCAAGCTCCTGCTCGACCACCCAGCCGAGGCGGTCGCCCGCCTTCGCATCTCCAACCCGGAGCGGCGCAACACCCTCGATCACGAGGTCCTCGATGCGCTCGCGGAGACCCTGCCACGGCTCGACCGTGGGATCGAGACGCGCTGCGTGATGATCGTCGGGGCGCCACCGGTCTTCTCAGCTGGCTACGACCTCGCTTCGATCCCGGCGGAGACCTTCGAGCGCGACGCTGAGGCGCTGGTGGCCCATCCGTTCCACGACGCGATGGAAGCTCTCGCCTCTTTTCCCTGGCCGACAATCGCAGCGATAAATGGCCACTGCCTCGGCGGCGGCCTCGAGCTGGCGATGACCTGCGACCTGAGGATCTGCGCGGCGGGAGCGAAACTGGGGATGCCGCCGGCAAAACTCGGACTCGTCTATGGCCACACGGGACTGCGCAAGTTCCTCGACACGGTTGGCCTGGCACGAACAAAGGAGCTGTTCCTGACCGGGCGCAACTTCGAGGCGGGCAAAGCCGAGCAGATGGGCCTGGTCCACGAAGTCATCGACGACGACAGGCTCGAGGAGACGGCGGTGGCGTTGGCCGCCGAGGTCGCCTCCAATGCCCCGATCTCGATGAAGGGCAACAAGCACGCGATCGACCTGCTCAACGCCTGCCCAGTCCTCAGCGACCAGCAGGAGGCGGGCCTGGTCGCCCTGCGCGAGTCCTGCTTCTCCTCCGAGGACTTCCGCGAGGGGATCGAAGCCTTCATGGAGAAGCGCAAGCCCGAGTGGAAGGGGCGATGAGCTCAGCCCGGGCAAAGCTGAGTGCCGCCGATCCGGTGATGGCGGCGCTGATCGAGCGGGTCGGCAAGATCGACCTCGAGACGAGACTGCGGCGACGCAGCGAGGAGGCGCCCGCCGATGCCTACGGAGCACTGCTGCGGGCGATCGTCGGCCAGCAGCTCTCGACCAAGGCAGCGCGGACGATCTACGGCAGGATCCTCGACCTCTTCGACGGCCAGACCCCCGCCCCCGAGCGCCTCCTGGAGGCGAGCGAGCAGGACCTTCGCGGCGCCGGGCTCTCCGGGCGCAAGGTCGAGTATCTCCGCGACCTGGCGGCGCACGTGATCTCCGGCGAGCTCGAGCTCGAGCAGCTCGAGCAGCTTGCCGACGAGCAGGTGATCGAGGAGATCGTCGCCGTGCGCGGGCTCGGCCAGTGGACCGCCGAGATGTTCCTGCTCTTCCACCTCGAGCGGCCCGACGTGCTCTCCGGCGGCGACCTCGGCATCCGCAAGGCGGTGCAGATCGAGTACGGACTCGACGAGATGCCGCCGCCTATGCGAGTTCTGGAGATCGGCGAGGCCTGGCGCCCTCATCGCAGCCTCGCCTCGCTCTACCTCTGGGAGTCGCTCGCAAACGCTCCCGTCGAGTAGTGAATCCGGTGCTGGGCAAAAAAAGGTCGATGCGCGTCCGCCAGTGGCTGGGCCTGGCCGTGGTCGCCGCGATCGCGATCGGCTCGGTGCTGGTCGGCGTGGTCGTCCACTCGCGCGAGGTCAACAGCTTCGAGCGGGCGCAGCGCGACGAGGCGCTTCGCTCCGCCCACCAGGCCGAGGCCCTCGCTTCCTTCTCGGTCGGCCAGCTGTCCAGCGCGGCCGCGTTCTACCAGGCCGAGGGCCGCTTCTCCCGCCACGAGTTCGAGATCCTCTCCGACTCCCTGCTGGAAGCGGGAATCCTCGCCGGCACCGCGTTCGTTCAGGCCGTCCCGCAGGCAGAGCGGGCAAGTTTCGAACGCAGCCACGGCTACCCGATCGTCGAACGCGCCCCGCTCGGGTTCCGCCGAGCCCGGCCCAGCGCCCAGTACTTCCCGCTCGTCTACGTCGCCGCCAAAGGCCTGGACCTGACCCCGCCCCTCGGCCTTGACCTGGGCAGCGATCCGGTGCGCTCCTCCTTCCTCGCTCGCGCCCGCGACAGCGGCGAGCCGGCCGCTACCCGGGTGATCCGGCTCGTCCTCGGCGGCACCGGCATCAACGTCTTCCACCCGGTCTATAGGGACGGAGCACCCACCGCGACGGTCGCCCAGCGGCGTGCTGCGCTGAGCGGCTTCGCAACCGGCTCCTTCCACGTGCCGGACCTCGCCGCGACTCTGACCGCACCGCTCTCCGAGGACGTCGACGCGCAGCTGCTGGAGCGCGGCAGGACGATCGTCGGCCCCGAGCTGCCCCGCGACGAGGCCGCGGCGGTGCCGGTCCAGATCGCCGACCGCACCTGGCTGCTCGTGGTCCGGGACCCGAACCGGCCCGGCATGAGCCTGCCGGCCCTGATCGCGGTGCTCGGGATCTCGCTGGCGGCGCTGCTCGGCGCGCTGGTGCTGATCTGGAGCCGCAACGAACGGATGCAGGAACTGCAGCTGCAGGCGAGCCAGGACTCGCTGACCGGGCTGAAGAACCGCCGGCGTTTCGAGGAAGACCTGCGGATGGAGCTGGCGCGCAGCCGTCGCGAGCGCAGCGAAGGAGCCGTCTTGATGCTCGACCTCGATCGCTTCAAGCTGGTAAACGACACCCTCGGCCACCCGATCGGCGACCGCGTGCTCGAGGAGATCGGCGGAGTGCTGCGACGACGGACGCGCGAGACCGACGTGCTGGCGCGCCTCGGCGGCGACGAGTTCGCGATCGTCCTGCCGCGCTGCAACGAAAAGGAGGCACGCACGGTCGCCGAGGCGATCGCCAGCGGGATCCGCGAGCACGCGCCGGAGGTGGAGGGCCTGCCGCCGCTCAGCGCCAGCATCGGAATCGTCACCTTCGGCCCCGGCGATCCGGTCAGCTTCGAGTCGGTTCTGAAGGACGCGGACGCGGCGATGTACGCGGCCAAGGAGGCGGGAAGAGACGAGATCAAGCTCTTTGCTCATGCCCAGGCGGGCGTCCGGAGCGCCACCTAGCCTTGCGCCGGAATGTCCTCCCTGATCTCGTTCGATGAAGCCCTCGCGCTCGGCGAGCTGACCGGCCACGAGGAGATCGGCGAGCTGGTCGAGCGCGCCTGGAAGGTACGGCGCGAGAACTTCGGCGACTCGACCGACATGTGCTCGCTGGTCAACGCCAAGTCGGGCGGTTGCGCCGAGGACTGCGGCTTCTGCGCCCAGTCGCGCTATGCCGAGGCAGACACGCCGATGCACGCGATGCTGGAGCCCGAGCAGATCCTCGAGCACGCCAAGGCGGCCGAGGCGGCGGGCGCGCACCGCTTCTGCATGGTCACCCAGGGTCAGGGCCTCTCGAAGCGGGACTTCGAGAAGATCCTCGAAGGCACGAAGCTGGTGGCCGAGCAGACCAACCTGAAGCGCTGCGCCTCTATCGGCCACATGTCGGCGGATCGGGCGAAGCGACTGAAAGAGGCCGGGGTCCAGCGCGTTCACCACAACGTCGAGTCCGCCCGCTCCTACTACCCGGAGGTCTCGACCACGGTCCGCTACGAGGGGCGGCTGCGAACGATCCAGGCGGTCAAGGAGGCTGGGCTGGAGACCTGCGTCGGCGGCATCCTCAACCTCGGCGAGACGCCTCAGCAGCGTGTCGAGATGGCCTTCGAGCTGACCGAGATCGACCCCACCTCGGTGCCGATCAACCTGCTCAACCCGCGCGAGGGGACGAAGTTCGGAGACCGGCCCCTGATGGACGCCTGGGAGGTAGTCAAGTGGGTGGCGATCTTCCGCCTGATCATCCCCGGGGCGCTGTTCCGGCTCTGTGGCGGACGAGTGGAGAACCTCGGCGACCTGCAGCCACTGGCGGTCAAGGCCGGCCTCAACGGGGTGATGATGGGGAATTTCCTCACCACGCTCGGCGCCGAGCCTGAGGACGACCGGGCGATGTTCGAGGAGCTCGGCCTCAACGTCGCCCGCCAGCCCGACAACGGCGCCAATCCCCGCCCCGACAACCGCGACGGCTGGCTCGAGGGCGAGACCCCCGAGACTCCGATGCAGGAGCTGATCGACCACCAGGACGAGGCAAACTTCTGGGATCCCTCGACCCAGCTGCGCGTGATCAAGAAGGCGAAGAAGCCGCCGCCCTACCCGCAAGCTGTATGACGGACGTCGCAGAGCGCTTGGAGGAGCTTCGCGACCGGGGGCTCTACCGGCGGTTGCGCCTGATCAGCGGACCGCAGGGCCCGCACGTCACGCTCGACGGCCAGCCGGTGCTGCTGCTCTGCTCGAACGACTACCTCGGCCTTGCCAACCATCCAAAGGTGCGAAACGCCGCCGCCGATGCGGCGGCGCGATGGGGCATGGGAGCCGGGGCGTCGCGGCTGATCTCCGGCAACATGCAGCCGCACGGCCGGCTGGAGAGGCGGCTGGCGGAGTTCAAGGGCTACGAGTCAGCCCTGCTGTTCGGCTCCGGCTACCTCGCGAACAGCGGCATCATTCCCGTGCTCGCCGGCCGTGGCGAGGTGATCTTCTCCGATCAGCTCAACCACGCCAGCATCATCGACGGCTGCCGCCTCGCCGCCGCCGAGACGTTCGTCTACCGCCACGGCGACGTCGAGCACCTGGCCTGGGGACTGCGCGAAGCCGGCGAGCGAGGCTCGCTGATCGTCACCGACGGCGTCTTCTCGATGGACGGCGACGTAGCTCCGTTGGAGGAGCTGGTTCAGCTGGCTCGCCGCCACAGGTGCCGGCTGATGGTCGACGAGGCCCACGCGACCGGCGCCCTTGGGCCCGGTGGGCGCGGCTCCGTGGCCGCCGCTGGGCTGAGCGGCGAGGTCGACGTCGTGATCGGAACCCTGGGCAAGGCGCTGGGCTCCTACGGCGCCTACGTCTGCGCCAGCAAGGAGATCACCGACTACCTGGTCAACACCGCTCGCTCGTTCATCTTCTCCACCGCCCCTCCACCGCCGGTCGCTGCTGCCGCGCTGGCCGCGCTGGAGCTGCTCGAATCCGATCCGCAGCGGGTAGCGCGGCTGCGCTCCAACGCGGTGGCGCTGCGCTCTGCGCTCAGCGGCGAGGGGCTGCGGGCCGGTGGTGCCGAGACCCAGATCGTCCCGGTCGAGGTTGGCGATGCCGCGCGGACGATGGAGCTGAGCGAAAGGCTGCTGGAACGTGGCGTGTTCGCCCAGGGGATCCGTCCGCCGACCGTGCCCGCGGGTTCTTCGAGACTGCGCTTCACCGTGATGGCCACGCACCGCGCCGACGAGCTGCAGCGAGCCGCCAGCCAGGTCGGCGCCCTGGCCCGGGAGCTGGGAATCGCCGCGCTGGCGCCCACGCCGGTCGCCGTCGCTGCCTGATCCCTTGAAGGGGATCTTCGTCACCGGCACCGGCACCGAGGTCGGCAAGACCGTGGTCGCAGCGGTCGTCGCTCGCGCCCTCTCGGCAAGCGGCCGCAGAGTCGCTGTATTCAAGCCGGCGGTCACGGGCCTCGACGACGGGGGCGAGACGGATCACGCATTGCTTCGCCGCGCCGCCGGGTCCAAGCAGAGCGACGAGCAGATCGCCCCCTATCGCTACGGCCCGCCGGCCTCTCCCCACCTCGCCGCTGCGATGGCGGCCGAGGAGATCGAGCCGGCGCGGCTGCTCTCAGCGGCAAACGCGGCGGCGGAAGACGCCGACACGCTTGTCTGCGAGGGCGTCGGTGGACTGATGGTGCCGCTCTCCCCCGGCTACCTGGTCCGCGACCTGGCTGTCGAGCTGGCGCTGCCACTCGTGATCGCGGCCGCGCCGGGCCTTGGCACGATCAACCACACGCTGCTGACAATCGCCGCCGCGCGGGCCGCAGGGCTGGAGGTTGTCGCGGTGGTGCTCACCCCCTGGCCGGCGCAGCCAAGCCCGGTGGAACGGTCCAACCGGGAGACGATCGCGGCGCTCGGCGAGGTCAGGGTCGAGTCGCTGCCGCTGCTCGACCTCAGCGACCCCGCCGGCTGGCCCCAGCTCGAGCTCAGCTGACGATCACGTCGAGGCTGGCGCCGTTCGACTCCACCTCGAAGCCGGCCTTGGCCGCGATCGCCGCCGCCGCACCGGCATCGTCCGGGACGCTCTTCGCCAGCAGCAAGGCACGGGCCACTTCGCCCCTAATCGCCTTCACCATGTGGGTCACGGCCTTGCGCTCGCCGTCACGCTCGCTGAAGCCGCGCACCGCCAGCAGCGTCGCCCGCTGGGGCTTCCAGGCCGCCGTGTAGGCGGCGGAGCGCATGTCGACGATCAGCGTGCCTGCCTCGTCCGGAACGGCTGCAGCGAGCGCCTCACGCCACCATGCGGCCGGGGGTCCGATCTCCTTCAGCCGCGTCTTGGCCGAGAAGCTGTAGGCGGGGATCCGGTCATCGGGACGGACGAAGCCCCAGAGCGCACTGGCGATCAGAACCCGCCGCCGCGCCGCCGCGGGCAGCTGCGGCAGCCCCAGATGGCCGTAGAGGACGCCGCTGTAGACCTCGGCCGCCGGGGCGGCGGGGGCGCTGCGCAAGCCCGGATCGACCGTGTCGAGCAGCTTTGCGCGCCGCTCTCCTAGCGCAGCGGCGAAGACGAGCGAGTCGAGGTCGACCGGATCGCCTTCGACAGGGGCGGTCTTGCCCTCCGAGGGAGGCAGCAGGACGAGCATGCCCTCAGGTGGCCGCCTCGCGGGCGGCAAGCTCTGAGCCACCGGGGTTGACCGCAGCCTCAACCGCCTCGACGCTGAGCGTGTCGCGCTTGGCGCGGATCGCCACCGCCCCGATCACCGCGCCGAGCGCCGCCACCCCGGCGCAGACGCTCATCGCATAGCCGAGCGCGTCGACGAATTCCTGCGGGCTGGCGCTGGCGAAGCTGGCGCCCACCGAGCCCTGGAAGATTGCGCCGGTGACGGCGACGCCGAGGCTGCCGCCGACCATGCGGAACATCGAGAGCACGCCGGAGGCGATCCCCGCCTTCGCAACCGGGACCGCGTTCATCGCGGCGCTGGTCATCGGCGACATCGTCAGCGCGATCCCGATGCCGAGCAGCATGAACCCGGGCAGCAGGTCGAGGTAGCTTGAATCGACCGCGATCCCGCTGAAGCTGTAGAGCGAGGCGGCGACGATCGCGAGGCCGGCGGCGATCAGCCAGCGCGGCCCGATGCGGTCCGCCAGCCGACCGGCAACCGGCGCCACGCCGACGATCATCAGGGTCGAAGGCAAGAACCTGACCCCCGCCTCCAGCGGCGAGTAATGGAGGATGTTCTGCATATAGAGGGCGAGGAAGAAGAAGACGCCGAGCATCGAGAAGGAGACGATCAGGGCGACGACCACGGCGCCGAGGAAGTTGCGATCGGAGAAGAAGTGGAATTCGACCATCGGCACCTTGACCCGCAGCTCGACCGCGACGAATGCCGCCAGGCCAACGCCTGCGCCGACCAGCAGCGCGACGATCTCGGGTGATCCCCAGCCCCATTCGTTGCCCTCGACTAGAGCGAGGATCAGCGCGGTCAGCGAGCCGGTGAGCACGACCACGCCGGCGTAGTCGACCTCGCGGCCGACCGAGGTGTCACGCGACTCGCGCACGGCGAAGAGCGCGGCGGTGACGGCGCCAATCGCGACCGGGATGTTGAGGTAGAAGATCGCCCGCCAGCTGACGTGCTCGGTGAGAAAGCCGCCCACGACGGGGCCAACCGCCAGGGCCAGGGCGGAGACCCCTGCCCACATCCCCATCGCCTTGCCGCGCTCTGCGGCAGGGAAGGCATCGGTGATGATCGAGAGCGTCGCCGGCATCATCAGCGCCGCACCGACGCCCTGGACGACGCGGCTGATGACGAGGTCGGTGGAGTTGGCGGCGAAACCGGCCGTCGCCGAGGAGAGGGCGAAGATGACTACGCCGAAGAGGAACATGCGGCGGCGGCCGAAGATGTCGCCGAGCCGCCCACCGGTCGCCAGCAGCACCGCGAAGGAGAGCGTGTAGCCGTTGATCGTCCACTCGAGGCCGGATATCGAGGCGTGGAGGTCACGCTGGATCGAGGGCAGGGCGACGTTGACGACGGTGTTGTCGAGCATGATCATGAACAGCGCGAAGCACATCGCCCCGAGCGTCCACCACTTGCGGTTGTCCTCGGTGATCAGATGTCGGTAACGGGTCAAGCCGGTCCCACCTCCTTCAGGTGCTCGTATGCCTCGGCGATGTCCTCCCTGTCCATCAGTGAGTCGACTGCCGCGTCCAGCTTGCGCCGCTGGGCAGCCGTGAGGCTGGCGGCAAAGGTCTCCATCCCTGCCTGCCGCACGACGACGAGGGTGTCGACGAGCTTCTTGCCCTTGGCGGCAATTGCGATGCGCCGCACCCGGCGGTCATCCGGATCCTCGACCCTGGTGGCGAGTCGCTTCTTGACCAGGCCGTCGACCGCCCTGCTCATCGAGGGAACAGAGACGCCGAGCGCCTCCGCCAGGTCGCCGACCTGACGCGCCTCCGTCGCCTCGCCGAGCCCACCCAGCTCCAGCAGAGCCTTGGACTGGGTTATCGAGAGGCCACTCTCCTCGATCAACCGCAGCATGTTGCCGCGGTCGTAGAGAAAGAGGTGACGCAGCAGAGCGGTGAGCCGCGCCGCGGTCTTCTGCTCGGCCTCGCTGGCCTGTGGAGCGCCTACCTGCCCGGCAATCGCTGCGATGTCGCTCGCTTGCATGCCGACAATACTTGCATAAGCGCAACTATTTCGCGAACGCAATAGTTGCTCTTGTGAGCTATATCACAGAGCGGGGTGATCCTCCCCGCGGTACGGCCCTGGCTTGGGGCGTGGCGTGCCGCCAGGCAGGGCAAGTCGCAGGATCGTCCGCTGCACCATCCCGAGCTGTTGCCCGAAGGGACCGCTGTTGTAGGGCAGGCCATAGCGCTCGCAGACCTGCTTCACCTGCGGGGCGATCTCGGCGTAGCGGGTGCTCGGCAAGTCCGGAAAGAGGTGATGCTCGACCTGGTAGCCGAGGTTGCCGCTGGCGACATGGAACAACGGGCTCCCCTCGATGTTCGCCGCGCCGGTCAGCTGGCGCACGTACCAACCGCCGCGACTCTCGTCCTCGACTTCCTCGGGCTTGAACGTGTGCGTCTGATCCGGGAAGTGGCCGCAGAAGATGATCGCGTAGGACCAAACGTTGCGGACGATGTTGGCCGTCGCGTTCGCGGATGCCGCGGCGCGGTAGGTGCTCCGACCGCCGCCGAGGGCGCGTTTCAGGACCCCAGCCAATCCGCCGCGGCGCCGGCCGCCGCTGCGGGCCTCGAGGGCCGCATCGAGGGCCGCCATCGCCAAGCCGCTGAGCAGCGGCCACGCGATGTAGTCCTTGACGACCTGGCTCTTCGCCTTCTCGCGGATGCCGGCCAGCTCGCGCTTGACCTGGGCCTTTGACTTCTTGCCCTTGCGGATCGCCTCGAAGTCGAGATCGTGGAGGGCGACCCCCCACTCGAAGAACGCCATCAGCAGCAGGTTGTAGAGCGGCTGTGCGAGGTAGACCGGGTGCCACTTCTGCCGCGGGTCGATCCGCATGATCTCGTAGCCCAGGTCCTTGTCCTTGCCGAGGATGTTGGTGAAGGTGTGGTGGACGTAGTTGTGCGAGTGCTTCCAGGCCTCCGCGGTCGAGGCCGTGTCCCAATCCCAGGTCGAGGAGTTGATCTGGGGATCGTTCATCCAGTCCCACTGCCCGTGCAGGACGTTGTGCCCGATCTCCATGTTCTCGAGGATCTTCGCCATCGACAACGCGGCGGTCCCGCCTATCTGGGCGGGCCGGTAGCGAGCGCCGAGCAGCAGCACGCGGCCGATGACGGCCAGGCGGCGCTGCATCGCGATCATGCTCTCGATGTAGCGGCGATCGCGTTCGCCGAGGTCGGCAAAGACTCGGTCACGGATCTCGTCGAGCTCACCAGCGAGCTGCTCGAGCTGCTCCACTGAAAGGCGCGCAAGCGGGCTCTCGACCTCAGCGGTCATCGGGTTCATCGTCTCCCTTTCGTCGGTTTCAAAGCGCGATCTCGATCGGTCCTTCGGGGGCGTTCACGCAGGTGCGGATCATCTCTCCCGCGCTGCCGTGGACTTTGCCGGTGCGCAGGTCGCGCACCTCCCCCTTGCAGAGCCTGCCCACGCACGTGTGGCAGATGCCCATCCGGCAGCCGAAGGGGAGGGTCGCGCCTGCCTCCTCTCCGCCGACGAGGATCGGCGTGCCGCCGTCGCAATGGGCCTCCACTCCGCTTTTGGCAAAGCGCACGGCGCCCCCCTCGCCCTCGCCCGACTCACCGCCGATCAGCGGCTGGAAGCGCTCCATGTGGAGCAGCTCGCGATTGCCGTCCCGCTCCCAGCGCTTGCTCATCGCATCGAGCATCTCGGCAGGGCCAGATAGGAAGGCGTGACGATCGCGCCAGTCGGGGCAGAGCCGATCGAGATCGTCAGCCCCGACCCTGCCCCGCTCGCCTGTGATCTGCAGATGCAGGCGGTAGCCCTCGTTGGAGCTGTCGATCTCGCGCAGGAGGTCCGCGAAGATCACCCCCTCGAGATCTCGAGACGAATGGACGTGGACCGCGTCGGCAAGCGCCTTTTTCCGATGCAGGCTGCGGACCATGCTCATGATTGGCGTGATCCCGCTGCCGGCGCTGACGAAGAGCAGCTTCCCTGGCGACGGATCCGGGAACACGAAGGTGCCTTCGACTCCGCCAAGCCGCACGATGTCCCCCGGCCTGGCGCTACGGACCAGATAGGGCGAGACCTTGCCGGAATCGACGAGCTTTGGGGTGATGCTGATGCAGCCGTCGGGACGCTCGGGCTCGGAGGTAAGGGAGTAGGCACGCCAGTGATGCACCCCGTCAACGACGACGCCAATCCTCAGGTATTGCCCTGGCTGGTGCCCCTCCCACTCGAATCCGGGGCGGATCAGCACCGTGACGGCATCTGGCGTCTCCTGGTCGATGCGCTCGATCCGTCCGCGCAGCTCGCGCGTGGACCAGAGCGGGTTGATCAATTCCAGATAGTCGTCCGGGAGCAACGGGGCGAACAGCGAGCGGACGGCGTGCAGCGTCCTTCGCCGCAGCTCCGGGACCTTCGGGGGTGCTCCACGCTCAGCCATCGAGGAAGGATTGCATCTATTGATGTAGGGGTTTGTGTGCGAAGCCGCACATTTCGGGTTCCCGCCGCACTCCTGACTAGGGTCGGCACTACCCGATGCCGGCCGATTCCACCCAGCTCGATCGAGACCACCTCTGGCATCCCTTCACCCAGCAGCAGAGCTGGTGCGAGGAAGAGCCGCTGATGGTGGAGCGCGGCGAAGGCTCCTACCTGATCGCGAGCGATGGCAGGCGCTACCTCGACGGGACCTCCTCGCTCTGGTGCACAGTCCACGGCCACCGGCACGCGGGCATCGACGCGGCCGTGCGGGAGCAGCTCGGCAAGGTCGCCCACTCGACCATGCTCGGCCTCTCGCACCCCGGGGGCGCCGAGCTCGCCAAGCGCCTAGTCGACATCGCCCCGGCGGGACTCTCTCGGGTCTTCTACTCCGAGTCGGGCTCGACCGCGACCGAGATCGCGCTGAAGATGGCCTTCCAGTACCAGCAGCAGCGCGGCGGGCAGCACACTCGCCGCACCGCCTTCATCCACCTGCGCGAGGCCTACCACGGCGACACGATCGGCTCGGTCTCGGTCGGCGGGATCGATCTCTTCCACTCCACCTACCGGCCCCTGCTCTTCACCACCCACGCGGCCGAGCCCGGCGACGCCGCCGACCTCGAGCGGCTGCTCGCCAGCCACGAAGAGGAGATCGCCGCGGTAATCGTCGAGCCGCTTGTCCAGGGCGCGGCGGGAATGCTCACCCACCCGCCCGGCTACCTGCGCGCGGTCAGGGAGCTCTGCGACCGCTTCGGCGTCCTGCTGATCTGCGACGAGGTTGCAACCGGCTTCGGCCGCACCGGGACGATGTTCGCCTGCGAGCAGGAGCAAGTGGCACCCGACCTGCTCTGCCTGGCCAAGGGGTTGACCGGTGGCTACATGCCGCTCGCCGCGACGCTTGCCACGGAGCGCATCTACGAGGGCTTCCTCGGCGAGCCGGAGGAGTTTCGCACCTTCTTCCACGGCCACACCTACACCGGCAACCCCCTCGCCTGCGCCGCCGCCCTCGCCAGCCTCGACGCCTTCGAGTCCGAGCGGACGATCGAGCGGCTACAGCCGAAGATCGAGCTGCTGAGGGAGCTGCTCGGAGAGGTCGAGGAGATGCCCGAGGTGAGCGAGGTGCGCGCCCGGGGATTCATGGTCGGCATCGACCTCGGTCCCCACGACCCAGCACTGCGGCTCGGACACCGGGTGACGCTCGAGGCCCGCCAGCGCGGCGCGATCATCCGCCCGCTCGGCGACACGATCATCCTCGTGCCCCCCCTCTCGATCTCCGAGACGGAGCTGCGCAGCCTGGTCGAGATCGCCACCGAGTCGATTCAAGCGGCGTGGGTCTCGGCCTACTCGACGCCAAGCCCAGTGGCTCAGGCTGCCTGACGTCCAGAGGAATGTGGCCAAGCAGATCGAGGACGCAGGGAGCGTGGCGTGCTCTGCATGCGACCGACCGAGGACGCGGAGATGCGCCGGCCACATTCTTCTGGTGTGACGAAACGGGGGGACGCTCGTAGTAAGGGCGTGAGTCAGGCTCTCGCCGCACCCGCCACCGATGCCCCGTCGGACACCGAGCTCGCCTTCGAGCAGCTCTACCGCTCCAGCCGCGACGACGTCTACGCCTACGCCGCCGGGCTGCTCGGCGACCGGGCCGCGGCCGAGGATGTCACCGCGACCGCCTTCGAGCGCGCCTTCCGCAAGCGCTCTCGCTTCGACCCACGACGGGGCAGCGGCCGAGCTTGGCTCTTCGGGATCGCCCGCAACGCGGCGCTGGACGAGCTGCGCCGGCGCGGCAGGCGGGCGGAGCTGGCGGTCGAGCCTGTCGACGTGGAGAGCCTGGCCGAAGTCCACCCCGCCGAGCGAAGCGAGCTTCGCCTGCTCCTCGCCGCAGCGCTGGCCGAGCTCGAGGCGCGGGAACGGGAGCTGATCGCGCTGAAGTTCTTCGCCGGCCTCTCCAACGCGGAGATCGCCCGCGTGCTCGGCATCTCCGAGTCAAACGCCGGCACGAAGCTGCACCGAGTCGTCGACAAGCTGAGGGAGGCATGCGATGGAGCCGCGTAGGAACGATCTCGACCTCGCCGCCGAGCTGCGGGCGCTGCGGCCCTCGCCCGAGCCGGCATTTGCCGCCGCGCTCGACGCCCGCGCCGCCGCCGGCTTCCCCCGCGAAGGACGGGCCGGAGGCACAATCGGTCGCATTACCGGGCGGCTCCGCGCCACCCCGCCGCGACGAATACTGGCACCGGCCGGCGCCCTTGCGGTGGCCGGAATCGCGATTGCAACGGCGCTGGTGACGACCTCGGAGAACGGCCAGGACGGCATCCGCCTGGACAGGGGCGAGCAGCACTTCTCGGAGGCCCCTCGTCAGCCAGAGCGAGCGGCAAGCGCCGCGCCGGCAGGAGACACCTCGAGTGCCCAGGGTGCTTCCAGCACCCAGTACGCAGCGCCCATGCTCTCGACTCAGGCGGGCTCCGGCCCGTACGCCTCGCGAACGGACAGCAGGGACATCGAGCGCTCTGCCCAGATCGTCCTCGGCACCGACCCGGCCGAGGTCCGTGCCGCGGCCGCCGACGTCTTCGACGCCGTCCACGCCGCCGACGGCATCGTCCTCAACTCCTCGATCCGCGACGGGGAGGCGGGCAGAGCAGGAGCCAGCTTCGACCTGCTGATCCCCAGCGGCAAGCTCAGCGACGCGCTCGCCGACCTCTCGGCGATCGGCGAGGTCCGCTCCCGGCACGAGGCGACCCGGGACATCACCGCTCCGACGGTCAGCACCAGAGAAAGGCTGCAGGACACCCGGGCCAGAATCGAGGGTCTGCTCGCTCAGCTGGCCGGAGCCGAAACCGACGGCGAGCGGATCGCGGTCGAAGCCCAGCTTCGCGGCGAGCGGCGGCAGACGGTCTACCTCCGCTCTCGCCTCGACACCCTGCAGCGGCGCGCCAACTTCTCCCGCGTCTCGTTGCGAATCGAGACCGGAACCTCGCCGGCAGCGGACACGGGTGGAAGCTGGGGAGCGGGCGACGCCCTGGGCGACGCCGGCCGGATCCTCGCCGTCGCCGCCGGCATTGCCGTCATCGGCCTCGCGGTTCTCGCCCCGCTGGCCCTGATCTTCATGCTGGCCTGGCTTGCCCACCGCTGGTGGCTGCGCGGGAGCCGCAAGCGCGCGCTCGGCTGAGCGTCTAGCCGCGTAGCCCTCAGCGCTCTGGCTCGGCCGAGATCAGGCTCAGGGAGTAACGCTCGTCATAGGACGCGCCACCGATGATGTCGAGATTCGCCTCGATGTTCTCGACCCTGCGCAGGAGCAGCCCGTCGGAGCGGCGCCGCCATTCCTCCCGCAGGTCGGTCCCGGAGACTTCCCCCTCGAGCGCGATCGTCGCCTTCGTGTGCACGGCGTCATAGGTCTGGCCGCCGACCTCGAGCTTTTCGACCGCGATCACGCGACTCGTGTTCCTCGCCGAGGCTTCGTCGGCGATGCACTCGAAGGTCCACCCCATTCCCGGCCGCTGCTCGGCGGCAGCGGGGATGTCGTCGCCATGGCAGGCGTAGGCGATGACCCTCTCTTCGCCGAAGAACTCGTGGGAGTCGCGCAGGCCCTCGATCCGGGATCCCCCCTTCGTCCGGCACAGCTCCACCTCGGTCCAGCGTCCTCTCAGCACCTGCCACCGTTCTTCGACCCCGCAAGGCGTCGGGGTGACCGCGACCGTCGAGACGCCGCCGTAGTTGTGGCGAGCGCTCAGGATCGTCGCATCGACGTCCTCACCACCGTGGATCACGTAGCGGTATACGCCGTACTCGACCCCATCGAGGAGACCGGCGCCCTGAGCGACCCGTTGCTCGACCCGGTGCCGGAACTTCTGAACCGCATCACCGACGGTGGCGCGGGTGACGCTGTCGCTCGGAGCGAACTGCCAGGCGAAGATCGCGCCCACCACCACCAGCGCAACCACTCCCAGCCCGATGTAACGCCCCCGTGACACCGCCGGTCAACTCAATCAGCGAGCGAACGACATCGTATTAGAGCCTGATTGAGAACCAAGAGGACCATGACAAGGAGGATCGCAAAGACGGCTGTAGGCTGGCTTCGTGAGCAGTCGCAAGCGCGGGCCGGCGGAGCAGCCCAACCTCGGGACGCCGGCCGTTCCCCGGCCGGCGGCCTCGGTGGTACTGCTGAGACGAGGCGGAAAGCACGGAGACCGGGCGCTCGAGGTCCTGCTGCTGAAGCGAACCGAAAGCGCCAGATTCATGCCCGGTGTTTGGGTCTTCCCCGGCGGCGCGGTCGACCTCGAGGACGGCGAGAACGAGGCGGGTCACAGAGCCTGCGCGCTGAGGGAGCTGAAGGAGGAGGCCGGGATCGAGCTCCCCGCGGAGGAGGAGCTGGTGCTGTTCTCGCGCTGGATCACCCCAGCGGTGATCTCGCGGCGCTTTGATGCCTGGTTCTTCCTCGCTCTCGCGCCGGCCCACACGCCGCCCCAACCGGACGGGGTCGAGACCACCGAGGCTGCCTGGGTCGAGCCGGCCGCCGCGCTCGAGGCGCAGGCCGCCGGCAAGCTGACCCTCGCCTTCCCAACCGTCAAGCAGCTCGAATCGCTGCTCCCCTACGGCAATTCCAGCGAGGCGATCGAAGCCCACCGCGGGCGCCAGGTCGAGCCGATCCTGCCCAAGGTAATCGGCACGCAGGAGGACCACCGCGTCGTCCTCCCCGGCGACCCTGACTATCCGGCCTGAGCGCCGCTCAGAATTGCTTCTTGTTGCTGCCCGTGACGGTCGACGTCGCCGAGGCGTTGCCGGCAAGATCGAGGTTCGATGACGACGGGGTCCAGACCGATTTGCTTTTGTCGCTGTCGGTCTTGACGCTTCCCGAAGCCGTGCCGAGGACGATCGTCACGGTCGACCCGCTCAGTGAGATGCTGGAGCTGCTGAAGCTCGCCGTGCTGTCGGTGAAGTCGCCTTTGAGCGCGACGCTGCCGATCGTCGCGCCGCTGACCGCCAGGCTGTCGTTTTCAGAGCTGTTGGCGATGGACACAGTCACCGATTTGGTGCCGCTGCCGGTCCAGCCCGAGACGATCGAGGAGGCTTCGGGCAGGTTGTTGAACTCGAAGCTGACCGTATCCCCTTTCTCGGGCTTCCCTTCTGTGCCACCAGAGGCGTTGGCGGTTTCGAAGTCAGTGCCTTTGAACGCCGCGTAGGCGGTTGCCGAGAAGCTCTGGCTCGCCGCGTTCCCAGCGGCATCGACCAGTTCGAGCGCGTAGGCCTTGACGCCGGCGCTGAGGCTGCTTTTCGCTTTCAGTTCGGCGCTGCGGTAGTTGTAGGAGACACCGTCGGCCGTGTAACTGCCAGCGACCAGAGGCACTTCGTCCTGACCCGAGGTGATGCTGCTGACGTCGGCCTTGACCGAGGCGACGCCGCTGGCCGGATTGCCGGAGTCGGAGACTTTGGCGTAGGCGTAGTAGGCAACGCTCGACCTGACATAGCCGGCGGTCCGGCTTTCCTTCTGGTCGATCACGCTCGCGCTCGCGCTCGGCGCGGTCCAGTCGGCGATAGCGCTGACCGTCTGCGGGTTCTCCTCGGTATCGGTGAAGCTCGCCGCCGATAGTCCCACCGCGAGCACACAGGCAGCCAGTGCCGCCAGTGCCGTCGCAATCTGCACCCGGGCGCTCATGAGCTGCCGTCCCACTGGAAGGTGAGCGAAGTCGAGGCGCCCTGAAGCGAAGCTTCGGTGGAGGCGGAAGGCCAGCTCAAGGTCAGCCGGTATTTACGGATCGAGCTTGCTGCGACCGACCCCAGGGCGACGCTGCTGAAAGAGCCGAGCTTGCCACTCCACTTCTGCGTCGTGCCGCTGGTCGTGTCCTCGACCTTGAGATCGATCACTGCGGCGAGCGCGGTCCCGGTCAGCCCGCTGGCTTTCAGCGTCACCGTCCCGGCGACGTCGCCTTTATTGCTGATTTCGATCGTTCCCTGACGGCTGTCACCGGGACGCATGCCGGAAGCCGCAACGATTGCCTGGTTCGGCGCCGAGGAGCTGAGCTGGATGCTTGCGGCGGCAAGCGCGGCCGTGTTGGAGCTCTTCGAGCTGAAGCGAGCGCCGCTGAACATCGCCGAGCCGAGAGCAAGCGAAACCAGCGCCAGCGCCGCCAGCAGCAGCCAGCGGCGCGATCCGATCAGCAGCCTTACTCGGTCCATTGTGGGGTCGACATCGGGATCGACTCGGCTTCCCGCCGCCGCGCCTCCTCGCCGGCGTCGCGCCAGATTCCGACCAGGATCAGCAGCGCCAAGGCGATCGCGGGGATGCCGATCGCCAGCATCCGCACGATCGGGATCGAGAGACCAGCAAGCAGGTAGCCGACGTAGGGGACGGAGAAGGCGACCTTGGCCTGGGTTGGCTGGTCGAGCGTGAAGGTCCAGGGATCGGCGCTCTCATTGGCGTCGCCCTTGGTGCGGAAGGTCCTGACGCCCTGCTCGTCCTCCCCGATCTGGACGATCCGGTGGGTGACCAGGTCCTGCGAGAAGGTGCCGGGGGGCGGCTCGTAGGTGATCGAGTCCCCCACCTCTAGATCGGCGACCGGCACCTCCTCGTCGAAAACGATCGAGCCGCGATCGTAGGTCCCGCTCATCGAGCCACTGACGATCACATAGCGCTGAAAGCCGAGCGCCGCTGGGATCAGCAGGATCGCGGCCAGGGCGAGGCAGAGGAGGGTGGCCGCCGCGCCTCCCCAGCGCAGCGCTCGTCGCACCCTGCTGGACTCATCCATTGCAGCGCTCCCAGCGAAGGAGGTCGACGGGAGAACCGAAGCCGGTGACCGTACCGGCCCCGGTCCCCCGTCGGGGGATGACCGCTAGGAAGCGGCATCCCACTGATAGCCGACGCTCATCGACGACCCCTTGTAGGCGTTGTCCCCCGTCGTTGCCGACGCAGGAGTGCCGCCGTCCGGGAATGTCACCGAGAACTTGTAGGTGCGGGCCTCGCCTGCGGCAAATTTGCCGAGTGACTGGGCACCCATCGCGCCGACCTTGCCCGAGTACAGGGTGATTGGCGATTTTTCGTTGGTCACGTCCTCCACCTTCAGATCGAGCACACCCGACAGCTGGCCGCCATTGGCGCCCGGCGTATCCGTGAGGCTCGTCCTCGAGAGGGTGAACGTGCCAGCGACGTCGCCGCTGTTGGTAATCACCACCGTGCCGTTGGTCGAGGGTGCTCCGGGCACCATCTTCGTTGCCGTCAGAACCGCCGCGCCTTCCTTGGAATTGGACTGCGCGAGGTTGCCGGCGCTGAACGTGTTGCTCGGATTCGCGGACTTCGAAGTGAAGCTCGCGCCTGATCCAACGACCGCGCCGAATGCCAGCAGCGCCACAAGGAGCGCTCCAAGCAGATGACGGGGACTCGAGAGGATCACGGAAATGCGAGACATAAGTGCCTCCTTCGGGGCTCGATGTTTGGGCTCCGAAAGCGGCAGCCGAGCTATCTCGGCCGTAGCCGAGACCTCTAGCTTTGCGTCCCCGCCTCACGGCGGGTTTGCCTTGAATCGCTTCCATGCACCCCTTTAATCGGCCGCTCTCGCGAAACGATGAGGGTCGAAGCGAGAGAACTGGAGATCAGCCGGCGTTCCAGGCGAAGCCGGCGCGCATCGAGGAGCCCTGGACCTCGTTGCCGACGTCCTGCGGCAGCGTGACCGTGAAGCGATAGGCGTGCTCGGCGCCCGCCGGGGTGCTCCCCAGCCCCAGGCGCCGCATCTGGCCGATCGGGCCGTCGTAGAGCGCCGGGCCGCCGGCAGCGGCCTCGACCCGCAGGGTCATCGCATCGGAGAGGGCCACGCCCCCAGCCCCGACCCGGTCGACGGTTCGCACCGCGAGGCCGAGCGCGACAGGGCTGGAATTCGCATTGGAAACCCGAATAATCGCCGAGCGGCTCTCCCCTGGGACCATCGAGCCGACCGATAGCTGACCACCCCCGCTCGTCTCGGCCGCGACCAGCGGCCCGGAGGAGAAGACCTGGACCGGGTCCACGCCGGCGCCCTTGGCGCCGCTGCCGAAGGCGACCGGCAGCGCCACTGCGAGGATGCCAACGGCAACGAGCAACGAGAGGATCGCCCGCAGCCAGCGCGCGATTCCCGCCCCGTTCACCCTGACGGACAGCGGTGCGGAGATCGTCCCGGCCAGTGCGCTCACACCCCCTCCATCGGCACCTCCCGGTCAATCCAGCAATTCCTGGACCCATGTCCAATGGACGTTTGTATGAGTGCGAGAGCGCCTGACTACCCAGTTGTGGGGAAGGCCTCCAGCCCTGCATGCCAGGGCCCAGGCGGATAGGTGTTGATGCCGCTCTCCTCCATCTCCGCCTGCAGGCGCTTGAAGAGCTGGCCGGCGTTCTTCAGGGCCGCTTTCAGCTCTTCCTCGCTACGCTCGCGCAGGCGCCAGAGGAACCAGAGCTGGCGGTCGTTGATGCCGAAGTCGATCTCGCCGGTCATCGTCGTCGTCCACTCGAGGAAGCCGGGGCCGAACAGCTCCCGCAGGGCAACCGGGTCGTACTCGCTCGGCACGGTCGTGAGGAAGCGCTTGTTGAAGTCGATCGACTCGAACTCGACCTTGCGGGCGAAACGCTGGGTGACGACCTCGTGTCCCTCGATCGATTCGACGTTGAAGGCGGGAACGACTTTCGCCAAGTCGGGCATGTGCGCCTTGGCAAGCATCGCGGTCGGCAGCATGGCCTTGCCGAAGAGACCGCCGCTCTCCTTCTCGTCGGCATCGCAGGAGGAGCCCCAGAAGCCCTCGGCGAGCTGCCCCGTGAGGCGGTTGGTGCCTCCCACGCAGAGAGCAACCGGCCCGTCCTTCGGGTTGATGCCGCCAACCGGCTCGTAGACGAGCCCATGCCGCTCGCCGTATCCGCGAACCGTTTCCGCCCAGGCCTGCGCTTCCTGCTTAGCACTCATCGCCGCCGATCCTAAGCTTTGCCGAGCCGAATCCGCGTAGGATGGCCTCTAGATAGGTCCGACCACAGGAGCTTCCATGACCATCGCCATCATCGTCGTCGTCGCGATCATCGTGATCGCGGTTCTCTACTTCATCGCCAAGCGCAACTCGATCATCGCCGCGCGCAACCGGGTCGACGAGTCGTGGAGCGGGATCGACGTGCAGCTGAAGCGCCGGCACGACCTCGTCCCCAACCTGGTCGAGACCGTCAAGGGCTACGCCGAGCACGAGAGCCAGACCTTCGAGAAGACGACCCAGGCACGTGCCGAGGCGATGGCGGCCCAGAGCGTCGAGGAAACCGCCAAGGCCGAGCAGAAGCTGACCCAAGCGCTTGCCGACGTGAAAGCCGTCGCCGAGAACTACCCGACCCTGCGCGCCACCGAGAACTTCCAGCAGCTCAGCCGCAGCCTCTCCGAGCTGGAGGATGAGATCCAGGCCTCGCGGCGAATCTACAACTCCAACGTGCAGTCCTACAACACCGACATCGAACAGTTCCCGGGCTCGATCATCGCCAATCAGGGCGGCTTCACCAAACGGGAGTTCTTCGAGATCGAGGATCCGGCCGAGCGTGAGCCGGTTTCCGTCAGCTTCAGCAAAGAGTGAGCGCGACTAAACTTCTGTCATGACCACTGCGACCGAGGCAAAGCTCTGGATCTGCGAGAGCTGCGGGTTCATCTATGACCCAGAGATCGGCGATCCCGACGGCGGCATCCCACCCGGAACGGCCTTCGAGGACATCCCCAAGGACTGGTTCTGCCCGGTCTGCGGCGCCCGCACCTCGGACTTCCGCCCGCTGGAGCCCGGCGAGGCTTAGGCCCGCAGGGGTGCCTTGAAGTACGACTTCGACTGGCTGGTGGTGGGCTCCGGGTTCGGAGGCTCCGTCTCGGCGCTGCGGCTCGCCGAAAAGGGGTACTCGGTCGCCGTGCTCGAGTGCGGCAGCAGGTTCGCGGACGAGGACTTCGCCGAGTCGAACCTGCGGCATCCGCGGCGCTATTTCTGGCTGCCCAAGTTCGGCATGCGGGGGGTGCTGCGGATGACCTTCTTCAAGGACGTCTTCATCGTCTCCGGCAGCGGCGTCGGCGGCGGCAGCCTCGGCTATGCCAACACGCTCTACCGGGCGCGGCCGGCCTTCTTCGACGACCCGCAGTGGAACGACCTCGGCAACTGGGAGCTCGAGCTGGCCCCGCACTACGACACCGCCGAGCGGATGCTCGGGGTGGTCGAGTACGAGGGGATCGGTCCGGCGGACAAGCTGCTGCAGGAATACGGCGAGGAGATCGGCGTCGGAGAGACCTTCACCAACACCCGCGTCGGCGTCTTCTTCGACCAGCCCGGCAAGGAGGTGCCCGACCCCTTCTTCGAAGGCGAGGGGCCCGACCGCACCGGCTGCATGCGCTGCGGCAGCTGCATGGTCGGCTGCCGGCACGGGGCGAAGAACACGCTGATGAAGAACTACCTCTGGTTCGCCGAGAAGCTCGGGGTCGAGATCCAGCCCGAGCGGCAGGTGACCGAGATCCGCCCGCTGGGCGCCACCGACGGCTCCGACGGCTACGCGGTGACGAGCGAGCGCTCGGGGTCCTGGCTGCGCAAGCGCCGCCGCACGCTGACCGCCCGCGGCGTGATCGTCGCCGCCGGCGCGCTCGGCACCAACAACCTGCTCGCCAACTGCCGCCACAGCGGCGCCCTGCCGAAGGTCTCAGCGCGGCTCGGCGACCTCGTCCGCACCAACTCGGAGTCGATCCAATCGGTCACCGCGCCCGACGACGAGCGCGATTTCAGCCGCTCAGTCGCGATCACCTCGAGCATCTACCCCGATCCCGACACCCACATCGAGGTCGTCACCTACGGCCAGGGCGGCGACGCGATGGCCGGCACCTTCACCGCGATGACCGGGCCGGGGACGAAACTCACCCGGCCGATCAAGTGGCTGGCGGCGATCCTGCGCCATCCGCTGCGCACGGTGCGGATGGCGTTGCCCCACCGCTGGTCGCAGCGAACGGTGATCCTGCTGGTGATGCAGACCGTCGACGCCGCGATGCACTTCCGTCCCAAGCGCAAGATCTTCGGCTCGGGCGTGCGCCTGCAGACCCAACAGGATCCTGGGCGCCCCAATCCGACCTACATCCCAGCCGCCGAGAAAGTCGCGCGCTGGTTCGAGAAGCGCACCGGCGGCGTCGCCCAGAGCGCGATCACCGAGTCGGTCCGCAACATCCCCTCGACTGCCCACATCCTCGGCGGCGCCGTGGTCGGCGCCGATCCACAGAACGGCGTCGTCGACGCCGGCAACCGCGTCTTCGGCTACGAGAACCTGCTGGTTTGCGACGGAGCGGCGATCCCCGCCAACCCAGGCGTCAACCCGAGCCTGACGATCACCGCCAAGGCCGAGCACGCGATGAGCCTGATCCCGCCCAAGGACGGCGCCGAGCCGCGCCACCTGCCAGAGGCGGCGCGGCCTGCAGTGCCCGTCGCGCGCTAGCGCTCAGCCCGCGTCGGCGAGGCGCTGGCCGACGTAATCCCAGTTGACGACGTTCCAGAAGGCGTCGATGTAGTCCGGGCGCTTGTTCTGGTACTTGAGGTAGTAGGCGTGCTCCCAGACGTCGCAGCCGAGCAGCGGCACGCTGCCGTCGGACAGCGGCGAGTCCTGGTTCGGGGTCGAGACGACGGCGAGGCCGGAGTTGTCCTTGACCAGCCAGGCCCAGCCGGAGCCGAAGCGAGCGATGCCGGCGTTCTTGAACTCGTCCTTGAAGGAGTCGAGGGAGCCAAAGGTCTCGGCGATCGCCGAGCCGAGCTCTCCTCCCGGCTCGCCACCGCCGTCTGGGCTGAGCATCTGCCAGAAGAGGCTGTGGTTGTAGTGGCCGCCGGCGTTGTTGCGGACGGGCCCTTGCTTGTCGCCGGGAAGGCTCGAGAGATTGCGCAGCACGTCCTCGACGTCGCGATCGGCCCACTCGGTCCCCTCCAGGGCCGCGTTCGCCTTGTCGACGTAGGCCTGGTGGTGCTTGTCGTGGTGGACACGCATCGTCGCCTCGTCGATGTGGGGCTCGAGCGCGTCGTATGCGTAGGGCAGGTCGGGAACCGAAAAGGCCATCTGGTCGTCCTCCTGGTCGGACTGGTCGGGAATCGAAGTTGGCTGGAGCCTAGCGCCGTGGGGCTGTCGGCTACCCGGCGACCGGCCGGCCCACACCCTGGCTTGAACTCCCCTCGCCCAGGGTATGGACCGAGTACGGTTGGAGAGCGCTGCACGGCTTGGTCATGGCTCGAGGGCGGCATCCGCTAGGCGCAGGCCTGGCATTTTGACTGCGATGACACCCAAGCGGCACAAAGAGGGAGAGAGCTCCGCCCCGGGCCCCGGGGCGGAGGATCAGCTTGCCACTGAACAGGCCCTCTGGAAGAAGTTCACCGCCTCCGGCGATCCAGCGATACGCGAGGAGCTGGTGCGCCGCAACCTGCCCTTTGCCAAGCGCCTGGCCCTGCGCTACCGGGGTGCCAGCGAGCCCTTCGACGATCTTCTCCAGGTCGCAAACCTGGGCCTCCTCAACGCCGTCGACCGCTTCGACCCCGAGCGAGGCATCCCGTTCACCGCATTCGCCACGCCGACGATCCTCGGCGAGCTGAAGCGCCACTTTCGCGACCGGGTCTGGACCGTACGTGTCCCTCGCGGCCTCCACGACCGCATCGCCGAGGTCGACAAAGCGATCACCGAGCTGACCAAGCAGCTGCAGCGATCTCCTTCGGTCGGCGAGATCGCGGAGCGTCTCGAGCTGGAGCAAACCGACGTGCTCGAGGTGCTGGAGGCGAACAACAATCGCCGCACGGTCTCCCTCGAGCAGCCGGCCAACGAGGACGACTCCGCCGGTACGGCTCCCGCCCAGTGGGTTGGCGCCGAGGATGAGGGCTACGACCTGGTCGAGGGAAGGATCGCCCTGGAGGCGGTCCTTCCGCACCTCGACGAGCGCGAGCGGCTGGTCCTGCGACTGCGCTTCGTCGAGGATCTGACCCAGTCGCAGATAGCCGAGCAGATCGGCCACTCACAGATGCACGTCTCGCGCATCCTGCGCCGCTCTCTGGCACGCATCCGCGAGCGGGTCGAGGAGGAACAGCAGTAGCGGAGAGCTAGGAGCTGGCGCCGGTGAAACGGATGATCAGGTATTCGCCGTCGGCCGAGGTCTCGACCGCCAGCTCGTCGACCAGCGCCTCCAGCGAACCGCCGACCTCAGGCACCCCGAGCGCCTCGCGGACCCGCTCGGCACCGCCCTCCTCCATCGGGCCGAGGCGCAGTTGGAGCCCCTCGCGATCGTCCAGGCCCAACCGCACCCGTCCGTCGACGAAGCGAGGCGGGGCAGCCGCCGCGATCGCGTCGCTGACCAGAACCGCGTCGGACACCCGGTCGATGGGAAGGTCTTGTCGCGCCGCCACCGCACCGATCACGCGCCCGAGCACCGGCCCGAGCAGCTCGGAGCGCCCGATCACGATCTCGGTCTCGTCGGCGAGGGATGGTTTGACAGCGACCGCCTGGCCGCTGCCGTTGGAGCCGCCCCCGCGGAGCGGCAGGCGCATCCTCACCTCGGTCCCCCGGTCCAGCCCGCCGGAGATCGCGAAGCTGCCGGAAAGCGCCGCGATCAGAGAAAGGCCGAGGCGCAGGCTGGGACGCTCGGGGTCGGCCTGGGGCCTGATCCCAATGCCCTCGTCCCGCACGGCAATCGTCAGTCCATCCGAATCGGGCTCGGCCTCGACGCTGAGCGGGCCGACCTCGCCGTTATAGGCATGGACCACGACGTTCATGCAGGCCTCGGTGACGACTGTCTTGAGGTCCGCCAGCCCGGGCTCGTCCATCCCGATCTCCTCGGCCAAGCCGGCCAGCGCGTGGCGGACCAGCGCAACGTTCTCTGCTCTCGCGGGAAGTGTCATCTGGAGCCCCTTGGGCTTCTCGCTCATCGTCGAACTGTCTGGCTTGGAGCGCATCGTTCCGCCGGGAGCTTGTTCCCCGCGGCACCGAGGATAGCCATCGACCTCAGGCTTTTCGCTACCCCTGTTGGGCATTCCCGCAAACCATCCGTTCGGCCAGAGGCCGCCGCGGCATGCCAGGAGTCATCTGGGAACATTGCGCGCGTGCTGGAGGGGAGCCCGATGAGCGACGGCGCGGAGCGCGATGACCTGGCCGAGGTGCTGCGACGGCGGGCGCTGACGCACGACGAGGCACGCCCGGACGCGACCGCCAAGCGCCATGCCGGCGGAGGCCGCACGGCACGCGAGAACATCGCCGACCTGGTCGACACCGGGTCCTTCGTCGAGTACGGGCGTTTTGCGATCGCGGCACAGCGCGGACGGCGCGAGGTCGAGGAGCTGATCGCCCGTACTCCTGCCGATGGCCTCCTTGCCGGGACTGCCCGCATCAACGGCGACCTCTTCGGGGAGCGCAGTGCCTGCGCGGTGCTCTCCTACGATTACACGGTCCTGGCCGGGACGCAGGGTGCTCTCGGCCACCGCAAGAAGGACCGCCTCTTCGAGCTGATCGAGCGCATGCGCTTGCCCACCGTCTTCTTTGCCGAGGGCGGCGGCGGCCGGCCGGGGGACACCGATTACCCGGTCGTCTCAGCGCTCGATACACGGGCGTTCGCGCTCTGGGCCCGCCTCTCCGGCCTCGTGCCCCGAATCGCGGTCGTCGCCGGTCGCTGCTTCGCAGGAAACGCGACGATCGCCGGCTGCGCCGACCTGATCGTCGCGACCGAGAACGCTTCGATCGGCATGGGCGGTCCGGCAATGATCGAGGGTGGTGGCCTGGGCAAGGTCGAGCCCGATGAGGTGGGACCGGTCGCGATGCAGACCCGCAACGGGGTCATCGACCTCGCCGTTGCCGATGAGCAGGAGGCGGTCGCCGCCACGAAGCGCCTGCTCGCCTACTTCCAGGGTCCGACCCCGCCAGGCACCGAGCCCGACCAGGAGAAGCTGCGGACGCTGGTACCCGAGCGCCAACGGCGTGCCTACGCGGTCCAGCCGATCATCAAGACCCTGGCCGACGAGGGCTCGGTCACCTTTCTGCGCGAGCGATTCGCACCGGAGATGGTCACTGCCCTGGCCAGGATCGAGGGGCGGCCGCTCGGGATGATCGCCAACGACACCCAGCAGATGGCAGGGGCGATCACGAGCGACGCGGCCGACAAGGCGGCGAGGTTCCTGCAGCTCTGCGACGCCTTCGGGCTGCCGGTCGTGACGCTGGTCGACACCCCCGGGATGATGGTCGGCCCTGAGGCAGAGGCGACCGGCCTCGTCAGGCACACCTCGCGCCTCCTCGTCGCCGGTGCGGCCCTCCAGGTCCCCCTTGTCGCGGTGATCCTGCGTCGCGGCTACGGGCTTGGCGCGCAGGCGATGGTCGGCGGCAGCATGCACGAGCCGCTGCTCACCGTGGCCTGGCCGACCGCCCACCTCGGCCCGATGGGCCTCGAGGGCGCGGTGAAGCTGGCGCTGCGCAAGGAGTTGGCGGAGATCGCCGACGAGGGTGAGCGAGCGCAGCGAGTTCGCGAGCTCACCGCAGCCGCCGAGGACAACGCCAAGGCCCTCAACGCCGCGATGCTGTTCGAGATCGACGACGTGATCGACCCCTCCGAGACGCGCTCGCTGATCGCCTCGACCCTGGCCGCAGCGCCGGAACTGGCCCGCAGCCGTCGCTTCGTCGACACCTGGTAGGCCCCGAAGGGCTCAGGCCCTTCCTTCCAGCTCGTACTCGCGCAGGAACCCCTCGAAAAGACGACGGTGGCCCTGCTCGTCATGGAGGATGTCGATCACCATGTCCTGCGTAACCGGGTCGACCCCCTCGGTCTCCTCGATGACCCGGGTGTAGTGCTCGATCGCCCCGGTCTCGGCCTTGATCACGCCGCGAATCACGTGGACGACGTCGGTCTGCTCGCTGGGCGGCTGCAGGAAGGGCTGTTCGGCAGCGAAGTCTTCGGAGCCGGGGACGACGCCGTAGAGCTCCTTGATCCGTTCGGCGAAGCGCCGCGCGTGACCCAGCTCCTCATCGATGTCCTCGGTGAGCGACTCCTTGATCTCCTGCGCCCGCACGCCGTCGAGGTTGACCGATGCGGAGAGATAGCTCATCACCGTCTCGATCTCCATCCAGTAGGCCTTGTGGAGCAGCTCGACGATCTGGTCGCGCGACTCGATGTTGGCGCTGTCGAAGATTCCCTTGCTCGGCGCCGTGCTCGCAGCCTCCATCGTTCCTCCGTTTCCTCGTGGTTCTTCCACGAGAACGGCTACCCGGCAGGGCTGCGATCAATCTTCGAACGCCATCCGCGGCACGGCGTCCGGATCGCCACCGGTCCAGAAATTGAACTCGTACCAGGCCGGCTTCGCCTCGCGTCTCGCGGTCAGCAGGCCGGCCGAGTCGCAGAACTGACAGGCGCCGACCTCGTCGGTCCAGGAGAACCACCAAACGCCCCGGATCCGCCAGCGCAGGCGCTGCGCGGCCAGCATCGCGAGGGCGCGGTCGAGCTGGCGAGCCTGGCCGTGGAGCCCGCGCTCCCAGCGCGACTCGAAGCTGTCGGACCCCCACCCCAGCTCGGTCACGTAGAACGGCGTGGTGGCATCGCCGTGAATACGCATGACCCGGCGCAGATTGGTGATCTGGGCGCGCATCGCGCTCGCATCGGCAACGTAGGGATGGAGCGCGACCCCGTCGAAGTACTGCTTGACCCGCCCCACCCTGTAGAAGCGAGAGAGGAAGTCCCCCGACGCCACGTTCGGTGGGATCTGCAGGGGCCGGCCGAAGAGACCGCCGAGGATCACCTTCGAGCCCGGGTCTTCGGCGTGCAGGATCCGGCCCGAGAGGCGAATCAGCCTGGCGAAGCGGACGGGGCTCGGCCGTTCCGAGAAGGTGACGATGTTCTCCTCGTTCCAGATCTCCCAGCGGCGGATCGGCACGAAGGGCAGCCCTGGGTTCTCCTCCCAGAAGGCACCGTCGGGACCGTAGCGCCGGACCGCGTCGCGCAGGAACGTGGACCAGGCCCAGCGTTGCCAGCTGTTCACGACCGGTTCGGTGCCCGGGTTCGGCGTCACCCAGCCCGGCGCCCCGCAGAGGAATGGGAACACCTCCATATCGTGCTCGGCGGCGAGTCTGACCGCGCGATCGAAGCCGGTCCAGTCTGGGTCCGCGATCGCCCTGCTCTTCTCCTGGATCGCCGACCAGACCATCGGCAGCCGCACACTGTCGATCCCGGCCATCTCCATCAGCTCGAAGTCCTCCGCGTTGGCGGCGTTCTGCGGGGAGATGCCGACGAACCCCTGCGGCAAGCCGGCGGCGCCGGCAGTCGCCGGGCAGAGCGCCAGAAGCGCAGAGATCGCTGAAATGAGCAGAAGCTTCCGCATAGGGCCCACCTGTGACCCCGAGCACGGGCAAAAGTCGCGCATAGCCCGCGCGCGGAGCATTCATCGGGGCGCCCGGATTTGAACCGGGGACCTCACCGACCCGAACGGTGCGCGCTACCAGGCTGCGCCACGCCCCGAGAGGCGGCGATTATCCCAGACCGAGCGCCGCGACTACCGGACCGACTCGATTGCGGCTTCGATCTGGCTCAGCGTCGGGCCGTCCTGAAGCGTCTCCGTGCCCCCTGGGCCGCTGACGATCGCCGCCTGTCCGGTCCGGATGCCGAGCTCGGTACCGAGCTGGTTGTAGCCCTCGAGCGTTTTCGCGATCGGCCCATCCGAGCCGCTCTCGGTCTCGAGGTAGCGTTCCCACTCGGGAACGTCCAGTTCGCCGATCGAGCCAGCCAATGAGGACATGAGCTCATCGCCGACGCCGAACCGTTTGGCCTCGTCCTGGTTGCGGAAGAAGAGGTAGGTGTACTGCCAGCCGTAGCCCTGCTGAGCCGCCGCCTCGGCGCCGAAGAAACCGAGCTCGAGCGGATTGCGGGCCACCGAGTAGTGGCGCATCAGCAGCTTCACCTCGCCCGGGCGAACGTAGTCTTCGGCCAGCTGCGGGATCGTGCTGAGAAAGTCCTGCCGGCAGCTCGAGCACTGCAGGTCGTTGAAGACCTGGATCGAGACCGGGGCGTCGGCTGAGCCGAAGCGGTCCCCCGCCTGCGGGATTCCGCCGAAAGTCGACTGGGCATTGGAGATGCCCGCCACCCGGACCACTTCCCGGCCCGCCTCCTGGGTGGAGATGCTGACGATTCCATAGCCGAGGGCCAGGATCGCCAGCGAGAGAGCGAGGATTACCCAGATCCGGCCCTTACGCGGGATCGGCACGGCCACCGGTTTCGTGCCTCCGTCTTGAGCGGCTTCGGCCATCCGGTGCATTATCGCGGCTCGGTCTCGGCCGCCGTTTCCCGGTCGGTGCGGTCATTCGTTTGACACGTCCGCCTCGGGGGGTAAATATCTCCATACCCGATTTCAACGACCTGGGAGGTCCGCCGTGGCCAATCACCTCACCCCGTCCGAGCTTGCCGAGGAGCTTCAGATGAAGCGGCAGGAGGTGATCGGCAAGTGCATGCAAATGGGCGTGCCGATCTTCCACGGACGGATTGACAAGTTCCTCTTCGAATCCTCGCTGCGGAACCTGCCAACCAAGGCGCAGCAGCGAGAGGCGCCGACCGCCTAGCGTTAACTAGACTTTCCCCGCTATGGGGCGGGGAACCAAATCTGCCACGCTCGCGGATCTGCTTCCGCGCGCTGCTCAGCTCTATGGCAGTGCCCCCGCCGTGCGCTTCAAGCAGGACGATAAGTGGGTTGACCGCAGCTTCGACGAGGTGCTCGAGATCGTCCGCTCGCTCTCGCTCGGGCTGATCGCGCTCGGGGTCGAGAAGGGCGACAAGGTCTCGATCCTCGGCAACACCCGTCCCGAGTGGACCTACTTCGACTTCGCCGCTCTCTCGGCCGGAGCGGTCGTGGTGCCGATCTACCAGACCAACTCGCCCGAGGAGTGCCAGTACGTGCTGGAGAACTCCGACGCCAAGATCGTCGTGGTCGAGGACGACGAGCAGATGGAGAAGATCCGGGCGGTGCGCGAGCGGCTGCCGCTGCTCGAGCAGGTGGTGCGGATGACCGGCTCCAGCGAGGATGCGATCTCGCTCGAGGACCTGGCGGCGAAGGGTGCCGCCGGCGACGTCTCGGACTGGGAGGCGCGCTGGGGCGCCGTCACCTCCGAGGACATATGCACCTTCATCTACACCTCGGGCACGACCGGGCCGCCCAAGGGCTGCATCATCAGCCACGGCAACTACAGGGCAATGCTCGACATGGTCAACGAGAACAGCGTGATCGAGGACGAAGACGTCAGCTACCTCTATCTCCCTCTCGCCCACTCCTTCGCCCTGCTGATCCAGCTCGGCAGCTTCGACCTCGGCGCGACCCTCGCCTACTGGGAGCGCGACCCGCTGAAGATCCTGCCCAACCTGGCCGAGCTGAAACCCACCTACTTCCCCTCGGTGCCCCGCATCTTCGAGAAGATCTACACCGCCGCGACCAGCGGCATGGAAAAAGAGGGCGGGCTCAAAAAGGCGATCTTCGACTGGTCGATCCGAGTCGGCAAGAAGATGCGCGAGACCGAGCGGTCGGGGCGAAAGCCCGGCTTCCTGCTGCGCAAGCAGTTCAAGTTCGCCGACGAGAAGGTGCTCTCGAAGATCCGCGGCCTCTTCGGCGGCCAGCTGCGACTCGCCGTCTCCGGAGCCGCACCGATCAACCCGGAGATCCTGCGCTTCTTCGACGCCGCCGGGGTCCTCGTGCTCGAGGGTTGGGGCATGACCGAGACCTCGACCGCTGCGACGATCTCCACCCCCGAGGACTTCAAGATCGGCACGATCGGCAAACCGTTCCCCGGCTGCGAGGTGAAAATCGCCGAGGACGGCGAGATCCTGGTCAAGGGGCCAAACGTCTTCCAGGGCTATTACAAGAACGAGGAGGCGACCCGAGAGACGATCGTCGACGGCTGGCTCCACACCGGAGACATCGGCGAGATCGACGCCGACGGCTTCATCAAGATCACCGGCCGCAAGAAGGACATCATCATCACCGCGGGCGGCAAGAACATCACCCCCGCCAACCTCGAGAACGAGATCAAGCAGCATCCGCTGGTCTCTCAGTGCGTCGTCGTCGGCGACCGCAAGCCCTACCTGGTCGCCCTGGTCACCCTCGACCCCGAAGACGCAGTCGCCTACGCCAAAGAGCACAGCCTGCCGGAGGACCCCGAGCAACTGGCCGCGAATCCAGAGGTTCGCAAAGCGATTGAAGACCACGTGGCGCAGATCAACAAGAAGTTCGCCCGAGTCGAGCAGGTCAAGAAGATCGCCATCCTCCCCCGCGACCTGACCCAGGAAACCGGTGAGCTGACCCCGACCCTCAAGGTCAAGCGGGCGGTGGTGGCCAGCAAGCACGAGCAGGAGATCGAGGCGCTCTACGCGAGCTGAGGTTGTGGCGGGAGACGGGAGGGTCGGCGGAGCCCCCTCACTCGCAACTCGTCGATGGAGACAATGCCGCTGACGCCTCTTGCGCAGTGCTCCTCCCGCGCAAAACGTTCGGGGGCTCCACCGACCCTCCCGTCCCATCGTCAGCTTCAGCACGCCTAGCCGCCGCGTCGGGACTCCCTCGCGGTCGCCCGCTTCACCGCTTAGCTGGTTGCTCCGAACCGTGCCCTGAGAGGGAGCCGGTTGCCCCTCTGAGCGAATGTGGCCGAAGGCCGCGATATGCATTGCTCCTATGTCAAGTGCGCCTCTGAGAGACCACGGATTTATCGGAATCCCCCTCTCGAGATGAAGCGGGAGAGGGATCCAACAAAAGCCGGTAGAAGCGTCTTGCCAGGTGCCGTTTGAGACAGCGCATCGCCTCGCGGTGGCTCTTGCCCTCCGCACGCTTCTTTGTCAGGTAGGCGCGGGTCTCGGGGTCGATGCGCGAGCGGGTGATCGCGATCACGTGCAGAGCGTGATTTAGCTGGCGATCGCCGCCGCGGTGCAACCGGTGACGGTGGCTCTTGCCCGAGGACACGGGGATGGGGGCGACGCCGGCCATGCGAGCGAACTGGGCATCGCTGGCAAAGCGCTCCGCGCCGGCGGTGTGGCCGATCAGGGTCGCGGCGCTGAGCGGCCCGCAGCCAAGCTCGTCAAGCAGAGCGGGGCGGTGGGAGCGGACCAGCGCGGCGATCTCGGCTTCAAGGTCTTTGGCCTCGCGGGTGATCTCGGCGATTCGCTCGAGCAGCTCACGGGCGATACGGGCACGCGTCGTCTCGATCGGCGCCAAGCGCTGGCGGATCGCCTGCAGGCGGACCTTGCGATCCAGCGCACCGCTTGGAAGCGTTGCCTCCAGCTCCGGGCAGAGGTCGAGCAGATGCCAGCGCAGCCGGTTCTGCGCCCTGGTGCGCTCGGCGACGAGGTTGCGGCGATGTTCGGCGAGCAGGCGGATCTCCATCGCTCGCTCGTCGAGGAAGGCGGGTGGAAAGCGCTCGGGGCCCTCCCTGACCACCGCCCGGGCGACCGCCAGGGCATCGATTGCATCGGACTTACCCGGCCGGCGCTCCTCGCGGCGCCCTACTGCGGTGAAGCGTGGGGAGACCCGCACCACCCGCTCTCCGTCACCGAGCAGGGCTTCCTCCAGGTGGCGGGAGACGTGGCGACAGTCCTCTAGCGCCCAGACGCGCTCCTCGCCGAGCTTTCGCGCCCAACGCAGCGCTTGCAAGTGCCCCGCCGGCTCGGCTTTGATCTCGAGCTCTGCGAGCAGCTCGCCGCTTCCCGCTCTCACCGCCACCAGCGTGTGGTTGCGTTTGTGGATATCCGCCCCGATCACGATCATCTGCACCGTCCCTTCTCTCGTTGCCGTTGAAGGGGCCTCCGGTGGACAAGTTTCAGTTGGGGGCGCTGCCACGCTCCTATCAGGTCACTCCGGAGTCCCTCGGGTGGCGGCGGGCGACGCAATGCATGAAGGCCAGGCCCACGGGTCGGCTATCTGTCAACGAGTCAGCCCGCCGCAACCTGAGGAACCAACTGCTCGCGTCGGACGCCACCGCCCGACGGCGGGAGGCTGACACTGAAATCTGTCTATTGCGCGGCAGAGCCGCGCTCAAAATCCGCGCTAAGCGCGAAGCGCGTGCGCATCAATTCGCTCAGAGGGGTGACCGGCTCCCTCCTCGGAGCAGTTAAGAAGCCTCGCCAGATTGGCGCAGCAGTGCTGAGGTTGTCTGCTCGAGGACGCGGCGCCAGGCCGAGTGCTGCTCGGGCTCCTCTTCGGCGGCTCGCTCGACCACGCGGCGGACGCGGCGCTCGGAGATCTCTAGGCCGTGGCGGTCGGAGATCTCCTTGTAGCGGTCGTAGTCCTGGGCCAGGGCCGCAGTCACCGATTCGAAGCCGTGGCGGGCGATTTTCAGCCGTCGCGAGTAGTCCATGATCGGGGTGCCGAACATCAGCTCGTCGTTGGCCTCGGGCTCGATCAGGATGATGTCGACGCCCGGGTAGCGCTCCTGCCACATCTCGACTGCCTGGTGCAGGCGAGCGTGAGCGATCAAACGGAAGGTCTGATTGGCGATTGCCGGCAGGCCCATGTCGGAGACCCGCCGCACACGGGTGCCGAAGACGGTGGGGATCGTTTTCTCGAAGTCGTTGACGAAGGGCACGAGCGGATTGACGACGACGATGAACTTCGCGCCCTTTTCGACCGCGATGTCGACGTTGGTGGTCGAGCGAATGCCCCCATCGACCAATTGGCGGCCCTTGAGGTCGACGGGCTTGTAGACGATCGGCAGCGCAGTCGAGCACTGGACCGCCTTGGAGATCGGCACATCCGCCCAGCCGTCCTCACCGAAGACGATCCGCTCGCAGGTGTCGAGGTCGGTCGCGGTCAGATACAGCTCCTTGTCGAGCAGGCGAAAATCGTCGACGCGTTCGTCTTCGGAAAGTGCCGCCTCGACGTAGTGGGCGATCCCACCGCCCGAGTAGAAGCCGGTCGGCAGCGCCTCCGCCAGCCCCACGCCGACGTCCATCGCCGAGAACGTCCCCATCCGCGCCAAGCTGCGCGCCAGCTCCGCCGTTCGCAGCGGCAGCGCCGCGGCCTTCTGCAGGAAGCCAAGGTAGTTGGGCTTCAGCACCTTGCCGAGGTCGAGGTCGTCCAACTCGGAGGGGATGCGCCGGTTGATCACCTGCATCATCTCGTCGGGCGTGACGCCGTTGGCGAGCATCCCGGCGACGAAGGACCCGGCGCTCGTGCCGACGTAGACGTCGAAGTTGTTGACCGTGCTGTTGACCGCGAGCAGGTCGAGAGCGCGCAGGGCGCCGATCTCATAGACGCCGCCGGTGAAGCCGCCGCCACCGAGAACGAGAGCGGTCTTGGACGGGCGTTTGCGAGCGCGGCGGCGTCGCGGTTGGGACTCGATATCCACAACTTTGCCCATAAACATGGATTATCTCACTCAGTGAGGCGTCCCCTCCCAATTTCAGCCGCGATCCTGGCGCTCGTCGCGATCCTCCTCCTCCCCTCCGTGGCGACGGCTGGGCGCTGCGACTCGCTGCGAGGGCGGTTGGTCCGGGGCGGTGGAGCCGCCAGCGGCCTCTACGTGGTCGACGCCGAAACGGGGCGCCCGCTCTGCGCGCGGGCGCCGGGACGGCTGCGTCCGCTGGCCTCGAACATGAAGCTTTTCACGACCGCGACCGCGCTCTCACGGCTCGGCATCGACGCGCGGATCTCGACCACGGTCACCAGCAGCGGAACCCTGGATCGCAACGGCGTCCTGCACGGCAACCTCTACCTCGTCGGCGGTGGCGATCCAACCCTGGGAACACCGGCCTTCTACGACCGCTTCCTGGGCGGCCTCGGTACCGACCTGCTCTCGCTCAAGGGCCAGGTTCGAGCTGCCGGAGTCCGCTCCGTGACCGGCAGGCTCTACGCCGACGACACCGTCTTCGACCGCCTCCGGGGCGTGGCTGACTCCGGCTACGGGACCAGCTCCTACATCGGCCCGCTCTCCGGGCTCTCGCTCAACTCCGGCTTCAGCAGCGCCGCCGCGCGCAGCTTCGCCAGCGACCCCGCCAAGGTCGCCGCGGCGACCCTGACCCGCTCCCTGCGCGGCGCCGGCATCGACGTCCCGGCGCAGGTCGCACTGGGGACCGCTCCAGCCGACAGCAAGCCGATCGCCACCGTGCAGTCCCCTCCGCTAACGCAGATCGTCAACACGACCAACGTCTACTCGCACAACTTCTTCGCCGAGATGCTGATCAAGCTGCTGGGGGCACGATTCGGCGGTGCCGGCAGCACCGCCGCCGGAGCATCGGTGATCGAGGGCTTCGCCCGCCAGCGCGGCTCCGGGCTGCAGGCGATCGACGGTTCGGGCCTGACCAGGTCCAATCGCGCCTCGCCGAGACAGGTCGTCGCCTTCCTGCAGTCGATGCGGGGCGACGAAGTGGGCGACGAGTTCATCCAGGACCTGGCCCTAACGGGCCGCGAGGGCACCGTCGCCTCGCGCATGCGCGGTACAGCCGCCGAGGGCCGCTGCCGGACCAAGACGGGAACGCTGACCGGGGTCAGCAACCTCTCCGGCTACTGCTTCAACCGCAGCGGCAGGATCGTCACCTTCTCGATCCTGATGGGCAGCGTCGGCAGCCTCAGCCTCGCCCACCTCGAACAGGACCGGATCGCCGCAGCGATCGCCTCTTACTGAACGCGTTCCTTCTTCCGCCTCTTGGCACGCGCGTCGAAGACGTTGGCGATGACCAAGGCCACGAAAAAGCCGAATAGCGCACAAGCCTGCATAGCCGCTTCACTCGAGTCCTTGAAGACAAGTACTCCCACGATCATGATCGCTATACCCACCGCGAGGCCGATATGTGCGTAACGAAGACCCTCCACAATTCACATCCTCGACTGCAGACAAATCATTTCATCCACCATAGCGCAGGACCACGTCGACGAGTGCGAATGCGGCACCGGCAGTTCCGCCTATGTAACCGCTACGAAGAGCTCCCTCCTCGATCTCAGCTCGAGAGGCGCCTGCCACGAGCCGGACGATTCCCGCCGAGACACCGCCCAGCAAGACGCCCGCACCCACAGCCGTTGCTGCAGCCTCGAATGCCGTAGTCAGCGGTCCGATCTGGGCAAGTGCCAGGTCCTCCGGACCCTGGCGCTACTCGACATACGCCGAACACGTGGACCGTGCCGAAAGCGAAATATCGGAGTTACGTATCTGCTTGAAGCAGCCTGCGTAGGCCCGCCTCGTCGAGGACCTCGGTACCAAGGGACTCCGCCTTGGCCAGCTTGGAGCCGGGGTTCTCACCGGCGACGACGTAGTCGGTTTTTTTCGAGACCGAGTTGATCACCTTGCCGCCGGCGGCCTTGATCAGTGCCGCGGCCTCCTCGCGGGTCAGGTCGGGAAGAGTGCCGGTGAGGACGAGGGTCTTTCCTTCCAGCGGACCCCCGGTGGAGCGACGTTCTGCCGCATCCTGCTCGAGCCTCAGGCCCTTCGCCCGCAGCTTCCCGACCAGCTCCCAGGTGCGCTCGTCGGCCAGCGACTCGGCGATCTGCACGGCCATGATCGGCCCGACCCCCTCGACCTCCTCGATCTGCTCTGGATCCACCCCGCGCAGGGCGTCGATCGAGCCGAAGTGGTCGGCGAGGGCCTCTGCCGTGACATAGCCGACGCCGGGCAGGCCGAGCGCGTAGAGCACCGTCCTGAAGGGCCGCTCACGGGAGGCCTCGATCGCCGCCATGAGATTGCGGGCGGAAACCTCCCCAAATCCCTCCAGACCCGCTAGCCGCTCCTCCTCCAGCTCGTAGATGTCGGCGACGTCGGCGATCAACCCCTCCTGCAGGAAGCGCATCGCCTGCTTCTCCCCCAGCCCGTCGATGTCCATCGCCCCCTTGCTGACGAAGTGCTTGACGTGCTGGAAGGACTGGCCCGGGCAGCCGGCGCGATTGGGGCAGATCGAGAAGACGGCTTCGCCGGGCTTCTCCACCGGCGTGCCGCAGGCGGGGCACTTCTTCGGCGGCTTCACCCGCCGGGTGCCCTTCGGGCGGCGCTGGGGCAGCGGCGCGACAACCTGGGGGATCACGTCCCCGGCGCGCATCACCACGACCTCGTCCCCCAAGCGGACGTCCTTGCGGGCGAGGTCCTCCTCGTTGTGCAGGGTGGCGGTGGAGACGGTGACCCCGCCGACGTGGACCGGCTCCAGCATCGCGAAGGGGACCAGGTGGCCGGTCCGCCCTACGTTCCAGACCACGTCGAGCAGTTTCGTCGTCGCCGTCGTCGGCGGGAACTTCCAGGCGATCGCCCAGCGCGGCTCGCGGCCGACGACGCCCAGCTCCCGCCACAGCGCCCGCTCGTCGACCTTGACCACGACCCCGTCGATCTCGTAGTCGAGCTCCTCGCGCCGCTCCTCCCACCGGCGACAGCGCTTGACCACCGAGTCGACCCCGGCGTGGTGGTCGGTGTCCGGATTGACCTTGAAGCCGCGCTCACGCAGCCACTCGATCTCCTCGCTGTGGGTGGCGAGGTCGAGGCCGCGGGTCGCGCCGAGCCCGTAGCACCAGATCGAGAGCGGCCGTTCGGCGGCGAGCGCCGGGTCGAGCTGGCGGATCGAGCCGGCCGCCGAGTTGCGGGGGTTGGCGAAGGCGGCTTCGCCTGCCGCGGCACGTCGCTCGTTGAGCGCCTTGAAATCGGCGATCGGCAGGTAGACCTCGCCGCGAACTTCGATCAGCTCTGGCGCGTTCTCGATCCGCAGCGGGATCGCTCTGATCGTGCGCAGGTTCCGGGTCACGTCCTCGCCGATCCGGCCGTCGCCCCGGGTAGCCCCGCGGGTCAGGACCCCTTCCTCGTAGGTGAGGGAGATCGCCAGCCCATCGATCTTCGGCTCGGTCGTGTAGCTGAACTCGGCGGCGCTGATGTCGAGGCGCTTGAGGTGGTTGCGGATGCGGGTCTCCCAGGCGCGCAGCTCCTCCTCGTTGCGGGCGTTGGCGAGTGAGAGCATCTGCTCCGCGTGCTCGACCTGCTCGAAGCGATCGAGCGGCGGCGCTCCCACCCGCTGGGTCGGCGAGTCCGGTGTGAGCAGCTCCGGGTGCTCAGCCTCGATCTCGCGCAGCTCGTTCAGCAGCGCGTCGTAGGCGTCGTCGCCGATCTCCGGATCGTCGAGGACGTAGTACTGGCGATTGTGGTGCTCGAGCTGCCGCCGCAGCTCGGCTGCCTTCGTCTCCGGGGAGTCGTTCACGCCGCAGGGGCGGTCGCCGCCAGCATCTCCTCGAAGCCCCAGCTCCGCAACCGGTCGAGCCCGCCGTGGTCGGTGAGGTCGAAATGGATCGGCGTCACCGAGATCCGCCCCTGCGCCACGGCGAAGAGATCGGTGCCCTCAATCTCCTCGTAGCCGGGCTTCCAGCCGTAGATCTCATAGCGGCGGCGCCCGCTGCCGGACTCCTCGCCGATCAGCTTCAGCTCGTCGTTGTAGATGCGCTTGCCGAGCTTGGTCACCTCGATCCCGCGCGGCTCTCCGGCGGGACAGTTGACGTTGATCAGGGTCGCCTCCGGCATCGGCTCGGTGAGCAGGCGGCTGACGAGCTGGGCGGTGAACGCCGCCGCGACCCCGAACTCGAAGCGGCCGCTGACGTAGCCCATGCCACCCCCGGAGGACTGCTGGGAGAACGCGACCGCCGGAATGCCGAGCACGATCCCCTCGAAAGCCGCGGCCACGGTCCCCGAGTAGGTGATGTCGTCGCCGAGGTTGGCGCCGTGGTTGATCCCCGAGACGATCAGGTCGGGCCGGTGGCCGACCAGCCCGAGCTCGGCGAAGCGCACGCAGTCGACCGGCGTGCCGTCGGTGGCATAGCCCTTGTCGCCATCGCCGAACTCGACCTCCTCAACCGTCAGCGGCGAGCGCGTCGTGATGCTGCGCGCGGTCGCGCTGCGATTCGAGTCCGGTGCGACGACGTCGACCTCGACCCCCTCGATCTCGCGCAGGGCCCTCCGCGCCGCCTGCAGGCCGGGCGCGGTGATCCCGTCGTCGTTGGTGAGGAGGACGCGCATCGAGTCGATTCTAGGTGGGCCGTCACCGGGCATACTGCCCGCGGTGACGACGGTTCGGCTGGACATCGAATACGACGGGTCGGATTTTCGCGGCTGGGCGGTCCAGCCAGGCCTGCGAACGGTGCAGGGAGAGCTCGAGGCGGCCTTGGCAACCGTTCTACGAGAACCGGTCGAGCTGACCGTGGCGGGGCGCACCGACACCGGCGTGCACGCGCGGGGCCAGGTGGCGAGCTTCGTGACCGAAGCTGAGTACCCCGGAGACCTGGCGCGGCGCCTGAACGGGCTGGGACCCCGCGACATCGCAGTCACAGCCGCGGCACCAGTCGCGGAGGGCTTCGACGCGCGACGCGACGCCGCTTCTCGCACCTACCGCTACCGCCTCCTCACCCGCTCGGCCTCGAGCCCATTCGAGGAGCTCCGAGCGCTCTGGTGGCCCCACCGCATCGACCGCGATGCCCTCGACACCTGCGCCGCGACCCTCCTCGGCACACACGACTTCACCGCCTTCACCCCCACCCAAACCGACCACGTCCGCTTCGACCGCATCGTCACCGCCGCCAGCTGGGAGCAGGTCGGAGACATCCTCTCCTTCCATGTCACCGCCGACGCCTTCATGCGCAGCATGGTCCGCGTCCTAGTCGGCACCCAACTCGAAGTCGCCTCCGGCCGCCGAACCCTCGACAACTTCACGAAGCTCCTAACCGGTGCGCCGCGTTCTGAAGCAGGCGAAACAGCTCCCCCTCACGGCCTGTACCTCGAATCCGTCTCGTACGACTGAAGCACCCATCGAGAGCCGGTCCACGCCGGGAGGCGTGGGGCACCTCCCGAACTGACGGATACTCAAAACGCCGGCCTAATTAGGCCGGCGTTTGTCAGGGCGGGAGGTGCCCCGCGACTCCCGTCCCTAGACCAACTCGAGATAGACCATCTCAGTCGAGTCCGACTTCCTCGGGCCCAACTTGACGATCCTGGTGTAGCCACCGGGCCGCTCCACGTATCGCGGCGCGACCTCCTCAAACAGCTTGTGCACGATGAACTTGTCGTTGTGCAGCGTGGCAAGCGCCTGCCGCCGTGCGTGCAGGCCGCCCTTCTTGGCAAGCGTGATCAGCTGCTCGACCTCCGGCTTGACCGCCTTCGCCTTCGCCTGGCTGGTCTTGATCCGTTCGTGCTCGATCAGCTGCTTGGAGAGGTTCGAGAGCAGTGCCTCGCGATGCGCCGCGTCGCGGCTCAGCTTGTTTCGCTTCTTGCGGTGACGCATCGCTCTTCTCCGTCTCTCTGCTGCTTCTCAGTCCTGATGAAGGTCGAGGCCGCGGGATTGCAGCGTCTCGATTACTTCCTCGATCGACTTCTGACCGAAGTTCGGAATCGCGTTGAGCTCCGAGCGCGTCTTCCGCACCAGGTCGCCGACGGTTTGCACTCCCGCGCGCTTAAGGCAATTGTAGGAGCGAACTCCCAACTCGAGCTCCTCGATCAAGATCTCGTCGAGCCCGTTGCTGCTGGCGATGCCATCGCCGGCGGGGCCGGGAAGCACGTCGGGAGCATGGGTGGCGACAGGTTCGCGAGCGGTCAGCTCCTCGACCCTGTCGGCGTCGGTGAAGATCGCCAGGCTCTTGATCAGGATCTCGGAGGCCTCGCGCAGAGCGGCACCCGGCTCGATCGAGCCGTCCGTTTCGAGGTCGAGAGTCAGTTTGTCGAAATCGGTCCGCTGCCCGACGCGGGCCGTCGCCACAGCGTAGGAGGCGCGGCGAATCGGCGAGAAGATCGAGTCGATCGGGATCACGCCGATCGGCTGCTCGTCGGACTTGTTCTCCTCGGCGGGCGAGTAACCGCGGCCGCGGCCGATCGTCAGGTAGACCTCAAGCTTGGTTTTCTTCTCGAGGGTCGCGATCGGGGCGTCCGGGTTGAGGATCTCGACGCCGGAGGGAAGATCGATGTCCTTCGCCTTGACCTCGCCCGGTCCGGTGGCCACCAGAGGCGCCTCGACCTCATCGGCGTCGGTGTGCATGCGGACGACGAGGTCCTTCAAGTTGAGGACGATGTCGGTGACGTCCTCCTTGACGCCCGGCACGGTCGAGAACTCGTGCGCGACGCCCTCGATGCGGACGCTGGTGATCGCGGCACCGCCGAGCGAAGAGAGCAGGACGCGGCGGAGGCTGTTGCCGAAAGTGTAGCCAAAGCCCTTGTCAAGGGGCTCGACAGTGAAGGTGCCACGGCGATCGTCCACCTTCTCTGAGGTAATGCGAGGGACCTGGAAGTCAGTGGTCATGAGTTCCTTGCGTATGCGTGTTCAGAAACAGGGATTCCGGTTACTTGGAGTACAGCTCGACGATCAGCTGCTCCTGCACCGGTGCCGAGATCTCAGCGCGCTCTGGGTAGCGCAGGACCTTGGCGGTAAGCGAATCGTGGTCGGCCTGGAGCCAGGCCGGCACGGTTGAGACAAGCTCCGTCGCCTTGCGAATCGTGTCGGCTGCCGCCGAGCCCGACTTGATCGAGATCACGTCCTCGGGACGGACTTGGTAGGAGGGGATGTTGACGCGACGACCGTTCACCATCCAGTGGCCGTGGCGGATCAGCTGGCGTGCCTGGCGCCGCGAGGCGGCAAAGCCGAGGCGGACCAGGACGTTGTCGAAGCGCGACTCCAGTAGCCGCAGCAAGTTCTCGCCGGTGACGCCCTCCTGCCGGGAAGCCTTGTCGTAGTAGGCGCGGAACTGTTTCTCGAGCACCTGGTAGTAGCGGCGCGTCTTCTGCTTCTCGCGCAGCTGCACGCGGTACTCGGACTGGCGCATGCGACCGCGACCGTGGTCGCCCGGCGGGTAAGAGCGGCGCTCGACCCCGCACTTGTCGGTGAAGCACCGCTCCCCCTTGAGGAAGAGCTTCTGCCCCTCGCGGCGGCACTGCTTGCACTGCGGAGACGTATCGCGGGCCATCAGACCCTCCGCCGCTTCTTCGGGCGGCAACCGTTATGCGCCTGCGGCGAGACGTCCTTGACGGTGGTTACGTCGAGGCCGGCGGCTTGCAGGGAGCGAATCGCGGTCTCGCGACCCGAGCCGGCGCCCTTGGCGAACACCTCGACCTTCTCGAGGCCGTGCTCCATGCCCTTCTTGGCGGCGGAGTCGGCGGTCACCTGAGCGGCGAACGGGGTCGACTTGCGCGAGCCTTTGAAACCGGCGGAGCCGGCCGACTCCCAGGCGATCACGTTGCCCTCCGTGTCGGTGAGCGTGACGATGGTGTTGTTGAAAGAAGTCTTGATGTGCGCCTGCCCATAGGTGACGTTCTTCTTGACACGGCGCCGGGCGCGTCCCTTGGCGGGTTTTTTTGCTGCGGCCACGGTGCTCGCCTACCTCGCCGTCGGTGCCTTGCGCTTGCCGGCGACGCTCATCCGGCGCGGGCCCTTGCGGCCGCGTGCATTGGTCTTCGTCCGCTGACCCCGGACGGGAAGGCCCCGTCGGTGGCGCAAGCCTCGGTAGGCGCCTATCTCCATCAGCCTTTTGACGTTCTGAGAGCGCTCCCGCCGCAGGTCTCCCTCGACCTCGCGCTGCTCGACGGCCTCGCGTAGGCGCATCACCTCGTCCTCGGTCAGATCCTTGACCAGAGTGTTCGGGTCGACCTTGGCCTCTTTGAGGATCTCCTGAGCGGTCGAGCGCCCGATGCCGAAGATGTAGGTGAGCCCGATTTCGGTCCGCTTGCCGACGGGAATGTTGACGCCTGCGATTCGTGCCATTGCCTAGATACCCCTAGCCCTGCCGCTGCTTGTGGCGCGGGTTCTGGCAGATCACCAAGACCGCACCATGGCGGCGGATGATCTTGCACTTTTCGCACATCGGCTTTACGGAAGCTCGGACCTTCATTGCTCCGGTCTCGTATCGAATACAGGACTCCTGCACGCCTCAGGAGTTAGGCGGCAGGCACAAACACTGGCCCACTGGGCCGACCGGGAAAGATAGCAGGGGACGGGTGCCGAGCGAGGCTCGCCGCTAGGCCGTGACCAGCGCGATCGTGAAGCCGTCGTGGCCCTTGCCGCCGACCGTCTGAATCGTGGTGGCGGTGACCCGGGGCTCGGCAGCGATCGTCTCATGAAAGCGGCGCTGAGCCCGAATGACGGGATCCTCGCTGGAGGCGTCGGCAAGAGCGCCGCCCCAGACCACGTTGTCGGCGACGATCAGGCTGCCGGGACGGGAGTGTTCCAGCGCCCAGGCGAAGTAGTCGGGTGTATGAACCTTGTCGGCATCGATGAAGGTCAGATCGAACGGGCCTGCACCCTCATCCGCGAGCTGCGCGAGCGTCTCCAGCGCCGGCCCGACTCGAAGCTCGACCAGGCTGTCAAGCCCGGCATTGGCGATATTCTTGGCGGCAATCTCGGCATAGGCGGAATTGGCCTCCAGGGTGATCAGCCGTCCACCCCTCTGCAGACCCCGGGCCAGCCAGATCGTGCTGTACGCGGCCAGGGTGCCGACCTCCAGGATCGTCTCCGCGCCCCGCACCTGCGCCAGCATCTGCAGCAACCTGCCCTGGGGAGGCGAGACCTGAATCGCCGGCAGCCCCGCCGCCTCGGCGGCGTCCAGCGCACCCTGCAGCGCCTCGTCGTGCGGCGCCAGCAGCCCGCTGACGTACTCGTCGACCGCGGTCCAGGCTTGCTCCGACATGGGGCCGATTCTGTCAGCGGCCGAGGCGCTGGGTGAGCGCCACCACCTGCTGGAACGTCGGCCGGTTCTGGAACGGGAAGGGGCCGATGGTGATGCCGGAGGTGACCTGGGGCCGGTTCTGGTCAAAGCAGGCCGGCTGCGGGTCCGCCGCGCATTTGCCGTTACCGCCTCCATACAGCTCGGCCGGCGTCACCTTCAGCGCTTCGGCGAGGCTGCGCTGAAGCGCTAGACGGCAACGTGGCTTCGAGCCCTTGCCGCAGTAGATACGGCTGTAGGGGTTCTTCGGCTGGGGACCGAAGAGGGCGCGGAGGTCCTTGGAGGCGTAGCCCCACCAGCCGTCGAAGAAGTCCGGCGCGTCCGGCGAGTCGCCGGTGTGGTCACCGATCGAGATCATCCCTTCGAGCTTTTCGAACGCCTTCGCCCCCAGCGCCGGCATGAACTCGGCGGCAACCAGCTTCGGCCACCAGGCGTCCATCAGTTCGACCGCAGCGTTTTCATCGTAGATCCCATCGCGATTGAGGTCTCGCCGGTGGGCGCCAGCTTTGCTCCAGGCGCGCAGAGTGCCGAGCGCTTTGCGCAGCGAGGGCTGCTTCGGCTTGCCGACTGCCTCGAAGATGGTCGGCAGGAGCCGGTAGCCGCGCAGATCCTGCGTCGCCGGTTCCTCCATCGCCTGGATCAGCTGGGCGATGGTCATCCTGCGTTTGCCACGCGTGCCCGCTCGCACCTTGTCGGAGATCATCTGCGCCCGCTGCAGGGCCCCGTAGGCGTACTGGTCGTCGGCCGCGGCCCAGCCGGGAGCCTGCTTGTTGTTCCAGGAGACCAGGAAGGGCGGGTCGATTGCCTGGGGATGCTTGGCGAAGGGCAGGTAGTCGGCAGTCTGGCCCGCTGGTTTGAACCCCTTCCAATCGAACTGCCCGGTGCCGAGGATGGGGAAGTCGGGCGAGGTGCCGCGGGCGCGCTGGGGCATCGCCCCGGAGAGCGCGTAGGCAATCTGCTCGGAGTCGACGTATGCCCAGTTGAAGAGGAAGTTGATGTTGGAGACCGCTTTCTTGAACTGGGCGGCCCCGGTCACGAAGCCGGGTTCGTTGAGCTGGCCGAAGCCGACCACCGAATCCACGTCGTGGAAGTAGGTGCTGCGCTGGCGGACGAAGGCGACCCTGCGCCCGTCGACCTTGCCGCGAGAGAAGACGATCCCGTGCACGGTGCGGTAAGCGGTGAGCGTCTGCGACCCCGACTCGGTTGGGTCGATCGCGTTGGGCGTCCAGCTCTCGGCCTTGACCAGCTTTTCCATCGGCTTGCACTTGCCGCGGTGGATGTAGTGGAACTTGTCGCGGCAGAGCACCTCGGCAAACGTGTCGACGTTGTCCGAGGTCGCGGTGGTGGCGCTCCAGGCGTAGTCGCGCCCGTGGCCGAGCTGGACGTAAAGGCTGACGCCGGCGAACGAGGCGCCGCGGGCGTCGATCCCGGGGCCATGCAGGTCCTGCTCCATCAGGATCTGCGGAACGTAGTAGCCGACCTGCGGGCCCATCACGGCGATCGGGTGGCCTGTCGCCGAGTGCTTTGCCGAGACCAGCTCCCAGTTGGAGGCGTGAGCTCCTTCGAGCAGACCGCGCCGCAGCTCCGCGCCGATGCCGGAGAAGGCCCCGCCGCTCGGCCCCGGTGCGGCCGAGATGCTGGCGATCTTGGTGTCCCGCACGCTGCCGGGATCGGGCAGGGCCAGGCCGCGCTGGGCGAAGGCGCTGCGGGTCTCGTAGGGGAAGCGCTGAGAGATCGTGGTCGGAGCTTCGGGGTCGTTCTTCGAACGGAAGTCGAGCCATGCCCGGCGGCCGGCTTTGCGCCCGAAGCGGGCTTCGAAGGCCTGCATCGTCTGCGCCGAACCGAGCTCGTTGCCGCCGCCGCGTCCGAAGATGCCGCCGACCAGCGAGGCGATCGCGACGACGTCGGTCGGCTTCCACGGTTCCATCGGCTTGCCCAGGAGCGCGTATTCCGCCGGTTTCAGCGCCGGATTGACGCTGGCCGCAGCGACATAGGCGTTGATGCCGTCGATGTAGCTCTGCAGGTCTTCGATCGCCTGCTGCCCGGCCCGTCCATAGATCCCCGGCGCCCGATCGAGCTGCTTCTGCAGGTCGGCTTCCGTGTACGGGGCAAAGCCCCACTGCGTGGCATCGGTCTCGGCGTTGGAGCCGCCGAGGAAGGAGGCGAGTTCAGCGCGGCCGGTGTGACGCAGGACGTCCATCAGGAAGAGGCGATCGGCCGCGCCCGCGTAGCCGGCACCGAACATCGTGCCGGGGCGGGTGTCGCCGTAGATGTGGGGGATGCCGTAAGCGGCGTCGCGAACGATCGTCACGTCGGAGCGGGGCTGGATCTGTCGAGGCGACGTCGCCAGGTTGGACGCCGAAGGTGGCGTCCTTGAAGAAAGCCGGAACCTGGGCGTCGGTCAGCGTCGGCGACCCGTAGACGAGGTTTTCGTAAAGCGACTGCTGGTCGGCGAAGTGGGGAGGCAAAGCGCCGGAAGAGCGAAAGGCGAAGACCTGGGGAAAGGTGGCGAGCCCGTTCTCGCCCGGCGGCAGGATGTTGCGAAAGCCGCCCGCGTCGTTGGTGCCATAGGGCTGCGGTGCCGCCTCGGCGACAGGTGCGGCGAAGGCCGCGATCGACAACCAGAGTGTCAGTACACGACGCGTGAAACCAGCGTAGCGGCTACTCGTCCTCGTGCCAGGGCGTAAGGATGCGAGGACCCTCGGCGGTGACGGCGACGGTGAACTCGAAGTGAGCCGCCAGGGACCCGTCCTGCGAGTAGACGGCCCAGCCGTCGTCTCCCATCCGCACCAGCGCCCCGCCGGCGTTGACCATCGGCTCGATCGCCAGCACCGTTCCCTCCTCCAGCAGCGGCCCCTTGCCCGCCGTGCCGAAGTTGGGGACCTGCGGGTCCTCGTGCATGTCGCGACCGATCCCGTGGCCGACCAGGGTGCGAATGATCGAGAGGCCCTCGATCTCCACGGTGCGCTGGATCGCGGCCGAGACGTCACCGAGGCGATTGCCGGGTTGCATCTGCTCCACGCCTGCGAACAGAGCCGCCTTGGTCACGTCGAGCAGCTTCTTCGCCTCTGGGTCGATCGGGCCGATCGGTACGGTCACCGCAGCGTCGGCAACCCAACCGTCCTTGACCACGCCGACGTCGACGGAGAGCACGTCGCCGCGCTTGCATTCGTAGTGGCCAGGGATTCCGTGCACGACCATCGAGTTCGGCGACGCGCAGATCGAGGCGGGGAAGCCCCTGTAGCCCTTGAAAGCGGGCTCGGCCCCGTTCGAACGGATCAGTTTCTCCGCGGCGAGATCGAGCTCTTTGGTGGTGACCCCAGGGCGTGCCTTGGCGGCGAGCATCCGCAGACAGCTGACGAGGATCTCTCCCGCAACCGCCATCTTCTCGATCTGCTCGGGGGTCTTCTTGATGATCATGCGGTACACGCTAGTGGCCTCTGCCGCCTAGATCGCCTCGTCGGCTTCAAGGCGCAGCGTTGCCAGGGTGCGGCTGATCTCGTCGGCGACCTCGTCCGGGGCGGCGCTCCCCTCCACCCTCCGCAGCAGGCTCTGATGGTCGTAGTGCTCGATCAGGGGCGCAGTCTTGGCGTGGTACTGCTCGAGCCGGTGGCGGATCACGTCGGGCTTGTCGTCGTCGCGGACGACCAGCTCGCTGCCGTCGACATCGCAAACCCCGTCGTCCTTGGGCGGGTTGAAGTCAACGTGGAAGACGTGACCGTGCTCGGCACAGGTGCGCCTGCCGCCCAGCCTGCGGATGACCTCGTCATCGCCGGCGTCGATCAGCAGGACCGCGGTCAGCGCCCGCCCCAGCTCCTCTAGTTTCTGCTCCAGCGCCTCGGCCTGGGGCGCGGTGCGAGGAAAACCGTCGAGGATGAACCCGTCGGCAGCCTCAGGCGAGTCGATCCGCTCACCGATCGCCCCGACGATCACCTCGTCGGGAACCAAGTCGCCGCGGTCCATGTACTCCTTCGCCATGCGGCCCAGCTCGGTTTCGTCGCGAACCGCCGCCCGCAGGATGTCCCCAGTCGCGTAGTAGGGCAGGCGCAGGTCCTCCTGCAGCCGCTCGCCTTGGGTGCCCTTTCCCGACCCGGGCGGACCGAGGAGCACGAGATTCAGCTCGGACATCGGCCCCTGCCTATTTGAGGAAGCCCTCGTAGTTCCGCATCATCAGCTGCGCCTCGAGCTGCTTCACGGTGTCGAGCGCGACGCCGATCACGATCAGGATCGAGGTCCCGCCGAAGAAGAAGTTCGCGGAGGTCTGGCTGATCAAGATCGTCGGCAGCGCCGCCACCGCGCCCAGATAGAGGGCGCCGGGGAAGGTCAGCCGCGAGAGGATGCGGTCGAGGTACTCCGCGGTCGGCCGACCGGGCCGGACGCCGGGAATGAACCCGCCGTATTTCTTCAGGTTGTCGGCCTGGTCGACCGGGTTGAAGGTAACCGCGGTGTAGAAGTAGGTGAAGATGATGATGAAGAAGACCTCGCCCGCCACGTAAGCCCAGCCGTTGGGACTGAAGAAGGCGGCGAAGTCCAGCGCCGCCGGCGTGTTGAGCATCTGGCCGATCGTCGGCGGGAAGGCCATGATCGAGGCAGCGAAGATGACCGGGATGACGCCGGCCATGTTGACCCGCAGCGGCAGGTAGGTGGAGCCGCCCGAGGTCATTTTGCGCCCCACCACCCGTTTCGCGTACTGGACCGGGATCCGGCGCTGACCCTCCTGGACGAAGACGATCGCGACGATCACGGCCAGGGCGACAAAGGGCATCATCACGACGAAGACCTGGTCCGGGTTCGTCCACCAAGCCTGCAGTCCCTGCGGCAGGCCGGAGACGATTGAGGCGAAGATCATCAGCGAGATCCCGTTGCCGATCCCGCGCTGGGTGATCAGCTCGCCCAGCCACATCAGCAGGGTGCAGCCCGCCGTCAGGGCGATCACGATCAAGAACACCTTGGCCCCGCCGAGGTTGGCGATCTCGTTGCTGCCCGACTGCTGCCCGAAGGAGCGGAAGAGGAAGACGTAGCCGAAGGACTGCCCGAAGGCCAGACCGACGGTGAGGTAGCGCGTGTACTGGGTGATCTTCTGCTGGCCGACTTCGCCTTCTTTCTGCAGCTTCTCCAGCGAGGGCACGACCACGGTCAGCAGCTGCAGGATGATCGAGGCCGTGATGTAGGGCATGATCCCCAGCGCGAAGAGCGAGAGACGGGAGAGGCTGCCGCCTGAGAAGACGTCGAGGAAGCCGAGGATGCCGGAGCCGCTGAAGTTGCTCTCGAGTTCCTTGACGGCCTCGATGTCGACCCCCGGCGCCGGGATGTAGGAGCCCAGCCGGTAGAGCAGCAGCATCGCCGCGGTGAAGGCGAGCTTCTTGCGAATGTCGGCGACGCTGAAAGCGTTCGCAATAGTCCGGAGCATTAGGGCTCCAGAGTGTGGCAGGAACCGCCTGCCGCTTCTATCTTCTCCTTGGCGGCGGCGCTGAATCCATGCGCACGAACCGTCAGCTTCTTCGAGATCTCGCCGCGAGCGAGGATCTTCACCGGTTCGGAGCGCTTGGCGAGTCCCTTCTCCTTCAGCGTCTCAGGCGTCACCTCGGCGTCGGCGTCGAAGCGCTCCTCCAGGTCGGCGAGGTTCACCGGCTGCGAGGAGGTGCGGAAGTTCTCAAACGGCATCGACGTCTTCTTGTTCGGCCCGCGAAGCTTTCGCATCCGCATGTGAATCGGGTTCTGACCGCCCTCGTAACCGGCCTTGCGACTGGAGCCAGAACGCGATCCCGCGCCCTTGTGCCCGCGCCCAGAGGTCTTGCCCAGCCCCGAGCCCTCGCCACGCCCCAGCCGCTTGCGCGGCCTGCGCGAGCCGGGCTTCGGCTTCAAGTTGTGCAGCCCAATCTCCTCGGACCTCGGCGTCTCAGCCATCAGCCATCCACCTCGACCAGATGAGAGACAACCCGAATCTGCCCCTGCAACTGCGGCGAATCCTTCCGCTCCACAGCTTTGCCAATTCCACTCAGCCCAAGCGCTTTCAGAGTCGCTTTCTGAGCCGGATTGGTCCCATTCGCAGACCGAACTTGCTTGATCTTCACCCCGCTCACGAGCCCTCACCCTCAGCTTTGGGCTCCTCAGCGGCCGGCGCCTCAACAGCTTTCTCCTCAGCGGCTGGGGCGGTGGCATCGGCGGCCGGAGCCTCCTCAGCTTTCGCCTCCGCTGGCGCGGCCGCAGCGGGCTCCTCAGCGGACGGGGCATCAGCCTCCGTGGCCGGTGCCTCAGCTTTTGACGTCTCGTCCGCGGGTGGCGCTGCAGGGGGGACCGCCTCCGAGGAAGCTTTAGCTACCGCAGGGGGCGGTGGGTCCCCTGCTGCGACAGGACCCGCGGCCGAACCGTTCGAACCCTCAGCAGTTGTCGTCGCCCCGTTGCTCTTCTCAACCCCAAGTACCTGCGCAACGGTCAGTCCTCGAAGCTCAGCAACCTCCTCAGGCCGCCGCAGCCGGATCAGCCCGTCCATCGTCGCCTTCACCAGGTTGATCGGGTTCTGCGTGCCGATGCTCTTGGTCAGCACGTCCTTGACCCCGCCGAGCTCGAGCACCGCCCGTACACCGCCGCCGGCGATCACCCCGGTACCGGGGCTGGCCGGGCGCAGGACCACATGCCCGGCGCCGTAGCGACCGATGATCTTGTGGGTGATCGTCTGCCCGTATTTCGGGATCCGGATCAAGTCCTTGCGGGCGTTCTCGACGCCCTTCTGGATCGCCAGCGGCACCTCGCGTGCCTTGCCGTAGCCGATCCCGACAACGCCCTCTTCGTCGCCGACAGCGACGAGAGCGGTGAAGGAGAAGCGGCGGCCGCCCTTGACCACCTTGGCGACGCGGTTGATCTCGATCACGCGCTCCTGCAGGTCGAGCCCGCGCGGGCTCACCGTCTCGACGTTGGTTGTGTCCATTCCCTTCATAGCGAGCGGTCCAAGGTAGCGGACTAGAAGACGAGCCCTCCCTCTCGTGCTCCTTCGGCCAGTGCCTTGACCCGGCCGTGGTACTGGTAGCCACCGCGATCGAAGACGCAGCTCTCGACCCCAGCCGCCTTGGCACGCTCGGCGAGAAGCTCTCCGGCCTTCTTGGCCTGCTCGCTCGCCGAGAGCTTGCGCAACTCCGGCTCGATCCAGTTGACGGCAGCCACGGTGTGACCTTTGCCGTCGTCGATCAGCTGGGCGAAGACCCCGCGATTGGAGCGGTAAACGGAAAGGCGAGGGCGCTCCGAGGTGCCGACGATCCGGGCGCGCACCCGGCGGCGGCGACGCAAGCGACTCTGCCTCTTGGTGAGAACGGTCATGCGCGCTTACCCACCTTGCGGGCAACCTGCTCGCCGCGGTAGCGGATGCCCTTGCCCTTGTAAGGCTCTGGGGGGCGACGCTTGCGGATGTCCGCTGCGACCTGCCCGACGAGCTGCTTGTCGATCCCGCGCACGATTACCTCGGTCGGCTGCGGCACGTCGAACTCGATTCCCTCTGGGGCCTCGATCGAGACCGGGTGCGAGTAGCCCAGCGCCATCTCCAGGTTCTTGCCCTTGAGCTGGGCGCGATAGCCGACGCCCTGGATCTCCAGGCGCTTCTCGAAGCCCTCGGTGACTCCCTCGACCATGTTCGCGATCAGGCTCCGGGTCAGCCCGTGCAGGGCCCGGTGCTCGCCGCGGTCGGTGGGACGCTGCACAGTCAGGACTCCATCCGATTGCTCCACCTTCATGTCGGTGGAGAGGCTCTGGGTGAGCTCGCCCTTCGGGCCCTTGACCGCGACGCGGCCAGTGCCGAGCTCAACCGTGACGGCCTCGGGGACGGGGATGGGCTTTCTTCCGATCCGGCTCATGCTGAGATCACCAAACGTAGGCGACTACCTCGCCGCCAACACCCTTCGACTTTGCTTCGTGGCCGGTCATGACGCCGACCGAGGTGCTGACGATCGCCGTGCCGGTGCCGCCGTATACGCGGGGCACCTGCTTGTGGTCGACGTAGCGCCGCCGGCCGGGACGGGATACGCGCTCGAGACCGGAGATCACCGGGCGGCGGTCCTCGGTGTACTTGAGCCGGATCGCGATCGCCTCGCCCACTTTTGCCGGCTTCTTGGCGAAATCGACGATGTATCCCTGCTCCTTGAGGATCCGCGACATCTCCATCTTCAGTCGCGAAGCTGGGATCTCGACCTGGTCATGGCCAGAGCCAAGCGCGTTGCGGATTCGGGTCAGGTAATCGGCTATCGGATCGGTCAGCATCGTGGTCCTACCAACTGGACTTGGTCATGCCGGGGACATAGCCCTCGTGAGCGGCCTCGCGCAGGCAAATCCGGCAGAGGCCGAACTTACGGTAGTAGGCGCGCGGCCGGCCACAGCGGCGGCAGCGGTTGTATTCGCGACTTTTGAACTTGGCCTTGCGGCCCTGCTTCACCTTCAGCGAAGTCTTAGCCATCCTCTGAATTCTCCTCGTCGGCCGAGCTCTCGGCGTCGTCCTTTTCACCCTCGTCGCCAGCCTCGCCGGCCTCCGGCTCCTCGGCCTCGGGCTTTGCGTACGCGTCGGGGTTCTCCTCCTTCAACTGCTCGAGCGCGGCCTGCTCGGCCTCGGCCCGCAGCCGGGCCTCCTCCTTGCGCTTCTCCTCCTCGGCATCGGCCTCAGCCTCGGCATCCCTGCCGCCTGGACGCCCCTCTTTGGCGAAGGGCATACCCAGCCCGAGCAGCAGCTCGAAGGCCTCCTCGTCGGTTTTCGCCGTGGTCGTGATCGTCACGTCGAGACCGCGAACCTCGTCGATCGAGTCGTAGTCGATTTCAGGGAAGATCAGCTGCTCGCGCACGCCCATCGAGTAGTTGCCGCGACCATCGAAAGCGCGCGGGTTGAGGCCACGGAAGTCGCGGATCCGCGGCACCGCGATCGAGCAGAGGCGGTCGAGGAACTCCCACATCCGGGCGCGGCGCAGGGTCACCGAGAGCCCAACCGGCATGCCCTCGCGAACCTTGAAGGAAGCGATCGACTTGCGGGCGCGGCGCACGCTGGGCTGCTGGCCGGCGATCGTCGCCAGCTGCTTCTGCGCTGCTTCAAGCATCTTCTTGTTCTGCTTCGCCTCGCCGACCCCCATGTTGAGGGTGATCTTGGTCAGGCGCGGCGCCTGCATTGCCGTCGTGTAGCCGAACTTGCTCGTCAGCGCCGGCAGGACGTCCTGCTCGTAGCGCTCGCGCAGACGCGGCGGCGGCGCCGCCTGCTGGGCCTCGGGTGTGGCTGTCGCCTCCACTAGATCGACACCCCGCTCCGCTTCGCGAACCGCTCGCGCTTGCCGCCTTTGTCCTGGCGCACGCCGATCCGGGTCGGTTTGTTGTCCTTGGGGTCGAGCAGCATCACGTTGGAGACGTGAATGGGGCCCTCCTTCTCGACGATCCCGCCGACCTCGCCGCCGCGCTGGGCGTCTTTGACCGAGCGCGGACGTTCGTGGCGCTTGACGATGTTGAGGCTCTCGACGAAGACGCGGTTCTTCTTCGGCTCGGTGCGCAGGACGCGCCCGGTCTTGCCGGCGTCCTTGCCGCCGATCACCATCACCTGGTCGTCTTTCCTGATCCTCATCTCAGAGCACCTCGGGGGCGAGGGAGATGATTTTCATGAAGTTGCGATCGCGCAGCTCGCGGGCCACCGGACCGAAGATGCGGGTACCGCGCGGGTTGTTGCTCGCCGGGTCGATCAGGACCGCAGCGTTCTCGTCGAAGGAGATGTAGGTGCCGTCGGAGCGGCCGAGCTGCTTGCGGGTGCGCACGACCACGGCCTGCACGACCTCGCCTTTGCGCACGCCGCCCTGCGGACTGGCCTGCTTGACCGTCGCGGTGATCACGTCACCGACGCCCGCGTAGCGGCGGTGCGAGCCGCCCTTGACGCGGATGCAGAGGATCTCGCGGGCGCCGGAGTTGTCGGCGACTTTCAGTCTCGACTCCTGCTGGATCACTTGGCACGCTCCAAAACCTCGACCAAGCGCCAGCGCTTGGTCTTGGAAAGCGGCCTGGTCTCGATGATCCGCACGATGTCGCCCTCGCCGGCATCGTTGCGCTCGTCGTGAGCGTGCAGAGTGCGCGAGCGGCGCACGACCTTCTCGTAGGTGGGATGCCGCCGAGCGATATCGATCCGGACGGTGATCGACTTCTCGCCCTTGTTGGAGACGACGACCCCCTGCCGAGTCTTGGCGGCGACAGCGTCGCGCTCCGCCGGCAGGGTCCCCGTCCCGGCAGTCTTGTCCTGTTTCGCCGCAGCCCTTTCCTTGCGCCGCGACTCGGCCTTCGCCTTTCGCTCCTCGGCCCGCTTCGCAGCCCTCTCCTCGACGCTGAGCGCTGCTCCAGCCTTATGGGGTCGCCGGGAACGCTCCAGGCGACGCTTCTCCTTCCAAGGAAGATCGTCCTCAGGATCCGGCTCCGCAGCAGGCTTCTCCTCAGCGGCAGCAGGCTCAGCCTCAGGCGCGTCGGCGGGCTCGTCGGCTGGCGCCTCGTCCTCCGGCGCCTCCTCTGCGGGTGGCGTCGAGGGTGCATCCTCCGGGGTGTTCGCCGGAGGATCGCCCTCGGCGACGGGCCCCGCAGCCTCAGCGGCCTGGTCCTGAGGCGTCTCATCAGTTGCGTCGTCTTTTTTAGTCTCGTCGTCCGTCATCTCTTCAACTCTTTCTCAACGTCGATCCCGCGCTCACGCGCGACCGTCAGCAGCTTTGCCACGTCCCGCCTCGCACCTGCGATCTGGGCCGTATTCTCCAGCTCGCCGGTCGCCTGACGAAAGCGAAGATTGAACTTCGCCTGCTTGGCTTCGAGCAGCTTCGCCACCAGCTCGTCGTTTTTGAGGTTATGCACCTCGGACGCCTTCATCCGACTTCGGTCCCCTCGCGCGCGACGAACTTGGTCTTCACCGGGAGCTTGTGCCCAGCCAGGCGCAGTGCCTCCCGGGCGAGGTCCTCGGGAACGCCGGCCAGCTCGAACATCACCTTGCCCGGCTTGATCACTGCCACCCAGCCCTCTGGGTTGCCCTTGCCCGAGCCCATCCGCGTCTCGGCGGGCTTCTTCGTGTAGGGCTTGTCGGGGAAGACGTTGATCCAGACCTTGCCGCCACGTTTGATCTTGCGGGTCATCGCGACGCGGGCAGCCTCGATCTGACGGTTGGTGATCCAGCCTCGCTCGAGTGACTTCAGCCCGTACTCGCCGAAGGCGACAGTGCTGCCGCCCTTGGTGTTGCCGCGCATCCGGCCGCGCATCTGCTTGCGGTGCTTGACCCGCTTCGGCATCAGCATCAGCGACCACCCCCACGCTGGCCGCCGCGACCACGATCCCCGCCCGGTCGCCCGCCGCGGTCGCCACCTGGGCGCCCACCACGATCGCCGCCTCGACCGCCACGATCCCCGCCCGGCCGGCCGCCACGCTGGCCGCCCTGCGGCCCGCCATCGTCTTCGGTGAGCTGGTCGGTGCGGAATCCCTCCGGCATCACCTCGCCCTTGTTGATCCAGCACTTGACGCCGATTCGGCCGGTCGTCGTGCGCGCCTCGAAGAATCCGTAGTCGATGTTCGCCCGCAGCGTGTGCAGAGGGACGCGGCCGTCCGAGTAGCCCTCGGTCCGCGCCATCTCGGCACCGCCGAGGCGGCCGGAGACCTGGACCTTGACGCCCTTGGCGCCCGATCGCATCGCCGAGGTGAGGGCGCGTTTCATCGCCCGCCGGAAGGCAACCCGGTTTTGCAGCTGCTCGGCGATCGACTGGGCGACCAGCTTCGCGTCGAGCTCGGGACGCTTCACCTCGCGGATGTTGACCTTGACCGGTTTTCCGGTCAGCTTGTGCAGGTCTTTGCGCAGGGCATCTACTTCGCTGCCCGACTTGCCGATCACAATGCCGGGACGAGCGGTGTGGATGTCCACCGCGACCTCGCCATGGCGCTCGATCGTGATGTTGGAGAGACCGGCATGGGCGAGCTTGCCTTCGATGTGGTCGCGGATCTTCAGATCCTCGAGCAGCACGTCGGCGAAGTCTTTCTCCTCGAACCAGTTCGACTTCCAATCGTGGATATAGCCGACGCGAAAGCCCCCGGGATGGATCTTCTGGCCCATTGCCTAGTCCTCTTCTTCCGGGCTCAAAGCCACAGCGATGTGGCTGGTTCGCTTGTTGATCCGCGAAGCGCGTCCCAGTGCTCGCGGCCGGAAACGGCGCAGGGTCGGGCCTTCGTCGACAGTGATCTCGGAGATCCGCATCTCGTCCGCGACCAGGTCGTGGTTGTTCTCCGCGTTGGAGGCGGCAGACTCGATCAGCTTTCGGATGTCCTGCGCGGCGCCACGCGGCGAGAACTCGAGCAGCGCCCGAGCCTTGTCGATGTGCAGGCCGCGAACCTGGTCGGCGATGAGGCGAGCCTTGCGCGGGGCGACCCGTACATAGCGCGAGCTGGCGCGAACGACGATCGGCGCGGCCACTCTAGTCACCGCCCTTGCCGGTGCCGGAGTGGGAGCGGAAGGTGCGGGTCGGCGCGAACTCGCCGAGCTTGTGGCCGACCATCGACTCGGAGATGAAGACAGGGACGTGCTTGCGGCCGTCGTGGACGGCGATCGTGTGGCCGACCATGTCGGGGAAGATCGTCGAGCTGCGCGACCAGGTCTTCAGCATCTGCTTGTTGCCGGACTCGTTCATCGCGTTGACGCGCTTCATCAGCGCCTCTTCCACCCACGGGCCCTTTTTGGTCGAGCGTCCCATCAGCGACTCTTCTTCTTTCCGCGGCGACGGCCGCGCACGATGTAGCGATCGGACTGCTTGCCCTTCTTGCGGGTGCGGTAGCCGAGGGTCGGCTTGCCCCAGGGGGTCACAGGGTGTCCTCCTGGCGTGTGGTGCGCCTCGCCGCCGCCGTGCGGGTGGTCGACCGGGTTCATCGCGACGCCGCGCGTCTGGGGCCGCTTGCCCTTGTGGCGGTTGCGACCGGCCTTGCCGATCTTGATGTTCTGGTGCTCGGCGTTGGAGAGGGTGCCGACGGTCGCGCGGCACTCGGCCCGGACCAGCCGCATCTCCGAGGACGGCAACCTCAGGGTCACCATCTCGCCCTCCTTCGCGGCGAGCTGGATCGCGGCGCCGGCGGCGCGGCCGAGCTTGCCGCCCTGGCCGGGGACGAGCTCGACGTTGTGGACGAGCGTGCCGGTCGGCATGTCGCGCAGCGCCAGAGCGCTGCCGGGCTTGATGTCGGCGCCAGGGCCAGACTGGATCTCGTCGCCGACGCTGACGCCCGCGGGAGCGAGGATGTAGCTCTTGTGCCCGTCGGCGTAGTGCAGCAGCGCGATGTAGCAGCTGCGATTCGGGTCGTACTCGATCGTCGCCACCTTTGCTGGCACCCCGTCGCGGAGGCGCTTGAAGTCGATCTGCCGGTAGCGCCGCTTGGCGCCGCCGCCGCGGTGGCGGGCAGTGACGCGTCCGTTCACGTTGCGGCCGCCCGACTTGCGCAGGCCCTCGGTCAGCTTGCGCTCCGGGCTGGACGCGGTCAGCTGCTCACGCAGGGGGTAGGTCGCGAAACGGCGCCCTGGGCTGGTCGGTTTTGTTTTGCGGTTCGGCATTCCTGTCTTTCTATGCGGTCTCTGCGCCCTCGAACAGCTCGATTCGCTCGCCCGGCGCGAGCTGGACGATCGCCTTCTTCCAGCCTCGGGTCTTTCCCTGGTGCAGTCCGCGGCGCTTTGGCTTCGCCCGCACCTTGGAAGTCCGCACCGCAGCCACCTTGACGTCGAAGATCTCCTCGATCGCGTGAGCGACCTGGGTCTTGTGGGCGCGGTCGTCGACCCTGAACGTGTACTTGCCCTCTGCTATCAGCGCGTAGCTCTTCTCGGAGACGACGGGGCGGATGATCACATTGCGGGCGTCCATCAGACCAGCCTCTCCTGCAGCTTCTCCAGCGCGCCTTCGGAGACGACCAGCGAGGCAGCGCCGATCAGGTCGGCGACGCCGACGGCGCTGGCCTCGGCGACATTGACGCGGGGGATGTTGCGGAAGCTCTTCACGGCGCCGGTCTCCTCGGCCGCCAGCACGATCAGGGTCGAGCGCTTGGCGCCCCATTTCTCCAGTGCCTGCGCGGCCGTCTTCGTCGACGGCGTCTCGAAGGCCGCCGCGTCGAGCAGGGCGACGCTGTCGCGCTCGGCGTGGATCGAGAGTGCCGAGCGCATCGCCTTGCGGCGCGCCTTGCGGTTGACCTTGACCGTGTAGTGACGTGGCTTCGGGCCGAAGGCGACGCCGCCGCCGAAGCGGCTGGGCGAGCTGAGGGCGCCGACGCGGGCGCGGCCGGTTCCCTTCTGGCGCCAGGCCTTGGCGCCGGTCATCGACACCTCGGCGCGGGTCAGGGTCGAGGCGGTGCCACGGCGGCGTGCGGCGAGGTCGGCACGAGCAGCCTCGTCCACCAGCGAGTGGTGGAAGGGCTCGTCGAACAACTCTTTCGGCAGGTCCGCTTTGGTCGTCTTGCCAAGCACGGCGGCTTTAGCCATCGGTCCTGACCTCCACGACGGCGTTGCGCGAGCCCGGAACCGAGCCCTTGATCAAGAGCAGGTTGCGCTCGGTGTCGATATCGGCGACCTCGAGGCCCTTCTGAGTAATGCGCTTGTTGCCCATCTGGCCGGGCATCTTCATGCCCTTGAAGACACGGGCGGGAAAGGTGCTGGCGCCGATCGAGCCCGGGGCTCGCACGTTGTGTGAGCCGTGGCTGACGGGGCCGCGGCTGAAGTTGTGGCGCTTGATCCCGCCCTGGAAGCCCTTGCCGATCGAGATTCCCGAGACCTTTACCTTCTGGCCGGCCTCGAAGGCCTCGACAGTGACGTCGTCGCCGATCTTCGGACCCTCCTCGGCACCCAGGTCCTCGTCGCGGAACTCGACCAGGTGGCGCATCGGTGCGGCGCCGGCCTTCTTCAGGTGCCCTTCCTCGGCCTTGCTCAGCTTGCCCTGCTTGACCTCTCCGAAGGCGAGCTGCACGGCGGCGTAGCCATCGCGCTCGGACTCGCGCACGGCGGTCACCTTGCAAGGGCCGGCTTCGATCACGGTGACGGGCACGACCTCGCCGTCCTCGCGGAAGACCTGCGTCATCCCAAGCTTCTTGCCGAGAATCGCAGCCATCGCTAGAGGCGGATCTCGATGTCGACGCCGGCCGGCAGCGAGTCCAGGCGCTGCAGCGAGTCGACCGTTTTCGGGGACGGCTGGAGGATGTCGATCAGACGCTTGTGGGTGCGGATCTCGAAGTGCTCGCGCGAGTCCTTGTCCTTGAACGGGGAGCGGATCACGCAGTAGACGTTCTTCTCGGTCGGCAGCGGCACCGGGCCCGAGACGCTGGCGCCGGTGCGCTCCGCCGTTTCGACGATCTCGCGGGCAGCCCGATCTATGGCGTCGTGGTCGTACGCCTTTAGCCGGATCCGAATCTTTTGTGCCGCTATCGCTGCCACGTTCTGAAGCTGTCTCTCTCTTGTCTTTCTCGCGCGGTCTTATCGCGCATAAAGGGCGGGGCCCCTTTTGGTGGGGCGCCGCCCCGGTCGTATGTGCCTTGCAGTTGTCTCGCTGCCCGCAGGCAGCGACGGGGCGGGTCGAAACCCGCCCCCTGGTCGTTACTCGATGATCTCGGCGACGACCCCCGAGCCCACCGTCCGGCCACCCTCGCGGATGGCGAACCGCAGGCCCTGATCCATCGCGATCGGCTGAATCAGCTCGATCGTCATCTCGACGTTGTCTCCCGGCATCACCATCTCGGTCCCCTCGGGGAGGTTGGCGATCCCGGTCACGTCCGTGGTGCGGAAGTAGAACTGAGGCCGGTAGCCGGAGAAGAACGGAGTGTGGCGACCACCCTCCTCCTTCTTCAGGCAGTAGACCTCGGCCTTGAACTTGGTGTGCGGCGTGATCGAGCCGGGCTTGCAGAGCACCTGGCCACGCTCGATCTCCTCACGCTTGGTACCGCGCAGAAGGGCGCCGATGTTGTCGCCGGCCTGACCCTGGTCGAGGATCTTGCGGAACATCTCGACCCCGGTGACGACCGTGGTCGTGGTGTCCTTGATCCCGACGATCTCCACCTCGTCGCCGGTGTTGACGATTCCCTGCTCGACGCGGCCTGTGGCAACGGTGCCGCGGCCGGTGATCGAGAAGATGTCCTCGATCGGCATCAGGAAGGGCTTGTCCAGCTCGCGAACCGGCTCCGGGATGTAGGAGTCGAGCGCGGCGGCCAGCTCGAAGACAGCTTTCTGGGCCTCCTCATCGCCCTCCAGCGCCTTCAGGGCCGAGCCCTTGATGATCGGGGTCTCGTCGCCGGGGAAGTCGTACTCGTCGAGAAGTTCCTTGACCTCCTCCTCGACCAGCTCGATCAGTTCGTCGTCATCGACCTGGTCGACCTTGTTGAGGAAGACGACCACGTGCGGGACGTTGACCTGACGGGCGAGCAGGATGTGCTCGCGAGTCTGCGGCATGACGCCGTCGGCGGCCGAGACGACCAGGATCGCGCCGTCCATCTGGGCGGCGCCGGTGATCATGTTCTTGACGTAGTCGGCGTGGCCGGGGCAGTCGACGTGGGCGTAGTGGCGGTTCTCGGTCTGGTACTCGACGTGCGAGGTCGCGATCGTGATGCCGCGTTCCTTCTCCTCCGGAGCGTTGTCGATCTCCTCGAAGCTTTTCGCCTCGGCGTCGCCCTTCGTGGAGAGGGTCTGGGTGATCGCGGCCGTCAGCGTCGTCTTGCCGTGGTCGATGTGACCGATCGTGCCGACGTTCACATGCGGCTTATCGCGCTCGAACTTCTCCTTTGACATCTCTCTCCGTTCTACCTTTCGAAGTCGGGTTCTGTCTGCGTTGGCTGATTAAGTCTGTTGAGCACTGCGTGGCAGGGCATTTTGTCCTGCTTGCGGGCGAACCTGGGAAATATAGCCAGATGCTCGCCTCGTTAGCGGTTGGCCTATGAAGTCGCCCCCACCGGCTCGCCCGATCGGTGCTCGACGATCTCCTCGGCGATGTTGGTCGGGACCTCCTCGTAGCGCTCGAACTGCATCGTGTAGGTGGCGCGGCCCTGGGTCATCGAGCGCAGTTCGGTCGCGTAGCCGAACATCTCGCCCAGCGGCACGAAGGCCTGCACCGCGAGCGCGTTGCCGCGCTGGTCCTGGCCCTGCACCTTGCCGCGGCGGCGCGAAAGATCGCCGATCACGTCGCCGAGGAAGTCCTCTGGGGTGACGACCTCGACCGCCATCACCGGCTCCAACAGGACCGGGTTGGCCTTGCGGGCGCCGTCCTGGATCGCCATCGAGCCGGCGATTTTGAAGGCCATCTCCGAAGAGTCGACGTCGTGGTAGGAGCCGTCGACGAGTTCGACCCTGACGTCGACCATCGGGTATCCGGCCTTGACGCCGTTCTCCAGCGCCTCCCTCATCCCCTGTTCGGCAGGGCCGATGAATTCGCCCGGGATCACGCCGCCCTTGATTTTGTTGACGAACTCGAATCCCTCGCCGGGCGCCGGCTCGACGTTGATCACCACGTGGCCGAACTGGCCGCGACCGCCGGTCTGGCGAACGAAGCGGGCGACGACCTTCTCGACTCGCTTGCGGATCGTCTCTCGGTAGGCGACCTGCGGGCGGCCGACGTTGGCGTCGACCTTGAACTCGCGCAGCATGCGGTCGACGATCACCTCGAGGTGGAGCTCGCCCATGCCATGGATCAGGGTTTGGCCGGTCTCCTCGTCCGATTCGACCTGGAAGGTCGGGTCCTCCTCGCCCAGTCGCTGCAGGGCGGTGCCCATCTTCTCCTGATCGGCCTTGGTTTTCGGCTCGATCGCCACGGCGATCACCGGCTCGGGGAATTCGATGTTCTCCAGAGCGATCGGCGCATCGGGCGCGGAGAGCGTGTCGCCGGTGCCGGTCTGCTTGAGGCCGACGCCGGCGCAGATGTCGCCCGCGTAGACCTCCTCGATCTCCTCGCGGCTGTTGGCGTGCATCATCAGCAGGCGGCCGATGCGCTCGGTCTTGCCAGTGGAGACGTTGAGCACGCGTCCGCCGGCGGAGAGCTTGCCCGAATAGACGCGGAAGTAGGTGAGCTTGCCGACGTAGGGGTCGGTCATGACCTTGAAGGCGAGCGCGGAGAAGGGCGCGTTGTCGTCGGCGGGCCGCTCGGCCACGCTTCCCTCTGCCTCGCCCTTGGCGGCCGGCTCGACGCCGGTTACCGGCGGAACCTCGAGCGGTGAGGGGAGCAACTCGACGATCGCGTCGAGCAGTGGCTGCACGCCCTTGTTCTTGAAGGAGGAACCGCAGAGAACGGGCGTCACCTTGGTGTCGAGGCAGGCCCGGTGCAGGGACTTAGCGATCCGCTCGTGGGGGATCTCCTCCTCGGCCAAGTAGGCCTCCATCAACTCGTCGTCATAGTCGGCGCAGGCCTCGATCAGCTGAGTGCGGTATTCGGCGGCCTGCTCTTGCAGGTTCTCGGGGATCTCGGTGGTCTCGAACTCGGTGCCGAGCTCGTCCTTCCAGACCATCGCCTTCATCTCGATCAGGTCGACGACGCCGATGAAATCGCCCTCGCTGCCAATCGGCAGCTGGATCGGCAGCGGGTTGGCGCCGAGCCGGTCCTTCATCGTCTCCACCGCGTTGAAGAAGTCGGCGCCGGTGCGGTCCATCTTGTTGATGTAGGCGAAGCGCGGCACCTTGTACTTGTCGGCTTGGCGCCAGACGGTCTCCGACTGGGGCTCGACCCCGGCGACCGCGTCGAAGACGGCGATCGCGCCGTCGAGGACGCGGAGGCTGCGCTCGACCTCGACCGTGAAGTCGACGTGGCCCGGCGTGTCGATGATGTTGATGCGGTGGTCGTTCCACTCGCAGGCAGTCGCAGCCGAGGTGATCGTGATCCCTCGCTCCTGCTCCTGCTCCATCCAATCCATCACCGCGGCGCCCTCGTGAACCTCGCCCATCTTGTGGGTGCGGCCGGTGTAGTAGAGGATGCGCTCGGTCGTCGTCGTCTTGCCGGCGTCGATGTGCGCCATGATCCCGATGTTGCGCGTCTTCTCTAGGGGAAAGGTGCGTGGCATGGTGTTCCTAAGGTAAGGGTTTGTTCGTGAAACGGGGACGAGTCAAAAAAAAGCGCTCCGGCAAGAGCCGAGATTCGCGCATGAAAAAGGCCCTCGCGGGCCCGGCGAAACCTGCTCCGAAGAAGCGTGCTGCAAAGAAGCCTGAGCGACGCGCGATGATAGCAGCGGCACGGCGGAGCATCCGCACGGCGCCCTCGCGACTGGCGCGATGGACGCAGAAGACCGACCGCGCCGCGGCCCGCCAGCTCGAGCGAGGGCGACCGGTGCTGGTCCGCTGGATGCGGCGGATCGAGAAAGACGGGCGCCGCATCGCCAAGAGCGTGGGAAGGCGCTTGCGGCCACTGGCGGTGCTCGCCCTGCGCGGCTTCGCCAAAGGCGAAGTGCTGCTGCGCAAGCTGATCGTCGCCGCGACGCGGGCGACGATCAAAGCCAGCGCCCTGATCACCCCCAAGCGAGCCGTCTGCGTGGTGATCCTCGGCTCCTCGGTCTGCCTCATCGTCTCCCAGTTCGTCGCCTATCGCGGGGTCGAGATCGGCCAGCCGGGATATGCGGGCCTGCCTGCCGCGACACCGCCGACCGTCGACGTCGAGACCGCCGGCGAGGCTCATGCCTACCTGCTGATCCCAATCGCCCTGCTCGCGGCCGCCACGGCCGTGCTGGCGATGCGCAGCGAACGACGAGGGCTGGGCCGGGTCGTCTTCGCTCTCGGCTTGCTCAGCCTCGCCGTCGTCCTCCTCGTCGACCTGCCGTCTGGGCTCGACGCGAGTTCCCAGGAATCGCGCTTTGCAGGCGCTACAGCAGTGCTCGACGACGGCTTCTGGGCAGAGCTGGCGGCATCGGCGGGGCTGGTCTTGGGCGGACTGCTCTACTATGCGCGGCCGTGCCGAATACGAATCAACTTGTCAGGAAGGGCCGCAAGCGCCCGAAGAAGAAGACGACGACGCCGGGTCTCAAGTCGGGACAGGGCCGCAAGAAGGCCGTCGCCGCGCCGCAGCGGCGCGGAGTCTGCACCCGCGTCGCGACCGTAACGCCGAAGAAGCCGAACTCGGCACTGCGCAAGATCGCGCGTGTGCGGCTGACCAACGGCATGGAGGTCACCACCTACATCCCCGGCGAGGGACACAATCTTCAGGAGCACTCGGTGGTGCTCGTCCGCGGCGGCCGAGTCAAGGATTTGCCAGGCGTCCGCTACAAGGTCGTCCGCGGCACCCTCGACGCCGCCGGCGTCTCCGACCGCAAGCAGGCTCGCTCCCGTTACGGAGTCAAGGCTTCCTAGTGCCGCGCCGCTCCGCAGCACAGATCCGGCCGGTCGAGCCCGACGCCCGCTTCCGCAACCGCCTGGTCCAGCAGCTGATCAACAAGGTGATGCAGGACGGCAAGAAGCAGCTTGCCGAGCGGATCGTCTACGACGCCCTGGCGATCGTCGGCGAGCGCTCCGGCGAGGACCCGATCGAGACGCTCGAGGGAGCGATCAAGCAGTTGACCCCGGTGCTCGAGGTTCGCTCGCGCCGGGTCGGCGGCGCCACCTACCAGGTCCCGGTAGAGGTCCCCGCCCGCCGTGCGCGCACCCTGGCGATCCGCTGGATGGTCGACTACGCCCGCAATCGCCGCGAGTACTCGATGGCCGAGCGGCTGGCGAGCGAGATCCTCGACGCCACCCAGCAGCAGGGCAGCGCCTGGAAGCGGAAGGACGACATCTACCGCATGGCCCAGGCCAACAAGGCTTTCGCGCACTACCGCTGGTAGCCGGCCTCGCTGCATGAGTCGGCCGATCCTCGCCGTTGACATCGATGGGGTCATCTCCCTGTTCGGCTTCGAGGAGAAGCCGGACCGCTCGCTTACGCAGCTGGAGCTGGTCGATGGGGTGCCACATTTGATCTCGCTGCCGTGCGGGGACCGGTTGCAGCGCCTGAGTGAGCACTTCGAGCTGGTCTGGGCCAGCGGTTGGGAGGACAAGGCGAACTTCTACCTCCCCCACATCCTCGGCGTGCCCGAGCTACCGCACGTGACCTTCGACGGCGCCGTGCGGGCGGGCGCGGCGCACTGGAAGGTCGGGCCGCTAGACGAGTACGGGCGGGGTCGAGCGATGGCCTGGATCGACGACAACTTCGACCAGAGCTGTTACGAGTGGGCAGAGCAGCGAGAGGAGCCGACCCTGTTGGTCCCGACCGAGACTCACCTTGGCCTGGAGGAGGCCCACGTCGAGGTCCTCCGGCAGTGGGCCCTGGCTCTACACTGAGGTCGTGGAGGGGTTCTGGCCAATCTTCTTCCTGCTCGTCGTGCTGAAGATCCCCGTCTTCGGCGCGCTCTGGCTGGTCTGGTGGGCAAGCCAGGCCCCTGAGCCCGATACGGCGGAGGAGGACTCAGGCGGCAGCTTCAAGCGCTGGAACCCTCAGCCAAAGCTCCCCCGAGGCCCTCGGCGGGGCCCCCATGGCGGTGCGATGAGGCGAGGGCTGGGTGCCTCTCCAGCGCAGCGACGTCCTGGTTTTCGCACAGACCACTCCACGAGAGAACTGGCGCGCCAGGCGAAAACCCCAGCAAGCGGGAGAGGCACCCAGGCCTCGCCCCACCCTCCGTCTTAAACCCGCTGAGCCGCCTGCTTGCGCTCCCGGCGGATCTCGCGCAGATACGGCTGGAAGTCCACCTGGATCGTGTGACGCTTAGAGGCGAGGTAGCGCTTCCGCATCTTCGCATCCGCCTCCGCGATCTCCGCTCGCATCTCCCCTGGCGACGGCAGCGTGCCGCGGCCGCCGAGCAGGTCCGCCACCCACTCCGCCTGTGCCTCTGCGAGCGGCATGATCGCGCCTAGAGGCTGGATGAAGCCGATGAAGTAGAGCCCGGGATGCTCGACCGAGGCGACGCGCCGGTAGAGCGAGAGCCGGTTGTCGGCCGCCGAGACCACGCCCTCCTCGAAGAAGGGGAAGCTGATCTTGTAGCCGGTGCAGTAGACGACGAGGTCGACCTCCTCCTCACTGCCGTCGACGAAGCGGACGGTGCGCCCGCCACCGAAGCGATCGATGTTGGGCTTGACCGCGATGTCGCCGTGGCCGAGGCGGGAGAGCAGCTCGGCCGAGACGGTTGGGTGCGCCTCGAGCAGCTTGTGGTCTGGCTTGGGCAGGCCGTAGGCGGTCATGTCGCCAGCGGTCATCCCCAGCATTCGAGCCAGGACGAAGCGCTGCACGGGGAGCGGCATCAAGGTCAGTAGCTTCGACGCCGCTTCGTCGGTCGGTTTGCCGTTCAGGTACTTGGGCATGATGTAGGCGCCGCGGCGCATCGCGAGGTATGTCCGGTTGGCGATCCTGGAGGCCTCGACCGCGATGTCGGTGGCCGAGTTGCCGATCCCGAGCACCAGCACCCGCTTGCCCCGCAGCGTGTCGGGCTCGCGGTAGTAGTGGGCATGGATCTGCTCGCCCTCGAACTCGTCTGAGCCGGGGAAGGGCGGCTCAGGCCAACGCGGGTCCCAATGGTGCCCATTGGCGACGAGCACAGCCCGGTAGCGGTGGCTCTCGCGCTTGCCTTTCGAATCGGCGACCGTGACCTCCCACTCGCCCTCGGCAGGCTCGACGCTGAGGACCTCGGTCCGGAAGCGGATCTTCTCCCGCAGACCGAAGTGGTCGACGTAGTCGTCGAAGTACTTGGCGATCTGGAAGTGATTCGGATAGTCCGGATAGTCATCCGGCATCGGGTAGGTCTTGTAGGCCATTAGCCCGCGAGAGGTGTTGATGTGCAGCGAGCGGTAGGCGGACGACATCTCGTTGTCGTTTTCGAAGCGCCAGTTGCCGCCGACCTCGGAGCCCTTCTCGAAGCAGTCGAAGTCGATCCGGCGGGCGTTGAGGACCTGGCAAGCGGTGATCCCGGATGACCCGGCGCCGATCACGCAGACCTTCTGTGCGGCTGGCATAGACCGGAAATCTATCGGCGCGTTCAATCACTGGCTGGCTGGCCAGGGGTGAGGAAGACCACCCCTGGGGTCCGTAGAGAGAAACGCCGATCGATTCGAAGCTTGGTCCATCGGATTTACAAACCAACGAAAGGAACCTCCGATGACCAGCAAGACCCGTTCATTCCGTCCCTCCCCCGCCCTCGTGATCGCCTGCATCGCGCTGTTCGCCGCCCTCACCGGCAGCGCCATCGCCGCCGGCGCCGGCAAGAACACCGTCCGCTCGCCACAGATCGTCGACGGCACGGTCCGCACGGTCGACATTCGCGACAACGCGGTTGCGGCCGGCAAGATCGCCCCTGACGCGGTCGACACCACCGAGATCGCCGAAAACGGCGTCGACTCGTCCGACGTGGCTCCGGACTCGCTCGTTGCGGGCGATCTCGCCGCCGCCTCGGTCGGCACCTCGGAGGTGGCGGATCAGTCCCTCACCGCCAACGACCTCGGCCCCGATTCCGTCGGCTCGAGCGAGCTGCAGGCCGGCTCGGTCCGCTCAGCAGAGCTGGGAGCGATCATCCAGGTGTCTGACAGCACGGCGATCGCCTCTGGCGGCAACGCCAGCGTCAGCGTCGCCTGCCCGGCCGGCACCACGGTGATCAGCGGCGGCAACACGATCAGCGACTACCGGGTCGCCCTGGCAGGCTCCCAGCGCAGCGGCAACGGCTGGCTCGTCCACGCCCACAGCTACGCCCCCAACCCCGAGACCCTCACGGTCTTCGCCTACTGCCTCTCCGGCGGCAGCAGCAACTAGTCCAAGGACCCACCAAGCATCACCCAGCGGCCCGGGCAGATGCCCGGGCCGCTGAATGTCGTTGCACCGCAACAATGTTCGCCGCCCGCGGATATGGCAAAGTCCCCCGATTACATGAGCACCCACTATTCGCTCGTGCGGGGCAAGGTCGAACCACTACTGACCGGAAAACCGCCCCCGGGGAACCTCTTGCCCTCTCTGACCCAGTGGATCGCCGAACGATTTTGGCTCGATACTCCGTTCGGCATCGAGCTTGACTCCAGTCGGTTTCAAGATGCGGAGCGCAGACTGGGAGTCGGCGTACCCTTCGAGCAATCGACAGAGCAAGGCGCAATGGACGACTGTCTTGAGCGAGTCGGCAGAAGCGAAGACTTCACGGTGCGCCTATTGGCCGTTCTTCTGCCGTCATGCTCCAGTCAAGCCGTCGCCGAACTCAACTCGATCTTCGAGGCACCAGGCTCGAAGTGGGAAGTTGTCGTGCCCGCAGACGGTAATGCTCGCTTGTCGCTTAGACAGAGTGGCCCTGTGGCCGAGGCGATCCAAGGCATCAAGCCTTTCTCCGAACCTGCATATGAACACCTCGGGAAAGCACTGGAAAGGTTGACGCGCCCAGGAGACCCAGATCCCGGCGTGGCGTATATCGAAGCAGTCAAGGCAGTCGAGGCAGCAGCTCGACCCGTCCTAATCCCTGACGACCCACTTGCAACACTCGGAAAGATGATTCGCGCCGTGCGCGATAAGGAATCCAAGTGGGGGGTCGTCCTTCGAGGGGAGACAGTCGCCGACGTCATCCGCCGGGCTGAGATTCTGTGGACAACTCCTCACGAGCGGCATGGGTCCGACGACCCCGACCCACCGGTGACACAGGAGCAGGCGCAGGCCGCATTTGACCTTGCGATTGGTCTCGTCGACTACTTCGCGCGGAGGCTTATCTATCGCGTGCCGGGCGACGCAGTGCACCCTGCTGCACCAACTCGTAGCTAATCGAAGCCGAGAAGAGGGGCCGGGGTGCCCCCTCCCGTGCAGCGGCGTCCGGTTTTCGCACAGACCACTCAACGAGAGAGGCGACGCGAACGGCGAAAAACCCAGCGGGCGGGATGGGGACCCTCGGCCCCCATCCCCACTACTAGGACTGCCCTGGTGAAGACGACTCCTCAGAGGTCTGCTCGATCTCCTGCGCCAGCTCCTCGAGCTCCTCGGCAAACGAAGGCCCGAAGCTCTCGACCGCGGTCTCGCCGCCGTCGATGCCGAGCTCGGCGGCAAGCTCCTCCTCGTCGAGCAGCCCGTCCTCGCTGGGCGGCTCGATCGGCACCGCGGGCTCGACCGAGAGCGTGCGGTAGTGCTTGAGTCCCGTCGCAGCTGGGATCAGCTTGCCGATGATCACGTTCTCCTTCAGGCCCACGAGGCGATCTCGCTTGCCCTCCAGGGCGGCGTCGGTGAGCACCTTGGTCGTCTCCTGGAAGGAGGCGGCGGAGAGGAAGGACTCGGTGGCCAGCGAGGCCTTGGTGATTCCGAGGATCACTCCCTCGGCCTTGGCCGGCGTGCCGCCTTCTTCCTTCGTCTTCTTGTTGAGGCGCTTGAGCGCGCCACGATCTTCGAGCTGGCCCGGCAGCAGGCTGGTCGAGCCCTTCGACTCGATCCGCGCCTTCTTCAGCATCTGGCGGGCGATCAGCTCGATGTGCTTGTCGTTGATGTCGACGCCCTGGGCGCGGTAGACCCTCTGCACCTCGGCGACGAGGTAGAGCTCGACGTCGGTGCGGCCGCGGATCGCCAGCAGGTCGGCCGGGTAGAGCGAGCCCTCGTTGAGCTGCTGGCCGATCTCCACCTTCTCGCCGTCGGAAACGTGCAGGCGGGTCCGGACGGGGAAGCTGTAGGCGTGCTCCTCGCCGCTGGACTCGGTGACGATCACTTTCAGCGCTTTGTCTGTCTCTTCGATCGTGACCTTGCCGGCCGCCTCCGACATCTGCGCCAGGCCCTTCGGTTTACGAGCCTCGAAGAGCTCGACGATGCGGGGCAGGCCCTGGGTGATGTCCTGGCCAGCGACACCGCCGGTATGGAAGGTGCGCATGGTCAGCTGCGTCCCCGGCTCGCCGATCGACTGGGCGGCGATGATCCCCACCGCGTCGCCGATGTTGACCGTGAAACCGGTCGCCGGGGCAACGCCGTAGCAGGCGCGGCAAACGCCCGAGTCGGCGTCGCACTTGAGGGTCGAGCGAACCGGAACCTTGACGTCCTCCTCGCCCTCGAAGGCCTCGGCGATCGCCTCGACGTCGGCGAGGGTGATCTCCTGATTGCGCTTGAGCAGCTCGCGCCCACGCTTGGTTTCGAATTTCTTCGCCGCCAACCGGCCGAAGAGGTTGTCGTTGAGCGAGTTGTCGTCCTTGCGGAGCGCCATCTCGATGTGGTCCTTGGTTTTGCAGTCCTCGTCGCGGACGATCACGTCCTGCGCGACGTCGACCAGACGCCGGGTCAGGTAGCCCGAGTCGGCCGTACGCAGCGCCGTGTCGGCGAGTCCCTTTCGGGCGCCATGGGTGGAGATGAAGTACTCCAGGACCGAGAGGCCCTCCATGAAGTTGGCCTTGATCGGCCGCTCGATGATTTCGCCCTTCGGATTGGCCATCAGGCCGCGCATCCCCGCCAGCTGGCGGATCTGCTTGAACGAGCCACGTGCTCCCGAGTTGGCCATCATGAAGATCGGGTTCAGCTCGTCGAGGTTGTCCTCCATCGCCTGCGCGACCTCGTCCGTCGCTTTGTTCCAGTGCGACGTGACCGCCTCATGGCGCTCCTCGGCGGTGATGTAGCCGTCGTCGTACTGGCCCTGGATCTCAGCGGTCTGCTTCTCGTACCGTTCGAGGATTTTCTCCTTGTCCGGCGGCGAGACGACGTTGTTCTTGGAGACCGTGATTCCCGCCTGGCTGGCGTAGTGGAAGCCGAGGTCCTTGAACGCGTCGAGCACCTGCGAGACGGCCGGCGCCCCATAGGCGTCAACCAGGTCGGAGACCATCTCGTTGACGTTGCGCTTCTTCAGCGCGTGGTTGACGAACTCGAACTGCTCGGGATCGAAGTCCTCCCCGAGCGCTTCGGCGAGCGCGCGCTCGATCTTTTCGTTGAAGATGATCCGCCCGACCGTGGTCAGGAAGTGCTCGTGCCCGGCGCGCCGGTACTCGGCGTGGTCGTGCAGTTTGCAGCCACCGTTCTCGTAGACGAGCTCAGCCTCCTGGGCGGAGCGGAACACCTTCGGCGCCGAGCCGTTGCGCGCCGCGCCCTTGCCGGCTTTCAGCTCCTCGTCGAGCTTCGCCAGCTCCTCTGCCGGCGGGCCGTAGGTGAGGTAGTAGATGCCCAGCACCATGTCCTGGGTCGGCGTCGCCAGCGGCGCGCCGTGAGCCGGCGAGAGGATGTTGTTCGCCGAGAGCATCAGGATCCGCGCCTCGGCCTGGGCCTCGGCGGAAAGCGGCACGTGCACGGCCATCTGGTCGCCGTCGAAGTCGGCGTTGAAGGCGTGACAGACCAGCGGGTGGACCTGGATCGCCTTGCCCTCGACCAGCACCGGCTCGAAGGCCTGGATGCCGAGTCGGTGCAGGGTCGGTGCGCGGTTGAGCAGCACCGGGTGCTCGTGGATGACTTCCTCGAGCACGTCCCAGACCTCGGGGACCATCGACTCGACCATCTTCTTGGCCGCCTTGATGTTCTGCACCGCCTTGCGCTCGACCAGCTGAGCCATGATGAATGGCTTGAAGAGCTCGAGTGCCATCAGCTTCGGCAGGCCGCACTGGTGCAGCCTCAGGCTCGGGCCGGAGACGATCACCGAGCGGCCGGAGTAGTCGACGCGCTTGCCGAGCAGGTTCTGGCGGAAGCGCCCCTGCTTGCCCTTGAGCATGTCGGAGAGCGACTTCAGCGGACGGTTGCCCGGCCCTGTGACCGGACGGCCGCGACGGCCGTTGTCGAACAGCGCGTCGACCGCCTCCTGCAGCATCCGCTTCTCGTTGTTGACGATGATCTCGGGGGCACCGAGATCGAGCAGTCGCTTCAGCCGGTTGTTGCGGTTGATCACGCGCCGGTAGAGATCGTTGAGGTCCGAGGTGGCGAAGCGGCCACCATCGAGCTGGACCATCGGCCGCAGCTCCGGTGGAATCACCGGCACGCAGTCGAGGATCATCCAGTCCGGCTGGTTGTCGGAGTTGAGGAAAGCGGAGGCGACCTTCAGCCGCTTCACCGCGCGGGCCTGTTTCTGGCCCTTGGAGCTGTTGATGATCTGCTCCAGTTCCTCGCAGTCGGCCTCGAGGTCGACCTGTTCGAGCAGGTCGCGTACCGCCTCGGCGCCCATGCTGCCGCGGAAGTACTCGCCCCAGCCGAACGGCGAGCCGAAGCGGTCCTTGAGCTCACGGAAGACCGTCTCGTCGTTGACGACGTCCTTCGGCTTCATCTCGGTGAAGATCTTCCAGACCTCTTGCATCCGCTCGATCGCCTCGTCGATGTAGGCCTCGGTGTCGGAGATCTCGGCGTCGAAGGTCTTGCGCAGTTCTTTGATCATTTTCGCCCGCTCGTCGTCCTTGAGCTTGCGCAGCTGCGTCGCGGTCAGCTTCAGCGAGTCGGCCCAGATGTGGTCGTCATCGTCGAATTTGGTCGAGGAGCCCTCCTCGAGGTACTTGATCCGGCGCTCGAGCGATTCGCTCAGCTCCTGGGTCCTTTTCTGCCGTTCGGCCTCGTAGGAGTCCGTGACCTTCGTCACCTCTTTCTCGAGTTTGCCGAGGTCCTTGTCGCGGGCCTCGACGTCGACCCAGGTGATCATCGACGCGGCAAAGTAGAGAACCTTCTCCAGCTCCTTCGGAGCCATGTCGATCAGGTAGCCGATCCGGCTCGGCACGCCCTTGAAGAACCAGATATGGGAAACCGGCGCGGCCAGGTCGACGTGGCCCATGCGCTCGCGGCGGACCTTGGAACGAGTCACCTCGACCCCGCAGCGCTCACAGACGATGCCCTTGTAGCGGACCCGCTTGTACTTGCCGCAGTAGCACTCCCAGTCCTTGGTCGGACCGAAGATGCGCTCGCAGAAGAGGCCGTCTTTCTCCGGCTTCAGGGTGCGGTAGTTGATCGTCTCCGGCTTGGTGACCTCGCCCCAGCTCCAGGAGCGGATCTTCTTCGACGACGCGAGGCCGATCTCAATTGCGTCGAAGTTGTTGATGTCGATCATCAGTCCTCCACCTTTGCCTCTTCGGCCTCTTTGGCTTGCTCGGCCCCGTTACCGTCGGTTCCTCCGTCGCCCTCAGCGACCACCTGCTCCTCTTGCTCGTCTGCCGCTCCGTTGGAAGAGTCGGCGCGGACGCCGGTCAGGTCCATGCCCAGCTCCTCGGCGGCCTTCAGCAGGTCGTCGTCCTCCTCGGCGACTTCGACGTCGCCGCCCTCGGAGACGACGTTGGCGTCCAGCGAGAGGCTCTGGATCTCCTTCAGCAGCACTTTGAAGGACTCCGGGATCGACGGCTCGGGGATGTTCTCCCCCTTGACGATCGCCTCGTAGGCCTTGACGCGCCCGACCGTGTCGTCGGACTTGACCGTGAGCATCTCCTGCAGCGTGTACGCCGCGCCGTAGGCCTCCAGGGCCCAGACCTCCATCTCGCCGAAGCGCTGACCGCCGAACTGCGCCTTGCCGCCCAGCGGCTGCTGGGTGACCAGCGAGTAGGGGCCGGTCGAACGGGCGTGGATCTTGTCGTCGACCAGATGCAGCAGCTTGAGGATGTACATATAGCCGACCGTGACTTTGCCCTCGTAGGGCTCGCCGGTGCGGCCGTTATAGAGCTGCGCGGTGCCGGCGCATTGCGCACCGGGCCGCTCGCGCTTGTCGATGCCGAGATCGATGCCGCGCTCGGCGTTTTCGTCGGACCACTTGACGAGCGCCTCGTCGACGTCCTCGACGCTGGCGCCGTCGAAGACCGAGGTGGCCACGTAGACGCGGCCATCGCCCTGATCGGAATGGGCCTGCTTGTAGGCCTCGGAGCCGTCGTCGTACCAACCGTTGCCGGCAACCCAACCAAGATGGGTCTCGAGGATCTGGCCGATGTTCATTCGGCTCGGCACGCCGAGCGGGTTGAGAATGACATCGACCGGAGTGCCGTCGGCGAGGTGGGGCATGTCCTCCTCGGGCACGATCTTCGAGATCACACCCTTGTTCCCGTGACGGCCCGCGAGCTTGTCGCCCTCGGCGATCTTGCGCTTGGTGGCGACGAAGACGCGGACCAGGTCGTTGACGCCGGCAGCGAGATCGTCGCCGTCGTCGCGGCTGAAGGTGAGGACGTCGATCACGACGCCGCCCTCGCCGTGCGGGACTTTCAGCGAGGTGTCGCGGACCTCGCGCGCCTTCTCCTTGAAGATCGCGCGGATCAGCTTCTCCTCCGCGGTCAGCTCGGTCTCGCCCTTCGGCGTCACCTTGCCGACCAGAAGGTCACCGGAGATGACCTCGGCCCCGACCCGGACGATGCCGCGCTCGTCGAGATTGCGCAGGCTCTCCTCAGAGCGGTTGGGAATGTCGCGGGTGATCTCCTCGTCGCCGAGCTTGGTCGTGCGGGCGTCGATCTCGTACTCCTCGATGTGGATCGAGGTCATCTCGTCGTCCTTGACCAGGCGCTCCGAGAGGATGATCGCGTCCTCGAAGTTGTAGCCCTCCCAGGACATGAAGGCGACCAGGCAGTTCTTGCCCAGCGCGATCTCGCCGCCCGCGGTCGAGGACCCGTCGGCGAGCACGTCGCCCTGCTCCACCTTCTGACCGGTGTTGACGATCGCCCGCTGGTGGGTGATCGTGCCCTGGTTCGAGCGCATGAACTTGAGCAGCGGGTACTCGTCTCGTTTCGAGCCGTGGCTGACGATGACCTTCTCGGCGTCGACGTGGGTTACCTCGCCGGCGTTTGCCGCGAGGACGACGTCGCCGCTGTCAGCGGCGGCGCGGCGCTCCATGCCGGTGCCGATCAACGGCGGCTCGGGTTTGAGCAGCGGAACGGCCTGGCGCTGCATGTTGGAGCCCATCAGCGCCCGGTTGGCATCGTCGTGCTCGAGGAAGGGGATCAGTGCCGTCGCCACTGACCAGATCTGCGTCGGTGAGACGTCCATCAGGTCAACCTCTTTAGGAGAGGCCGTGGCGTACTCGTCCTCGCCGGAGCGCACCAGGACCGTCGGGCCCTTCAGTTTGCGGGTCTTGTCGTCGACCTCGGCGTTCGCCTGGGCGATCACCTTCTCTTCCTCCTGGGTGGCGTCCAGGTGGACGATCTCCTCGGTAATGACGCCGTCCTTGACGACCCGATAAGGGGTCGTGACGAAGCCGTGCTCGGAGATCTGCGCGTAGGAAGAGAGCGAGCCGATCAGGCCGATGTTCGGGCCCTCCGGCGTCTCGATCGGGCACATCCGGCCGTAGTGGGTCGGGTGCACGTCGCGGACCTCGATCGGGGCCCGCTCGCGCGTCAGCCCGCCGGCACCGAGCGCCGAGAGCCGGCGCCTGTGGGTGAGACCGTCGAGGCTGTTGGTCTGGCTCATGAACTGCGAGAGCTGCGAGGAACCGAAGAACTCCTTCATCGCCGCCACCACAGGGCGGATGTTGATGATCGTCTGCGGGGTGATCGCATCCGAGTCTTCGGTGGTGAGCCGCTCGCGCACGACGCGCTCCATCCGGTAGAGGCCGATCCGGAATGCCTCCTGGATCAGCTCGCCAACGGTGCGCAGGCGCCGGTTGCCGAAGTGCTCGTACTCGTCGAGGTGCTCGTTGACGGGCTCGCGGGGGTAGGTGATCGCCTCCGCGGCGTAGTCCTTGATCGGGTTCTCCTCGTCGATCTCCTCCGGGATGCCGAGCAGCTTCGGAAGGCTGACCAGCTCCTTGACCAGGGCGATGATGTCGTCGTGGGTGAGGACCCGGGTGTCGAGGTCGATGTCGAGGTCGAGTCGTGCGTTGAGCTTGTAGCGGCCGACCCGCGTCAGGTCGTAGCGCTTGGGATCGAAGAAGAGCTGCTCGAGCAGGTTGCGAGCGGCGTCCACCGAGGGTGGCTCGCCCGGGCGCTGCTTCTTGAACAGCTCGATCAGGGCGCCCTCCTCGGTGCGGGTCGCCTCGGTGTCGGACTCGATCGTGTGCCTGATGTAGATCGAGTCGTCGAACATCGAGAGCAGCTTCTCGTCCTCGACGTAGCCCATTGCACGCAGCAGCACGGTTACCGGCAGCTTGCGCTTGCGGTCGATGCGGACGAAGACCTTGCCTTTTTTGTCGATCTCGAGCTCCAGCCAGGAGCCGCGTGCCGGCATCAGGTTGGCGATGAAGACCTGCTTCTCAGCGTCCTTAGGCGCCATCACGTAGGCACCGGGGGAGCGGACGAGCTGGGTGACGACGACGCGCTCGGTGCCGTTGATGATGAATGTGCCGCGGTCGGTCATCCACGGGAAGTCGCCCATGAAGACGGCCTGCTCGCGGATCTCTCCCGTCTCCTTGTTCTGGAAGGCGACGGTCGCGGTCAGCGGCCGCGAATAGGTCATGTCCTTCTCGCGGCACTCCTCGATCGAGTGCGGAGGCTCCTCGAATTTGAACTCGCCAAAGACGATCGCCAAATTCCCCGTGTAATCCTCAATCGGGGAGATATCGTCGATGGTCTCTCGCAGTCCGCCCTTCTTCGGATCCGTCAGCTCTTCGAAAGAGCGACGCTGAATATCGATCAGGTGGGGGACTTCGAGGGGATTCTGTAGTCGGGAAAAACTCCTACGGGTTACGGGGGCAGCGTTCGAACGTGCCAAAGTCGGCGACTCCTCAGAAGGTCAGAGGGACGTAGAAAAAGCGCAGATATGGGCAGGGGGACACAACTGGCGCGCGACCGCGAAAAATAACACACGCTCGCGCTCGGCCGCGGATTCGGCTTCCTGCCGGGGATCCGACCGCGGTAAATCCGGCTTTTACTTGAGCTCGACGGTCGCGCCGGCCTCCTCGAGTTCGGCCTTCAGCTTGTCGGCCTCCTCGCGCTCGACGCCCTCCTTGATTGCCTTCGGAGCCTCGTCGACGATCGCCTTTGCCTCTTTCAGGCCGAGCCCGGTTGCGGCGCGCACGACCTTGATCACGGGCACCTTCTGCCCGCCGACCTCGGTCAGCATGACGTCCACGGTCGAAGCCTCTTCCTCGCCGGCACCGTCGCCAGCGGGAGCGCCGGCGGCTGCCGGAGCGGCTGCCGCGACAGCGGTCGCCGAGACGCCGAACTCCTCCTCCAGCGCTTTGATCCGCTCGGAGAGCTCGAGCACCGAGATGCCCTTCAGCTCTTCGATCCAGTCCTCTGTCGAAATCTTCGTTGCCATCTACTCCTCTTCCTTGCTCGCGTCGTCATCAGAAGTCTTGTCCTCAGAAGTCTCATCGTCGGCGCTTGCCTCCTCGGCTGGCGCCTCCGCCTCCGGTGCCTGGTCCGCCTCGGGTGCGTCCTCGGCCTCGGGTGCGGTGTCCTCAGCTGCCGGCGCCTCCTCGGCAGCGGGTGCCTCCTCCGCCTCGGGCTCCGCCGGAGCCTCGGGTGCCGCGGTCTCCGCGGCTGGAGCCTCGCCGGAG
>CAWEBZ010000014.1:0-306447 GCA_963807425.1 uncultured Solirubrobacterales bacterium | reverse complement strand
TGCAGGTTCGAACGATGGATGCGCTCGAAGCTCTCCGCGATCACGGCGCGGACGCCGAGCAGCTTCGTCCCCTTTGCCGCCCAGTCGCGCGAGGAGCCCGAGCCGTACTCCTTGCCCGCCAAGACAACCAACGGCACGCCTTCGTCCGCATAGGCCATCGCCGCCTCGTAGATGGTCGTTTCCTCGCCGCCCGGGAAGCGGCGGGTGAACCCCCCGGCACGCTCGACCAAGAGGTTGCGCAGGCGGATGTTGGCGAAAGTGCCGCGGATCATCACCTCGTGGTTGCCACGACGCGAGCCGTACGAGTTGAAGTCGCGCGGCTCCACACCCTGTTCGATCAGCCAGCTGCCGGCGGGACTGTCCTTCTTGATCGCCCCGGCCGGCGAGATGTGGTCGGTCGTGATCGAGTCGCCGAGAAGCGCGAGCACCCGCGCCTCCCCGATCGGCTCGATGCCCGGCGCCTCGGTCGGCATTCCCTCGAAGAACGAGGGCCGGCGCACATACGTCGAGTCCGGCCAGGTGTAGCGGTCGCCACCGGGCACCTCAACCGCATTCCAGTTCTCGTCGCCGGCCAGGACACCGCCGTAGTTGCGAGTGAACATCTCCGAGGCAATCGAGCGGCCGACCAAGTCCTTCACCTCAGCTGCGCCGGGCCAGATGTCGCGCAGGAAGACCGGCTCGCCGTCCTTCCCCTCCCCCAGTGGCTCACTGGTCAGGTCGAGGTCCATCCTTCCCGCCAGCGCATAGGCGACGACCAGGGGTGGGCTCGCCAGGTAGTTCGCCTTCACGTCCTGGTTGATCCTGCCCTCGAAGTTGCGGTTGCCGGACAACACCGCACAGACGGCGAGATCCTTCTCTTCGACCGCCGCCGAGATCTCTGCCGGCAGCGGCCCGGAGTTGCCGATGCAGGTGGTGCAACCGTAGCCGACGAGGTTGAACTGGAGCTGGTCGAGGTATTTGGTCAGATCGGCCTTCTCTAGGTAGTCGGTCACCACGGTCGAGCCAGGCGCCAGCGACGTCTTCACCCAGGGCTTGCGCGTGAGGCCGCGCTGCACCGCGTTCCGCGCCAGCAGACCGGCGCCGATCATCACGCTCGGGTTCGAGGTGTTGGTGCAGCTGGTGATTGCCGCAATCACGACCCGGCCGTGATCCAGCGTCACCGTGGCGCCATCCTCGAGGGTGACCTCGATTGCATCGCTGCTGCCCTGCCCGATCGTCGCCACCGGTCCCCCGCTTACCGCGGGACGAGGCTTGCCCCGCGCGTCATCGTGATCCTCTGCCGGCGGGTCGGAAGCAGGAAAGGACTCTTCGATCGCCGCGTCGCGGCCGTTGCCCATCTGCTCGGCTGCCTCGGGATCGAACTCCTGCATCGCCGCGAGGAAGCCCTGCTTCGCCTGCGCCAGCGGCACCCGATCCTGCGGCCGCTTCGGTCCGGCGATGCTAGGCACCACCTCGCCCAGCTCCAGCTCCAGCAGATCGGAGAAGGCGGGATCGGGCGACCCCGGCTCGACAAACAGCCCCTGCTCGCGCGCATATGCGTCAACCAGCTCGAGCGTCTCCGTCGGCCGCCCGGTCAGCTCCAGGTAGCGCAGGGTCTCGACATCGACGGGAAAGATCGCACAGGTCGAGCCGAACTCCGGCGACATGTTGCCGATCGTCGCCCGGTCGGCCAGGCCGAGGGTCGCCAGGCCAGGCCCGAAGAACTCGACGAACTTGGAGACGACGCCGCGCTCACGCAGCATCTCAGTCACGGTGAGGACGAGATCGGTGGCGGTCGCGCCCTCGGGCAGCTCCCCGATGAGCTTGAAACCGACCACCTGTGGCAGCAGCATCGAGATCGGCTGGCCCAGCATCGCCGCCTCCGCCTCGATCCCGCCGACCCCCCAGCCGAGCACGCCGAGGCCGTTGACCATCGTCGTATGGGAATCGGTGCCGACCAGGGTGTCGGGGTAGGCCTGCAGCGCGCCCTCGCGCTCGCGGCTGTAGACGACCTGGGCGATGTGCTCGAGGTTGACCTGATGGCAGATCCCGGTCGCCGGCGGCACGACGCTGAAGTTGTCGAAGGCCTCCCGTCCCCACTTCAGGAACGAGTAGCGCTCGCGGTTGCGTTCGAACTCGCGCTCGGCGTTGACCGCGAAGGCGCGCGCGTTGCCGAAGGCATCGACCTGGACGGAGTGGTCGATCACCAGATCGACGTCGACCAGCGGGTTGATCCGCTCGGGATCGCCGCCGATCTCCGCCATCGCGTCGCGCATCGCAGCGAGATCGACCACGGCCGGGACCCCGGTGAAGTCCTGCATCAGCACCCGTGCCGGCTGGAAGGGGATCTCGACGCTCGGCTCGGCCGCGGCGTCCCAGGTCGCGATCGCCTCGATCGCGTCAGCGGTGACCCCGACGCCGTCCTCGAGCCGCAAGACGTTCTCCAGCAGCACCTTGATCGAGTAGGGCAAGCGCTCTACGTCAAAGCGCTCCTGCAACGCATCAAGCCGGAAGATCTCATAGGAGCGACCGCTCACCTCAAGGGTGGAACGGGCGCCGAAGGAGTCGGAAGATCTCACTTCTTCATCCTAGGCAACGGTCGTGGGCGGCGGTGGGGTGCCTCTCGCCCGGACAAGTGCCGGTCTAATAAGACCGGCACTTTGAGTATCCGCCCGTTCGAGAGGCACCCCACCGCCCCTCGAGTTAGTGCTTGTCGGTCTGCCCTTCGGCTACGGCGGCTGCGGCCTTCTGGCCTGCGTCGCCGCTCGCGACCTTGACGGAGATGCCGGGGCTTGCGAGGGCGAAGTGAGCGAGAAGGCGCTGCTGGATGGGAGCCACCGTGATCTCGACCTTGTTGTGCTCGATTGCGCGCACAACAGCGTCGGCAACCTGCTTTGGGGAGCCGGTGCCGAGGCCGGGGATCGGTTTGGCGCCGGAGTCGGAGTACATGCCAGCTTCGCGGATCGTGCCGGGGGATACGATCGAGACGCCGATGCCAACCGGATCGAGGTCCGCGCGTAGACCCAAGGCGAAGCCGCGGAGGCCGAACTTGGTGGCGTTGTAGACAGAGGAAAGCGGCGTCGCCGACTTGCCTGAAAGGGATGCAATGAAAACCATGTGTCCCGAGCCCTTCTCCAGCATCCCCGGCTCCAGCGCACGCGCGAGCAGCATCGGGGCCTCCAGATTGACCCGCAGGGTGCCGGTCAGCCGCTCTACCTCGTAGTCGGGCAGCCGCCCGGTTCCCGGCAAGCCGGCGTTGGCAATCAGGACGTCGACCGCGCCCGCCTCCGCGGCAAGCTTCTCGGCGGCGCCCGGCTCGGCGAGATCGGCAGGCAGGATTCGGTGTCCCTCGCCCGGCAGCTCCGCGGCGAGCGCTTCCAGCGCCTCCGGCTTGCGCCCGCTCAACGCGACGCTTGCGCCACGGTCGGCGAGCGCCTTGGCGATGGCTCGACCGAGGCCACCAGTAGCCCCAGTAAGGAGTGCCGTCCTTCCCGCAAGTTCCATCGCAGCGCGCAAGCTACCAGCCGGGACGTCGAAAGGACCGGGGAGGGCAAAGTGCGAAAGGCCACAAAATGTTTGTTTTTCATGAGCAAGCGGCCGGTCAATCGTCTACACTGCCGCCGTTCCAAACAACCGAAACGCCGAATCCCGTGCGCTGGAGGCGCCATGGGAACGGGGGAACCACGTTTTCGGGGCTAACCCGCCTAGTTCAGGTGGGGGCGCAGGCTCCTTTCGCGCCAGCCCGACAGCTAACCCCGTAGGCCGACGAAGGAGATCGGTTTGCCCACGAACACGCAGAAGTTCAAAGTATGGATAGCTGTAATCGGCGCGCTGACGGTCCTGTCGCTCGCGCCAGCCGGTGCATCAGCTGGATGCGGAGGCGGTGGTCTTTCACCCGCCGAAGCGGACATCTGCACCCCCACGGCCAATGCGCGCCTGCTGCCCAACGGGATGGTGATACCGCCCGCGTCCGCTCCACCCCGGGTCAAGGCGGTCATCACCGCCGCCAACAAAATCCGCACCAAGCCATACGTATGGGGCGGAGGACATGGACGCTGGTGGGACAAAGGCTACGACTGCTCCGGCTCGATCAGCTATGCGCTTCACGGCGGTGAATTCCTCGAAAGCCCGCTGCCCTCGGGACCGATGGCTCGCTGGGGACTCGCCGGCGAAGGCCGTTGGATCACGGTTTACGCCAACGCGGGTCACGCCTACGCGGTGATCGCCGGGCTCCGCTTCGACACCTCAGGCAACGCTGACGGCAAAACCGGCCCTCGCTGGCACGAAGACCTCCGCGACAACGTCGGCTACGTAGCCCGCCACCCGGCGGGCTTCTAGACGACGCAGATTCCGTACTCCGCCCCGGCCAATTGGCCGGGGCGACATTGTCCTTGCTTTCTTGAACCACTCGGATAACTTCTTCATGTAGCTGCGCCACTGTCCGACATCCGCTTGACCAACCTCACTAAGCGTTACGGCGAGGTAGACGCGGTTGCGGGTATTGACCTGGAGGTCGAGCAGGGAGAGTTCTTCACCCTGCTCGGGCCGTCGGGCTCTGGCAAGACAACCACCCTGCGGATGATCGCCGGCTTCGAGGAGCCAAGCGGCGGCACGATCGAGCTGGCCGGCGAGGACGTCAGCGGGGTCCCTCCGTACGACCGCGCGGTCAACACCGTCTTCCAGGACTACGCCCTCTTCCCCCACATGACCGTGGGCGAGAACGTCGCCTACGGGTTGCGCGTTGCCCGCGTCGACAAGGCCGCGCGAGCGCGCCGCAGAGACGAGGCGCTGGAGATGGTCCGCCTGCCCAGCTACAGCGAGCGCAAGCCCGGGGAGCTCTCGGGCGGCCAGCGCCAGCGAGTCGCTCTCGCGCGCGCGATCGTCAACAGGCCCAAGGTGCTGCTCCTCGATGAGCCGCTGGGTGCCCTCGACCTGAAGCTGCGCGAGCAGATGCAGACCGAGCTGAAGACGATCCAGGCGGAGGTCGGTATCACCTTCGTCTACGTCACCCACGATCAGGACGAGGCGCTGACGATGAGCAGCAGGATCGCCGTCTTCAACGAAGGACGGATCGAGCAGGTCAGCCCGCCAAGGGAGCTCTACGAGACCCCCGCAACCGAATTCGTCGCCGGCTTCGTCGGGGTGTCCAACCTGCTCGAACGCGACGGCAAGCGCTTCACGATCCGCCCCGAGAAGATCCAGCTGATCGACCCCGGTGCCACCCCGAACGGGCTCCGCACCGAGCGGGGGCGGATCGCCGACATCGCCTATGCCGGAATGACGACCCGCTACACGGTCGCGCTCGAGGGGGGCGGCGAGCTCCAACTCATACGTCAAAACATGGAGGAGGCGTCTGTGGACGCTCCCTCCGAGCAGGGTAGGGAGGTCATGGTGGGCTGGCGTCCGGAGCACACGGTCGCGGTCCGTGGGAAACAGACAACAGAGGAGGAATCACCGTGAGGACTCAGGACGCACACCCGGCGAGGCTGGCGTGGCTCGTCGTCGCAGGTCTGCTCGCCTTCATGCTGCTGCTGGCCGGCTGCGGCTCCAGCGACGACGACAGCGGCGGCAACGAACTGCAGTCGCTCGGCAAGGCCGAGGGGCAGGTCAACCTGATCTCGTGGGCCGGCTATGTCGAACCCGCCTGGTCCAAACCCTTCGAACAGAAGACCGGCTGCACGGTCAACAACAAGGTCGCCGGTACCTCCGACGAAATGGTCCAGCTGATGCGCAGCGGCCAGTACGACGGGGTCTCGGCCTCGGGCAACGCCTCCGCGCGCCTGGTCGACGGTGGCGACGTCGACCCGGTCAACGTCGATCTCGTCCCCAACTACAAAACGATCTTCAGCGACCTGAAGAACCAGCCCTACAACACCTTCGACGGCAAGCCATACGGCATTCCCCACGGCCGCGGCGCGAACCTGCTGATGTGGAACACCGATGACGTCAAACCCGCGCCCACCTCCTGGGACGTGGTGCTCGATCCGGAAAAGGCAGCCAAATACAAAGGCCTGATCAGCGCCTACGACGATCCGATCTACATCGCCGATGCGGCCGTCTACCTGAAGGCTCACGAGCCGGATCTGGGGATCGAAAACCCCTACGAGCTGAACGACGAGCAGTTCGAAGCCGCGGTCGACCTGCTGAAGGAACAGCGCCCGCTGGTCGGCGAATACTGGTCCGAAGCGGCAAAGCAGATCTCTGCCTTCGCCGGGGGCGACAGCCAGGTCGGAACCACCTGGCAGTACCAGTACTTCGAACTGAAGGGAGAAGGCGAGCCGGTGGCGGCCAGCCCGGCGAGCCAGGGCTTCCTGCCCTCCGAGGGCGCGACGGGATGGTCGGACACCTGGATGATCAGCTCAGAAGCCAAAAATCCCAACTGCATGTACGAATGGATGGACTGGATCGTCTCGCCGAAAGTCAACGCCGAAGTGGCCGAATACTTTGGCGAGGCACCGGCGCAGAGCCTTGCCTGCGACCAGACCGCGGACAAAAACTTCTGCGCCAAGTACCACGCGGACAATCCAGGCTTCTGGAAACGCGTCTACTACTGGGAAACGCCGGTTGCCGACTGCGGCAACGGGTCGAGCGACTGCAAGGACTACAACGACTGGGTCCAGGCCTGGACCGCGATCAAGGGTTGATCGACCGGTCCTAGTCGATGGCAACTGAGGCGGCCGGGGAACGGAGGTCGGTGGGCCACAGGCTCGCCGGCCTCTTCCACGGCCGCCCACGCCTCCAGGTCGGGGGCCTGCTCGCCGGCCCGGTCGGCTGGCTGGTCATCGGCTATCTAGGCTCGCTGGCGGTCCTGCTGGTCGCGGCCTTCTGGAGCGTCGACCCGCTCAGCGGCGAGCTCGTCCGCGGCTTCAGCCTCGAAAACTTCGAGCTCCTCGTCGACGAACCCGTCTACGGGGACATCGTCGGGCGCACGGTCCTGATCGCGGCGCTGGTCACGATCACCGATGCCGTGCTCGCCTTCCCGATCGCCTTTTACATGGCCAAGATCGCAAGCAGGCGGGCAAAGGCGATTCTTGTGGTCGCGGTTCTGCTGCCGCTCTGGTCCAGCTACCTGGTCAAGGTGTACTCCTGGCGGACGATGCTCTCCAGCGACGGGGTGATCAACTGGGCGCTGGAGCCATTCGGTCTGAGCGGGCCGGGCTTCGGCGAGACGGCGGTCTGGCTGGTGATGAGCTACCTCTGGCTGCCCTACATGATCCTGCCGATCTACGCCGGGCTCGAGCGCATCCCGAACTCGCTGATCAGCGCCTCCGAGGATCTCGGCGCCTCGCCGTTCACCACCTTCCGCCGGGTGATCCTGCCGCTCTCCTTCCCGGCCGTCGTCGCCGGTTCGATCTTCACCTTCGCCCTCACCCTGGGCGACTACATCACCCCCCGCCTCGTCTCCAACGACCAGTTCATCGGCAACGTGATCTTCAACAACATCTCCAACAACCTGCCCTTCGCCTCTGCCCTAGCGCTCGTCCCGATCGTCGTGATGGTCGCCTACCTGCTCGTCGCCCGGAAGCTGGGCGCCTTTGAGCACATCTAGGAGCGCGATGAGGCTCTCGAGACGATCGGCGCTTTTGCTTCGCCTCGCTGTGGGGGTCGGTCTGGCCTTCATCTACATCCCCCTGATCGTGCTTGCGATCTACGCCTTCAACTCGAGCAACATCCTCGAATGGCCGCCACCGGGGCTGACGCTCGACTGGTTCCCGAAGGCGATCGAGGAAGAGTTCGCCCGCGAAGCCTTCGTCACCTCGCTCAAGGCCGCTGCTGCCGCAACCGCGATCGCGATCGTGCTCGGCACCCTCGCCTCGCTCGCCGTCGCCCGCCACCGCTTCTTCGGCCGCGAGACGATTTCCTTCCTCGTCATCCTGCCGATCGCGCTGCCGGGGATCGTCACCGGCGTCGCATTGAGCAACACCTTCACCCAGGTGCTCGGGATCGACCTCGGCCTCTTCACGGTGATCGTCGGCCACGCCACCTTCTGCATCGTCGTCGTCTACAACAACGTCATCGCCCGCCTGCGCAGGGTCTCGGTCTCCTTCGAGGAAGCCTCGGCCGATCTCGGCGCACACACCTGGCAGACCTTCCGCTACGTCACCGTGCCCAGCCTGCGGACCGCCCTCGGGGCCGGCGCCCTGCTCGCCTTCGCCCTCTCCTTCGACGAGATCATCGTCACAACGTTCACGATCGGGGCCGGCGAAGAAACCCTGCCGATCTGGATCTTCCGCAACCTCTTCCGCCCCAACCAGCTGCCGATCGTCAACGCGGTTGCGGTCATCGTCGTCCTGCTCTCGATCATCCCCGTCTACCTCGCCCATCGCCTCACCCGCGAGGAAGGCGGGGCGGCGCCCGTCCGTGGAAGACAGGCTGAGAAGGGCCGCGGCGTCGAAGCCGAGGCGACCGCGGTGCCTTAGCAGTTGGGGCTAGCTAGGAGCCGTTGCGGGCGAGCCGCTCGGCCTCTTCACTGCCGAGGTAGGGCGCGAGGATCAGCTCGACCAAATCGGGGAGGAGCTTCTCGAGCTCCTTGGTGCGGCCGGCGCTGATCTCCCTGACGATCAGGGAGACGATGCCACCGACGAGGGTTTCCTCGGTCGCCTCTGGGAGCGGGCGCTCGCCCGAGTGCTCGGGGCGGCCAGCCCTGAGGATCGCGACAAAGCCCTGCATCGAAGCGCGGTGGCGAGCGGCGATCTCTCCCCCAGCGGCAACCGGCTCGATCATGCAGATCCGGGCCAGCTCCGGCTCGCCAGCAAGGAAGCGGAGCATCGTCGCCAGTGCCGCGCGCACCTTCTGCGGCCAATCCTCGAATGACTCGGCCGCCGCCCGCATCGAGGCACGAATGTGATCGGCAACCATGTCGTAAGCAGCAAGGAAGCAGGCTTCCTTGTCGGCGAAGTGCTCATAGAAGGTGCGCCGTGAGACCGAGGCCGCCTTGGTGATGTTGGCAACGGTGGTTGCGTTGTAGCCGCGCTCGGCGACCGTGTCGACCAGCGCGGTGATGATCCGCTCGCGCTGATTCTGGGTGATGAACTCGCGCGGCAGCCCGTGACGGCCGGCGGGCAGGCGCGGGGCGGCGCCGGGGGCAGGCGCGGTTTTACCGGCCTCCTCTTTCCTCCCCTTCGTGACGCGCTTCGCGGTTCCCTTTGCCACGAGCCGACGATACCCGAGACGCCCCCGGCAAGCACGGTCTTCTAACGCAGGGACTGGACCAGCAACTCGTCCTCGGCTGCCCGGGAGCCGAGATAGGGCATCACCGCCATGTAGACGAGCTCGGGCAGGAAGTCCTGTCCGCGATCGATCCAGCCGGCTTCAATCTTGCCGAGGATCGTCCCGTAGATCGCCCCGGCGACTATTTCCGCGGTGCAGCGGGACATCGAGCCGGGCTCCTCGAGCTCCTGGCGACCGGCGTCGATCAGGTCGGCACAGCGCTGCAGGAGGCGGTCGCGACGAGCCTGGGCATCGACGCCGGCCCCGTTCACCTCGACGACGAGGAAGCGGGCCCGCGCGGGGTCCTCCTGGAAGAAGCGCATCGCGGCCCATCCCGACGCCCAGATCCGGTCGTGCCAGGAGACAGGGCCGCTGTAAGCGGCGGCGATGCGCTCGCAGAACTCTGCCGCGATCTCGTCGTGGAGGCTGAGGAAGCAGTCTTCCTTGCCGGCGAAACAGCGATCGAAATGAGAGCGCCCGGCGCGCGCCTGCTCGCAAACCATCTCGACGCTGGTCGCGGCGTAGCCGCGGCTGCCGACCAGCGCGACCATCGCTGCGGCGATGCGCTCGCGGGCCGGGTCGGCCATGATGCCGCGGCGAGCCGGACCCTCTGTCCTGACGCTCACATCCGCCCGGCCCCTCCCCCTGCGCTCGCTCCTCTCAAGCCGCGGCCGCTCGTGCCTGTGCGGCATCGGCGGCACGACTCGCCTCGACCTCTCCTATGTAGGGAGTCAGTGTCACCTGCAGCATCTCCGGCAAAAGCGCCTTGACGTCGTCGACCTGGTCCGCCACCAGCCGCTGGTGGACGAGCCAAGCAAGGCCGCCGGCGATCGCCACCTCGAGCCCCTCGGGCAACCTGCTCGCCCTCGGATTGAACGCCCGGCCCTCGCGAAGCTTTGAGGCGGCACTCTCCAGCATCGCCTGGTAGCGGACCAGCGCCGCACCTCCGGCTGCCTGAGCCTCGACTATGCAGAGGCGGGCACGGGGCTGCTCGGTGACGACCATCTCGAGCAAGATCTCGATTCCGCTCGAGATCTGCTCGGCCCACGGCTGTTCCTCGTCCAGCAGCTCGCCGAAGACCTCGGCCGCTGCTTCCACGGTCTCGTCGAAGGCGGCCAGGAAGCACTCCTCCTTGCTGGAGAACTGCTCGTAGAAGGTGGTCAGCGCGACCCGGGCGGTCTTTGCGATCAGCTCGATCGTCGTTTTTTGGTAGCCACGCTCGGCGACGAGCTCGGCCGTGGCAAGCAGCATTCGCTCGCGCTGGTTCTGGGCGACGAAGTCGCGCGGGACCAGATGGCGGCCGGGGGGCATCTTGGCAAGACGTTCCGAAAGTGACCGCGAGTCGGCCATACCGACAAGATACCAGAACATTCACCTGGTGTCCACTTGCCTTTTTTACAAAAAATATGTTGTTCTGGTAATCGTTGTTTTTGAAAGGTGCTATACCTAGACAAAAGGCTTTCGTTTTCAGAAAGGTCAGGCGATGGAGGACCGCCCCGAGGACATCCCTTCCGTTGTTCCATTCCCCGGGCTCCGCACCCAGCCAGCTCGGGAGCGGCTGCTGGAGGCGATGCTCCTCGTCAGCGGTGAGATGGGTTACGAGCATGTCGCTGTCAAGCACGTGATCGAGCGGGCCAAGGCGAGCCGCGCGACCTTCTACAAGCACTTCGAGGACCGGGAGAGCTGCTTCACCCAGGCCCACCGGGACGCCAGCGAATGGCTCTATCGGCGCCTGATCGGGGCCGCCAAACGCCAGCCCGGCTGGCGCGAGGGCCTGCGGGCGGGGATGTCGGAGCTGCTCGAGTTCTGTGCCAACCAGCCGGCGATCGCCAAAGCGATCTTCGTCGAGGTGCACGCGGCCGGCGCCCAGGCGCTGGCCCAGCGTAGTGAGTTGATGGAGCGCCTCTCCCGCGCACTTGACAGCGCGCGCCGCGAGATTCCCTCTCGCCAAGCTCCACCTCCTGTAACGGCTACGTTCATGGTAGGGGCAATCGACACTCTTGTGTGCGCAAAGTTGATGGACGGCGATGCCGAACACGCCCCCGAAATGCTCCCCGGCCTCCTCCACTTCGTCGTCATGCAGTACTTCGGCGAGGAAGCCGCTTGGGAAGAGATGTCCGCCGCCTCCCTGGCCACCTGGCAATCAAGGCGCGAGGCGGCTTCGCAGCTTCCTGCAAGCGGGTAGGCCGCGGGTCCTGTCGCCGGGGTGGGGTGCCCCGCTCGAACTACGCGCTGCTTCGGGCGAAGGGACGCCACGCTCGCAGGGTTGAAGCCTTGCCCTCCGCAGCCTTCGTCCTTCGCGGATCACCCCACCCCGACACCACCCGCGGAGGAAGTCAGCTGGAACTCCGAAGTCGAGACCTCGTGGATCTGGCCGACGGAGGCCAGTCCCTGCGGCTTTGAAGCTTCGGTGCTCCAGCGGAGCGTCTCTCGCGGGGGGTGGCGCTGCAGGGGGGACCGCCCCTGAGGAAGCTTTAGCTACCGGAGGGGGCGGTGGGTCCCCTGCGGCGACAGGACCCGCCGCGCCTGACGCTAAAGCGGGATATTCCCGTGCTTGCGCTTCGGCTGCGGCACGCGCTTGGACTGGAGCATGCGCAGGGCCTTGATCAGCTTCGGGCGCGTCTGCCTCGGCTCGATCACGTCGTCGATGTAGCCGCGCTCGGCTGCCGAGTAGGGATTGGCGAAGTGCGCCTTGTAGTCGTCGATTAGCTTCTGGCGCCGCTCATCGGGGGTCGGCGAGGAGGAGATGTCCTTGCGGTAGATGATGTTGACCGCGCCCTCGGGGCCCATCACCGCTACCTCTGCGGTCGGCCAGGCGACATTGAAGTCGGCCAGCATGTGCTTCGAGTTCATCACGTCGTAGGCGCCGCCATAGGCCTTGCGGGTGACCACGGTGAGCTTCGGCACCGTCGCCTCGGTGAAGGCGTAGAGCAGCTTGGCGCCGTGGCGGATGATCCCGTTCCACTCTTGGTCGGTCCCAGGCAGGAAACCGGGCACGTCGGTGAAGGTGATCAACGGCACGTTGTAGGCGTCGCAGGTGCGGACGAAGCGGGCCGCCTTCTCCGATGCCTCGATGTCGAGGACGCCGGCGAGAAAGGCCGGCTGGTTGCCGACGATGCCGACTGGAAAGCCATCGAGCCGCGAGAAGCCGCAGACGATGTTCTTGGCGAAGTGCTCGTGGACCTCGAAGAACTCCTCGTCGTCGACGACGCGGGAGATCACCTCACGCATGTCGTAGGGCTTGGAGGGATCGTCGGGCACGAGCGTGTCCAGCTCCTCGTCTTCGCGCTCGGGGTCGTCGTCGGGCTCGAAGCGGGGTGGCGCCTCCAGGTTGTTGGAGGGAAGAAAGCTGAGTAGATGGCGTGCATCCTCGAGGCAGCTCTCCTCGTCCTCAGAGGCGAAGTGAGCGACACCCGACTTCGAGTTGTGGCTCATCGCCCCGCCCAGCTCCTCGAACTCGACTTCCTCGCCGGTCACGGTTTTGATCACTTCGGGGCCGGTGATGAACATGTGCGAGGTCTCTTTGACCATGAAGATGAAGTCGGTCATCGCCGGTGAGTAGACCGCGCCGCCGGCGCAGGGGCCCATGATCAGGCTGATCTGGGGGATCACACCGGAGCACTGGACGTTGCGGACGAAAACGTCGCCGTAGGCGCCGAGCGAGACGACGCCCTCCTGGATCCGGGCGCCGCCGGAGTCGTTGATGCCGATCACGGGCGCGCCGACCTGAGCGGCGAGGTCCATCACCTTGCACATCTTCTCCGCCATCACCTCACCGAGGCTGCCGCCGAAGACCGTGAAGTCCTGGGAGAAGACGAAAACGGTGCGGCCGTTGATCGTGCCGTGGCCGGTGACAACAGCATCGCCCCAGGGCCGTTTCTTCTGCATCTCGAAGTCGTAGGTGCGGTGGCGGACGAAGGTGTCAAGCTCCTCGAAGGAACCGGGATCGAGCAGCTTCTCGACCCGCTCCCGCGCGGTCATCTTGCCCTTCGCGTGCTGCTTCTCCACCGCCTCCTCGGAGGCCGAATGGATCGCTTCCTCGCGCAGCTCGCGCAGGTAGGCGAGCTTCTCCTCGTGGGTGATCGGGTTCTTCTCTCGCATCGAGGCCGGGAGTCTATTTCGGTGCATCGGCGCGTGCCCGGAGACGCGAAGGGCCCGCCGGAGCGGGCCCTTCGGCCTGGGTAATTCTTGCTGCGGTCTAGAGTTCGGCGCAGACCGCGAAGGCCTCGACCGCGAAGGTTTTTCCGGCTTCCGACGTTTTCGCCGAAGCGGTCCAGCCGGTACGAACGCCACCGGCGCCCAAGAACGGGATCGACTCGGTGAGCTGAACGACGGTGGCGTCGCCGGGGACGATCCGGGCGCCGCCGGCGATCGCCTGCTTGCCAACCGGGCATTCCGCGGTGGCCGACTGTGGGCTGGTCGCGCTGACCGCGCCGCTTTCCCTGTTCACGTAGGAAATGTTCTTGACGAGCTGGAAGAAGAGGCTGGGCGCGAGCTTCGTGCCGGTAACGGCCCCTTCGGCGAGCTTGCCCGTCGAGACGGCGTTCGCGCCGAGCTTCGGCTCGCTGACCGCGCCGTTCTTCAGCTTCGCTTCGGTGACGACGCCGCCGCCGAGCTGGCCGGAGCGGACCGAGCCGTTCGCCAGCTGGCTCGAGCCGATCGAGCCGGGCGCAACCTTTGCACCGTTGACGGCACCGTTGCGGAGCTTCGCCGTGGTTACGCCGCCATTGCGCAGCTTCGCCGTGGTAACCGCGCCGTTGGCGATGTTCTTCGTCTTGACCGCGTTCTTGCCCAGCGCCGCTGCATAGGCGACGCCGCTGAGCGCGACGAACAGCGCCATGCACGAGAGCACGTTGGCGACGGTCAGGTGCTTCCTAAGTGACTTCATCTCTCTCCTTTTCGGGTTCAGGCGCTACCGAACGGCTGCTTCTGCGGTTCGGCGAAGGCGTCGAGGATTCGCTCCAGGTCAGAGGTGACCAGCCCGGAGCCCTCGCGCGCGCGCAGCTCGACCCGGGTCCCGAACCCCTTCTCCGCCATCGTCACCTCGACGCCCTCGACCTGGGCGACAAGCTCGGACAACTCAGGTTCGGACTTCATCAGGGTCCGCGCGACCTCGATCATGGAGCCCGCTTCAACCGACGGGCGACGGTTCCTCCCCGCTCTGGACGCCTGGGCGAGACCGTTCAGCGACTAGAAGAAAGCGCCGCCGCGATACTCGCCGAAGACGTCCCGCATCGCACCGCAAACCTCGCCGATCGAAGCATTGGTGGCAAGCGCGGCGCGGATCGGGTGCAGGAGGTTGCCCTCGCCTCGGGCAACGTCGCGCAGGGACTCGAGCTTGGCATCGACCGCGGCCTGGTCGCGCGACTCCTTGAACGTCTTCAGCCGGGCGAGCTGGCGCTGCTCGGCCTCTGGGTCGACCCTGAGGATGTCGACGTCGTCGACCTGGTCGGTGACGTACTTGTTGACGCCAACGATGGTGTCCTGGCCGGTCCTGTAGCGCTCGTGGTAGGAGTGGGCCGACTCCTCGATCTCGCGCTGCATGAACTCGAGCGCCTCGACCGAGCCGCCGAGCTCTTCGACCTTCTCCATCAGCTCCCAGGAGCGGCTCTCGATCTCGTCCGTCAGCGACTCGACGAAGTAGGAGCCGGCGAAAGGATCGACCGTGTCGGCGGCGCCCGACTCGTGCGCGAGCACCTGCTGGGTGCGCAGGGCGATCCGCGCCGAGCGCTCGGTCGGCAGCGCCAACGCCTCGTCGAAGCCGTTGGTGTGCAGGCTCTGGGTACCGCCGCAGACAGCGGCGAATCCCTGCAGGGCGACGCGGATGATGTTGACCTCGGGCTGCTGCGCCTGCAGCGTCACGCCGCCGGTCTGGGTGTGGAAGCGGATCTTCATCGAGTTCGGGTTCTCGGCGCCGAACCGCTCGGCGACGATTTTTGCCCACATCCGCCGCACGGCGCGGAACTTGGCGATCTCCTGGAAGACGTTGTTGTGGCCGTTGAAGAAGAAGGCAAGACGGGGGGCGAACTCGTCGATCTTCAGCCCCCGCTCCAGCGCCGCCTCGACGTAGGCGATCGCGTTGGAGAGCGTGAAGGCGACCTCCTGGACAGCCGAGCAGCCCTTCTCGCGGATGTGGTAGCCCGAGATCGAGATCGTGTTCCACTTCGGCACCCTCTCGCGGCAGTACTCGAAGATGTCCGTCGTCAGCCGCATCGTCGGTACCGGCGGGTAGATGTAGTTGCCGCGCGCCATGTACTCCTTCAGCACGTCGTTCTGGACCGTGCCGCGCAGCTTCTCCGACGGGACTCCCTGTTCCTCGCCGACCAGCTCGTAGAGCAGCAGCAGGATCGCCGCCGGGGCATTGATCGTCATCGAGGTTGAGACGCCGTCGAGCGGGATCTGGTCGAAGCAGATCCGCATGTCCTCGATCGTGTCGATCGGGACTCCGGTGCGACCGACCTCGCCGTTGCAGAGCGGATCGTCGGAGTCGCGCCCTAGCTGGGTCGGCAGGTCGAAGGCCATCGAGAGACCGGTCGATCCGTGCTCGATCAGGTAGCGGTAGCGCTCGTTGGTGTCCTCCGGCGTGGCAAAGCCCGCGTACTGGCGCATCGTCCAGAGCCTGTCGCGATACATGCCCTCGTGGATGCCGCGGGTGAAGGGCGGCTCGCCCGGCTCGCCCAGGCGCTCCTGCAGATCTGGTGCGACGTCGTCCTCGGTGTAGAGGCGCTCGATCTCGATCCCGGAGTCGGTGAAGACGCGCTCGTCGTCGGGACCGACCAGCGGTGCGATCGTGCGCGGGGCCTCTTCGGTTGCCATGCGGACAGGATATGCCGCCACCAGCCGGGGCGCGGATCTGGAAGACCGGAACAAGCTTCGATTAAGCGTGTTGAGAAGGAAGCGCGCCGAGAATAGTCTTGGGCGCAATCGACTTGCCGCAAGTCGCCACTAGGGGCAGCAGGGTGCGGCACCAAAACGGAGGATCAAAAATATGAATGATGTGACCCAGTCGGCAAGAAGCCGGCGGATGGTGCCGTCAGCGGTGGCGGCGGTCGTTGCGCTGGTCGCGCTGCTCGCGTTCGCACCCCTGGCCTCGGCCACGAGCGATCCGGTCGCCAGCGGTACCACGACGATCACCCTCAACAAAGGCCTCGTCAACAAGCTGAAGAACGTCGGCGTCAAGGTGCTCAAGGCGAGCCCGGCGACGGTGAAAGGCCGCACGGTGACCCTGCCGGTCAGTGGTGGCTCGGTCGACCCCACCACCGGCCAGGGCACGGTCGAACACAGTGGCGGGATCAAGTTCAAGCGGGGCAAAAAGACCGCCCCCGTGAACACTCTCGTCCTCGACACGACGACGAGCTCCCTCAACGCCAAGGTCGCCGGCAAGACGATGAAGCTCGCCTCGGTCAGCGGCGTCACCTTTGTCCGCAACGGCTTCGGCGTCACCGTCAGCATCGGCAAGCTGAAACTGACCGGCAAGGCCGCTCAGCAGCTAAACAAAAAGCTCAGCATCGCCAACCCAGCGAAAGGCAAAGGCAAAGCCAGCAAGCTTGCCTCTGTCAGCAAGGGCAAAGCCGCGCAGAAGCCGTTCAAAGGCAACCAGGTCCTCGGCTCCTCCTCGAGCGAAGCACAGCCGAAAACCGTCGCGGTGCTGCCGACCGGCAACGCAACGCTCGCGCTGAGCGCATCGGCGGTGCAGAAGCTCAACAACGTCGGCCCGCATCCCCCCGGAGAACCAGGCCCGTTCGCGGTGAAACTCTCGACGGTTCCTCCGACGACCGCCAGCCTGACCATTCCGCCGACGTTGGCTTTCCCGATCAACGGCGGCACCATCTCGCCGGCTGCGACATCTGGTGTCCTCCAGACCTCCGGCGGCCTGCAGCTGATTCAGAGCCTCGAAGCCGCACCGCCTCCGGGCACAAGGGGTGTCACCACCCTGACCATGGGCAACATCTGGGTCGACCTTGCCGCTAAGACCGCCACTGTCGAAGTGACGATCGAGAACCCGAAAACCCCAGCGGTCAACCTGGGCAACCTAGGACGCTCCTCGATCGCCGACATCCAGCTGACCGGGGCGACGATCACCTCCGACCCGGCCACCCGCACCGTCAGCGTGCAGAACGCCACGGCGACCCTGCAGGCGGTGACAGCGGAGACGCTGAACGCGGTGTTCATCAACGAAATCGAAAAAGCACTCGGGATGCCGCAGGAAAAGTTCGCCGGTGGCGATCCGCTCGGCGTCTTCTCCTTCACGGCGCAGACGCAGTAGCCGCACCGACATCGCAAGCGCAAAGAGGGCGGCCATCTGGCCGCCCTCTTTCGTTCTCGGGCCTAGCTGCTTACCGCTCGATGAGTTACATTTACTCAGGAATTTATTTGCATTTTTAGCCACTGCTCTGTACCTTTTCGATACTTTTTACGTACCGGACAGCCAAGGCTGACGACCGGGACGGCGATCAAAGGCTCTGTGGCGCCGCGGCGGCCTCAGGAGGGGAAGGGAGCAGAGGACCAATGGGCAGGCAACTCATCAATGCGTTCCCGGCAAGGACGAAGAGATGGCCGAGCTAGCCGATCGAGGTTCGTCCCAGCTCCTCACCGCCTTCTGGCCGCGCGAAGACCAGCACGGGGTCGGCCACGTCCCGCTCGAGGTCGAGCCACCGTCAAACCCCGATGAGGTGACGCCGCTACTGCTCAAGCTCGCCGCCTTGAGCGACGCGATGCGAGGGCTGCAGACCGCCGACGGCGTCTCCGTATCCGATCGTGGCACCGCAGCGCTGGCTGAGGAGACGGCGGATGCGCTGCGCGAGCTGGCCGAGCTGGTGGACGAGGAGAGCGCGGCCCTGATCCGCCAGCGCGCCGACGTGCTCGCGGGCACGGCCAATGCAAAGGAGACGATCTGTCAGATCGCCGAGGAAGGGGCGGCACCACCGCTCGAGATCGTCTGCGGCTCGCTCTGTACCTGGCGCGCCAAGACCCGCAGCCCGCTGCACTCATTCGTTGCGGCTACGCACAACGAGTCGGTTCAGGCGAAGCTCGACGCCTACGACGACGCGATGGAGGACGTGCTGGTAGAGCTTCGCGACGGGGTCGGCGCTCCGCAGCTGTACAGCAAGTGCTCGATGGCGATGCACGCCACCGACATGATTGCCTCTGCCGGCGAGGCGGCCAGCCACCCCAAGCATTTCGCCTACTTCCTGCCTCAGGATGAAGGGATCGACGATCTTCCCCTCGAGGAGCAGCGGACCCTCTACCTCCACAACGTCCATCGCGTCCGCTTCCAGCAGATCACCACTCCGCTCGCCGAAGGACTGCTCGAGGGTCCGATGAGCGCCGGAGAAGTGCCGATCGACGCCACCCTGGCGCCATGGATCCGCGGACACGATCACGGCCACAACCTGGCAGTGAGAGGCGCCGAGGAGGTCCATGACGGCCTCTGCGAGACGCTCGGCCTCGAGCCGTTCTCGATGCTGGGAGAGGCGTTCGCCAACGTCTACGGCTTCCTGATGCTCGTTTCGGAGCCCTGGCTCCGCATCTCCGGAGCCACCCGCCTCGAGATGTGCACCACCCACATCGCCGAGCTGCTCCATTACATGCGGCGCGGCCCTCAGCACTACAGCGACCCCGGCGCCGCCTACCTCGAACTCAGCTTCCTGGCAGGCGAGGGCTTCGTCGAGGTCGACCAGAACGGGCGGATCCACTGGAACGAGGAGGACCTGTGCCAGGGCATGGTCGCGCTGGCGAAGACGCTCACGGAGACCGTCGTTGGTCCGACGGACGAGCGGGACTCGATCGCCCTGCTCGACCGCCACGCCTGGCCGGAGCAGACGCCAGCGGGACAGGTGCCAGATACTGCGGCAGGAAGGACACGGGAGGCGCTTCGCCGGGACCTCGCCAACGTTCCGACCTCGATCGTCTTCTACAGCACCAGCGACGTCGCAACCGGCGAGAGCCTCCTCGCCGCGTAGGCCGGCTTCCCGTCAGTCAGACGCGCCGGCGAGGCGCTCGACGCCCGACTGCTCGATCGTCATCCGCAGGCCGTCGCGGAGTTCGACCTTGGGCTCCCAGCCCAGCAGGTCGCGAGCGCGGGCGATGTCCGGCCGGCGCTGCTGGGGGTCGTCGACCGGCAGTGGCTCGAAGACGATCTCGGAGCGTGACTCGGTCGTCTCGATCACGGTCTTGGCCAGCTCCAGCAGGGTGAACTCGTTCGGGTTGCCGATGTTGACCGGCGAGTGCACGCCGGACTCGGCGAGGGCGACGATGCCGCGGATCAGATCATCGACGTAACAGAAGCTGCGGGTCTGAGAGCCGTCTCCGAACACGGTCATCGGTCGGTCCTCGAGCGCCTGCCGCAGGAAGGTCGGGATCGCCCGCCCGTCGTGGGCCCTCATCCGCGGCCCGTAGGTGTTGAAGATGCGGACGATCGAGGTGTCGACGCCCTGCTGGCGGTGGTAGGCCATCGTCAGCGCCTCGGCGTAGCGCTTCGCCTCGTCGTAGACGCCGCGCGGGCCGATCGGATTGACGTGGCCCCAGTAGTCCTCGGTCTGCGGATGAACCTGGGGATCTCCGTAGACCTCGCTGGTCGAGGCAAGCAGGAAGCGGGCGCGCTTGAACTTGGCGACGCCAAGCATGTGATGGGTCCCGTGCGACCCGACCTTCAGCGTGTGCAGGGGTAGCCGCAGGTAGTCGATCGGGCTCGCCGGAGAAGCGAGGTGGTAGACGAAGTCGAGCGGCTCGGGGATGTCGACCTGCTCGGTGATGTCGACGTGGCGGAACTCGAAGGCGGAGTCGCGGATGTGCTCGATGTTCTGCAGCGAGCCGGTCTCGAGGTTGTCGATGCAGATCACCGCGTGCCCCTGCCCAAGCAGGTGCTCGCAGAGATGGGAGCCGAGAAAGCCGGCACCGCCGGTGACCACGCAGGTGCTCATCCGCTTCGATGCTATCGGCCTCCAGCTCGGGGAAGGCTCCTCGCCGAAATTCATGCAATTTCCGTGTTCTTTGCCCGATCACCCGTCCAGATGGGGGGAGAACGCACTCTCGGTCCGGATTTGGCTTGCCAATGTTTGGACGAGGGACCTGAACCGGTGGGGGGAGCGAGCGAGGGGTGACCCTTGAGGGCGACGAGAAGTCTGCGGTGGCGGGTAGCGACCGGCTCGAGCGCGTGGATTCGCCGCGGTCGACGAGCGACGCCGCGCGCAAGCGCGCCGCGGTGGAGATGATCGCTCGCCACGAGCGTTCTTTGAAGAGGACGGCGCAGCGCTACTCGCTGAGCGCGGAGGATGTCGAGGACAGCTATCAGCGAGCCCTGGAGATCGTCCTCACCAAAGCGCCGACCACCGACCTGCGCGAGCTGATCCGCTGGACCCATACCGTGATCAAGCACGAGGCGCTCGCGGTGCGGCGCAGTCGCGAGAGGTTGCTGGCCCGCCCTGCCGCCTCGGATAGCGAAGCCACGGACTGGGTGGCACTGATCCCCACCGAGAGCGACGGACCGGCCGAGCAGGCGGAGAGAAGAGAGACGATTGCACGCAGTCGCGAGGCGCTGAAAACGCTAAAGCCGGCCGAGCTGCGCGCCCTGACCCTGCTCGCCGAGGGCTACTCGTATGCGGAGATAGGAGAGCTGACCGGGTTCAGTCAGACCAAGGTCAACCGCTGCCTGGCAGAGGGGCGGGAGCGGTTTCGCAGTCTGTTTGCCCGCAGCGAGGATGGCAGCCGCTGCGAGGAGTTGCGCCAGCTGCTGTCGGCTTTCTGTGACGGAGAGACGAGCGCCGCTGAGATGGACGCGCTGCGGGAGCACCTGCGGGTATGCGGCGGCTGCCGCGCGACGGTTCGGGCCTACCGCGCGGCACCGCGAGCCGCGGCGGTCTTGGCGCCTGGGCTTCCCGCTTCGCGCTCTCTGCTCGAACGGGCACAGGAGGCCCTCGCAGATCTTGGCTCGCGCCTACCGGGCATCAACGGCGGCGGCGACACGGCGGCGGCCCAGATCGCCGCCGCGGGGGGAACCCAGGGCGCCGGCCTGGCGACCCTGGCGAAGGTGCTGACGGTGTGCGTAGGGACCGCAGGGGGCGCCGCCGCCTGCATGGCAACGGGAGTCATGCCGCCGCCGCTCGATCTCGTTCCCGGTCAACGGGAGAAGCCGACGATCGAACGCAAGGCAAACGAGGCTCCGATGGAAGCGCCGAGCGCCGAGGCAGTGGACTACGAGCCATCTCCTACTCCGGCGGTGCAACCCTCGCCCGCGAAGCCATCTCCCGTGGATGAAGAGACGATGGACACTGGCGCCGAACCGAGCACGGCGGCCGGCGCGGTCGAATACACGGCGCCGACACCGTCCCCAGCTCCTGCCCCGGCGCCCACGCCGCCCGCACCTGCACCGGCTCCTGAGCCCAGCGGCACCTCGTCGAGCGGCAGCGCCGCGGGGGAGTTCGGCCCGTGAGGCGCCGTATCGCCGTGGTCCTGACCGGAATTGCCCTCGCCGCATCGTTTGGAGCGACCTTGCCGCGAGCGACCGCTGCCGGGGCAAGCCTGCAGCCGCTGAACCTGGAGGTCAAAGGCGGTGAGGAAGTCTGGCACGCCAGTCGCAGCTTCGTTCTGCGCTGGGACAACCCATTGCGGTTTGGAGAGCCCGCGGTGGTCGCCGTGCGCTACCGCCTGCTCGATTCGGCGGGACAGGTGGTGCAGGCCGAGACGAGAATCGGCTGGGCGGCCACATCGATCGAACACCTCCGCGTACCCGACACCCCAGGCGCCTACACAGCTGAGATTTGGCTGGAGGACACCGTAGGTGCCGAGGGAACACCGGCCACCGCGATGCTGCGCTTCGACGACGCGCGGCCGGGACATGTCGATCCCCTCTCGCCTTCGGGCTGGATTGGCCGGGCATCGCTTCCCTACTTGCTTCGCCTCGGCCATCCGAGCGGACCGGAGCCGGCCTCGGGCATCCGCGGCTACGCGGTCTCGATCGACCGGATCGCAAGCGGCAACCCTTGTGAGTCGGCCGACAGCTGCACCGAGACCGATCTGCGGGGTGGAAAGGAGGGAGACACGCTGCCGATCGCCGAGCTGCCGGAGGGAACAAGCTACGTCCACGCCGTCGCCGTCTCGGGATCCGGAATCAGGTCCGCGAGTGCCGGCCAAGCGATCCTGCGGGTCGACAAGACTGACCCGGTGACCCGGCTTACAGGCAATCCGAGCGGCTGGACCAACCGGCCGGTGACGCTGACGGCAATGGCAACCGATTCAGCCTCGGGCATGGTCTCGAGCGACGGAGTCGTGCCCTTCACCGCGATCCAGATCGATGGCAAGCCAGCGGCAATTGCCACCGGGGGCACTGTCAGCGCAACCGTGATCGACTCGGGAGTCCACACCGTCGCCTACTACGCCCGCGACGCAGCGGGCAATGTCGCCGACGGCGGCTTCACGAACGATCAGCCGAATCGCCGGCCGGCCACCACCAGCGTCCGGATCGACAGAGCTCCGCCCGCACTCGCCTTCTCCAGCTCGCAGGACCCGAAAACCCCCGAGATGATCGAGGTTCGCGCGTCTGACTCGCTGTCGGGGCTGGACCCGGGGCGTGGCCGAATCTCCATTCGCCGCAGCGGCGCCGGCGAGCGCTTCGCGGAGCTGCCCACCGAGGCGATCGACGGCAGGCTGACCGCGCACTGGAGCTCGGAGGACTACCCGCGAGGCGAATACGAATTCCGGGCCACCGGCTACGATCGAGCCGGGAACGCGGCCTCCACTCTGCTTCGCGCCAACGGGTCGACCATGGTGCTGCGCAATCCGCTCAAGGTTTCAACGACGCTCCAGGCGGGCCTCGCGCCAGGGCCGGTGCCGGGCGCACTTCCGTTTGGCCGCGGCGCGTCGCTCAGTGGCCGGCTGATCGCCGGCCGCCGTGCCCCGTTGGTGGGGGCGCCCGTGCGGATCGTCGAGCGCTTCGGAGCCGGGATCGAGCCGAGGGAACGGGTGTCCACGGTCAGGACCTCCGCTGGCGGAGCCTTCACCTTCCGCCTGGCCCCAGGCCCCAACCGAGAGGTCGTCGCCGTCTTCGCAGGCGGGCCGACACTAAGGGGCTCGAGCAGCGCAGCGATGCGGCTCAGCGTACGGGGCGGCCTGCGACTGCGGGCCTCCTCGCGGCTGGCGACGATCGGTGGCCCGCCGGTGATTTTCCGCGGCGTGGTTGAGGGTGCGATTCCTCCCGATGGCAAGCTCGTCCAGCTTCAGTTCCGGCTGCCCGGTATGTCCTGGACCGAGTTCCGATCCTTCCGAACCGACGCGAACGGGCGCTTTCGCTACGCCTATCGCTTCGCCGACGACGACAGCCGCGGTGTGCGCTTCCAGATCAGGGCCTTTGCCCCCGCGCAGAACGGCTGGCCGTACAAGCCGGCCGGCTCGCGGTCGCTGATCGTGCGCGGTCGCTAGTTGTAGTTACCCATGACGTTGTTCCAGCTCAGCGAGTCGAGCTACGGGCGGCCTGTGGCCGAGAGAGCCGTGTCGTCGGGTGAAGTTGTAGTGGCTGAGCCAGCCAGATAGGGCCGCGATGCGCTCGGATGAGCTGCCGTAGATCGCACCGTGCGCCCAGCGGCGGGTGAGTGTCTGGATGAAGCGCTCCGCCTTGCCGTTGGTCTGCGGCCTGTAGGGACGCGTGCGCAGATGGCGCAAGCCAAGCTCCCTGCAGACCTGGGCATGGGCGTTTGAGATGTAGCAGGCGCCGTTGTCGCTCATCACGCGCTCCACCGCGATCCCCATCGAGGCAAGCCAGCGAACCGCCCTGCGCAGAAAGCCCGCCGCGGTAGGCCCACGCTCGTCGGCGAGCACCTCGACGTAGGCCAGACGCGTGGCGTCATCGACGCAGACGTGGACGAACTCCCAGCCGGTGACGTTGCGCTGCTTGCCGTTCTCGGTGCGACGCGAAAGGCTGGGGCCTCGAATGCCGGTGACACGATGCCCGGCGCCCTTTGAGCTGATTCGAGCCAGCTTCTTGATGTCGACGTGGATCAGCTCGCCTGGGCGCTTTCGCTCGTAGCGATTCGGCGGCTCGATCGGTTCCAGCCTGGAGAGCTTGCCGAGACCAATCCGCCCTAGCCAACGCGAGACGGTGGAGAGCGCCAGACCAAGGCACTCTGCGATCTCAGCCGCGGTCATCCGCAGGCGTCGCAGCGCCTCGATTGCTTTGATGCGGTCTGCCGGCAGCTGAGTGGGCCTCGCCTTGGGTGCAGAGCTGCGATCGAGTAGGCCCGTCTCTCCCTCGGTTCGCCAGCGAGCGAGCCACTTGGCGGCGGTGCGCTCGCTCACTCCGGCGGCCTCGGCCGCCTCCGTGAGCGACCACTCTCCTTCAAGGCGGTCTACGAGCAGGCGCCTGCTTTTCGGGCAGGTACGGGCATTACCGTGCAGCTTCATCCGGTGTCCTCCTTGAGTCTGGGTGGGTCGACACCCCCAGCCTTCAAGGGGCCCGGATGAACAACGTGGCTAGGAACTACAGCTAGTCCCTTAAACGCAGAAAGGCCGCCCGGGATGGGCGGCCTTTCGTCGCGGAATCTGCGAACGGCTAGCGCAGCGAGGAGATCTGGTCCGTGACCTGGTCGACCAGGCCCTGGGCGCGCGAGGTCTGCTCGTCGATCGCCTTGCGGACGCGCTGCTCCAGCTCGGTGCGGTTGCGCTTCAGCGTCGTCTCGACCGTGCGCTGGCGCTTGCGGGCCTCGCGCTCGACCCGAGTGCGGGTCTTGCGGGCCTCAGTTGTCGCGCGGCGGCGGGCGGTGGTGCCGCGTCGCTCGGTGCGCTTAACCGTACGGCGCAGCTGCGTGCGGTAGGACTTCAGCTGCTTCTCAGCACCGGAGCGGTCGGTGAACGGCTCGACCAGATCGGAGAGGCGGTCGGTGACACCGAGGACGGCGCCGACCGGCAGGTCGACCGCGCTCTCGGCGATGGCGCGGGCCTGGTTCTTCTCGGAAGTCGGGACTTTGGCGCTGGTGCTTTTCGCTTTCGCTTTTGGCTTTGCGCCGTTGCTTTTACTGCTTTTGGTCTGTGTTGCCATGAAGATGTGATCCCTTCGGTCTGCGGATTTCCTGCCTCGAGCGTCGCCAGTGTAACGAACATACGTTCTTGGCGAACAGGTGTTCTTAAACCCGTTCGGGCGAGTGGTTACTGAGCCGCGCCGGCGATCGCCATGCCACGCTCGCCAGCGGCGGCAGCGATCGGGTAACGCGCATCGAGGCTGAGGTCGGCCTCGGAGAGGGAGAGATCGCCGAAAGCGACCTGGCCCCCAGCCTCGCGGACGATCAGCTGGGCGGCGGCGATGTCGACCGAGCGGCAGGGACGCAGGCTGAGCATGGCGTCGAGACGGCCGGATGCGACGTAGGCGGCGGTGATCGCGATCGAGCCGATCACCCGCAGGCGATAGACCTTCCCCGCCAGCGCCTCCAGCACGGGCAGCGCCCAGCCGGGCTCCGCCGCCTCGATCCCGAGCAGCTCCAGCTTCTCGCGGTCCTCGCTGACCCCGACCGGCTCTCCGTCGAGCATCGCGCCGGATCCACGGCGGGCGCTGAACTCCTCGCCTGCACCGAAGTCATAGACGTAGCCGAACTCGACGTCGGCCATCGAGGGCCCCGAGGAGACCGCGATGCTGAGGCTGTGCGAGGGCAGGGTACGGCGGGCATTGAGCGATCCGTCGATCGGGTCGATCACGATGCGGGCCGGGCCGCCGGAGCCGAAGCTGACCTCGCCGCGCTCCTCGGAGACCGCGACGAAGGAGGCGCCTTCCCCCGCGAGCGCCTCCAGCTCGACGAAGACCGCGTCCTCGCAGCGGCGGTCGATCACAAGCGTGTGATCGCCGCCCTCCCCCACCCCCTCGTAGACGGTGCGGGCCTCGAAGCCGCGCACTTCTTCGAAGATATCCCGCTGCGCCGCCACCGCACGGCGGCAGATTCCCAGCCAGTCTGCGGAAAAAACGTCCATCGACGCCATCCTATGGATGGCGCCCACTCGCTAGCGTTGGAGGCATGCTCGCTCTCGCCGAGGCGCAGGAACTCGTGGTCCGACACGACGACGGACCGCTGCTGGTCCAGGGCGCCGCGGGAACTGGCAAGACCGAGGCACTGGCGCGCCGGTTCGCACGCCTTGCCGGCGAGGGATCGGGGGCCGAGCAGGTCCTGGTCATCGCCTCCAGTCCCGCCGCCGCGCAGCGCCTGCGGGAGCGCGTCGAAATCCTGCTCGAGCGATCCTTTCGAGGAGCTCTGGATCGGCACCTGGGAGTCGATCTGCGAGCGGCTCCTGCGCGAGCACTCGACGGCCGCCGGTCTCGATCCCTTCTTCAACGTCCTCGGCCCGGCCGAGCGCCTGGCGATGCTCCTCGACCGTCTCGACGAGCTTCCCCTGCGCCGCCACGAGATCCGCGGCAACCCGGCCGGGCTGCTCGCCCGCCTGCTCGGCCAGATCGACGAGCTGAAGGCCGGCTCCGAGCCTCCCGAGCCGGAGCTGGCCGAGCTCTGCGCCGCCCACGACCGCATCCTCGCCGAGTCCGGCAGCCTCGACCGCGGCGACGTCTTCCTCACCCTCAACAAGCTGCTGCACGAGCGGGCCGACGTCCGAGCCGAGATCGCAGCCCGCTTCGCGCACCTGATGGTCGACGAGTTCGAGGAGACGACGACGGCCCAGCGCGCGATCCTCGTCAGCTCTCGACGGAGAACCCGAACCACCTCTACGCGGAAGACGCCTCCTCTGTGGGTCGCGCGGGGGAGGGGGGGTCGAGGACGGACTTGCCCCGCAGCAGCCCCCCTCCCCGCGACGGACCCGCAGCCGGAGACGCTCGTCCTGGAAGAGGTGTTCCGCGATCCGACCGTCCGCTTCTGGCGCTGCAGCAACGAGCGGGCCCAGGCGCAGGCCGTGGCGCGCGAAGCCGAGCACCTGCTCGCCGACGGGAACCGCGCCCGAAGCGATCTGCGTCCTGGTCGACGACCCCGCCGCCAGGGGCGGGCCGGTGGCGGCGGCGATGGAGGAGCGCGGCATCCCCTTCCACCTCGCCGGGCCGGCGGCGCTCTTCCAGCGCCCCGAGGTACGCGACGCGATCGCCTGGCTGCGGGTCCTCGCCGATCCCGAGCGACTCGGCCGCGGCGGCGCGGGCGCTGACCCGGCCCCCGATCGAGCTGCGCTCGGCCGACCTGGCGCGGCTGACGACGATCGCCCGGCGCCGCAAGCTCGACATGGTCTCCGCCTGCGAGGCGGCGCTCGAGAGCCCGCAGATCCCACCCGAGGCACGCGAGCGGATCCAGTCCTTCCTCAAGCTCTACGGGACGGCCTCGGCGGCGATGGAGGAGCGGCGTGCCGACGTCTTCGTCCGGCGCCTGATCGAGGCGCGTCGGCCTGCGCCGCCAGCGGCTCTTCGCCGCCGAGCCGGAGGTGGCCGAGCGCCTGCTCGGGCTCTCGCGGCTGGCCGAGCTCGCCGCCGCCTGGGCGCGGCGCGAGCCCCACGGCTCGACCCGGGACTTCGTCCGCTACCTCAGCGCCGTCGCCGAGGCCGGCGTCGAGCCGGCCGGGGGCGAGGAGCCGGCCTCGCCGGGAGCCGTTCAGGGCCTCGACCGCCGCGCGGTCAAGGGCAGGGAGTTCGACCACGTCTTCGTCCTCGGCCTCGAGCGCGACGGCGGCACGGAGCGGATCGGCCGGCCGGCACGCGGCGACGCTCGTCCTCTCCCGGGTCGAGCGCGACGGCAGCGCGGAGGCGAAGCCCTCGGCGTTCTACGCGACGGCGCTGGCCGACGCGGAGGGCGACGAGGAGGTCCACGAGGAGGAGCTCTTCGGGCCCGCCGAGGGCCTGCACGCGACCTACCGCAAGCTGCGCGAGGAGGTGCTCGAGGCCTCCTGGAAGGCGGGCCGGGAGCTCTCCGAGCCGCGACTCGACACCGCGATCGACGTCAACCGGGCGATCGCCCGCTACCTCGAGCTGCTGAAGCTGGCGGCGCTCGCCCAGCGCCCCGGCGACGAGGCGACGGCGGAGGCGATCGAGGCGGTCAACGGCCTCCTGCGCCAGGTCGCCACGCCCGAGCAGCAGGCCGAGCTCGACGCCTCCGCGCTCGACTCCTACCTGCTCGACTCCGAGCGCGAGCGCGACGGCCGCCGCAGGCTGATCGCCGCCCGCCACGAGCCCTCGCTGGAGGCCTTCCTGCCGCGCCGCGGCGACGGCGCGCTCAGCCTCTCCGCCTCCGACCTCGACCTCTACCTCACCTGCCCGCTGAAGTACAAGTTCGCCCGCGTCTTCGGCATTCCGCAGGAGCCGACGATCAACCAGCGCTTCGGCATCCTCATCCACAACGTGCTCGAACGCTTCCACAAGGACGGGGGCGAGGCGGAGGAGGACGGGCTGGAGCGCCTGATGGACCTCTTCGAGGCGGGCTGGCGCCGCTCCGGCTTCGGCACCAGCGACGACGAGCTGCAGTTCCGCGACCGGGCCCGCGAGGCGATGCGCCTCTACTGGGAGCGCGAGAGCGATCGCGAGGGCGAGCCGGTCTGGCTGGAGCGCAAGTTCGACATCCGGATCGGCCCCCACCACGTGCGCGGCCGGGTCGACCGGGTCGACCGCCTGCCCGACGGCAGCTACGAGCTGATCGACTACAAGACCGGCGAGCGCAAGAGCGAGGACGAGCTCGAGAGCGACCTGCAGCTGGCGCTCTACCGGCTCGCCGCCCGCGAGGCCTGGGACCTCGAGGCCCGGACCGGCAGCTACTACTACGTGCTCGACGCCGAGAAGGTCGCCGCGCCGGCCAAGCCCGACGACGCCGAGCGGGTCGAGCGCACCGTGCTCCAGGTCGGCGAGGGGGTCCTCGGCCAGGACTTCGAGCCGCGCCCCTCGCCCACCGTCTGCAGCTGGTGCGACTACCGCCTGATCTGCCCCGCGGCCGAGAGCTGAGCGGCCGCGCTAGTTCGACTCGCCCTCGCTGGCTGGAGGAACTGCTGGAACTCGCGGGCGATCGTGTCGGCGGAGGGCAGGTCCTCGCCCTCGTCGCCGAGCTGCTCGACCTGCTCGGCCTCGATCCGCTCGACCAGTTCCTCGATCTCCGGGTTGGCGGCGACGGCGCGGCCGATCTGCTCCTCGTAGCTGGCCGTCTCCTCCTCCAGCTCGGAGGCGTCGACGGCGATCCCGGTCAGGCCCTCGAGCCGGCGCAGCAGCGCCAGCGCCGCCTTCGGGTTGGGCACGGCGGCGACGTAGTGCGGCACGGCCGCCCAGAGCGAGGCGGAGGTCATGCCGAGCTGGCGGCAGCAGTCGTGGACGACGCCGACGATCCCGGTCGGCCCCTCGTAGCTGGAGCGCTGCAGGTCGAGCTCCTCGACCAGCTGCTCGTCGGAGGCGAGGCCGGTGATCGGCACCGGCAGGGTGTGGGAGACCTCGGCGATCAGGGCGCCCAGGGTGATCACCATCTCGACCCCGAGCGCGTCGGCGGCGGTCGCGATCGTCTCCGAGAAGGTGCGCCAGCGCAGGTTGGGCTCGGTCCCGTCGAGGAGGACGAGGTCGCGGTCGGCGGCGGGCACGCGGACCGCGATCAGGTTGTTCTGCGGCCACTCGATGCGGCGCGCCTGGCCCTCGGTGAGGACGATCGTCGGCCGCGTCGTCTGGAAGTCGAAGTACTCCTCGGGGTCGACCTGGGCGATCAGCTCGGCGTCGAAGCGACTCGGCGACGGCGGCCAGCGCCGTCGAGGCGGCGCTGGCGGCGTCGTTCCAGCCGCGGAAGGAGCAGACCAGGACCGGCGAGCGCAGCTGCGGGATATCGCCTTCCCAGGTAAGGGAATCCACGCTTTGAGACTACCGATGGGTCGCTGCGGCGCCAGACGAATGCGCCGATCTGCGCCGGGGTAGCGAGCGCGCGGGCGAGCAGCCGGTAGGCGATGAAGAGCGCCAGGGCGGCGAAGGAGAGCTGCAGGGCCCGCTCGGAGACGTTGTTGGCGACGCGACGCCGATCAGCACGCCGAGCGGCGAGAGCGCGCCGATCGACCAGCGGCGTCGCGCAGGTTGACGTTGCCGTAGGCGCCCTGGCGGAGGCGCCGACCAGGGCGACGATCACGATCATCAGCAGCGAGGTCGACTCGCCCTCGACCTGGGTGAGGCCGAGGAAGATCGTCAGCGCGGGGACGAAGAGGACGCCGCCGCCGACCCCGACCAGGCCGCCGGCGAGCCCGCCGGCGATGCAGATCAGCGCCGCGAGCAGCTCCTCGCTCACGAGACGACCAGCTCGATCGCGATCGCGACCAGCAGCGCGGCGAAGAGCAGCGAGACGGCGCGCTGGGAGATGCGCTGCTGGATCGCGGTGCCGATCACGACGCCGAGCACCGCGGGGATCGAGAGCAGGAGGCCGGTGGCGACGTGGACGTTGCCGTAGATGCCGCCCTGGGCGATCGCGCCGAGCAGGCCGATGAGGACGATCGCGGCGAGGCTGGTGCCGGTCGCCAGCCGCTCGCCGTAGCCGAACCAGAAGATCAGCAGGGGGACGATGATCGTGCCGCCGCCGACCCCGAAGAGGCCGCTGAAGATGCCCGCCAGGGTGCCGATCGCGGCGAGCTTGAGCAGGGAGTGAGCGGGCAAGGCGGGCTCTGACGCCATCGTGCCGCGATACTAGATGCCGTGTCTTCTGAATCCGCGACGGGGAGCGGCGGCGGGCGACGTTCCCCGCTGGAGCCGCTGCGCGCCGACCCGGCGCGGACGGCGATCCTCACCGACGTCGACGGGACCCTGGCGCCGATCGTCGCGCGGCCCGAGCAGGCCGCGGTGCCGGCGCGGGCGACGACGCTGCTGGAGGAGCTGAGCCAGCGCTTCGGCCTGGTCGGCTGCGTCTCCGGCAGGCAGGCCCTGGAGGCGCGGCGGCTGGTCGGCGTCGACGGGATCGCCTACGCCGGCAACCACGGCCTCGAGCTGCTGCTGCCGGGCGACGAGGCAGCCGCGGGCTCGACCCCTCGCTGGCCGGGCGCGAGCGGGAGGCGGCGGAGTTCCTCGCCACCCTCGACGCGGGGGCGCTGACGGCTGCGGGCCTGCGAGCTCGAGGACAAGGGCCCGATCCAGGCGCTGCACTGGCGCGGCGCCGAGGACGAGCGCGGCGCCGAGGCGCAGCGCCCACGAGATCGCCGCCGAGGCGGGCCGAGGCGGGCTGGAGCCGCGCTGGGGTCGCAAGGTGCTCGAGCTGCGCCCGGTCGGCGGCGGTGGCAAGGACGCGGCGGTTGCGGCCCTGCTCGCCGATCGACGGCATCGCCGTCGGCGGTCTACGCCGGCGACGATCGCACCGACCTCGACGCCTTCCGCCGCCTGCGCGAGCTGCGCGAGGAGGGCGAGCTGGAGACCGCCGTCTGCGTCGGCGTCATCTCGCCGGAGGCGCCGCCCGAGCTCGACGAAGAGGCCGACCTACGGGTCGACGGGCCGGAGGGCTGGCTGGCGATCCTCGAGAGCTTGGCGGAGTAACCGCGATGCCCTACACCGACCTGCTGCGCGTCACCGTCTTCCTCACCGGCGCCGAGGCGACCGCGCTCGCCGCGATCACGGCGCTCTCCGCCGGCCGCGAGGAAGACACGACGACGTTCCTCGTCGCCGTGGCTTGGTGGCTGGTCGCCGTCGTGGTCGGTCTCTACCTGGGCCGCCCCTCCCGCGCCGCCGACGCCCTCCGTGACACCCTCGCCAGTGCCAAAACGGCCACCTCCCTACCGCCCGAGACTCCCGCCCGGATCGCGGTCGCCCGCCTCTGGCCGATCGGCGTCACCGCCCTAGTGGCCGGTGCGCTGGGCATCTTCTTCCCAGGGGTGGCGGCGATCGGCGCCGGCTACGCCCTTCTCGTCTCGCTCGCCTGGCACAGCCGCGAGGCGGCCGTCCTCGCGATCGAGCAGCGCGACGGGGTCAAGTTCTACGTCGTCCCCAACTCCGCCCTGCGCCCGATCCAGCTGGTCCGCACGCCGGGTCTACGCACCGTCCCTACTTCTTGACCAACCGCGAGAAGTCCCGCCAGCCGCGGGTATTGGCTACCTGGTCCGCGGTCAGCCAGGCGCGCCGTGCAGTCGCCACCGCGTAGGCCATGTTGCCGAGGGTGTCGACGCCGTGGGCGTCGGTGTTGAGGACGATCGTGGCGCCGGCGTCGATCGCCAGCCGGGCGTGCTGCTCGGAGAGGTCGCGACGGTTCGGGTTGCCGTTGATCTCCAGCATCGTGCCGGTCCGGGCCGCTGCTGCCGCGACAGCCTCGACATCGATCCCGTAGGGCTCGCGACGGCCGATCAGGCGACCGGTCAGGTGCCCGATGCACTTGACGAAGGGGTTCTCGATCGCCGCCAGCACCCGCTCGGTCATTGCCTTCGCGGAGATCGAGAACGAGGTGTGGACGCTGGCCACCACCCAGTCGAGGGCGGCCAGCAGGTCGTCGGGATAGTCGAGCCCGCCGTCGAGGCCGATGTTGACCTCGGAGCCGGCGAGCAGGCGGAAGCCGCGCTTCCCTTCGTTCCATGCGCGGATCTCCTCGATCCGCCCCCAGAGCCGCTCCGCCGTGACGTGGTCGCCGAAGCCGTGGCTGGCCGAGTGGTCGGTGATCGCCATGTAGGCGTAGCCGCGCTCGCGGCCCGCCGCCGCCATCTCCTCGAGCGTGTTGCGGCCGTCGGAGAGGGTCGTGTGCGAGTGCAGGTCGCCGCGGATGTCCTCGACCGTGACCAGCTCCGGCAGCTCGCCCGCTCGTGCCGCCTTCAGCTCTCCCCTGCCCTCGCGCAGCTCGGGCTCGATGTAGGAGTAGCCGAGGTGCTCGTAGACGGCCTCCTCGCTCGCGCAGAGCTCGGTCTTGCCGGTCTCGACCTCGGTGATCCCGTGCTCAGAGACGGAGATGCCGCGCGCCACCGCCTCCTCGCGCAGCTGCACGTTGTGCGCCTGGGAGCCGGTGAAGTGCTGGAGCAGGTTGCCGAAGGCCTCGGGGGCGACGATCCGCAAATCGACCGAGATGCCGTTGTGAGTCTGCGCCCGCAGCCCGTTGGGTCCCGGCGTTCCGGAAGCGGCGATCAGCTCGTGGGAGGCAAGATGCTCGGCGAGCGCGATCGGCTCCTCGGCGGTGGCGATCAGGTCGATGTCCTTGCAGGTCTCGGCCCAGCGCCGCACCGACCCGGCGACCTCCACCCGGTCCGCCGCCGGGTGCTCGCGCAGCGCCGTTGCCAGCGCCTCGGCGATCGGCCGCGCGTGGGAGAGCAGCACGCGACCGCCTGCCTCGTCGGGATCGCCGAGCCGCTCGATCGCCGCCAGCACGTTCTCCTCGGCCTTCGGTCCCAGCCCTTTCAGGTCGCGGATGCGTTCTGCCTCGGCAGCTTGCTTGAGGTCCTCCAGCGAGACGATGCCGAGCTCGTCGAAGAGCCGCCGCGCGGTTCTCGCTCCCACCCCCGGCACCCGCGTCACCTCGATCAGGCTCGGCGGGAACTTCGCCTTCAGCTTCACCGCGGCGGGGATCTCTCCAGTCGCCAGCAGGGCCTCGATCTTTTCCGCCAGCGTCTTGCCGACGCCGGGGATCTCGGTCGCCCTTCCCTGCGCGGCGAGATCGGCGACCGAGACCGGGGATTCGCGGATCGCCTTCGCCGCCGTGCCGTAAGCGAGCACCCGGTATTTGACCGCGCCGTCGAGCTCGTAGAGCACCCCCAGCTCGTCGAGGGCGGCGGCGATTTCGGCGTTGGTCACCCCGCAAAGCTAGCGACCGAGCACATCTCTCAGCCATCCCTCTGGTTCGTCACTAGCATCGCCGCGCAATGTCCCCGTCCAAGCCCGACCGTGGGCCCGCCTGGCTCGTCCTGCCCACCTACGAAGAGGCGGCGAACATCGAGCGGATGGTCGCGGAGGCGCGGGCGAAGCTGCCGGCCAGCGCCCAGGTCCTGATCGTCGACGACAACTCCCCGGACGGGACCGGGGAGATCGCGGCGCGGCTCGCCGCCGAGCAGGAGAGCGTCCACTTCCTGCACCGGCCACGGAAGGAGGGGCTCGGCCCCGCCTACATCGCCGGCTTCCGCCTGGCGCTGGCGGAAGGCGCCGGCCTGGTGATCGAGATGGACGCCGACTTCTCCCACGAGCCCGCCTACCTGCCGCGCCTGCTCGAGGCGGCCGAGCGCGCCGACCTCGTGCTCGGCTCCCGCTACGTCTCCGGCGGCGGGATCGCCGACTGGGGAGCGCTGCGGCGGGCGATCAGCCGCGGCGGCAGCACCTACGCCCGCCTGGTGCTCGGCGTTGACGTTCACGACCTGACCGGCGGCTTCAAGTGCTTTCGCCGCGAGGTGCTCGAGGCGATTGACCTCGACGCGATCGACGCCCGCGGCTACGCCTTCCAGGTCGAGATGACCTACCGGGCGATGAAGCTGGGCTTCAGCGTCACCGAGGTGCCGATCGTCTTCCGCGAACGAGAGGCCGGCTCCTCGAAGATGAACCGCTCGATCGTGCTCGAGGCGATCTGGCGGGTTCCTCTTCTACGCTTTGGCCGGGAGCGCTGATCGGCGAGGAAGAGGACCCGTTGAACCCTCGCTATACTTTCTGAAGTATTGAGCGCCTAAACTCGATTCCAGGAGACCGATTCCCGTGACAGGCAAACTCAACGACGTGACAGACGCCACCTTCAAGTCCGATGTCCTGGAGGCCGACGGCCCCGTGCTGGTCGACTTCTGGGCGCCGTGGTGCGGCCCCTGCCGCGTCGTCCACCCTGTCCTCGAGGAGATCGACGCCGAGCGCGACGACCTGAAGATCGTCAGCATCAACGTCGACGAGAACCAGCAGACCGCGGCTCAGTACGAGGTTCTCTCGATCCCGACCATGATCCTCTTCAAGGACGGGGCGATCGCCAAGAAGGTGATCGGGGCGATGCCCAAGCGCCGCCTCGAGGCCGAGCTGGAGCCGGCGCTCGCCTAGAGCGCCGGATCGAGTCCGATGCCGTTCGTCCACATCCACTGGTTCGAGGGTCGGTCCGACGAACAGAAGGCGGAGATCGCCAAACGGGTCGAAGCGGCGCTGGTCGACGTGGCGGGCGCCGCCCCCGAGCACTGCTGGGTGAAGTTCTCCGACTCGAAGAAGTCGGACTTCATCATCGGCGAGCCAGCCGAGTAGTCGGGCGACCCCTCCGCACCGGCCCAAACAGGGCCCGGTGCGGACATAGGGTCGCCTCACGTGGCTGACTACAGAGTTGTGCAGATCACGTATGTGTAGACGGTGATCGCGTTGACGCCGGTCTTGTAACTGACCTGCCAGCCGGTCGGCGGCGAGGTCAGCGTAGGAGCGTTCTGGTAGATGTAAGCGGTGCTGTCCCCAACGTTGAATGATCCCCCTCCGGTGGCGATCTCACCAGGCGGGCATTCCGCGATGGCGGTGCCGCTGGAGTTGGCTGGGATGTCGACAGGGTCGGCTTGGACCTTGTGCAGCCCGGGGATTCCGCTCGCTCCTGTCTGCCCCGTCGCGCCTTTTTCCCCTTTGTCCCCTTTATCCCCCTTGGACCCCTGCAGTCCTTGCGTCCCTTGAGGCCCCGCCGGTCCCTTCGGTCCGCGTTTGCCCCGGGGTCCTTTCTGCACTTTGCTGGTCGTGGCTCGATCCTGACCAGCGACGAGATTCGTTGCGGCATAGCCGGTGCCCCCCATGGCACCAAACAGTGCGATGCAGGCCACGACCATCGCGGGAGATGGAATGAAGCGCTTGCTCATAAATCCTCCAGATGATTGACGTTGGAGGACCACACTTCCACTGCCTTCGGATGCCCGTCAGCTGCGGCTAGCCGGTTGGAGCAATGTCATGGGCAGCCCAACCCAGCGGCTCAGGCGCGCTTGACGAAGATCGCTAGGTCGCGGCCGTCGATCCTGACCTCGGCGCCGTCGGCGCTGTCGTAGGCGACGGACGTGGCCAGTACCTCGCCGGCGATGTAGGGCTCGTGCTCGCGGGCGGCGGCGAGCAGCTCCTCGTCGCCGCCGAGGGCGAGCTCGATCCGGTCGGAGATGTCGAGACCCGCCTGCTTGCGGGCGTTCTGGACCGCGTGGACGATCTCGCGGGCGAAGCCCTCGCGGCGCAGCTCGTCATCGAGCTCGAGCTGGAGGGCGACCGCGTGGCCGGCTTCCGCCTCTACCTCGTAGCCCTCCAGCGGCTGCAGGGCGAGCGTCACCTCGTCGGGGCTGAGCGTGTGCTCGTCGCCGTCGATGTTGATCCCGATCTCGCCGCCGTCGCCCATCACCCTGGCCACGTGAGCCGGATCGAGGGCCTCGACCGCCGCCGCCACTTGCGGCATTCGCTTGCCGAAACGGGGACCGAGCGAGCGGTAGTTGGGCTTGACCGCGTAGCTGACCAATTCGGCCTCCTCGGAGACGAAGTCGAGCTCCTTCACGTTCAGCTCGGCGGTGACCAGATCGGCGCGGGCGGAGATCGCCTCGCGCTCGGCGTCGTTGGCGACGATCACGGCCCGGCGCAGCGGCTGGCGCACCTTGGCCTTGGCCTGGGCGCGGGCGGCGCGGCCGAGTTCGACCGTGAGCCGGACCGCCTCCATCGCGCTCTCCAGCTTGTCGTCGGCGAGCGCCGGATCGGGCGCGGGGAAGTCCCGCAGGTGGACCGAGTCGGGCCGCTCGCCCAGCTGCTCGGCCTCGCCGCCGGCGAGGTTGAGGTGGATCTCGTCGGCGAGGAAGGGGGTAAAGGGAGCGAGCAGCGCGGTGACCTCCAGCAGGCAGTGGCGCAAGGTCGAGAAGGCGGCGCGATCGCCCTCCCAGAAGCGCCGGCGCGAGAGCCGCACGTACCAGTTGGAGAGCTCCTCGACGTACTCGGCGATCGCTTTCCCGGCCGCCGTGCAGTCGAAATCGTCCATGCGCTCGCGGACGGTGGCGACCGTGGCCTGCAGGCGCGAGAGCGCCCACCTATCGAGGTCGTCGGTGGCCTCTGGCGCCGCCTCGAAATCGGCTGGACCGAGATCCTCCGCGTTCGCGTAGAGAACCCAGAACGAGTAGGTGTTCCAGAGGGTGAGCAGGAACTGGCGCACCGATTCGCCGACTGTGTCGACAGAGAAGCGGTAACCCGACCAGGGTTGCTGGGCGGTCAGGTAGTACCAACGGAAGGCGTCGGCGCCGTGGGCCGAGATCACGTCCCAGGGCTCGATCACGTTGCCCCGGCTCTTCGACATCTTCTGCCCCTCGGGGTCGAGGATCAGACCGAGGCAGACGCAGTTGCGGTAGCTGGAGGTGTCGAAGAGCAGCGTCGACTCCGCCAGCAGCGTGTAGAACCAGCCACGAGTCTGGTCGATCGCCTCGCAGATGAAGTCGGCCGGGAAGCGCTGCTCGAACTCCGCCTCGTTCTCGAACGGGTAGTGAAACTGGGCGAAGGGCATCGCGCCACTGTCGTACCAGGTGTCGATTACCGACTCGACCCGGCGCATCTCTCCGCCGCACTGCTCGCAGTCGAGCAAGACCTCGTCTATGTATGGACGGTGCAGGTCGCCGGGGACCTCGCCCTTGGCGCGTTCGCGCAGCTCGGCGACCGAGCCGGCGCAGAAGCGGCCGTCGCAGCCATCCCCCCTGCACTCCCAGATCGGCAGCGGGGTGCCCCAGTAGCGATCGCGGGAGAGCGCCCAGTCGACGTTGTTCTCCAGCCACTTGCCGAAACGGCCGCTCTTGATGTGCTCGGGATGCCAGCCGATCGTCTCGTTGTTGGCGAGCATGCGATCGCGGGCCTGCGCGGTGGCGACGTACCAGCTCGACTTTGCGTAGTAGAGAAGCGGCGTGCCGCAGCGCCAGCAGTGCGGGTAGGCGTGCTCGTAGACCTGCTCACGGAAGAGCAGGCCGCGCTCTCGGAGGTCGTCGATCAGCGCCCGGGTGACCTCGGGGTCCTTGACGAAGCGCCCCTCGAAGCCGACGACCCGCTTGTCGAAGCGGCCGTCCAGACCGACCGGGTTGTAGAGCGTGCCGTGGCTGGTCGGGTCGAAGATGCCGTTCGCGGCGGCAACCGCGTAGTCGTCCTCGCCGAAGGCCGGGGCGATGTGGACGAGGCCGGTGCCGTCTTCGGTGGTGACGAAGTCGCCGGTGACAACCGGGAAACCGCCGGGCTCACGATCGGCGAGGTTGAAGACCGGGCCCCTGTAGAAGCGGCCGACCAGCTCCTTGCCGGATAGGCGGTCGACGATCTCCACGTTCTCGCCGAGCACCTTCTCCACCAGTGGCTCGGCGAGGATCAGGATCTCGCCGTCGACCTTCGCCTTCACATAGGTCACCTCTGACGCCACGGCAACCGCGACGTTGCCTGGCAACGTCCACGGAGTCGTCGTCCAGACGAGCAACGACTCTCCCTCCACGTCCGCCAAGGGAAAGCGCACATATATGGAGGGGTCCTCGACGTCTTTGTAGCCCTGCGCCACCTCGTGCGAGGAAAGGGCGGTGCCGCAGCGCGGGCAGTAGGGAACGACCTTGTGGCCCTCGTAGAGCCTTTCCTCGTCCCAGAGCTTGCGCAGCGACCACCAGACCGACTCGATGTAGTCGTCGTCGAGCGTTACGTAAGGGTCGTCGAGGTCGATCCAGAAGCCGATCCGCTCGGTCAGACGGTCCCACTCCTCGACGTACTCGAAGACCGACTCGCGGCAACGTTGGTTGAACTCCGCGATCCCGTACTCCTCGATCTCCTGCTTGGAGGAGATCCCCAGCTGCTTCTCCACCTCGAGCTCGACCGGCAGGCCGTGGCAGTCCCAGCCGGCCTTGCGCGGCACCCGGTAGCCGCACATCGAGCGGTAGCGCGGGTAGATGTCCTTGAAGACGCGGGCGAGGACGTGGTGGGAGCCAGGGCGTCCGTTGGCCGTCGGTGGCCCCTCGTAGAAGCTCCAGATCTCCGCCCCCTCGCGCTGTGCCAATGAGCGGTGGAAGACGTCGCGCTCCTTCCAGCGCGCGAGCATTCTCTCCTCGAGCTCTGGGAAGGACTGCTTTGTGTCGACTGGGCGGAAACCGGGCATGAACGCGTGATTCTAGGAGCGGGTACGCTCTCCGCCGCATGCCCGTCTATGACCTGAACGGAAAGGTGGCCTTGGTCACCGGCGCCGCCCGCGGCATCGGCTTCGAGACAGCGCGTCAGATGCACATGCGCGGCGCCTCGGTCGCCATCGTCGATCTCAAGGCTGAAGAGGCTCGCGAAGCCGCCGAGCGGATCGGCGAGCGGGCGATCGGGCTCGCCACCGACGTCACCGACCACGCGGCGATGATGCAGACGGTCGCCGAGACCGTGGAGCGCTTCGGCGGGCTCGACGTCGTCGTCGCCAACGCCGGCATCGCCCAATCGAAGATGGCAACGATCCGCGGCATCGGCACCGAGGAGTGGGAGCGCGTCTTCGAGGTCGACCTGCTGGGCGTTTGGCGCACCGTCCGAGCCGCCCTGCCGCAGATCGTCGAGCGACAGGGGCACGTGGTCGTCGTCTCCTCGGTCTACGCCTTCGCCAACGGCATGCTCAACAGCCCGTACGCCGTCGCCAAGGCCGGAGTCGAGGCGATGGGACGAACCCTGAGGACGGAGCTGATGCCGCTGGGCGCCAGCGCCAGCGTCGCCTACTTCGGCTGGGTCGACACCAAGCTCGTCCAGGACAGTTTCGATCAGACGCATGCGGAGCGCCTGCGGGAGAGAGCACCGAGCTGGCTGATGAAGCGGATCCAGCCGGACGAGGCCGGCGCGGCGGTCGTGCGGGGGATCGAAGAAAGGGCGCCGCGGATCTTCGCCCCCAAGTGGTGGCGCTATGCCTCTGCCCTGCGCGGCATCACCGGCCCTCTCCTCGACCGTGGCATGGAGCGCGATCGGAGGACGACCTCCATCCTCCGCGACCTCGAGGCAGAAGCCGACGAGCAGGGCGCCGCTGCGGTCTCAGCCGTCTCGCGTTAGCCGCTCGAGCAGGAAGAGGAAGGACTCGTAGGACTCGCCGCTGGCGCGGCTGAGGCCGATCTCGCAGGTGCGGTTACTGGAGAGGCGGGCATCGAAGTCACGGCCCGCGAGCTCTGCGACCTGAGGGCGGGTGGCGGAAGCGGTCAGCTCCGGGTGGGAGATGCCGCGATCGCCGGCGAAGCCGCAGCAGGTCGCCGAGGGTGCAACGTAGACCTCGTCGGCAAGGGCGCCGGCGAGAGTCCGTAGTCGCGGCGCCAGGCCCATGTGGCGGGTCGCGCAGGTCGGGTGGACGGTTGCCGAGCCGACCTTGCGGGAGACGTCGAGCTTCGGCAGCAGATGGTCGTGGGCCCAGGCGACCGAGTCGAGGATCTCCAGCTTTCCCAGACGCCCGGCGTTCTCCTCGTCAAGCACGCCCTCGCCGGGCTCAGCGACGCCTGCGGTACAGGAGGCAGCGTCGATCACGATCGGCAGCGCCCCCTGCTCGCTCCAGGCCCAGAGGCGCTCGACCATCTCGTTCGCCTTGTGGCGGTGGGCGGCAGCGAAGCCTTTCGAGCTCCAGGGCAGACCGCAGCAGCTGCCGGCGACGTCGTCTGGGATCCAGACCGGCAGGCCCGCCCGTGAGGAGACCTCGACCAGCGCCTCGACCGGCGAGCCGCCGAAGATCCGGTTGGTGCAGGAGGGAACGTAGACGGCGGTCGCCCCGCTACGGGTGGTCTGCGGCAATTGCCCCGATGCCGGTCCCGGCAATCCGCTTCCGCGCTTGCTGTGGCGAGCGAGCGGACCGCCCACCTTCAATCCTGCCCGCGACGCCTTTTCGACTCCTCCCCAGCGCTTCGCCGCCGCCAGCGCTGTCTTTTCGGCACGCTCGGTGTGGCGCTCGGCACGCAGTTCCTTGACCAGCTTGCCGGTGTCGATCCCGACCGGACAGGCGAGCTGGCAGGAGCCGTCGGCGGCACAGGTCTCGAGCGAGTCGTACTCGTACTCCTCCAGCAGCGCCTTCTGCACCGGCGATCCCTTGGGCTGGCGGGCCATCTCGCGCCGCAGCACGATCCGCTGGCGCGGGGTGGTGGTCAGGTTGCGACTCGGGCAGACCGGCTCGCAGAAGCCGCACTCGACGCAGGTGGTGGCCGACTCCTCGATCGCCGGCGTCGTCTTTAGATTGCGCAGGTGGACGTCGGGATCGCGGTTGAGCACCACGCCCGGGTTGAGGACGCCATCGGGGTCGGCCAGCTGCTTCACCCGCCACATCAGCTCGGTCGCCTTCTCCCCCCACTCGCGCTCGACGTAGGGCGCCATGTTGATCCCGGTGCCATGCTCGGCCTTGAGCGAGCCGTCGTACTTGCCGATGATCAGCTCGACCAGCTTCGCCATGAAGGCCTCGTAGCGCTCGAGGTCCTCCGGCTTGGCGAAGTCCGGGGTGAGCATGAAGTGGAGGTTGCCCGCCGAAGCGTGACCGGCGACGCCGGCTAGGAAGCCGTGTTCGCCGAGCAGCGCCTGCAGATCGCGGGCGCCCTCGGCGATCCGCTCCGGGGGCACGCAAACGTCCTCGACGATCAGCGCCGTGCCGGGCATCCGCACCCGGCCGATCAGTCCGTGCAGGCCCTCGCGCACCCGCCAGGCCAGCTCGATCTCCTCGGCGTCACGGCTGAACTCGTACGGCTTGATCGTCTCGTGGCCGGCGAAGATCTCGTCCGCCTTGGCGACGTAGGCGTCCAGCTCGGCATCGGTCTCGGCTCCGAACTCGACCAGCAGCACCGCCGACTCCGGCGGCAGCTCCTTCCACTCCTCCGGCGCGCCGACCATGTTCCAAGCGGCTGTGATCAGCGCCGGGGCGACCATCAGCTCGACCGCGGTGGCGGCGGACTCGACCAGGTCGCGGACTGGCGCGATCGCCTCGTCGATGCCGGGGAAGTGGATCCAGGCGGTGGTCGTGCGCGAGGGCAGCGGCACGGTCTCGAAGACCGCCTCGGCGACGAAGGCGAGCGTGCCCTCGGAGCCGACGACGAGGCGGCGGAAGATCTCCAGCGGCTCCTCGGCATCGAGGAAGGCGCAGAGCCGGTAGCCGGTCGTGTTCTTGATCGCGAACTTGCGGCGGATGCGCTCGCTCAGCTCGGCGTCGGCGCGGATCTCGTCGCGGATCGCGGCTATGCCGGCGGCCAGCTCGGGCTCCTCCGCCTCGAAACGCTCGGCGGCGCCAGGTGTGGCGGTGTCGATCGTCGTCCCCGAGGCAAGGACCAGGGTCATCGAGCGCACGGTCGAGTAGGAGTCGTAGGTGACGCCGCAGCGCATCCCGCCGGAGTTGTTGGCGATCACGCCGCCGACCGTGGCGATGTCGGTGCTGGCCGGATCGGGGCCGAGCTTGCGCCCGTGCGGGGCGAGCACGCGGTTGGCGTGACCGAGCACGGTGCCCGGCTTGATCCTGGCAAGCGACCCCTCCTGCTCGACCGCGACGCCGCCGAAGTGGCGGCGCACATCGACCAGGATGCCCTCGCTCTGCCCCTGGCCGTTGAGGCTGGTCCCACCGGCGCGGAAGGTGACCGGGATGCCGCTGCGCCGGCCGTAGGCGAGGACCTTGGCGACGTCGGCGGCGTCGTGGGCCATCACCACCGCCCGCGGGAAGAGGCGGTAAGGACTGGCGTCGGAGGCGTAGCGGACGATGTCGCTTGCCCTGCCGAGCACGCGGTCGGCACCGAGCAGCTGCTCGAGCTCGCCGCGCAGCGGCTGGGCAGTGCCCGCGGCAATCCCATCGGGCGCGCGGTCGGGCGCCGGCTCGCCCATCGGCGGCGCGAGCGAGGAGACGTCTCTCTCCAGCAGCGCCATGACCCCGACCCTAGAAGAGGGCCATGCCCGGCGTAACCGGGACTTCGACCAGTTCGGGCTTGGAGGAGGCGAATGCCTTGGCCAGGGCGTCGCGCACCTCGTCGCGCTCCTTGACCCGGTGCGCCGTGACGCCGTAGCCCTCGGCAACGGCGGCGACGTCCAGTTTCGGCAGGTCGAGGCCCGGAGCGCCCTGTACCTGCTCGACGTCGGCGAACCACTTGAGGATCGCGTACTCCTCGTTGCGCACGACCAGGAAGGTGACCGGCACCTGGTAGGCGACGGCGCTCCAGAAAGCGCTGACCGCGTACTGGACCGAGCCCTCGCCGATCACGCAGACGACCGGGCGGTCGGGCTGGGCGAGCTGCACCCCGATCGAAGCTGCAAGGCCGAAGCCGAGGCCGCCGCCGGCGGCGAAGTAGTAGCTGCCCGGGCGCGAGAGGCGCAGCTGGTTGCGCAGGGCGAGGGTGCTGGAGGGCGACTCGAGCACGACGATGCCGTCCTCGGGGAAGACCTCGGCCAGCGCCGAGTGCACGGTCGAGGGGTTGAGTGGGTCGGTGGGGGGGATTTCCTGCGGGCCCTGGTTCGGCTCGAGGACCGGGCGCGAGGACTCCGGCACCGCCTCGAGCAGCGCCTCCAGGGTCAGCTTCACGTCGGCGACCAGGGCGTCGCCCATCGGCGCCCGCGCGGCCTCGTCGGGATCGCTGGTGATCGCGACCAGCTTCGCCCCGTCGGGAAGCAGGGGGCCGGGGATGTAGGGGTAGTAGGGGAAGACCGAGCTGCCGAGGACGAGGATCAGGTCGTGGCCCTCGAGGGTCTGGGCGACCGGGCCAATCGCCGGCGGCAGCACGCCGCGGTAGTTGGGGTGGTTCTCGGGGAAGCCGAGCCTGCCGCCGCCCGGCGCCGGTGTAGCCCAGACAGGCAGGCGCTGGCGCTCGGAGAGAGTGATCGCGGCATCCCAGCCGCCGGAGGCGTCGATGTCGGGGCCGGCGACCATGACCGGGTTGCTCGCCGCGTCTAGGCGCTCAGCGAGGGCACGCACGGCCTCCGGATCGGCGCAAGCGCGGCCGCTGACGCTGCGGCCGATCGCCTCGCGCGCGTCGGCCTCGTCGACCTCGGCGTACCAGTCGTCCATCGGCAGCGAGACGAAGACCGGCCCCTTCGGCGGCAGCGAGGCGAGGTGGGCGCCGTGGGCGAGGGCCAGCGGCACGTCCTCGGCCCGCGCCGGCTCGTAGGCCCACTTGACCAGCGGGTGCGGCATCCGGATCGCGTCGCGGTTGGTCAGGTTCGCCTGCAGGGTGATCTGCGCCCGCGTCTGCTGGCCGGCCGTGATCAGCAGCGGCGAGTGGTTGGCCTGAGCGTTGAAGATCGCCCCCATCGCATTGCCGACCCCGGGTGCCGTGTGCAGGTTGGCCACCGTGGTCTGACCGGAGGCCTGCGCGAAGCCGTCGGCCATGCCGACCACCACCGCCTCCTGCAGGCCGAGCACGTAGCGGAAATCGGCTGGGAAGTCGGCGAGCATCGGCAGCTCGGTCGACCCGGGGTTGCCGAACATCGTCGTCATCCCTTGGGTACGGAAGAGGTCGAAGCTGGCGTCTCGAACGGTCGGCATCGCGAGCGAAACCCTACCGGGAGCTTGCGGTTCTCAAGTGGCCCCCCAGGGCCGGCCGATAAGGGCAGGGCATGCCGACGCGACCCCACACGAACCCGTCCCTTTCCACACGCTGGGCTTTTCTCCTCTCGGCCGCGCTGATCGCGTCCTTCGCGCTCTTCCCCGCGGCCGCCGGTGCCGGCCCCGTCTCCACCCGCCTCGCCTACGGAACCGGGGAAATCGTCCCGATCCCGGCGGCGATCCCACACGAAGAAGGCGACATGGTGGACCGGCGCATCCTCCCCAACCTGCGCTGGATCGCCGCCCGCTTCCCGATCTACGTCAGCGACGGCTACTCAGGACCGCTGCCGAACGGTGAACGCGCCGGCTGCAACGGCTGTCACGTCAAACACTCCGATCACTACAACGGCCTCGCAGTCGACATCGTGCCGCTGCGCCCGAGCAGCAAATGCGACGAAAACTGGGCTGGCATCACCCGCCTCGCGCTCTGGGCGGAGCCCGAACAGAACAAACCGGCCCCGCCCTTCCGCTGGGTCGGCTACGACGGCGATGCCGGCCACGGCTGCGGTCACCACCTCCACCTCTCCTGGGAACACGCTCCCGCCCCGCAGTTCCAGTTCGCCGAATGGGTCGCCGTCTTCCCGGTCGGCGCGCAGCCCACTGCGGCGACGAGCCCCGAACGCAACGCCACCAAAGCGAAACCCCAGCCACTGCCGAAAGCGGCCCCGTCCGGACCGCGCGGCGGCTTCGCCACCTCCCAGTCTGGCGGCGTCTCCCCCCGCGGCGACTGAGCTGAGATCGCGGCTCGGGGCCCCGGCGCGAGGCCAGCCAGACAGGGAGCTGCACCCGTGAACGGGAAGATATACATCTCTTGACTTGTACATGTTCGCGAGTGTACATTCCTCCCCATGGAGCAGCGAAACCCTCACCTGCGGATGAATCCCGGTGGCAGCCTCAAGCCAGAGGAGGTGGTTGGACGGGGCGAGTTCATAGCCTCCGTCTGGCGCACGCTCGAGCGCCAGAGCGTCCTGCTGACCTCGGAGCGCAGACTGGGAAAGACCTCGGTGATGGTGAAGATGTTCGCCGAGCCGCCAGCCCACATCTGTCCGATCCGGAGGAGCCTGCAGGGGATCACCTCGCCTGACCAGTTCGTCAAGAGCTTGATCGCGGACGTCGAGGCGGAAGTCCCCGGCCTACTCGGAAAATCCCTTGGAGATCGCCTGCGCAGGGCCGGCATAAGAAAGATCGCCGCCAGCCCCCTCTTGGTCGAATTCGAGCCGGCCAGCGATCAGAGCTGGAAGGACGTCGCCAGCGAGACCTTCGCGGCTCTCGACAGCGAGGTGGAGGAATCGGTCGTCTTCTTCTGGGACGAGGTCCCGCACATGGTGGCCGACATCCGCGACAACGAGGGACCGCTCGTCGCCCGTGAGATCCTCGACGTCCTTCGCGCCTCTCGCGAACGACACCCCAGCGTCCGCATGGTCCTCAGCGGCTCGCTGGGAATCCATCACGTCGTCGCCGATCTGCGAACACGGGGAGGGATGTGGGTGCCAACGCACGACATGCTCGCCATCGACCTCCCGGCGCTGAACGAGGAGGACGCGGCCTATCTCGCCCGCGAGCTGCTTCACAACGAGTCGTTCCGGTGCGACGACCCCGAGCACATCGCCCACTTGATCGCGCAGGAAGTGGATTGCATCCCCTACTACATTCACCACACGATTCTCCAACTCTGGAACGACCAGAATGCCAATGGCGCCTCGGTCGACGTCGAGGCGGTCGAGCGCCTCGTCGAGGAAGCGGTCAACGACCCGCTGGACCGGTGGCAGCTTCGACACTACGTCGATCGCATACCGATCTACTACGGCAAGGACGCGGACCTCGTGAGGGCGATCCTTGACGTCGTAGCGTTGGCGCCGGCGCCGCCCAGCTTCGAGCGGCTCTGCGAGCAGGTGGGAGCCTTCCTCAAGCCTCCAACCCCCGAGCGGATGCGCGGGCTGATCGACCTTCTCCGCAAGGACTACTACCTCGGGCGCGGACCCGACCACGCGTTTCTGCGCAACCTCGTGCGGCGCGCCTGGATTGCCCGGAGATCGATATGACCACGGACGAGGTCGTCCCGCTCCTCAAGCACACACCCTCGGCCCAGGATCCGAGCGTGCTCGAGGCGATCACGGTGCAGCGCGAGCCGCTGATCAGGACGCTCGTGGAAAGCGTGCTCGACACCGAGGGCGGTCTCCGCCATCACCTGCTGATCGGCCCCCGGGGCATGGGCAAGACGCACATCCTGTCCCTGGTCGCAAGCCGGACTCGTGCCGACAAGCGATTTGGCCAAATCGTCCTCGCCTGGCTCGACGAGGATCCTTGGGCGGTTCGCACTTACGGGAAGTTCCTAGCGGCCATCGTCGCCCAGGTGGCAGAGGAGACCGACGACCCGGATCTGGCGCAGAGGGCGACCGACCTCCGATCCAGCGCCGACACGGATGGGCTGGCGGGGCAGGAGCTCCTCCGCGGCGCCCTTGGAGAGCGACGCCTCGTCCTCCTGGTCGAGAACCTCGACGACATCTTCCGCCGGATCGGCCCGGACGGACAGGCGAAGTTCCGCGCCTTCGCCGAAGACTGGCGGCAGATGCTGATCCTGGCGACGGCCCCGCAGCTGTTCGAAGGAATCCAGCGGCATTCCTCTCCCTTCTACGGGTTCTTCGCGATCACGCATCTCGATGAGCTGAGCCTCACCAGCGCGGCGGAGTTGATGAAACGCGTCGCCGAGCTTCGTGGCAACTTCGCTCTGCTGGAGTTCCTCGGCACCGACACGGCAACCCGCCGCCTAGCGACCATCGAAGCGCTGGCGGGCGGGCACCCGCGGATCTGGCTGCTCTTCGCCGGCTGCCTCTCGATCGCCGCCATCGACGAGCTGGTCCCATTGTTTCTGGAGGCGCTCGACGAGCTGACGCCCTACTACCAAGACCGCCTGCGCGAACTCGGCGATCAGCAGCAGGAGCTGATCGTGCTGCTCAGCGAAGATGGGGGCGCGCTCAGCAATCGCGAGCTGGCCGAGCGCAGCGGCATCGCGCAGAACCAGATCGCCAGCATGCTGCGCCAGCTCATGGACCGTGGATACGTCCGCCACGCCGAGGTCTCCGACGAGCTCTCCATCGGAGATGAGCGAAAGAGCTTCTGGGAGCTCCGCGAGCCTCTGATGCGCCTCTGCCTCGACGTCAAGCAGGCGCGGGGAAAGCCGTTGCGAATGGTCGTCGAGTTTCTGCGCGCCTGGTATGGACCACGCCTGCTCGATGAGCTCGCCCGCCTGCCGGACTCGGCCGAGCTCGCCACCACCTACGCGAGCGAGGCCTTCCTCACCTTCGACGGCGCACTCAGTCCAGACGACCTGTTCCGCGGCTCCTCGGATGAAATCCTCGCCCGTGCCGAGCGGGGGCTGTCGCTGCTGCCAGAAAGATCCGACCTGAAGATCGCCAAGGCAACCGCCCTCCAGATGGAGGACCGCTTCGAGGAGGCTCGCGACCTCTACATGCAATTGATCGATCCGGAGTCGCACGGGGCCGGCAACACAGCGCTGCGCCTACAGCTGGCAATCTCCCAGAAGGCGCTCGACGAACCGATCGATTCGGAAACCCTTCTCGCCGACCTGCGGGAGCTGCGCCGCGCTAAGCCGGACGACTTGGAGACCGTTGTGTTCGTCGCGATCGCATTCGGCGTGCTGGACCTTCAGGAGGAGACGCTGGAGGCCTACACCAAGGCTGTCGAGCTCGATCCCGACCGCGCGGACCTGCATCGCAGCCGCGGAGTCGCGCTGGAGGCGCTCGATCGCTACGAGGAGGCGCTGGAGACCCACACCAGGGCGGCGGAGCTGGAGCCCGACAACCCCCGCATCCAAAGCAGGCGGGCCATCGTGCTGGGCCATCTCGACCGTCACGAGGAGGCGCTCGAGGGTTTTACGAAAGCTGCCGAACTCGACCCCGGCAACGCGCGCCTTCATAGCAACCGCGGCATCGCGCTGCGCCGCCTCGACCGACACGAGGAGGCGCTGGCCGCCTTCACGAAGGCGGCTCGCCTCGACCCCGAGAACGCGGCCTTCCAGGAAAGACGCGGAGTCGCCCTCGGCCGCCTCGACCGCCCCGAGGAGGCGCTCGAGGCCTACACCAGGGCCATCGAGCTGAAGCCGACCGGCGGAAATCTCCACAACAACCGCGGCGCCTCCCTAGGGACCCTCGGTCGCTACGAGGAGGCCATCGAGGCGTTTGCCAGGGCGGCGGAGCTGGAACCCGATCATGCCGGCGTGTTCAACAACCTCGGCGCCGCGTTGCGCAGCCTAGGCCGCTACGAGGAGGCGCTTGCCGCCTTCGAAAAGGCCGCCGAGCTCGAGCCAGACAACACCGACGCTCACGGCAATCGCGGCGTCGAGCTCGGCCGCCTCGAGCGCGATGAGGAGTCGCTCGAGGCGTTTGCCAGGGCGGCGCAGTTGGCGCCCGACGATGCCAGCGTGCAGAGCAATCACGGCGTAGCGCTTGGCAGGGTGGGCCGCTACGACGAGGCTCTCGAGGCGTTTGCCAGGGCGGCGGAGCTGGAACCCGACAACGCGCCGGTCCACGCAAACCGCGGCACCGTTTTGCGCCACCTCGGTCGCGATGAGGAGGCGCTGGAAGCCTACGCTCACGCCGTCGAGCTTGAGCCCGACAACATCGACCTCCATATCATCCGAGCCGCCGCGCTCGGGGACCTCGAGCGCCATGAGGAGGCGCTCGAGGCATTCACCCGCGCCGCCGAGCTGAAACCCGACGATGCGGATATCCGCATCAACCGCGGTGTCGCGCTCGCGAACCTCGACCGCCCGGAGGATGCGCTGGTCGCGTTCAGGGAGGCTGCCGCGGTCGATTCCGACAATGTCTTCGCGCACGAACGGCGCGGCGCGATCCTCGAGACCATGGAGCGCCACGAGGAGGCGCTGGAGGCATTCGCACGAGCCGCCGAGGTTTCCCCCCAAAATCCATCGCCCCACAACAGCCGAGCGAACATCCTTCGAGAGCTCGGTCGCTACGACGAAGCCGCGGAGGCCGCCCGCCATGCGATCGAGCTCGACGACCAGGAGCCGGTCTTCCGGTTCACCCTCGCTGAGGCGCTGCTTGCCCACGGCAGGATCGATGACGGTCTGTCCCAGCTGAACCAGGCACTCGCCCGCTGGCAATCAGACCGCAAAAGCCCTCCCGGAGAGACGGATCTTCTCTGCCGCATCCTCTGGGAGCGCTTCCACGGCGATCCGGCTCGCGCCGAGCTCATCGCCCGGGTCGTCGCCACGTATGCGGACGCCGGCGCCGCGGAGGAACTGGGTCGCGGGATCGTCAGCTCGATCGCGCTGTTTGCCGCCGCCGACGTTGGCATTCGGGAGACGGACTCGTGGGTTGAAGACTGGACGGATGCTCCGGCGGTGGCCGAGCTCGAGATTCCCCTGAACGTTCTCGAGGCGGCGCGGAAATGGAAGCACGACAAGGACAGGGCGCATCTGCTTGCGCTTCCGTCTGAGCAACGCGAGATCCTGATCGGCTTGCTGACCCCCTCGCAGGCAGAAACCGCCGAGTAGGTCTAGGGCGTGCGCAGGCTGACGACGATCGCCTTTGCGATCCTGGCAGCCGCCGCGGGCGGCTGCGGCGGGCCGAGCGATTCGACGCCGGTCGCCTGCCTCGACGGCAAGAGCGCCTACCTCGATGCCCTCGCCGACGCTCCGGGGGCGGTGAAGCTGAGTGGCGAGGTGCCGATCGGCGACTGCCTGGCCGAGAACCAGAAGTCCGGCGACCTCGCCACGGTCGGCACGACAATGGTGCTGGTCGCTACCGAACTCAACGCCGAGGCCCGCTCCGATCCGGGCGGGGCCGCCAACCTGCAACTCGGCTACCTGCTCGGCGCCGCCCAGCGCGGGGCCGAGCGCACCAGCGGCATCCACTCCGATCTGGTCCGCCGCCTCGCCGTGGCCGCCCGCTACAGCCCCGACAACCGCCCGCTTCCCCCGTCCTTCCTTCGCACCTATCGCGAGGGATTCGACGCCGGCCGCGCCGGCGGCTGATCGCTCAGCGCGGCGAGACGATCACGAGACGGCCGTCGGCAAGCCGGTAGGCAGTTCCAACCGGCTCCCCCCGGCCACTGGCCCGCTGACCCTCGGAGGGCTTTGGCAAGACGCGAACCTGCTCGGCTGTTTTCTCGCGCCGCTCGACGTCGCCGCTCTTCGGGTCGACGGTGAGGGTCAGCCCCGCGATCAGGAAGGCGACGGCAAGGACGATGCCGATGTCGAAGAGGTTGACCAGGCCGTCGAGCGGGTCGCCGGCGTTATCGGCGATCTTGCCGTGACGGCCGAGGCCGATCCGGCTCATCGCGGCACCTCGGCTCCCTGCTCGAGCGCCGCCAGGTCTTCGCTGTACATCCGCGTGCGGGCCAGAGTCAGGGCGAAGGCCACGGTGCCGACGAGCAGGCCGACCACGGTCGCCCCGAAAGCGTCGCGCAGGTTGTCGGCGAGCGAGACGACGTCGCCCTGCCCAAGGGCCGCAAGGCCGGGAGCGAGCGGGATCAGGGTGCCCATCAGCCCGATCGCCGGGCCCGCCCGGACCAGGAGACGAGTGCGATCGAGCCGCCGCTGGGCGGCAAGCTCGTAGCGGGCCAGTGCGCGCTCGGTCGCCGCCGGTCGGTCGGGGAGCTGAGCGGCGCCAGCGACCTCGACCAGTGTCTCGGCGGCGAGCGCTCCTGGAGCGCTGTAGGCATAGAGCGGCGCCTGCCCGGGGTCGGCGAGCGCCCGTGTGGTCAGCTCAGCCAGGTCGGTGTTCCGCGCCCGCACCCGCCGCCGCCACAGCTCCACGCAGAAACGGCCGAGCTCGAGGGCGCAGAGCAGCAAGACCAGCACGGCGGCGATCAGGACCGGGACCTGCAGCGCCGTCGCGATGTCCGCCAGCGCATCGCCGAGGTCGATCACGGCGCTCACGCGAAGACCTCGCCACGTCGTCGCTCCCACTGCGAGCCCGCTAGCCCGAGCAGCACCGCTGCGGCGGCGATCGCGATCGCCAGCCACGGCGTCCCGGTGTCGACCCCGGCGCTGTGCAGGCCGGGGGCGCCGAAGGCGAGGGCGGTCTCCCCAGTGCCGCCGGTCCTCGTCGCCACCAGGGTCCCGGTGACCTTGCCGTCGTCTTCTCTACCCGATCCCCCCTTGCCCGAGCCTCCCGTTGCGGACTGCGCCCGCCCCGAACGTGACCCGCCCTCCCCAGAGCCGGCAGCCCCACTAGTGACTTCGGCTTCGCTGCTGGGTTCCGCCTTCACCGTGGCACTCAGCTGCTTTGTGTTGCTCCCCCGTCGCGTCTTGCTGTGGTTGACCGGATTCTCGCTCTGGTTACCGACCAGCCGGGCGCCTCCCGGCGTCCTTCCCCTGCTCTGGGGCTTGGGGCGGCTGAAGAGCGGCGCTCCGCGGCCGCCACCGCCGGCGATCGTGCCCTTGCCCGACTGGGTGCCTTCGCCCTGGCCGGGTTTCGGAGGCGTGGTCGGCTGTTTGGCCTCGCAAGGGGAGCTTGGGATCGGCCAGTCCTGGCCGGCGAAGGCCGGGGCCACGTAGGCGGTCATCCAGACTCCGTTCAGGTCCTGGCTCGCTTTCCAGCGGATGTGGCCATCGGGTTGCTGAAGGGACGCCATATAGGCGAGCGGCTCCTTCCCGCCCTTGACCCAGGTTTCGGGATCCTGGCCCGCCGACCAGATGCCCTGCACAGCCCAGGCGGTCGAGGCGACGTTCGATTCCGTTTCGCCCGGGAACTGGAGGAAGCCTCCGTCGGCACCCTGCATGTCGCGCAGGTACTGGAGTCCCTTCTGCTCGGCTTCCGTGTCGGGCCTGCCTGCCGCACGCAGCGCCTGGATCGCGGCGCCGGTCATGTCCGCTTCGGTGGGGCTGCCCTTGACCTGCCAGGACCAGCCGCCGTCCTCGTCCTGCTGACCGATGAGCCAGTCCGCGGCCTGCTGGATCGCGGCCTGGGCGGCCGGCTCCTGAATCGGGGCAAGAGCGACGATCGCGAAGATCGTGTCGTTGATTTCTCCGCGACCTCCTGGCACATAGGGGAGGGAGCCATCCGGCAGCGCTCGTTTCAGGATCTCGTCAACCAGGTCGTAGCCGGCGAAATCATGCGGGTTGGTTCCGGCGGCGTTGACCACCATCAGTTCGCGCTCGAAGGCGGTGGTGGGGATCTTCGGCCAGGGGATCTCTTCTTCGAGCCCTTCGTGGAAGTGACCGACCAGGAAGCTGTGGGCGTCGACGCCGCCGGGCTTCGCCTGGCAGCGGGGGTTGACGCCCCCGGCCGCCAGGGCCAGGGCCACCCAGGCGCTGAAGCCCTGGCCCGATTCTTTGCCCGAGTCGCCGCCGAAGCCGCCGTCGAGGTTCTGCGCTTCCTGCAGGTAGCGGATCGTGCTGTCGAGGCGCGCCTGGTTGACCGGGTTCGGCGCGGCGGCAAGGGCCGAGCCGGCGGCGATCAGCGAGCACAGCGCGAGGGTCGCGGCCAGGCGGCGCACGATCTAAGCCGGCACCTGGACCTTGCCGATCACGGCGGTTGAGCTGCGCCCAAGAGCGTCGACGATCGCGATCCGCAGCTGGTAAGCAGCCCCCCGGGGCAACCGCAGCGTCGTCGAAGTGCCATTCGTGCCCTTCGCGCGGGTCACGTAGCGAGCGCCTTTTTGCCCGAGCCTCCGCGAGGAGATCGTCCATCTCGCAATCCCCACACCCGAATCAAGCACCCGCCAGCTCACCCCGACCAGACCGCGGGCGAGGCGGCGGCGATCCAGGCGCGGCAGCTCTACCTGGACCCGATCGGCGTTACCTGGTTCGCCCGGGGGCGGTGGGTTCAGCGTGAACGTGTCGGGCACGTCGAGGGGGTCTGGCACCACGCTTCCGCTTTCGACCACGACCCATGCCGGGCCGCGCACCAGGTCCTCCGGCGGCAGCGGTCCACAGTCGCTCGCATCGACCTCGGGCACGCAAACGTCGAGGCGGTTGGAGCGCACAGCGGTCTCTTTCCCGCCGGAGCCGACCACGGTCGCCTTGAGCCGGTGCCAGCCCGTTTTGGCGAAGGTGATCTCCGCCAGTCCGTTCGTGTCGGTTTTCACCGTCGCCGGACTCGAGACATCGACCCTCTCGAAGCCCCCTGGCCCGATCGTCACGGGCGCTACTTCGGCGTCTGCGAGCGGGTCCGATCCGGTTCGGTCCGGCGCATCCGGTGGGGCTCCCTCGTCGCCTTCCCAAGCATCGACCTCGACCTCGAACGGCTGGCCCAGCTCCGCCGTCGCGGTGAGGATCTGGGCGTCGCCGCTGTAGTCGGCCGGAAAGAGCCCCAGACGCGGCTTGGTTTTGAAGGCGTCGTAGACCCAGAGGACCTCGTCGCCCTCGTCGAGCTGGTACTGGCAGCCGCCGACGCTGGTGAAGACGTTGTTGACGACGACGCCCCAGTACTCGCCCTGTCCTTCGTTCTGTGCGTCGGGCCCCCACCGCTTGATGAAGTAGTCCTCGTACGGCGGGTACCAGAGGCCGTCGAAGTCCCTGCCGAGCGATGCTCATCGCGTCGACCGAGGCGGCGGTCGGGCGTCGGACCAGGCGTCGGGTTCTGGCCGTTGTTGAACCCGTTGCAGCGGCGCCCACCTTCGGGTGCGTTTGTGTCCGCAGAGGCCTTGACGTTGTGGCCCTCGGTCAGGATCGGCCCCTCGAAGAGGGTTTCGCTGCTCGCCCTCGATCCGCACGTTGACTTCGGTCGGGACCGCCTGTGCCGGCGGTGCGGTGAGAGCGGTGAAGAGAAGTGCGACGGCGAGCGCCGCGATGGTCGTGCGCATGCCTTGGCCCCTTTCCGCGAGGGCGATCGACGTTTGCGGATCGGAGGGAGGTCTCCTGGCTTCCGAGCTTTCCCGCCGCGCCTTCCCGGCCGGTCTGGGCCAGTGGCTGCCGCGTTGGGCGTGCGGCGGGATCTATCGCTCGGTCACAGTGGCGGGCCCGCGCCGGACTTACACCGGCTTCCCCGTCCACCGATCTCTTGGCGACCAGTCTAGCCGAGCCCCGCGACGTCTCCGAGTGGCCGGTCGGTCAGTCGGTCTATTCGTACTTCAGGTAGATCGTGTCGCCGACGTTGATCGTCGGTGTTGCGTTTGGCCTGTTTCTCTGCGCCGCCGTCGATCGAGATGTTCCATTTTTCGGCTGGGGCCGCCGGATAGCCCGTTGATCTGGGTGATCGCGCCTTCGCCGCCAGCGGGCAGGTAGCCGTCACACATTCCGACGGCGTGGTGCCAGCGACCGCGGCGTCGAGCACCTTCGCCAGCGTGGTGGTTGTCGCTTTCGGCGCCAGCGAGACCGAGCAGATCTTCAGCGGCGAGGCCGCCGTTGTCGACGATCAGCGCCAGCGAGCTGGTTTCCGCTTCGCCGGTGGCGAATTCGGTGACGCCCTTCCACTGCGGCGCGCCGCTTGCCGGCACCGGCGGGGTCGCGGTGAAGCCGCCGCTGCCGAGCGTCGCGCACCGCGTCCTGGCTCGCGTACAGGTTGGCGGTGCTGCCGGAGGTCAGGTACCTGAACCCGCCGCCGCCCACCTGCTGGGAGATGAGGAAGTTGAGCGGCGTGTTTTTCGCCGGAGCCGAGCCGGTGAATTCGGTCCCCTGGGGATCGATCCCGCAGGCTTTGAGCCCGCTGCACCGCCCAGGCGTTGGAGCTCGGTGTTGACGCCGAATTCCGATTCGAAGGCGCCGCTCGCTTTGACGAATTTCGAGACGAGGTAGTTCTTCGCTGTTGACGATCGCTTCGTTCGTGTTGGCGACGCCGGCTGCGCAGAGCGCCGCCATCGCCGCGCCGGTCATGTCGGGTTCGGAGGCTTTGCCCAGCGCTTCTTCGTTGCCCGCCGCTTTGACCCAGGTCCAGCCGCCGTCGGTGTGCTGGTTGGCTTTCACCGCTTCGACCGCCTGGTCGAGGACCACCTGGGGTACCCGCTGGGCGCCCGCTCGTGGTTTTCGTGTCGGCCAGCGCCAGCAGGCCGAAGACGGTCGCGTTGAAGGTCGAGCCGTAGTAACCCGGGCTGGCCGGCTGGTAGTAGGAGGCGACCTTGGCGATCAGGTTCTGCCGTTTCGAGACGCGGGCGGGATCGATGCCGGCGGCGTAGGAGATCAGTGCCGCGCGCTCGAAATCGGTCGCGGCGGCGCCTTCTCCTGGCCAGCCCACAGCGCCGACTTCTTTTTCGTACCAGCTGCGCGCGTCGGTGGTTTCTTTGCCGCCTTTGTTGACGTCGGCCGCGGCGACTTTGGCGGCGGCGAACGCGGTCAGCGCCCAGTCGCCACCGAAGCCGGAGATGGCGCCGGTTTCGCTGTTCTGCAGGCCTTTGAGGTAGGTGACGCCATTGTTCATGCGCGGTCGATGATCTGTTCCGGGGTGGCTGTCGCCGAGGCCGCCGCCGGTGCCAGCAGCGAGCAGACAGCCGCGGCGACCAGCGCCAGCCGGCAAGTAGTGAGACGCATCGATGGATCTCCTTCTGGTTGGGGGACGGTCGAGCTCTCCGTCCCCCGCAACCAGTGAGAGCGAGGAATGAAAGACCTACCGTCCGTTCGCGAGAACAGGGTCCTTATGTGTGCGTCAGGCGACGAGTATTCGGACTCGGGCTGGGCGGTCCAGGATCGGCTCCGCTGCCCATACCGTTGCGCGTCAGTCCCGGATTCGCACCGGGTTCCCTCGAGCGCTTGACGATTTCAATCTAATCTCGCGTCGCGGCGGCAGCGCAACCCGATCTGGCCGAACCTCGGATAGGGTGGCCGCCCAAATAATCCACGGATCGGTGGACAGGGAAGCCGGTGAAAGACCGGCGCGGGCCCGCCACTGTGACCGAGTAAACGCCCGCCGCATGCCATGCGGCAGCCACTGGCCCAGACGGGCCGGGAAGGCGCGACGGGAAAGCTCGGAAGCCAGGAGACCTCCCTCCGATCCCTCCATCAAAGCCCTCGAGGAAAGGGGTCCAAGGATGCGAGCAGTCTCGATTCGACGTGCCTGTCCGCGCTCTGCGCGGCGGTTCTATCCCTGGCGGTTCTGCCGGCCACCGCCACGGCCACGTCAACCCAAGGCGAGATCGACGCCGCGATCGCCAAAGCGGTCGAGTACGTGCGCGGCCAGCAGGATCCCGTGACCGGCGAACCGTTCGAATTCGAGTCACGGCGGCTTCGGCAGCGACTGGCTGGCGACCTCGCTGGCCGCCGCGGGCGTCGAGCGCCGCCGACGTCCACGGCCCCGCCGCCGGCAGCCCCAGCCTGCAGGACTTCCTGCTCGGCGACTACAGCTCGGAGTTTTGGACCGGCGGCCCGGCGGAAACGTTCACCTCGGTCGACAACTACCAGCGCGCGACGCTCGTCTCCCACGCGGCCGGGCCTCGACCCGGCGCGGCTCGCGGCCGACGCCAACCTGCCGGCGCAGATCGCCGAACGCTGGAACCCGGCCAACCCCGGCTTCGGCGAAGCGAGCACCGACAACACGGTCTTCGGCATCCTGGCGCTGAAGGCCGCCGCGCGTGCCGGCCTGGGCCCTCGCGCCCGTCGTCTCCTTCCTGCGCCAGAGCCAGCACGATGACGGCGGCTGGACCTACTCGGCGCTGGCAACGCCGGCCGCGAAGGCGGAACCGAGCGAACCCGACATGACCGGGGCGGCGATCGCCGCGCTCTGCGAAGCCGGAGCGCCCGCCTATGACCCCGCGGTCGCGCCTGCCCTCGCCTACCTGCAGGGCCTGCTGGTCGACTCGACCGGGGCGATCCACTACGCCTTCGGCGACAACGCCGACGCCACCGCGTGGGCGGTGAGCGGTCTCACCGCCTGCGGCATCGACCCCCAGTCGGCTGCCTGGACGACTCCAGCTGGCAAGACGCCGATCGACCACCTGCTCTCGCTTCAGCTCCAGACCGGCCCCGAAGCGGGCGGCTTCGGCTACTCGGACACGAGCGAAGCCAACCTCTACTCGACCCAGGACGCGCTGCGGGCGATCGCCGGCGGCGTCTTCACCGCCGCGCCGCCGGCTCCAGCAATCCGGCGCTACCCCGCATTCACCCGGCGCCGTCGGTGGCCAACGGGCACGCCCGTCCCACACCTGCTGGCGATCCAGCTGGCCCCGGCAACGTGCGGATGTGCAAGGTGACGGCGCCGGTCGGGAGCGCCGCTGACGCAGGTCCTCGGCGCGGCCGAGGCCGAGCGCGTTCCCGGCCGGCTGCGTGACCTCGTTCGCGCTCGCCGGCGGGCAGGTCGCGGTCGATCAACGGCGTCGCCCCGGAGAACGCAGGACGAGGCGTGGCTGCTGCGGCTGGACCGCGGCGCCGGAGCCGTCGCCGGCGAGCAGCCGGTCGGCTTCGGCGACGCGATCTCGCTGCGCCTGGGCGAGCGGCCAGATCGCACCCTGGGCCAGTCGGGCTGGCCGGCCCAGCCGGTCAGAGTGGGCGCTGCCGGGACAGCGCGGCAAGCGCGGGCCGAAGGGCAGGCCAGGACGCAACGCCCACCTCACCTGCCGGCGCACAGCCGCAAGCGCTCCGGCAAAGCGAGGATCCGCTGCAGCGTCAAGAAGGGAACGGCGAAGCGGAGCAGCTAGCCGGCGTGGTCGGCTCTCGGGCGGCTATGCCGCGTCGCCCGACAGCTCGGCCCGGGCGCGCTGGGCGAGCTTGACGGTCGCCGTGCGCAGGCCCTCGGGCCCCTCGATCGGCTCGCCGTAGGGGACGCGCACCTCGACCTCGCCGTCCGGCGTCGTCGCGATCAGGTCGAGCCCGGTGCGGTCGGCGTCGACGAGGCGGGCGGCGGTTGCCTGCGGGCAGCCGCCGACGGCACGGGCCATGTCGAGCAGGGCGTCGTCGTGATCCTCGTTGAGGTGGGCGATGGCGCGCTCGGCGCCGCGGCTGACGGGGTCGTCGGACTTCACGTTAGGGCACCCTAATACAAGCGGGCTCCAATACGCTGCCAGGACAACGATTCGATGGAGGCACGGACTTTGACTGAGCAGCTCTGGGGTGGCGAGACCACCAAGGCCGTCGACAACTTCCCGGTTTCGGGCGAGCGCGTCCCCGTTCCCGTCGTCCGCTGGCTGGGCCGGCTGAAGGCCGCCGCCGCCGCGGTCAACGGAGAGCTGGACCAGCTCGACTCCGATCTCGCCGACCGGATCGCCGCGGCCGGCGAGGCGGTCGCCGACGGCGAGCACGACGACCAGTTCCCGGTCGACGTCTTCCAGACCGGCTCCGGCACCTCCTCGAACATGAACGCGAACGAGGTGATCGCCAACCTCGCCGGCGACCGTGCCCACGCCAACGACCACGTCAACATGGGCCAGTCCTCCAACGACGTCTTCCCCTCCGCCGTCCATCTGGCGGCGCTGGGCGAGGTGACCCACGACCTGCTGCCGGCGATGGGGGGCCTGGAGGCGGCGCTGGAGGCAAAGGCACGGCAGTTCGCCGACGTGGTCAAGGCCGGCCGCACCCACCTGATGGACGCGGTCCCGGTCACCCTCGGCCAGGAGTTCGGCGGCTACGCGGCACAGGTGCGGCTCGGCGTGCAGCGGATCGAGGCGACGCTGCGGCGGGTCGGACAGATCCCGCTCGGCGGCACCGCGACCGGCACCGGCCTCAACACCCATCCCGAGTTCGCCGCCAAGGTGCGCGAGAAGCTGGCCGCCGAGACCGGCCTCGAGATCTCCGCCCCGCTCGATCCCTTCGAGGCGCAGGGCAACCGCGACGCCCTGGTCGAGCTCTCGGGCGCGCTCAAGGTCTACGCCGTCTCGCTCAACAAGATCGCCAACGACCTGGCCCTGATGGGCTCAGGCCCGCGCGCCGGCCTCGCCGAGCTGCGCCTGCCGGAGCTGCAAAAGGGCTCCTCGATCATGCCCGGCAAGGTCAACCCGGTGATCCCCGAGGTGGTGATCCAGGTCGCCGCCCAGGTGATCGGCAACGACACCGCGATCACGGTCGCCGGCAGCCAGGGCCAGTTCGAGCTCAACGTGCGGGTGCCGCTGATCGCCCGTAACCTGCTCGACTCGATCAAGCTGCTCGCCTCCGCCTCGCGCCTGCTGGGCGAGAAGTGCGTTGCCGGAGTCGAGGCCAACGAGGAGATGACCGAGCGCCACGCTGAGGCGACACTGGCGACGGCGACCGCGCTCAACCCCCACATCGGCTACGACCGCGCCGCCGACATCGTCAAGGCAGCCGCCGAGTCAGGCCGCTCGCTGCGCGAGGTCGCCCTCGAGCAGGGCGTTGAGCCCGCGGTGCTCGAGGAGGCGCTGGACCACCGCCGCATGGCCCGGCCTCACGAGTAATCAGCAGGCGGGGGACCTTTGTCGGGAGTAATTGTTTAGCGAGGCCGTCCGCTTACTCTTCGGGATACTCGCTAGTCCAGTCCCCCACGAGCTCGAAGGCTGCCCAGTGGCGCCGGTCGGAAAACGGGAAGGGATCGGTTCCGGTGAGACCGTGGGCCTCCCGCAACGAAGGATTGCTCATCAAGGCCAATAGGTCGGCCTGGCGAGCGGACGAGCGGGCCGGGTCCTCCCGCCGCAGGGCAATCAACCCTTCGGCCCGTCGACGTGCGAGCAGAACCTCCACATCGGCGCGGTCGCCTACCCGCCGCTCGAGCGCCGCGTTGCACAAGTCGACCATTTCCTCCACCGGCATCTGCCGAATCCACCGTTGTGCACGCGCTAGCGACTCGGCTATTGGAAGTCGATCCGATCGCCAAAGAGAGGTGAACCTCTCCATCAGGAGCCAAGTCGATATATCGCTGACCGCCCAACGAGCACCGACTACCGCTCGTGCTCCGGCGGCAAGAAACGCACGGGTTAGTCCGAATGGCTCATCCCCGGGGAGCATCGCGTTGACGCCACTGTGGCAGGCACTAAGAACGACCACCGAACCGCGCAGCGGGAGCTGCGCAACGTCGCGGGCCGTCAGGTCGGCGGCCGCCATAGGGGCGTCGTGAGTGCTGCTGCCGGCCAGGATCAAGCGTGACGCATCTGGGTCTACGTCGTCGAAGACGCCATGACAGGCAATATGCACAACCGCGGGGCCTTGTTCCCCGATCAGGCTAAGGAGGCGGCGGCGATCCGCACGAAGCCCGGTAAGGGCAACGGTGCCCAATAGCTCCGCGACCGCCTGTCCCTCAAGGCGGGCATGGGGAAGGTCGCCGAGGCTATCGGCGACGACGATTCCAGCGCCACCCTGTGCTGTCTCCTCGCTTGTGCAGGAGAGCAGCGCATCGCTGCTTGGTGCGTAGGAGACCGTATGTCGCTCGATCAGAGCTCCCTTTTCTCCCTCTACCGCATGCATGGGAAGTGCATGCAGGGGGCCGTGTCGGACGATTGCCAGGTGATCACCCTCTGAGCTCCTCTGCTGCAACGCGTCAACGATCCGCCGTAGCGAGTCGTTGCTCCACACCGGGTCGCCATCAGACCAGTCGGCGCCGACCCTGGAGGATTCGGCCAACTCCACCAGCTCGGATGCATCACAGGGGACCCCAACCGTCCATGGTTCTTCAGCGGCACGAAGACCTGTCAAGTAGCAGGTGCCCTCGCCCAGAAACATCTCAACAAGGAGGCCCTGACCCTCTGCACCGCCGAGCGACTGCCTCAGCGCGTCGATGTCCGCCGCTTTCTCCAACTGGGCTTCGCGGGGTAGTTCGCTTCTGCGTACCTGCAGCCGAGACAGTCGCCGCTGGGCATCCTCGAGGGCCGCGCTGGCCTCGTCCAGATCGAGTTTCGCTCCGCCGCTCGTGTCGACCAGCTTCTCGTTGTGCGCCTGGACCCGGCGTAGGTGGATCCAGCTGACCGCGCCGGCGTGGAGCTCGGCATGGCGGAGCAGCGCCAGGAGGTCATCCCTTTCCTCGCTCACCGCCACCTCCACCGCGCTGGATGGTTGCGGCCCGCTGATCGCCAGGGTGCGCTGCATCCCCAGAGCTCTTCCCTTGAGGCCGGCCAGCAGCTGAAGCGCGTTCTCGCTTTCCCCCGCCCGGCAGGCGAGGGTGCAGCGAAGGCTTCGCGCGGCACCCCAAGCCTGCAGGCTCATTGATCGGTCGCTGGGCAGATCGATCGACTGCATGTGACCAACGAGCAGCTCTTCAGCCCGAATAGCGTCGCGATCAGCAGCTGCTGCGCTGCCAAGATGCGCGAGGGCGTGCGCTCGCGTCACAAGAGCCGCACTCACCCGAGCTGGTTGTGAAAGTGCGCTGACGGACTCTGCATTCAACAGCTCCAACACTCGCTCGGGGTCACTCTCCTGAACCACATTGGCTTCGGTGTGATCGACGATGGCGTTGAACTGGTCGTTCTCGATGTCCCTTGTGAGCGTTCGCGCCCTATTCAGATCAGCCAGCGCCCGCTCTGGTTTCGCACTGTTCAGCCAGCAGCCGGCACTGGTAATCAGGATCGCCGCCTGCCTCAGGGGCGAATCTGCCGCCTCCAGGGCAATGTCGCGGAGCTCCAGCGCCCGCTCGTGATGGCCGGAGTCGCGGAGGATCGCCATGATCGCCCTGACGCTCTCGCCGCCATCGAGCGAAAGCAGTCCCAGCTTCTCTCGTTCTGCAATCAGCTCCTTCTCATCGCCGAGCTCGCTGAGCGCCGCCCCCGCTCGTCCGAGGGCGGCGAGCGTCTGTGCACGCAACATCTTCAGATAGGCCATCGAGCCTCGCATCGTGCCGCCCAAAAACACGAGATACTCGAGCGGCAGAGCCATTCCGGCCGCACCGCGGGCGGCGCTCGTGCCGAGGATCTCGCGGGCAGCGCTGCGCTCCTCTCCGGGGAGTGGCTCGGCTTCCAGAGGCAAAAGAGAATCGCAACGATCGAGGTGATCAAGCGCCCGGCGGGGATCACCGAGGCGAAGGGCGAGATCAGCCAGAAACAGGTCCTGACGTCCAGCTTCTGCCGGCAATCCGACAGCCTGAAATTGGGTTTGAACCGCCTCCGTGGCTACAGCCGCCTCCGCCCACTCTCGTCGGCTCAGCGCCGCCAACTCCCGAGCCTGCCCGAGCGCCTCATCCGCGGCCTTGAGTCCCGGCATCAGCCGGTACATCCCGAACTCCTCGTCTCCGACAACCTGCAGCAGCTCCTTCATGCGCCAGTCTCCGCGGGCGCGATCAACCGCCCAGCGAAAAGCACCGAGCGCCAAGTCGTCTCCGAGGGCCGCAGCTGCCCCGATGTCTTCGATCGCTGTCAGGTAGCGCTCATAGGAGGCTGCCTCGTTCCACGCGTCTTCGTCAGAGCGTGCAGCGGTGGACAATCTCGTCAGACCCCGCAGTCTGTGGACCCTGGCTACGCCTGGCTCCTCGTCCAACAATTCGCTCAGCTCACGCTCGGCAAGCGCGAGACGCATCTCTGAGCGATGGCCCACCGCGCGCAGCAGCCTCACCTCAAACTGAAGATCCTCGTCGACGAAGCTATCTAGGAGCTCGAGCGCACCCTCGGGCAGACCCGGCATCTCCACCAGTGGCTTCATCACCTCCAGAGCTTTTTGGTCCGCTCCGGTTGCCAAGAGGGCTTTCACCAAAGCTTCGCGTATCGGCACCCCTGCGCTGACGTCTTCGGTCAATAGGTCGAGTGCCGCCTGCAGTGTGCTCGCGGCCTCTGGGTAACGCTCTGCATCGCTGAGCAGAACCCCCCGGCAGTAGTGACCGGCAATCTGCACCACCTCGCGCGAATCGGCGACCAGCACAAGTAGGGCCTGCGCCATTTGGTTCGAGCAGTCATTCTCTATGGCGGCTTCGTGAGCCATCATGGCGGCGTCGGCTAGTCGCGAAGCGTCTGCTTCCCCATTGACCGCGAGCTCGAATGCGTGCTCCAAGTCATTTACACCCCTCTCCTCGCTGCCACGGATCCGGAGCAACCCTCGCTGGACCCATCCCTTCCAGTAGGCAGGGTGTCGCTTGACCAGCCGATCAAGAACCGGCGCCGCCTCCCCGAGCTCGCCCATAGAGATCAGCATCGCCGCGCGGTTAAGGGCCAATGCGGGGTCATCCTCATCGCCGATCTGATCCCAGACCTCAAGTGCCTCCTCGGCGCGACCCTCGCGTTGCAAGGCGAGCCCGCGCATTGTCAGCGACGTAGGTGTCGGCGCTAGGGGCGCCACACAGCGCAGAACAAGGGGCCAGTCGTGGCGCTCGTAATACGCAACATATGCGGCGCGCAGGAGGAGCTCTTCGAGCTCTGGGACAACCTCGGTTGATCCCGCGATCGCCTGCAAGACCTCGTCGGCGAGCTGGGATGTCAGGTCATGCTCCTCCTGGCTCTGGGCCAGTGCTAGGAGTTGTACAAGCAGCGCGAATTCAGGTCCATTCATCCTGCAGAGACCGAGAACCTCTCGTGCCCGTGCCAGGACCTCGCGGGCCTCTGTGGCATCGGGCGAGGCCCCCGCCAGGGCGGCACTCGCCTCGGCAAACTGCCAGCCCCTTGCCTCCTCCGCCTCTTCATCCACCAGCGCCCGCTCCGCCGCGTCTAGGGCAGCTCGAAGAAACGGGAGGGAAGCAGTCGACTCGAGTTCGTCAGCCGCAAGTTTCCATATCGCGCATGCCGCCTCTATCGGAACTGCAGTGACCAGAATGGAAATTGCCAAGTAGCCCTGAGTCGGATCCGCTGCCAGCAGTGCCGGCATCCAGTCGGCCAAGTCGTGGTTCTCCAGTTCCTCCGCGACCATACTTCGGATCTCTCGATCGGAGGCAAGCAACATCCTCTCGACAAGAGAGGCGCCGGCACCTCCACCGCCCGTCACACTAGGATTCCCTTTCGTAGCGCCCACCGTCAAGTTCGAGCTAAATGCACTCGATGTGGGGCCGCTGGCTACGGCACAAGCGTGAGCTCCGCGCGACAGTAGGTGGTGTAAGCAAGGCCGAGGAGATTGCCCTTGCCTAGGAAGTGCAGGCGCGTGCGACGCAGCGCCTCCCCTGCCCCGAGGCCTGGGGTTGCGGCGAGGTAGCCGAAGAAGACCTCACTCGCCTCACTCGCCATCTTCTGCTCCAGTGTTATCTCCGTCCCGACCACGCCGCTGGCGCCGACCTGGCTGAAGCAGTCGACGAAGTTGACCGGCGTTTGCGGCGAGAGATCAGCGGTGTGACAGCCGTTGAGGAAAACTAGCGGCTTCGTTCGGAGCCAATGATCAGGTACTTCGTTCCAGGCGGTACGGCGCCAGCTGACGATCTGCCTCGGCTCTATACGGTCGGCTTTGCCAACTTCCAAGCACGCCTTCGCGGACTCGGTCGCTGCCCTGCCGTGGCAGTAGAAGTAAGCAATCTCCAACTTAGGCTCGGCCAGTCTTTCTTGCACCTCTGTCCGCGAGGCGGCGGTGGTCTGATCGAAGCCTGGCAGCCGCCGGCCCAGCTCTTCGAGGTGACGCTCGGTCTCCGCCGCGTCGAGCTCGAGACTCTTGGCCACCGCCAGCGAAAGAGGTGCTGCCGCATTCACCGAGAGCGGAGCCGTGCGGTTTTCGGTGGAGGCGGGCTCCTCGATTGCGTAGCGAAAGCCCCAGAAGCCGAAGGGGCAGATGACATTTTCGACGCTACGATGCTCCGCGGCGTGGGGGCAGTCGGTGGCTCCCACAGGCACCAGGGCCGCCTCACCGTCCCAATTCTCAATCAATGGACAGTACTGGTAGCCCTCTTCGGGGGATCCGAGCGGCAGGTCGTAGACGGCGGCCCACGGGAAGACAAAGACGCTGCTGGGGACTCGTGCGATCTGAATCGTCCTACTCTCGCCCTCCTCCGCTTGGATCAGGGGGTCACCAGCGACGCCATAGAGAGCAGTCCAGAAATCAGCCCCTGCTTCGGCTAGGCGCGTCAGATCGGCGCGGAGGTCGTCGGGGCTCTTACGGTTGCCGGGTAACAGGCGACTCTCGCGATGATTGCCGATTTTCTTGATCTGAACGTCGAGCAGGAGCTCCCGCATCTCCCCCATCGCCGCGGTCAGCTGACCCTCGGAGAAGGCAATCGGGACCGTCTTGTCGTCGCCACCCTTGAAGACGAGCAGATGGGTTCCGCGGGACATCTCGTTGACGACGAAGCTGGCAAGGCGTGGCTCGAGCCTGTCGACGTCGGCCAGCCGTTCGCTCAAGGTGTAGTCGGTAACGGCAGCGACCCGCCCGGGAGCGGCAGGCTCGTTGGCCGCAATCACATCCGCAGACATCCGGAGCGATTGGACCACGTTGTTCTCGAAGTAAAGGGTTATCCGGGCATGCGCCGGGCCCGGCTCCACCGGCACCTTGAGGCCGAACCTGATCGTGTAGCGGCGCTCGCCGGAAGAGCACCGGTGGGCACCGCCAGGCTCGCAGTCGCAGATCCATGCTGGCCCCTCCGAGGGCAGAAAGAGGTGCCGGAGTAGGTGCGACACCACGAAGTCGGTGCTGACGATCCCCAGTTCAAGCCAGTGCCCCTGCTCTCGTGGTGGCAGCTGCTCGGCGGGGACTGCATCGGGGTCCTCGACGATCGAGTCGGAGGAGAGGGCGCCGATGTCCAGCAGCAGATCGTAGGTGCCGCCCGCCATGAGCGGTCGAGTAGGGGGGTGTGGCTTCCACCCGTCTTCGCCTGCGACCACCACGTTGAGGTAACGGGGCGCCGGCCCAGGTGTGACCTCGATCCCCTTATCCATCGCAAACTCTTCGAGATGCGAGGGGGGCGCCGGAGACTGTGGCGATGCCGCTGATGGCGGGGATTCCGCTGCGGGAGGAGACTCCACCCGCTTGGAGGGCTGCGACCCAGTGGGCGGAACTCCCCTATCGCGGGTCTCGGAAGGCGGGGCGCCCGGCGCCCGCGACCTGTGTTGCTCCGCCGTTTCCGATGTCCGCCTCTGCCTCTTCGGCTGAGGCCTCTCCGGCCGGCGCGGAACCCGTCTCGCAAGGTCAAATATGTCGATCGACGCGAGCACCGACCTCGCCGCCTGCAGCAGCCGGCGCAGGATTCCGCCGGAGGTTCCCGGCGGGTTCACCGCCATTAGCTACCCATCCATTTGGCGGCGCTGTCCTTTCCCTCGGTGCCAACAGCGATGGCGAAGTAGAGGAAGAACCCGACCGCGAGTCCGATCGAGTAGGCACCGAAGAGATCGGGATCGTCGAAGAGCTTCGTCACCGCAGCCCCGCCAATTGCCGCGATTACGGTCGCGATATCCGACAATTGGGCCGCCCCTTCCTTGCGCCGCAGCGTCCGGTAGGTGATCCAGCCGATCACCAACCCAAAGCAGCCGGCGCCAACGATGGTCAGAGTTCCCGCGTCCTCCATTTACCTCTCCTTCGTTAAATTGCGGCAAGACTACTTGATAACTCTGTGTTTCTAATAGCTGCCGCAGCTATGGCCCTGCGCCCGGTTGGGCCTGCCGGGCCGGCGATGTGATCAGCCCGTGGCTAATCCGTGACAAAAGCTGGACCACCGCCGCATGGCCCGGCCTCACGAGTAGCCGGGCCATGCGTCAAACGAGCCAGGGGAAGGCTTAGCGCGGGTCTTCGATCAACAGCTCGACGTTGCGGTCGTCGGCCTGCCCTTCGCCGATCGGGGCTCCCGACTGGAGGTCGTTGAAGGACATCGTGCGACCCACCGAGGCGAGGTCGTTGAGGTCCATGCCGCTCGCCGCGGTGCCGGCTTTCGGCGCCGCCGACTGGCCGACGTGGTCGAGGATCGTGCCGAAGATCGAGAGTGTCCCGTCTTTGTTGTCGAAGACCTCGAGCAGGCGGCTCTGCTGCGGCCAGTCGGCCTCGGCGGCGACCCGGATGCTCCAGAAGCCGCCTTTGCCGCTCGGGTTGGCAAACGGGTTGACCACGTTGTCGTGCGAGTGGCCGGCGACCCAGGCAATTGCGTTGGGGAACTGGTGCAGCAGGTTGACCATGTCGGCCTGGAGATGGATCGGCGACGATTTGCGCGGGTCGAGGTCGCAGCCGGGGTTGAGGTCGTGGCCGTGCGCGTCGGGGAGCAGGCAGAACGGCGCCAGCTCGTCGGCCGCGTCGGCGGTGAGGCTCTCCGGTGCGTGGTGGCTGAAGATCACCACGAGCTCATCGGCTGCGGTGGCCGCTTCCAGCTTGCCTTTCAGCCATTTGTACTGAGGGTCGTCGATGTTGCCGTCGGAGGTGAAGTTGCCAGTCGGGGTGACGATCGTGCCCGCCTCGGCGACGGTGTCGAGGGAGATGAAGCGCATCCCCGGCGTCGGGCTCCAAGCGTAGTAGCCGGCGGCGCCTTTCGAGCCTGTCTCCTCCGCCGCGTCGACGAGGTCGAAGCCGTGGCCGTCGGCCTGGGAGCTGCCCTTGAAGATGTCCTTGTACTGCTTCTTGGAGACGAACTGCCGTTTCGGGTCGCCCGGCACGAGGATCAGGTTTTTCGGGCTCGAGAGCAGCGTCGACAACAGGTTCGTCGGGTTGAACAGCGAGGCGAGCAGGGCTGCCGCGTTTTCGGGGTTGGGCACTGGGCCCATCGGCTTCAGGCAGCCGGTCGCTACCTGCTCGAAGGCGACGTTTGCCGCCGCGTTGCCCTGGACGAGCGCATCGTGGTTGCCGAAGGCGACGTAGGAGGGAATTTTCGTCCCCGTCGCCGCGAACGCTTCCTGCGCCTTGTCCATCAGACCCGGGTATTTGGGCCAGGCAGCGTGAGGCCCGGCCGGGCTGTCTGGGTCGTAGAACTCGGGGAAGGTGCCCTCGAAGTAGTCGTCGTAGTCCTGGACCCCGGTGTAACGGGCCGCCTCGGCGGCACCCGGCACGAAGAGGTTCGGGCAGAGCAGGTGCGAGTAGGTTTTCTTGTCGACGCCGCTGTTCGGGTTGAGCGTGCCGCCCTCGAGCAGGGTGCGCACCCAGAGCGTCTCGTTGAGCTGCTGGCTGTCGGCCGAGTCGCCGGTGACGATCGACAGGTCCATCGCGCGGTGCGACCCGCTGCCGTCGGCGACCGGGCTCGCCGCCACGAATTCGTTGAGCTGGCGGATCATCGCCTCGTCGATCTGGGGATTGAGCGCCTCCCAGGGGCGCCAGGCCGAGCCGAAGGGGAGGTTGAGCGGGGTCGAGAGCGGGTCGATGATCTCGACCCGCGCCGGCGACTCCTCGTCGGCGAGCTGAAAGTCGGAGAGCTGGCCGAAGTAGGCGAGCGAGGCACGGGTTTTGGCCCGGTTCGCCCCCGCCGTGCCCAGTTCCTGGCGCACCGTGTACGGCTCGCCTTCGCCGAGCTGGAGGAAGCGGTAGGCGCCTGCGCCCACGGGGACCACACGCTGCCCGACCGTCGTTTTGCCGACCGTGTCGGAGACCGCGGCGGAGGCACCCGCCGCGCCGCCTGCGATTGCGATCAGCGACGCGATAGCGATGCTGAGCCTGGCAACTGCCCCGTGGCGCTTCATCCCAACTCCTCCCGCTCGAAAGATCCTTAGCGCTGGAGGGTAACGAAGCGCTCCTCGGTTAGCTCTACGACCGCGAAGGCCGGCCCCTCGCGGGTGTTGCCGGAGTCCTTGACCCCGCCGTAGGGCATCTGGTCGGCGCGGAAGGTCGGGACCTCGTTGATCAGGATGCCGCCGAACTCGAGCGTCTCGGCGGCCTCGAGGCCGCGACCGATGTCGCGGGTGAAGACACCGGCCTGCAGCCCGAACTTCGAGTCGTTGGCCATTCGCAGCGCCTCCGAGAAGTCCGAGTAGCGGTCGATCGTCGCCACCGGGCCGAAGACCTCCTCGCACCAGACCTTGGCCTCGCGCGGCGGCGAGCCGAGCAGGGTCGGCTCCAGGCAACGGCCCTCGTCGACCAGCTCGCCTCCGCTCAAGAGCTCAGCCCCGGCGGCGACCGCCTCGTCGACCCACCCCTTGACCCGGTCGCGGTCCTCGGGTGAGATCAGCGGCCCGACGTCGGTCTCGGAATCGAGCGGGTCGCCGACCCGCAGCGCCCGCGTGTTGGCGACGAAGCGCTCGATGAAAGTGTCGGCCACGTCCTCGTGGACCAGCACCCGCTGGATCGAGATGCAGCTCTGGCCGGCATGGGAGAAGGCGTGCAGCTTCGCCTTGTCGGCCGCCGTCTCCCAGTCGCCGTCGGAGTGGACGATCAGCGGCGCGTTGGAGCCCAGCTCCAAGTTCACCTTCTTGTGGGGGACGCGGCTGCGGATGCCCCAGCCGACGCCCGAGGAGCCGGTGAAGGTGAGCGCTCGGGTCAGCTCGTGCTCGACGATCGCGTTGCCGATCTCCGAGCCGGGCCCCGGGATCACGCTCAGCCACCCCTGCGGCAGGCCAGCCTCCCCCAGGATCTGCGCCAGCTTCAGCGCCGAGATCGGCGTCTGCCCCGCCGGCTTCAGAACGACCGTGTTGCCGGCGGCGATCGCCGGCCCGAGCTTGTGGGCGACCAGGTTGAGCGGGAAGTTGAATGGGCTGATCGCGCCGACCACCCCGTAGGGCACGCGCAGCATCACGCCGAGCTTGCCGGCGCCGGCCGAGGAGGCCTCCATCGGCACCGTGCCGCCGGTCAGCTTGCGCGCCTCGGTGGCAGAGAAGGTCAAGGTGTCGACGCAGCGGGCGGCCTCGACCCGAGCCGTCTTCAGCGGCTTGCCCGCCTCGGCGGCGATCGTCAGCGCCAGGTCCTCGATCCGCTCGCCGACCAGCGCCGCGGCGCGATCGAGCGTCGCCGCCCGCTCGTGCTGGGGGAAGTCGGCCGACTCGAAGGCCTCCTGGGCGGCCCTCGCGGCCCGGTCGACCAGCGCGGCGTCGCCTTCGGCGACCCGGCCGACGACGGTCCCGTCATAGGGACTAAGGACCTCGCCCCACTCGCCAGTCTCCTTCCACTCGCCGGCGGCAAGGAGCTTGTGGTCGACTGCCTTCACCGCCTGCGTCGCCATGCTCGTCCTCCTCCTGGTCGCTTGTTTTCAGACTAGAGGAGGCCGCGACTCCTGCAAGGCGAATCTGTTGGTCCGAGAGATGCGCATTCGCCTCACAGCACTGCTGATCTTCTTCCTCCTGACGAGCGCCGCCGACGCGAGCGTCTCCTGGGTGGTCAAGGGACGCGGCTTCGGCCACGGGGTCGGGATGAGCCAGTACGGCGCCTATGGCTTCGCCAAGCACGGCGAGAGCTACCCCGAGATCCTCGCCCACTACTACTCGGGGACCACGCTCGGACAGCTGACGGCGGCGCGAGTCGTCCGCGTCCTGCTCGACGTCGAGAACGGCGACGTCGGCTTCAGCGGTGCCACCAGCGCCTGCGGCATCGCGCTCGAACCGAGCCGGGAATACGAGGCTCACCGAACCGGCTCGGTGGTGAAGCTGCGCAGCTCCGCCGGCAAACCGCTGGCGGACTGCGGCCGCAAGCTGCGCGCCGCCGGCGCCGGCCGGATCGAGATCGGCGGGGTCGGGGCCTACCGCGGCGCACTCGAGACGGTGCCGACCGACAGCGACGCCGGCTCGCTCAACGTAATCAACGCCGTGCCGGTCGACCAGTACCTAAAGGGGGTCATCCCCAACGAGTCGCCAGCCTCCTGGCCCCAGGCCGCCCTGCGCGCGCAGGCAATCGCCGCCCGCTCCTACGCGCTCACCGTCCAGGTCGACGGCAATGGCTTCGACCTCTACGACACGGTCGCGAGCCAGGTCTACGAGGGCATCGCCAGCGAGGAGGCGGCGACCAGCGAAGCCGCGACCGCGACCAAAGGAGAGGTCGTCATGTACGGGGGGCAGATCGCCGAGACCTACTTCTCCGCCTGCTCGGGCGGCCATACCGAGAGCGTCGAGGACGTCTTCTTCGGCCCCGCCGTTCCCTACCTAGTCGGCGTCCCCGACCCCTACGACTACTACTGCCCGCTGCACACCTGGACCCTGCGCTTCTCCGGCGCGGAGATCAGCGCCAAGCTCTCCGACTACCTCGAGGGCCAGCTGAAGCAGGTGGCGATCGTCGAGCGCGGCAGCTCGCCGCGGATCGTCTGGGCGCGCCTGGTCGGTACGGGCGGCACGACCAAAATCCGCGGCGACCAGCTCGCCTCCGCCCTCGGCGCCTACGACCGCTGGATGAGCTTCCGCAAGTCGGCGGCTGAATAAAATGCCGCGAATGCAGGTAATAGTCGCAACGTGGTGACGTAAGGAACTGCGGGACCGCGATCATGGTCGGGCAAGCTTCAAATGACCGAAATTCCGCCTACTGCAATTGCAAGGATCCCCGAAAGTGCATAGCCTCCCCGCGCGTTTAGGTTGAGGTCTACACTTTTAGTCAATGGTCAACGAGATTAATGTAATTATCGGAGGAGCGGCTGGGGCTCTGCTCAGCGGCTTGGCCGGGTTGGCCATCAGCGCGTACGGGATGCGTCACGCACGCAAAGGGGTGACGGACAACCGTCGAGAGCTTGCCTGGCGCGAACACGAATCCGAGGACCTCGCCAGAAACCTCCTCGTCTTGGAGATGATCGCGGACGAGATCGAGAGCAGACCTATGGACGTGGCCGTTCGCGCGCGTCTCACTCCCGCCGAACTGCGGAAGGCAATCCGGGAGCTGACCGCTGCCGGTCTCGTAGACGAATCCTCCCCCAACTTGATGCGTCTGACTGAAGACGGGCGCAGTGTTCTCGCCGGCCACAGGCTCGAGCTCGAGGATTCGGATCTTCACCGAGTTCAGCGAAGAAGCAGGTTGCGATCGAAGCAGAGCCGGGAGGACTTGGACCTCGCCCTCGAGGACGCAGTCGCACATCTGCGCACCCAGCACGCTCACTCATAGATGGTCGGCCCGCTGGTCGCCGCCGGCATCGCCGGCGCAGTCACCTATCTCGAGCTGGACCAGGTTTTCACCGTTCCCAAGGAATCGACCGGTAGGTGGGCAATTCGTGCGTCCATTGCTGCTTACATCCTCATCAACTGCCTATTGGCAGTCGCTCTCTACCGGCTCCTGAACCAGGCAGCGATTCTTCAAAGTGTCGATACGTGGCTGCGCGGGCTGCTCATCGGCGCCGGCTACCTCAGTCTCGTCCGCCTCAAGTTCGCGACCCTCAACGGCCAGCCCTTTGGATTCGAGTACTTCTTCGAGCTTGCCCGAACCTATGCTTACACCCGAATCAACAGGCGAGTAGGCGATGCTCGAGAAGATGCCGCCACCAAGCTCGCCAACGAAACCTCCCTTCCAGACCTGGTGACGCAGGCAAAGGCCAAAACGGGCTTCGACAGCCTCCTCACACCGGACGAACAGAACGAGACAAAGGCTTGGATCCTGCGAGTGATAGACGACGACGAAACCAGCGAATTCGAACAGAAGCTGATCTTGGCCGACTTCATCAAATCCGGGAGTCGCTCCGGCCACGCATAGAGATCCGCTGGTCAGCCGTCCGAATAGGGCTGGACCGGGATGCCGTGATCGGTCTCGCGCATGCCCAGCTCGTAGGCGGCGCCAGCGGCTAGCTCGAGGGTGCGTGGCGGCTGGGCCGGACGTTCGATCGTCAGCTCGAGGTCGGCGACGGAGCAGTTGACGGTGTTGTGCTCGGGGCCCTTGGGGTCTGCGTAGACCCAGCCGACGAAGTCCTTGCGCGGGGCGGAGACACGGCCGCGGACGACGATGTCCTTGCCGGGGAGGACGAAGGAGCAGGCCTCCGGCGACTCTGTGACCGATGCCGAGCGGATCTTGCCGAAGCCGCCGAGGCGGTGGGGCTCGCCTTCGAGCATCAGCATCCCGGAGGGGAGCCAGGGGGTGATCCGCGAGCCGAGCGCGATCCGGGCGGCGCCAGCGTCGAAGTAGGTGTCGGGGGCGTCGGCGAAGCCCGTCCCCTCAAGCCAGACCCAGCGCTCGGCGTGCTCGGTACCCCAGTTGTGGCCGATCATCCCCGGCCAGCCCGCCAGCTCGATCGTCTCGCCGTCGATCTCGAGGCGTCCGTCGAAGCTCGCGTTCGGGTAGGGCGCGACGAACTTGGTGCGCGGCACCGGCGCCGAGTAGAGCCAGTCGGCAGGCAGGTACTTGCAGGGCTCCTCGTCGCCGCCGAAGCTGAAGTCCCAGGAGGCCTCGAGCGCGTCCGTCCCGATCTTGCCCGTCGCCTTTCCGGGCCCGATCTCGGCGTCCGCGACCCGGATCCAGGAGCCGACCGGGACCGACAGCTCGGTCGCCGGCACCGTGACCTTGGTCGCCCGCGGACCCTCGGCGTCGCGGTCGAAGAGGACGAACCAGATCGAGGCGTTGGGCTCGGCCCCCGGCCGCTTGTGGACGGTGTGGCGGATCCAGATCCCCTGCCCCCCGCCCGGCCGACAGGCCTTGATGTAGAAGCTCTCGTAGTGGCCCGCCTTCGCGGCGACTTGCGGGAACCGCGGTCCCTGGTCCATGCTCAGACCTTAATGGTGATCACGTCGCCGTCGGCGACCACGTAATCACGGCCCTCGATCCGCAGCAGACCCTTGTCGCGGGCGGGGGCGTAACCGCCGCACTCGACCAGCTCCTGCCAGCCGATCGCTTCGGCCTTGACGAAGGCGTCCTGGATCTCGGTGTGGATCGTCCCCGCCGCCTCCCAGGCAGTGGAGCCCCGGGTGATCGGGCGGGCGACCGCCTCCTTGCCCTCGCCAGCGGTGAAGAAGGTGAGCAGGTCGAGCAGGTCGTAGGCGGCGCGGACGAGGCGGGCCAGGCCCGAGCCCTCGACCCCGTAGGACTCGCGCATCTCCTCCGCTTCGGCCGGGTCGAGCTCGGCCAGCTCCCCCTCGATCCGAGCGCTGACCGCGACGACGCCGGCACCGACCGCCTCGGCGTGAGCTGCGACCGCCTGCGGAGCCTCGGCGTCGCCCTCGTCGACGTTCGCCACGTAGAGGATCGGCTTCGAGGTCAGCGCCTGCAGGTTGCGCGGGCCGGCGGCCGCCGCCTCGGGAACAGGAACGGAGCGGGCCGGCTTGCCGGCGGCGAGCGCCGCGACCACCTGCTCCAGCCAGTCGCGCTCGGCGATCGCCTCGGCATCTCCCGACTTCGCCCCCTTGCCGACCCGGTGCAGCCGGCGCTCGGCCTGCTCGTAGTCGGAGAGCATCAGCTCGGTCTCGATCGTCTCGATGTCGGCGAGCGGGTCGACGCGGCCATCGGGGTGGGGCACGCCGGAGTCGGCGTGGCAGCGGACGACGTGGCAGATCGCGTCGGTCTCGCGGATCGAGGCGAGGAACTTGTTGCCCAGGCCCTCGCCTTCAGAGGCGCCCTTGACCAGGCCGGCGATGTCGTGGAAGGAGATCGTCGCCGGTTCCAGCTTCGAGCTGCCGACCGTCTCCCCCACCCGCTCCAGGCGCTCGTCGGGCACCTGGGCGATCGCCACGTTGGGCTCGATCGTCGTGAACGGGTAGTCGCCGGTCTGCGCGCCGCCCTTGGTCAGCGCATTGAAGAGAGTCGACTTGCCCGCGTTGGGCAAGCCGACTATTCCCACCTTCATAGCGAGAGGGGCACGATCAGGCCCAGGGCGACGCCGAGCACGGCGCCGGCGAGGACATCGGACGGGTAATGCATCCCCAGGTAGGGACGGCCGAGCGAGAGTGCCAGGGCGAGGACGAAGGCGAGCGCCCCCCAGCCGGCGTCGACCCGCGTCATCGCCGTGGCGACGGCGAAGGATGAGCTGGCGTGAGCGGAGGGAAAGCTGAGCGAGCTCGGTGCGCCGCCGAGCGGCGGCAGGCCCTCCAGCACCGGCCGCGGCCGCTTGACGATCAGCTTCAGCACGTAGTTGAGCCCGATCGCGATCGGCGCCAGCACAGCGCAGATCAGCCACGCTTCACGGTTGGAGGAGTCGAGGATTGCGAGCGCCACCCCGGCCCCGATCCAGATCGCGCCGTTGTTGCCCGACTTGCCGAGCAGCTGCATCGAGCGCTCCAGGCTGGGCGTGTGTCCCCTCGTGCGCATGGCTCGAAGCAGCTGTAGGTCGAAGCTCGGCATCGGCGGAGCAGGATAATCCGCTTCAGATGCAGTCGGTCCCCGCCTATACGCACGTCCCCGGCCAGCACTGCGGCTCGACCGCGCTGCGCAACCTGCTCGGCTTCCACGGGGTCGAGATCAGCGAGGAGATGGCGTTCGGCCTCGGCGCCGGCGCCTGCTTCTATTACGTCACCCTTGAGGACGCCTCCCCCAGCCGCTGGTTCAACGGCCGCACCGCCCGGCTCGAGGAGAGCTTCAGTGAGCTGACCGGCGCGGCGCTGGAGATGCGCACCTTCGACGAGGGCGACGACGGCGCCTGGGAGGCTGCCCGTGCCGAGGTCGACGGCGGCAACCCGGTGCTCCTGCTCACCGACCTCTACTACCTGGACCACTACGGCAACTCCGCTCACTTCCCCGGACATGCGGTTGTCCTCGCCGGCTACGACGACGAGCTCGCCCACCTCTCCGACACCGGCTTCGAGGAGCTGCAGACGACGCGGCTGGAGAACCTCGACCGGGCACGCCACAGCCAGCATCCCGCCTATCCCCTTGCCGGCCACATGTTCACCGCCTCCGGCGCGGTCACGCCCGAGCAGCTGCGGGCGGCGATCCCGGCGGCGATCGAGCGCGCAGCCACGGCGATGGTCGAGCCCGAGTTCCGCGGCTTCTCCGGCCTCAGCGCTGTGCAGCGTTTGGCCGAGGAGGCCGGCAGCTGGCCCGAGGTCGCCGAGGATTGGCAGTGGTGTGCCCGCTTCGGCTACCAGGTGATCGAGCGCCGCGGCACCGGCGGCGGCGCCTTCCGCCTCATGTACTCGCGCTTCCTCGAGGAGGCGGGCCGCCCCGAGGCTCCGCTCGCCGCGGAGGCCGCCAGCCGCTGGACCGACCTCGCCACCGCCTTCCACGCTGCCAGCGAACGCGACGATCCCGACCCCGCGCTCTGGGACGAGATCGACGTCGCCGCCCGCCACGTCGCCGAGGCCGAGGAGCGACTCTGGACCTCCCTCACCTGAGCGGATGGCCGAGGGGGACACGATCCTGCGCGCGGCCCGGCGGATCGATGCGGCAATCGGCGGACAGCAGGTGAGCGTCGAAACGCCCAACCCCCGCGGGCGAGCCGCCGGGATCGGGCAGCTCGACGGAAGGAGATTCGAAAGGACGGAGACCCACGGCAAGCACCTCCTCCTCCGTTTCGACGAGCTCACCCTCCACAGCCACCTCGGGATGAGCGGCTCCTGGCACGCCTACCGGCAGGGGGACGCTTGGCGCAAGCCATGGGGGTCTGCTTGGGCGGTGCTGAAGGGCGACGCGTGGGAGGTCGTCCAGTTCGGCGGGCCGACGCTGAAGGTGCTGCCGGCGAGAGCGGTGGGGCGCGAGCCAAAGCTCTCGCGTCTGGGGCCGGACATCCTCGCCGCGGACTTCGACCCCGGGGTCGTGGTTCGGTCGCTGCGCTCCGCGGCCGGCCTTGCCCTCGGCGACGCCCTGCTCGACCAGACCCTCGTCGCCGGGATCGGCAACATCTTCAAGAGCGAGGTCTGCTTCGCCGCCCGGCTCGATCCATGGCAGCCGGTCGCCGACCTGTCCGGCGAGCAGCTCGACCGAGTCGTCCAGGCCGCCCACGAGCTGATGGGTCATGCCGTCGACCAGGGCCGGCCCGCGCGTGCCGTCTACCGCAGGGCCGGCCGGCCCTGTCCCAACTGCGGCACCACGATCCTCTCCCGCGGCCAGGGCGATGCCAACCGCACCACCTACTGGTGCCCGCTCTGTCAATCGACGTCTTCCACCGGCTGAGACCGGGTTGCCATCTCGGCAGGCGGGTATTCCACTCCGCATGGTTCCGTGGATCGCCAGACGCGCGTGGAAGCGAGTCCCCTGGGGAATGGTCTGGGCCGTCTCGGTCTGGCTCGCCCAGAAGGGCAGGGAGCGGGTCAAGAAAAACCTGACCAAGAAGGAACAGCAGGAGCTTCTGCGTCTCGTCACCAAGTCAAAGGGACGCCCCGGCTCCCTTCCCCAGCGCGACCGGACGCGGCTGAAGAACATCGCCGGCAAGGCGATCCGCGGCTAGCGCTGTAACCCTGCCCTTCTTAACAATCCGTCTCCCCCTGAGGCGGATTCTCGATGTCACGGACTTATGCAGGGATTTTCTCCAGATGCTCAGTCTGGACCTAATCGCGAGCCTCCCTAGGACTTTAGAAATCGGGATGAAGTTGGACGAATATTGGGTAGTCTGGTCAACTCGTGATCGATTTGACCACCCGCAAGCCAGCAAGCCTGATTGCCCTAGGCGCAGTACTCGCGCTGCTGGTGCTCTCCTCCCAAGCCACTGCCGCTGCGACGGACAGCCTTACCTCGGCTCTACCTCCAGCGACCGAAAGCTCCGCTCCGGCTGCGAGCTCCGCCCCAGCCCCTGCCGAACAAGCACCGTCTGTCATCACGACAGTTACCAGCACCGTGGAAGCGGCGGACCCGACCGGCGTCGTCCACTCGGTCAGCGCCGCGACCGCTGACGATCCCCCGGCACCCGTCGATAACGACTCGGGCTCGACGCTTGCAAGCGTCGCCTCATCCACGACGCGCCAGGTCTCGGGCCTCGTCGAGAGGGTCCGGCAGGAGACCTCCGAGACGGTGGCGGCCACCGTCGAGCGCACTGTTCACGTCGTCGAAACCGAGACACCGGTCGGCGCGGCAGTTGAAACACTGCGGCACTCTTCCCTCACCAAAGAGCTCGCCAAATCGGTGCCAGCCGGAGAGACTCTGCCTCCTCCCGGAACCGCCGCGGAAGCCTCCTCCGGCGGCCCCCTTGACTTCAACGTCCCACCCCAACTCAACCCTCTTTCACCTCAGGGCGCGACCGGCGTTCAGAGCCCGCCGATCGAGCATCGACTGGGCTTCATCGGACTCGAGCGGCCCAACGGACTGCAGCTCTTGACATCTGCCGACCGCAATCGACCGGGGAGCGAACAGACTCCGACACCCAGCAGCTCCCCGGTCGGCGGCGCGGCCGTCACTGCCGCCGCTACCGACGACTTCAACGCCCCCGCACCGCTGGACATCCCCGCGCCGGCCCCCGATTCGCCCGGGGCGGCACCTGGTTCGGGCGGCTCCTTCTTCATCCCCCTCGCCGCGCTGCTTGCGTTGCTCGCGCTGGTGGCGCCGGCGACCCTGCGCAGAAGACTTGGGGAGGTGCCGGATTTCGCGGTGCCGAACCGGTTCGTCTGCGCGCTCGAGCGTCCTGGCTAGGTCCGAGCGGACCCAACCAGGGCTGCGCCGGGAGCCCTCTCTCCGCCCGGCGAACTTCAACTCGAGTAGGAAGGGAAATCACATGAGATGTTCCAAGGCTGCAGTCGCAGCCGTGGTCGCTCTGGCGATCGGAGCGGCGCCTGCCGCCGCCTCATCGCCGCTGCCAGTGCCGCTGCCCTCAGGGCAGAGCAACAGCAGCAGCGTTACCCAGGGCGACCCCAGTGCCACCGGCGGCAGCGGTACCGCAACCGGAGGCAACGGCGGCGAAGCCAACACGGGCAACACCCAGATCGGGAACGGCAACGCGATTGCCATCTCGGTCGGCGGTGACGCCAACGCCGACGGTGGAGACACCACGGCAACCAGCGGCGACGCAACTGGAGGCGATGGCGGCAACGCCTACGCCGACGGTGGCGATGCCGACGCCTCGAACGGCGCGTTGGTCGACCAGACCAACGAGTCGGGTAGCTCGAAGGGCGGTTCCGGCTCGCAGAGCAACGAGTCGACCGTCAGCCAGGGCAGTCCCGAGGCCACCGGCGGCAACGCCGACGCCACGGGCGGTGAAGGCGGTAGCGCCAACACCGGCAACACCCAGATAGGCAATGGCAACGCCTACGCCAAGACCGAACCGCGGGAGCAGAAGGAGAGCAAGTCCTGCGGATGCGGTCACAAGGGCGGAAGCCACGACAACAACGATGCCGATGCCGAGGGTGGAGACACCACGGCAACGAGCGGCGACGCGACCGGTGGTAACGGCGGCAACGCCGATGCCGACGGGGGCGATGCCGACGCCGGGAACGGCGCATTGGTGAAGCAGTCCAATGAGTCCTCAGGTCACGGCTCCGGCCATTCCCCGCACGGGGACTGCGGCTGCAAGGGCGACTCGAAGAGCAATTCGTCGGGTTCCTCGCAGAGCAACACGTCGGATGTCGTACAGGGCAGCCCAAAGGCAACCGGCGGTAACGCCAATGCCACGGGCGGCAACGGCGGTAACGCCAACAGCGGCAACACCCAGATCGGGAATGGCAATGCGATCGCCATCTCGATCCTCGGTGACGCCAACGCCAACGGTGGAGACACCACGGCGACCAGTGGCGATGCGACCGGAGGCGACGGCGGAGATGCCGACGCTGAGGGTGGCGACGCAGGGGCCTGGAACGGCGCATTGGTGAAGCAGTCCAATGAGTCCTCAGGCCACGGCTCCGGCCGCCCCCCTCACGGGGACTGCGGCTGCCAGCCTCACTCGAAGCAGGACTCGAGCTCCTCGCAGAGCAACGAGTCCAAGATCGAGCAGGGCGATCCCAAGGCCACGGGCGGTAACGCCGATGCCTACGGAGGCCACGGCGGCAACGCCAACACCGGCAATACCCAGAAGCACAACGGCAACGCCGAGGCCAGGTCCGAACCGCGGGAGCAAGAGCAGTACAAGTCCTGCGGCTGCGGTCACGGCAAGGGCGGAAGCCACAACGATGCAGACGCCGAGGGTGGAGACACCACGGCGACCAGTGGCGACGCAACCGGTGGTAACGGCGGCAACGCCGATGCCGACGGGGGCGATGCCGACGCCGGGAACGGCGCATTGGTGAAGCAGTCCAATGAGTCCTCAGGTCACGGCTCCGGCCATTCCCCGCACGGGGACTGCGGCTGCAAGGGCGACTCGAAGAGCAATTCGTCGGGTTCCTCGCAGAGCAACACGTCGGATGTCAAGCAAGGCAGTCCCGAGGCATACGGCGGCAACGCCAACGCCACGGGCGGTAACGGCGGCAACGCCAATACGGGCAACACCCAGAAGTACAACGGCAACGCCTACGCCAAGTCCGAGTCGCAAGGGCAGGAGCAGGACAAGTCCTGCGGCTGCGGTCACGGCAAGGGCGGAAGCCACAACGACAACGACGCCGATGCCGAGGGTGGAGACACCACGGCAACGAGCGGCGACGCAACCGGAGGCGACGGCGGAGATGCCGATGCCGACGGGGGCGACGCCTACGCGTCGAATCTCGCCAAGGTGTTCCAGCTCAACAAGAGCGGGTCGGGAGGTTCACCCTGGTGACCAGGTAGATCGAAGGTGATCCGCCTTCGATGACGGAACGGCCCCGGCGGCGCTGCGGCCCGCCGGGGTTATCCGTCGATGTGGAGGTCAACCGGGAGAAAGCCGGGCGAAGTAACCGAACCAGTTGCCGGAGCGCTCCTCGAGGGTGAGGCCGGCTTCGGCGGCTTGGCGCCTCAGCGAGGCCTGGGTGGTGAAGTGGGGATCGCCGAAGAGCTCACCGACGATCAGGCGGCCGCTGGGCTTGAGGACGCGCCGGATCTGGCGCAGGGCGGCGAGCGGGTCGGGGATCTCGCCGAGGACGGCGGTAAGGACCACCGCGTCGATCGAGCCATCCTCATAGGGAAGGGCGGTGGCGTCCCCCCGGGTGGGGACGACGTTGGCCAGGTTGCGCTTAGCGGCACGGCCCATGGTGTGGTCGAGGAACTCCTGTTGGAGATCGAAGATCTCGATCGTCCCCTCCGGGCCGACCCACTCAGCCATGTCGAGGGTGTAGTAGCCGACGCCGGGTCCGATCTCGAGGACACGCTCGCCCGGCTGCGGGCGCAGGACCGAACGCAGCCGCTCACGGGTGATGACTGGATGCGGAGCTTCGACCCAGAAGCGCTGCCCGTATGGACAGGCCGAGGGGTTCTTACGCCACCACAGCGCCGCACCCAGCGTCGCCACGGTGGCGGCGCCGAATGCTGTGCGGGCGCGCATCAGTCCGGTCGGGTCTGAGAAAAGCCGACCCGGTGCTCGCCCGAGTCGATGCGTAGGAAGGAGACCTTGCCGAGGTAGACGGCGAGAATCCCGTCCTCCGTCTTGACGTCGTGCCAGCCACCCTTCTCGACCTGCTTGCGCAGGTCCTTCAGCTCGTCGTCGGTGAGCCGCACCGAGACCACCTGGCCACCCTCGAAACCGATCTCCACCCGCTGTGCCTGTGCCTCAGCCATCAGTGCTCTCCTCCTGCCGGTTCGACAATCTCAGTCAACACGCGCCCGGTCGAGCGCGGCTCGATGAAGGCGACCCGGCTGCCGCCGATGCCCACCCGGGCCTTGGCATCGATCAGCTCGAGCCCGCTGGCCGCCAGCCGCTCCAGCGTCGCGTCGATGTCCTCGACCGCATAAGCGACATGGTGTAGGCCGACGCCCCGCTTGGCGATGAACTTGCCGACCGGAGTATCCGGGCCGAGCGGCGCCAGCAGCTCGACGTGGCCGTCACCGACGTTCAGCAGCGCAGCCTCGACGCCCTGCTCCTCGACCGTCTCGCGCAGCGACAACTCCATCTCGAAGCTCTTCTCGTAGAGCTCGATGCCGGCGTCGATGTCCTCGACGGCGATGCCGATGTGGTCGATCCTTCCGAACACGGGGCGCCAGTCTACGCAGCGTTCTCAGCGCGGAGGATCTCGGCCAGCGCCGCGACTCCGACCTCGAGCTGCTCCGGCGTCGGCTCCTTGGTCGCGATCCGGCGCTGGATCTCCCGCCCCGGCGTGTGGAAGGCCTCGGCCAGGGGCGCGCCATGATTGCGATCGCTCCAGGCGAACATCTCGACCGCGACCGAAGCACCGCCGAGCCCGACCACCGCACGCGCTAGGGGGCCCGGGCGGTCGACGATCCGCTCCAGCAGGACGGTGCCGCCCGCCGAAAGCAGCATCATCGGCGCGAGCAGGTTGGAGCCGCAGCGGTCATGCTCCTTGGGCACGCCGGAGGGATCGGCGATGCCCTGCTCGTAGGCGGCGATCGCCTTGTGCTCGACCCCGTGATACGCGGCGAGGTCGCGGTCCAGCAGGGCGGCGATCGCGGGAGCCGCGCCAATCGCCTGGACCGCGCTCTCCCGCAGCGCCGAGCTGCCGAAGCGCTTGCGCAGCGCCGCGGTGCCGACCAGCGTCGCCCCGATCGTGGCGAGCACGCGCCAGTCCTCGAAGGGCAGGCGCGCCGCCGGCATCCGCCGCCGCACTAGCGGCAGCACCACCAGCGCCTCGGCAAGCTTCAGCGGCCCGCGCAGCCCTGGCAGCCTGGCGGCCAGGCCGGGGGCAAGTTCGGGCTTGGGCTCCGAGGCGACCTGGATCGCGCCATCGCGGTCCCGCACAGCCGCGGCCCAGTGGGTCGGCCCGTGGATGAGCAGGCCGTTGCGCAGGGCCATCCCGCCAAGTCGGAGTCGCTCTTCCTTCTCCTCAACGCCCACACGCTCACCTTAGGCGGTCGCGATGCTCGGCGTTCACGAGCTAGACAACCGGCAGCGACGAAGGCGCTCTACAGTGCGCCGCCGTGGATCTGGCCCTGGTCGCGATCTGGTCGTTCGCCGTCGCCGTCGCCGGCGGCGTCGCCGGTCTCGTGCTCGGCAACATGCGCCTTCCGGTCGTACTCCAGTTCTCCAGCTCGGCGGCCGCCGGGGCTGGGGCCAACGTCGCGATCAGCGCCGCCTCGGCTTTCACCGCCTCGATCGCCCACTGGCGCGGCGGCCGGATCGACTGGCGATTGTTCTGGCTGATGGCGCCGCCGTCGCTGCTGGGCGGCATCGCCGGCGGGCTGATCTCCGGGCTGCTTCCCCAGCGGCTGCTGCTGGCGACGATCGCGCTGGTTGTCCTCTACGGGGCTCTGGAGCTGACTCGCCACCGGCGTCGCGCGCAGACACGCACCCCACCGTCCGGCGGCCGTTGGGTCGCGATCTCGATCGCCTTCGCGGTCGGCGTCCTCGGCGGCCTCGTCGGCCTGATCCTCGGCACCCTGCGCCTGCCAGCGATGGTGAAATGGCTCGGCACGGCACCAAAGGCGGCGGTGGGAACGAATGCGGCGACCGGCGTCGTGGTTGGGATCGGCGGCCTGATCGGGCATCTCGCTGGGGGCGTCGACTGGGACCTTCTCGCCGCCGGCTGCGCGGGGGCCGTGCCCGGCGCCTACGTCGGCGCCCAGCTCACCGGCCGCCTCGACGACAACGCCCTGCTGAAGACGATCGCGGCGATCCTCGTCGTTGCCGGCGTCTCGCTCGGCATCCAGGCGATTCTCGGCTGAAAGTCGATCCGCTCTGCCCTTCACGCGGCAGCCGCGCCAATGCATGGCGCGGCTAACCGTCCCCCCCTGTATTCACCCATATGTGTCCCGTTTAAGTCCCGGCCGGAGGCCCCCAGTCCAGGCCTCCGGCCGGTGTGTCGGCTCTCCCTGGCTCTAGCTTGGAAAGCCGACAATAGAAACACTTAGCCCTTTGGGAAGTTGCGGCGTTGCGACGAGATTAAGAGTCGCGAATCTTCCTGCGCAAAGCCTCGAGACGGCGCCCCAGCTCTGCCTCGAAGCCGCGCTCGGTTGGAGCGTAGAAGCGGCGGTCCTCGAGCCCCTCCGGCAGCAACTGCTGGTCGCTCACGCCACCCGGCTCGTCGTGCGCGTAGCGGTAGCCGGCACCGCGGCCGAGCTTCTTCGCCCCGGGATAGTGGGCGTCGCGGAGATAGTCCGGCGGGGTCTTGGCGCCGTTCTCGCGGACCTCGCCGCGAGCCGCCCCGAGACCCTTGTAGGAGGCGTTCGACTTCGGCGCTAGCGCCAGGTAGACGGTCGCCTGGGCGAGGTTGAGCGCGCACTCCGGCAAGCCGACGCGATCAACGGCGCGGGCCGCCGCGTCGGCGATCAGCAGCGCCTGCGGATCGGCGTTGCCGACATCCTCGGAGGCGAGGATGACCATGCGGCGGGCGATGAAGCGCGGGTCCTCGCCCCCCTCCAGCATCACTGCCAGGTAGTAGAGCGAGGCGTCGACGTCGGAGCCGCGGGTCGCCTTGATCCAGGCCGAGATGAAGTCGTAGTGCCGATCGCCCTCCCGGTCGTAGTCGAGCGCCTTGCGCTGCAGCGCATCCTCGATCGCGGCGACGTCGACCGGCTCTCCGCGCGAGCGCTCGGCGGCGCGCTCCAGCGCAGAGAGCGCCACCCGCGCGTCGCCGCCGCTGCGCTGGGTGAGCATCTCCAGTGCCGCGTCCTCGACAGGGGGCGGCTCGGCCAGGCCGTGCTCGGGGTCGGAGAGCGCCCGGCGCAGCAGCGTCTCGACCTGCTCGGGCTCGAGCGGGCGCAGCTCGTAGATCTGGCAGCGCGAGAGCAGGGCCGAGTTGACCTCGAAGTAGGGGTTCTCGGTGGTCGCGCCGATCAGCGTCAGCAGGCCCTCCTCGACCGCCGGCAGCAGCGCGTCCTGCTGGGCCTTGTTGAACCTGTGGATCTCGTCGAGGAAGAGCACCGTGGGACGGCCGCTCCCCTGCCGCCGCTCCCGCGCCCGCTCGATCACCGCCCGGATCTCCGCCCGCCCGGCGTTGACCGCCGACTCCTCCTCAAAAGCCCCCTCAGCCCCCGCCGCCGCGATCCGCGCCAGCGTCGTCTTCCCCGCCCCCGGAGGCCCATACAAGATCGCGCTATGCGGATGCCCCGACTCGATCGCGATCCTCAGCGCGGAGCCTTCCCCCAGGATGTGCCCCTGCCCCACAAGCTCATCAAGGCTGCGTGGACGCATCCGAACGGCCAAAGGTGCGTCAGAAGCTGGAACGTCAGCGGGGTGGCCCTGCTCGGTTTCGAACAGCCGATCTTCCACTGCGGCTGAGTATGAGGGCATCGGGGGAGGTGTCGACGGTGCCTCCCCGCTGTTGCACCGGCGATACCTCCCCCGATGCCCTTAAACCCACCTACAATCGACCACCATGGAGACCGCCACGCAGAGCCCCCCCGCCCAGTCCACCCTCGAGTCCTTCAACCCCGCCACCGGCGAGCTCGTCGGCTCGGTCGCGACCATCACCCCGGACCAGGTCCAGGGCGTGGTCGACGATGTCGCCCGCATCCAGCCCGCCTGGGCCGAGCTGTCGCTGAAGGCGCGCGCCACCTACATGCGCCGCGCCGCCGATGCCCTGCTCGACGAGATCGACGAGATCGCCGAGCTGCTCGTCCGCGAGCAGGGCAAGCCGCGCGCCGAGGCGTACACGATGGAGCTGCTGCCGACCGTCGACGCCCTGCACTGGTGCGCCAAGGCCGGCCCGAAGATCCTCGCCGACGAGAAGGTGCGGATGAGCCAGGCCTTCCTGATGAGCAAGAAAGGTCGCTTCTCCTACGAGCCGATCGGCGTCGTCGGGGTGATCGCGCCCTGGAACTACCCCTGGTCGATCCCCTTCGGCGAGGTCGCGATCGCGCTGATGGCAGGCAACGGGGTCGTGCTGAAGCCGGCCAGCCTGACGCCGCTGCTAGGCGAGGCAATTCGTCGTGTCTTTGAGAAGGGCGGCCTGCCCGAGGGCTTGATCCGGGTCGTCCACGGCGGCGGAGCGGTCGGCGACGCGCTGGCTCGTTCCAGCGTCGGCAAGGTCTTCTTCACCGGCTCAGTCGAGGTCGGCCGCAAGGTCGGCGAGGTCTGTGCCCAGAACCTGAAGGGATCGGTGCTGGAGCTGGGCGGCAAGGACCCGATGATCGTCTGCGCCGACGCCGACCTCAGCAACGCAATCTCCGGCGCCGTCTGGGGTGGCTTCGCCAACGCCGGGCAGACCTGCTCGGGGATCGAGCGCGTCTACGTCGTCCGCGAGGTTGCCGATCGCTTCATCGAGGGGGTCGCCCGCGAGACCGAGAGGCTGCGCCTCGGCGATCCGCTGCAGTGGGACACCGAGATCGGCCCGATGACCTCAGAGGGCCAGCACGAGATCGTCGTCGACCTGATCGAGGACGCTGTCGCCTCCGGCGCGACCAAGCTCTGCGGCGGCCCGACCGATGTCGCCGGCCTCTCCGGCAAGTACGTCGCCCCAACCGTGCTGACCGGCGTCACCCACGAGATGCGGATCATGCGCGAGGAGGTCTTCGGCCCGGTACTGCCGATCGTCGTCGTCGAGAGCGAGCAGGAGGCAATCGAGCTCGCCAACGACTCCGAGTTCGGCCTCGGCGCCTCGGTCTGGACCAAGGACCGCCAGAAGGGCGAGCGGATCGCGCGGCGGATCGAGTCGGGGATGGTCTGGGTCAACGACCACTCCTTCAGCCACGGCGCCTGCCAGTGCGCCTGGGGCGGCGTCAAGGACTCCGGCGTCGGCCGCTCACACTCGAAATTCGGCTTCTACGAGTGCGTCAACGTGAAGATGAACGCCTGGGAGCCGGGCCTCACCCGCGACTTCTGGTGGCACCCCTACGACGAGACGCTGGGCGAAGCGGTGCGTGCCTCGGCGAAGCTGCTCTACGGCAAGGGCTCGACCCGGACCAAGGCTCTGCGCGACGGCGCCGGGCCCTTGCTCGAGGTCGGCCGGCGCACACTGCGCAAGCGTCGCGGTTGACCCGCGCCGCCAGCGCCCGTCAGATTTGGGCAAAGATGCCGACCAGCGCCGCGATCAAGACCGCAATCAGGGCGCCGCTGAACTGAAGCATCGTCCGCTGCATCGCATCGAAACGGGATTCCAGGCGATCGAAGCGCATGTTCATTTCGCCACGCAGCTCATGGAACCGACGGTCGACAGCATCGAACTTCTTGTCGACCTCGTCGAAGCGGTGGTCGATCCGGTCGAACCGCTCTTCCAGCCTCTCATCGGTCCAGCTCTTGGTCATCGTCGCCATGATGGCACCGTAACGATCTGTCTGCACGCGTTGCGCGCGAAAAGTCACATTTGTGGAGCGAGAGTGTCGAGCTCGAAGAGGCCCTCCGCCTCCAGCTCACGTAGGCGTTCGTAGTCGGCCTGCAGTCGCCCCCGGTCGGGATCGACCAGGTAGACCATCCCGGGGCAGGAAAAGAGGTCGATAGTCCGCTTCAGCTCGTCGCCTGGCTCGAGCATCGCGATCGAGCCGGCGAAGGAGGGCAGGGCTTCGATCTTCTCCAGCCCGTCAGTGGAGACGATCCGGCCTTCGTGGGGGGAGATCAGCATCACGCAGTAGGCGGCCTCCTGCAGCTCGTAAGGCTTCCCCGCATGGCGGGCGACCGAGCCTGGGTCGATGTAGGCCTCGGCGGTGATCGCGGCGTGGCTTGGCGTGCAGCGGTCGATCACGTCGTCGCGGGTCGAGCCGTGCAGGCGAGCCCCCGACTCGACCAGGACCGGCCCGTCTGCGGTCAGCATCACCTCGGTGTGGGCGGGCCCGAAGCGGATCCCGAGCGCGTCGAGGACGGCTTCGACGTAGTCAGCCACCGCGTCCTGCTTCTCGCCATGGCGCGGGTGAAGCTCCTCGTAGTCGTAGACGAGGTTGCCGGCGATGCGCCGCTTGTTGTCCTGCCAGATCTCGGAGATCCGGTGCTGTCCCTCCCAGCTGACCGAGTTGACGAAGAGCTGGGTGCCGCGCAGCATCTCCTGCACCAGCAGCTCCTGGTTGGCGCCCTGCAGCGCGTTGGGTCGGCCGAGGAGGGCGGCGAAGGCGGCTTCGACCGCGGCGGGGTCCTCGCATAGGGAGACGCCGTCGGTGCCGGCGCTGTCGAGAGGCTTCACCACGACCGGCCACTCACCGCGATCGCTCGCCCAGGCCGCGGCCTCGGCCGGGTCGGCGGTCTTCAGCTCCTCGACCGCGCGCAACCCGGCGTCGCGCAGCGCCTGCGCCATCGCGTGCTTGTCGCGCCGCGCCCGGCTCAGCTCGGTGCCATTGGAAGGCAGGCCGAGGCGCTCGCTGAGCGCGTCGGAGAGCAGCACACCGGGCTCCGAGCCGGCGACTACGGAGACCGGTTCGTGCGGCGCGAGCGCGGCGACAGTCGCCTCGAGGTCGTCGTCGTGGACGACGTTGGCGACGTAGTGCTCGGGGCGGAAGGCGCGCAGGTAGAAATCGGGCAGCCGCGGGCTGCTCTGCACATGCGCGACCGGCACCCCGGCGGCGGCGAAGCGCGGCGCCAGTTTGGCGCCGGTCGAGTAGGCGTCGACGACGACGACCGCGCCGGCGGCGCTCATGCCGTCGCGACGAGCACGAGGCGGTCCTCGGGCCGCTTCGGCCCTTTGGCGAAGTTGCCGTAGCGCTGGACGTCGTGGAAGCCGGCCTCGATCGCCATCCGCTCGAGCTCCTCCGCCTCGTACATGCGGATGCGCGAGTCCATCTCCTCGCCGTCGAGCTCGTAGTGGACGTGCAGCATCCCGGTCGAGAAGTCGACGTCGAGGGTCTCCTTTACGCCATTGGTTTCCCGTTCGACGATGCCCTCGTCGGTTTTGAGCCGGTAGCGGGAGCGCTCCAAGTCAGACAGCTCCATCGCCATCTTTCCCCCCGGCCTCAGGGCGCCGTGGAAGGCCCGCAGCATCGCGTTGTCCTCCGTCTCGGTGGCGCCGTAGCCGTAGCTCGAGCACATGCTGACCAGAGCATCGAAGGAGCCGAGCTCCTCCGGCAGCGGCTCGAGCAGGTCGAGCACGTGGTATTTGGGGCCCGGGTAGCGGCGTTCGGCTTCGGCAATCGCCTCGCCGGAGATGTCGACGCCGACCGCCTCGATGCCGCGCTCGACCAGAGCCTTGGTGAAGCGGCCGAGGCCGCAGCCGGCGTCCAGCATGCGGTCGCCGGGCTGCAGCTCGAGCAGCCCGATCACCCGGTCGGCATCCGCCTCGTTCTCGTCGTAGCTGCCGAGGCGCTCGGCGACGCGCATGTAGATCGGTCCGTAGTTGTCGACCTGATTTAGAAGTGGCGGCTGATCACTCATGAATATCGAAGCGTACCTAGCGGGGACGGGGGTCGCCACGCATGCCAGAGGCGACCCCCTTCTTCCGGTAGGGCTCAGCCGCCGCTGATCTCGACCGTCTTCGAGGTCGCAGCCTCGCACTTGTAGATCGGCCCCGGGGGGCTGAGCTGCTTCACTTCCGCGTAGACCTCAGCCGGGAGCTTGATGTTCTCGTTGAGTTCGTCGAGGTCCGCCTTCCAGTTGCCGTTTGCCTTCGATTTGACCCGGCTGAGGACGCCGTTGCCCTTCTGCTTGAGGACGACGGTCCGTTCGCCGACGCAGCTCGAGTTGGCGGCCTTGACCTTGCCCTGGTAGCCGACGGCGCCAATCGTTACTTCCGACTTGACGATCTGGCCTGACATCGCCGCTCCGGCGGGAATCGCCGCCAGCGCCACGACGCCGACTGCTACCGCCAGTGCCGCCCCTGCCCATTTGGTCACGCGCATTCGTTCCTCCTGTTGAGATGTGCCGCGGCAGCGTAGACGGTCAGAATCCCGCCGGTGATGGCCACTCAGGAGACAGGTGAGCCAGCGCTGAGCCTCGCCGGGCTGCGCCGCGACTACGGCGAACGGACGGCGCTCGGCGGGATCGACCTCGAGCTGGGCTACGGCGAGTCGTTGCTGGTGCTGGGCCCGAACGGGGCCGGCAAGACAACGCTGCTGCGCATCCTCGCCACGCTGCTGCGGCCCAGCGGCGGCGAGGTGCGGGCGCTCGGCTGCCAGGTCCCAAGCGAGGCCTGGAAGCTGCGCGGCCGGATCGGCTTCCTTGGCCACGAGCCGCTGCTCTACCGCGACCTCAGCGGCCGCGAGAACCTCCGCTTCCACGCCCGCCTGCACGGGATCGGCGGCGAGCCGGCCGAGGGCCGTATCGATGAGCTGCTCGCCGCCACCGGGATGGCGCGGCGCGCCGACGAGCGCGTCGACGAGCTCTCCGCCGGGATGCGCCAGCGGCTGGCGATCTGCCGCTGCGTCCTGCACGAGCCGCAGCTGCTCCTGCTCGACGAGCCCGACTCCAACCTCGATGCCGAGGGGCGCGAGCTGGCCCGCGAGCTGATCGGACCGGGCGGCGACCGCACCCGCGTCATCGTCAGCCACGACCCCGAGCGCTTCCTGCCCGAGGCGGATCAGGTCCTGCGTCTCGAGGCCGGCGGACGGGTGGTCGCAGCGTGACGCCCTCGCGCCTCGCCATCGCCACGATCCTCGCCAAGGATCTGCGCGCCGAGCTGCGCACGCTGCAGTCGTTGCCGGCGATGGCGCTGTTCGCCACCACCACCTTCGTCATCTTCCGCTTCGGCCTCGACCGCACCACCCTCTCCGGCGATCTCGCCGCCGGTGTGCTCTGGGCGACGCTGCTGTTCGCGGCACTGCTCGGTGTCAACCGCCTCTTTGTCGCCGAGCGCGAGGAGGGTGGCTTCGACGCGATCCGCCTCGCCCCGATCGACCGCACCGCGCTGTTCGTCGCCAAGGCGACGGCGCTGTTCGCCTACCTGCTCGTGCTCGAGCTGGTCGTCGTGCCGATCTTCGCCCTCTTCTTCCTCGACTCCGCCGCGGCGCTGCCGCCGCTCGCCGCGGTCCTCCTCCTCGCCAACCTCGGCCTCGCCGCGACAGGGACGCTGATCTCCTCGATGGCGGTCCACTCGCGCGCCCGCGACCTGCTCGGGCCCCTCGTCCTGCTCCCTCTGGTCGTGCCGCTGATGATCGCCGCGACCGGCGCCAGCGACCCGCTGCTCGCCGTGGGCGGTCCCGGCTACGAGCGCTTCGGCACCTGGCTGGCGGTGCTCGGCCTATACGATCTGATCTTCCTCCTGGTCGGATACGCGGTCTTCGACTTCCTCTTGGAGGACTGAGCACTCTCCGCTCCGCACCGCGAAAAACGCATGTACGGCAAAGGACTGAGACCCCTCTCGATCGCAACCGTGGTGGCGATCGCCGCCAGCTTCTCGCTGGTCTTCTTCTACGCGCCGCTCGACGCCGACCAGGGCTTCGTCCAGAAGATCTTCTACCTGCACGTGCCGCTGGCGATCGTGGCGCTGATCGGCTTCGTCGTCGGTGGGGTCTTCGCGATCCTGCACCTGCGCAGCGGTGACCGTCGCTGGGACGCCTACTCCTACGTCTCGATCCACATGTCGGTGATCTTCGGCGTCGCGGTCTTGATCACCGGCTCGATCTGGGCCAAGGCCTCCTGGGGGCACTGGTGGGTATGGGACGAGCCGACCCTGGTCAGCTTCCTGATCGTCTTCCTGATGTACGCGACCTACTACCCCTTCCGCTACGCGATCGAGGACCCCGAGCGGCAGGCCCGCTACGCCTCTGTCTTCGCGGTCACCGCGGGTGCCTTCGTCCCGCTCAACTTCCTCGCCGTGCGGCTCGCCGAGAGCCTCGTCCACCCGCGCGTCTTCGCCACCGCCAACGGCGGCCTGCCCGGGGACATGCGGCTGACCTTCCTCGTCTGCCTCGCCGCGATGGCATTGCTCTGGATCACCCTGGTCAAGTTCGAGCTGACCGCGAAGAGCGCCTCCGGCCAGGTCAAGCGGCTGCGCCGCGCCCTCGACGCGCCGGCGCCCGGCGCCTCTTCGCGGATCGCACCGGAGGTGAACTAGATGGACTTCCTGCCACTTGCCGCCCCCGCTCTGCCGCTCGACGAGGCCGGCAAGTACGTCGCCGGCGCCTACGTCGTCTTCCTCGTCCTGATCGTCGTCTACGTCGCGATCATGGCCGCGAAGCTGCAGCGAATCGAGCGGGAGCTGCGAGAGTTGGCTGGCTTCGCGGAGCAACGGAACCGCGAGCAGAACTCCGAGAAGGTAACCGCCGATGTCTGAGCTGCTGGCACTGGGTGTCTCCCACAAGACCGCACCGCTCGACCTGCGCGAGCGGCTCTCGCTGACCGAGGGCAGAGCGGTCGGTGCCCTGCGCGAGCTGACCGAGGCCGCCGGAATCCACGAGGCGGCCGCGATATCGACCTGCAACCGCACCGAGCTCTACCTGGTCGTCTCCGACCCGGTCGAGGCCGAGTCGACCGCGCTCGGCGTGCTCACCCGCCAGGCCGAGATCCGCCCCACCGAGCTGCTCGGCCACCTCTACTCGCTGCGCTCCGGCGAAGCGGCGCGTCACCTCTTCCGCGTCACCGCCGGGCTCGACTCGATGATCGTCGGCGAGGCCGAGATCCAGGGCCAGGTCAAGCGCGCCTACGAGCTGGCGCTGGTCGAGGGCGGCACCGGGCCGATCCTCAACCGCCTCTTCCGCGGCGCTCTCGCCGCCGGCGGCCGCGCCCGCGACGAGACCGGGATCAGCGAGAAGAACGTCTCGATCCCCTCGGTCGCGGTCGAGCTGGCCCGCCGCACCCTCGGCGACCTCGCCGACCGCCGCGTGCTTGTGATCGGCGCTGGCGAGACCGCCGAGCTGCTTGCCCGAGCCCTGGTCGCTCGCGGCGTCGCCACCGTCTTCGTTGCCAACCGCCACTACGACCGTGCGATCGGCCTCGCCCAGCGCTTCCAGGGCAACGCCGTTCGCTTCGAGGAGCTGCCCGAGCAGCTCGAGCAGGCGGACATCGTCGTCTCCGCCACCAACTCCCCGCACCACATCGTCGAGCGCGACGACCTCGCCCACGTAATGGAGACCCGCGAGGGCCGGCCGCTGCTGCTGGTCGACATCGCCGTGCCGCGCGACATCGAGCCCGCCTGCCGCGAGATCGCCGGGGTCAGCCTGCACGACATCGACGACGTGCAGCAGATAGTTGCCCGCAACACCGGCGGCCGCGAGGCCGAGGCGCGGCGGGCGGAGCTCATCCTCGAGGCCGAGCAGGACCGCTTCGAGCGCTGGCTCGCCTCGCTCGAGGTGGTGCCGACGATCGCCTCCCTGCGCGAGCGCGCCGACGAGGTGGTGCGGCGCGTGCTCGCCGAGAACGAGCCGCGCTGGGAGAGCCTCGGCGAGGCCGACCGCGAGCGGCTGAGCGCGATGGCCAAGGCAATCGCCTCCCGCCTCCTGCACGAGCCGACCCTGCGGATGAAGCGCTCCGCCGGCAGCGACGATGCCTACCTCTACGTCAGCGCCCTGCGTGAGCTGTTCGGACTGGACGTCGAGACCGAGCCGGAGGCCGAGGCGGGATCGAACGTGACGGAGCTGCGCCGCCGCAAATCCAGTTGACGCTGCGGATCGCCACTCGCGGCAGCGCGCTCGCCCTGGCCCAGGCGGGCCAGGTCGCAGAGTTGCTCGGCGGAGCGGAGCTGGTCGAGGTTTCCTCCGACGGCGAGCCCGGAGACAAGTCGCGCTTCGTGCGCGGAGTCGAGCGGGCCCTGCTCGAGGGCAAGGCCGAGATCGGCGTTCACTCGGCAAAGGACGTGCCTGCTGAGATCCCTGACGGCCTCGCGATCGCCGCCGTGCCGGCGCGCGAGGATCCGGCCGACGTCTGGATCGGCGTCGGCGCCTCGCTCGGCGACGTCCCAGAGGGAGCCAGAGTCGGCACCGCGAGCCTGCGCCGCCGCGCCCAGCTGCTGGCCGCCCGCCCCGACCTGCGAGTCGGCAAGCTGCACGGCAACGTCGACACCAGGCTTCGCAAGCTCGCCGAGGGCGAGCTCGACGCGATCGTCCTCGCCGCTGCCGGCCTGCGCCGGCTGGGCCGCGAGGACGAGGCGGCCTTCGCGATCCCGGCCGAGACGATGACTCCGGCTGCGGGCCAGGGCGCCCTGGTCCTCCAGATCCGCTCTGAAGACGACGCGACGGCTGCCGCCACCGCGCAGTTCGGCGACGCGACGGCGCTGCGCGAGCTGACCGCCGAGCGCGCAGTCGTCTCCCTGATGGATGCGACCTGCGCCACCCCGATCGGCGTCCACGCAAAGGTCGATGGCGGCCAGATGCAGATCGAGGCCTTCGTCGGCCTGCCCGACGGGAGCGAGTGGCTACGCGACCGCGTCGAGGACGACGCCGAGGAGCCGGCGGCGCTTGGCGCGCTCATGGCCGAGCGCCTGCTCAGCTCAGGCGCTCGCGACATCCTCGACCGCGCCGAGGAGCTTGCGTGAGCGCGCGGGTTGGAGTCGTCTACCTGGTTGGCGCTGGGCCTGGGGACCCGGGGCTGATGACGGCGCGGGCGCTGGAGTTGATCGCCTCTGCCGATGCGATCTTCTACGACCGGCTGATCCCGCCGGGGGCGCTCGACGGCGCCCGTGAGGACACCGAGCTGGTCTATGTCGGCAAGGCGCCCGGAGCGCCCGCGGTCCCCCAGGAGGAGATTGGCGAGCGGTTGATCGCGGCGGCGCGAGCCGGCAAGAGCGTCGTGCGGTTGAAGGGGGGTGACCCGTTCGTCTTCGGCCGCGGCGGCGAGGAGGGTGAGGTACTCCGCGCCGCCGGTGTCGAGTTCGAGGTCGTGCCCGGAGTTACCGCCGGGGTGGCAGCGACCGCATACGCCGGTATTCCCGTCACCCACCGCAACGACGCCTCGGCGGTCGCCTTCGTTACCGGCCACGAGGATCCCGAGAAGGAGGAGAGCGCGCTCGACTGGGAGGCGCTGGCTCGCTTCCCCGGCACCCTCGTCTTCTACATGGGCGTCAAGCGCCTCGCCGCCAACGCCGCCGCCCTGATCGAGGCCGGCCGCGATCCGGGCGAGCCCGCTGCCGCGGTCGAGCGCGGCACGATGGATGGGCAGCGCACCGTCGTCGCCACCCTCGCCACCCTTGCCGAGACGGTCGAGCGCGAAGGCATCGGCGCGCCGGCGCTGATCGTCGTCGGACCGGTCGTGAGCCGGCGCGAGGTACTCGCCTGGCTCGAGCGCCGCCCCCTCTACGGGCGCCGCGTCGTCGTCACCCGTGCCCGTGCCCGTGCCCAGGCGAGCGGCCTCGCCGCGACCCTGCGTGCGCTTGGTGCCGAGGTGGTCGAGCTGCCGGCGATCCGGATCGAGTCGCGGATCGAGAGCGAGGAGGTTCGTCGCGCCGTCGATTCGGTTCATGCCTTCGCGCTGGTCTGCCTGACCAGTCCCAACGGGGTGCGGCTGTTGTTTGAGGCGCTGGCGAACGCCGGGCTCGACGCGCGGGCCCTCGCCAACGCGACGGTAGCCGCGATCGGCCCCGGCACCGCCCGGGCGCTGTCCGAGAACGGCATCGCCGCCGACATCGTTCCCGAGCGCTTCGTCGGCGAGGCGCTAGTCGAGGCGCTTGCCACGGTCGACGTCGCCGGACGTCCGGTGCTGGTCGCTCGCGCAGCCGAGGCCCGCGACGTCCTCCCCGAGGCTCTGGCCGAGCGCGGCGGCGAGGTCGACGTGGTCGCCCTCTACGAGACCGTTCGCGAGCAGCCTGAGCCCGAGGCGGTTGCAGCCGCCCAGAACGCCGACTACGTCACCTTCACCTCCTCCTCGACCGTGCGCAATCTGACCGAGGCGCTCGGCGACCGCTTCCCCCGCAACGCCCGTGTCGTCTCGATCGGCCCCGTCACCAGCGAGGCTGCCCGTGCCGCCGGCCTCGAGGTCGACGTCGAAGCCGAGCGCCACGACGTCGACGGCTTGGTCGCGGCACTGTTACAAGACGCTGCGAACTGAGCGACGCGGCTAGCCGATCGGCGGAGCCGCGGCCTCGGCCACTCCGGCCCGCGCCATCTCCTCGCACGCCTTGGCGATGAGCTGCGTGTCGAGATAGGCGTGAAAGCTCCTCACCTTGCCCCAGCGAATGTGCAGCCAGTGGGCGCCGTGGTTCTCGTAAGGCTCCCCCACCGCTGGCCGGAGCTCCGCGCTCCACTGCACCGCCACCCAGGTGCTCCAAGGCCAGCCGCGCGAGACGACGCGGTGCACCCGGAACGTGTGTCCTGGGAAGAGGCGACCGAGGCGTTCGAACCAGCGCATCACCTCTACCCGCGTGTTGCGCTCGCCGCCGAGCGGGTGCTCACCGGGGAACACGTGCCACACGTCCTCCGCCAGACCGGCGCAGGCAGCCTCCCACTCGCCGCGGCTGAGCTGATCGAAGACCCTCACCATGCGTCGCCGAACGAACTGGTGGTACATCAGCGCATCATCGCGGCTGGGACAGGAGCGGGCCTGCGGGCCTCGAGGACCACGCGGACACCACGGAGGGGGACGGAGGTAACCGAGCGCCGGCGCGGTCGTTCGGGCTCGAGCCTGGAGGCGACGAGCTCGCAGCGCTCCAGGACACGGCTCAGGACGACGCGCATCTCGTAAGTGGCGAAGGCCGCTCCGAGGCAGCGCCGCACGCCGCCGCCGAAGGGCAGCCAGGCGAAGCTCTCGGTGCGGCCGTTCTCGAAGCGCTCGGGGCGAAAGGCAGCTGGGTCCGGATAGAGGTCGGGACGACGGTGGATCAAGTCGATCGAGACCGCAATCAGCGACCCGGCCGGAGCGACGTAGTCGCCAACGGGAAACGGCTCGGTCGCGTAGCGCAGCACGAACGGGATCACCGGCCGGCTGCGAAGCGACTCCTGGATAGTCCAGCCGAGGTAGTCCTCGTGATCCGCCTCAAGATCCGCCTTTAGACGTTGCATCGCCTGCGGATGATGGAGGAGCCGCTCGACCGTCCAGGCGAGTCCGGTCGCGGTGGTCTCGTGCCCGGCAATCAGCAGGGTCATCAGCTGATCGCGAAGCTCGACCGGGCCGAGCCCTTCGCCTTCCTCGTCGCGGGCCTGGATCAGCAACGAAAGGATGTCGTCGCGTTCCTCCAGTCGCGAATCGCGGGAGCGCCGCTCGATCTCCGCGAAGAGGAACTCGTCGACCTCTGCCCGGGTGCGCAGGAACGACCGCCAGGGGCCGAAGCGGGGCAGCTCCCGCTGCGCCATCACCAGCATCCAGGGCCGCATGCCCTGGTTCGCGTAGCGCACGAGGAGCCTCTCCAGAGGGGCGAGCTGACGCTCCTCGCCGGCGAGCCCGAAGACGGCGCGGAGAATGACCCGCAACGTGATCCGCTGCATCGAGGGGTGCAAGGGGAACTCGCGGCCGATCGGCCAGCGGTCGATCTCGGCGTCCGCGATCTGCTCGATCAGCTCGCCGTAGAGGCGCATCCGCTCGCCATGGAACGGCGGCAGCATCAGCTTGCGACGTTGCAGGTGGCGATCCTCGTCGAGTAGCAGCAGCGACTGCAGGCCGACGAGCCGCCGCAGCGGGCCGCTGTTGGCGTCGCCAGCACGGAGGGTCGCGCGGTCGCCGCTCAGGACCCGCCTTGCTTCGCCAGGATCGGAGACGACCACCAGGGGCGGCATGAACCCGGCCGAGCGAAGCATGAAGACGTCGCCGTAGCGCTCGCGCCAGCGCGGGAAGAACCGCGCTTCCTCGAGCAGCCAGGCGAGCCCTAGGAGGAGACCAGGCCCACCGGGCCCTGGCGGGGTTGCTTTGCCGCTCTCGCTCTTGTATGACATGTCTGATGCATCAAGACAGATACGTATTCCCTCGGCAAGAGGTCTCGTGGGATCGGTCTCGGCGACCCTTTGGGCGCCGATGAAGCTGAAGCCGGCCAGCTTCCTGATGCTCGGCATGGTCCGGCTCGGTGCCCGCTCGGGCTATGCGATCAAGAAGGCCGCCGACATCTCGACCCGCTATTTCTGGCCGACCTCGCTGGCCCAGGTCTACCCCGAGCTGGCGCGGCTCGAGCAGGCGGGCCTGCTGTCCAGGCAGCCGGACCCGGATGGAGGCAGGGAGCGCTTCGCCTACGAGCTCACCGACGAGGGCGAGGCGGCCTTGATTGCCTGGCTGGGCTCGCCGCGCGAAGCCGAAGCCCAGTTTCGCGACGAGGGCATCCTGCGGCTCTTCTTCGCCGACAGCCTGCCGCGCGAGGACCAGATCTCCCTTGTGCGCCGCCTGCGCGAGCGCGCCCGCGAGGGCAGCACGGAAACCCGCGAGGAGATCCTTCCCCTGGCCGAAGCCCTGGAGCAGTCCGGCACTCACTTTCCGGCCCTGGTCGGGCGCCTGCGCGTCGACACCTACGCATTTGTGGAGAAATGGCTGGCCGAGGTCGAGGCGGAGCTGACGAAACGATGAGTTTCGGTGCGCCACACCGCCACTTCCGCGTCACCGACTCGACCAACACCCGCGCCCGCGAGCTGGCCGAGTCCGGCGCCCCCGGCGGCACCGTGGTCACAGCCGCCGAGCAGAGCGAAGGGCGCGGACGCCAGGGCAGGGTCTGGACCGCGCCGGAAGGCAAGGCACTGCTCTACTCGGCGATCCTCCGCCCGCTAGATGAGCGCCACCTGCTGCTGCCGATCGCCGTCCCGCTCGCGGTCTGCGCGGCGGCCGAGCAGCTGCGCGGCGAGATCGAGTGCGCCGTCAAGTGGCCGAACGACGTTTGGCTCGGCGAGCGCAAGCTCGCCGGGGTGCTGATCGAGGCCAAGCCACAGGACGGCTGGGCAGTGATCGGCGTCGGGCTCAACCTGGCGATCGAGCCGCACGAATTTCCCTCCGACCTGCGCCACCCCGCGACCTCGCTTGGTGCCGGGGTCTTGCCGGAACAGGCCCGTAGAGCACTCGACACCCAACTCGCCCGCTGGAGCGAAGAGGATGAGGAGACGATCCTCAGCGAGTGGCGCCGGCGCGACGCCCTGCGCGGTCGCGAGATCGCCTGGGACGACGGCTCAGGAGTCGCTGACGGCATCGACGACCGCGGCAACCTCGCCGTCATCGCCGCCAGTGGCGACCGTCTCAGCCTCGGTGCTGGTGAGGTCCGTCTTCGCCTTTGAGTCTTTGCCTTTGCCGGCCTGACGCTTCTTGTTGGAGCGCTTGCGGCGCTTGCCGCCCTTGGGGAAGTTGCGCAGCAGCTCGCGGGCGATCGCCGAGGGCTTGCGGGCCATTCGCATCCGCGCCCCGCGCAGCACCTCTTCCCCCTCTGGGGTGTGAGAGACGGCGCCGGCGAGCAGCGCCACCGCCAGGCGGCGGTCCTGTTTACGGGCGGCGTGAACCAACCGGCGCGCATTGCGCCCGTGCGCCCGCCCGGAGGAATTGACCAGCAGGCCGAGCAGCCGCTTCGTCTCCGGCCAGCGCTGCACGGCGTACTCTTCGTGCAGCTCACGGGTGTAGGAAGCGAGCCGCCAGACCCACGCCTGCGCCTGGTCGCGGCGGCCGATCCGCTTGTCGACCAGCGCCTGCAGCAGTGTCTTCGTCCCGGCCCGCTTGTCCTCGCGGCTCCAGTTGCCGACGATGTCGATCGCGTCGTCGAAGGCATCGGCGTCGCCGAGGTCGGCGATCTCAGCCAGCGCTTTCAGTTTCAGCTGCGAGTTGCGGTTGCGCTGCACGCAGGTGAGCAGGAAGCGCCGCTTCAGTTCTTTCGAGCCGGAGCCCTGCAAGATCGCCCGCGCCCGGCGCCAGCCCTGCGGGTTGACTCGCGCTCCGGCCAGTGCCGCCCAGGCGTGCTGCTCGGGGTAGTCGAGGTTCTCGACCGCGATCCGCCAGAGCTCGCGTTCGAGCACCTGCATGCGGCGCTCCTCGTTGTCGGAGACGGGGACGATCCGCCGCTCGACCCGGATCCGCCGCCCCCGCGCCCGCCGCACCGGCCCGACCACGATCGCGCCGCCGCGGTAGACATCGCGGTCGAGCAGGCTGTGCAGGGTGACGATCGTCTCGTCGTGGGTCGTCGCCGGATGGACGAAGTCGAGCACCAGACCGGCCTCCTTGCCGGGCGCGCGACGGGTCACGCGGCCGACCCGCTGCTGGTAGACGCGGCGCGAGGCGGTCGGCGCCAGGTGCATGCAGATCGTCGCCCGCGGCGAGTTCCAGCCCTCGGCCAGCAGCATCGCGTTGCAGAGCACGTCGACCTCGCCGCGCTCGAAGGCGGCGAGGATCTCGGCCAGTTCGCGCTTCGGCGTCTCGCCGGAGACGGCGCGGGCGACTATGCCCGCGTTCTGCAGCGCTTTGGCGACGTTCTTCGCGTGCTGCACCCCAGCGGTGTAGAGGACACCGGGCATTTTGTTGAAGCGGGTCTTGTAGAGGTCGGCGATCGCGACGTTGAAGGGCTCCTGGTCGAGCAGCGCGGCCAGCTCCTCCTGGTCGAAGTCCTGGTCGACCTCGCCTTTGCGCAGCGGCACCTTGGCGATCGTCCGCACCCCCGGCCCGGGCGGGATGCGCATGCAGCGCAGCGGCGAGATCACGCCGCGCCGTGCCGCCTGGGCGAGGTCGAAGCGCGAGGTCTGGGTCGGGAAGAGGTCGGCGACGTGGCGGGCGATCAGCGCCCCGGTCGCGGTCATGCCGATGAAGACGGGACCGACCCAGGCACGGATGCAGGCACTCGTCTTCTCGCCCAGCGCCGTGTGCGCCTCGTCGCAGATCACGATCGAGTAGGCGTCGGAGATTTTCTTGTGGTTGCGGACGAACCACTGGTAGGTCTCGACCGTCACCGGCCCATCGGGGTCGTCGCGGCCGTCCATCAGCGGCGGTCGCAGCCGCTCCTTGTACCCGCGATCGGAGATCTCGCCGATGAACTGGTCGACCAGGTTGCGACGGTGGGTGAGGATCAGCACTCCGCCGGTGCTGGAGGCGTCGATGAAACCGACCGCCGCCACGGTCTTGCCGGCGCCGGTCGCGTGCTCGAACCAGAAGCGCCGCTCGGCGCCGGGGTCCTCCGGCGCCTCCTCGACGACCTCCTCCTCCTCGTCGGCTGCGGGCTCCTCCCAGTCCTGGGGCTCCTCGTCGGGAGCCAGCTCCTCGGGCTCGAGCTCGGCATCGCCGTTGGCCTCGGCGTCCTCTTCCGAGTCGTCCCCGGCGGGCGGCGCGGTCTCCTTCACCTCGGCCTCGGCAGCGGCGGGACCGCCACCGTTCTTGCCGTTGGCCAGCGCGTCGTCCGCGGCGGCCGTCTGCTGCTCGGCCATCAACTCGGTCAGCGTTCCCGAGAGCGCGTCGACCTGGTGCGGGTTCAGCTCGGCGCCGTCGCGCAGCTTCGGCGGCTCCTCGGCGAGAAGGCGCTCCAGCCCGAGCAGCAGCGAGAAGTCCTGGCGCCACTTGATCGAAGGATCTTCGAGTCCCTCGTCCAGCTCCTTCAGGGCAGCGTCGAGCGCGCGCCGCCGTGCCGTGCCGACGGCCAGCGCCTCAGGACCCTCGCCGTCGAGCAGGAAGGGCTCGCGGGCGAACTTCGCCGCCCGCTCTATGTCGGCGCTTGAAGGAACTGCCGCCCGCGCGGCAACTTCGCTGGTCTTGGCCATGAAGGCTTTCGGGTTTGTCCCCGCCGGAACGCAGAACGTGAGGCGAGGGCACTTAGACGAGGATGCCGGGGTTCGCTTTTGGTCTCCCCAGCGCTCTCAGCGATCCACATCGAAGCGGACCGAACAATACGTATTGTAATCAAGGAATTGACGAAACCGGGACGACACCTGGCAATCGCCCTCGCCTTGGCTGCAATGGCCGCCCTCATCGCCGCCGGCTGCGGCTCCACTGAGAGCAACTCCGACGGCAGACACCCCGACTACGCGAAGGCCCTAGCCGGCTCTCCCGCCCCCCTGGCAGCTCTATACAAGCAGGCGAACGAGCTCTTGCCCGGCGGAGCCGACGCCTACGAAAAGCAAATCGCCGAGCTCCGCGGCTACCCGGTCGTGGTCAACGTCTGGGCCTCCTGGTGCGGCCCCTGCCGCTTCGAGTTCCCGGCCTTGCAGGACCTCTCGGCCAAGTACGGCAAACGGGTCGCCTTCCTCGGCGTCGACAGCCAGGACAACGACGACGCGGCAGAGACCTTCCTCAGCGAGGAGCCGGTCCCCTACCCCAGCTACAGCGACCCCGGCGAGGAGATCGCCAACGACCTCGGGGGAAGCGGCCTTCCCGTCACCGCCTTCTACGACCGTGAGGGAGAGCTGATCTTCCTCCAGCAGAAGCCCTACACAGAGCACGCCGAGCTGCGCACCGACATCGAGCGCTACGCACTCGGCGAAGCCCCCGAGAGCGGATAATCGAGCCATGGACGCTTTCGTAATCGTCGCCCTGATCGGGATCGCGCTGCTCCTCGCGGAGCTGCTGCTGCCGACTGGCGGCGTGCTGGCGGCGATCGGAGCTCTCGGCCTGGTCGGCGCCGGCGTGCTCGCTCTCACCGCCGACTCCGACGCCACTGCCGCCGAGTACGTCGGCCCCGGCCTGATCGCGCTCGGGGTGCTCTCCTTCATCACCGTCTTCTTCGTCACCCGCAAGGTGATCGCGGCCCACCGCGACGAGCCAGTGCGAACCGGATCCGAGGAGCTGATCGGCTCGCTCGCAGAGGCGCGCAGCACGCTTGACCCGGAGGGCCAGGTGTGGATCGAGGGAGCGCTCTGGCGGGCGCGGCTGTCCGGCGGCAATGGGCAGGTTGGCCCGGGGGATAGAGTCAGGGTCGAGGCGATCGAAGGTCTCACCCTCGTGGTGAGCCCGGAGGCGCCGCCCAGCCAAGCCGAGGAAGGAGCAAGCTGATGGCAGCTGTTGCCGGTGTCCTGATCGTCCTGGCGATATTCGCCCTGATCGCCGTTGGCGCATCGGTGAAGGTCCTGCGCGAGTACGAGCGCGGCGTGATCTTCCGCCTCGGCCGGCTAATCGCGACCAAGGGCCCTGGCCTGATCCTGCTGATCCCCTTCATCGATCGCATGGTGCGGGTCGACCTGCGCACGATCACGCTCAACATCCCGCCGCAGGAGGTGATCACCCGCGACAACGTCCCCTCCAGCGTCAACGCGGTCGCCTACTTCCGCGTGGTCGATCCCAACCGGGCGATCGTCGAGGTCGAGAACTTCCTCCTCGCCACCTCGCAGATCGCGCAGACGGCGCTGCGCTCGGTGCTCGGCAAGGCGGAGCTGGATCAGCTGCTCTCCGAGCGCGAGCGGCTCAACGAAGAGCTGCAGAAGATCATCGACGAGTCGACCGAGCCCTGGGGCGTGAAGGTGACCGCGGTCGAGATCAAGGACGTCGAGATCCCCGAGCAGATGCAGCGGGCGATGGCGCGCCAGGCCGAGGCCGAGCGCGAGCGGCGAGCCAAGATCATCAACTCCGAGGGCGAGTACCAGGCGGCGCAGAAGCTCACCGACGCCGCCGACATCATCAGCACCAACCCAGCCTCACTGCAGCTGCGCTACCTGCAGACCCTGCTCGAGATCGGCAGCAACCAGAACACGACGATCGTCTTCCCGCTGCCGATGGACGTGCTCGAGCCGTTCCTGGGCGGAGCGCCGAGCGAGAGGAAGCGGCCAAAGCCGCCCCCGCCTCCGGAGCCGCCGGCGCCCGAGGCCGAGGACCTTCCCCCCTCCCGCGTCTAGAGCCCTGAGCGCCCCCGAGATCCGCATCGACCAGCTGACCGGGCTGCGGGCGATCCTCGCGCCCGGCCGGGCCGATCGGCCCGAGGGGTTCCGCCCGGCCGCGAGCGAGCCGAAGGGCCCGGACTCCTGCCCCTTCTGCGAGGGGCGCGAGGACCGCACCCCGCCCGAGGTCTACGCGACGCGGCCCGACGGCGGCCCCGACACCCCGGGCTGGACGACCCGCGTGGTGCCGAACCTCTACCCCGCGCTGGGCAGCGAGGGCGCGGAGCGGAGCAACGGGACGAGCGGCGAGGTGGGGGCTTTCGCCAGCGCCGGCGACCCGCTGCTGGAGTCGCGCCGCGCCGGCGAGCCCGACCTCTTCGCCGCGCGGCCGGCGCTCGGCGCTCACGAGGTGATCGTCAACGCGCCCGAACACGTGACCGCGATGGCGGAGCTGGGCGAGGAGCGCTTCGCCGGCGCGGTGGCGACCTGGCGCGAGCGGATGCGCGCCCACTCCGATGCCTCCTACGTGCAGCTGATCGTCAACGAGGGAGGCGGGGCCGGCGCCTCGCTCGAGCACACGCACGCGCAGCTCTACGCCCTGCCCTTCGTCCCCGCGGCGGTGGCGCGAGAGCGCGAGCGGGCGGGCGCCTACCGCGAACGCACCGCCGGCGGCAGCCTGCTCGGCGACGTCCTGGTCGAGGAGGTGCGCCGTCGCGAGCGCCTCGTCGCGATCGACGACGAGGCGGCGCTGATCTGCCCTTGGGCCTCCCGCTCTCCTTTCGAGCTGCGCGTGGTGCCGCGTCAGGCGTCGGCCAGCTTCGAGGACGACGGAGTCGGCGCCTCGATGATCCGCACCGCCCTGCGGAGCCTCACCGAGCGCTTCGGTCGCCCTCCCGAGCTGAACCTCTGGGTCCGCACGGCCCCGCGCAACGCAGAGTCCTTCCACTGGCACGTAGACATCGCTCCTCGGCTCACGATCAAGGCCGGCTTCGAGCTCGGCACCGGGGTCGACATCAACGTCTATCCCCCGGAGCGAGCCGCCGCCGACCTGCGGGATTGCCTCTAGCGGCGTTTCGCGCGCCGTTTCTTCTTCACGCACTTCGCCTTGCCGCGAACCTGCTTCTTGACGAAGCCTTTTTTGCATTTGAGCGGTTTCGCCGGCGTTGTCGGCGGCGATGGCGGGGAGACAGGCGGCTGCACTACTGGCGGCGTAGTACCACCGCCAGATGGAGGCGGTGGGGGCGGAGGCGCAACGCTCAGCGTTGTGAATTCGGCGTCGTCGCCATTCACCGTGCCGGCGTTGGTGGTGACTACGAGGCGGAAGTGGTAGGTCGTCGCCGGGGAGAGATCTTTGATGCTCCGTTTCTGGGCCACCTCGGTCATGACCGGACCGACGGTGGTAGTGCAGAGCCCGCTTTTCCCATAAGCGGTGGTGGTGCCGTATTCGAAGTGACAATCGGATACAGCGCCGCCTTTGGGATTGACCCTGCCGGCCAAGGTCGCTGTGGTTTCCCCGAGACTGGAGGCCGCGTCGGTGGTAACGGCTGGCGGGACGACCGCCAGCGTCGTGAAGGTTCGATCGTTGCCTTCGACCGAGCCGCCGTTGTTGGTTGCGAGGACCCGGTAGCTGTAGGCAGTCGCTGGGTCCAGGCCGGCGACGGTCGCGCTGACGGCAGTGTCTGCCGATCCCGCCGGATTCGACGAACAGGGCGCCGTCGTGGCGTTGGTGTAGCCGTTGGCCAGGAAGTCGGCTTCGTCCGTGTACTGGAAGTCGCAGTCGGTCACAGCATGTTTTTTCGCATTGACCGTAGCTTTCAGAGTCGCCCCGATCTGGCCCACCGGGGATGGAACGTCGGTGGTGGCGGTCGGCGCGCTGATCGTGACCCGGTCGAAGACCCGGATCGTGTCGACCACGCCTTCGGTGACGTAGAGCTTGTGGGTGGTCGAGTTCACCGCGATCTGCGCGGCGCTCGCCGGGCCAAAGGGAGGAGAGATAAAGAGGCCGTGACCGAAATCGTCGAATTGCACCCCGGCGGCGTCATAGGCAACGATGTGGAAGTTGGACCCCGTCGGCAGATCGCCCACGAAGGTCTCTCCGGTGGCGGGGTCCACCGCGACCGCGACGGCGCCTTTCCCGCTCTGGATCACGGAGTCGTATATGTAGGAGCCGCCCGAGCGAGTGAACTTGACGACCCGGTCGGTGCCGATGTCGGCCACGTAAACCGAGTCGGCGGGACCGATCGCGACGCTGGCGGGCGAGCTGAAGGCCCCGCCCGGACAGGCGCCGCATCCGATCGAGGCTTGCAGGACTCCCGCTGAGTTAAACACCTGCACCGTGTTAGTGGAGTCGTTGGGGAAGTAGACGGCGCCGGTCGAATCGGCGGCGATCTGCGGTCCGGCGTCGACGGCGTTCGAGAGGGCGAAGGACGCGCCCGACACACCGCCGGACGAGAAGGTGTTCATCCGCGTTTCCCCGATGGTCGCGAACGGGGTTTTGATCGCCGACTGGGAAGCGTAAACGCCCTGCGTGACCGGGTTGACCGCGACGCCGGTGAAGATATCCGCCCCTCCCGCGGTGAAGGTCGGATTGGCGCTCGGGTCCCCAGTGCTCTCGAACTGTTGGACCAGGCCCGGCGCCAGGGATGATTCGTCGGCGGTAGCAAGGGTCACATATATACGCTGGTTGGACTGGTCGATCGCCACACCATGCGGGTTCTGACCGCTCAGCGAGATCGACGGTTTGGTTGCGTCCAGCTCGTAGCCGAGGCTGGCCTGCGCCGGCGCTGCATAGATCGATACAAGGCCCAGTGCCAAGCAAAATGCCCGCATGCTTCTCGTCCCCATCAAGATCTCCCTTGCCTATGTCTCCCTTTTCGCACACTGCTGTTCTACGAACCAGCACGTGTATGGCGACCATAGCAACGGAAATTTGCTCAGATTTGCCAGTTGGCCAAGTGTTAACAGGGGCCGAGATAGGCTCAAGGCCCGATGCCGCCCAACCCCCGCCCGATCCCGCGCTTCATCGCCGACAGCACCCAGGAGGGGATCCCGCACGGGCGTTTCGCGGAACGTCTGGCGGAGTCGTTTCGGGAGGCATGTCGCGGTGTCGGGGACCTGCCGTCCGGCGTCGAGGCGCCGGAGACCCTCGACTGGTTTCCCGAGCGCGCCTGGGGTGGCCGGACCTGGGTTCCCTGCACGGCGCGGACCGACGGTCCCGAAGGCACCCTGGAGCTGTTTGGTCACGTCTCTTACACACAGCCCGAGGACGGCGAGCCCGGCGACTTCAAAGCCAAGGCCGATTTCACCGACGTCCTCGCCGAGGACAACCCCGACTGGAAGATCGACCTCAACGACGAGGTGATCGGGCGCTGGCGGGGCGAGAACGGCCGCGCCGGCGACGTCACCCTGGTCTGGGGTCGGCCCCTCGTCCAAGGCGCTGTCGCCGCCAGCGCCGAGCTGGAGCTTGAGACCGTCGACCAGGAGGTCGTCTCCAACCAGCGCTTCACCCTGATCGCCCTCGATGCCCTCGAGGGCTACGGCGACGACGTCTTCATGCAGGTGAAGCTATGGAGCCGCCGCGCTCAGGAGCTGGCCTCGGAGAGCCTCTACGACGAGGAGTCCGGCTAGGTCAGGGTCGAAGGGCCTCGAGCCAACCGTCGAGGTCCGCGACCCAAAGCGCGATCGAGTCCTTCGTACCGAGGTCGGTCGACCAGACGACCTTCAGCAGGTCCTTTCGGATCGTCTTGCCGAGATGGGACCTCACCGTCGTAACGTCGACGATCGAGTCGAGCCGGATCCGCAGCAGCCGGTTCGGCACCCACTGAGCGAAGAGCAGCTCGTGCTTGGTCAGCGCGAGGTTGCCGTTGCCACGCACCTGCCACACCCCACCCGATTCGATCCCGAAGCTGTTGGCCTCGTCTTTACGCAGCAGCGTCAGCCCCGCGAAATGACCTTCCGCCCGCCTCCGCAACCGTCCAGTGATCAACCCCACGCAGGCCGACCATACCCAGCGCGAACGATGGTGCGAGATCGTGGATCCGCTTGGATTATCCCGCGATTTTGGTTGATTTTGGGCAGCGTTGCCCAACGGTTGTGGTCGTCCGCCGCTCCGCTACGGTGTCCGAATGGCAAATCTCGATCGGACCGGAAGGGCTCCCAAGGACACCGTTGCCGCTGCTGAAGAAGTCCGAATACAGCGACTTCGGGCGGATGCTCAGCGTTCAATGTCTGTGAACCTGGCAGAGACCATCGCCCTGAGCCACCAACTGCTCCAATTTGCTGGCGTCGCCCGCCGAGGGTGAACGCTCCCGCTTTCGATCAGATCCTCCGCCGCTTGACGGAGGCGGAAGTGAGGTTCGTCGTGGTCGGCGGACTTGCGCTGGGAGCGTGGGGGGTGGTTCGCGGGACGAAGGACGTAGACATAGTTGTCGCCCCGGATGCCGAGAACTTCAAACACCTTGCGGCGGTTGCCGAGGCAATCCACGGACACGTGCATGCAGGCGAAGCTTTCCTCAGCAGCCAGCTGTCGATTGCGGAGCAGCTCGCGGGTGGCGAGCAAGTTGCCATCGAGACCGATCTCGGTCGCCTGGACATCGTTCAGGGACTCGATGGGATTCCCCCCTACAACGAGTTGCACGCACGCTCTACAAAGGCAGAGATCCTCGGAATCGAGGTCGCCGTCTGCTCAATTGAGGACCTCAAGGCGATGAAGCGAGCCGCTGGCAGAACCCGCGATCTCGCGGATCTAGAGGACCTCGATGCAACCGGGCAATAGCTGAACCCCGGCTATGAATCGAGGCCGGGAATCGGTTCCACGGGCAAGTCGCCATGGATCGCCTCCAGCTCTTCGAGATCGACTCGATCCTGCGGTCGTCTGGCAAGGCGCTTGAAGCCAACAACGCTCGGCAGCGCAGCGACCCGGACCATCTGGCCCTCCCACTCCGTCGTGTCTGCCCGATCGGAAACCGTGTCGAAGTCAAGGGGAGGAGAACCGCCGCGAATGATGTCGATGATGCCGCGGCGACTGTTTACCCGCAGGTGCTCGGCGCTGGAGATGTCGTCAATCGTGAGCTTCTTGCCATCGGACAATCGCCGGCCATCCGCCAATTCGAGGAAGCGCAGGATCGTCTCGTCAGCGTTCTCGCCATCGGGGACGAGTAGGTCCGAGTCCCTCGTAGCCCGTACATAACCATGGAAAATCACGCTGAATCCGCCAATAACAACATGCTCCAAGCCTGCCGAGTTGGCGTCGGCTATGACGCCAGCAAGGTCAGGACCAGAGGGCTCGTCTTGGGACATTGCCAGCCTTCACGGAAGCAGCGAGCAGCGAGACAGCTTGCTGCGAGAGCTTTTGGCCTAGCTCCAGCCGTTGAGCCGGCGTCAAAGCCAAGTTCGAAGCACGTAGCTGCTCCGTCTCCTCACGATTGATCCTCGCCCACTCGGCCTCATTGCCAGGAGCAAGTAGCGGCTTTCTGTGAGCTGCCATGCGTTCATGGTAAGCGCCGGCTCGGATCGGGGCATGAATGGACGAAAACCGCCTCGGAACGCCTACGATTTGAGGTTGAGCCCCGATAGCTCAGCTGGATAGAGCGACTCCCTCCTAAGGAGTAGGCCGCTGGTTCGAATCCAGCTCGGGGCACTTCTGGAGGCCAGAGCGCCGAGACGCCTAAGGTGTCGTCGACTTGGTCGTAAGACGGGTCAGTCCGACCACCAGCCGGGGAAGACCTCGCCGTCGCCGTCGTGGCTGGCTCCTACCGCGAGTACCTCGAGGCCGTCGGAGCTCGCCTCGAAGGCACGCGTCACCTCGGGAGAGACGCGAATCGCGTCGAGTGCCTCGACCTCGATGATCTCGTCATCGAGCTTCATCCGGCCCGAGCCGCTCAGGACGACGTAGACCTCCTCGGCGTTCTCGTGCTTGTGCCCGAAGGGGGAGCGCTGGTCGGGCTTTAGCCGCAGATGGCTTACTCCGGTCTCCTCTGCATCGAGATCCTCCTGCGCGAAGCGCGCTTCCTGCGCCTCGCTGTACCCGAACTCAGCTGCCGAGTCCTTGACGTCGAGAAGCTTCGTATGCGTGAAAGGGCTGGCCATCTGAGCCTCCGTGCTCGCGGTTTGCGGTCGACTGGGACGCTACCCCGTCCCGGCCCCGCTACACCCGGCAGCAATCGCAGCGGCTCAGGCATAGTCAGGCGGCCCGAGCGGTGATCCGCTTGGTCTCTCCCGCTCCCAGATAGGGAATCAGCAGGCACTCGACCAGTTCGGTGGTGGCACTGGGGAGCTGCTCGGCGCGCCCTGTGTCGATGTAGCGTGCGATCAGGGAGACAGCGCCACCGAGCAGCAGCCCCTCCAGCTCCGCCGGAAGCTCTGGGCGGCCCGGGCGACCGGAGCGCAAGACTGCCGCGAAGCGAGCTAGAAAAGCCTGTTGGCGCTTGCGCGCGGCAGTGCCGGCCTGCAAAGCCTCGACGGCGATCAGGTGCCCGACCGCGGGGTTTGCGGCAAGCAGGCTGAGGATCTCGGAGACGCCCACGCGGACTCGAGCGGGCCACTCCTCACTCGGGGCGACCGCTCGCTCGACATGTTCGCAGAGCCATTGGCTCGCAAGGTCATAGGTGGCGAGAAAACACTCCTCCTTGCTCGAGAACTGGGCGTAGAAAGCGGCGCGGGAGACGCCGGCCTCTCCGGTCAGGTGAGCGATCGTAGTCGCGGGATAACCGTGCTCCGGCAGCACCCGCAGCATCGCTGCAATCAAGCGCAGGCGCTGGTTGCGAACGACGAAGGAGCGGGGCAGCCCATGGCGGCCGACCGGCAGCCGTGCGAGGGCCAGCTCTTCGGGAAGACCGGCGAGAGCGTCAGGCTCGAAGCGCTCAGGCTCGGCGCTCATCGGCAGAGCGCGAGGCGATCGGAAGCGACGGAGCGAGCAGGTACTGCAGGAGGAGATCGTGCGACTCGGGAAGGTGCTCGGCTTCGCCGGCGAGGGCCAGGCCGGAGAGGTGAGAGGTGAGGCCGCCGGCAAGCAACCGCGCGGTCTCCTCGGAGATGGCCACCCCATCCCCCAGCTCGGCCGGCGGCGGACGCAAGGCTTCCGCGAGGTCGACGAGCGTGCGCTCGTGCTCGAACCTGATCGGACGCGCGGCAGCCAGCGACTCGACCAGGAGCAGGTGGGCCAGCGGCGGGCTCGCGGCGAGGAACTCGAGGCCCGCCCGCAGCCCAGCCGAGAGGCGCTCGGGCCATCCACGCTCGCCCTCGACAGCCGCCTCGACGACCGCGACGAGCCGCTCAACTCCATCGTCATAGGCAGCCGTGAAGCAGGGCTCCTTGCCTTGAAAGTGCTCGTAGAAGGTGGCCCGGGAGACCCCTGCGAATTCGACGATGTCGGTGATCTTGGTGTCCTCGTAGCCGTGATAGGCGAGAGCGGCGGCGAGGCCGTCGAAGATGCGACTGCGCTGGTTGGCGATCACCTCGGCCCGGCTTAGCCCCGAGCGAGGCCGGATGCGCTCGACCTTCGGCGGCGGCACGTCCGGCCGCCGGCGCGAGGCACGAGGCTGGCGAGTCGGCAGCCCGATCTCCTCGGCGGCCACCTCGGCACTCCTGTTCTCGCGCATACCAGCTCCGTTCTCAACGAGGGACAGAGCCAAATACAAACACGTCAGTTCGCGTTTGTCAAGATACGCACGTGGTATCAGTGATGTCTATTTCGTGCCCCTGCGACCTTTGCCCTTACACGAAGTCCCCATCTTCGGCCGGCTCTGCACGACCTTGCCGTTCTGCCCGACCATCTTCACGTCGGCTCGGGAGGTGACCTCACAGAGGTCGAGGTGGTTGACCAGGAGGCCCTTCTTGCCGCCGAGCATGTTCAGGGTGAACTTGGTGACGGGGGCGTCTGGGATCACGTTGAAGGCATTGCGGACTCTTCCTTTGACCGAGTCGATGAAGCCGGCCAGGGCTACCTCGATCTCTCCGTTCTTCAGAGAGACGACGAGGTCGGGGAGGACTCTTTCTCCTCCGTTTGCTCTGAGGTAGACCGGTCCTTCGACCGGGGTATCGAAGAGCGGGGTTATCGCTTTCGCGTAGCCGTAGATCGATCCGGCTGGGCATTGCTGGGCCTTGAACTGGGGCCTGGTGCAGACGGTTCTGATGTGGCCCTGTTCGATGAACTCCGAGCGAGGCAGGACGACGGTGGTCTTTGCCAGGTTGGCGTCTCCTGGCCTTGCCAGGAGCGTTGCCTGGAAGGCGGGGAACTGGCCTCGCTTGGTTCCGCCCTTGAGGTTGAAGGAGAGCTTGGGTTTGAAGGGCAGGGCGGCGCAGTTGGCTACCTGGAAGCGCTCTGAGAGATCGGCCGCGACGTCATCGGCTGGGTTGGCGAAGTCCGCCCCGGTGCCGAGCATCCTTGCCGTGACCGCCTTCGGATCGCAGCTGGTCGGGTTGAGGGTGAAGTTCGGTTTGTCGAGGATCACCCTGATGTCTCTGACGTGCAGGGCGATGCCGCTGCGGATGTAGGGGATCGGGACGGGGTCGACGGAGACCTTGGCGGTTTCGGGGTCTATGCGCAGGGCCGCTCTGACGACGATCGTGCCGACGTCGAAGGGGCCTACCGCGGCGGGGACGATCGTCGCCACCGACAATGGAGCTCCGTTGTAGGGGCCGGCCAGGTAGACCGTTCCCGGGACGTAGGTGAGGATCTGGCCCGATCCGGTGCCCGAGAGGGCGGTGCCGATCCTGCTCGAGGCAGGACAGGAGGGAGATGCCTTCTCGGCCTTGCCGGTCTTGGTCGCTGCCAGGGCTATGGCTGCATCTGGGCACTTGCTCGTGCCGGCGAGGCTGGCGACCAGGCCTGCGGGGAGCGACGACTCGAAGGAGGTGACCTCCTGTTCGCCGTCGTTGCGGCTCATGCGCAAGACGAAGGGGCTGAAGGAGCCGGCGGAGGGGTTCAGCGTTCCCGCTCGCAGGACGGGGTTGAAGGGGCGGTTGCCTGGCGCGTTGACGCAGGGGCCGCCGCCTGGGCCGGAGGTGATCGTGAAGGGGTCTGAGTCTGTGACCGGTTGGTCGGGCCGCGACCAGGGGCTGAACTGCGCCGTCGAGGTGTAGGTACCACAGCTCGAGGGGTTCACCAGCGGCGCCCTGGGGCCGCCCTTGAAGCTCAAGCTGAAGGTCGAGAACGGGATTTGGGGTGCATTGTCGAAGGTGGTGACGATCTGCCCGGTCCTCTCGTCAAGGGCGACGTCTCCCGCGAGCTTGACCCGCACTCCTCTGCCCTCGGCGACGATGTAGAGGGGGACGAGGGAGTCGAAGGGGTTCTCGTGGCCCACCTTTTCGTCGTCGTTTGACTGCGCTGCGAAGAGGCCCCCCTCCACCGGGGTGTCGAGCAGCGGGGTAACAATCCTGACGTCGCCGATTTTCGATGCGTCCGAGCAGCTCGCCGGTTCTTTGTCGAAACGGGGCGGGTCGACCGAGATCATTCCGATCTGCTGTGGCGTGCAGACGTCGACGCCGTCAGCGTAAGAGGGGTTGACAGTCATTCCCTCAGGGAGGGAGACGACGGTTTTCCTCAGAGCGGACTGGGCGATGCCGTCTGGGTTCTTGAGGCCGTCCTGGGGGATTTTCAGGTTGACCTCGAGACCCGTCGGGCTGTCGGCTCGCTTGGTCCCGGGCTGAACGGTGATCTCAGGCGTGAACGGGACGATCTCACAGCCGTCGTTGCCGACCGGCTGCGAAGGGTCGCCGGGGACGTGAGTTGTGAAGCTGGCGCTGTCGCTCTGGCTTGGCTGCTGCCACGAGGAGACGTCCAAGCCGACCTCCTTGCCCTGCCCAACAGGGCCACACTCGCTTGGATTGGTCAGAAGCGGACGGACGGTCGAGACGCCCGCGGAGCTAGGGCCACCGACAATGATTTCAGTGAAATTTTCAGGATCGAGCCCACCGGGCACACCCGGCGTGCCAGTGCAAAAGGGGTTGCCACCCAGATAGCCCGCAGCGTAGGCCCGGCAGCGCTGAATATCATGACTGGGATCTGCGGGTACACCCCAGAAAGTGATGGTGACGCCGTTGACGATCAACCCCTGAGAGATGTTCCGAGTAGTCAGGTTTACGCCATAGTCGCCGTCGCTCCTGACCGAGGCATCGAGCAAAACAGGAAAGCCGATGATCGCGAAACCGAACTGCGCGGGAATGCCAGGCGGTGGCTCCATGTTATAGACCGGAACCTCTGGCTCGATCGGGAAGACTCCACTAAAGAGCGTCCGTAGTTTGATCGTTCCGACGATGCTGTTGACTGGACAGTTTCCAAAGGTCCCAAACGGGTCACTCGCAGGCCGGAGCTCGGACATCCCTTTACATGTCGGCATTGCGTCCGGATCTCCCACCAAGCCGGCAGGGATCTTGGCCGTTAGGTGCCGAAGTGGTCCATCGGACTCTGGCAATCCGTTGACGTTCGTGATCGTGTTCAGATCGAAGGTCGTACTTACCGAGTAAGGATGCCCAGCGGCCTGTGTGAATGCGCTTCCGTTCTGCTGAACCGCCCAGTCGCCGTCCCACGAAGCGAGGCCAAAGGCGATCGCAGAGGAAGGCGCGGCTACGGCTGCCAGCAGAAGGCAGGCCGCTGTTGCGAGGCCGCCCAGTATCCCGCGCCTAGCAGAGCTGGGGCGCGTTCTCGAGATGGCCATTCCCAACGGATTCATATTCCTCTTCTCCTTGCTCATCTCAGTGACCAACCGTCAGGACATGTCCCTGGCCAGCCTGGTGCTTTCGCTTTGGCCGTTGCTTGGGTTTTGGGCTATGGCGCTTGCGCACGCATCTGCCCTTCCTGCGAACCTGGCCGGTACCGCAAGCGCGTCTGGTCGATGGTGCACCGGAACTCAGGTACCCCGCGCTGCCCGGCGTGTCGAAGACGGGGGGTGCAACAGGAGTGCCCTGACACTCGTCGTCGCTACATCCCGGGATCGGGGCAGGCTCGGGTTTGCCACCGACACGTGCGTCGTAGACGTCGGCAAGGAAATCAGTATCCGACCGAACGAGCTGCTCGACCGTGACGAAGAAAACGTCGCGCCCGCTTGCGCTTGCATCGAGAAAGACCGACTCATCTCCGCTGCTTCCGGTTGAGATCAGATCCAGTTCCCCATCGTGCCATTCGTAGACATCCCTGCGACCGTTTGTGTCCTGGGGCACCAAGGCTTCGGTGCTCTCGAAGAAGACTCTCTGCCCATCGTCCGAAAGATTGTGCGGGAGCTGTTTGTTGTCGTGCGTCAGGATGAAGCGGGCGTCAGCCGTAGACATTGGAGAACGCGGGTTGCACGACACGCAGGTCAGTTCATCGCTGAGAGCATCGTAGAGGTAGATCTGCTCATGGCCATTGGTGTCATAGGACGTCAACTGTGTGCTGGCGATGAATGCAAGCTGGTTACCAGATGGAGTGATCCTCTTTCTATTTCGAGGAGCCTGCCTATCCACCGCACCCTGTTGAATAGAGACGCCAAGGTTCGTAGCGACATGCCGTACGCCAATCCCTTCCTGCCACAGGTAGAGATTCTCCTCCCCCTCAATTGCCCCAGGCGCTAGGTCCCCGGTGGCCAGGAAATACACCTTTGTTGCGTCATCGCTAGCAAGAACGGTGCTGATCACCCCAGCTCCATCTGGATCCTGGGTGGTGATGTCCGTTAGTTGCGAACCGACCGGAGCATCTGCCTCCCATCGATAAAGGTCGGCACTACCAAAGCCCGCGCCTTCATCCGCGGTTGCATCAACAGTTCGTTTTTGAAAGTCGGTAAAGAAAGCAACGCCTCCATCGCGCTTTCTAGCCAGCTGAAATGTCACTGAATTTCCTTTTGGATCCGGCCCAGATCGCTCGTTGACGCTGACGAGCCGCGTGGTGGTCCCCCCCTCACGAACATATAGATTCGGTGGGAGAGTGCCTGGAGATTCACCTTGTATGGTGGAAAAATAAATTCGAGATCCGTCTGCTGAAACCGGATTGTCTCCGGGATAGTTGACACTGCACCGGGCGTCCCCGGTCATGCTCTGTCCACCCGCGGTGATATCCCCCATTCCCGGGGCAACGGGCCTGAGTCCATCACCTTTGACCCACTCATAAAGAAACGCTTGTGGCTCGGTTAGGTGTGACTCTGTTTGAAAGACGATGTGACTGAGGTCCGACGAAGTCCCGATGAAGCAGTCCTTCGAAAGGTTTGGACTGGGAGGATCTGATTCGGAAAGAGATAGGCGCTCAAAGGAGGAGCCACTCGTATCACGCAGATAGAGATTGATGTGTTCCAGGGGATCGCCGGGATTGAGCCCCATGCAGGTCTGCCCTACTGCCCAGTTGAGATCGTCCGAGAACCATTGATATCCTGCTCCGAAATAAGTGTTACCTCCGAGAGCGGTGCAGGGGAGTATCCCTGCGTTGATTCCCTTGGTTGACCAGTTCCCCGCAGAATCGCGTCTGCTGACGTACTGCAGGGTGAGGAGCCCGGCGTCGCCACCGAAATTCCCCATCGAGTGGTAGGCAACGGCGTTTCCGTCAACCGAGGCCTGCAGGCGGGCGTCAGAAAGGGTACGGGGGTCCATGGAGACTCCGACGCTGTTCTTGTCAAGCGGAGAGACCTTCTCGTAGACACGCCCGTTCGATGACGAATCGGCCCGAGCCTCGCCAACGGTCAGCGCAAAGACAATGCCGAGACAGAGGATCGCGGCCACAACGGTAGCCCTCCCGCCCCAGTTGATTGCCACTGCGGGGTTCGATTCCGCAGACAGTGCCCTCGCTTGGCGTCTCACGTAGCTCTCTCCTTGTCCCGTGAGCCCCTCTACCGGCCGCTTCCCTAGGCGGCCCCCGTGGGCTCGGTTTCCCTGTGGTGTCCCTGCTTGGTCCTGCTGGACATACCGTCTTCGTTCCTGATTGAAGACGCGGAGAGATGTAAACATGCCGGTTCGTAGTTGTCAAGATACGCACATGGTATTTCTGGAAAAGTGGCCTAATAGCAGGGACTTTCAGGCCAGATTTCTCAGCCCTGGCAGCTAGCCCAGGGCGATACGCGGCGTAAACCGATGCGATGAAGGAGCTAGCCGGCTTGCTTGCGGCGTTCTTCGTAGAGCTCGGAGGCAGGCTCTTGCTCCGGCTCGAACGTGAGGACCTTGCCCTCCTTCGGGCCCGGCTCGCTGGGCCGGTAGAAGGCGAGGACGTATTCGACCAGGGGCGCTGTGAGGCCCCGTAGACCTGCGGCTCTCCCCTGCAGCACCTCGCTGGCGACGCGCGAGGCGATGCCGCCGACGATCACCTGGTGAACCTCTGGCGCGGGACTTGCCTCGGGCGAGCCAGGCGGGGCGGCGGATCCCAAGAGCGTGCCGTAGCGCTGCAGCCACTCGTGGTAGCGGAGGGCGATCTCCTCGCCCGCAGAGGGCGCCTCGACGAAGAGGAGACGCGCCATGTCCGGATCGGAGGCAAGCGCGTCGAGACCAGCCTCGAGCGAGCGCTCCACTCGCTCGTCGACCGTCGCGCCTGCCTCACATGGGCCAGTGAGAATGTCGAATAGCTGCTCGTGCCCAGCCTCGTGGGCGGTAGCGAAGCAGTCCTGCTTGTCGCTAAAGCTCTTGTAGAAGGCGTTGCGTGAGACCGCCGCCCGCTTGACGATGTCCGCGACCGACATCGCTTCGTAGCCGCGCTCCGCGACTACCCCGGGCACGGCGGCCAGCAGCCGTTCGCGCTGGTCCCGCACAACCGCCTCCGGCGCGAGCGCGTGTCGCCCGCGAGGAAGACGTCGCGGCGGGGTAAATCTGGATCTAGGTCGAGCCTCACTCATCGTGCAAACGGCCTGGTCCGTTACACGTACAGTCTAGTTCCTAAATAGTCGCCAGGTCAACAAAGGCAAACAGCCCCGAGGGGAGGGAGCCCCCCGGGGCCTGACGTTTGCGTCTTGACTTGAGCCACGCCGACAGGGAAGGCGGGGCGGCTCGGTCGGCTTACTGAGCCGTTTTGTTGTCGCGCTTGCCTTTGCGCGACTTGGAGCAGGGAGTCCCCATCTTCGGCTGGCTCTCGGAGACCTTGCCGTTCTGGCCGACCATCTTCACGTCGGCCCTGGAGGTCACCTCGCAGAGGTCGAGGTGGTTGACCAAGAGACCTCGCTTGCCGCCTCGCATGTTGAGGACGACCTGGTCACCGGAGCGTTGGGGATCACGTTGAAGATGTTTCGGACCCTGCCTTTGGTCGAGTCGATGAAGCCGGCGAAGGCCACCTCGATCTCTCTGTTCTTCAAGGAGACGACAAGGTCGGGAAGAACCCTGTCGCCTGCGTTGGAACGCAGGTAGACCGGCCCTTCGATCGGCTCGTCGAACAGAGGCGTGATCGCCCTGGCGTGGCCGTAAATCGATCCCGCCGGACACTGACGGGCCGCGAACTGGACCTGGTGCAGACCGTGCGGATGATGTGGCGTCTCCCGGCCTTGCCCTGAGCGTCGCCTGGAAGGCGGGGAACTGACCGCGCTTGGTCCTTCCCTTGAGCTTGAAGGGCAGAGCCGCGCAGTTGGACGCCTGAAAGGGATTGGACGGGGTCGCGATCGCATTGTCTGCGGGATTGGCGAAGTCAGCACCGGTACCGGTGAGCCGTGCGTCGAGTGCCATCCGGCCGCAGCCGGTCGGGTTCAGGGTGAAATCGGGCCGATCGAGGATCACGCGGATATCCCGGACATGCAGGGTGATGCCGCTTCTGATCGTGGGGGTCGGATCGGACCCCGACTTGCTCTTCGAGGCCTCGATCGCGGCATCTGAGCATTTGGCGACTCCGGCCGACAACCCCCTCCAGTCGCCTCTCGGGTACTTCGTCCCGTCGCTCATGGCGTGGCATCTCTCCTCGTCGTGCCCCTGGGCGCTCCCACAACGCCCCCCTGCGCTTTCAACCGCGTTTTCAGAAACGCGACCGTCTGATTGCACAGGCACAATAGAAACACAGATATACGTGTTTGTCAAGACGTCGTTCATCGGCAATAATGGGACGGCGCACAGCGCATCCGCATATAGCGGCAGCAAACCGGGAATCCCAGGCTCGAGTCGCACGGGAGCGCTTGGAACACGGCATTACGAAGCGACCGACAAATGCCGAAACACCGCACTACAGAAGGGTTTCTTCGAGCCCCACCGAGGGTCGGGGTATGGGCGGCCGCTGGCTATGGTGGCGCCACGATGGCCAGAACGCCGTGGGGGGATTCACGCACGCTTCGCGAGCGCAGCCTTCGTCCCGGCCGTGGACGGCCGCGAGAGGCCGTCTGTGCAAACCAGCGTGAACGTCTGTTCGCGGCCATGGTCGCGACTGTTGCCGAGAATGGATACGAGGCGACCCGCGTATCCGATCTGGTCGAGCTGTCTGGAGTGTCTCGCAGGGCCTTCTACGAACACTTCACCGACAAGCAGGACTGCTTCCTGGCCACGCTGGACGAGATCCTCAGTGCAACGGCGAAGGTAACGGCGGGGCGGCTCCAAGGCAGCGGGGGCCCGAAGCAACGAGCACAGCGCGGGGCGCTCGGAGAGCTGGTCGAGTTGGTCGTGGCTCAGCCCGCGGCTGCACGACTGTGCCTGGTCGAGGTCTACGCGGCGGGACCGCCGGCCGTGGCACGAATCGACTCGGCGATGGCTGCCTTCCAGGGGCTCCTGCAGAAGTCCTTCGCGGAGCTTCACGAAGGACGGGAGATGCCAACGGAGATGACTCAAGGGATGGTTGATGGGATTCGCAAGATCGTGCATACCCGGCTGCATCGGGGGACCGAGGCAGAGTTGGTCGAGCTGGTGCCCGACCTGCTGGAATTGTTGCTCTCCTACCAGCCGCCACCCCAGCTGCTGCGGCGTACCTCACGGCGGCGCGCCAGATCGAGCGGACGTCCTCCGGACGCCAGCAGGGGAACAGGTAACCCCCACGAGGCCGATTTCAAGCCCTGGCGAGGCGACGAGGACCCGGCGGAGCGAATCACGCGAGCGACGATGACCGTGGTGGCGAGAAAGGGCTTCCCTGCGACGACGATCGCCGACATCGCCGAGGTTGCCGGAATCTCACTGAGCACCTTTTACGAGCATTTCGACAGCAAGGCGCAGGCGTTCGACGACGCGCTCTACGGCGGTCGAACGCGGCTCTTGGGGGTCGCGATGCCCGCCTATAGACGGGCACGCAACTGGCCAGAGGCAATTCGATCCGTCACCCAGGCCTCGCTGGCCTTCCTCTCACAGGAACCCGAGTTCACCCGCCTAGTCTGTGTTGACGTCTTCGCGGCCGGGGCCGAAGCTCTGGAGCGTCGCGACCAGGCCTTGGAGGCGATGCAGCGGCCACTTGACAGCGGCCTGGAGCACGCACCAAAGCTACCGCCGATCGCACAGGAGGCGATCCTCAGCTCCATCTACGCGATGCTCTGCAACTGGGTGCGCGACGAGGGGATCGGGAACCTGCCAGAGATGGGCCCCCTGAGCACCTATATGGCGCTCTGCCCGTTCATCGGGCCAGAGGAAGCCTGCAGAGTGGCGAGGAACGAGAAGGACAGCAGGCCGGACAAACGGAAGAGGCCCGCCAGCCCCTAACGTTTGCCCTTCCGACCCTTCCCCCGCCCCCACACGAAGTCCCCATCTTCGGCCTGCTCTTGGCGACCTTGCCGTTTTGTCCGACGAACTTCACGTCGGCTCTGGAGGTCACTTTGCAGAGGTTCAAGTGATTGACCAAGAGGCCCTTCTTGCCGCCCTGCATGGAGAGCTTGAATTCGGTCACCGGGGCGTCTGGGATCACATCGAAGGTGTTCCTGACCCGTCCTTTGACCGAATCGATGAAGCCGGCGAGGGTGACGTCTATCTTGCCGTCGAGGGAGACGACGAGATCCGGGAGGACCCTTTCGCCTCCGTTGGAGCGCAGGTAGACCGGGCCTTCGAGCGCTTCGTCGAAGAGCGGGGAGGTCGCCTTGGCCTTGCCGTAGATCGAGCCCGCGGGGCACTGGTCGGCCGCGAACTGGGGCCGGGTGCAGACCGTCCTGATGTGGCCCTGTTCGATGAACTCCGACCTTGGCAGGACGACCGTCGATCGGGCAATGTTGGCGTCTCCGGGACGTGCTCTCAGGATCGCCTCCAGCGCCGGGAAGTCGCCTCGTTTGGTACCGCCCTTGAGCTTGAAGCTGAGCTGCGGTTTGAAACCGAGCCTGGCGCAGTTGGCGACCTGGAAGCGCTCGGCGAGGTCTACCGCGGTGTCGTCGACGATCGACTCGAGGATGCCTCCGGTCCCCGTCACGTGAGCGTCCACCGCCATCGGCTCGCAGCTGGTCGGGTTGACGATCATGTCCGGCCTGTCGGCCATGACCCGGATGTCCCTGATCCGCACCGGAATGCCCTGGTAGATCTGGGGGAAGGGATCGGTCTTGATCGTCGCCTGCGCCGTGGCGGGATCGACGTAGATCCCCGAGCGGACGGCGATCACGCCGAGGTCGTAGGGGCCGGCGAGGATCGGAGTGATCACCACCATGCTCAGCGGGGCGCCCTTGTAGGGGCCGGCGAGGTAGGCCTTGCCCGGAATGTAGGTGATCACCTGGCCCACTCCGCTGCCGACGTCGGTGGTGCCGATCTGGCTCGAGGCGGGACAGGAGGGAGCGAGCTGCTCCTGCGTTCCCGTCCTTCCCGGCGCTTCTGCCTGGGCGATTCCTGCCTCTGGGCACTCGCTGATCTTCGAGATGTTGGCCAAGAGGCCCGGCGGGAGCGTCGTTCCCAGCTGGCTGAACTCCTGGTCGTCGTCCGTTCGCTGCAGGCGGAAGGTGAAGGGGGAGTAGGCGCCAGCGGAGGGATTGACGGTGCCGGCGCTCAGCTGCGGTGCGAAGGGTCGCTCGCCGAGCCCGTTTACGCAGGGGGAGCCATTGGGCTTTTCCGTGATCTCGTAGGAGCTCGTCTCGGTGATCGGCGTGCTGGGATCGTGCCAGGAGAAGAATTCGGTTTTGATCGTCTTGGCCCCGCAGGTGGTCGGATTCACCAAGCCCGCACGCACGCCTCCCTTGAAGCTCAGCTCCATGTCTGAGACCGGGAACTGGGGAAGATCGTCGAAGGTGGTCGTAATCTGACCGGTTTTCGGATCGAGGTCGATCTTCCCCGCCAGCTTGACCAGCAGGCCCCGCTCCTCGTCGTGGATGACGAAGTACATCGAGAGGAAGTTGTTGAAGGGGTTCTCGTTCTGCTTGGCGATAAAGATGTCGCCGACCATCGGTGCATCGGGGGGAAGGATCGGGGTGTGCAGAGTCAGCGAGCCGTAGCGACTGTTCTCGGGGCAGCGCACCGGGCTATTGGTGCCAATGCCGATCTGCTCAGCCGAGCAGTTGCCGAGCCCCTGTGCGGCGGAGGTGGAAAGCGTCATCCCCTCGGGAAAGGTCACGACGGCTTTCTTCAACGGCGGGGTGGGAATCGCCTGAATGTCGCCGTTCTCCTCATACAATTCCTCGGCGTTCTGCACCGTGTCATTGCGCTGAGGAACGATCAGGTCGACCTTCAGGCCCGTCGGCCCACCCGCGGTACGACTGGTCGGCTGAAGGGCGACTCTCGGCTCAAAGCGGATGCGGGGGTCGTCGCACCCCTCCACCTCGAGACTCTCGCCTGACGATGTCTCATAGACCGGCAGATCGCTCGGATCGTCGTTGAGATCGCCCCATCGAGGGTTCTGCCAGGAATCGGCGCCGAACGTGGGACGGCCATGATCGCTGCAATCCATCGGTAGCGAGAGAAGCGGCTTGACTGGCGCGTCGCTATCGATTCCGAACAGCGACTCGCCCTCGTTGGGGTTGGTTCGCTGCCAGAAGTGCGCCGGATCGGCCGGGACCCCCCACATCGTGAACTCGGCACTGTGAATCGGCAGAATGCTGCTGATGTAAGGAACGGTTGCCTTGATCGCATAATTCTGTGCGGGATCGAGGGTCGGATATATGTGGCCGCGGTAACCGAGGACGTTGAAGCCGAAGTCCGCCGGCACCCCTTTTCGCGGCTGGAGGTTGTAAACCCCAATCCTGGTCGTCCAAGAGTTGTTGAAAACTGGTGCGGGCGGCGCGTTGAGATAGAGGTCGAGTGTGCCGACCTGGGTCTCGGGAGGGCAGGCGGTATCGACGTTACCGCGTTTACGGAGAAAATCGCTGGGGGAACACTTGGGGGTCGCCTCGGGATTCCCGGAGACGCCCGGGGGAAGGGTGACGACAGTGGTGCGAGAATCCTCGACGGGCTGGGTGGACAGGAGCGTGGAGACAAAGCCTGGCAGCGGAGAAGGGTCCTCAACCTTTCTGAGGTTGAAATCGAAGCCGACTCGCAGCTCAAACGGGTGTGCACCGGCCTGCCGGACGGGCTGCCCGGCGGGATAGGCGGCATCGAAGACGTCGGAGCGAAAGGCTTTATCGACAACACCGAAGCCGGTGGGATCTCCACCGATCGTGACGGCGTGTACCTCGGAATCGCTCTGACCCGCGCCGGCCGCGATAGCAGTGGTGGTGACGTCATGAGTGCCCGCAGCATCTTGTGCGACCGCGACTCTGATCACCAGCATCTTCGAGTCCCAGTAGAAGAAAGCGCTTGGGACGTCGGCTCGGGCCAGAATATCTTCAGCGCTATTGGTACAGGTGACGGTGTCGACGCCATCGACCACAACGTCCGAGCAGGACCAGGGAGCCTCGCCGTTGCTGGCGAAGTCGTCGAAAGGAGCGGGAGGGACGCGGGTGACACCGGGCGGAAGGTCCAGTGTCACGGTCACCGGCCCCGTCGCGTCGGTATCGCCGAAGTTACGGACCGCGACGATGAACTGGCCGAGATCGCCGGGAGCGAGGTGGGTGGAGCCCCATTGGGTCTTGACCTCGAGGGCCGGCGCTGCGGCGGCAGGGGTCGCTGCAAGAGCAAGGGTCGTCATGCAGGCACCAAGCAGCAGCGCGAGCCGAATTCGGAATGTGCCCCTCATATCTGTCTTCCCGTTCATCTCGGCTCAGCCCTTCTTGACAGTCGTCGGTTTACGCTTTTGACCACTTCGAGTGCGCTTGCATTTGCGAGCTGCGATCTCGCGTTGGCTTGTGCCGCGTGCTTTGCGCGTAGCCTTTTTTCTCGTGCTCGCACAGCGCCCACGCTGTTTTTTCCGAACGCTAGGAGCCTCATTGCCCGGACCCTGAAGAGTCGAGCTGCCGGACTGGGGAAGCCCCGGCGGAGCATCGAGCGGGCCCTGACAAGCGTCCTCGACGCATGGGGCAGGGGGCTGGGGAGGCGGGGGGAAACCGCCTCCGATTCGCGCATCGTAGAGCTGGGCAGCGTTCTCGATCTCGTGGCCCGTGATGCGCGCACCGAGGGTGAAGAGCAGATCGGTCCCGTCACGGGAAAGCCCGATGATGCGCGGGGCGTTGAGATCCTTGTCGGGGTCCGCTGGATACTCGCTGACCCCATCGGTGACCAGGCGGATACGCCCGTCGCGCCACTCGTATATGTCTCGCGAGCGGTTTACATCCGCGTGGACATATGCGTGAGCGGAAGAAAAGACAAATGTGCGGCCGTCGTCGCTCAGTGGCGACGCAGCCAGCGAGCGAGCCCAGAAGGAGTTCTCAAGCAATGTATCCGGGCTGAATTCAGCGAGCTCCGTTTTGGGCTGGGAGAATTGCTGTCCCGCCCGGTTACAGGTGATGCACTCGAGGTCTCTGGTGGAATCCGTGTAGCGGTAGAACTGGAAGCAGCGGGTCGGGCTTCCGCCGGGGCTGAGGCAATTCCCACCATCGGAGTCGTCCGGGGTGACTCCGGGCTGATTCGTCCTGAAGACAAGGGTATTGCCATCCGGAGTCGTGATCGAACCGTTGGGATTGTTCGCGGCGAAACTCTCATTTAGGCGCTCGTCCACCCTGCCGACGTAGCGAAGCTCGTCGTTGCTCCAGACATAGAGGTTGAGACCGGGACCGTCCGCACTCGGCTGGCCCGGTACCAGCTCCGCGGCGCTAGTGAAGTAGACATGGGAGAGATCCGGCGAAACGACCACATCGGACTTGAAGCCGCTGGACTCGCTCTTGGCCTCAACATTCGCATCGACCGGAGCGATGCATGTGAGACAACCCACTCCGGCACCTTCGGTCCAGCGATATATATCTGTGCCTTGGTCGGAGTCGGCTGGGTCGAGGCTCGTGCGCGTAACGAAGATCACCTTAGACATGTCCGCGTTTCCCTTGACGAAGAACTCGCTGAAATCTTCACCGGAGACAGGAGGGCCAGTGAGGCGCGTCGTCTGTTCGCCAGCGATATCTCGGAGGTAAAGATGCTCGTTGCCACAGTCCGCCGCGGCGGCGAAGACGATCCGTGGCGAAGAGGAGGGATCGGTTGAGATCGAGGCGGGCCTGTACAGATTGGAGGAAAACCCTGAGAACTGGCCACCCCGGATTCCGCACGCCGGAGCCGAGCCATCGTCGAGCTTGCTTACGAGGACCGGGGAACCGCTACCGAAGTCGTAGACCTGCCCGGTCCCCCCAGGGTGTTCTGGATCGAATTGCTGCGCGGTGTAGACGTAGACGTGATCGAGGTCGGGGCTTACAGCGACTGGGTCCTCACCGTTTGGACCGACGAACTGCCGCTCGACGGTCCCGAGAACCTCCTGCTCCCCCCCGGGACCAACCCGCACGTACGAGGTGTCGCTGACCTGCTGGGTGATGAACGAGACGGCCACCTTGAAGACGCGTTCGGAGAAATCGGGGGTCGCAGCGAGGAGCTGGTAGGTGAGCTGCCCGTCGCCGACGAGCTCCTCCACAGGTGGGAGGATCGTGGTGGATTGCCAACTAGTCGCGCCGCGCTGCGCGACGAAGACGCCGCCGCTGCCAGTCGGCGAACCCGGTGCGCCGGTGAGCGTCCCCCAGACGGCCCGACCGCCAACCGGATCGACCAGCGGGAAGAGCGGTACCTGATCCGCCTTGTCCGGCGGAGTCACCAGCTCGATGCCGCGGCTGCGCCAAACGGCCGCCGCGGTGCTGGTGGTAGTGAAGGTGACATCGTCGCCCACCAGCGGCGAGCCGAACGGATTGGTGGCGACGAGACGGAAATGGTAAGTCGTCTGCGGCTGCAGGCCACTGATCGTCTGCTCGACCGGCATTAGCTCGCCACCCTGCCCGGCGCTGGCGTCGGTCCCAACCGGAATTCGGCCACCATAGGTGCCGTCGGCCCCGTACTCGAAGTAGTAAGCCGTGGGTGCGTTGTTGGGATCGACCAAGCCGCGCAGGGTGGCAAAGGTGTCACCTACTGGAAATGCCGAGCGGGTAGAGCCGGTAGGGGGAAACGGATCGGTGGTGAACGTCTGCTCGGCGGACGTGTGGCTCGGCCCTCCAAAGGGCTTGCTGGCGACGAGCCTCACGTGGTAAAGAACGTTTGGCTCGAGTCCGGTCGCCGCTTGACTTACCGGTACGTCGCCGGAGCCGTTTCCGGCCACGGCATCCGGGATCGGTACGGGAATCCACTGGCTATCGCCATCGGCGCGGTACTCGAAGTGGTATCCAACTTCGGAACCGCTGGGATTCACGGATCCGTGGAACACAGCTTCGGTGCTGGATATGTCCGAGACAGGCGCAATTTGTGCGCTGGGTGACAATAGGTCGTCGAGAACGAAGATCTGCCCCATCCCCACCGAGAACGCACCGGTAGCAAAAAGGATCTGGCCGTTCGATGAGTTGACCGCGACTCCATTAGAGCTGTTCTGACCGGTGTTGTTTCCGTGAGTGTCGAGCAGCGTTCCGGCTGTATTGAACTCACCCACCTGAAACTCAGTGCTACTAAAACTGGCTTGAGCGACATAGACGTGATGGACTGTCCTGTCTATGGCTATCGCGGCTCGCTGGACTTCAGATGTAGGAGCAAATACCGTGTCGAAATCTCCAAGTGCATCGAAGCGCTGGATGCGAGCGGTGCCGTCCAAGACGTATACCTCGCCGGTTGAATCGACGGCTAGGCTACCTTCGGCGCTGAAAAACGAGTCGAACGAGAACTGGCCATCCCCGGAGCCCGGTGTCCCAAATTGGGAAACGTAGTTGCCGGCGGCGTCAAACTTCTGAACGCGGTCGTTACCGATGTCGGCGACATAGACGGCGCCGCTGGAGGGATCTACCGCGACTGCGGACGGCCGATCGAACTGGCCATCCCCGGAGCCCGGTGTCCCAAATTGGGAAACGTAGTTGCCGGCGGCGTCAAACTTCTGAACGCGGTCGTTACCGATGTCGGCGACATAGACGGCGCCGCTGGAAGGCCCACCAGAGTTGTCGACCGCAATTCCCGGAGAAACGGGGTATTCGAAGTTGAACTCGCCATTGCCAGATCCGAGGACTCCAAACTGGGAGATTTGATTCCCGCCACTGTCATAGCGAACGATACGGGTATTGGTCTGCTCTGCGGCATAGATGTCTCCGGTCGACTCGTTGACTGCAATCTGGCCGACGTGGTGGTCGCCCTGCGTTTCGATGACCTTGGCCACTCCCTTTTCCGCCTGAGCACCAGGGGCAAGCAATGCGGAAAGGAGAAGGGCGAAGAGAGCGGCAACGAGGAACCCGCGGCCCCTTCGCTGGGCTGCGGCGAACCGTGCCTTCGTCGGACGTCTCACGTAGCTCTCTCCTTGTCCCGTGAGCCCTCTTTCGGCCGCTTCCCCTTTGCGGCTTCCGGCGAGGCTCGGTTTCCAGTTCCCAGCGACCCAGGTGGACATCGGTGTCGTGGACACTCGTGTTTCCCGAAGTCGAAGCACAGGGTAGACAAGTGGTTCTCCAAATGTCAAGTACGAATTTGTTTCTAGCCCTTAAACGGCTCTAGAAAGGCCAAAACCGCGATGACCCGAAGGTCACCGCGGCTTGGAATCCAGACGCTTTAGAGCGCCTGTGGCCAGCTCTTCTAGCGCCGCCCTCTGCGCTCCCCGCCCCCGCAAGAGGTCCCCATCTTCGGCCGGCTCTTGGCGACCTTGCCGTTTTGGCCGACGAACTTCACGTCGGCCCTGGAGGTCACATCGCAGAGGTCGAGGTGGTTGACCAGGAGGCCTCGTTTGCCGCCCTTCATGTTGAGTTCGAACTTGGTCACCGGTGCGTCAGGGATGACGTCGAAGGTATTGCGGAACCTGCCGTTGACCGAGTCGACGAAGCCAGCCAGGGCAACGTCGATTTTGCCGTTCAAGGAGACGACGAGGTCGGGGAGCAGCCTTTCGCCTCCGTTTGAGCGCAGGTAGACCGGCCCTTCGAGGACTTCGTCAAAGAGCGGCGTTATCGCTTTGGCATAGCCGTAGATCGATCCTGGGGGGCATGCGTCGTCTTTGAACTGGACCCTGGTGCAGACGGTTCTGATGTGGCCCTGTTCGATGAACTCCGAGCGGGGCAGGACGACCGTGCTCCTGGCGATGTTGGCGTCTCCGGGCCTTGCCTTCAGCACAGCCCGGAAGGCTGGGAACTGACCTCTCTTGGTTCCACCCTTGAGCTCGAAGGAGAGCTTGGGCTTGAAGGGCAGGTTGGCGCAGTTGGCGACCTGAAAGCGCTCTGACCTGTCGGCGACGGTGTCGTCTGCGGTGGTGAGGATGTCTCCTCCGGTCCCGGTCAGGTGGGCGTCGATCGCCAAGGGGTCGCAGTTGGTCGGGTTGAGGGTGAGGTCGGGGCGGTCGAGGTTGATCCGCACGTCTCTGACCCGCAAGAGGACGCCGTGGAAGATCAGCGGGAAGGGATCCGATAGGGCTCTGACCTGAGCGGTTTCGGGATTGACGTGCAGAGCGGTCCTGACCAGGACGTTGCCGAGGTCGAAGGGACCTGCCAATCCTGCGATCACTACCGCGAGGCTTAGCGGAGCGCCCTTATAGGGACCGCCGAGGTAGATCTTGCCGGGGAAGTAGTTGGGACCGGAGCCCGCTCCCACTCCGACGCTCACGGTGCCGATCTGGGAGGCCGCTGGGCAGTGGGGGGCGCTCAGCTCGCCGAGGCTGGTCGCCAGCTCGGCGGAGATGCCGGCGATAGCCGCCTCCGGACAGAAGGGGATCCCCGCCAGCTTCGCGGTCAGGCCCGGCGGGACGGTTACGCCGACCTGAGATAGCTCCTGATCTGCGTCGGTCCTCGTCATCCGGAAGAGGAAGGGGCTGAAGGAGCCCGCCTGGGGGTTGATCGTTCCGCCGGAGATCTTCGGGTCGAAGGGACGGTCGGCGGGGTTGTTGGCGCAGGGGGTGCCGTTGGGGCCCTGGGTGACCTGGTAGGTGTCGGAAACGTCCACCGGTGCGTTCGGTTTGGCCCACGAGCTCACCGCGATCCCGATCGTGTGCGAGCCGCAGTTGGGCGGGTTGATCAGGGGGGCTCTGGGGCCGCCTCTGAATTTGAGCGTGAGGTCGTCGAAGGGCTGTTGGGGCAGGTCGTCGAAGGTGGTGACGAGCTGGCCTGTTTGCTGATCGAGGTCGATACGACCCGCGACCTTGAGCAGAGCACCCCGCTCTTCGGTGTCGTGGACGGCGAGGTACATCGCAAGCAGCGATCCGAAGGGGTTGTCGCTCTGCTTCGCCAGGTACATCGAGCCTTCGAGCCGTTTGGGCAGAAGCGGCGAGGTCAGGTCAACCGAGCCGATGCGCGAGGCGTTGGGACAGGCAACCGGGTCGTTGGTCCCCAGCCCGATCTGCTCCAGCGTGCAGGACTGCAGCCCGTCGGCGAAGGAGGGCGAGACGGTCATCCCCTTGGGGAAGGTGAGCACGGTCTTCTTGATGTGGGCCGTATCGAGGGCGTTGGGGTTGTTGTTCTGGGGAACCTGGATCTGCACGTCGAGACCGGTCGGCGTGTTTGCCGCCTGGCTGTTGGGATCGATCTGGACATCGGGATCGAAACGGGGCAGATCGCAGCCCGTCTCCTGCCCGGCGGGCGACGGCGAGGACTGAGCCGGCACAGACTCGCCGGGGTTCTGCCAGGAATCTACGCCGTGCAGGGTTATCCGATGGTCGGCATTACACTGCCCGGGCACGGTGAGGAAGGGTTTGAGTTGGCCGTTCAGCGAGCATCGCTCACCGTCTTCGGCGATAGTGGAGCCAAGTCCAGTCGGATCTAGACAGCGGTCGAAGTCGTGGCGCGGATCCCCCGGTACCCCCCAGATCGTCAGCCTCTGATCGAAGATCACGCCTTCCTCGCTGATGAACGGCACCGTGGTCCTGATGTGGTAATCGCTTGGGTCGAGCGAGGCGCGAATGTGAATGGTGGCAGTTTTGCTTACCGCAAAGGCGAGGTCGTTCAAGACACCCTTGGGATGAACCATGTTGTAGACGGCTTGGTGCATGCGAGCGAAGGGCAGAAAGTCACCGACTCCGGGCATCGTGAAGCTGATGCTTCCCACCTGACTATCGAGCGGGCACTCGCCCGCAGTCAGCTGTGTCTCCGTACACTCCCCGATCGCATTCGGGTTGCCTACGAAGCCCGGAGGAAAGTCGACCACTACGTTCCGCAGGGTTCCTTTGGGCACATGGAAAGGTAGGTTCGGCGAAAAAGGCGACTTCAGTGGATCGGCGATCGCGTTCATGTCGAACTCGAATGTGGCCTGATAGGGATGAGCGCTTGCCTGGCGCACTGGGGTATTGCCATCGGCCTCGAGGAAGTCCGCTTCCCAACTCCCGGGGGCGACCCCGAACTCGACCTCCTCTTCGCTGACAGGAGTCAGCTGTCGTGTAGCGTCGAAGGATTTGGCGCCCCCGCCCGTGACCGTGGCAGTCGAGGTCAAGTTGCCGGTGGCACCGGGATCCACGTTGACGGTGATAATGATCGTCCCGGCAGATTCGAGCTTACCGGCTGCCCAAGCGCCCGGTGGGACGGGGCTTGTCCTTGTGCAAGTGATCGTTGAGTCGCCTTCGCTTCCGGGGCAATCCCAGCCCTGTGGATAGCCACCCACGAATGCGTTGAAGACATTTTGGTCCGTAACTCCGAACCGCGTCAGGCCAGGAGGCAGTTCGACGGTGAGAGTGATCGGGCCCTCGCTCGGGCTGTCGCCGGAATTGCGCACGTACAGCCGATACTCCTCGATGCTCCCCGGTTTGAAGTTGCCGCTGCTGTGGACCATCGAAAGGTCCCAGACTGGCGCCGCGCTTGCCTGTGCTGCCGTCGCTCCAATCGCCATCGCCGCGAGGCAGGCTCCGAGCAGGACGGCGCGAAGCCTCGAAATGTTGAGTGGGTGGCGTGTTGCCTGGTAGCACATCGTCTCGGTCTCCTTGCTCATCTGAGGCTCAGCCACGCTTGCTGGCGTCGTTGTTACGGGATCGGGAGCTCTTCTGGCACCTGCGCGAGCTGCGCTGCTTGGTGCCACCACGTGGCTTTGCCCTGCACCTCGCCTTGCGGCGTTTCTTGAGCTTCGGCTTCGGGTTGCCGGGGCCGATGAACCTGCTGCTGCCCGAGGTCGGGTCGTCGGGGACACCTTTGGCTTCGCCCTGGCAGACGTCCAGTGAGCAGGGTGGGGGCGGCGGTGGGAAGTCGAAGCCGCCGCCGATGCGCGCGTCGAAGAGCTTCGCGAACCCGTCGGTGACGTCGGCAGTCAGCCGAGCCGTGGCCGTGAAGTAGACATCGCGACCACTGGTTGAGCTTCCCATCACCGCAGGTTGCTGGCCTTTGGCGTGCGACGTGATCCCGTCGGTGACCAGCATCACCCGGCCATCCCGCCACTCGTAGATGTCGGTGCCCGAATCTGGACTCTGGCCCGGGCCGGCTGTGTTCTGGTCGACCGGGAGAAGCGACTCCGGTGTAGCGAAGTAGACATCCCCGTCTGCCGATAGAGGTGTGACACGAGGCTCTCTTACGTTTTCGCTAGACATGATCAGTGGAACGCTTTGGACAGCGGCCCCGTTCGGTGGACAGGAGACGCAGACAAGCGAGCGATCTCGATCGTCGTAGCGGTAGTACTGCGAGACCCCCCCGTTGTCACTATCGCTGAGCTGGTTCAGGCTCTGTGCCGCGGACCTGAAGACCAACACAGAACCATCCTCGTTCAGAGCCTCCCCATTGGTGGGATCGATGCCGACCGATGACTCGAGACTCTCGCCGGGCTCCGTCGTAGTGGCAACATAAGCGAGCTCGTCGCTCGCCACGTCATAACGGTAAATGTTTGCCGCACCGATAGTGCCCTGGCCATCGATGAACGCATTCGACGACGAGAAGAAAATCTTCGAGCCATCCCGGGCCACTGCGATGGAACGGTAGGTGTCGAGATGGCCGGCTGAACTTGCTGCTATTACATCAGCATGGGGCACAACGCAGGTCAGGCAATCGACCTCTCCGCTGTTCACGGCATAGCTGTATAGATCGGCGCCGCGGGGGTCTACAAACGGACTGGATGGAACCGGGCCAGCCTCGATCTCGTCCTCGGGCGAGAGCTGCGACTTGGTCAGGAAGAAGATCCGGGGATTAGGGTCACCCTCGTCCCCAGGCGTGGCCGAGACGAAGAGCGCCGGCCAGTCTGGGCCTGACAAGGGTGGGCCCGAGATCAACTCGGTCTCCCCGTCGATCAAGCTCCCCGTCTCGCCCGCGTGACGGATGTACAGCTGGATCGCATCTTCACCGCACTCGCTGCCTGGCGAGGTGTTGAACACCATGTGCGAACCATCTGCCGCGATCTGGTGTCGCTCCGGCCAAGACACAAAGACGTAGCTGCCGGCGTGCCAGCCCCAAGGCAGTGCGCCATTTCCGGGCCCGCAAAGCGACGGTGAACCGTCGGGCAGCAGATCGACAATCTCACGTCCTGTGTCGGTCAGCTCATAGAGATGCCCGCCGTCCGACATCAACACGGTCGAGAGATCGCGCGAAGAGCTGAGCGCCCAGAGGCCGCCGAGGCCGCCGGAGAAGACATCCCCAAAGGATCTCGGGCCCATGCCAGGCGTCAGTTCCCAAAAGGTGACGTCCCCCGGCCGATCGGTTCCATAGTTGACTACTTTGGAGAGATCTGAATTAACTCCCGGATACAGGGTGAACGTCACATCGGCGTCTTTACGCGGCGGCTGGATGCTCGTACTTATCCATCCCGAATCGGTGCGCTCGGCGATATACGGGGACTGCGAACCGGTCTCTGCCAGTTCGGTACCGCCACTGATCGTGTATAGAACCCGGTTGCCGTCACTCGAAGCCGCCGAAAAGGCCCCCACTGGGTTTCCATTCGTGTTTGGAATATTGACCTGCTCGTATGCACGATCGCTCTCCGGCGGTCCCGGCAGCCGGCCGTGGTCCCCGATCTCGTCGGTCGAGCGAGTCGTGACGATCCAATCCTCTCCGGTAACCGTTCCCGCGGTATTCGACGCCACGATGCGGTAATGAATCGTCGTATCCGGCGCTAGACCGGTCAGCTCCTCTAGGACGAGTCTGCTGAGGCCGCCAGCTCCGGCGTCGCCATTTTCGCTCGCTGGCAGTTTCGAGCCATAACCGCTCGTTGTCCCGTACTCGAAGTAGTAGCTCGTCTCGGTGTTGCGCGGGTTGATCCGAGCCGCGAGATTGACCGAGGTCGAAGTGCGGTAAGGCCAGCCGACGGTCTCGACGACGGGCGGGACGGGGTCCGTGGTGAATGCCTCAACCGGAGTACGGAACGAGACCTTCCGTTCAGTGTCGGTTGCAACGAGGCGAACTTCGTACTGGGAGCCGACTTCGAGCCCCTCGACCTCGGCGAGAGCCGGAACGTCAGAGGTACCGTTTCCGGCATCCTGGGCGGGTGTCTGCTGCCATGATTCAGAACTGCCGAGGAAGCGGTATTCAAAGCGATAGCTGGTTGGAAACCCGAGCGGATTGACCGTGCCCGTGAAGGTGGCGGATTTCGTCTCGATCTCAGAGGGTGGATCGATGCTGGCATCGGGCGCAGTGGTTGTCCCCGGTTCGAAAATTGCGACCTGGTTTTTCTCCGCGTCCGCGACGTAGACATTCCCATTGAGAGCCCCGGCTATGCCGTTGGCGGTGCCGAGCTCCGAGACGCCAAAAGTGTCCCGCGGGCCTTGATCATCGTGCTCACGAATCTCTCCATCGCCTGCGACGAGGACGGAGTCGGTGGAAGGATCGATTGCGACTGCCGAAGCAAGATCGGCGTCGACAGTCGCCTCAAAATCTCCATCGGGACTGTACCGGTCGACGCGAGTTTTCAGGCTTTGATCTGAATAAAGGGAAACGGCAAAGAGCTGATCGGTTGAATCAAATGCGAAATCAAAGGTGCTTACCTGTTCTGCCACACTGCTGAAGCCACCGATAGGTGATGGTGGCGTACCGGCGGTGCCGAACTCTGTGTGGATGAAAGGCATAGCACCTGCAGAGGCGCCGGTCCAGAGGTGACCGCTTGCATCGCTGGTTGCCGTATAGATTAGACCGAATTCTTCTTTCCTTTGTATCTGAAATAGATATTCCCCCGAGGGCGCAAACGCGAGCACGCGATAGCTTTCGGACACCACATAGATGCGGCCGTCGGTGGGACCACCGGAGTTGTCGACAGCTATATCGGGTTCAGGAGAAGCGAATTCGTTGACATCGGTGTAGAAACTGAAGGAGCCCTGAGGCGTATTAGACCCGGTCAGAGCGGTCGAGCCGGGCGGTAGCTGGCTGGAGCTGAATTCCAGAGGGGTTCCCGATGCATCGAACTGTGCCACCGCATTGTGGCCGGCATCGATTACGTAGACCCTTCCACTTGCGTGGTGCGTGGCCACCTGACTGACGTTCGCGAATGACCCGATGGGCACGGTGCCGGTGCCGTCGAAGGAGGAGGAGAACACGTGCGTGTTGACGGTTGCCGCCGTCGCCGACCCGGTTGCGCTCACGAGGAAACCAATTGAGACCGCAAGAAGGATCCAGAACGTGGCGGCGCGACGTGCACCGAAGGTGGGGCTCGGCGCGTTGCATGAGGTGGATCCCTTCGCGTCGTGTCTCACGAAATCGCTCTCCTTGTCCCGTGAGCCCCTCTGCCGGCCGCTTCCCTAGGCGGCCCCCGTGGGCTCGGTTTCCCTGTTTCCCTGTGATCCGGTGGACACGGCGTCGGTGGACACTCGTGTTTCCCGAAGTTCGAAGCACAGGGTAGACAACGAGTTCTACAAATGTCAAGGACAAATTTGTTTCTAGGTGTTAAACGGCTCTAGAAAGAGAAAAGCCGCGACAACCCGAAGGTCGCCGCGGCTTGGGGAATCTAGGCGCCCCAGGGCGCTTGCAGGCGACTCCTCTAGCGCTGCCCCTTACGCCCCTCGCCCCCACACGAAGTCCCCATCTTCGGCCTGGCCTGCACGACCTTGCCGTTCTGGCCGACCATCTTCACGTCGGCTCTGGAGGTGACCTCACAGAGGTCGAGGTGGTTGACCAGCAGGCCTCGTTTGCCGCCGAGCATGTTCAAGGTGAACTTGGTCACGGGGGCGTCGGGGATCACGTTGAAGGCGTTTCTGACTCTGCCTTCGCCTTTGACCGAGTCGATGAAGCCGGCGAGGGCTACCTCGATCTCTCCGTTCTTCAAGGAGACGACTAGGTCTGGGAGGACTCTTTCGCCTCCGTTGGCTCTGAGGTAGACCGGTCCTTCCAGGGGGGTGTCGAAGAGAGGGGTTATCGCTTTGGCGTGGCCGTAGATCGATCCTGGGGGGCATTGCTGGGCTTTGAACTGGGGCCTCGTGCAGACGGTCCTGATGTGGCCCTGTTCGATGAACTCCGATCGAGGCAGGACGACCGTCGTCTTTGCCAGGTTCGCGTCGCCTGGCCTTGCCTTCAGCGTTGCCTGGAAGGCGGGGAACTGGCCTCGCTTGGTGCCGCCTTTGAGGCGGAAGGAGAGCTTGGGCTTGAAGGGGAGGGCGGCGCAGTTGGCTACCTGGAAGCGCTCTGTGAGGTCGACTGGGACGTCGTCGTTTGGGATCGCGAAGTTAGCTCCGGTGCCGAGCATCCTCGCCGTCACAGCCTTCGGGTCGCAGCTGGTCGGGTTGAGGGTGAAGTTCTCTTTGTCGAGGATCACCCTGATGTCGCGGACGTGCAGGGCGATGCCCTCCCTGATGTAGGGGATCGGGACGGGGTCTACCGAGACCTTGGCGGTTTCGGGGTCGATTCTGAGCGCCGCTCTGACCACGATCGTGCCGACGTCGAAGGGGCCTACCGCGGCGGGGACGATCGTCGCCACCGAGAGAGGGGCTCCGTTGTAGGGGCCGGCGAGGTAGACCGAGCCTGGGACGTAGGTGAGGATCTGGCCTGAGCCTGATCCCGAGAGGGCGGTGCCGATCCTGCTCGAGGCGGGACAGGATGGGAATGCCTTCTCTGCCTTGCCGGTCTTCTGCGCTGCGGCTGCAAGAGCGGCATCGGAGCATTGGGAGGTGCCTGCGAGCTTTGCCACTAGGCCCGGTGGCAGGGCGGACTCAAAGGAGGTGATCTCCTGTTCGCCGTCGTTGCGCGACATGCGCAGGACGAAGGGGGAGTAGGAGCCGGCCGAGGGGTTGAGGGTGCCTGCGCGCAGGACTGGGTTGAAGGGACGGTTGCCAGGGGTTGTGGAGCAGGGGGCGCCGTTTGGAGCCGTATCGATTTTGAACGAGTCGCTGTCGGCAATCGGCCGGTCGGGTCTAGCCCAGGGCGAGAGCTCGGCGACCGAGGTGTAGGTGCCGCAGGTCGATGGGGTTACGAGCGGTGCCCTGGGGCCTCCCTTGAACTTCAGCGTGAAGCGGCTGAACGGGACCTGGGGGTTTTCGTCGAAGGTGGTGACCAGCTGGCCGGTGGCCTCGTTCAGGGCGACGTCGCCTGCGAGCTTCACACGGGTCCCTGCCCCCTCCGCGACGATATAAAGGGCGACGAGGGAGTCGAAGGGGTTCTCGTGTCCTGCACTTGAATCGTCGTTTGACTGCGCCGCGATCAGTGATCCGTCGAGAGCTTCATTTACCAACGGCGTCTCAATGTGAACGGTGCCAATCTTCGAGGCCTCGGGGCAGGTTGGCGGCTCGAGATTGAAGCGTGGCGGATTGGTCGACTCCAGTCCAATCTCATCAGCGCTACATACCTCGACCCCGTCCGCGTAAGACGGGTTGACCGTCATCCCCTCCGGAAGCTTAACCACAACCTTTTTGAGGTCCGATTGACCTATACCGTCAGGATTGTTGAGGCCGTCTTCGGGAACAGTCAGCTCCACCTCCAGACCCGTAGGTGAATCTGCCTGATGGGTGGCGGGTTGAACCGTAATGTCTGGCCCAAACGGAACGACGTCGCAACCGTCATTGCCAACCTGCGTCAGAGGATCGCCAGGTCGATGGGTGACGAAGCTGGCGTCATCGCTTTGCATCGGCTGCTGCCAGGAGTCCACATGGAGGTCGACCGGCTTGCCCACGCCAGCAGGCGTGCAGGAGGTCGGGTTCCTGAGGAAGGGCTTTGGATTGGCGAGAGGATAGGAGTTCGGACCCAATGCGGTACCTGGCTCGCCGGTGCATTCCGTCTCAAAGACGAACATACCGAGGCACCGTTGCGTGTCGTGGCTTGGATCTGACGGCAAGCCCCAGAAAGTGGTTTTGGAGCCAGCAAACACAAGGGTTTGATTGATGTTACGTACGTTGAGACTCAGACCATAGTCTCCATCCGTGCGAACGTCCGCCGTCAAGAGGACCGGAAAGCCTGAGACGGGAAACCCAAACTGTGCGGGTGCACCCGGTGGGGGCTCCATATTGAAAAGTGGCACCAGGAGGGGGATAATTCCCGCGAATTCCGGACCCGTGTCAAATCGTAGTGCCACGTTTCCGACGAGGCTGCTGAGTGGACAGTCTGAAAGAGGGAAATCGGCGTTAGCCGTATCGGGTACCAGCTCCGCGAGGGTGCAGGTTGGCACCGCATTAGGCGCTCCGATCAAGCCAGGTGGCAGATCTACGCGGACATTGCGTACTGCTCCGTCGACCGTCACTCCACCTAGGGGATGGGGCTTCGTATTGAAATCGAAGCTCGCAGAGCTCGCGTAGGGGTGACCGCCAGCCTGGGTAACCGCGGCGCCGCTTTGATCTACCGTCCAGTCGCCATCCCAGCTTGCGATGCCAAATGCCGCACCAGCGGATACCGGGACGGAAAGAGACAGCAGGATGCACCCCGCGACTACCAGGCAAGCCACCTTTCGCCAACCGCGTTGAATTCGGGAATGGCTACGCGAGCGGCTACCTGCCACGCGGTCCTTTTCGATCATCGTCCCCCCCTCGAGTGCCCAAAGGCGATCAGGTTGTGCGCTTCTGTCATACGAATGCCCCATACGTGCCTTGCGCATCTCAGCCCGCCTTCCCGATCGACCTGCTGACAGCCAGCTGGTGCCTACCTTTGTGCTTCCCCCTGCGCTTCTTCCTCGATTTATGACGGTGCTTCTTTAGCTTGGGCTGCGGATTTCCGGCCCCCGAGAGGCTCGACGTCCCGGGATCGGTGAATGCGGGCGGAGCAGTAGGGGTGCCCTGGCACTCGTCGCCCTGGCATCCGGGAATCGGCGCTGGCTCAGCGAGCCCTCCGACCCTCGCGTCGTAAACATCGAGAAGAACATCGCGATCGGAGCGAACCAGCGATTGGCTGGTAACGATGAAGACATTTGCACCATCGGCACTTGCCCCCATAAACGTGGAGTCGGCTCCACTCTCGCCACTCGAGATGAGATGGGGACTGCCGTTCTTCCACTCGTACACATCGACTTTGCCATTGGTGTCACCAGGGACCAATGCTTCGCGAGTGTCAAAGAAAACGGTACCGTCGGTGGCTAGATTTATTGAGCGTTGCCTGTTTACACCATTGGCTTGGTGATTTGGATTGTCGTCCGTAAGAATGCTCAGATGTGAATCCGCACTCGACTGGAGTGTTCTCGGATTGCACGAGGCGCAGACGAGCTCGTCCTTGATCGAGTCGTAGAGGTAGAGCTGCTTGAAGCCAGCATTGTCATAAGCAGTGATTCGCGCATGCGATGGAAATAGGATGTAACGACCATCGGGAGTTACCCTGGGATGGCTACCGTATGTCCCTCTGCCTCCGTTAGCAGCTTCACTAAGCAGTGAATCGCTCCACAATCCGCTATCGAGGTAGGTTTCTTGGTCGACCGCGGCAGACAGGGTTGCCACCAGCTGTACCCCAGAGTCTTGCTGCCAAAGATACAGGTTGGGTATACCTTGAATCGCGCCTGGCGCAAGATCGCCAGTGGCGGCAAAGTAGACTTTTGTAGCATCGTCGCTAATGCCAAGGACGCCCAGCACGCCTCCACCATCGGGATCGGCACTGGTGAGATCCGTGAGGTCGTTCCCTGGGCTGGCACTGGCATCCCAACGGAAGAGATCGGGACATCCCGTCACGTTCCCAGGAAAGGTTCCACAGAATTGGCCATGGCCCGTGGCGTCTGGGGTTAGGGGCGCATATGAGGTGAAGAAGGCCACCGAGCCATCAGAAGGCTTCGCGGCTTGAAAGACTGGAGGAGAGTTGCCAGTGAGGTTCGAGGCGATCTCGCGGGTGCTTGTGCCGTTCTCCCGGACGGCAAGAGTCTGTTGCTGTCCGGTGACTCCGTTGCGTGTGCTGAAGAAGATCCGCGATCCATCGTCGGAGATGATGTTGTCACCTGCATGGATGCCTTCCGTTGGAGAGACTCCGTTACCTACAGCCGCATGCTCTACGGGATTGCCGCCGGATGAAATTCCGACGTTGCGGAGCTGCCCATTGGTCCACTCGTAGACTCCCTCGTACACCGGGCCAGGGGCAAGCGGCACGGTCGAACCGAAGACGATGTGGCTTCCATCGGCGGATGCGTCGTATACGGGAAGAAAGGATTTTGTGAGCGCCCCGGGCGCCAAGGGCACTGACGGAACGGTGATCCGACTGAATGAATCGTCGAGCCCGGACCACCGATAAAGATCGCGGTCATCGCCGGGATCGCCGGGATTCAGTGCTGTATGCGGGACTACTACGACCCCACTGGATAGGTCATCGGAGAACCAGCGATACTTCGCGACTTCGGATGGAAATTTAGGATCCGGCTCGGCGCGCGGTGAGATCCCCCTGGTCGTCCATCCCTGCGAACCGCGAGTACTGATGTATTGCGAGTACGAAGGGGCGCCATCGCCGCCAAAGTTCAATTTGGCTCCGAACACCACAGTGTCCCCATTCATTGCTACCTGAGCTACACGACCCGAAACTGCGCTAGAGCCACTCGCTCGGTCTATATCGGCACCGTTCTTCTGTGTGGGCGAAACCTTCTCGTAGACTCTGCCGTCGGGCAGGCCAGCAACGTTCGGCATGGCGTTGGCCTGAGTTGTGACGGAACGGTCGACGCCGTGGATCACCTCAGAGGTATCGGTGTTCGTGGCCACCACCCGGAAGTGGTAAGTCGTGCCAGGTTGCAACCCGCTCAGTGGCACGGTTACGACGTGAAAGGCGTTGTCTTCGGCACCAAGGGCCTGGGAGGTAGCTGGAGCTGCGTTGCCGTAGCTCTCGTCGGTTCCCCATTCGAACTGGTAGGTGACCGGAGAGTTCTTGGGGTTGATGCTGGCAGCGAGGGTCGCCTCATTTACTCCAAGGTCGCCCGCATAGAGCGCACGCACCTCAGGTGCAACCTGGCTCGTTTCGAAGCTCTCCGGCCCCCCGCTCGCCGACCCCCCGGCGTTCGAGGCAACCAACGTCACTTCGTAGTCGGTATTGGGCTCGAGCCCGCTTGCATCGACTTCGACGTCGTGGCTGTCGTTGTCGGCCGCGATCTGCCCCCCCTGGAGCCCCGGGCATGCCGGCGTGCACTCGAAGTGCCAGTTAACTCTGAAACCGGCTTCGACCCCTGGGGAGGTCGGCGCCGCTTCCGGTGCGTTGGGATCGATCGTTCCGGTGAAGTGAGCCGTCGTGCCGGTGAAGATCGCGACCGGGTCGATCGAGACGCTCGGGGGGGCCACCGGATCGGTTGTGAAGGTCGGACTCGGCTCAGCCGAGACCGTCTGCCCGTCGGCGTTTTCGGCTACCAGGCGAACCTCGTATTCGGTTCCCGGAGTGAGTCCGGCGAGATCGTCGGCGACGGCAGTCGGGCCAGAGCCCGCGGGGACCGGATTCGGGACGGGCGGATCCTGAACGGCCCCTGGGCCGTTGCTCCAGCCTTCGTTGACCGGGTCCTTGGAGTACTGGAAGAAGTAGAAGGTTTCCTGATCTTGGGGATCGACGGTCCCCGAAACATGAGCGGAGGTGTAGGAGACCGAGGTGACGCCGGGATCGATCGTCACCACGGGTGCTACCGCTCCCGCGAGCGTGACGCCCAAGGCGAGGGTCAACAGCATGGCCGAGATGGCGACGATGGCCTTCGCTTGGCGTCTCACGTAGGTCTCTCCTTGTCCCGTGAGCCCCTCTACCGGCCGCTTCCCTTGGCGGTCCCCGTGGGCTCGGTTTCCCTGTGGTGCTCCCTGTGCTGCCTTCAAGGGACAGCGTGGCGGAACTGTAAACGATGACTTTCATAAAGTCAAGAGAGACGTTTTTATGAGAAAGGGAGCTGTTTCCGCGCAGGCTTGCTCGCCACCGATATGGCGGGACAAGCGGCAAAAGGCGGCTTTCAGTCGCCGAGGGCGGCGCGGAGAGCGACGAGCTCAGAGCGGAGCTCGGCCACTTCCCTCTCGAGGCGGGTGAGGCGGTCCTCGGCGGGCGTCAGCTCTTGGGGAGCGGCACGTTCCTCAGGCGCAGTCTGCTCGCCGTCAGACGAGGCAGGAGGCGGAGCCTGCGGCTGGTCAGCCCCACCGAGCAGCTGCTCGTAGCGGTCCTCCTTCTGCCCAGGCTGGCGCTCGTGGCGGGCGACCTGGCCGCGCTCGACTAGACGCTCGAGCGTCTCCTGCACGGCTGCGAGATCGGTGAAGTCGTTGAGGCGCTGGCCGCGCTGCTTCAGCTCGCCGGGCGTCTGAGGCCCACGCAGCATCAGCACGGCCAGCAGCGAGACCTCAGCGTCGTCGAGACCGAACGCATCGTCGAGCAAGTGGCGGTATTTACGGGCGCGGCTACCGGCGCGGCTGGCGAGTCGGGTCCAGCCGCGTAAGGCGAGCCGGCGCAGCGCCTCGACTACGGTCGCCTCGTCGTAGTCGACAACCGGCTCGCGGTTCGTCGACTGGTTGCAGGCCAGCCGCAGCGAGTTGAGCGAGAGCGGGTAGACGTCGGGTGTGGTGCGCTGCTTCTCGATCAAGCAGCCGAGCACGCGGATCTCTACGGCGTCTGGCTCCATCGCGGGCTCAGTCGCGGTCGGGACGGTCGGGGTAGATCTCGTCGATCGTGACCAGGGCGCGGTAGGGGGCACCGGCTGCAGCTTCGATCGCCGCTCCGCCCCCGGCGAGGCGGTCGACGACGGCGATCACGCCCGCGACCTCGAGGTCCTGCTCGCGAATCCGCTCAATCGCGCTCACGGTCGAGCCGCCGGAGGTGACCGTGTCCTCGACGACGAGGCAGCGGTCGCCTGGCTCGAGCGGGCCCTCGACCCAGCGCTGCAGGCCGTGCTCCTTGCGGGCGCCGCGGACGAAGAAGCCAACCAGCTCCTCGCCGGCTGGGACGGCGAGAGCGGCACAGGAGGGCGGGATCGCGGCCGTGGCGGGGCCGCCGACCGCCTTCGCCCCCGCGTCGACGGCGGCAGCCGCGATCAGCTCGCCGGCGGCTCGAAAGCCGGGCGGGCGCAGCAGAGCCCGGCGGGCGTCGACGTAGTACTGAGCGACCGCCCCGCTCGACAGCGTCACCTCGCCGATCACCAGCGAGTGCTCGCGCAGCTCGGCGAGCAGCGTCTGCTTGGCGGCGTCGAGGTCGGCCACGGCGCGCATCCTATGGACGGCCGCTACCCCAGCGCCTCGCGGAAGCCCTGGCGCCAACTCGGGTAACGAGGCTGCCAGCTGAGCTCGCGCTTGGCCTTGGCGTTGGAGGCGCCACGCAGTTCGATCGCCATCGAGGCGACGGCCCCGCCGGCGGCGACCTTCGCGACGAAGAGCGGGACCTTGAGGGGTGACTTGGCGCTAAGCGCCTCCGCGTATACGGGAAGCCACTCGCGCAGCTGGGCGGGCTCGTCGTCGGTGACGTTGTAGATGCCGGAGGAGCCGTGGTCGAGAGCCGCGACGGTCGCCCCCGCGGCGTCCTCGACGTGTAGGAAGGAGGATCTCCCCGTGCCCGCGCCGACCACCGGGAAGCGGCGGCGGCGCACCTCGCCGCCGACGTGGCCATCCGGGGCGAAGTAGGTGCCGGGACCGTAGAACTGGCCGTAGCGCAGGACCAGGCCCTCGATGCCCGCTCGGCCCGTTACCTCGTGCTCGTGCTCGAGCATCGCCTTCACCGCGCCGGCGAAGTGGCCCGGAGCGTCAGTGAAGGGACGAGCTTCCTCGTCCTTGACCCAGTCCCCCTCGGGCGCGTAGAGGAAGGCGATGCTCTGGGTGAGGAAGCGGCGCGCGCCGGCGGCGACGGCTGCCTCGAGCAGGTAGTGACCCCCCTCGCTGCGCAGCTTGTCGGTCGCTTCGTAGAACGATGCCTTGCGCGGGTCATAGCGCTGCGGCAGGTTGGTCAGCTGGTTGACGACGACCTCCGGCGCGGCCTCCTTCACCGCGGTGGTGATCGCCGAGATGTCGAGCGCATCGCAGACGACCGCGCTCGCACCCGCCGCGCGAATCTCCTCCGCGCGCTCCTCATGCCGCGTCGTTCCGGTCACCTCGTGCCCGGCGGCGACGAGCTGGCGCACCAGCGGCCGGCCGATCGCCCCGCTCGCTCCCGCGACGAAGACCTTCATCTCACACCTCCGTTTTCAGGACCTGCTCCGTTCAGTCGTTCCGCCACCCGCGCCAGCCAAGCCGAGGCAAGCGCACCGAAGGCGATCAAGAGCGTGTCACCCCAGCCGCGCGCCTCGCTCCTCGCCTCACCGGTGTCGAAGGCGTGGTTGATCGCATGGAAGCCGTACCAGAGCGCCCCCAGCCAGAGGATCGGCGCCCGCCACGACGGCCGCACCACAGAGATCCCCACCGCGACTCCGAAGGCGAGGATGAAGGCGCCGACGTCACCCACGTAGTGGGAGTTCTCAATCCCGTAGGTGCCGATCTGCTCGAAGAAGGTGTCCGGCGCAATCAGCGCCATCCCGCCGGTGATGACGTGGTAGGCGGCAATGAGGATGAGAATCGCCTTGAGGGCCTTCTCACCGATCATCTCCCCCTCACCCCCTGCCTCAGAAGACGAAGATGCTTTCGCCCATGTTGATGCGCTCGTAGATCTCCGGCTGGTCGGCGATGAAGGTGCGGATGCAGCCATGGCTGGCGGGGTAATCGGGCACCGATTCGTAACCGTGCACCGCGTAGCCGCCGTAGAAGTAGAACGAGTAGTACATGCCGTGCGAGTTGTAGCCGGGTTCGGTCCTGATGAAGCTGAAGTGGCCGGTTACGGTCGGCGTCGAGGACTTGCCTGACGAGATCGGGTAAACGGCAACCGGCTTGTCCCCGTCGGCGAAGACCAGCACCTGCTTGGAGAGCGACGCCTCGAGGTGCTCGCCGGCACCGGGATGACGGACCTTGTACGCACCCTTCCCCGAGAAGACCCGCTTGACCAGACCCTTGCCTGCCTTGGAGGTGCGGCTCATGTCGTTGACCTTGCGATAGGCGAGAACCCCGCGCGCGGTCTTGCCGCCGAAACAGCGGCCGCTGTTGGCGATGAAGCCCAGCTTCCGCATCGCCTTCTTGAAGCCGATCACCACGTCACCGCACTGACCCTGGTGCAGCGAAGGGAAGCTGACCCGCCAGCTCTTTCGGACGGTGCTGTCGCCGCCGAGGACTGCGTTCGCCTCGTGGCGAGCGCTAACCGCATACTTGCCGCCCTCCTCGACCCGGAACTTGGCACGGAAGGCGCCGCTGCCCCCCTTGCCCTTCTGCACCTTCACGCTCCTGCTCTGGATCCGGCGGCCGTCCAGGTAATAGGTCAGCTCGACCTTCTGACCCGCCACGTACGGCGTCAGCGAACCGGTCACCGGCACCGTGCTCATGATCTCCGCCTTGCCGCCGCGCAGGTGTCCGACCCGGACCTTCACCGTCGCTTCGGAAGGGCCTACAGGGGCTTTAGTCGGGGTCGCCGAAACCGCCATCGCTGGCGCGATCAAGCAAGCAACAAAGACCAAGGCTGGGACGAGACGGTGGCTCACAGGCGTCGGATTCTTACGGATGTGCCGGTTGACAGGCGAAAGAGCCACTTATTTGTGAATTTAGAGCCAAGTGGGTTGACCTCCCAGACGGCTCGGCTAGGTTCGCTGGCAGCGGAGGGTGAAGCTGTCAGGTGACAGTGATTGATTGACAACCAGGAGTTCGGGCGGCAGCCCGAATGGGGTTCGAGTCCCCGCCCTCCGCCACCGTTTTGCTGAGAGGCGAGACCAGATCGAGGTGCAATGTCATGCGGCCTACGGGTAGCTACCGTCAAAGCGGTCATCTTTCGCCACTCAGCGAAGAAGTGCGGCCGCCGATGGTACCCTCGTCTTGGTTGTCAATCGGTTGCTGCACCGTAGGAACGGCTTCACCCAGATCCGGCCCGCTCGTGCGGGCCGTTTCTTTGCCTACTGAGCGAGCAGGGCGACGGAGTTGTTCAGCATGTGCAGGAGGATGCAGGGGATGATCGAGCCGGTCTTCTCGTAGAGCAAGGCGAGGATAAAGCCGAAGGCGACCAGGACCGGAACGGCGCTGAGACCGGTGACGGCATGCAGGGCGCCGAAGATCAGGCCGCTGAGCAGCGCGGCGGCAAGCCGGGGCAGCCGCTCGCGCAGGCCGCCGAAGAGCATCCCGCGGAAGCAGACCTCCTCGCTGATCGGCGCGGCGATCGCGATCAGCAGGATCTGCAGCGGGAGGGTCCCAAACGACTCGGCGACGTCCTCCTGGTTGGGTTCCCCGAAGAGGGCCACATAGACGATCGCGAAGAGCAGGTAGGCGCCGATCGAGGCGGCCATCCACTTCAGCCCCGTCAACGGGCGAAAGCTGCGCAGGCCGAGCTGGAATGCCGCCTGGCGCAGGGAGGCGCCCCGGCTTGCGGCGATCGTGAACGGCACCATCAGGAAGCCGATCGCGGTGGCCAGCTGAACGATCGCGTTGGCACCGCTGCTTAGGTCGCCGTCGCCCGGACTGTCGACGATCACTGCGGGAATCCCCAGCACGAGGCCGGTGGCCAGGGCCAGGAAGACGCCCAGGACCGCGGCGACCGGGCCCCAGTTGGCATAGGGGAAGCGAGCTGGAGACTGGTGCCCGGCTCCCTCTGCGGCTAGGTTGGCCTCCATGACGCCGGCAGTTTCCCAGGTCTCACGCTCGACCAAGACGCGGCTGCGCTTCCTGCGCCGCCTGCTCCTGCTGATCGTCTTCCTGGTGCTGCTGGCGCTGGCGCTCAGTCAGTTCACCGAGCTGAAGCGCCTGGCGACCGGGATCCTCGCCTCGACCGCGGTGCTGGCGGCGATCGTCGGCTTCGCCGCCCAGCACACGATCGGCAACATGGTCGCCGGCGTCCAGTTGGCGGTCTCGCAGCCGATCAAGATCGGCGACCGGATCCTCTTCGAGGAGGTCGACGGCCGGGTCACTGACATCACCCTCTCCTACACCTACGTCAACCCCGGCGACGGCACCGCGGTGGTCATCCCCAACCAGATGCTGGTCGACGGGATCATCCACAACCTCTCGACCGAGGACACGCAGGCCTGAGCGGGCATCCGGCGGAAGTACCCTTTCCTCGATGACGCAGCGCAATCGCCGACGTCACCGGCGCCGCGGCGGCGCCCCCAGCAAGCTGCTCTTCATCATCGGCGCTGTCTTCGTGACGATCGCCCTGGGAGCGATCGCCGTCACCTCGTGGGTGCTCGACGTTGCCGCCCAGGCGCCGCCGCTGTCCGACTGCCGCCCGATCGACAAAGGCGGCAACTCGGTCCTTTACGCCGGCGACGGCAGCCGCCTCGGCTACATCGCCTCCGACGAGGCGCGCACGCCGGTCTCGATCGACCGCGTCCCCCCCGACCTCGAGCACGCAACCGTGGCGATCGAGGACGAGCGCTTCTTCGAGCACGACGGGGTCGACTACGAGGGCGGCGTGCGAGCGCTGATCGAGAACGTCGAGGCGGGTAAGATCGTCCAGGGCGGCTCGACGATCACGATGCAGCTGATGCGCAACCTCTGCATCAGCGACCCCAAACGCAACCTCGAGCGCAAGATCCAAGAGGCGCAGTTGGCGCTGGAGTACGAGAAGAAGTTCTCCAAGCGGGACATTCTCGGCAAGTACCTCAACACCGCCTCCTACGGGACGATCAACGGCTCGACCGCGGTCGGCGTCCAGGCGGCCTCGAGGATCTTCTTCTCCAAGCCGGTCTGGAAGCTGCGCCTCGAACAGGCTGCGCTGCTGGCCGGGCTGCCGCAAGCGCCATCCGACTACAACCCCGTCCTCAACCCCAGGGGAGCGTTGGAGCGGCGCAACGAGGTGCTCGCAAGGATGGCCAACCTCGGCTACATCTCGCGCGAGAGGGCGCGAGAGGGCCAGCAGCGCGGGCTCGGGATCAACCTCTCCGACACCTACTTCGAGCAGCGCCAGCCCTACTTCTTCGACTACGTCGAGGACATCCTGATCGAGAAGTACGGGGTCAACACCGTGCGCAAGGGTGGGCTGAAGGTCTATACGACGGTCGAGCCCGAGCTGCAGGAAGTCGGCCTGGAGGCGATGCGCTCCGCCCTCCCCTACTCGACCGACCCCTCCTCGGCGCTTGTGGCGATCGACCCGGCCAGTGGCTACATCAAGGCGATGGTCTCCAGCTCCAACTACGACCAGAGCCAGTTCAACCTCGCCGCCCAAGGCCACCGCCAGCCCGGCTCGACCTTCAAGACCTTCGTGCTGACGACGGCGCTGAAGCAGGGTGTCGACCCCTACTCGACCTACTACACCTCAAAACCGCTCAACCTCGACCTGCCCGAGTGGGGCCACTGGGAGGTCCACACGGCCGACGAGGGCTACCAGGGGACGATCAACCTGCAGCAGGCGACCGTCGCCTCCGACAACACCGTCTTCGCCCAGCTCGATCTCGACATGGGCCCCGATCGCGTCGCTGAAACCGCCAAGTCGATGGGGATTACCACGGAGCTCGACGGGATCCCGGCGGAGGGGATCGGCGGGCTGAGGATCGGCGTCTCGCCGCTGGAGATGGCCGATGCCTACGCGACCCTCGCCGCCGGCGGCATCCACCGCAACCCGATCGCGATTCGCCGCGTCGTCTTCCCCAGCGAGCGGGTCGACCGCCCCGAGGCGGCAGAGCCCAAGCGCGTCCTGACCGAAGCCGTCGCCTACGAGGTGACCCGCCTGCTGCACGACAACATCACCGGCGGCACCGGCACCGCCGCCTACACCGGCTGTGCGGGCCAGGCCGGCAAGACCGGGACCACCGACAACTACACCGACGCCTGGTTCGCCGGCTACCAGCCCAACCTGGCGACCGCGGTCTGGGTCGGCTACCCGCAGTCCAACGAGATCGAAATGAGCAGCGTCCACGGCCTCACCGTCTTCGGCGGCACCTTCCCGGCCGAGATCTGGAACGCGCTCTACGCCAACGGCGAAGTGCCCTGCGAGGAATTCAGCGAGCCGAAGACGCCGATCAGCTGGGCTCCGTACTACGGCCAGTTCACTTCCTCCTCCCCGGGATCGAGCGGCGGCTCATCCCCGGACGCGGTGGAAGAGGAAGACGCGGAAGCGCGGCGGCTGGGCGAAGAAGCGACGGGTGGCTATGACCCGGGGGAATACGACCCCGATGCCTATGCGCCGGGGGCGGGACAGGAACCGACACCGGTGCCGCCGCCACCAGCGGCCGGGGTCGGCGGAGGCGACACCGCCGGTGGCGTCGGGAGCGGCTAGCTGAGCATCGACCCAGGGGTCGCCTACGCCCTGATGTGGGCAGGTTTCGCCGCCTACCTCGGCGCCGTCGCGGCTGCGCCCGCGCTTGGCCGCAACCTCGTCTGGGGGGCGATCGTCCTGCTCGTCATCGCCTTTGCCGCCGTCCCACCGCTGCTCTCCAACGATGTCTACAGCTACGTCGACTACGCCCGCCTCGGCGTCCAGCACGGACTCGACCCCTACGTCCACCCCCCTCTGGCCGCGCCCGCCGACCCCGCTTTCGCCGACGTCGACTGGACCGAAGCGACCAGCGCCTACGGGCCGCTGTTCACGCTGGCGACCTATCCGCTCGCCTGGCTCCCGGTCGAAACCGCGGTCTACGTCCTCAAGGCGGCCGCAGCGGCATCGGTGCTGGGACTGGCCTTCCTGGTCGCCCGCATCGCTCCCGTCCGTGGCGTCGATCCGCTGCGGGCGGCGGCTTTCGTCGCCCTCAACCCGCTGACCCTCGTCCACGTCGCCGGTGGCGGCCACAACGACGGTCTCGCGATGCTGCTGGCGACCGCGGGCGTCGCCGCGGTGCTCTCTTCGCGGGAGATCGGCGGCGGCGTCGCCTTCGCCGCGGCGCTGGGCGTCAAGGTGACGGCAGCCTTCGTTGCGCCCTTCGCGCTGATCGGCACGGCACGCCGGGGGCGTTTGCTGATCGGCGCGGCGCTGGCGGCTCTTGCGCTCGCCTTCGTCGCTTACCTCGGCTTCGGCTGGGACTGGCTCGACGCCCTCGGCGTCGCCGGCGAGAACCAGGGCCGGACCAGCCACCTGAGCATCCCGATCACCGTTGCCCGTCTCGGCAGACTCGATCCCGACCCGGTCCGGATCGCCGCCCTCTCCCTCTACGCGATCCTCGTTGCCTCCCTGCTCGCCTGGACCTGGCGCGGCGGCGACTGGATCCGCGCCGCCGCCTGGGCCGGCCTCGGCCTTCTCCTCGCCACCGCCTGGCTCCTTCCCTGGTACCTGATCTGGGCCCTGCCCCTCGCAGCCCTCTCCAGAGATCGGCCGCTCAAGCTCTTGCTTCTAGCCCTGACCGCGTACCAGCTCGGAGCCCGCATCCCGCTGTAGACCTCCGGCACGTGCCGCTTGTTATGCACCCATAAAGGCACACAAGAAGCGGCACGTCCCCCAAGGGGCTCTTCGTTATGGGATCTCGGGCGAGTGGGCGCCGGCCTGCGGGCCCGCCGCCTCCTCCTCAGGAGACGGGTGGATCACCCCGGTCGGAATCGACCACCCCTCGCGCCGCCCCAGCGCCGTCACGATGCCCACATAGATCACCTCGACGACCGTCTGCACACCACGCACGGCGATCGCGATCAGCGAGCCGACCGCGAAGCTGCCGCCGGGCGTCGCTCCCTTCACCGCCCAGGCAAAGGCCGCGTCGCGGACGCCGAGCCCGGCCGGGGCGATCAAGGTGGCCAGCGCCGCCACATAGCCGACCGCCTGGGCCGCGCCGACGATCAGGATGTCGCTGGCGGAGATCATGCTGACCGAGCGGGCGACGCAGTAGATGCCCACCGCGATCACCCCCCAGTTGAGGGCGTAGAAGGCAAGAAGTGCGATGACTCCGCGCAGCGAGACGACCTCCGGCAGCGGCTCGCGACCGAAAGCGCGCAGGGCACGGTCGGCGAGCGGGCCGAAGATCCGCGGGTGCAGGAGGGCGATCGCCGCTGGGATCAGCAGCAGGACGGCCCAGCGCCACGGTTGCCCCTCCAGGTCGGGATGGACGATGAAGAAGTAGGCCGAGACGACGATCGCCGAGGTCGCCTGCAGCGCCTGTTCGTAGACGATGCTGGCGATCGTGATCCGTCGCGGCACCCCTGCTCGCTCGGAGAGCAGCACGCGGCCGAGCACGTAGAGGACGCTGCCGGGGACGTAGCGCGCCAGCAGCGGCTGCCCCCATGCGACCTGCGCCCGGCCGAAGCCGATCCGGTAGCCGAGGAAGCGCAGGATCAGGTCCCAGCCCAGCGCGTTGATTGCGTAGAAGGCCGGCAGCACGATGAAGGCCGGGATCAGCCAGAGGACATGGAAGTGGACCCCTTGGTCCTTGATCTCGGCCCACTGATCGACCACCGTGAGGACGAGGAAGCCGAAGATGACGACCGCGAGGCCGAGCTGGAGAGCGAGGCGGACGCGCTTGCTGCGCGGCGGCCGCGTGCCGAACCGCGCGCCGGCCTCACCGAGGCGATGTAGAAGTGGCTGGCGCTCCACGTTCGCCGCACCTTAGTGACGGCGGGGGCCGACGATGGGGGCGCAGCGGGGACAATTGCCCAATGGGCGAGTTCGAGTTGCTCGAGAAGGTGCGGGAGCGGCTACCGAAGACGGGTCCGCGGGTGTGGCTCGGAAGCGGAGACGATGCCGCCGTCACCGTGCCTGGCGGCGCGACCGCGACCTCGGTCGACGCCGTTGTCGAGGGGGTGCATTTCAGGCGCGATCTGGCCACGCTCGGGCAGATCGGCCACAAGGCTCTCGCCACTGCCCTCTCCGACCTCGCCGCGATGGGGGCCGAGCCGGGAGAGGCGTACGTCGTGCTCGGCGTGCCCCCCGACCTCGACGAGGACGGCTGCATCGAGCTGCTCGATGGCATCGTCGATCTGGCCAGGGCCACCGGGACCAGCCTGGCCGGTGGCGACGTGACCCGGGCCGGGGAGCTGACCATCGCGATCACCGTGGTCGGCCACGCCCAGGCCCCGGAGCAACTGATCTCCCGCGCGGGGGCCAAGCCCGGCGACGCGCTTGTGCTGAGCGGCGAGATCGGCGGGGCCGCCGCAGGCCTGCTCTTGCTCGAGCGACCCGACTTCACCGCCGCCGTGGCAGAGGAGGCGGAATCGCTGCGAATCCGCCAGCTCGAGCCAGTCCCGCGACTCGGTGCGGGGCTGGCGCTGGCCCGGGCTGGCGCGACGGCGATGATCGACCTCAGCGACGGGCTCGGGAGCGACGCGGGTCACCTCGCCCAGCGCAGCGGCGTGGCTCTGAGAGTCGAGGCCGGCACCCTGCCGCTTGCCAGCGGCGCAGTCGCAGTCGCCGAGGCAGCGGGAAGGGAACCCCTTCAGTTCACGGTCAGCGGTGGCGAGGACTACGAGCTGCTGGCCGCGTTGCCGGCAGCCCGGCTGGAGGAGGCGCAGCGCACGGTTCAGGAGGCGGAAGGAATCGCGCTGACCAAGGTCGGCGAGGTCGTCGCCGGCGAAGGGGTCGAGATCAGGCTGCCCGACGGCCGGCTTCTGGAGCCGGAGGGGTTCGATCAGTTGAGCTGAGCTGATCCGCGCTCAGCAGCGCTCGCACACTGCGGCGCTGCAGCATTGCCTCTGCAATCAAAGCGGGCTCGGGCTTGTAGTGGCCAGTCTCGACGAGGGTCTTCAGCTGTCGTGGTTGCATCCTGCGCTTCATATCGGCTTCCTATTCTCAACCCTTAGTTTTCGGTACTAGCACATACGTCCACAGGCGTGGCGACTACCCTTCTATTCCAATGCCCAATGGATCGACACGCATCCTGCTCGTCGACGACGAGCAGTCGATTCAAACCCTGCTCAGCTACCCGCTGCGCAAGGACGGCTACCACGTGACCTCCGCCCAGGACGGCAGGGAAGCGCTTCAGCGCTTCGACGAGGCTCGCTTCGATCTCGTCATCCTCGACCTGATGCTGCCCAGACTGGACGGCGTCGAGGTCTGCAAGGAGCTGCGCTCGCGCAGCCAGGTGCCGATCATCATGCTGACCGCCAAGGGCAGCGAGACCGACAAGGTGGCGGGGCTCGAGGTCGGGGCCGACGACTACATAACGAAGCCCTTCTCGATGCGCGAGTTCCGCAGCCGGGTCAAGGCGGCGCTGCGCCGCTCGCGGATGGTCGCCGACGTCCCCGAGGAGGAGGAGATCGACCATGGCGAGCTGAAGATCGACTTTGGCCGGCGCATGGTGACGCTCCGCGACGAGGAGGTCCGCGTCACCTACGTCGAGTTCGAGATCCTCGGCGCCCTCGCGCGCTCGCCGGGCAGGGTGCTCAGCCGCGAGACGCTGCTCGAGCACGTCTGGGGAGACTCCGAGTACCGCGATCCGCGCACGGTCGACGTCCACATCCGCCACCTGCGCGAGAAGCTCGAGCGCGACCCGAAGGAGCCCGAGTTCCTCTTCACCGTGCGCGGCGTCGGCTACCGGTTCAAGGAGTAGCGCGCTGAATGCAGCGGTTCAGGCCGCCGAACCTCGGCAACCGGATCACCGTCATCGCGGTGTCGATCGCGATCGGCACGGTGCTCGTCGTCTACGTCTACACAGTCGCGATCGGCGGCGCCGCCAGCGGGCTCGGCGCGGTCAAGGAGCAGATCCTCGTTGGCGGCCTGGTCGCGCTGCTGATCGCAGCCGGCGTCGGGATCTATTTCGCGCGTATGGCGGGCAGCAACATCGCCCAGCTCCAGGACGCCGCTCGCAAGGTGGCGGACGGCAACTTCGAAACGCCGATCCCGATCTCGTCGGTGGGACAGCTCGGCCAGCTCGCCCGCACCTTCAACGAGATGCAGCGCCGCCTCGCCGAGCTCGACAGCGCCCGTAAGCAGTTCATCGCCAACGCCTCGCACGAGCTGCGCACGCCGATCTTCAGCCTCGGCGGCTTCGTCGAGCTGCTCGAAGAAGAGGATCCGAGCCCAGAGGAGCGAGAGGAGTTCGTGCGCACGATGCGCCAGCAGATAGAGCGGCTGACCAAGCTCACCGCCGACCTGCTCGACCTTTCCCAGCTCGATGCCGGTGCTGTCGCGATCGAGGCCCGCAACGTTGACCTCGGCTCGGTTGCCAGGGAAGTGACGCGTGAGTTCGGTCCGCGCGCGGACCGCCGCGGCTCACGCCTGGAGCTGCGCACCCCCGACCGGCCGGTGATCGCCAGCGCCGACCCCGAACGGGTGCGTCAGGTGATCCGTATCCTGCTTGACAACGCCCTCACCCACACCCCCGAGGGCGCCAAGGTGACCGTAACTACCTACTCCGTCAACCGGCGCGCCGAGCTGACCGTCTCCGACGACGGCCCTGGCATCCCCAGGCGTGTCCACGGACGCATCTTCGAGCGCTTCTACACGGCCGACACGGCGGGTGGCTCCGGGCTCGGCCTGGCGATCGCGCGCGAGCTCGCGCAGCGGATGGAGGGGCGCGTCTCGATCGCCTCGAGCAAGCGCTTCACCGCCTTCACGCTGGACCTGCCGCCCGCTCGGGCCGGAGTCGGTCTCTCCACGCCCGTGGCCGAGATTTCCCCCAGGGCCGCAGTGTGAGAGCGGCGGCCGCCTTGGCAACGGCGCTGGCGGCGCTAGCGCTGGCGGGGTGTGGCGACGACGGCGGCTCGACATCGCAGGAGACGACCTCCGCGGCGAGAGCAGCGCCGCGGGTGATCGTGACCACGGCCGACCGCGGCTTCGACGCTGCCAGGGTCTATCGCGAGGCCTCCCCCGGCGTGGTCACGATCCGTTCGGTCTTCGATGCCGGAGCCGGCGAGGGTTCCGGCTTCGTGCTCGACGACAGGGGCCGGATAGTCACCAACGCCCACGTCGTCACCGACGAATCCGGCGGCCCGCGCAAACCGGCGGAGGAAGTCTTCGTCGAGTTCCCGGATCGCAACGTCGTGTCAGCCGAGATCATCGGCTTCGACCCCTTCGCTGACGTCGCCCTGCTCGACGTCGAGCCGAATGGGTTTGACCTGCACCCGCTCGAGCTCGGCGACGACGAGACGCTCGTCGTCGGCCAGCCGGTGGCGGCGATCGGCAGCCCCTTCGGGGAGCAGCAGTCGCTCTCGAGCGGGATCGTCTCGGCGACCGACCGCTCGGTCGGCTCGCTGACCCAGTTCCAGATCGAGGGAGCGATCCAGACCGACGCCTCGATCAACCCCGGCAACTCGGGCGGGCCCCTGCTCGACGCCGCCGCCCGGGTAATCGGCATCAACCAGCAGATCGAGACCAACTCGGGCGCCAACGACGGCGTCGGCTTCGCGGTTCCAATCTCATCGGTGAAGCGCTCGATCGCCCAGCTCGAGGCCGACGGCAAGGCCGAGTACGCCTACATCGGTGTCAGCAGCCAGGCGCTCTACCCGCAGCTGGCCGAGAAGCTCGGCCTCGACACCGATTTCGGCGGTTTGCTCTCCGACGTGATCCCCGGCGGCCCCGCTGACGATGCGGGTCTGGAGCAAGGTGACGAGAGGCTCCGCTTCCAAGCCGGCGGCTACCGCACCGGCGGTGACGTAATCCTCGCGGTCGAAGGTCGCAAGGTCATCCGCCCCGACGATCTCGCCCGCCACATATCGAACTTCAGGCCGGGTCAGACGGTGACGCTCCAGGTGCTGCACGACGGCAATCGGGAAGACGTCGAGGTGACCCTGGGCCGCCGGCCCGGAGGCTAGTCGTTGCCTGACCGCCGTTGCGTGTAGAACTCCGCGCGTGCTTCAGGAAGTCTCACTAGGTCAGAAGTCCCTCTCCGACTACACCCACATCGCGGGCAAGGAGACGATCGAACGCATTCGCGAGCTGGCTGAGCCGATGAAGGGACACCGCGTCCTGCACGTCAGCGCCACCGCTTTCGGAGGCGGGGTCTCGGAGATCCTCTACACGATCGTGCCGCTGATGCGGGACATCGGCCTCGACGCCCACTGGCACGTGATCTTCGGCAAGGAGGAGTTCTTCAACGCCACCAAGCTCCTCCATAACTCCCTGCAGGGAGCCGAGGAGACGCTGAGCGACGAGGAATGGGCGGTCTTCGACGAGATCAACGCGATCAACGCCGACGGGCTGCAGGGCGAGTGGGACACGATCATCGTCCACGACCCGCAGCCGATCGGGCTGCGGCGCGGCGCCAAGGACCAGAGCCGCAACTGGATCTGGCGCTGCCACATCGACCTCTCCGAGCCGAACCCGGCGCCGATCGCCCGCCTGCTGCCGATGATCGAGGAATACGACGCGACCGTCTGGCACCTGCCGACCTACGTCCCGCAGGGGGTCAACGGCCACAATGGCGTCCGCATCATCCCCCCCGCGATCGACCCGCTTTCGCCGAAGAACATGGCCTTCTCCCCCGACGACGCCGCCTTCGTCTGCCGCCAGTTCGGGATCGACGTCGACCGGCCGCTGATCACCCAGGTCTCCCGCTTCGACCCCTGGAAGGACCCGATGGGTGTCATCGACGCCTATCGCGACGTCACCAAGGAGATCCCGGAGGCGCAGCTCGCCCTGGTCGGCTCGATGGCGACCGACGACCCCGAGGGCTGGGAGTTCTTCCAGCGCACCTTCGAGTACGCCGAAGCCGACCCCGACATCAAGATCCTCAACAACCTCAACAACGTCGGTGCGATCGAGGTCAACGCCTTCCAGTCGCAGTCCGACGTCTGCTTGCAGAAGTCGATCCGCGAGGGCTTCGGCCTCACCGTCACCGAGGCGCTCTGGAAGGGGCGGCCGACCATCGGCGGCAACGTCGGCGGCATCCCGCTTCAGATCGAGAACGGTGAGACCGGCTTCCTGGTTGACTCGTCGGCCGAGTGTGCCCAGCGTAGCCTCGAGATCCTCGCCGACCCCGAGCTCGGCAAGCGCCTCGGCCGTGCCGGCAAGGAACACGCCAGGCGGGAGTTTCTCTCTCCGCGGCTCCTGCGCGACTGGATGGAGTTGTTCGCGGAATTGGGGACTTGAGGCTCGAGCACTGCGGGTAGGCTGCAGCCAATGGCCGACTCGGACCCGCTGATCATCGTCTCGAACCGGGGTCCAGCGCAGTTCGAGCGCAACGAGGAGGGGGAGCGGACCGTACGGCGGGGCGGCGGCGGTCTGGTCACGGCACTGTCGGGCCTCGTCTCCCACCGCGACGCGCTCTGGATCGCCTCGGCGATGACCGACGAGGACGTCGCCGTCTCCGAGGAACGAGGCGGGCCGGTCGAGCTGTCGATCGATGGAATCGACTACCGCGTGCTGCTGGTCGGCAGCGACGCCGAAGCCTACGACCGCTTCTACAACGTGATCGCCAACCCGATCCTCTGGTTCATCCAGCACTACCTCTGGGACCTCTCCAACGCCCCCGACATCCGCCAGGAGGAGCTCGACGCCTGGGACCTCGGCTACCAGGCCGTCAACCAGGACATCGCCACCGCGGTGCTGGGTCAGATCGAGGGTCGCGAGCGGCCCCTGGTGATGCTCCACGACTACCACCTCTACACGGCCCCGGGGATGATCCGCGCCGAGCGCCCCGACGCCTTCCTCCATCACTTCGTCCACATCCCCTGGTCCCAGCCCGACAGCTGGCGCATCCTGCCGGGCCGGATCCGCGAGGCCCTCTTCCGCGGCATGCTCGCCAACGACATCATCGGCTTCCACACAGGGAGCTACTGCATCAACTTCCTGCGCTGCTGCGACGAACTGCTGGAGGCCGACGTCGACTACGAGCTGGGGCTGGTCCGGCACGCCGGCGGACAGACGCTGGCGCGGGCCTACCCGCTCTCGATCGACGCCGAGCGGCTGCGACGGGCGGCCGAGTCGCCCGAGGTGGCGGCGGCGGAGCGCGAGGTGTTGGAGCGGCGGCGCAAGCACCTGATCATCCGGGTCGACCGCGCCGACCTCTCGAAGAACGTACTGCGCGGCTTCACTGCCTTCGACACCTTCCTCACCCAGCATCCCGAGTTCCGCGAACAGGTCACGTTCATAGCCCACCTGCAGCCCTCACGTCAGGACGTGCCCGAGTATGCCGAGTACCTGGAGCGGATCGAGGCGCTGGTCGCCGTCGTCAACCACCGCCACGGCACCACCGACTGGATGCCGATCGACCTGAAGATCTACGAGAACTTCCACGACGCCGTCGCCCGCTACAAGCACTTCGACCTGTTGATGGTCAACTCGCTCTTCGACGGGATGAACCTTGTCGCCAAGGAGGCGCCAGCGGTGAACACCCGCGACGGCGTGCTGATGCTCTCCGAGAACACCGGCTCCCACGAGGAGCTCGCCGACTGCACCCTCTCGGTCAACCCCTTCGACATCCAGGAGCAAGCCGACGCGATCTACCGCGCCCTGACTATGGACCCCGAGGAGCGGCGGCTGCGGGCTACACGTCTGAAAGAGCTCGTATTCGAGCGAAACCCGGGTGATTGGGTCGATGATCAGCTGGCGGACATCGCGGAGTTGCGCGAGAGCGTTGCGTAGGAGAGGGACGGGGCACCCCTCCTCACTCAACTTTTTCGGTGGAGAGCCTGCGGCTGGCCGAGATTGGCGTGCCGAAAAAGTACAAGCCGTTCAGAGGGGAGCCCCGTCCCTCTCATCGGAGGCGCTTGTAGGGGCGAACTCCGTGATCTGGGGGCTTAGCTGCTCATGGGCGGGCTTCGGATTCGCTGGGTTGGAGCTGGACGCGTGCTCCTTGTGGTGCTTGTGGGACTACTGGCGTTGAAGGCAGCACCGAGCTTGCTGAAGCCCCCCACCCCACCGCCGCTGCCGGCTGACGTCGGCCTCCCGTCGCTAAAAGCTCCGCAAGAGGCGTCGGGGCGAACCTCGAACCTCGGTCGAGACAACGCTGCCACGCGGAGAGCAGCTGCGGTCCCGGAGGGGGAGCGTCGTTCTCGGCGGCATCTCGGGCGGGTGGTGTCGGGTGGGGGTGGTCGGCGCAGCGCGGAGGCTGCTGAGGGGAAGGCCTCGCCTCGCCGGGCGCACGATCCCTCCCCCCAAAGCAGCACGCAGCGCAAGCCGAGCACCCCCACCCGGCGACAGGACCCGCCCGCCTATCCCCCCGAACCCGCGCCAGTCCCACCACCAGCCCCCGTAGTCACTCCCCCACCTTCCCCAGCTCCCGCCCCGCCCAACGACGGCTCTATGGAGTTCGCCCCGCACTAGCCGTACGGCTATAGTCCCTCGCCGTTTTGGCAGCAGCACGCGAATACGAGTTGGTCCTGATGCTGGACCCTGGGCTGGACGAGCCCGCGCGCGAGGCGCTCGCGCAGGATGCGCGTGGGCGGATCGAGGCCGAGGGCACCTTGAAAGAGGAGAACAACTGGGGCCTGCGCAAGATGGCCTACGAGATCGAGCAGCGTAACGAGGCCGACTACCGCTGGTTCCGCTTCGAGGCGCCGGCCGAGCTGCTCGACGGGCTCAACCACAACCTGAAGATCGCCGACGGCGTGCTCCGCTTCCGCATCTTCAAAGTTGATCCCGAGTCCCCCGTGATGGTGCCGCCTGCAGTCGCTGCAACCACCGGCGGCGGACCGCCCCGCGAGCGTGGACCGCAGGGGGCTCGCCCCACCAGCACCCCCGACGAGGCTGTCGACTCAGACGAGGCCGCCGGCCCGGCGGAGCCCGTCGAGGCGCCTGCCTCTTCCGACGACGAGTAAGTCAATCCGCGTTTTGCGGAGATTCTCGGCCGAGGGGGAGAGATGCGCCGCTGGCACTCTTAGACTGGAGTCCAGACAAGCGATTCAGAGGAGTTGAGAGCTGTGGCAGCGTCGAACGTCAACGTGGTCGTCATCACCGGGAACCTGACCCGCGATCCGGAGCTACGCAGCACACCGGGTGGAACCTCGGTCTGCAAGCTGCGGGTGGCTGTCAACAGCCGCCGCAAGGACGGCCAGAGCGGCGAATGGATCGACAAGCCCAACTACTTCGACGTCACGGTCTGGGGTGCACAGGGCGAGAACTGCGCCAACTACCTCGCGAAGGGCCGGCCGGTGGCGATCGAAGGTCGCCTCGACTGGCGCGAGTGGGAGGCCAAAGACGGTGGCGGCAAGCGCCAGAGCGTCGAGATCATCGCCAACTCGGTCCAGTTCCTCGGCTCGCGTGACGGATCAGGTGGCGGCGAGGGTGGCGGCTTCAGCCCCAGCAGCGACGTCCCAGCCGACACCTCCGACTTCGCCGGCGCCACTGCCGGTGGCGGCGCAGACGACGACATCCCCTTCTAGCGGCTTGCCGCTGGCCTCTGGGCACGCTCGATACCTGTAGGATTGCGCGTCCGCATGGCCAGGACCAAAGACGCAGGAGCAGCAGCACCCCGACGCGGTCGGCGAATGCCCGACCGCATGCGGCCGCGCAAGTACACGCGGATCAACTCCGAGGAAGTCGACTACAAGGACCTCAACCTGTTGCGACGCTTCCTCTCCGACAAGGGCAAGACCCGCGGCCGCCGTGTCACCGGCCTCTCGCGCAAGCACCAGCGGCAACTCTCGGTGGCGGTGAAGCGCGCCCGTGAGATCGCCCTGCTGCCCTACGTCGGTGAGCGCTGATGGCACAGGCAATCCTGCTCGAGGACGTCGATGAGCTCGGTCATCGTGGCGACCCGGTTGACGTAGCTCCCGGTTACCTTCGCAACTTCCTGATTCCCCGCAAACTCGCCGCCGCGGCAACTCCCGGCGCGCTTGAGGAGGCACAGCGCCGCCGCGCCGCCGCGGAGAAAGCAGAGAAAGCGCGGGCCGAGCGCGAAGAGCAGGCTGCTTCGCTGCTCTCCAAGACCGTGCTGACGATCTACCAGCGGGCGGGCGAGGACGGCAAGCTCTTCGGCTCAGTCGGGGCCAAGGAGATCGTCGAGGCGATCAGCGACGCTCGCGATCTGCGCGTCGACCGGCGCAAAGTCCGCCTCGAGCAGCCGATCCGCGAGATCGGCACCCACATGGTCGAGATCGAGCTGGCCGACGGCGCCGTAGCCTCGGTGAAGACGATCGTCACCGAGGAGAAGTAACCCCACAACGCTAGGCTGCGGGGCCGTGAGCTCCCGTCGCCTTCCCACTCGCCTCAGCCGCCGCGCCAAGGCGAGGACGCGCTTTGGCTGGGCACGCTCGGAGCGAGCGACGGTCGGCCTTGCCACGGTGGCGCTTGGCGGCGCCGGCGTGGTGATCATCGGCCAGTTCGGGCGCATGCTGCAGCGGCGCTCACACGCCTACGACGACGGCGAGAGCCTGGTGGAAGCAGCGCCCGCGGCCGCCCTCGACACCGTCGGGGTGGCGGTCAGCGGCTACGAAGCCGCGCCGCGCAGCGAGACGGTCCTCTTCAACCTGCTCGCGGGCTTCCTCGGGTCCTTTGCCCTGGTCCGCCTCTCGACCTGGGGGATCCGCGACAACTGGTGGCCGTTTCGCAACGTCAGCCTCGGTGGCCGCCACATCCACCACTTCGTCCCCGGCATCCTGATCGCCTTCGCCGCCGGCACGACGGCGCTGCTGACCGACAACGACGCGCTCGAGGAGCGCCTCGCCATCCCGATGGGCGTGGGCATCGGGCTAACCTTCGACGAGGCGGCCCTTCTTCTCGACCTGCGCGACGTCTACTGGACCAGGCAGGGCCTGCTCAGCGTCCAGCTCAGCCTAGGCGCAACGGCGATCCTCAGCGCCGCGATCCTCACTCAGCGAATGCTGCGTCGCGGCGAGCGGCGCCGCGAGCAGCAAGGCCTGATTCCGACGACTACCCCTTAGGGGTGCAGGAGCGGACCACGCCACCGGTGGCGCGTGTCCCGTCCCTGAAGATGGCGGTTCCTTTGGCGAGGATCTTGCCGTCGGTGCACTTGAGCAGCAGATAGCTCTGTTTCTTGCCCTTGTAGGTGAAGTCGCGCTTGATCGAGAGGTTGAAGCTTTTGACCGAGCCGGATCCGCCGGCGATCACCGGAATCGAGGCGACCGACTTGGTGCCGTAACGGCCGTTGCTGATTTTCGAGACCTTGACCGTGGTCACGATCGCCGCCGAGACCGGGCTGGAGAGGAAGGCGTGGATGAAGATCGTCGTCTTGCCGCCCTTGACTCCGCCGTTGAAGGCGATCAGCTTGCTGGTCACGTCGATCGGCGGCTGTTCGGCGAATTCGATCTCAGCGACGGTCTGACCGGTGCCGACGATCGCGGTCGGGCAGGCTTTTTCGGCGTTCTTCGTGTCCTGCGCCTGCAGTTTGCTGGCGGTGCAGACCGGGACGCCCTTGGCGTTGATCGAACCGTTCTTGTCCGTTTCGAGGACGAATTCTTTGAGCGCCGGCGGATGGGTTCCGTCCAGGGTCGCGATTTTGCCCGAGATGTTCAGTTTGATCCCGGCCTGTTTGGTCTTCGGCAGCGCCTTCGGGGTGAAGCCGCCGTTGAAGGTCAGGACCAGTTTTCCGGCGATCACTTTGATCGGCTTCTCGGCGATGGCCATGCCGCTGGCAGCGACGGCTACAGCCGTACCCAGGGCGAGTATCCAGGTCAAACGCTTGCGCATGAGCTTCATCCTCTCAGTTGTTCCCGATCGCCCCAAAAACCTCGGTCCATTCCCTTCGGGAGAGCCTACCCAATACTGCAGTCTCAATAAACCAGCCGATCGCATTTTGTCGCGGTAAAAGAAAGGGCGGCCTCTGGCCGCCCTTTCTTCCCCTTGTCGTCCTGAGATGAAGCTGCTGCTTAGCCCTTCGGCGTGCAGGAGCGGACGAAGCTCCCGGTGAGGCGAGTGCCGTCATCGAAGACGGCGGTCCCCTTCGCATCGAGGTGGCCGTCGGGGCACTTGGCAAGCAGATAGTGCTGCTTCTTGCCCTTGTAGGTGAAGTCGCGCTTGATCGTGAGGTTGAAGCTTTTGACCGAGCCAGACCCACCGGCGATCACCGGAATCGAGGCGACCGATTTGGTGCCGAAGCGGCCGTTCTTGATTTTCGAGACCTTGACCGTGGTCACGATCGCGGCCGAGACCGGGCTGGAGAGATAGGCGTGGATGAAGATCGTCGTCGTACCACCCTTGACTCCGCCGTTGAAGGCGATCAGCTTGCTGTCCACGTCGATCGGCGCCTGTTCGGCAAATTCGATCTCAGCGATCGTGCGGCCGGTGCCGACGATCGCGTCGGGGCAGGCTTTTTCGGCGTTCTTCGTGTCCTGCGCCTGCAGTTTGCTGGCGGTGCAGACCGGCAAGCCCTTGGCGTTGATCGCGCCGTTCTTGTCCGTTTCGACGACGAATTCCCTGACCGCGGGGGCATGTTTGCCATCTACGGTCGCGATCTTGCCGCTGACGTTCAGCGTGATCCCTGCCATCTCGTTCTTCGGCAGCGCCTTGGGGGTGAATCCGCCGTTCAGCGTGATCACCAGGTTGCCCGCCTTGACAACGGTCGGTTTCTCAGCTGACGCGATCGCCGTGACAGCGACGGAAATCGCCGCTCCCAGGGCGAGTGTCCAAATCAAACGCTTGCGCATGGTCCTTATCTCTCTCCTTTGCGGCCGGCTCTACAGAGCCCCGGCCATTCGAAAGCCTTGGTCTATCCCTCCATGGGCCAAATTACCAGCATCGCCCCTCGATAAACCCGCGGATTCATGGAAAAGAGCGCCTTAACACGCCCGCGGGCTAGCTTTCCAGCATCGAAAGCCGCGTCCGCTCGCGCTCTTCGGCCGCCCCCTCGGCGCCAAGAAAGGGCAGGGTGATCCAGAACATCAGGTCGGGTAGGCGGCTCGGCAGCCGTGACGCGGCACCGTGCAGGATCTCGCTGTAGAGCAGCTCATTGATCCCGCCCGCCAGCGAGAGCGACGTGATCCCCGGCAGCTCCACCGAGGTCTCCGCCCGTCCGGCATCCAGAAACCCGGTGAACTGGCGCAGGGCGGCGTCCCTTCGGGCCAGCGCCTTCGGCCCTGCGGCGAGGACCTCGACGATCGCAAAGCGCGCCTCGTCCGGGTGCTCCGCCAGATGTTTGAGCAGCTCGCCGAGCCCAGCCGCGATTCGCTCGGCCCAGGGGGCTCCGGGTTTCGTTTCGAACCCTCTCGCCGTGTCCCCCAGCAGGTTGCCCAGCAGAACGTCGTAGGCGGCCAGGAAACAGTCCTCCTTGCTGGCGAACAGCTCATAGAACGTCTTTCTCGACACTCCGGCGACGCCGATCACGTCGACGACGCGGGTCTCGGGATAGCCCCGCTCGGAGACAACCTCGATCATCGCCTGCAGGATGCGGTTGCGCTGGGATTCCGTCACGGTCTCCCGCGGCAGCCCGTGCCGGCCTCTGGGCAGGCGCTCGCTCAACTTAGCTGTGCGTCTACCGGAAGCCACCCCAAAACTGTAGTGCAGGAAATCGCGGATCGCGACTTCTGTACCCGGGCGTCTCTGCCACATCGGGCGGCAGCCGCGGTGAATTACAATCCCTGGCGGTGAAGGGGGTCCGCAAGTTCGTTGTCGCGCTCGTGCTCGCTGCGCTGCTGGCGCTGGGCGTCTCTGCCTGTGGAGACGGCGACGATTCAGCCGCGACGACCGCGTCAGAGGCAACCACTGGCCCCACCACGACCACTGGCAGTGGCGAGAACGACCACCCGGCAGCCAAGGGCCCGAGCGAGGGAGGAACGACGGACGATTCCGACCAAGGTTCGGGGAGCCCCAGCCAGAGCGCAGGGAAACAGGGAGGCTCCGGCGGCAGCGGCTCCGGTTCCCCTGGCTCAACGGTGGAGCCAGCGCCCCTGCACGTTTCAGGCGGCGGTTCGGCTCCGTTCCGCGAACCTGGCGGCGACAACAGCATCCAGGACTTCGGCGACGAGGGCGATGAAGCGGAGCTCGAGGAAGCGGCGGAGGTGGTGCACGGCTTTCTCGCCGCTCGCGCGAACGAAGACTGGGCGACGGCCTGCTCCTACTTCTCGAAAGCGATGGTGATGCAGCTCGAACAGCTCGCTTCCCAATCCGAACAGCTCAAAGACAGGGGGTGCGCGCCGATCGTCGGCGCGCTGACGGCATCCGTTCCCAGCGCCACGCGGAAGGCGCTGACCGAGGTGGACGCCGCCAGCCTTCGCTACGACGACGAACGGGCCTTTCTCCTCTACCGCGGAGCGGACGGCATCGATTACTTCATGCCGCTGGTGCGCGAAGACGACACCTGGAAGGTCAGCGCTTTGTCCTCGACTGCCTTCCCCTGAGGGCTCCGGGCGATCAGCCGCCCATCCAGATGACCTGCTCGCGCCCGGGGCCGACGCCGACCAAGCGAATCGGCACCCCGACGAAGTCCGAGATGTAGTCGAGGTAGGCGCGTGCCTGCGGCGGCAGGTCAGCCTCGTCGCGACATTGCTCGAGATCGGCGTCGAACCCCGGTAGCTCCTCGTACTCGGCCTCGGCCGAGTGCAGGATCGACTGGTGGTAGGGGAAGCTGTCGAAGATTGCGCCCTCGCGGGAGCGGTAGCGGACCGCCACCCGCAGCGTCTCGATCCCGCTCAGCACGTCCAGCTTGGTGATCGCCAGGGCGCTCATCCGGTTGAGGCGCACGGCGTAGCGCAGGGCGACGAGGTCCATCCAGCCACAGCGGCGCTCGCGGCCGGTGGTCGTTCCGTACTCGCGGCCGCGCTCGAGCATGTGGCGGCCGGTCTCGTCCTCGAGCTCGGTCGGGAAGGGCCCGGCGCCGACCCGCGTCGCGTAGGCCTTGGCGACTCCCCAAACCTCGTCGATGTCGGTTGGACCGACGCCAGCGCCGACGCAGGCGGCGCCAGCGATCGGGTTGGACGAGGTGACGAAGGGATAGGTGCCGTGATCGAGGTCGAGCAGGGTCGCCTGTGCGCCCTCGAAGATCACGCTGCGGCCCGCGTCGAGCGTCTCCCAGCAGAGGCGCGCGGTGTCGGCGATGTGGGGCTCGAGGCGGTGGCCGTAGCTGACGTGCTCCTCGGTCATCGTGTGCAGGTCGAGGCGGGGATCCGGCGCGTCCTCGATCGCGATCTCGGGGGCGCCGCTGCCCTCCCCCGCCTCCTTGCGCAGCTTGCGGCGCTGGACCGAGAGTTCGCGCAGCGCTTGCTGCTTGGGCTCCAGAGCGGTGCGGATCTTGGCCCGCAGGATCTTCTCGTCGAGCAGATCCTGGACGCGGATCCCGAGCCGCAGAGCCTTGTCCGCGTAGCAGGGACCGATCCCACGGCGGGTGGTGCCGAGCGAGAGCTTGCCCAGCTTCACCTCGCCGGCCGTGTCGAGCAGCACGTGGTAGGGCATGATCAGATGCGCGTTGGCCGAGATCTTGAGGTTGGCGACGTCGACGCCGCGGCGGCGCAACCCGTCGATCTCGCCGAGCAGGATGCGCGGGTCCAGCACCACGCCATTGCCGATCATGCAGGTCTTCTCCGAGTAGAGGATCCCGGAGGGGATCAGGTGGAACTTGAACTCCTCGCCGTCGCGAACGATCGTGTGGCCGGCGTTGTTGCCGCCCTGGAAGCGCACGATCGCGTCGGCGTTCTTGGCGAGCAGGTCCGTGACCTTGCCCTTGCCCTCATCGCCCCACTGGGCGCCGACTATGACCAGTCCTGGCATGACCGGGAGATTGTGCCGGGTTCTACGCCCCGACCGCGCGCGCCTGGACGCGTTGGTCCGGACCGAAGAGCGGCAGCGGGTCGCCGCAGATCTCGACCAGCCGCGAGACCGTGCGCGGGCCAATCTGTTCCTCGAGCTCCTGCTGGTCGAGGTTGGTGGTGACGAGCATCGACCGCTGCGCCTCATAGCGCTCGTTGACCAGCGCGTAGAGCTGCTCCAGAACCCAGTCGCTGCGCTTCTCGGCCCCGAGGTCGTCGATATGGAGCAGGTCGACCGAGGTGAGCCGCTCGAAGAAGGCGAGATACGAGTCGCCGCCAGGTTCGGAGTCGTAGGTTCGGCGGATCCGCGCCAGCAGCTTCGGCAGCGAGTAGATCGCTACCGAGTGATTTGCCTGGAGCGCAGCCTTGGAGACGAGCATGGCCAGTGTGGTCTTGCCGGTGCCGGTATCGCCCATCAGCCAAAGGCCGCGGCCCTGCTCTAGGTTGGCCGCGAGGTCCTCGACCCAGCTCCGCACCACGCGAACCACCATCGGCTCGATCTCGGTCACCGGCGGCCGGTCGAAGGAGACGCCGCGAAAGCGAGGCGGGATGACCGAGGCCACGCCGCGGTTTCGTCCCCGCTTCAGGCGCTGCTCCCGGCACTCGCAGGGGCGCGCCACGTCCTCGGGGCCGAGGATCCAGCCGGAGCCGTCGCAGACGCCGAGCGGGCAGGCCTGTTCGCGGAACGGTTCGCTGCGCGCGATCGCCATCAGAACTCAGGCCCCGTCGCAGCCGTGTCCTGGAGTGGCGGTCCTTCGCCGACCGGCTGCTCGATCGGGGCTTCCTGGCCGGAGAAGTCAGCGAACTTGGGGAAGCGGTCGAGAAAGACGAGCTTCGGCGTGCCGATTGGCCCGTTCCTATGCTTGGCGATGATCAGGTCGGCAAGGCCATCGGGCTCGTCGTCGGGGTCGCGGTAGTAGTCCTCGCGGAAGAGGAAGGCGACGAGGTCGGCGTCCTGCTCCAGGTTCCCGGATTCGCGCAGGTCGGAGAGCATCGGCTTCGGCGGGTGGCGCTGCTCGGGAGCACGGGAGAGCTGGGAGATCGCCAGCACCGGGACCTCGAGCTCGCGGGCGAGGATCTTCAGCCCACGGCTGATCTGCCCCACCTGCTCGACGCGATTGGCGCGCGGATCGTCGGATCGCATCAGCTGCAGGTAGTCGACGATGATCAAGCCGAGCCCGCCCCTGTCCTGCTCCTGAGCGTGCAGCCGCCGCGCCTTCGCCCGCAGGTCGAGGACGCCGAGGTCGGAGGAATCGTCGAACCAGAGCGGCGCCTCCTCCAGCTCGTTGCAGGCGCGCACCACCTTCGGCCAGTCCTTCTGGGCGACCTGGCCCTTGCGCAGCTTGTCGCCCGAGATCCGCGCCCGGCAGGCGATGAAGCGCTGGGCCAGCTCCACCTCCGACATCTCCAGCGAGAAGAAGGCCACCGGAAGGTTGCGCTTCACCGCGACGTTTTCGGCGATGTTGGCGACGATCGCGGACTTGCCCATAGCCGGCCGTGCGGCGACGATGATCAGGTTGCCGGGCTGGAAGCCGCCGGTGATCGCGTCGATGTCGCGGAAGCCGGATGGGGTGCCGGTCAGCTCGGTCTCGCCGGTGGAGAGCTTCTCCAGGCGGTCGATCTCGACGTGGAGGATCTCCGAGAGCAGCTTGAAGTCGCTCGCCTGCTCTTTGTGGGCGACATCGAAGAGCAGCTTCTCGGCCCGCTCCGAGAGCTCGCGGGGCTCGCCGTCGCGCTCATGGACCCAGCCCTGGATCTCCTGGCCGGCGCCGAGCAGGCGGCGCAGCAGCGAGTTCTGCTGGACGATCTCGGCGTAGTGCTTGGCGTTGCCGGCGGCCGGCACCTTGGCCGCGAGCTCGGAGACGTAGTGCTTGCCCCCCGCCTCCTCGATCTGGTTGCGCTGGACCAGCGCCTCGCTGACGCTGAGCTCGTCGACCGGCTTCGAGGCCGCGTAGAGATCGTGGATGCAGGTGAAGATCGCGGCGTGCTTGCCGAGGTAGAAGTCGGCGGCGTGCAGCTTCACCTCGTCGATAACCCGCGTCAGCGTCGGCTCGGCGACCAGCATCGCTCCCAGCACCGATTCCTCCGCCTCGATGTTCTGCGGCGGGACGTGGGCTGTGGGCGCGGATGCCATCGACTTAGTTAAGGGCCCGTGGCGGATGATTCGGCGGGCCGCTCAAGCAAACCAGAGGAAGCCCGCCCCCACAGCGGGCGTCCCTGCAAACTCGGCCGAAAGAAATCGCGGAGCTATTCGCTCTGTTCGAACGTCTGCTGGTAAGCCGTCGCCGGGCCCGATTTGCCGATCGGCTCGAACGGGCCCTGCAGGCTGCAGCCCGGCGCCGGGACCGCGGCGGAATCGGTCTGTTCGGCGTAGGCGTATTTCTTCAGCCGTTCGAAGAAGTCTTTCGAGCGCAGTTCGTTTTCCTCGGCGGTCCGCGTCGGCTCTTCGGTCCTGCCTTTGAACGCCGGGTTGCTGGGGGTTTCGGGGTCGAGCGTGGCGCTAACGCCAGCGCTGCACTGACGATTGTCGAAGCCCGGCAGGCCGGAGGCCAGATTTTTGGCGGCGAGCGGCTGACTGTAGGCGCTGTTGCGGTTGGTCGTCGTACGGGTGGGGAAGCGCGCCAGCGATTCCGGGTTGAACGGCCCCATCGCGCGCAGGTAGTGGACCTGGACGCCGGCGGCGTTGGTCGGCAGCACGGCGTTGGACATCGCCGAGACGTTGGCCATCGCGGCAGTGATCTCGTGCTTGTAGAGACCGAGCCCGGTGATGACCGGGTTGAGGTTGCGCAGGAACGGGTCGAGCGCGCGCAGGAAGGGCGGGAAGTCGTCGCGGAAGAGCTTGCGCAGCGCCGGGAAGCCGGTCGGGGCGCGGGCGATCACGGGGGCGAACCCTTCGAAGAAGCCCTTCGCCTCCGGTGCGAAGCGGGAGAAGGCGATCAGCGTCGGCGAGAGCTCTTCGGCGGCCGGGACGAGCTGGCGCATCAGTGGATTGGCGTTTTGAGCGAAGGCCTTGAACCGCTCCAGCACCAGGCGCGACTCGTCCTGGAAGGTGGGGAAGGCGCGGAAGAGCGCTTCGATGTCGCGATCGCGAGCGGCGGTGGTGCGGAAGACCGCGTCGGAGTTGTCGATCAGGCTCGCCAGCTGGCCTTCGCGTCCGCGCAGGGCGCGGAAGGTGGTGGCGCCGTTGCTGAAGAGCTGTTTGACCGCGAGGCGCTGGCTGTCGAGGACGCGGAAGAGGCGGTCGAACTCGGAGAAGGTGGGTTCGAGCTCTCCGAAGGCATAGGAGAGCGCCTGTCCGCGCCCTTCGATCGCCACGGCGGCTTCCTGCTGCCAGGTTTGGAAAGCGGCCCTGGTGCTTGCGTCGAAGGTGCGGAAGATCTCATCCAGTTGGACCGACTCGGCGATGTTGGCGGCGGCCAGGGTGCCGCCGTCGGGGAGCTTCGGCCCGTTGCCGCTGCCAGGCGTGAGCTCGATGTAGGTCTCACCGAGCAGGGTCTTGGTGCGCAGGATGGCGCGGGTGTCCTTCGGGATCGGACCGTACTTGTCTTCGATGTTTACCTCCGCCATCGCGTGTTCGCCGTCGTCGGCGAGGACGATGTCCTGGACCTTGCCGACCGAGACGCCGGAGATCCGCACGTCCGACTGCTGGGCGAGCTGGGTGGCCTCGCGGAAGGGGATGTGGATCTCATACGGTTTCGCCTTGAACGGAGTCGGACCGCCGAAGGTGATCCAGAGGAAGAGCAGGATGCCGAAGCAGGAGAGGGCGAATCCGGCGATCACCAGGAGCTGGGCTGTGCTTGGGGCGCGCTTGCTCATTTGAGTCCGGGGCCGCAGCCGGTCGCGCTCGCGTTTTCGGGGTCGGGAGGAATAACCGGCAGCTGGTTCTTGCGTGGAATCCGTGCGCCCTGGAGGAAGGTCCGCAGGTAGGGCTTCGCGGCCGTCAGCCCGTAGGCGAGCTCGGTGCCGTTGCAGGAGATCAGGACCATCGCCCGCTGCACCGGCCCGGTCGGGTCGTCGAGGTTGAAGCTGGCGTTGAAGTTGTGGTTGAGCCAGGGCAGGTAGAAGAGGAAGCTCTCCCTCGATCCCTTGGGCTTGTAGGCGAGTTCGTTGAGGAAGCTGTTGAAGGCACCGAGCGAGTTGCCGAAGCCGGTGACGGTTTTGTCGAGGTCGGCCGCGCCCTGCTTGGTGTGGGTTACGACCGGGCGGATCTGACGGGTGAAGGGCCGGATCTGGTCGCGGATCGGCACCGTCGTCTGCTCGAACAGCCGCTCGCTCGCTTCGAAGGCCGGCTTCAGCGCCTGCGCCTGCGGGATCAGGCCCAGCAGGGCCGGCCTGGCGGCGGTCGAGAAGCGGTCGGCGGCACCGAGACCGGCCTGGGCCGCGGTCAGCGTGGCCGGGAACTCGACCAGGATCTCCTGGATCGACTGCTGCTGGTTGGCGAAGTTGCCGAGGGCTGCACTCGAGCCGCTGACGAAGCGTTCGAGCTCGCTGTCACGCCGGCCGAGCTCGGTCGTCAGCAGGCCGAAGTTGTGGATCACGCGAGCGAGGGCGAGCCGCCGTTTGGCCACCGCGCGGTTGAGGTCGGCGACGTAGTGGACGAAGGGCTGGAAGCGGCGGAAGGCACCCGAGAGCTGCCGGCCGCGGCCGCCGATGCCCTCGGCGCCGCCGGAGACGAGGAGCTGCAGGTACTGCTGGGTGTCGGCGTCGAGCGTGGCGAGGAAGGCGTCGAGGTTGACGTTGGGTTCCGTGCGCGCGAGCGGGAAGTTGGCGCCGTCCTCGATGTGCCCTTTGGCGTCCCCGGGGTCGACCTCGACCACCATGTCGTTGAGGTTGGTCTTCGGGCGCAGCAGCAGGGTCGCGTCCGGATGGATCAGCTCCATGTATTTGGGCTCGATGTCCATGCCGACCACGGCATGGCCGTCTTCGAGGTCGACCGAGGCGACCTTGCCGACCGTGATGCCGGCGATCGTCACCGCCTGGCCCTGGCCGGGAGTGACCGCCTGGGCGGTGGCGAACTCTCCGGTGACGTGAGCGAAGTCTTCGCCGACGAGCGGAGCCCATGACGGCAGCGACGCCTTCTGCTGGGTGAAGATCCAGAGCATCATCGTGATTCCGGCGATGGCGAGGACCAAGATCGCGATCGTGTCCTTGCCCCGCCCCCTGGCCTGACGGTCAAGCGACGCGCGGAAATGCTTCCAGCGGCTCACTCCGGGCTCCTTCGGGCTCATGGGACCACCGTCGGGCTGGGAGCGCCAACCTGGCCGAGCGGGCCGTTGACGTCGGGGGCGGGATTGGTGTCGCAGCGCACATCGGGCTTATGCGGCGGCCGGCCGCCGAGCTGGGGCTGGGTGCCAAGGGGCGGAGCGACCGTGTAGGCGAAGTCCTGCTTGTCGGTGCTGAGGTTGCCCAGTTCGTTGGGCAGGGAGACGAGCAGGTCTCCGCCGCCCGGCTGGATGCGGAGGAAGGAGCCGTTGCCGTCGAAGTTCTGCCCCCACCCGGAGAAGGCGGCAAGGCTGTAGAGGAACTCGCGGTAGTTGGGACCGCCGGTGCTGAACTGGTCCGTGATCGTCTGGTTCCCGGTCGGCACGATCACCTTGCTGGTGCAGAGGCTGATCCGGTTGATCTGGGGCAGCGTGTTGGCCTTGCCCGCCTGCGCCGCTCCCGCCAGCCCTGGCGTCGCTTCCTGCAGCAGTTTCGCTATGCCGCCCAGCTCCTTGCCGGAGAGCAGCGGGCGTGCCTGTTCGATCCAGGGGCCGGCGGCGGCGATCAGCCTCGGCAGCTCGGCGACCGCCGGGGTGAGCTCGATCGCATAGGCGCGCAGCGGCGGCAGCGTGCGGTTGAGGCTGACCAGTGAGCTGTGGGCGGTCTTCAGCGTCGGTGCGAGACGGTGGACCGTGGTGGTGAGATTTGCCGACTGAGCAGCGAGGGCGCCGGTGAAGACGTCGAAGTTGACGATCAGGCTCTTCAGGTCCTCCTCGTTGCTGGCAAAAGCGCCGAAGGCACGGCCGGCCCCGGCTATGAGGCGGGAGAGGTCGCCGGACTGGGTGCCGAGAAGGGCGTTGGTGACCTGGGCGCTGTAGCGGCCGGCGTCGCCGCCGTAGCGGAAAGCGCCGTTGATGCCCTCGGCGCCGGTCTTGCCCTGCACCTCGGGCAGCTGGGTGGCGTCTTCGGCCGCGGTCGGCTCGTGGGTGAGCGCCGTCCCGAAGCCTTGCAGCAGGTAGCTGAGGTCGGCGCGCACCGGCGACTGCAGTGCGGTCAGGACCTCATCGATCTGGACCGCGGTGGAGGTGTGGCTGACCGGAATCGTGTCACCGCTGCCCATCTCCGCCGCGCTGGGGCTACCGGGAAGGAGGTCGATGAAGAAGTTGCCCTCGAGGAAGATCCGCGGGCGGATCTGGGCGAAGGCGTCGTCGTGGATCGGCCGGCCTTTGTCTTCGACGGTGAAACTGACCTTGGTCGCGTCGCCATCGCGCTCGACCTTGATCACGCGACCGACTTCGACGCCGGCGATCCGCACGGGAGAGTTGGTCGAGATGTTGACCCCATTGGCGAAGGTCGCCTTCAGTTCGTAGCCGTAGCTAGTGAAGGGCACGTGCCCGGTGAATGCGAGGTAGGGACCGATCGTGAAGATGAGCAGGAAGATCACCGCGATCAGCGCGTTGCTGGGCCGCCACTTGAAGCGGCTGTTGGTCGCCCCGACCCTGGTATCGCGCTCCGGAAGCCGTCCCATTACTGGCCGCCTTCTTTGCCTTTGAGCTGACCCGAGGTGGAGGTGCCGTCGTTGCCAGGGGTGTTGCCGATCACGGTCACGCCCGGTTTGTACTTCTCGTTACCCGCCTCGCACTCTTTGGGCTGACCGGGGGAAGCGGTGTTCGGATAGGGATTGGAGTGCAGGTGGTTGAGGCGGTCGGGCCCGTTGGCCGGCGCCGACGCCGGTCCGCCCTCGGAGTTTGGTCCTTCCGGCGCCTCAAAGCCGATCGCGTTGAGCCAGTTACCCAGCGGGTTGCCCTCGCTGGAGGCGCTGGCGAGGTTGCGGAAGGCGAGCGTGAGGTAGTTGCAGGTCGTCTGCGCGGGAGCGATGAACTTGATCGCGGGCTTGAGCAGGTCGTTGGCGTCGATCAGCAGGTCGAGCCCGTTGAAGACGCCGGGCGAGCCCTGGAAGGCGAGCAGTGCGTCGGCGGTCGGCTCGAGCTGGGCGTTGAAGGTGGGTGAGGCATTGAGCACCGGGATCCCGGTGCGCAGCGCGGCGGCGATCGTCGGCGACGTTTCGCCGATCGCTTTGGCGCCGGGCTTGAGCGCGGCGAAGAAGCGCTCGGAGTTGTGGAAGAACGGTCGCAGCGCAGGCAGGTCTTCGTTGGCGACATCGAGGGTCTCCGGGCCCTTTTCGATCGTTTCCTGGATGAATGGCCGCGATACGCGGGCGAAGGCGGCGAAGGTGCGGTCGAGGGCCACGAACATGCTCGCCTGCGTCTCGGCGACCGGGGCGAGCGTGATCGCGAAGTCCTCCAGAGCCCGCCAGAAGCCGGCGAGGTCGGTGCCCGGGGCGACGAGCGTGGCCAGCGGCATCTGGGCGCTTTCGGCCACTCGGCGGAGGGCGGCGAAGGCGCCGTTGAGCTGCGGGCCGCGGCCGGCGAAGGCGTTGCCGAAGCCGGCGAGGTTGCCTTTGATCGCCCCTCGCGTCTTCTCGTCGAACATGTCGAAGAACTGGTCGATATCGACAGGTTCGGGACGGGCCGCCGAGATCGGGATCGTGTCTCCCGCGGCAAAGCCCTGCGAGGAGTCGCCGGGGACTATCTGCAGGTACTTGAGGCCGAGCGGAGATTTCGGCCGGATCATCATCGTCGAGTTGTCCGGCAGCGGCTGCACGTTCTTGTCGAGCTTGAGGGTGAGGTCGGCAGCAATGCGGCCGTCACCGAGCTGAACCGGCACCACCGACCTGACGACGCCGACCCGGGCGCCACCGATCCGCACCTCGTTGCCTTTGACCAGGGCGTTCGCGTTGGGCACTCGGGCGGTGAGGTTGTAGGTGGAGACGAAGGGCAGCCCGTTGTTGGCGTTGTAGGCGAGGAAAACGGCGACGATGATGACCAGCACCGTTACCGCGCCGACGATCACCGGGCTGCTCGCGACTCCCTGTATTCCGCTGCGGCTTCTCATGGGCCCAGGAGGTAGTCGAGGAGGGCACGTTGCGGAGGTGAGGGAAGCCCCTTCGCCCCGAGGCTGCGGCCTTCGCCCAGATCCGGGGTCTGTGGCGTCGCGGGAGAGATGCTCGGAGCCGACGGGCGTGCCAAAGGCGCGCCCGCGACCGTGCCGCCACTCTCCTCCGCCAGCTCTTCTTCGACGAAGCGGGAGAGAGCGGCGCCGCTGAAGTCGGCGGAGCTATCCGCGACGGCCCCGAAATGAGCGTCGCACTCGCCCTGCGTCGCGCTGGTGTAGTCGACGCAGTTGGTGAGCGTGACGAGGGTGCGAGCGAAATGCCCGTACTCATCGAAGCCGTTGGTCGCGGCGGCGCCGTTGTAGATCAGGTCGGTCAGGCCGGCCCAGCCCTTGGTCTTCTGAGTGCTGGTGAAGAACTCGGCCAGCTTCGTCACCGGCACCGCGCCCGAGCGGGCGAGGTCGCGAGCCTTGCGCACGATCGGATCGGCAGCACGCAGCTTCGGCCCGGCGACTTCGCCGGTGGCGCCCAGCGACTTCAGCGCCACGGTCGAGGCGGCGGAGAACGGGGTCAGCAGGCGGGTGGCTTCGGTGAACGCCGGCGCGGCTTTGCCGAGATCGGTGAAGACAGGGGCTGCGGCGTCGGAGAAACCGGCGAGGCTGCGCATCGTGAGGCGGAACTCGCGCAGGAACTCGGGGAACTTCCGCAGCGAGGCTTCCAGGTCCTCTCCCTTTTCGGAGCTGGCCTGACCGGCTGCGCCGGCGTTGGAGAAGAAGCCGGCGACATGGGTGCGCTCTCGCGAGAGCGGCTCGAGGATCTGGTCGGAGTCGGCGGCGAGCTGGGTGAGCTGATCGCGCTGCTGATCGAGGATGCCGAGGAAGCGATCGAGATCGCGCAGCACCGGGTTGGCTCGCTTTACCGCCTCCTCGATGTCCTCGCCGCGGCTGGCCAGGCCGGCGCCGAGTTCGTTGAAGATGAGGCGGAAGCGCTGCGCGTAGGGCAGGCTCTGGATGTCGTTGATCAGGTCGGGGTCGACGCTGGTGCTGTTGTTCTCGAGCGGCAGCAGGTACTGGCCCGCGCCGGGTTCGCCCGAGGAGATCTCCTTCAGCGGCGGTGCCGGCGGCGAGCCGGGGGCGCGCGGGATCGTCGGCCGGCAGTCGACGAACTTCTCGCCGATCAACGACTGCGGACGGATGTGGCAGCTGGCGTCGCTGCGGAAGTCCTGGAAGCCGGGGTCGGTGATGTTCATCACGATCACGGCCTTACCACCGACCGACTGCGGACGGCCATTCTCGTAGCTGTCGATCTCGCCGGTCTGAGTCACGTCGACCGATTCGATCTCGCCGACGTTGGCGCCGGCCACGCGCACCTGCTCGCCCTCGACCATGAAGGCGCCGTTGTCGAAGATCGCCCGCACGACGTAGGCGTCATCGCCGTCTTCCCGCGAAACGAGCAAGACGAGCGCGACGACGGCCGCCACCAGCGCGCCTATGAGCAGCAGCCTCCTCATGGTCCGGAGGGCGCGTCGGCCGGGTTGCAGTCGGAGGTGGTCGCGCCGGAACCGCTGTGGGGGGGTTCGACGAAGGGGTTGGAGCCATCGGGTGAGGCCTGGGTCGCCCCACCGGGGCAGCGGCGCTTGACTCCGGCCGAGGTGCCGTAGGCGTCGTACTGTTCGCTCGGCGAGATCGGTTTCAGCGCACCGCCTTCGTAGTTGAAGAGATTGAGCACAAAGCTCGCCCGGGCGTAGTGGCCGTTGGCGTCATAAGGCGCGGTGGCCTGTCCGAGCTTGCCGAAGCCGTTGAAGATGTCAGGCGTGTAGGCGCGGATGAAGTTGAGGTTCGGCTGGAAGGCGGCGATCGCGTCTTCGGAGTGCGGGAACGCCTTCGACGCCCGCTGCTGCACGGTCGGCAGGCTGGCGAGCAGTTCGGCGGAGTCGTTGGCAAAGCCGGGCCGGTCGACGACGAGGCGGAGGTTCTTAAAGGTGGGGACCGCCTTGGAGAGCACGGGGCGGAATTCGCGCAGGAAAGGCGCCAGGTTCTTGGTTGCCGGCTTGGCCGTGTTGACCAGAGGATCGAGGTCGTCGAAAGCGGCGCGGAGGTTGACGAAGGTCGTGTTGGCCTGGCGGAAGACCGGCGGCAGGAGCTGCAGGGTGCCGCTGAGGGCTTCGTTCTGGACGGCGATGGCGCCAAGCGCGGTGCTGGCGTTGGAGACCGCGCTGCTGAGCTGCTCGCCGCGGGCGGCGATCGTCGTGCTGAGCTTGCTGGAGCTGACCAGGAAGCGCTCGAAGAGCCGCTCGTCGGCGTTCAGCTCGGCGGCGAAAGCGGTGGCGCGGTTGAGGCCGGGGCCGAAGAACTTGAAGGCGCGGTTGGCCTCCTCGCCGACGCCGGCGTAGCTCGCGGCGCTGCCCTTGATGAAGTCTTCAAGACCGCGGCGGACCGGCGCCGGGAAGGTGTTGAAGAGCTGGTCAATGTCGATCGGCGTCTCGGTCGAGGCGAGGCCGAGCTCGGCGCCTTCCTCCAGCGGGGGGTTGCTGTTGGGGCCCGGGCTGATCGAGACGTAGTGGTTGGCGACGCCGGAGAGCGAGGTGGCCCGGATCGTCGCGGTCGAGCCCTCGTGCAGCTCCTGTTCGACGCTCACCTCGACCTTGGCCAGGTTGTCGCTGGTGAGGTCAATGCTTTCGACCGAGCCGACCGGCTGGCCGCCGATCAGCACCTGGTTGTCGGGAACCAGCTGGCTGGCGTTCTGGAAGAGCAGGCTGTACTTGTGCGAGCCGTTGCCGCCGAAGAGGACGACGGCGAGTGCGATGACCGCCACGGCAAGCGCCGCGATGACCGCAATTCGGGCGGGGGTGACCCCCCGGCTTTGCGCCGGGCTCGCTTCCTCGCCTGAGGGATTGGCAGCCACGGGTCGTCGCGTGCGGTTCCCCCGGCCTCCGATCCGGTGGAACGGCTGCAGAATCGTATCCGAGCCGTCGACGGAGAATCGTCACACGAGCGGGGACTTAACTGGAATTCAACGCGCTACTCTGGGCTCGCGGGCCGGTTTAGGGACCGGGAGGCGCTGGGGCCAAATCGAAAGAGGAGTGAAGCCAATGCGCAAACGTCTGACCATTGCCGTTGCCATGGCGGTCGGAATAGCCGTCGCAGTCAGTGGAGTAGCTGTCGCAGTTCAGTCTCCGGTCCTGAACGGACCCAACGGCAACACGCAGAGCATCGCGGTCAAGATCACGCCGCAGAAGCTTCCGAAGTCCAAAGCCGCGCCGGTGACGCTCGACGTGACCACAGCCACCACGACGACGACGAACCCAAGCGGAGTGCCGGTTCCGGCCACGCAGGCGGTGATCGACTTCCCCAAAGACCTGCACCTGTTCAGCAGGGGATACCCGACCTGCGACGTCAACCAGATCCAGAACACTTCGACCGAAATCGCGGTGGGCGCCTGCAAAGCGGCGCAGATCGGCGGTGGGGAGGGAACGGCGGTCCTTCCGGTCGGGACGAGGGTCTTCCCGGTCGGGACGACGATCACCGCGTTCAACGGCGCCGCGCAGGGCGGCAAGCCGGTGATCCTGCTGCATACCTACAGCCAGACCCCGATCCAGACCACGCTGGTGCTCGTCGGCGTCGTGACCGACTACAACAAGGAAGGCTTCGGCCCACGCCTCACCGTGACGATTCCGCTGATCGGCGGCGGTGCCGGGGCGGTCACCGGCTTCCACGTGAAGATCTTCAAGACCTTCAGCTACAAAGGCCAGAAGCGCAGCTACGTGAGCTCGACCTGCAAGACGAAAAAGCTCAAGGTGCGTGGCCAGTTCGTCTTCAAAGACGGCGAATCGCTGACGCCGTCGGTCACGCAGAAATGCGCCCAGAAGCCGGAAAAAGGCGGGAAATAGGGGCCTCGCCCCGGGTCAGACGTTGAGCCGGGGCGTTACCCGCTCCATCCAGCGGGGGTACCACCAGACCTTGTCGCCCATCAGCAGCATCAGCGCTGGCAGCAGCACGATGCGAACAACGGTGGCGTCGAGCAGCACCGCGACGGTCAGACCGATGCCGAGCTGACTGACCGTCGCGATCGGCGCCCCGGCGAAGGCGATGAAGACGGCCATCATGATCGCGGCGGCGCCGGTGATAACCCTTGCGGTCTTCTCGAGGCCGAACTCGATCGCTGCTGCGGTGTCGCCGTTGCGGTCGTAGTGCTCCCGCATACGCACGAGCAGGAAGACCGCGTAGTCGATCGAGAGGCCGAAAAGGAGGCCGAAGATCATCGTCGCCCCGACCGCATCGACATAGGTGCGGCCACCCAAGGGCCAGCCCTCCGGGACGTTGAAGAGCAAGGTGAGGATACCGAAGGCGACGCCGACGGTGACCAGGTTGAGCCCGACCGCGATCGCGGCGAGGGGAAGGGCGCGGAGGACGAGGATCAGGATCAGGAAGGTGGCGATCGTGATCGCGGCGACCACGTAGGGGATTCGCTCGCGCGAAACGCGGCTGTAGTCGTTCAGCGTGGCCGGCCCACCGCCGACGCCGGCGGTGACACCGGCCTCGCGGCCCAGCGCTTCGGCGTCTGCGTTGAGGCGCTTGTTGAGGTCGATCGAGCCGTCCGAGTTGAGCGCGTAGCGGGAGAAGACCTGCAGCGTCGCCGCCTGTCCTCCGTTGTCCAGGTCGACCGCTTCCTCCGCCCGTTCGCGCAGTGCCGGCGCGGAGCCGTCCAGCGCGGAGAGGACGAAGTAGCCGGAGTCGAAGATTTTCGGCGTCGCGCGGCGAATGCGATCGAGCCGCCGGTTCAGGGTGGCATTGCCCGAGATGACGCGTGCCTGCATCCGCCGCAGGCCGCTCTGGGCTGGATAGGAACGGCTATAGGCTTCGCTCAGCCGGTCCTCGAGCGTGGCTGTCCCTCCGGTCAGCTGCGTCAGGCCTCCGGCGAGCGCTTCGGCTCCCGCGTCCAGCTGACCGAGGCCATCGCTGAGTTCGGTCGAGCGACGAACGATCTGAGCCGCCCCGTCGGCGATCCTGTTACCCGCCTTTTGTAGTTCGTTCAAGCCTTCCGAGAGCTGTTTCGCAACGGAGGAGAGTTTGGTCAAGGTGTTGATCGTGGTCGCTATCCAGCGAGAGACCAGCTGCGCTTCCTCGGCGTTTTCGAGCAGACGCGCCTGCAGCCCGGCGAGCTCGGTCGGCAGTCCGGTGTATTCCGGCGCGAAGGGCTGCCCCGTCGCTGGATTGGCGCCACTCACCGCGGCGATCGCCTGGCGCACCGCTTCGAGCGCAGAGTCGTAGTTCGGGTCCGTTTTGCCCACCGTCATCTGATCGAGCTGCTGCAGCGCCGTTTTCAGCTGCTCGTCGGCGACTTTGGCCGCGCTCTGGAGCTGGGGCAGCTTGACGTTGGCGTCTTCGAAGAGGGCCTTCTGCAGCTTGCGTTGGCGGCGCAACCCGTTATGGCGGAGGTTGGGGACGAGATCGCGAATCTGCGTCTTCAGGACCAGGCCGCCGAGCGAGGCGCGGCGCTGGGCGTTGGCGAGCTGCCGGGTGCCGTCGGCGAAGGTGTTGAGATTCTTCAGTGCGCTCTGGCTGCCCGCCGCGGCCTGCCCGAGCCCCTGAGCGATCGCGAGCGCCCCCTCTTCGGCGTTGCCTGTGCCATCCGCGAGCAGGCCGGCGCCGAAGGTCGCCTGGGAGATCCCCTCGCGCAGGGCGGTGACCCCGGTCGCCACCCGGCCGAGATTGCGACCGAGGCGGTCGAGGTTGGCCAGCGGGCCGTCCTCTTCGTCGTCGGCCAGCAGCGCCGAGCCCTGTTCCTGCAACGGCGCCACGGCGCGGGAGACCTGCGCGGGACCGACCACGGCCTGCACGCCAGGCCGGTTGGCGATCCTCCGTTGCCAGCGAGCGAGAACGTCAAGGTGGTCGGAGTCGGTGATCTGACCGTGATCGGTGGCGGCGACGATCACGAAGGGCGCTTCGAAGCCGGCGCCGGCCGCGCGGTTGATCAGTTCGGCGTCTTTGCGGGCGGGATCGTCGGCGGGGAGCTGGGCCTGACTCGGCGGCCCGGTCTTCAGGGCAAGCGCCGGGGCGGCGAGAACCGCGATCAGGGCGCCGATCGCGATCGCCACCGGCGCCGGTCTGCGCAGGGCAGCGCGAACGATCGCCATCAGTCGCGACTCCCCGTTCGGCTGCGCCGAGCCGATCCGCCAGCGGTCGAGATTGCGGCCGAGCAGGATCAGCACGGCCGGGCCGGCGGTGATCGCGACGAGAACGCTGAGCGCGACGACCATCGCTGTCGTCGCCGCCAGGGACGCAAGCAGCGAGCCGGGGACGATGAAGAAGGCCACCAGCATCGAGAGCATCAGGGTGCTGCCGGCGAAGACCGTGGTGCGGCCGGCGGTCTGCCGGGTCGTAACGGCGGCGGTAACCGGGTCGGCGCCGCCCGCCAGCTCCTCGCGGTAGCGGGAGACCATCAGCAGCGCGTAGTCGACGCCCAGCGCCAGCCCCATCATCGTGCAGACGGTCAGCGCGAAGGCGTCGATGCTGAACCAGTTGGTGAAGAGATAGAGCAAGCCGCGCGAGCTGATCACCGTGGCAACGCCGAAAGCAAGAGGTATCGCCGCGGCTATCGGCGAGCGGAAGACGAGCAGGAGGACGATCAGCAGGATCGGCAGCGCGATCCGCTCGCTGTGCAGGGTGGCGGCGATCGATTCGTCCTGGATCGCCTTGGTCAGGGTGGGATAGCCGGTCTGGGTCGCGTTCACCGGCGGCTCGATCTCTTCCTCGATGATCTGGTTCAGCTCCGGGACGGTCTCCCGGACGGCCTCCGGGACACCGACGGGGAAGGAGACGACGACGAGGGCGCGCCGGCGTCCCGGACGCAGCGCATCGCCGGGACTGGGGCCGCGGTCCCAGGGGGAAAGGGTCCTCACCCCCGGGTCGCTCGCGCGCAGGCCGCGGATCAGCTCGGGGCCCTGCCGGTCGAGGGCGGAGGCGGGCCCGCGGAGGAGGACCACGAAGGGCGTGCTGTCGCCGAAGTGCTCGTCGTAGATGTCGTTGGCGCGCGCGGATGGGGTCCCGTTGATGTTGAGCGAGACCGGGCTGAGTTTCTCCTCTACGCCGCTGCCGAGGATTCCCAGCAGCGTGATGGCGAGCAGCGTGATGGCGAGCACCGCCCGCGGGTAGCGCAGCATCAGCGGAGGGCGCTTCTCGCCCTCGCGCTTCTCGAGCGCACGATCTCCTTGCCCCCTGCTCCTCCTCCTCACAGGCACGAAGGGTAGTTTGGCGGTCGGTTGGGCGAAGGTTGCAGAAGACTGTGTTAAGAACGCCGAAGGAAGCCGGGGGTTCTTTGACCTTGACGCTAGCCTGGCTTAGGGAGGAATTTGAGGAAGCACCTGGGAATCGGACTTTTGGTCGCCTGCCTCTTGGTCGCAGCGTCGGCAAGCGCTGCACTGGTCAAGGTCGGCAACCTGGTGCTGCGCGCAGACGGAGGCTTTACCCCGCGGACACTGCCGCGCAACACGTACGTCCCGATCGACTTCCAGGGCCACGCCGACCTCAAATCGGTCGATGGCAGCGTCCCCACCCCACTGCAACAGGCAGTGATCGACTTCGATCGCGATGGCCGGCTGACCACGGGGGGACTGCCGGTCTGCCAGCCATCGCTGCTGGAGGAAGTCACACCGCAGGAAGCCCGCCGCCGCTGCCCAAACGCAATCGTCGGCACCGGGAAAGTCGAAGCCCTGATCGCCCGCGAAGGACAGGCACCGACTCGGGCCAGTTCCCTGCTGACGCTTTTCAACGGCCCCCGTCAGGAAGGGCAGGCGACGGTCCTCTTCCATGCGCGGACGACCGTCCCGGGGATCCAGAACTACGTCGTCACGATCCCGATCGAACGCCGGAGTGGCGGCTTCCGCTACCGCGCCACCATCGATGTGCCCCCGATCGCGGCGGGACGTGGGGCACTGGTCCGCGTCGAGGTCAAGGTCGGCAAGCGCTACAGCTTCCGCGGCTCCAAACGCAGCTACGTGTCGGCCCACTGCAGCGACGGCATCCTCCACACCCACGGCCGCTTCACCTTCATCGACGGCACGATCATCGACGGCAGCGTCGAAAAGCCCTGCACCGCCCGCTAGAGGGCGCGAGGTTCCTATACTTGCCCGCTCCGGGCCGTTAGCTCAGCTGGTTAGAGCAGGAGACTCTTAATCTCAAGGTCGAAGGTTCGAATCCTTCACGGCCCACTCACCGTCTCCGGTCAGGGACCGCCGGTGCCAGCGCCAGCTAGGCCTCCAAGCGGATTCTGGAGCGCTTCTTTGCCGGCACCCTGTTCCGCTTTTGCCGCTGCCTGCCTCTGTTTTTCGAACTGTTTTGCGTTCTGGCGGACGAGGGCGAGCTGCTTGGCGACAGACGTCTGTTCTTCTTTTGAGCCGGTTTTGAACTGAGCCTGGGTCTGTGCCTTGTCGCCGGCGGCGAAGTCGCCAGCGAAATACTCGTAGATGGCGAGGCTGCTGAAGGAGCCGACACTGGGGCGCTCCTCCGCGACGATCCGCTGCGCTTCGGCGGCCTGTTCCACGTAGGCCGCTGCTTCCTCGAGAGTGGGCGAGGTCTGGGCGAGGCTGAAGAACGTGCCGGCGACGAGCTGGGCGCCCGACGGATTGGGTTCGTCGGTCTGCTGCAGATACCTGTCCCAGGCACTCGCCGCCTGTTCGAGCTCGACCCGTCCCTCCGGCGTGACCACCGGTTCGCCGGTCTGGGGATCGACTTCCGCCAGCGCGTTGCCAGCGGCAACCCGGGTGCGGGTTAGGGAGAGCAGCAGCGCTTCGTCGTTCGGGTTGCGCCGCAGCTTCGCTTCGGTCCGCTCAGCCTGTTCGTCGAGAACCGCGGCAGCGTTGCTCGAGCTGCCGCTGTTGAAGAGTTCACCCAGGTTGAACGAGCCGACGACGAGGAAGAGACTGGCTCCCATCAGCAGCGCCAGCACCGCGTAGACGACTCGGACGACGTTCTTCCGTCGTCCACGGATGTCGAAGAGCATCCGTCGCTCGCCGCTCTCTGCCAACTCGAATCAGCGCTCCTGGGTTGAGGGCCTGGCCATGCCTCCCGCAGCCCCCGGCCTACCGAAGGCACGAGCAATCAAGATACTCAACTCATAGAGAACGAGGAGCGGAACCATCTCGATCAGCATCGTTATCGGGTCGACTCCCGGCAGCGCCGCAGCAACCACGGCGATCGCCAGGTAGGCGTAGCGCCGGTTGCGGGTGAGCTGCTCGATCGAGACGATGCCGAGCCTGGTCACCGCGAGGATCGCCAGGGGCAGCTGGAAGACGATGCCCCCGGCGAGCATCGTCGTCGAGAAGAAGCTGTAGTAGTCGCGAGCCCGGACCTGGACGTTGAACTGGCTGTCGTTGAAGTTGAGCAGGAAGTCGACGGCGGCCGGCATCACGACGAAGTAGGCGAAAGCGACACCGGCCAGGAAGAGGACCGGGGCGAGGAGCAGGATCGGCAGGACCAGCCGCCGCTCGGTACGGCTGAACGCCGGCAGGACGTAAGCGTAGGCCTGATAGAGCAGGATCGGCAGCGAGAGGATCAGCGCCCCGTAGGTCGCAACGGTGACGGTCGTGGTGAAAGGCTCGGTAACGCCGAAGGTGAGCAGCTCCTTGTGATCGCTTGGGAGCGGTCCGGAAGCGATCTCCAGCAGCAGGTGGTTCTGCCAGAAGCAAAGCGCGAGCGCGACGCCGAAGACGACGATGCAGACGACGATCCGCGTGCGAAGCTCGTCGAGGTGCTCTACGAGGGTGAGGCGATCCTCGTGGGAAACCGCCCTGACACGGGCCATCGCAGTGCCCTCAGCGGCGGTCGTGGGCGACCGGCTCGCCCTCGGCGCCCTTGTCGGCGGGCTCCTTCGGCGGCTCGATCTCGCCGCTGGGCTCGGAGTCGCCGTGATCGCCACTGACCGAGCCGCGGAACTCGCGGATCCCTCGTCCCAGCGAACGACCCAGCTCCGGCAAGCGCTTTGGCCCGAAAACGACCAGGGCGATGATCAGGACAATCGCAAGCTCAAGTGGTCCAACGTTTGGCATCAACCCATGGTAACGGCCGCCAGACCCGTCCGGATCACATCGAATTGAGGAGGGCTTCCTACCCGGTAATTGGGTTTTCTCCGAATATCGCTGAAAAGTGCGGATGGAGTGATCGTTTCGCGGGTTCGATATTGCATACATGCGAGACGCAAGCGCCAGTCAGACGAAGACCGCCCCCGGGCTTCACGTCTGCCCTCAATGCGCCTCGCAACTGGTGCAGCCGACCTGCTGGGAGCAGGCGGAGGACCGGGCTCACTGGCGGCTGTGGCGGCGCTGCCCCGAGTGCGAGTGGTGCAGCAACGACGTCCACGGAGAGTCGGAGATCGATGCCTTCGACGAAGAGCTCGACTTCGGCACCCGGGCGCTGAGCGACGTGCTGAAGACGCTAGAGCGAGAGAACATGCAGCACGTCGCCAAGACCTTCGCGGCTGCCCTCGAGGCCGACCTGATCAGCGCCGAAGACTTCCGCTAGCTATAGCGCTGGACGACGCCGTCAGCGACGATTCCGAGCAGTTGGCGCTGTTCGGGGTCGAAAGCAGATGAATCGAGTCGCTCCTTCGCCGCGGTGACCATCCCGAGGGCGCGAGAGCGAACCTGATCGAGGGCGCCCGTAGCCACGATCCGATCGCAGAGCGCCTCGGCGGTAAGGGTGTCGAGGCTGCGGAGATCAACCGCGCGGATCTCGGGATCGATCTCCGCGGCCGCGATCAGCGGCAGGGTGACCGTGCCGTCGAGCAGATCGGTACCGCGGGCCTTGCCCGTTCGCTCCGCCGGGCCGGAGACATCGAGAACGTCGTCGAGCAACTGGAAGGCGAGGCCAATTTCGGCCCCAAACGCACCCAACTCCGCGACGTCGCGGCCCAGCAGGCAGGCGCACTCGAACAGCTTCGCCGTCTTCAGCTGACAGCGCTCGAGGTAGCGCTGCTCGGAGATCCCGGTGTCGTAGGCATCGTGGCGCTGGGCGAGCTCTCCATTGGCAAGCGCCACCGACGCCTCGGCAAGTCGCGAGACGGCCTGCATCTGGCGCTGCTCAGCAAGCAGGGCGAAGGCGCGGGAAAAAAGCAGATCGCCGACCGCGGTCGCACGGTCGCGGCCCGAAGAGGCCGCCACCGTCGGCTTGCCCCGACGCAGCGGTGCGGCGTCGAGAACATCGTCGTGGACGAGGGTGGCCATGTGAACCAACTCGATCGCCGTTGCTGCTCGCACCGCCTCCTCCCCCCCATCGGCCCCAGCGCAAAGGAGGACCAACAGCGGCCGCAACCGCTTGCCACCGGCGGCCAGGGTTGCCGTCGCGTCCGTCTCCAGCAGCGGCCCATAGCCGCCTGCCTGCTCGCGCAAACGCTCCTCCACCTCGCCAAGCATTGCCGGTAGCCAGCGGCTCGAAGCGTCGAGGACCGCCGTGACCGGCGGGGGAACCGCCGAGCGTCTCGTCACCCGGCGATGCCGCTGTGGATCGTGACGATCCCGCCGGCGAGAATCGTGTAGCGGACGCGCTCCAGGCCCGCCCGATCCATCTTCTCCGCCAAGCGGCGCGGGTCGGGGAAGCTGTGGACGGACTCCGCCAGATAGGCATATGCCTCGGGATCGTCAGAGAACTTTCCCAGGACCGGCGCGAGGCGATCGAACCAGAGCGCGTAGAAGGTCGAGAAGGGAGGGCGCCGAGGCTCGGTGAACTCGAGCACGACCAGCCTCCCACCGGGGCGAAGGACCCGGGTCATCTCCCGCAGGCCGCGGTCGCGGTCGGCGAAGTTGCGAACGCCGAACCCAACCGTGACCGCATCGAAGCGGCCCGCGTCATAGGGCAGGCTGAGCGCGTCCGCCCACTCGAAGCGCACTCCCAGGGCGTCGCGGGCGGCCGCCTTCTCACGCGCCAGGTCAAGCATCGGCTCGGAGAAATCGCAGCCGACGACATGGCCGCCGGGCGATACCCGCCCGGCGAGCTCGAAGGTGAGATCGCCGGTGCCGCAGCAGACGTCGAGGGCGGTATCGCCGGCCATCAGCTCGGTGCGCTCAGCCGCCCGTTCGCGCCAGCGGTGGTGGAGTCCGGCGCTCATCAGCGAGTTGAGCAGGTCGTAGCGGCCCGCGACCCGGTCGAACATTCGGTTGACCTGCGCCGCGAACTGGGCGGAGTCTCGCGAGGGCTTAGTCGAGCGAGGAGAGGAAATCGGCGAGCTCGTTGAGCTTCTTCGGCGGAAGGTCGCGATAGGAAGGCATGATGCCAGGCCCGATCTCCACCGAGCGGACGATCGCCGCGCGGGGCACCCGCTGGGCGATGTGGGTTAGATCCGGACCTGGCCCGTGGTTGCCGTTCTCGCCGATCTTGTGACAAGCCAGGCAGCCGGCGCCGGCGACGACCTCCTTGCCGGCCTCGTAGCGGGGCGCGACCTCCATCTCGATCTCGGTCGGCGAGCCGCCGGTGGCGCCGAGGTAGGTGAGGTAGGCCATCGCGACGATCGTCATGCAGCCGGCCGTGGTCGCGATCGGCCGCCGGCCGGGATGACGCTCCGGCCCACGGTCGTAGAACGGCAGCAGGAGGAGGAGGACCATGCAGATGGTCGGGATGCCGATCGTCGCGATCGGGACCAGCTCCGGCGGCTTGATCACGCGCAGCACCTCGAAGAGAAAGAAGAAGTACCACTCAGGGCGGGGCACGTAGGTGGTTGAGGTCGGGTCCGCCTTCGGACCCTGCTCGGCGCCGAGGATGATCGACATCGCGATGATCACGCCGACGACGATCAGCGCCATCGTCGAGTCCTTCAACACCGCGTAGGGGAAGAAGGGCTTGCCCTTCTTCTTCAGCAGCTCGTACTCCTCGAGGTATGCCTGCTTGTCCGCTGGCTTCATTGGCTGGGGGGCGCTCCGTTGCCCTCGACGCCGGCGTCGAGCTGGGCGACCGGCGCGGCGACCTTGGGCCGCTCGGCTTTCACCCAGGGCGGAGCCGTGGTGCCGAGCTTGACGACGAGGTAGAGGTGGGCGCCGATCAAGGCAATGATCGCGCCGGGAAGCAGCAGCATGTGGATCGCGTAGAAGCGCGACAGCGTGGTCGCGCCGAGCTCGGGGCCGGCGCGGAGGAAGTCGCTGAGGTAGGGGCCGACGATCGGACCGGTGCCGTTGATGTTGATGCCGACGACCGAGGCCCAGAAGGAGCGCTGATCGAAGGGAAGCAGATAGCCGGTGAAGGACATCGTCATCGTCAGGATCAGCAGCACCACGCCGATCACCCAGTTCAGCTCACGCGGGTACTTGTAGGCGCCGAAGAAGAAGGTGCGGCCCATGTGAAGGAAGATCAGGATCACCATCACGCTCGACCCCCACTTGTGCATCCCGTGCACGAAGGCGCCGAGGAAGACCTCGTTGTTGATGTGGGCGATCGATGCATAGGCCTGGGTGGTCGACGGCGTGTAGAACATCGCCAGGAAGACCCCGGTGACCGCCTGCACGATGAAGGCGAAGAGGGTCGCGGAGCCGAGCGTGTAGAACCAATTGGTCCCCTTCGGCACCTTGCGGTAGAGCATCCCTGTGAGGAATCCGGAAGCGGCGGTGCGCTGGTCGACCCAGGCGAGGACGTCGGCGGGGGCCTCCTTGGCGCGATCGCCGAGCTTCTGGGCGTCCGAAGGGCGCTCGGGCGGCGAGGCCTTGAGGTCGGCGGGGGCCGGGCCCTTGGCACCGTTTCCCTCTCCGGGCTTGGCCGGTTTGCGCAGCGGGGCGGGAATCAGCGAGTCGAGTTTCATGGCGGCGGGAAGGTGGAGGGACGCGGCGGGTAAAGGTATTCCCAGATCCCACCGGTGAACTCGCCGGGGTCGCGAGCACGGACCGGCTCGAGCTGCGAGGTGACGCTGAAGCGGGGGCCGAGCTCGACCTGGCCGTTGCGGATTCGCGCCTGGAACTGATCGAGCGGCCTGACCGGCGGGCCGCCGAGCACTTTGCCGACGAAGTCGTAGACGCCGCCGTGGCAGGGACAGATGAAGTTGCCGGCGGCCTCGACGAAGCGAACCGGGCAGCCGAGGTGAGCGCAGCGGTTCGAGACCGCGATTATCTGCGCCGGGTTCTCGCCGAGGTCCTTCGAGCCTTTGCGCACGTACGCGGTGGTCTTGCCGGCGTCGCCGATCCCCTCGGTCTCGGTGAAGACGACTTGGCGGTAGGTGTCCTCGACGAAGTCGTTGACCGGGCCAACCGCCTCCCAGCGCTCCTTGCCGCGATGGAAGATCGGGGCAATCGCGAAGCCGACAGCAGGCAGGACGATTGCGGCACCGGCGATCCCGCCGACACCCTGGGCGGCGATCGTGAACGCGCGACGACGAGTCATCGACTCGCCCTCGAAGTAGCCGGGGGGGTTGGGCTTTTCGCGCTCTGGCCGGGCAGCCGCCTCGGCCCCGTTTTGCTTGTCCGCTTCGTTGCTCACAGCTTGCCCTAGGAGTTCGGAGTCTATTGACTCGCGCCTGCCGGAGCGCCGCCGATCGCGAGGGCGGCGGCACGCCAGGCAGCTGGCACTTCGTGGCCGAGGCTCTCTGTGTGAAGCTGCGCACAGAGGCTGATCAGATCGGCGAGGGCGGCAACCGCGTCCGCGTCCCCGAGCGCCGCCAGGCGTTCGATTCCCAGCGCGTAGAGATAGTCGCCGGCGAGCAGGGCGAGGTCGGGGTCGTGGCCGGCGAGTAGGCGAGGCTCACCGTAGTGCAGGAGGTAGCCCTCGTAGACAGCCTCGACGACGAGGGAGTACTCGGCCGGTGCGGCGGCGGCGCGAGGGCCGGCGGCGGCGAGGAGGCCCCAGACGGGCTCCTCGCCCGGCTCGACCACATGAGCGGAGATCGGCGTGTCCTCGCTACGCAGCAAGGCGGCGAGGATGTTCAGCGCAGCGGCGGGCTCCGCGCTCACGCAAACACCTCGTCCAGGGATTCCGCGGCGGCGGCGAGGGTACGGGCGATGGCGGCATCGTCGTGGGCGAGCGAGACGAACCAGGCCTCGAACTGGGAGGGCGGTGGGTAGACCCCTCGCTCGAGCATCGCCCGGGTAAAACGGGCATGCGCATCGAGGTTGCAGGCGGACGCGCTGGCGAAATCGTGGACCGGGTCTGAGTTGAAGAAGAGGGTGAGCAGCCCCGGTGCGCTGGCGAGATGAAGCGGGCGATCTCCGACCAACTCGGCGAGGCCAGCCGCGAGCTGGTTGGTGAGGGCGTCGAGGCGCTGGTAGGCCGCGGCGTCGAGCTGGCGCAGGGTGGCGAGGCCAGCCGCAGTCGCCAGCGGATTGCCAGAGAGGGTGCCCGCTTGGTAGACGTCGCCGGCTGGGGCAATCCGCTCGAGCAGCTCCCGCGGGCCGGCGAAAGCGGCGGCGGGAAGGCCGCCGCCGAGCACCTTGCCGAGCACGGTCAGATCGGGTTCGACTCCGTAGAGCTGCTGGGCGCCGCCGCGGGCCACGCGGAAGCCGGTGATCACCTCATCGAAGACGAGCAGCGCGCCGGCCTCCCGGGTCTCCGCGCGGAGGAACTCGAGGAAGCCGTCCGCCGGCCCCACCACTCCCATGTTGGCGGCGATCGGCTCCGCCAGCAGGGCTGCCACCGGGTGATCGGCGAGGGCGCGAGAGACAGCCTCGCGGTCGTTCCAGGGCACCACCACCGTCGAGCTAGCCTGGGCTCGGGTCACGCCTGGGCCGGCCGGGATGCCGAGCGTCGCCAGGCCGGAGCCCGCCTCGGCGAGCAGCCCGTCGGAGTGGCCGTGGTAGGCGCCGGAGAACTTGACCACGACCTCGCGGCCGGTGGCGGCCCGGGCGAGGCGCACAGCGCTCATCGCCGCCTCGGTGCCGGAACTGGTCATCCGCACCATCTCCACCGAGGGAACTCGGGCGGCCACCTCCTCCGCCAGCTCGATCTCCGCCGCCGTGGCTGCGCCGAAGCTCGTTCCCCGGGCCGACGCCTCGACCACGGCGGAGACGACCTCGGGGTGGGCATGTCCGAGGATCAGCGGGCCCCACGAGCCAACCCAGTCGACATAGCGGTTGCCGTCGACGTCGACCAGCTCGCAGCCCTCCCCTCTCTCGATGAAGATCGGCTCGCGGTCGATCTGCTGCATTGCCCGGACCGGGGAGTTGACACCGCCGGGGAGAACTTCCAGCGCGCGGCGGTAGAGCTCCGCCGAACGCTCGCTGCTAGGAATGCTCTTCCTCCCAGCGGGAGTATTCGTCGGTGAAGTACCTGAGGCGGATCTTCTTGTACTCGGTCGAGGAGTAAAGGGTGGCGCGATCGTCAGGACCCATCCCGCACTCCTCGGCGATCGAGTCGAGGATCGCGTCGCACTCCTCCTTGGAGCGGCCGTGGGCCATCGTGAAGACGCTGTAGGGCCAGTCCTCATAGGTGGGGCGCTGATAGCAGTGGGAGATGCCGCGGAAGGAGGCCATGCGGCCGCCGGTCTCCATGATCTCCCCCTCGGGCACCTTCCAGACGCCCATGCCGTTGGCGGAGAAACCGGCACGACGATGGAAGAGGATCGCGGCGACGCGGCGCAGCAGCTGGCGGTTGACCATGCCGCGCAGGTGCGCGAGCAGGTCCTCGGTCCCGATTCCCAGCTCCGCGGCGGCCTGATCGTATGGGCGCTCGACCGGCTCCATCGGGCCCTGGAGGGCCCGGATTACCGAGACGTCGCGGTCGTCATAAGGCTGCGCGTCGAGCTCGCGCGGCGGTGAAGCGTCGACAGCGGCCGCGAGGGCGTCGGTGCCCTTCTCCATCTCCAGGTTCATGTTGATCTTGAACAGGGTCAGGGTCGGCAGCTGTCGCATCGACTCGGCTCCGGTCTCTCGCATCAGAACGTCGAGCGTTCCGGCGAGGCCCAGCTCGGAGTCGGGCGGGGTGGCGATCGTGAACCAGAGGTTGAAGTCGTGGGTGCGGAGGTAGTTATGGGAGACGCCCGGGTGCGAGTTGACGATCTGGGCGGCGCGCTGCGGATGCTCGGAGTCGACCTTCGCCGCGACCAGCATCGAGTCGTAGCCGAGCGCGCGGGTGTCGAAGATCGGGGTGATCTCGCGGATGATTCGCTCGTCGAGTAGGCGCCGGGTGCGGGCAAGGACGTCGTCCAGCTCCAGCTCCGCCTCGGAGGCGACCAGGGCGAATGGTTCCGGATCGAGCGGGAAGCTCGACTGCAGCAGATTCATCAGCCGCTTGTCCGCCTCGTCGAGCGCGATCGCGGCGCCGTCCTTGCGGGTGCGGGCCTTGGACTGCGGGACCTTCACTGAAGCCAAGCTGCAGCCTCCTTCGCGTAGTAGGTGACGATCGCGTCGGCGCCGGCGCGTCGGATCGAGGTCAAGGTCTCCAGCACCGCGGCGCGCTCGTCGATCCAGCCGCGCTCTGCGGCAGCCTTCAGCATCGAGTACTCGCCTGAGACGTGGTAGGCGGCAAGCGGCGCGCCGGTGACCTCCTTGACACGGCGAATCACATCGAGGTAGGGAGTCGCGGGCTTGACCATCAGCACGTCGGCCCCCTCCTCGAGGTCGAGCTCGGCCTCGCGCACTGCCTCCGCCGCGTTGGCGGGATCCATCTGGTAGCCGCGTCTGTCGCCGAACTCGGGGGTCGACTCGGCGGCCTCCCTGAATGGGCCATAGAAGGCCGAGGCGTACTTGGCGCTGTAGGCGACGATCGGTACTCCGGAGTGGCCCTCCTCATCGAGCTGATGACGGATCGTCCCCACCCGGCCGTCCATCATGTCGCTCGGCGCGACCGCGTCGGCGCCTGCCTCGGCGTGGGAGATCGCGATCTTGGCGAGCAGCTCAACGGTGATGTCGTTGTCGACCTCGCCGTCGCGGACGAAGCCGCAGTGGCCGTGCGAGGTGTACTCGCAGAGGCAGACATCGGTGATCACCGTCAGGTCCGGATGCGCCTCCTTGAGCGCGCGGACCGCCATCTGCACGACGCCCTCGTCGTCGTAGGCGCCAGAGCCCGACTCGTCCTTGGCGGAGGGGATGCCGAAGAGCAGGATCGTGCCGATGCCGGCGGTGGCGATCTCGGTCGCCTCTGCCACCAGCTCCGAGATCGAGAAGCGCTCGATGCCGGGCATCGAGTCGACTGACTCTCGCACGCCCTCGCCGGCAACGACGAAGGCGGGCTGGATCAGGTCTCGCGGGGAGAGCTCGGTCTCGCGGACCAGGCCGCGCAGGGCCTCGGTGCGGCGCAGACGGCGCATACGAGTGGCGGGAAAGGGCATGAGAGCCGAGTTTAGGGGAGGGATGGGGACACCCTCGCCCGGACAAGCGCCGAGCTAATTAGCTCGGCGCTTTGAGTATCCGCCCGTTCGAGGGTGTCCCCATCCCTCCCTCAAGCCGTCGCTAACAATTCTCGAGCTGTGCGACGGGTAGCGTGCCGGTCGTGGAAGCTGGGACAGGGACGGGCGCGGCTGTGCTCGAGGCGCGGAAGCTTGTGAAGCGTTTCGGGGAGCGGGAAGCGCTGCGGGGGGTGGATTTCGAGGCGAAAGCCGGGGAGCTGCTGGCCTTGATCGGGCCTAATGGGGCTGGGAAGACGACCCTGCTCTCGATCCTGGCGGGGATCTCCAAGGCGGATCAGGGAGAGGTCCATCTGCCACAGGGAGAGGTGGGCTGGGTGCCGCAGCAGGCGGCGCTCTACCGGCGGCTCACCGTCGAGGAGAACCTGCTGCTGTTCGCGCGGCTGGAGGGGCACGAGGACCCGCATGCCTCTACCGAGGAGATGCTCGAGCTGACCGGGCTCGGCGAGCGCCGGGGCGAGATCGTCGCCCGGCTCTCCGGCGGAAATCAGCAGCGGATCAACATCGCGATTGGGCTGCTGGCACGTCCCTCCGTGCTGCTCCTCGACGAGCCCAGCGTCGGCCTTGATCCACGTCAGCGGGCGCGGCTCTGGGAGTTCGTCTCGGCGCTGGCAGCCGACCGCGGGACGACGGTGATCTTCTCAACCCACGACATCCAGGAGGCCGAGCGCTACGGCAGGCGGCTGCTGGTCCTCGCCGACGGCGAGGCGCTCTTCGACGGGTCGACGGACGGGTTGCGGGAAGTGGTCCGCCGCGAGGCCCCCGAGGCGGCCGACCTGGACTTTGAGACCGCTTTCGTCGCCTTCCTCCACCACCGGGGGCACTGATGCGCTGGCTGCTGCTCAAGGACCTCCAGATCCTGCGCCGCTCGCCGCTGCAGGCGCTGCTGCTGGTCGTCTATCCGGTGCTGATCGCCGTCCTCGTCGGCTTCGCGATATCCCGCTCGCCGGATAAGCCACGGGTCGTCTTCCTCAACGAAGTGCCGAGCGGGGCTCGGGTGAGCGTCGGCACCACGGAGCTGCCAACGATCGGCGTCGACGACCGGATCTGCAGGAGGGTCGAGTGCGTCGACGTCGAGGATCGGGAGGAAGCCGAAAAGAAGGTTCGCTCCGGCGACGTTCTCGCGGCGTTGGTCCTGCCGGCAAATCTGGTCGACCGGATCAACTCCCTCTCCACGCCGGCGCCGAGCACACCGAGGGTCGAGGTGATCGTCAACGAGGAGGATCCGGTCAAGGCGCGTCTGGTCAACGACAGGATCGACTCGCTGCTGGCTCAGGCCAATCTCCTGATCGCCCGCAGGATCGCAACGGAAGGCGGCAAATTCCTCAACCTCGTCCTCGACGGTGGCCAGTTCAACGTGATCGGCCAGACGATCCAGATCCTCGGGCTGCGCAGCTCTGCCCGGATCCTGGTCGCGCTGCGGCCGGCCCTGCCAGCGGGGCCCCTGCGCGACTCGATCGACCAGGTGATCGGATTCACCGCCCTCGCTCGCAACAACCTCGGCACCGCTGGGCCGCTGCTCACCCGGCTCACCCAGCCGATCGCCGTCGACAAGCAGGTGGTCAGCGGCTCCACCCCCCCACTCGAAGTCTTCGCGATCTCCGTTGCCGCGACCTTCACCCTCGCCTTCGTGGTCGTTCTGCTGGTCGCCGGGTCGCTTGCGCTCGAGCGTGAGGAGAATGCTTTTCCCCGCCTCACCCGCGGCCTTGTATCCCGCTCCGCCCTGCTGACCGAGAAGGTCGCGCTCGGCGTTGCCGTGGGACTCGTGGTGACCCTGCTGATGCTCGCAGGGCTCGCCTTCTTCGTTCCCCTTGCGTGGAGTCGAGCCGGCCTCTGGCTGGCGGCGATCATCGCCGGAGGGGCGGCCTTGGGGGCTGCCGGTGCTGCCCTGGGTGCCGCGGCCCGCGAGGTGCGTGCCGTCTCCCTGCTCGCCTTCATGGTCACCCTGCCGGTTGCCTTCCTCTCCCTGATCCCTTCCGGCGCTGTCGGGCCAGCGCTCTTCGATCTGATCGAGCTGCTCACCGCCCTCTTCCCCTTCAAGCCGGCACTGGAGGCGATGACCGCGGCGCTCGATCCGGCCAACTCCGGGATCGGCGGTCCGCTGTTGCACCTGCTCGCCCTGACCGTCGCTTACGGCCTGATCGCCCGCTTCGCGCTGCGTCGCTTCTCCACGGTTTAGCCACCGGGTTGAGAGCAGCGCGGATAGGGTCCTTCGACCATGCGGGTTCTGTTCATCGGGGATGTGGTCGGCGGGCCGGGGCGGCGCGGGCTGCAGGCGGCGATGCCGGAGCTGCGCGAGCGGCATGCGCCAGACCTGGTGATAGTCAACGGCGAGAACTCGGCCGGGGGAATCGGGATCACCGAGAAGACCGCCGAGGCTCTGTTCGACGCCGGCGCCGGCGTGATCACGACCGGCAACCACGTCTACCGCCACCGTGAGGTCTACGGCTACCTGAACCGCAGCGACCGGGTGATCCGGCCGGCCAACTACCCCTATGCCAATCCCGGGCGGGGCTACACGGTGGTAGAGGTCGGAGGAAAACGCGCCGGTGTGATCAACCTCAGCGGCGCGGTCGGGCTGCGGGTCGCCCGCTCGCCCTTCCACGAGGTCGACAGCATCCTCGAGAAGATCGAGGCCGACTTCGTCATCGTCGACTTCCACGCGGAGGTGACCAGCGAGAAGGTCGCGATGGGCTGGCACCTCGATGGACAAGTGGCGGCGGTGCTCGGCACCCACACCCACGTGCCGACCGCGGATGCTCGGGTCTTGCCACAGGGGACGGCGTTCATCTCCGACGTCGGCATGACCGGGTCGCGGACCAGCGTGCTCGGGGTGAAGCCGGAGCAGGCACTGGAGTCGCTGATCAGCCAGATGCCGGTGCGGTTCGAAACGGCGGAGGACGACGTTTGGGTGATGGGGGCGGTGGTCGAGGTGAACGATGGGGGGCTGGCTGATTCGATCGAGCCCGTGATGGTGCCTACTCCCCGCACCTAGTCCGCCCCGCCTAATCCCTGTTACGCCGAGGCCAGCGCTTGTCAGGGGGGAAAGTGCTCCCGTCATAAAGCTCCCGGCCATCGAGATTTCGAGAGAGCTCGATTACCTCCGCGAAACCCAATTCCAACGCAGCGCAGGCTCCATTGGACGAGCGGGGGAAATGGGTCCGAAAAGCGGTGAGGGTGACAGCTTCTTCACTCTCGCGAACAAGGACCTCCTCGAGCCGAGGTTTGGGAGTCCCAACGCACCACCTGGTGGGAGAGATTCCGATCCGGACCATCCGACCGCCGGGAGGGAAGGTCAGATGCCATTGGACGGGTCGGACGTTAATCTCTCGTCGTTCTTTGAAAACTTGACCTGAGCTGCGCAAAGGTTCGAAAGTCTGTACGGAGTGAACCGCACCTCTGGCGACAGTTGAGTCCACCGGGACCGGCGAGGACCCGCACCCCGCTACGGCCGCCGGAGTCATGATCCCTAGAAGCAAGGCGATACCTCGTGGGAGATCTCTAACGGGGGCTGCTCCCACTACGGCCAGCGTATCGTCGGCGGAGAGGTGGCGCCGTCATACAGGATCTGACTCCCAATAGGACGTTGCAGCCTGATCGTTTTAAATAGGCTCAGTTCTACATCTGCGCATCCCGCTGCCTCAGGCACATCAGGCAACCGGCGAAATTCGACAAACACCTTAATTAGAGTCGAACGCGCGCGCTCCACCTTCTCTATCCGCTTGACCCGTGGTTTGACCATTGTGTACACGCAGTGAGACACGGACATTGTCAGTTTGACAGTATGCTCGCCAGGGTGCTCGGCGACGTGCCAGGCCACAGGCCTTACATGGCTACCAGCTTCGCCGTAGCTGTCATTTGGCGCGTCACAACCCAATATCGCCACTGAAATTACTACCCCTATCAGGGCACTGCTCAAGCGCCGTACAAAATGTGGGCTCTCTCTATCAGCCCAGAGTTCCTCGTGTGGCACTCTCGCCTTCTCGAATTCCACTCCCAACGCCTTGAGCGATTCCACTTCACAGCCCCCTGCTTGCTTGGGCGATTGAGTACTCGGCGGATGTCTATCTGAATATGGCTTTGGGGTCTATACCGAAATTAGTTGATTAATGCTGCAATTCATTGCACCGCTGGCAGCGCTGTTCGGTTAGATCGCTCTTCCTTTGATCCCAGGCTGCCTCTCCAGGGATGTCATGGCTATGAGGAGGAGCGGGTAGAACCAGACTATGTAGAGGTAGAACCAGTGGTGCATCGTCAGCTGCACACCGATCAAAAGAGCAGCTCCTAGCGCAGCTACTTGGACCAGGGTCTTGCGTTTGGGGCGAAAAGCGAAGGTGATCGAAAGCAAGCCAACCGCAGCGAGAATCGCGACTCGTAGGGGCTCAAGGCTGGGTACTTGGCCCCAGATGCTGAAGGGGGAGTCGCGGCTGGCCTGGTAGGCGAGGGTGCGGTCGTAGAAGGTGGGCAGGCCGGGGTCGATGGTGGGCCAGAGCATCGCCAGGCCCGCCGCCGTCGCGAAGGCCGCGCCGAATGCGAGGAGGATGCGCGATCGTCGGCGAGGTCGTCCTCCCGTCGGCTCGTAGGTGGCGAGCATTGGCACGAGCACCGCCGGGGCGAACTTGGCGAAGGTGGCGAGGGCAGCGATCGCACCTCTAGCGGCAGGGCGGGCGAGGAGCAGGAGGACGGTGACGAGGAGCATCGCGACGAGGGTGTCGTTGGAGTTGGAGAGCAGGGCGAAGGCCGTGTAGGGATAGGCAGCCCAGGCGAAGGCGAGAGTCGCGGCGAGCCTGCGGCCTGCGGGTCCGGGGCGGATGCGGCGGCCGAGCAGGAGCAGGAGGGCGAAGGTGGCGAGGTCGAAGAAGACGGCGGCGCCGTGGGCGGCGGGAAGGTCGTCCCAGCTTCCGGACCAGGGCCAGATTTGCTCGAAGGGAACGTAGGCGAGGTAGTTGACGGGGCCGTAGGTGTCTCCCTGGGAGACGTCGTCCGGGAAGTTGTCGTAGAGCGTGTCGCCGTCGGCGACGCGGTCGGCGCCGACGACGCTGGCGTAGCCGACGTCGATCGCGGCGGAGTCGGTGACGTTGAGCCCGACCCGGAAGCCGATCAGGAAGAGGGCGGCGATGAGCAGCCAGGTGGCCGGCCAGAGCGGGCGGATCCCCTCCCCCCTTCCGCGCGCGCCGATCCACAGCGCCCGGGCGAAGAGGTAGAGGAGTGGGATGTACTGGAGCGGGACCGAGAGGCCGATCTCGGCGCGGTTGAAGAAGAAGTGCGAGGCGCCGAAGCCGAGCAGCGCGAGCAGGTCGAGGTTGGCGAGACGCCATATGCGCCGCCAGTCGACCAGGCCGAGAAGGAAGATGGCGCAGAGCGGCAGGAAGACGTAGGGAGCGTTGAGCTCGTGACCGAAGGCGCCGGGGTAGCCGCGCGCCATCTTCCAGGCGACCTGGTACCCGGTCCAGGACTCGCGGACTCGCGCGGTGAGCGGATCGACGAGGACGAGCGCGATCTGATCGTCGGCGGCGAAATAGCCAACCTCCCAGTTGCCGTCGACCATGTTCGCGCTGCTTGTCAGGCCCTGGCTCTCCTCCCGCTCCTCGACGACCTTGGGATCGCGATCGGCGACCCGGATCGCTTCGCTTGCCGTGATCTCCCCACCGGCACCGAGCGCGGTTGCGGGCAGCAGCAACATCCCGGCGACGAACGTCGCCAGGACCACCCTCATAGGCCGAAGTGCTCGCGCACGACCGGGGCGACGTCGCGCAGCGCCCACTGCTCGCGCTCTCCGCGGCCGGCCGGGCCGCAACCGACGAAGAGCAGCGGGCCGAGCGAGTCGCCGGCGTGCAGCGAGCCGTGGCTGCCGCCGCCCGCGTGAGTGACGCCACCCCAGTCGACCGCCTCGTAGCCGAGCTCCAGCGAGAGCACGAAATCGCCAGCGTGAGGGCCGGTGAGGGCCGACCAGACGCGGGCGAGCGGATCGGGGTAGGCGTCGCTGGACAGTCGCCCGTCCTCGATCCGGGCCTCGAGGACCGATAGGTCTCCCTCGACGTCCCAGCGGCCGCCGCGCAGATCCGAGATCTCACCGCCCGGCCGAAAACGTAGCTGCTGCTCGCCACGCTCGACCTGCGCCCAGACTCCAGCGTCGGTGGGTGCGCCCGGCTCCTCACGGCGCAGATGCTCTCCGTCGGAGGTGGCCAGGCTGCAGACCAGGTCGATCCCTTCGATCTCGTTCAGCGCCCGGCGGACCGCGCTTGCCTCAGGCCGGTCTCCCTCACTGGGAAGCAGGTAGACGTGTGCTGCGCGGCCGGTCGGGCTGACCGCGAGCTGGGCACGCTCGGGCCTGTCCTCCGAAGGCTGCAGCACCGTCCACTTCTGGCTCAGCAACTCGGCCAGGGGCAGTCCGCGATGAACCGCGGTCTGCGCGTGGTCGGCGAGCAGGATCAGGGCGTGCTCCTCGAGGAAGGCGTCGAGGCCACCGCTTGCCTCGACCAGTTTGCCGAAGCAGTGATCCGCCTTGGCGATCGACTCGACGCTCGCTTCCGGCCCGTGGCGGTGAGAGTAGTTGTCGTTGTCGGGAAGCGAGAAGAGAAGGAAGTCGAAGCCGTCGGCCTTGGCCAGCTCCGACGCACAGCAGGCTGAGTATCCGTCGCGGTTGCCGGGGATCGAGGTCGATTTGCAGGGCACCTCGCTGCTGGCGTAGAGGTCGCCGTAGAAGAGCTCGGCCGGTCCCCAGGTGTGGTGGCGGAACTTGAGCTGGGTGGCGTCGACCGCTCGGCGCAGCAGGCCCTCGAGCGAGACCTGGTGGCGGTGACGCCCTCGGTAGATCAGGAACGGGGTGCAGGCCGTCCGCAGTCCCGAGTCGTCGAGCTGCTCGAAGAGCGTCTCGACCCCGGGATTGAGATGCGCCAGGTTCATGTTGTAGACGAGGTCGTAGAGGGCGCGGAAGACGCCGAAGGCGCGGGTCGCCTCGAGCGAGGAGCCGTACTCGACGTAGCGACGCTCGAGCCGGTGGTACCAGTTCATGCCGCTGATCCAGTGCCCGTCGGCGCCGACACCGCTGACCATCTCGGCGCAGGCGACTGGCGTCACCGAGGGAAAGCTGGAGACGCAATCCGGGACGAGAACGCCACGCTCCAGCAGAGCTCCGAAGGTGGGCGCACGGTCTTCGTCGACGGCCTGCTGGAGCATGTCCGTTCGCAGCGAGTCGACGTAGGTGAGGACCAGCTTCTTCTTCGCAGGCATTGCCCGCCCCATGATCCTCGACCGCGCCGGCGGGCTAGCGCAGCACGCGCAGGCCGGCGTGTTTGCGCTGCGCACGGCGGCGTCGCGAGACGCCGAGCCAGGCCAGGGCGGCCAGAACCACGACGACCGCGGGCGAGAGCAGGATCGCGATCGCGACGACGATCAGCGCGGCAAGCGAGACGAGGAAGCCGAGCGCCGCGGTGCCGCTGCCCTCACGCCGGCCAGCACCGCTGACGATGTCGCTGACGACGATGCAGGCGAAGACGGCGCCGAGCAGGCAGAAGAGAGCACCAATCGGGCCGCTGAGGTCGGCACTGCCGGCGAGCAGGAAGCCGACGACGAGGCCGATCGCTCCGGCGAGGATCGTCATCCGCCCACGGGCAGAACCGTGCAGGCCAGTGGTGCCAGCGAGCATCCCGATTGCGATGCCGATGCCGAGCTCGAGGCAGATGCCGGAGAAAGATCCCACGCCGAAAACCTAACTCTCCCGGCGAGCTGGCGCGGATTCGCCACACTATCCGCAGATGTCCGAGCCGCCCCAGCGACGCCGAGCCCATGTGGGCGCCCGCGACCTGGAGCGCTATGCGGGGCTCTTCGCCGAGCGCACCCGGGTGATGCGTTCCTCGGCGATGCGCGACCTGATGGCCGTCACGGCGCGGCCCGAAGTGATCTCCCTCGCCGGCGGGTTGCCGGACACCTCGACCTTCCCGCCGCAGGCGTTCGCCGCCCAGATGACGCGGATCGCGCAGGAGTCCGCTGCCGAGGCGCTCCAGTACGGGCCGACCGAGGGATTCCGCGAGACCGTCGACTGCATCCTCGAGGTGATGGGCGCGGAGGGGATGCTGCCCGACCCCGAGGACGTGATCGTCACCACCGGCGGCCAGCAGGCGATCGACCTGGTCTGCAAGACGCTGGTCGATCCTGGCGACGCGGTGATCTGCGAGGCGCCCACCTACCCCGGCGCCGTTCCAGTCTTCTGCAGCTACCAGGCCGATGTGATCCAGGTCGAGTGTGACGGCGAGGGGATGCGGATCGACGAGCTCGAGCAGGTGCTGGAGAGGCTCGGCGGGGAAGGACGGCGGCCCAAGTTCGTCTACTCGGTCCCCAGCTTCCAGAATCCCGCCGGGGTGACGCTGTCGCTCGAGCGACGCCAGCGGCTGGTCGAGCTGGCCCGAGCCCACGAGCTCCTCGTCGTCGAGGACAACCCCTATGGCCTGCTGCGCTTCGACGGCGAGCCGCTGCCGCCGCTCTACCAGCTCGACGGCGGCGATTTCGTCATCTACATAGGCACCTTCTCGAAGATCCTCTCCCCCGGCATCCGCCTCGGCTGGGCGGTGGCGCCGCCGCCGGTGATGGAGAAGATCGTGCTCGGCAAGCAGGCCTCCGACCTCTGCACCTCGACCCTGACCCAGTTCTTCGTGCGCGAGTACTTTGCCGGCGGCCGCTGGCGCGAGTACGTCGAGAGCCTGGTCGAGATCTATCGCGGGCGGCGCGACGCCATGCTCGACGCGCTCAGCCGGCACTTCCCCCCACAGGCCACCTGGACCGAACCGGATGGCGGCCTCTTCATCTGGGCGACCCTGCCCGATTACATCGATACCGGCGACCTCCTGGCCAAGGCGCTGCGCGAGGACGTCGCTTTCGTGCCCGGTCGAGCCGCCTACGTCGACGACCGCGGACGCAACTCAATGCGGCTCAATTTCTCCGCCAGCGGCGAGGACGAGATCCGCGAGGGCATCCGCCGCATCGGCAAGGTGATCGCCGAGCAGGTCGAGCTCTACGGAGCGCTGACCGGCGAGCGGCCGGCAAAGGTCGAGCGGCCGAAGGAGACCGAGAGCGAGCAGGAGAACGTGGTTCCCTTCCGCAAGGCCGAAGAGGGCTCAGGATGAAGGTCGCCGTGCTGAAAGGGGGACGTTCGCTGGAGCGCGGGGTCTCTCTGCGCTCTGGGGCCCGGGTCGAAGACGCCTTGGAGAGACTCGGTCACGAGGTGCTGCCCTTCGAGGCCGGCGGTGATCTGGTCAGGGGGCTTTCGGTGACGCAACCGGATGTCGCCTTCGTTGCCATGCACGGGCTGGGAGGCGAGGATGGGACCGCGCAGGAGCTGCTCGAGATCCTTGGCATTCCCTTCACCGGCCCCGGCGTCGTCGCCTGCATCCGCTGCATCGACAAGGTCCTGACCAAGCACGAGCTGCGCTCCGCTGGGATCCCGACTCCCGACTGGTTCGCCTTCAACGAGACCGCCTTCCGCGAGCTTGGCGCCGGAGACGCGCTGGGCAGCCTCGAGGAACGGCTCGGCTTCCCCCTCGTGGTCAAGCCGAGCCGCGGCGGCTCGGCCCTGGGGGTGAAGTTCGCGGCCAGCTGGTTCGAGGTCCCGGAGGCGCTGGTCTCCGCCTTCAGCTATGACGACCGCATCCTGCTCGAGCGTTTCGTCGAGGGTCGCGAGCTGGCGGTGAGCGTGCTCGGCGGCGAGCCCCTGCCGGTGGTCGAGGCGATTCCGGTCGGCGGTGACAGCTACGACTTCGAAGCCCGTTACGAGATCGGCCGTACCTCCTTCGTCTGCCCTGCCGAGCTCGGCGAGGCAGAGACGAGCGCGGTGATCGAGGCAGCGCTCGGTGCCTACGAGACGCTGGGTTGCTCTGGCTTCTCGCGCGTCGACCTGATCCTCGGCGCAGAGGGACCGCAGGTACTAGAGGTGAACGCGATCCCGGGCCTCACCGACACCAGCCTCCTCCCCCAGGCCGCTGAGGCGGCGGGGATGTCCTTCGAGCAATTGGTCGAGCGGATCCTCGAGCTGGCGCTGGAACCGGCGGCGGCTTAGGAATCCTCGCCCTTGGCGAAGTCGTCCGGCGAGACCTCGTCGAGGAAATCCTTGAACTTGTCGACGACCTCCTCGGTGTCCTCGACGTCGTGCTCGAACTCAATCGCCGACTCCTCGATCACGGCCTCGTCGGCGAAGATCGGCGCCGAGACCCGAACGGCGAGGGCGAGGGCGTCCGAGGGGCGGGAATCGATCTCCAGCTCCGAGCCGTTGATCGAGACGGTGATCGAGGCATAGAAGGTGTTGTCCCGCAACTCGGTGACCGAGACCCGCTCGCATTTCGCGTCGAGCTGCTCGAGCAGGTCCGAGAGCAGGTCGTGGGTCATCGGCCGCGGAGTCGAGGCGCCCTGCAGCTTCATCAGGATCGCGGCCGCCTCGGGGTGGCCGATCCAAATCGGCAGGAACTTGTTGCCGTCGACAGTCTTCAACAAGACGATCGGCTGCTTGCCGACCATGTCAAAGCTGACGCCGTAGATCTGCATCTGTTGCACGAGTGGGCGATCCTGGATTCGAACCAGGGACCTCGTCCTTATCAGAGACGCGCTCTAACCAACTGAGCTAATCGCCCGGAGCTTGGCCGATGATAGCGGCCGAATGCAGGGGTTAGGGCGGGTCGCTCAGGCGCGCGAGCGGCCCACGCTGCGCGCCAGCTCGAGCGCTTCCGCGAGATCGTCAAAGCGGATCTCCACCGCGATCTCCTCTCCCTTCGGCCTGACCTTCACCTCGTGACCCAGGGCCGTCTCGAGCCGATCGGCGGCATCGCGCATCGCGGCCGCCTGCTCGGCATCCAGCCGTTTGCGAGGTGCCTCTCCCCCCTGTTTTGGCTGGCCAGCCAGCTTGGCCCTGTTCTCGGTCTCGCGCACCGACCATCCACCCCGTGCCGCGTCGCGGGCGAGACGGCGACGAACGTCGTTGCCGGAAGCGGCGAGCAGGGCTCGGCCATGGCCCTCGCTGAGCTCTCCGCTCTCGAGCAGCTCGAGAGCCTCGTCGGGAAGGTCAAGCAGGCGGATCAGGTTGGAGACGGCCGGCCGGCTGCGGCCGACCCGGCGGGCGAGCTCCTCCTTGGAGAGGCCGAGATCGTCGACCAGGGCCGCACAGGCGCGGGCCTCGTCAACGGGATTGAGGTCCTCACGGACCATGTTCTCGATCAGCGCAACCTGAAGTCGCTCGGCGCGCTCCGACTCGCGGACCACAGCCGGCACCTTCTCGAGGCCGGCTCGCTGGGCAGCGCGCCAGCGCCGCTCTCCGGCAATCAGCTCGTAGCCACCGTCATGGAGGGGCCGGACGAGCAGAGGCTGGACGACGCCGCTGGTCTCGATCGAGGAGGCGAGGCCGGCAAGCGAGGCCTCGTCGAACTTAGTCCGCGGCTGATTCGGATTCGGCTTGATCAGCTCGACCGGCAGCTCGAGCAGCTCACCCGCGTCATCGAGGCTGGTCTCCGGCAGGATCGCGGCGAGGCCGCGACCGATTCCGCGTCGCTCGGTGCTCTTAGCCACGCTGGGCCAGCTCCTGCGCCAGGGCGCGATAGGCGTCGGCGCCTCGCGAGCGGGGGGAGTGCTCGGTCACGGGCAGACCATAGCTCGGTGCCTCGGCGACTCTGACGCTGCGGGGTATGACCGTCTCGAAGACCATCTCCGGAAAGTGCTGGCGCAATTCGCGCTCGACGTCCTGCGCGAGCCGGGTGCGCTCGTCGTGCATGGTGACCAGAAGGCCCGACACGGTGAGCGCGGGGTTGAGCTCGCGCCGGATCATCGCCAGGGTGTCGAGGAACTGCACCAGTCCCTCCAGCGCCAGGTACTCGGCCTGAACCGGGACGATCACCCGGTCGGCGGCGGTCAAGGCATTGACGCTGACTGGGCCGAGTGCCGGGGGGCAATCGAGCAGAGTGAAAGCGAAGCGCTCGCGCACCGGTCCCAACCGCTCGCGCAGCCGGGTCTCCGAGGCGTCGATCCTGGGCAACTCGACGGCTGCGCCAGCGAGGTCGCGGTTTGCCGGAACCAGCCAGAGGTTGTCGGGCCCAGCGGGGCGGGCGGCCTCGGCTACCGAGACATCGCCGGTCAGGCAGTCGTAGGAGGAGGGGTGAAGGTCGCGATCGCCGCCCAGGGCAACGGTCGCGTTGCACTGCGGATCGAGGTCGACGAGCAGGGTCTGCGAGCCAGAAGAGGCGACGCAGGCAGCAACGTTGACGGCCGTCGTGGTCTTGCCGACTCCGCCCTTCTGGTTCGCGATCGCGTAGACGACGCCCATGCGCGCTGAGACTAGTGATCCGCCGACCCGACACGGCCCAGCGGGCGCTTCTTCGCCATACCAGGACGGCGCGGAAGGTTTCCAGGGGTCGGCGCACACTTGCGAAGCACGTGCAAATGGCGGTGTTTGCTTCCCGCATAAGGCCCGACATGGCGGATCTCTTCAGGGCGCATGGCGAGCGGGTCCGTCGCCCTGGCGAGCTCAGCCTCCTCCTCGGGATCGCGCTTGCCCTTCCAAGCGACGAGGAGGCCGTCGTCCATGAGCAGGGGCGAGGCGAGCTCGGCGAGGGTGGAGAGACGGCCGACGGCGCGCGCGGTGACCGCACCGTAGGCCTCACGCTCGGTTCCTTTGGCCAGATCCTCCGAGCGAGCATTGAGGACCCGCGCATTGGCGATGCCGGCAGTCTCGATCGCGCGCTCGATGAACTCGCACTTACGGCCGACCGACTCGATCAGATCCACCCGGGCCTGGGGTAGGGCAACGGCGAGAACGAGGCCGGGAAACCCCGCCCCAGAGCCAATATCGGCAATTTTTGACGCTTCTCGAAGGCCGCTGACCTCGAGGCCGGTGAGGCTATCGGCCACGTGGACCTTCCATGCCCGCTCGGGTTCGGTTACAGAGCTGACCGATGCCCGCTCGGCTGCGAGCAGGTCGAGGACCTTTTGCAGCGCTAGGCGCGCGTCGTCATCGAGCAGTGCGGCGAGATCGGCACTCACTCCGCGACGAGCGGGGCGACCACGACGCAGCGGCGAGGCTCGTCGCCTTCGCTGTAAGTCTCCACTCCGGCCCGCTCCTTGAGATGCTCGTGGACGACGCGGCGCTCCTGGGCGCTCATCGCGTCCATCTCGACCGTGTGGTTCCCGTTTAGGGCCTGCTCGGCGGCGCGATCGGCGCGGGAGGTGAGCGTCTCGCGACGGCGGTCCCGGTAGCCGGCGGCATCGACGATCACGCGCTTGCGATCGCGCATGCCGCGGAACGCGCCCTGGTAGCAGAGGAGCTGCAAGGCATCGATCGTCTGCCCGCGTTTGCCGATCAGCAGGCCGTAGTCGTCGTCACCTTCAACCGTCGCGACGATCCGGTCATCGTCCTCCTGGACATCGACGTCGCCGTCGAGGTCCAGCTCATCGAGCACTCCCTCGACGAGCTCCCTAACCCGCTCCGCAGGCTCCTGAGGCCAGTCTGCAGTCTCGCTCACGCCTGCCACCCTACCGCCGCTTCTTCCTCTTCTTCGGTGGCGGGGGTGGCGGCTTCGCCGCCCGCTCCTCCTCGGGAGAAGGCACCTCGGGGGCCGGGACCAGTTTTTGGATCGTGTACTGCTGGCCGATCGTCCAAACATTGGTCGTGATCCAGTAGAGGACCAGGCCAGCCGGGAAGCCGATTATGAAAGGCACGAAGATGAACGGCAGCACCATCATCATCAGCCGCTGGTTTTTGTCCGCGGTCACCGACATCACCAGGCCGGAGACGAGCTGGGTGCCGATGTAGAGGACGAGCAGGGCGATCAGCACGCCGCCCTCGGCCTTCGCGGTCAGATCGGGGATGAAGAAAAAGCTCTCGCCCCAGTTACCGGGGGGCACTTCGCTGCAGACTTTGGCGGTCTGGCCGCAGATGTCGAAACGCAGGTCGTGCTGGAGGACGTAGAAGAGGGTGATGAAGACTGGAATCTGCGCCAGCAGTGGGATACAGGAGGCAAACGGGTTGACTTTGTTCTCCTGGTAGAAGCGCATCATCTCCTGCTGCATGCGCTGGCGATCGTTTTTGTACTTCGCCTGGATCTCTTTGATCCTTGGCTGCAGCGCCTGAAGCGCCCGCATCCCCTTCAGCTGTTTGTAGGTCAGCGGTATCAGCAGCGTGCGGGTCGCGACCGTCAAGGCGATGATCGCGCCGCCCCAGCTCAGCCCGATGTCGTTGTGGAAAAAAGTGAGGACCGAGTCGGCGATGTCGACCAGGAATTGCGGCGCGAGCTGGAACGCGAGCGGCGTCATCGAGGCCGGGCCTCTCCGTGGTACACCGCTGGATCAACAGGCCCAACTCTCAGCGTGAAGCGGTCAGGAACGGGATCGAAACCGCCATGGCTAAAGGGATTGCAGCGCATCAGGCGCCAGCTGGCCAGCAGTAGCCCACGCAAGGCTCCGAACCGCTGGACCGACTCCGCTGCGTACGCTGAGCAGGTCGGCTCATAGCGACAGCGGCGGGGGCGGCCGGAGGAAAACCAGCGCTGATAGCCGCCGATCGCGGCCAAAAGGACGCGTTTCACGTGGAACGCTTCCCGCCCGAGGAGCTTGCCAGGGCCTCCTCGATACTCGCCGTCACACCGCTGCTTCCCTCGCGCTCGATCAGATCGGCGATCTCGGGTCGCGCAACCAAGACGAAGTCATGGCCGGGGGGCAATTGATCGGAAATTCCCCAAAAAGACTCTCTCAGCACCCGCTTGACGCGGTTGCGGTCGACGGCGCCGCCGATCTTGCGACTCGCGGAGACACCGAGCCTCACCTCCTCTTCCCCCTCGGCTTGGCGGGGAAAGCTGTAGAGCACGAGGTGCCGGGTTGCATGTGATGAGCCGTCGCGGTAGACGCGGTCGAACTCGCCGCTTCGCGAGAGGCGGCGTCGCTTCGCTGCCATCTACGGAGTGAGGCGCTTCCGGCCCTTGCGGCGCCGGCGCTTCAAGATCGCGCGGCCCCCACGCGTGCTCATCCGTGCCCGGAACCCGTGTGTCTTGGCCCGCTTCCGCTTCTTCGGCTGATAAGTCCTCTTCATCCGGCGTCGCAGTATACGGAGACTCCATTTCAGGAGAACAGCCGCGGGCCAGATCTTTCTTTCGGGATTTGCGGGTGACCCGATTCCGGCGATGCCCCTCGTCGCTATGGTCGATCGCCGGTGCAAGATGGCGCGTCTCAACAAGATCTCGACTCTCTCTGGCAAGAAGTCCAGGGGCGGCTGCGCGCGTCAGTTCCCGCCTCGACTTTCCAGCTCTGGCTCGAGCCGCTGAGGGTCAACGGAGCCCAGGGAGAGGTCCTTCACCTCTCCGCACCCGAGGGCATCCGTGCCTGGGCCGAGCGACGTTACTCGGCGCTGATCCGCGAGGCCCTGACCAGCGCCGGGTCGCAATTCAGGCAAGTCAGCTTCGGCACGCCCCCGGGCGAGGATCCCAAGCTCGACCCAGACAGCCGCTCCACCATCCAGCTCAACGCCAGCTACACCTTCGAGCGATTCGTGATCGGCGAGGGAAACCGGATCGCGCATGCGGCGGCCCTGGCCGTGGCGGAGGCGCCGTCGGAGGCCTACAACCCCCTCTTCCTCCACGGTCCGCCCGGCTTGGGCAAGACCCATCTTCTGGCGGCGATCGCCAACTACCTCGGCACCAACGCGCCAAGCCTCAACGTCCGCTACACGACCGCCGAGAACTTCACCAACGAGTTCGTCGCCGCTCTGCGCAGCACCGGCGCCGATGCGTTCAAGCGCCGCTACCGCGACCTCGACGTCCTGCTCGTCGACGACGTCCAGTTCCTCGAGGGCAAGCGCCACACCGAGGACGAGTTCTTCCACACCTTCAACGTCCTCTACGAAGGCGGAAGCCAGCTGGTCCTTTCCGCTGATCGAATCCCGAGCGAGCTCTCGACGCTCGCCTCACGACTGCGTGATCGCTTCGAGTGGGGCTTGACCGTGCCGGTTGAGCCCCCCAACCTGGCCACGCGACTAACCGTTCTCCACCATCTGGTTCGCGAGGCGGGCGTGGAAACCGACAGCGACGTTCTGACCGAGCTGGCCCAGCGGATCGACGCCAACGTGCGCCTGCTACGCGGCGCGCTGACCCGCGTACTCGCACACGCATCGATGACCGCTCAGCCGCTCAGCCCGGAGCTGATCGCCGAGATCATTCCGAAGACCTCTCGCTCTCAAACAGCTACGCCGATCGAGGAAATCCAGCAGCGGGTCGCGAGCTCGTTTGGAATCTCGCGGGCCGAGCTGGTTGGCTCGACCCGGGCCGCCACTCCCGTCCGTGCGCGCCAGGTCGCGATCTTCCTCACCCGCGAGCTGACCGATCTCTCGCTGCCGCAGATCGGCCGCCTCTACGGCGGCCGCGATCACTCCACCGTGCTCAACTCCATCCGCAGGGTCGAAGCTCGGCTCGACGAGGATGACGCTCTGACCAGCCGCGTCGCCGAGTTGCGCGCCGCAATCCACAGCCCGACCACAGGCCCGTCCTGACGGCCGACCCCGCTGTAAGAATCAACGCTTTCCCACAGGCCCGTCCACAGATCTCAAACCGCTGGACAAAGCCGAATCCACCATGATTCCCGCAGTTTCCACAGGTCCTAATCCAACTCAAGAAAGTGTCCGACACTTGAAGCTCACAACCCAACGCGACGAGCTCGTTGCCAAGCTCTCAGTTGTCTCCCGGGCTGTCTCAACTCGGGCCGCGACCCAGTCCCTCTCGGGCATCCTGCTAACGGCAGATGACGGTGGGGTGAGTCTCTGCGCGACAGACCTCGAGATGGGCCTAAAGACGGGACTCATTGCCGATGTGGATGGATCCGGCACGATCCTCCTGCCCGGCCGCCTCCTGGCTGAGCTCGCCCGCTCTCTGGCCGATGCGAGGGTGGAGATCGAGTCGCGCGAGGCGGAGCGCGATGTGGAGATTCGCAGCGGCGGCTCGAGCTTCCACCTTCGTGTCTTGCCGAGCGAGGACTTTCCCAAGTTCCCCGAGGAGGAGGGAGAGCCGCTGAAGATCCCCGCCCCCGCGCTCGCGGCAACCGTGGAGCTGGTTGCCCGCGCAGCTTCGCGAGACGACATGCGCCCGGTGTTGACCGGCGTCCTCGTCACCGGCTCCGGCGGTGAGATGACGATGGTCGCGACCGACTCCTACCGCCTAGCGGTCAAGCGGACGGAGTTGGAGGGCGAGATCGGTGGCGAGCTGGAGGCGAACATCCCCGCCCGCGCCCTGCGCGAGCTGGGCCGCATCGTCTCGGCGGAGAGCATCGAGAACGTCGAGGTTGTCCTGCTCCGCAATCAGGCCGTATTCAAGGCAGGGGAGATCGTCCTCAATACGAGGCTGATCGAGGGGCAATTCCCCAACTTTCGACAGCTCCTGCCGGAGTCCTACGAGCACGACGTGAGGTTGCCGCGGACGGATTTCCTCGACGTTGTGCGACGGGTCAGCCAGCTGGCACAGCGCAATGCCCCCCTGCGCCTCTCCTTTTCGTCTGGCGAGCTGACGGTGGCGGCGTCGACCCCTGATGTCGGCGACGCCGAGGAGACGATGCCGGCGGCGTTCGAGGGCGAGCCGCTGGAGATCGGCTTCAACCCCGAGTTCTTGAGAGAGGGGATCGAAAGCGTCGAGGGCGACGAGGTGATGCTGCGACTGATCTCGCCTCTGCGGCCGGGCCTGCTGCAGCCGGTCGACAACGACGACTTCCGTTACCTCGTGATGCCCATTCGTCTCAACGTGTGAGGCTTGACGGTGCTGGTCGCCGCCGTCGAAGCAAGGCCACTGCGCAGCCTGGAGAGCGCTCGGCTCGAGCTCCACGACGGAATCACCAGCCTGGTTGGCCCCAACGGTGTCGGTAAGACGAACTTCCTCGAGGCGCTCTACTTCGCTCTAACCGGACGCTCGTTCCGGACCTCCGACCGCCGCGACCTGATCCCGTTCGGAGGCTCGTTCGCCCGCGCCGAAGCCGCCGTTCGGGACGAGGACGACGTCGAGCGACGGCTGCTTGCATCGGTCAGCAGGGGGGACGGGCGCCGCCACTTGCTCGACGGCAGCCCCGCGGACCCGACCACTCTCGCCCGCAGCCGCCCGCCAGTTGCCGTCTTCTCCCCAGATCGGCTGACGCTGATCAAGGGGCCGCCGGCGGAGCGCCGCGCCCACCTGGACGGTTTCGTCGCTGCTCGCTGGCCCCGCCGCGCCGATCTGCGCCAGCGCTACGGCCAGACCCTGGCACAGCGCAACGCGCTGGTAGCGCGGCTGGCCAGTCGCGGTGGCCCGCCCTCCCAGCTCGACGTCTGGGACGCGACGCTGGCTGACGCGGCCGCGGAGCTGGTCACGGCACGGGAGGAGGCGACTACTGAGCTGGCCGGGCCTTTTGCGGCCACCGCCGCGGAGCTGGGGCTGGAGGGGACCGCTGTGCTCGAGTACGCACCACGAGCCGCGGGCTCGGCGGAGGAGATCCGTGTCGGCCTTGCCGAGCGTCGCGAGGCCGACCTGCGGCTGGGAAGGAGCTCCTGGGGCCCGCACCTGGACGAGCTCAAGGTCAGCCTCGACGGCCGGGCCCTGCGCCGCTACGGGTCGCAGGGCCAGCAGCGTGCCGCCCTGCTGGCGCTGCTCTTTGCCGAGCGTGATGCCTTGATGGCAGCGCGGCAAGTGGTGCCCCTGCTCCTCCTCGACGATGTGATGAGCGAGCTCGACCCGCAGCGGCGAGAGCGCCTGGTCGAGCGCCTCGCGAGCGGGGGCCAGGCGCTGATCACTGCTGCCGCTGCGGAGTCGGTTCCCCCTCGGGCGATGGAGAACGTGGTGCAGATGCCCTTCCCAATTTCCCACGCGACGGCGGCATGACCCACCGTCGCGCACCCCGGCCTGCCGCCGCCGCTTTGCGCTCCGCGCTCGAGCAGGCCTCGCCGAAAACACGGTTGGCGACGGTGCAGGCGTCCTGGTCGGCACTGGTCGGCGAGCGAATCGCTGCGGTCGCCCAGCCGGTCTCCGAACGCGGGGGAGAGGTGCTGGTGAGCTGCTCCGACCCGATCTGGGCGCAGGAGCTGGACCTGATGCAGGAGCAGCTCTTGGAGCAGCTCCGGGGGCGTCTGGGGGAGCAGGCGCCGCAGAGTTTGCGCTTTCGTGTCGACGGGGACCGGAAATGATTTCATTTGTGCATGATTTGCAGGGATTTTATTCCTTCTGGGGAGGCGTTCTGGGGGGTCCAACTGGTATCCTTATGTCAACTTGCGTTTCTGCCCCGACCCCGTCTGGCGATGACATGCGGCCGGTCGGGGTTTTCTATGAGAGCGGGAAGGGACTAATTGCCTGAGAAGACGAAGACGGCCGCGCAGAAAGACGGATCCAACTCCTACGGCGCCAAGGACATCACCGTCCTCGAAGGTCTGGAGGCGGTCCGCAAGCGGCCAGGCATGTACATCGGCTCGACCGGGCCGCGCGGGCTCCACCACCTGGTCTACGAGGTCGTCGACAACTCGGTCGACGAGGCCCTTGCCGGGCACTGCGACAGCGTCAGCGTCGTCCTGCACCCCGACAACAGCTGCACGGTCGTCGACAACGGCCGCGGCATCCCGGTGGACGAACTGAAGAAGGAGAAACGCCCAGCCGCAGAGGTCGTGCTGACGACGCTCCATGCCGGCGGCAAGTTCGGGGACGGCGGCGGGTACAAGGTCTCGGGTGGTCTGCACGGCGTCGGCATCTCCGTCGTCAACGCTCTCTCGGAGCACTTGCACCTGGAGATCAAACGCGACGGGCACGTCTGGTCCCAGGACTACGAGCGGGGCAAGCCCCAGGGCGATCTCAGCCCGGGGGAGTCGAGCAGCGAAACCGGCACGATCATCACCTTCCTCCCCGACGCCGAGATCTTCGACGAGCTCGAGTTCGACTACGCGACGCTGGCCGAGCGCCTGCGCGAGACGGCCTTCCTTACTCGCGGCCTAAAAATCGAGATAGTCGACGAGCGAGCGGGGGGGCAGAGCGACACCTTTCACTACGAGGGCGGGATCATCGATTTCGTTGCCCACCTCAACGAGAACAAGGACCCGCTCCACCGCAAGACGGTCTATTTCGAGGGTGAAACCGAGGACGGACAGGTCGAGGTGGCGATGCAGTGGAACTCCTCCTACCAGGAATCGGTCTTCAGCTTCGCCAACAACATCAACACCCACGAGGGCGGCTCCCACCTCTCCGGCTTCCGCTCGGCGCTGACCCGCACGCTCAACGCCTACGCTCGCGGCAAGGGGCTGCTCAAAGAGAAAGACGAGAACCTGACGGGAGACGACGTCCGCGAGGGACTGACCGCGGTGATCTCGGTGAAGCTGCAGGACCCCCAGTTCGAGGGTCAGACGAAGACCAAGCTGGGTAACCCGCCGGTCGAGGGGCTGGTCAAGGAGACCGTCAACCGCAAGCTCGCCGAGTTCTTCGAGGAGAACCCCGGCGAGGCCAAGCGGATAGTCGGCAAGGCGGTCGACGCGGCGCGGGCGCGGCAGGCGGCGCGCAAGGCCCGCGACCTGACCCGGCGCAAGTCGGCGCTGGAGAACTCGACCCTGCCGGGGAAGCTCGCCGACTGCACGGTTCGCGACCCGGCTCTGGCCGAGCTCTTCATCGTCGAGGGCGATTCCGCCGGCGGCTCCGCGAAGCAGGGACGCGATCGCAACACCCAGGCGGTGCTGCCGCTGCGCGGCAAGATCATCAACGTCGAGAAGGCGCGGATCGACAAGGTCCTCTCCAACCAGGAGATCCAGGCGTTGATCACCGCGGTCGGCACCGGCATCCGCGAGGAGTTCGACGTCAAAGACGCGCGCTACCACAAGGTCGTGCTGATGACCGACGCGGACGTCGACGGCGCCCACATCCGCACCCTCGTCCTCACCTTCCTCTACCGCGAGATGCCGGAGCTGATCGAGGCTGGCTACGTCTATATCGCCAAGCCGCCGCTTTACAAGCTGAAAAACGGCAAGCAGGAAACCTACGTCGAGAAGGAGTCCGAGCTGGAGGAGCTGCTGCTCCGAGACAAGCTCGAGCAGATGGAGCTGACCGACGCGGAGGGCGCGGCGCACAAACTGACGGCAACCCGCTGGCAGCGCTTCAACCGGCGCCTCAAGGAGCACGAGGGCTGGGCGGACTCGCTGCAGGCCGACTTCGGGCACGAGCTGGTGCGCTTCCTCGGCGAGTCCGAAATCCTCGATCGCGGCGTCACCTCGCTCTCCGAGGCGAAAGAGCTGATCGGCGGCGACGCCGGCGAGGCCGAGCCGTTCGACACCGAGGTCGTCTCGGAGTCCGGAGAGGGAATCCTGGTTCGTGCCGTCCACCGCCGCGACGGGCTCGCGCAGGCCTTCGAGCTATCGGCCACGCTGTTCGAATCGCACGACTACCGCCGCCTGGTCGAGTCGCACGCCGAGCTGCTCAACCAGATCGGCCGGCCGCCCTTCCAGCTCAGCCTCGACCAGAAACAGCGCGTGGCGGAGTCGCACGCTGAGCTCCGCCGCATGGTGCTCGAGCTCGCCCGCCAGGGCGTCACGATGCAGCGCTTCAAGGGCCTGGGCGAGATGAACGCCGAACAGCTGCGCGAGACGACCATGGATCCCGCCAGCCGCACCCTGGAGCGGGTGCGGATCGACGACGCAGCGCTGGCCGAGAAGGTCTTCGCCGACCTGATGGGCGACAAGGTCGAGCCTCGCAAGGCCTTCATCGAGCGCCACGCCAAAGAGGTCAGGTTCATCGATGTTTGAGTCGGGGGAGGCGATCTAGATGGAGGGCGCCGACGCACTCACAGGAGGGCGAATCGAGGAGCGCGAGCTGACTAACGAGATGCGCTCGTCGTATCTCGACTACGCGATGAGCGTGATCGTCGGCCGCGCCCTGCCGGACGTGCGCGACGGGCTGAAGCCAGTGCACCGGCGGGTGCTCTACGCGATGCACGACCTTGCCCTGCAGCCCAACCGGCCCTACCGAAAGTCGGCCTTCATCGTCGGCGAGGTGATGGGCAAGTACCACCCACACGGCGACTCCGCGATCTACGACACCCTGGCGCGAATGGCGCAGCACTTTTCCCTGCGCTACATGCTCGTCGACGGTCAGGGCAACTTCGGCTCGATCGACGACGACCCGCCGGCGGCGATGAGGTACACCGAGGCGCGGCTGGCGCGGCTGACGACGGAGATGCTGCGCGACATCGACGCGGAGACGGTGGAGTGGGGGCCGAACTACGACGAGTCCCAGCAGGAGCCGCTGGTGCTGCCGGCTCGCTTCCCCAACCTCCTGGTCAACGGCTCCTCCGGCATCGCGGTCGGGATGGCGACCAACATCCCGCCCCACAACCTCAGCGAGTCGATCGGCGCGGTCAAGGCCTACATCGCCAACCCTGGCATCGACCTGGCCGGGCTGATGGAGCACGTCAAGGGACCCGACTTCCCCGGCGGCGGGATCATGAGCGCGGAAGGAATCCGCGACGCCTACGCGTCCGGCCGCGCCTCGGTCCGGATACGCGCCCGCGCCCACGTCGAGCCGCTCAAGGGCGGCCGCGACGCGATCATCGTCACCGAGCTGCCTTTCATGGTCAAGAAGGGTGGCGACGGCGGCTTGATCACGAAGATCGCCGACCTCGTCCGCGACAAAAAAATCACCGGCGTTTCCGACCTGCGCGACGAGTCGGATCGCTCCGGCATGCGGCTGGTGATCGAGACCAAGCGCGGCGGGGATCCGCCCGAGGTGGTGCTCAACCAGCTCTACAAGCGCACGGCGATGCAGAGCACCTTCGGCATCAACATGGTCGCCCTCGTCGACGGCGTGCCGCGCACGCTCAGTCTCAAGGAGCTGATCGAGCACTACGTCAGCCACCAGCGCGAGGTGGTGATCCGCCGCACTCAGCACGAGCTCCGCCGCGCCGAGGCACGTGCCCACATCCTCGAGGGGCTGCTGATCGCGCTCGACAACCTCGACGCGGTGATCGCGCTGATCCGCGGCTCGGCCGATACCGAGACGGCCAAGGCCGGCCTGGTGGAGCGCTTCGCGCTCTCCGAGGAGCAGGCGCAGGCGATCCTCGATATGCGCCTCGCTCGCCTCACCGCGCTGGAGTCCGACAAGCTGCGCGAGGAGCACGAAGAGCTGTCCAAGCGGATCGCCGAGCTGCGGGCGATCCTCGGCGATCCGGCCCGGATCGACGCCTTGATCGTCGAGGAGCTCGACGAGGTCGACAGTCGCTACGGCGACGATCGTCGCACCGAGGTCACCCACTTTGAGGGCGACATGAACATCGAGGACATGATCGCCGACCAGCAGATGGTGATCTCGATCACCCATTCGGGCTACGCCAAGCGCCTGCCCCTCGCCACCTACCGCCAGCAGCACCGGGGCGGAAGGGGAGTGATGGGGATGGACCTAAAGGAGGACGACTACATCGAGCACCTGCACATCTGCTCGACCCACGACTTCCTTCTCTTCTTCACCAACCGCGGCAAGGTCTACCGGCTCAAGGTCTACGAGCTGCCGGAGGGCTCGCGCACCTCGAAAGGGCGGGCGCTGGTCAACGTCCTGCCGCTGCGAGACGGCGAGAAGGTGACGGCGGTGATCCCGACCCGGGACTTCAGCGAGAACAAGTACCTGGCCTTTGCGACGGCGCAGGGCTTGGTCAAGAAGACGGAGTTCAAGGCCTACAACACGCCGATCCGCGCCGACGGCATCATCGCGATCAAGATCCGCGACAGCGACGAGCTGGTCCAGGTGCGGCTGACCTCGGGCGACGACGACCTCCTGCTGGTCTCGAAGTCCGGTCACGCTTCGCGCTTCTCCGAGGACGCGGTGCGGCCGATGGGTCGCGACACCAGCGGGGTCAAGGGGATGAACGTGGCCGCCAAGGTGAACGGCGAGCCCAACCGGGTGCTGGCGATGGACGTGGCCCGCGACGACTCCGAGCTCTTCGTCGTCACCGAGAACGGCTATGGCAAGCGCACTTCTGTGGCCGAGTACCCGGTCAAGGGGCGCGGCACGAAGGGTGTCCTCACGGCGAAGCTGACGGCGAAAAAGGGAGGCCTGGCCGGCGCCCTGATCGTCCGCGAGCACCAGGACCTGCTCTTCATCTCCCAGAACGGAATGGTCCAGCGCACCCCGGCCGGCGGCATCTCGCAGATGGGCCGCCCGACCCAGGGCGTGCGGGTGATGAACATGAAGGACGACGACCGCGTCAGCGCCGTCGCCCTGGTGGTCGACGACGACTCAGATGCGTCGGAGCCGGACGGCCAGGAGCAGCTGCCCGAGTAAGGCGGAGGCGGTCGGGGGAGGCTCCGTCTGTTCCCATGCACCGCCGCCAAGGCGGCGGTGCGAATCATCTGCCGCTTCGCGGCTTAGAACCACTCGGCGGAGCCGCTTACGCGAGGAACCGCCGGAGCCTCCCCCGACCGCCTCTCACGTTCCGAACTACCTGAAGCTTTGAGCTGAAGCGGGCTCCACAGCGATCGGTCCCTTACCCGCTTCCTGCCCGGCGTTGACGCTTTACGTTGGAAGCTGCTTGCTTCTCGCCCGGTCGCTGGAGTGGCTTCGTGGCAAGAGGGCGCTGAGGGGTTCGAAAGAGCCTCGCGAAGCGGCTCCGCAGAGTGATGTGAGGGCCGCGAAGCGGCCTCTAGATTCGCACCGCCGTTAGGCGGTGCATAGGCTCGTTCGAGACCCCTCAGCGCCCTATGCAGCCGCAGGCAAATACTGCTGCCAGGCGGCTGGAATGCTCGGGCTCGCCACCTGGATGAAGACCGTCGGGCCCGGCGCCTTGGGGGTGCTCTGGGGATGCATGTGGATCTCGCGGGGGAGGCGGTTGCCCTTGCGGCGGTTGCAGGTCGCGCAGGCGGCGACGATGTTCTCCCAGACGGATTTGCCGCCGCGGCTGCGCGGGATCACGTGGTCGACCGTGAGGCCCGCTTTGCGCGAGCCGCAGTACTGACAGGTCCACGAGTCACGGGCGAGCACGGCGCGGCGGGTGATCTTTCTCCTGTGCGCTTCGCGCGGGATCCGCACGTAGCTGACCAGGCGGATCACGTCGGGGCGCTCCATCGTCATGTGCTCGGAGTGCAGCGCTCCCTCGCGCCGCTCGAGTAGCTCGGCCTTTTCCTTCAAGAGCAGCACAGCGGCTCGTCTCAGCGTGCAAACGTTGATCGGCTCATACGTCGCATTGAGTACGAGGACTCGTGCCATGTTGCTCGGGAATTCTACGCATGCGATTGCCTGGAGCCCAGAGGGGCATCCCCTCGCCGGACTCGCAGCCCTTCGGGCTGCTCTGAGTATCCGCCCGTTGAGGGGATGCCCCTCTGGGCTCTAATCGACGGGGTAGGAGCCCAGGATCCGGACTGAGTCGGCCTTTTGGCGCAATGCTGAAATCGCCTCCGAGACAGCTTCGTTGTCCGCGCCTCCCTCCAGATCGCAGAAGAACATGTAGCGGCCGAGGCCCTGGCGAAGGGGGCGCGACTCGATGCGGCTGAGGTTGACCGAGCGGCTCGAGAACTCCTGCAGGGCCTCCACCAGGGCACCGGGATGGTCCTCGCCTAGCTCGGAGAAGACCAGGGAGGTCTTCCAGGCGCTCCCCCCCGTGGGCTTGGTCCCGATCGGGGCGATCCAGACGAAACGGGTGACGTTGTTGGCCTCGTCCTCGATGCCTTCACGCAGGATCGTGCAGCCGTAGAGCTCAGCCGCCGCACGAGAGCCGATCGCGGCCCAGGCCGCCTCGGACTCGCTGACCAGCCGCACGGCCTCCGCTGTGCTGCTGACGCTCTCCAGGGGCGTGCCCGGCAGGTTCTCGCGAAGGAAGCGCGCGCACTGCGCCAGCGGCTGCGCGTGCGAGAGAACGCCCTCGATCTCGGCCAGGTCGATCGGCGTGCGGGCGATCAGGTGGGCCCGCACCGCAAAGTCGTGCTCGCCGACGATCGTCACCGCTTCGGTATCGAAGGCGAGTGCATCCAGCGTGCTCCGCACCGAGCCCTCGATCGAGTTCTCGAACGGGACTAGGGCTCGCTCGGCTTCGCCGCGCTCGACCGCGAGGATTGCGTTGTGAACGGTCGCCGTGCGCAGCGGCTCGAAGGCGACGCTCCCCGCGATCGCCTCGCGCAGGGCATCTTCGGTGAAGGTCCCCGCCGGTCCCAGGAAGGCGATCCTCATCCCAGCACCCGACCTATTCGAATTCGACGGTGTAGCTGGCCTTGTTGTTGGTGGAGACCTGCTCGCCGGCCACCGGCTCGACTTCGACTTCGAGCGTCGCTTCGCCGCTCGGTGCCGGGATCAGGGGAATGCTCACGCTGGCGGTTTCGCCCACTTCGATGCTGCTGATGTCCTCCTGCACGGGGGCGCCGCCGTTGACGGTGATCGAGACCGTGACGCCGCTCTCTGCCGATTCGCCCTGGTTTTCAACCTGCACTTCCACTTCCGGGGTCCCTTCGCTGGCGACAGCGATGGCCGCCCCTTCGGCGAGCGGGGTGCCGTTCAGGCTTGCCCCGGCAAGGCCGAGCCCGTGAACACCGGGCGTTTCAGCTTCGCCACCACCACCGCTGATGCCGCTGAGGGCGGCGGAGATTTCGTCTTCGTCCAGCCACTTGATCCCGTCCGGCACGAAGACGCTTTTCGGCACGTCGCTGTCCTCGATCCCGTTGTCGGCGAGGACTCCGTCGACTTCGGGACGCACGACGGCCGCGTAGAGGACGTCGCTTGCCGCAAGCATCTGCATCTGGGTCGCGATCCTTGCCATTGCCCTCTCGGAGCCCACGTCGCCCAGCGCGGTGCTCATCTGATCGGCGATTTCGTTCATCGCGCTGCTGCGCAGCTGGTAGACCAGCTCGAGCGTGTCCTGGGCCTGGCTCATGTCCCCCGGCGCGTCGAGGCCGTCGATCCGGCTGGCGTAGTTGTCCATCGCGCTGCGGTCGGCGTTGACCTGGTCGACGAAGTCGGTCACCGAGAGGCTGCCCGGGTCGGAGAGCTTGTCGAAAAAGCTTTTGCTGGTCTGGTCGGTCTCGTCGACTATCTGGGTGACGTCGCGGGCGTAGTCGCTCAGCGCCCGCTCCTTGCGCGCGTTGAGGCAACCCTTGACCCCGAGCACGAGCAGGATCAGGACCAGCAGCCCGGCGCCGAGCGCAAGACCGCGTCGCAACAGGATCTGCTGCCGTTCAGGGCGTCGACGCGGCCGTGGCCTGCGTGCCGGCCGGGTTGGGGGTGAATCCTCCACGGAAATAGCTCTCCAAAGCTGGTTGGCTGGCCGGAGAGTATGAACGCTGGCGAGGTCGTCGCGCCAAACTCCCAGCAAAACGTGGCGTTTTTGGGCGATACCGTGCGCAGGAGAGCGGCGCCACGGAGCGAACTCGAAGGAGTCTTGGTCGGTTCCCTCGTCCTCAACCGCTTTTTGATCGAGCGTCGCATCGGCAGCGGCGGCTTCGGCGTCGTTTACGAGGCCTGGGACGGCAGGCTGGAGCGCTCGGTTGCCGTCAAGGCGATCGAGTCCGGCAGCGCCCAGGGCTGCAAGCGGGTGCTGCGCGAGGCGCAGGCCGCGGCACGGCTCAACCACCCCGGGATCGTCACCCTCTACGAGATGGGCGAGGAGGAAGGCAACGCGCTGCTGGTCACCGAGCTCGTCGACGGCTCGACCCTGGCCCAGCTCAGCCGCGAAGACGCGCTCAGCGATCGCGAGATCGGCGAGATCGGCGCCGATCTCTGCGAGGCGCTCGACCATGCCCACGCCCGGGCGGTAGTACACCGCGACATCAAGCCGCAGAACGTCCTCGTCACTGAGGAGGGAGAGCCGCGGGCCAAGCTGATGGACTTCGGCGTCGCCCGGCTCGCCGACGCGACCGCGCTGACTGCCCCCGGAGACGTGGTCGGCACGCTCGCCTACATGTCTCCCGAGCAGGCGGAGGGGCGCATCGCTGGTCCGGAGGCCGACGTCTATTCGCTGGCCCTGACCCTCTATGAGTGCTGGAGCGGCGAGAACCCCAATCGCCGCATGACTCCGGCCGCGACCGCCCGGGCGATCGGCGGCCGCCACCGCCCCTTGCGCCGGCTTCGCCCGGGCCTGCCGCGCGAGCTGAGCAGCGCGATCGACGACTGCCTGCAGTCACGCCCAGATCGCCGCCCGTCGCTCGAGGAGCTTGGGACGTCGATCGAGAGCTCACTCGACCTGCTCGCCGACCACCCTCGCCGGCAGGGGCATTCGCTGTCGCTCCGACTCGGCGCGGTTGCGGCCGCGGCGATGCTGGGGACTTGGCTCGCGGTCGGTCACGGGGCCCTGCTCCCGTAGGATTCGAGCCGGTTTTCCCGTCACCCGAGCGCTCGTCGTCGCTCGCGAAAGGAGCCACAGATCAGCGTTCTACGCAACCTCGAGAGTCGGATCGAAGGCCTTGTCGAGGGGGTCTTCAGCCGCGCCTTCAGCTCCGAGGTGCAGCCGGTCGAGCTCGCCCGCAAGCTGGCGAAGGAAATGGACGCCCACAAGACGGCCGGGGTAGCGCGGGTCTACGTTCCCAACGAGTACACGGTCTTCCTCTCGAAAAAGGACCGGGTCAAGCTCGAGGGCTACGAGCGCTCGCTCGAGCAGGAGCTGTCGGGGTACCTCTTGGAGCACGCTCGCCGTCGCAGCTATGACCTGCTGACCCGGCCCGCGGTCGAGTTCAAGACCGACGAGCGGCTGCGCCTCGGCGAGTTCGGGATCCAGACCCGCCTGGTCAAGCCGCCGGTGCGCGAGGGGGAGAGCCCGAGCCAGGGGGAGGAGGGCCACACGATGGTCTACTCCGCGGTGCGTGACCAGTCTCCCGAGCCGGCCAAGAATCCCGCCCAACGCGCCGAGGCGATGGTTGCGACCCGCGCAGTCGTATCGCTCGATGACCGCCGTTACGTGTTGGAGGGCCCACGGGCGACGATCGGCCGCTCGAAGGAGGCCGAGTGCGTGCTGCGCGACCCCAACGTCTCGCGCCGCCACGCCGAGCTGCGCCGCGCCTCCAGCGGCGACTGGACGATCGCCGACCTCGGTTCCACCAACGGCGTCAAGGTGAACGGCCGGCGCGTGTCCTCGACCCGCCTCAGCCCCGGCGACCAGGTCACCGTGGGGACCACGACCTTCCTGTTCGACATCGAGCAGTGAGAGTCTCCTAGTCGCGTGGACTACGACCCGATCTCCGTCGCTCTGAAGTTCGGCTTCCTCGCCGTCCTCTACCTCTTCCTGCTCTTCATCGCCCGCAGCGCGCTCAAGGACCTGCGCCGCACGGTCTCCCCGGCCCCCGATGCAACCGGGTTCCACCACGCCCCTGCCTTCGCGTCCCCTGGCGGTGCGGGCGACGCCTGGTTGATCGCCGAGCGTGGGGGCGGGCTCGAGGGCGGCGAGCGCTTCGACCTGATCGGCGGCCTCTCGATCGGCCGCTCCTCGGAGGCCGACGTGCGGATCGATGACCGCTATGCCTCCGGTCTGCACGCAAGGATCTTCTCCCGTGACGGCCGCACCTATGTCGAGGACATGAACTCAACCAACGGCACCCTGCTCAACGACGCGACGCTGAAGGGCGAGGCGGAGATGATCGACGGCGACGTCGTACGGATCGGCGACACGGAATTCAGATACGAGGAGCAGGCGTAAACGCCGATGCTGCGCATAGACGACCAGGCCTTCCGCACCGATACCGGTCGCCAGCGCAACGCCAACGAGGACTCGTTCTTCGTCCGCGCGCCGATCTTCGTCGTCGCTGACGGGATGGGCGGCGCCCAGGCCGGCGAGGTCGCCTCGAAGGCCGCCGCCGACGCCTTCGACGTTGACCTTCCCTCCGCACCACCCGAGCGGATCCTGCGCGAGACGATCGCGACGGCCAACCGGCAGATCCACGAGCTCGCCCGCGCCGATCCCTCGCGGGCGGGGATGGGGACCACGATTACCGCGGCGATCGTCAACGCCGAGAGCGAAGAGGTGGGGATCGGCCATGTCGGCGACAGCCGCGCCTACCGCCTGCGCGCTGGCAAGCTGGAACGGCTGACGCGGGATCACTCGCTGGTCGAGGAGATGCGCCGCAAGGGTCAGCTCACCGACGCCCAGGCCGAGGACCATCCGCAGCGCTCGATCATCACCCGCGCACTCGGCCCCGAACCAGAGGTGGAGGTCGACGTGCAGACGGTTCCCGCGGCGCCCGGCGACGTCTTCCTGCTCTGCTCCGACGGCCTGACGACAATGCTCGACGAGGAGCGGATCGCCTCGCTGATAGGCGGCGCCAGCTCGATGACCGCGGCGGTGCGCGCCTTGGTCGACGAGGCAAATCGTGCCGGCGGGCGCGACAACATCACCGCCCTCGCCTTCCGCCTCGAGGACGCGGCCGCGCCGCAGCGCCAGCCGGAGGACGCGACGCTGATCGGATCCGCGGCCGAGGAGGCGGGACTGACCGCGACCGAGGTTCGGCGCCGGGCCGCCGCAGCAGCCGCCCGTGAGCGGCAGCAGCAGCTCGAGGCGAAGCCGCCTCGCCGGGGCCTGAAGCGGGCAGCCAAGGCGCTCGCGCTCGGCGCCGTCCTCGGTGCCCTCGCCTTCGGCGCCTGGTACGGCAACCGCCAGATCTGGTTCCTTGGCACCGACGATGCCGGCCGCGTCTCCCTCTATCGCGGCCTGCCCTACGACCTGCCACTCGGTCTCGAGCTTTACCAGGAGCGCTACGCGAGCCCGATCCAGACCGAGTCGCTGCCCCAGCGCCGGAGTGATGCGGTCATCGGCCACGACCTCCGTTCCCGCGACGACGCGGCCTCGCTGATCGAAGACATCGAAGAATCCCAAGGAGTCCGGTGACGGCACGCAACCGGGAGCTGCTGGCACTGGTGCCGGTGGCCCTGCTGCTCACCGCCGGCTTCGCCGCGGTCTTCGCCCAGGAGAACGCGCGCCTCGGCGACGCCAGCCTTGCCTTCGGCGCCTACTTCCTCGCGGTTTGCCTGGCGACGCACATCTACCTGCGCCTGCGGTTGCCAGATGCCGACCCCTACCTCTTCCCGCTGGTCGCCCTGCTCACCGCCTTCGGCCTGGTGATGGTCTACCGGATCGACGCCGACCTCGCCGGGGACCAGGCCAACTGGTTCGTGCTCGGCCTCGTCCTCTTCGCCCTCACCATCCACTTCCTGCGCGACTACGACGTGCTCGAGCGCTACCGCTACACGATCGCCGGCGTTGGTCTGCTGCTGCTGCTCGCACCACGGCTCCCCGGCATCGGTCAGCAGGTGAACGGTGCCTACCTCGGGGTCAAGATCGGGCCGCTCGCCTTCCAGCCAGCCGAGTTCTCGAAGATCTGCCTGGTCGTCTTCCTTGCCAGCTACCTGCGCGAGCATCGCGAGGTGCTGATCGTCGGCGCCCGGCGGGTGCTCGGGGTGACCCTGCCGCCGCTCAAGCACTTCGGCCCGATGCTCGTCGTCTGGGGCGCCTCGATGTTCATGCTCGTCTTCATCCGCGACCTCGGCAGCTCGCTGATGTTCTTCGCTGCTTTCCTGGCGCTGCTCTATGTCGCCACGGGCCGCTTCTCGTTCGTCGTGATCGGAATGGCGATGTTCCTGCTCGGCGCCTGGTTCTTCGCCTCGACCGTGCCCCACGTCCATGACCGGGTCGAGATCTGGCTCGACCCCTACGCCCACCCGCAAGGGACCGGGTACCAGATCCTGCAGTCGATCTTCGCCCAAGCCGACGGCGGCCTCTTCGGCAAGGGCTTTGGCCAGGCTCTGATCACGATTCCCGGCACCGACAACGCCCTGCTGCCCGCGGCCCAGACCGACACGATCTACTCGCTGATCGTCAACGAGCTCGGCCTCTTCGGCGCCTGCGGGGTGGTTCTGATCTACCTCCTGATCGCGGCGCGCGGGTTCAAGATCGCCCTGCTCGCCGACGACGGCTTCTCGAAGCTGCTGGCAACCGGGCTGACCGCCGTCTTCGCGATCCAGGCCTTCGTGATCATCGGCGGCGTCACCCGGGTGATCCCCCTGACCGGCGTCACCCTGCCCTTCATCAGCTACGGCGGCAGCTCGATCGTCGCCAACTTCGTCCTGCTGGCACTGCTCCTGCTGGTCTCCGACCGCGCCCGGCGTCAGGCGTCAGGCGGCGTGCGGGCTGACGATCTCGCCCTGGGGAGCCGATGAACCGCCAGATCGTCAAGCTCTTCAGCTTCGTCGTCGTCCTCTTCGCGGTGCTGATCGGCTTCACCTCGTACTGGGCCGTCTTCGAGGCCGAGGCGCTGAAGGAAAAGACGGCGAACAAGCGGCCGCTGTTGCAGCAGCAGCAGATCGAGCGGGGGCGGATCCTCGCCGCCGACGGCACCGTGATCGCCCGCTCCGTGCCGAAGGGCAGCGGCGACGCGCTGCGCTACGTGCGGAGGTACCCGGAGGGGTCGCTCTACGGCCACCCGATCGGCTACAGCTTCGTCCAGCAGGGCGACAGCGAGTTCGAGCAGTTCCACAACGACGAGCTGATCGGCAACAGCTCTGAGTTCACCTCGATCCTCGATGAGCTACGCGGGCGGCGGCAGGAGGGCAACGACGTCGTCACCAACCTCGACCCGGCTGCGCAGCGGGTGGCGCTAGAAGGGCTTGCCGAAGCGGGATTCGGCGCGGTGGCGGCGATTGAGCCGCAGAGCGGCCGGGTGCGGGTGCTCGCCTCGAATCCTCCCTTCGACCCCAATCGCGTGCCGCTCGAACTCGGGAAGCTGAACGCGAACGAGCTCGAAACGCCGCTGTTCAACCGGGCCACGCAGGGCCAGTACCCGCCTGGCTCGACCTTCAAGGTGGTGACCGCCGCCGCCGGTCTCGACAGCGGCGCAATCACCCCCGAGACGCTGATCAACGCGCCTGGGACGATCGATGTCCAGGGTCAGCCGCTGCAGAACGACTACAACGAGGACTTCGGCGAAATCCCCCTGAGCACCGCGCTGACCAACTCGGTCAACACCTGGTTCGCCCAGCTGGGCGAACAGCTCGGCCAGGACACGATGTTCGAGTACATGGACCGCTTCGGCTTCAACTCGACTCCGGCGATCGACCTCCCTTCCGATCAGGTGTCGACCAGCGGCATCTACGACGGAGAAGAGCTGCTCGGCCCATCGGACCCGGTCGACCTGGCCCGGGTGGCGTTCGGCCAGGAGCGGCTGGCGGTGACGCCGCTGCAGATGGCGGAGGTCGCGGCCGCGGTCGCCAACGGCGGCAAGCTGATGAAGCCGCAGATCTGGAGCCGCGTGGTCGACCCCGACGGGCGGGTGACGAAGAGCCTCGATCCCTCCGAGTACAGTCAGCCGATCAGCGAGGAGACGGCGGCGGAGCTGAACACCGCGATGCAGGGGGTCGTCACCGAAGGCACCGGCACCAACGCCGCGATCCCGGGCATCACCGTGGCCGGCAAGACCGGCACCGCGGAAACCCCCTTCAACGAGTCCTGCGGCGGCGGCTCGGAAGAGAACCAGGCCTGGTTCATCGGCTTCGCGCCAGCCGATGATCCCGAGATCGCGATCGCGGCAACGGTCGAGTGCACCGAACTGTTCGGCAACGACGTCGCCGCGCCGATCTTCCGCGAGGTGGCGGAAACGATCTTGAACGGCGAATGAGATGACGAAACAGGGAGGGAGAGAGAGTGCCTGAGGTGAGCGAAGGCAGCGTCCTTGACGGGCGCTACCGGGTGTTGCAGCGGATCGGTTCCGGCGGGATGGCCGACGTCTGGCTCGCCGACGACTCCCATTTGCAGCGTCGGGTCGCGCTCAAGGTCCTGCACGCGCGCTTCGCCCAGGACCGCGAGTTCGTCGAGCGCTTCCGCCGCGAGGCCGAGGCGGCCGCCGGCCTGCAGCACCCCAACGTGGTCGCCGTCTTCGATCGCGGCGACGTCGATGGGACCTACTACATCGCGATGCAGTACCTCGAGGGCCGCTCGCTGAAGCAGCTGATCGACTCCGGTCTGGGCATCGAGGAAGCGGTCAAGCTGATCCGGCAGGTGCTCGAGGGGGCCCGCTTCGCCCACCGCCACGGGATCGTCCACCGCGACCTGAAGCCGCAGAACGTGATCGTCGACGCCGATGGCAAGGCGACGGTGACCGACTTCGGCATCGCCCGCGCCGGGGTCTCGGAGATCACCCAGGCCGGCTCGGTGATGGGCACTCCGCACTACCTCTCGCCCGAGCAGGCGCAGGGAATGGACGTGACCGCGGTCTCCGACCTCTACTCGGTCGGGGTGATGCTCTACGAGGCCCTCACCGGCCGGGTGCCGTTCGAGGGCGAAAGCGCCGTCGCGGTGGCGATGAAACAGGTCTCCGTGGCGCCCCAGCGCCCCAGCTCGATCAATCCGAAGGTCACCCCGGCTCTCGACGCGGTGGTGATGCGGGCGCTGGAGAAGGATCCCGGGCAGCGCTTCCAGAGTGCCGACGCCTTCATCGCCGCGCTCGACGCGGCGCTGCGCGACCCAGGTGCCACCGGGGGCGGAACGGCCGCCTTCGCAGCGCTGCCGCCGGTCGTCGCCACCCCCGAGGAGGGCGCGGAGGCGGAGGACGATCCGGAGGAGGCACGCCGCAAGCGCAATCGCCGCCGTTGGCTGCTGGTCGCCGCCGCCGTCTTGATCGGCGCTCTGATCGGCTTCATGCTGACGCGCGACACCACGACCGAGGTTCCGAACGTCACCGGCAACCAGCTCAACGTGGCGATCGCCCTCCTGCAGCAGGACGGCTTTGCCGTCGGCGATGTCAACCGGGTCGAGCGCGAAGCGGCCGAGAACACGGTGCTCGAGCAGGACCCGGCGGCCTCGCCCCCCAGCAAGGAGGCGGAGCTCGACTGCTCCTTCCTCAGCTTCTTCTGCTCCAAGCCCGAGGTGACACTCACGGTCAGCGCCGGTCCCGGCAGCGCCAAGGTCCCCTCGACGGCTGGCCTGAGCCGGGCCGAGGCGGAAACCGCGCTGGAAGAGGCCGGCTTCGGCTCACAGGTCGAGACCGTCAACTCCGAGAACGTCGAAGAGGGGCTCGTGGTCCACTCCGACCCCAGCGGCGGCGAGACGGCGACCCGCGGCTCCGATGTCGTCCTCACCGTCTCCAGCGGGCCGAAGCTGGCCAAGGTGCCGGTGCTAGTGGGTGCGCAGCGATCCTTCGCCGTACAGCAGATCCGCGGCCGCGGCTTCGTTCCCAGCGTCGAAGAAGAAGAGAGCTCGGCCCCCACTGGCGAGGTGATCCGGCAGTCGCCCGACGCCGGCTCCGAGCTCGGAGCCGGCTCCTCCGTCTCGATCGTCGTCTCCAGGGGCGAAGAGACGGCCGAAGCGCCGAACGTGATCGGCAAGCTGCGCGCCGACGCGGTGGAAATGCTGCGCGCGGCGGGGCTGAAGCCCGCCGTTCAGGAACAGGAAACCGAAGTGCCCTCGCAGGTCGGCCGCGTCACCGACCAGTTCCCGCCGCCGGGCGCGGAACTGAAGCCAGGCAGCACCGTCACCGTGGTCGTGGGCAAGGCCTCGCCCGAATCGACGGAACCCGAAGTGGAAGAAGAATGAGGGTCGCGGTGCTCAGCGGCGGCCGCTCCTCCGAGCACGATGTCTCGCTGCGCTCGGGCGAGGCCGTGGCGCGGGGGCTCGACGAGGCCGGCCACGAGGCGCTGCGGGTGACGATCTCTCGCGATGGCAGCTGGCAGAGCGAAGGCGAGCCGGTTGGGCTGATGGCCGGCGAGGGCCTGCTCGGGGCCGAGGTCGCCTTCCCGGCCCTGCACGGGCCCTTCGGTGAGGACGGCAGCGTCCAGGGGCTGCTCGAGTGGCTCGATCTTCCCTACGTCGGCTCGGACGTGCTCTCCTCGGCGGTCTGCATGGACAAGCTGACGCTGAAGCGGCTCTTCGCCCAGCGCGGCATCCCCCAGGTCGATTTCGTCGCCGCCGGCGAACCCGGCTGGCGAGAGCGCTGCGGGGAGCTCGGCGCGCCGCTCTGGGTGAAGCCCTCGCGGCTCGGCTCGAGCGTCGGGATCAGCAAAGTGGGCGGGCCGGGAAAGGAGCTCGATGAGGCGGTGGAGCTTGCCCGCCGCCACGATCCGCGCGTGATCGTCGAGGCCTCGGCCAACGGCCGCGAGGTCGAGTGCTCCCTGCTCGGCAACGAGGAGGTCGAGACCTCGCTGCCGGGTGAGGTGGTCGCCCAGGCCGACTGGTACGACTACGAGACCAAGTACAGCGACGGCGGCATGGAGCTGGTCGTGCCGGCGCCGATCCCCGACGAGCAGCTAGCCCGTGTCCGCGAGCTTGCCGTCGAAGCCTTCGAGCTGGGCGGTTGCTCCGGCCTCGCCCGCTGTGACTTCTTCGTCGAGCCCGACGGCGCGGTCCTCGTCAACGAGATCAACACGATGCCCGGCTTCACCGAGACCAGCGTCTACGCCAAGCTCTGGGAGGCAAGCGGCCTGGATTACCCGACCCTCTGCGACCGCCTCGTCGCCCTCGCGGTCAAGCGCCACCGCCGCGCCCGTTCCTACGAGCTCTGAGTCAGCGCAACAGCTCGATGTCGCTGATCTCGACCTGGTAGCGGCCGGGCTGGTCGCGGGCTTCGGAGGCCTTGTTGAACCAGAGCAGGAAGTAGCGGGAGGGCTGCGGGGTGTTGAGGTCGATCTCCTCCGTGGTCGAGGCTTCGACCGCGACGCCAATCGGTTCCCCCCATTCGGAGAGTTCGCTCGGCGGGCCGGAGGCGGCGGCATAGACCTCGCCGTCCCAGCCCGGGGTGGGGGTGCGGACGATCATTCTCCGCGCCGTCGTCAGCGACTTGGTCGTGACGTAGACCCCGACCCCCGGGTTGGGGCCGGCCTTGGTCCCGGCGAAGGTGTCGGAGTCGTAGTGCTCCGTCTCCCAGGATGTGCCGGTCGGGTTGCCGTCGACAGCCAGACCGACCTTGCTGCCGACCTCCTCTTCGTCGCCCTGGGGGTCGTAGTCAGTTGCCGAGGAGATCGCCACCGCCGATCCCTTGCCCTGGTTGGCCCCGCCGCCGCCGAGTCCGTCGGAGATCAGCTTCACCGCGAGCAGGGATCCGCCGGCCACCAGCAGCAGGCCGAGGATCGCGGCCCAGCTCCAGCGTGCCCGGCCTGAAAGCTTGCGCTTGGGCGGCGGAACCGCGTCGAGCACGCTCGTTGCCTCGCCGGTGGTGGATCCGGCGCGCGCCGCCTCCACCTCCAGCGCCGTCGAGAGGTCGTCGATCATCTCGCCGACCTGCTGGTAGCGGTGAGCGGGATCCTTGGCCGTGGACCGCTCGACGACGAGGGCCACGGCGGCAGAGACCTCGGGCCGACGTCGCTGCACGTCGGGCAGCTCCTCGTTGACGTGCTTCATCGCCACCCCGACCTGGCTCTCGGCCTCAAACGGGACCTGGCCGACCAGCATCTCGTAGAGGACGACGCCGAGCGAGTAGATGTCGGAACGGGGATCGGCACCGCGTCCCATCGCCTGCTCGGGCGCGACGTAGTCGGTGGTGCCGAGGACGCGGCCGGTGGCGGTCATCCCGTCCTGCTCGAGCTGCCGCGAGATGCCGAAGTCGGTCAGCTTCGCTCGTCCCTCGGCGTCGATCAGGATGTTCTGCGGCTTGATGTCGCGGTGGACCATCCTGCGGGCGTGGGCGACCGAGAGGCCACGGGCGACCTCGATCGCGTAGGCGATTGCCTCCTGCGGATCGAGCGCGCCGTCGCGGTTGACTCGCTGCTTCAGCGTTTCCCCTTCGACGTACTCGAAGACGATGTAGGGGTGGCCGCCGTCCTCGCCGGCGTCGATCACCGAGACCACGTTGGGGTGGGAGAGCTTGGCGACCGCGCGCGCCTCCTGGCGGAAGCGCTGCAGCTGGTCGGCCTGCTCGGACATCTCGCGGTGCATCACCTTGACCGCAACCTGTCGGTCGAGCGTCTCGTCCCGGGCCAGGTACACGGTCGACATCCCACCGCTGCCCAGCTTCGCCTCCAGGCGGTAGCGCCCGGAGAGCACGGTTCCGATCATCGCGCTGCTTGGCCGAGCTTCCATCTATCCGCGGACATTGTCGAGCACTGTGCTGATAGAGGTTCTCTATCGCACCGCGGTCTCCCGCTCAGGCGCGACGGACTTCGTGCAGACCGTCTATCGCCCGCCCGATGCGCTTCGCCTCGGGGTAGTGGCGCCGCAGCAGATCGAGGGCCTCAGCCTCGTCCTCCGCGGCGACGATCGCGCAGAAGCCGCAGCCCATGTTGAAGACGTCGTGCATCTCCTCGTCAGAGCTGCCGGAGCGCTCCTGAATCAGCTCGAAGACCGGCGGAACGGGGAGCGGAGCATCGATCTCGTAGCCCACCTCAGCCGCGAGGCGCAGCAGGTTGCCGAGGCCCCCCGAGGTGATGTGGGCGAGACCGCGGACCTCGACCTCGGAGCGCAGCAGCTCCAGCACCGGCTTGACGTAGATCTCGGTCGGCTCGAGCAGCACCTCGCCCAGCGGGCGACCGAGCCGCCCGCTGGGGTCCTGGTCGAGAGCGATTCCCTCGAGCGCTGCGCGGGCGAGGGTGTAGCCGTTGGAGTGGATCCCGGAGGAGGGAAGGCCGACCACCGGGTCGCCCGGCAGAACCGACGAGCCATCAATGATCGAGTCGAGCGCGACCGTGCCGAAGCAGGCGCCGGCGACGTCGAAGCCGCGCACCATGTCGCCCAGCTGGGCCAGCTCGCCGCCGGGGATCTCGACGCCGGCGAGTTCCGCGCCGCGGGCGAGGCCGACGCCGATCTTCTCGCAGACCTCCGGGTCGGCACGCTCGATCGCGATGTAGTCGAGCATCGCCAGCGGCTCGGCGCCGACGCAGATCACGTCGTTGACGTTCATCGCCACGCAGTCGATGCCGACCGTGTCGAAGCGGCCGAGCTGCTCGGCGACGAGGAGCTTGGTCCCGACCCCATCGGTGGAGAGCGCGATCCCCGTCTGCTCGTCGAGCTTGATCACGCTCGCGTAGTGCCCTGGCAGAGGCACCTGCCGCGAAGGCCGTCCGAGCTGGATCGCGCCAAGCGCCCTGACCAACCCGGCTACGGCAGAGTCCGCCGCACCCTGGTCGACCCCGGCCTTGGCGTAGGCATCGCCGCTCATCGTCGCTGCAGCTTTGCAAGAACGGCGGCTGCGAGTCCGACGCGGTAGGCGGCATAGGGCCAAAGCGCCCGGTCGCGCTCAACCAGCTTGATCAGGCGCTGGGAGGCGAGGGTCGAGGCAAAGGAGGCGGTGACGCCGATCGCCATCGAACGCCGCAGCTCGGGCGAGGCACCGCGGCGCCTCAGCCTGACGCCCTTCAGAAGGGTGGCGCCGACGATGATCGGCAGCGCGATCGTGCGCGAGAGCAGGTTTGCCTGGTCGCGGGAGAAGTGACGCCAGCGCGCTGCCGCGAGGGTGATGCCGTTGCGGGAAACACCCGGGGCGAGAGCGGCTGCCTGCGCGATCCCCAGCGCCAAACCGTCTGCCGCCCCGGCCTCACCCCGCCCGCGTCGTTGCGGGCGGGTGTCGCCGGCGAGCATCGCCGCCGCCCCGGCGAGCAGGCCGAAGGCAGTCGTCCGCGGCCCGCCAAGCCGCCGCTCGATCGAGCGCTCCAGCTTGTAGCCGACCACCGCCGCCGGTAGGAAGGAGAGGAGGAGGACGGTGGCCCCCCGCAGGTCGAACTCACGCAGCTCTTCGACTATCAGCTCGCGCTGGCCGATCAGCAGGGCACCGGCAGCACCGGCGTGCAGCGCCACCTCGAAGCTCTTGCGCACCTCAGGATCGATCGCCTCCCAGTCCCAGCCGGCGAGCCAGGGGACCAGCACGATGTGGGCGGAGCTGGAAACCGGCAGCAGCTCCGCCGGGCCCTGGACGAGGCCCAGCGCGACAGCTCGCCGAGCCGGGATCCCGCCTGCGGCGGCTTGGCTCAAGCGCCCCCGGCGCGCGATGGCTCAGCCGTCACTTCGGCTCCCTCGCTGTTGCCACCACCACCACGCCTCCGCTTCACCAGCAGGTAGACGAGCAGACCGACGACCGCCACCACCACGGCGTAGTCGAGGTAATGGAGATGGCCGCGCCACTCCTCCCAGTTGTCGCCGACGCTCTTGCCGACCAGCGAGAGCATCAGCACCCAGGGGATGCAGCCGAGCAGGGTCAGCACGGTGAAGCGCCAGAAGGGCATCTTCGCGATCCCGGCGGGCAGCGAGATGAAGGTACGGATGATCGGCAGCATGCGGGTGAAGAAGACGGTGGCGTCGCCGTAGCGCTCGAACCAGTCGTCGGCCCATTTCAGGTACTTGGGCGGCAGGTGGATCAGCTTGTTCTTCTCGAGCAGGTCGAGGCGGGCGTAGTAGCCAACCGCGTAGGCGGCCCACGATCCGACCAGGTTGCCCAGCACCCCGGCGGCGACGATCCCGAACAGCGAGAGCTCGCCGGCAGCGACGCTGGAGCCGGCGAAGAGCATGATCGCCTCGCTGGGGACCGGCAGGCAGGCAGACTCGAGCGCCATCAGCACGAACACCGCCGGCAGCCCGGTGGCGCTGATGAAGTCGGTCCCCGCGTTGACGATCGGGTCGAGGAAGAAATCTGTGACGCTGGCGAATAGGAGCATGCGCGAAGCGGGGATTGTAGGCAGGGGCGCCCCCACCATCTAAACTCGGCCCGTTCCATGAACCGGTTGAACCACCCTGTCTATCGCAACCGGGTGCTGCAGGTGGGAGCCGACGCGTGCCTCGTCGCACTCTCCTTCTACCTCGCATTTCGCCTGCGCTTCCTCGACGACCCGAACGGGTTGCCGCACCGCTACTGGCTGCTGTTCGCGCAGTCGGTCGGCTTCGTCGTGGTCGGCAAGCTCGTCGTCTTCGCTGCCTTCGGGCTCTACCAGAAGTGGTGGCGCTACGTCAGCGGTCGCGACTTCATGCTGATCGTCCGCGCCGTCACAGTCTCCAGCGCGATCCTGGTCGTCGCCTTCACGGTGATCCAGCCGTTTGCGGACAACCTGCCGCGCTCGGTCGCGGTGATGGACTTCATCATCACCCTGATGCTGATCACCGGGGCGCGGCTTGCGGTGCGGCTGATCGTCGAGCGTCCGACCCGCGGCAACCGGGTGCCCAAGCACGAGGTGCTGGTGATCGGCGCCGGCTCGGGCGGGCAGATGGTCGTGCGCGAGCTGCAGCTCAACCCCGACCTTGGCGCCACGGCGATCGGTTTCATCGATGACGATCCGCGCAAGCGCGGGATGCGAATGCTCGGCCTAAAGGTGCTGGGCTCGACCAAGCAGATCGCAAAGATCCTCGACGAGACCGAGCCCGACGAGGTGGTGATCGCGATCCCCTCGGCGCCGGGAACGCTACGCGCCAAAGTCGTCGCCGCCTGCCGCGATCGCGAGATCCGTGTCCGCACCCTGCCGACCGTGTTCGAGCTGCTGCGGGGTGGCGTCCAGCTCAACAAACAGCTACGCGAGGTTCGGGTCGAGGACGTGCTCGGCCGCGACCCGATTGTTCGCGAGCTCGACCGGGTCGGCGCCTACCTGCGAGATCGCATCGTCTTGGTCACCGGAGCCGGCGGCTCGATCGGCTCCGAGCTCTGCCGCCAGATCGCGCAGGTCAAACCGCGCTTGCTGGTGATGCTCGACCACGCAGAGGACAACCTCTTCCAGATCGACCGGGAGATGGTCGAGGAGCGCCACTTCACCAGCGTCGAGTCGGTGCTCGCCGACTGCAAGGAGCCGCACCGGATGCTGGAGACGATGCAGCGCTTCAAGCCCAGCGTCGTCTTCCACGCCGCCGCCTACAAGCACGTGCCGCTGATGGAGGCCAACCCGCTGGAGGCGGTGCGCAACAACGCGATCGCGACCCGGATCACCGCCGAGACCGCGGCCGCCTCGAAGGTCGAGCGCTTCGTCTTGATCTCCACCGACAAGGCGGTCAACCCGAAGACGGTTATGGGTGCCTCGAAGGCGATGGCCGAGTGGATCGTCGAGTCGGCCGGCCACAAACACCCCGGCACCCGCTTTGCCAGCGTCCGCTTCGGCAACGTGCTCGCCTCCTCGGGCAGCGTGGTGCCGATCTTCCGCAGCCAGATCGAGCGCGGCGGGCCGGTCACCGTCACCCACCCCGAGATGACGCGCTACTTCATGACGATCCCCGAGGCGGTGCAGATGGTGATCCGCGCCGGCGACATCGGCGCCGGCAAGGGGGAGGTCTTCGTCCTCGACATGGGGGAGCCGGTGAAGATCGTCGACCTCGCTCACAACATGATCCGCCTGGCTGGCTATGAGCCGGAAGCCGACATCGCAGTCGAGTTCACCCAGCCCCGTCCCGGCGAGAAGCTGCACGAGGAGCTGTTCGGAGCGGCGGAGAGCGAGCAGCCGACCGCGGCAAAACGGATCCAGCGGGCGGTGCGCGAGGTTCCGCTCGACCCGGAGTGGGTCGACGCGACGCTGAACTCGCTCGAGCACCTGGTCCTGGCCGGCGATGAGGCTAACCTGGCGCAGCGTGTAGTCGAGATGATCACCGCCCCCGGTGGGGACGCGGCGGCGGTCGTCTACGACGAGTAGCCTCTCGCAGCCACTCCGTGGAGTTGATCAAGGAAATCGGCGCTTTTGCGGGCCTGGTCGCCTTTCTGGGCCTCGCCCTAGTCGCCCTGCTGGCGTTCTCGCAGGGCCGCGATATTCGGCGCCTGCGCGAGTGGGCTGGCTCTGCGCCAGAGCGCGATACCGAGCGCAAGGACACGACATCCGCCGTCGCCGCTCAGCGCGCCGAGGAGCTGCGCCAGCTGGAGGAAGCGCGCACCGAAGAACGCGATGCGGCCGACCTGCGTGAGGAGCGCCGCAAGCGACGCGAGGCCGGCCTCCCCGAACTGACCCGCTCCGAGCGGGTGCGCCAGGGTCTCTCCAGCGGCGGTGCGCGCCTTGCCGAACCGCGCTACCTGGTTGGCATCTTCGTTGCAGTCGTCGCGATCGCGGCTGGCGCTGTCTACCTGGTCACCCAGGGCTCAGATGACGGCGCCAGCGGCAAAGGCAGCAAAAATGCCGCCGCCCAGATCCAGCCGAGCGAGATCGAGGTGACCGTTCTCAACGGCACCGCGGTCCCTGGCCTAGCCGCCGGCTTCGGTGACAAAGTCGAGCGCAAGGGCTTCAGGCTGGGGGCGGTCACCAACAGCAGCTCTAGCTTCGCCGACAGCGTCGTCATGTACATGCGCGGCCGCGCGCCCGAGGCAAAGCGTGTCGCAGGGGCGCTGGACATCTCGCAGGTACGGCTGATGACCGCCGAGATCGAATCAGTCTCTGGCGGAGCGCCGGTCTCGGTAATCGTCGGCGAGGACAATGCCTCGACTGCGGGTTAGCCCGCCCGCGCTGGTCTTCGCGCTCCTTGTCATTGCCACAGTCGCCGCCTTTGCCTGGTCGCAGCGGTTGAAGCGCGACCCACTCGTCCTCGATCGGGTCACCTTCGGCAAGCCGGCAAGCCGCTCCTTCACCCCCAACCGCGACTGCCGCTTCGATCGCATCCGCATCCGCTTCCGCGTCACCCGTTCGGACCAGGCCAACGTGCAGATCGTCAAGCCGGGGGGGAGGCTGGTGGTCACCCTCGACCGCGATCGCTACCTGCAGCGCTACCGCTTCTTCACCTTCTACTGGGACGGCCGCAGCCGCGAGGGCGGGGTCGCCCCCCCCGGCCGTTACAAGCTGCGGGTAAAACTGCTCGAGCAGGACCGCACACTCGTGCCGCCGGGAGTCATCCGTCTGCACCGGGCGCCGCGCAATCCGGCGAGCTGCGAGCGAGCTTCCGGGGGGATGCCTTGAGCGGCCTTCTGGCGGGCGCGGGCGTGCTCGCCGCGGCTGGTGCGGCAGCAGCTTCGATCCTTTTGCCCGCCGGGCGAGGGCGCTCGGCGGCGATGCTGATCGCGCTCGCCCTCTTCCCGCTGCTGATCCTCGGCGACCAGTGGCACTCCCCCCAGATCGCCGACCTGCGCGACCACCCTTCGCGACTGGTGGCCCTCGGGGGGCTGGGAGTGGCGATATCTATTGCGCTCGGCGTCGCGTTTCGCCGCTGGCCCTTGGCCCTGCCCCTGGCCATCGTCGCCGCCCTTCCTTTCCGCATCCCGCTTCACGCGGGCGGGGACACCGCCAACCTCCTCGTCCCGCTCTACCTGGTGATCGCAGGCGGCGTGCTCGCGATCACCCTCCGTGAATGGCGTGCTACGCAGTCTTCGCTGCCGGAGGGTGGCGCTGCAGGGGGGACCAGCCCCGAGGAAGCTTTAGCTACCGGAGGGGCTGGTGGGTCCCCTGCGGCGACAGGACCCGCCGGCCCCGTGACCTCATGGCTCCCGCGAGTTCTCGCAGCGGTTGTTCTCCTCTATGCAGTTCAGACGCTGTACTCCCCCGACTTCTCCAAGGGCCTCCAGAACGTCTGCTTCTTCTTCGTCCCCTTCAGCCTCGTCTACACCCTGCTGCGCGATGTCACCTGGGACCGCAGGCTCCTCACCTGGGTCCTCTGGGTCATCGCGATCGAGGCGGTTGCATTCGTTCTGGTCGGCACCGTCGAGTTCTTCAGCCGCAGCCTCTTCTGGAACGACCAGGTGATCCGCTCGAACGAATTCCACACCTACTTCCGGGTCAACTCCGTCTTCTGGGACCCCAACGTCTACGGCAGGTACCTGGCGCTGGTCATCGTCGCGGCGATGTCGGCGCTGCTCTGGGCCGGTGAACGGCGAACCCTTGCTCTGCTGACGGCGCTGGTGGCGGTCCTCTGGCTCGGTCTGGTGCCGACCTACTCGCAGTCGAGCTTCGTCGCCCTGCTCGCCGGCCTGGCGGTCCTCGCTGCCTTGAAGTGGAGCGTGCGCTGGACGCTGGCGGCGGTTGGTGCCTTCGCCGTCGTCGGAGTGCTCGTCGTGCTGCTCGCCGGTGGCTCCTCGAAGCTCAGCCCGGACCGCCTCAACGTCGACACTGGCGGCCGCGCCAACCTCGTCTCCGGCGGCCTTCACCTCTTCGCCCAACGCCCCCTCTGGGGCTACGGATCGGGCGGCTTCCCGAAGGCTTACCGCGAACACATCGAGACCCACAAAGCCCCAGTCTCGGTCTCCCACACCGAGCCGATCACCGTTGCCGCGGAGCAGGGCCTGGTCGGCCTCGCGGCCTACGCGGCGCTCCTCTCGACGGCGCTGTGGACGATGACCGCCGGGCTCCGCACCCCCGCGGCCGGCCGCTCCGCGGTTCTCGCCGTCTTCGTCGCCCTCCTCGTCCACACGATGGCCTACGCCGGCTTCTTCGAGGATCCGATCACCTGGGTCCTGCTGGCGGTCGGTGCATCGCTGGCGGCGGCCCCCGTGGTCCGCGACGCGGCGTAGGCTCGGCGCGTGTCGGGATACCTCCGCCGCCTCGCGACGACGGGAGCTGCCTACACGGCCGCGAGCATCTTCTCGAAGCTGATTGCGGTTGCTCTGCTGCCGCTCTACACGCGCTACCTGACACCGGACGACTACGGCGCTGCCGAGGTCCTCTTCGCCGCCGTTGTCGCGGCCAGCATCGTCATCCGCCTCGGCGTGATCGAGGCCCTGCTGCGCTTCTACTACAAGGACGACGAGGATCCCGACCGGGTGGTCGGCACCTCCTTCGCCGCCCTCTTCTGGTTTGCCGGCGCGGCGGCGCTGATCGCCCTGCCCTTCGCCGGCCCGCTCTCCGAGGCGCTGCTCGACGAATCCGCGCCGGATCTAGTGCGAATCTCGATCGCCGGACTCTGGGTCCTGACCCTGCACGAGTACCTGCTGACGATCTTCAGGCTGGAAGAGCGCGCCCGTGCCTTCTTCGTCACCACGATGCTCAACGTGGTGGCCGCGATCGGCCTCACGGTCGTCCTCGTGGTCGGCGCGGGAGAGGGTGCGCGCGGCCTCTTGATCGGCAGCTACGCCAGCGGTGCCGCCTTTGTCCTCGGCCTGATCTTCGTCCATCGCCGCCGCATCTCGCTCTGGCTGGACCGGGCGTTGCTGCGGCGGCTGCTCCGCTTCGGCCTGCCGACGATGCCGGCCGAGCTCTCGCTCTACCTGCTCAACTTCGTCGACCGGATCATCATCGTCCGCACCCTCGGCTTGGCCGAGGCCGGCCTCTACTCGCTCGCGGTCAAGTTCGCCCAGGGGGTCAACGTCCTCGTCCGCGGCTTCCAGCTCGCCTGGCCGCCGCTCGCCTACTCGATCCGCGACGACGATGAGGCACGCCGGGCCTACGCCGCGGTCGTCACCTGGTTCGTTGCCGGCTGCGCCTTCGTCGTCACCGGAATGTGGCTGCTCTCGCGCTGGATCGTGCGGGCGCTGGCGGCGCCGGAGTTCTTCGACTCCTACGAAGCGATCGGCCTGATCGCCACCGGCGTCACCCTCTACGCCCTCTACATGGTCCTCGTCGTGATTCTCGGCAGGACCGGTCGCACCGAGTTCAACTTCCCGGCGACGGCCGCCGCTCTCGTCGCCAACGTCGGCCTCAACCTCGCCCTGGTCCCCTCACTCGGGATCGTCGGCGCCGGCATCGCCCTGGTCGCCTCCTATCTCGTGGTGCTGGCGCTGATGTACGGCTTCACCCAGCGCCTATTCCCGGTGCCCTATGAATGGGGTCGCCTACTCCGCGTCGTCGCCGTCTCCGCTGCCCTGGTCGGCCTGGGAGAGCTGCTGCTGCCGACCGAGGGCGCCCTCGGCCTGCTCGCCAGGACGGCCCTGTGGCTCGCCTACCCGCTCGTCCTGCTCGCCAGCGGCTTCTTCAGCCCGGGCGAGCGGCGCTACCTCGCCATGCTCCGCCACCCCGGCGAGCTGGTGAGACGGCTGGCCGCCTTGCGCCAGCAGCCCGGAGCGGTGGACGGAGCCGTCTCGGAGACCTACGAGGCCGAGCAGATGGACGAGGACGCCCGGCTCTAAGCCGCTTTGTCGGCGATGCTCGTTCCGCGCTGGGGGAAGAGCGCCTGGCGGGCGTGCGCCCAGTAGACGCGGGCGGGTTGCCTGGGGATGACGGCGCCGACGAGCGCCCGCAGGCCATAGGACCAGGCGGTGAGGAGCCGGACCGCCAGCGCGGACGCTGCCCCGTGGTGCTTGCGCATGTAGAGGTCGCGGTTGCGGTGGAATTCGACGATGCGGGGGAGGCCGGCGGCGAGGTCGGTGGAGAGCTGGTCGTGGTGGACGGCCTCGGCCGAGGGGACGAAGAGCGAATGCCAGCCGACCTCTCCGAGCCGCTTGGCGAAGTCGCACTCGTCGTAGTAGACGAAGAACTCGGGGTCCATGTAGCCGACCTCGGCGGCAGCCTCGCGCCGCACCAGCAGAGCGCTCGACTGCGCCCAGTCGACCCGCCGGGTCGCCCTGCCCCTGCTCTGCACGGTGAGCAGGCGGTGGAGGAAGACGGCCCCAGCCAGGGCGGTGCCGACGCCGGGGAAGCGCCAGGCGCAGGGAACCGGCCGCCCGGCCGAATCGAGCAGCTGGGGGGTCGCGGCGGCTGCTCGCGGGTCCGCGTCGAGGGCCGCGACCAGGGCCTCGACGGCGCCCGGCCGCAGCTCGGAGTCCTCGTTGAGCAGCAGGCAGTAGCGACCCTCAGCCTCGCGCATCAGGGTCGAGTCGTTCTCGGCCTTGCCGGTCCGCCGCTCGAGCGCAATCAGGCGGATCTCGCCTCCCAGGGCCCGCAACGCCTCCGCCGAGCCATCGCCGGAGGCGTTGTCGAGGACGAGGATCTCCCTCTCGGCTCCGGCCGGGTGCGTGCGCTCGATCGCCTCGAGGCAGGCGAGCAGGTACTCGCGGCCGTTCGTGTTCACGATGCAGTAGGAGAGCGTGGGTGCCACCGCGGTCACGATAATCGCCCTCGATGAAGGTGCAGCTAGTCGACCCGTCGGCCTTCACGCCTCCCTACGACCGCGCTCTCGCCGCGGCGCTCGCCCGCGGCGGCGCCGAGGTGGAGCTGTTGACCAGCCGCTTTCTCTACGGGCCGGTTCCAGAGGCCGACGGCTACCGGGTGCGGGAGTGCTTCTACCGGCGCGCCGCCGGACGCGGCCTCGCAGCGCCCGCACGGCGTACTTTCAAGGCGCTGGAGCACCCGCTCGACATGCTGCGTCTGCGACGTAGTCTCGACGCTGACGTCGTCCACTACCAGTGGCTCACCGTTCCCGCCCTCGACGCGCTGCTGCTTCCCCCGCGCCGTCCCCGTCTGATCACCGCTCACTACATCCTGCCGTCGCATCCGTCCCGCCGCCAGCAGGCAAGCGCTCGCCGCGCCTTCGCGGGGATGGACGCGGTGATCGCCCACTCCGAGCACGGAGCAGCGAGGCTGCGGGACGAGGTCGGCATCGAGCCGGACCGGGTCCGGGTCATCCCCCATGGCGCCTTCGACTACCTCACCCGGCTGCCGGCCGAGAAACCGCTGCCGGCCGAGTTGGACGGCGCCGAGGGCCCGGTGATCCTCTTCTTTGGCCTGCTGCGCCCCTACAAGGGCCTCGACACGCTGCTCCACGCGTTCCGCCGGGTAGAGGGCGCCGAGCTCTGGATCGTCGGCAACCCGCGGATGGACGTCGAGCCGCTGCGCCAGCTCGCCGCCGAAGCGCCGGGGCGCGTCCGTTTCGTCACGCGCTTCGTCGAGGATGACGAGATCCCGGCGATCATCCGCCGCGCCGACCTGGTCGCCCTTCCCTACCGCGACATCGAGCACTCCGGCGTCCTCTACACCGCCCTCGCCTTCGGCAAGCCGATGGTGCTCAGCGCGGTTGGCGGCTTCCCGGAGGTGGCGGCGACCGGGGCGGCCCGCCTCGTCCCGCCCGAGGATCCTGCGGAGCTTGCGACGGCGCTCGCTGAGCTGGTTGCCGACGCCGACGCTCGGGCGGAGCTTGCGACGGCTTCCCGGGCCGCGGCGGAGGGTCCCTACTCGTGGGACCAGGCCGCGCACCGGACCCTCGCCCTCTACGAGGAACTACTGGAGGCCCGGCGATGACGCTCGTCGCGCTCGTCTTCTGGATCAGCGCCGCGCTGATCGTCTACACCCACCTCGGTTACCCGCTCTTGCTGCGAGTGCTGGTCGCCCTGCGCGGCAAGCGCCAGCGCAAATTCGGCGACGCCCGCGGAGAGCTGCCGCTCGTCTCCTTGATCGTCGCCGCATACGACGAGGAGGAGGTGATCGAGGACAAGGTCGCCAACGCGCTCGCGCTCGACTACCCGCGCGAGCGGCTGGAGTTGATCGTCGCCTCCGACGGCTCCGGCGACGCCACCGTCGAACGTGCCCGCGCAGCCGGTGCCGACCTCGTGCTCGAGCTGCCGCGTGGCGGCAAGATCGCCGCCCAGAACGCCGCCGCCGAACGCGCCGCCGGCGAGATCCTCGCCTTCTCCGACGCCAACAGCGCCTGGCGCCCCGACGCCCTGCGGCAGCTGGTCGAGCCCTTCGCCGATCCCGCGGTCGGCTACGTCTGCGGCCAGGTTCGCTTCGTCGACGAGGGCGGTGGCAACCTCGAGGGGGCCTACTGGCGCTACGAGATGGCGGTGCGGGAGATGGAGTCCTCGCTCGCCGGGGTCACGGCGGGCAACGGCGCGATCTACGCGGTGCGCAGTGACGCCTACGTTCCTCTGGCGCCTTCGGGCAGCCACGATCTCTCGTTCCCTTTCCGCCTGGCGAAGCGAGAGCTGCGATCGCTCTACGTACCCGGGGCCCGGGCCGAGGAGAAGATGGTGCCGACCCTAGAGGGCGAGTTCGCCCGCAAGCGGCGGATGATGGTCGGCCTCTGGGACATCGTCGTCGGCGAAGGGATGCTCTCGCCGCGCGGCTACACGCCGCTCTACGCCCTCGAGCTGTTCTCGCACCGCCTCCTGCGCTACCTGACGCCGTTCCTTCACCTGCTCGCGTTCGTCACCAACTTCGCCCTGCTGGGAGAGGGCGGCGTCTACGTGGTCACGTATGGGATCCAGGTCGCGCTGATCGCCGCCGCCCTGCTGGGTGGGAGCTTCCCCGTGGGACCGTTCCGCATCGCCCGCTACTACGCACAGACCACCCTCTCGATCGCCGCCGGGCTCTGGGATCGCTTCCGCAAGGGATCGCCGGGCGCCTGGGAGAAGGCGCCCGGAACGAGGTAGAGATGCCACGCGCCCTCGACATCCTCATCGCCGCTCTCGCCCTGCTCGTCCTCTCGCCTCTGCTGCTGGCCGCGGCGATCGCGATCAAGCTGACCAGCCGCGGCCCGGTCCTCTACCGCCAGCGCCGGGTCGGCAGGGACGGCAGGGAGTTCGAGATGCTGAAGCTGCGGACGATGGTCGAGGGCTCCGACCCGGTCGGCGTTGGCACGGTCGTCGCCCGCGACGACCCCCGCGTCACCCCCGCCGGCCGCCTCCTGCGCCGCACCTCGCTCGACGAGATCCCCAACCTCGTCAACGTCCTGCGCGGGGAGATGGCGATCGTCGGCCCGCGTCCGACGATCAAGGCGCAGGTGGACGACTACACACCGCGCCAGCACCGCCGCCACGAGGTCCGCCCCGGGATCACCGGCTGGGCACAGGTCCAAGGTCGCGCCGGCATTCCCTGGGAGGAGCGGATCGAGCTCGACCTCTGGTACGTCGATCACCGCAGTGCCGTCCTCGACCTGCGCATCCTCGCCAAGACCACCTGGCTTCTCGTCAGCGGCCACGGCCTCGCCCCCGACTAAGCCAGCCATTATTCAGCCGCCCCGCGACTTAGGCTGAGCTGGTGGATTGGGTCAAGGAAATAGGACGATCTGGAGGGGCCGATGGTGGTTGGCGAAACGATCTGCCGCTGAGCCATGAACTTCCCGGGAAGCTCGGTGTCGACTGCTGTCGTCTTGCTCTTCCGATCCATCCCATGTTTGCCGTGAGGCTCCGGGTCTTCGTTGAATGGCACCGCCATGAAGGTCGCACGGTGGAGATCGTTCCCCCTGATGACGCGGACGCTCGGCGGGTGCTTGAAGCAATGCAGGTAGACCCTGCGATGTCGGGAGATGACGATGACGCAGTCCTCCCCGTCACTCGTCTGACTGACGACACCATGGCGGAGGAAGCGGCCCGCCGAACGAAAGAGATCCTCGAGTACCAGTTGACCGACGTGTCTGGTCTAGGGGAGGCTGCGTTCTCGGCTGTTGCTGAGCTTTGCGACAACGCGCTCGACCACGGACGCAATGCGCTGGGAGCCTATGTTGCGGTCCGTCGGACCGCCGAGCCACGTCGGCAGGTTTCGATTGCCATCAGCGATCTGGGGCTTGGCATTCCCGAGCACATTCGCCAGCGGTATCCAGAGTGGAGCGATGATGGCTATGCCATCGCGCATGCGCTAGAGCCACACGTAACAGGGACTGGTAATCCGCATCGAGGGATCGGCTTCTCGGATGTCTTCGAAGCCGCACTGACCAAATCGCTGCACGCGGCGAGGATGGATATCTATTCTGCCAATGGCTTCTATCGCCTCCAGATCGTTCAAGAAAAGCGCAAGCCAGAGGTGTTTCCGGCCCCACGGTTTCGTCGAGGCACATGGATTGCCTACGACTTGATCTCCGTCTAGCTAGTCAGCCGCATCGTCAACTACCATCGAGACACCAGAGGCGGAAGGAGGTAGCGAATGCCGTACTGCTATGCACTTATGCAGCACGGGACGACCTTGGCGACACGACCTTTCGCGAAGAGGTTGCGGGCGGAGGTTGTTCGAGGAGCCGAGGGTCAAGAGCTCGTTGAGCTGGACTTTTCGGGAATTCTGAGCGCCAGTCACTCGTTCGCGGACGAGTTCGTGGCCCAGCTGGCGGAAGACTCGCAAAATGGAGTTGTCCACTTTGGGGTCGCGGTAACTGGCGCTGCGCCGAATGTCGAAGCGAAACTCACCAAGGCTCTAGACCTTCGCAGCGTCCGGCTGGGCGAGCTGGCTTAGCCGCCGCTCATCCAGGGTTAGGGTTTCGGGCGTGAGCCAACGGCCAGCAGTGTCCTTGCGCTTGTTCGAGCCCGGCGACGCCGCCGCGGTCCATCGCTGGTTCAACAACCCGGAAGCGACGAAGACCCTGATGGAGCAGCGTGCCGGCTTTTCGTCGGAGGAAGCGGCGGCTTGGGTGCTGCGGGCGATGGACGACTCCGGCGAGGACCGCAAGTGGGCGATCGTGGTCGAGGGCTACGACGAGCCGGTCGGTTTCACCGCCCTCTACGGACTCTTCCGTCAGACCGCCCCGGAGCTGGGGGCCCTGATCGGCGACGACGTGCGGGGCAAGGGCGTTGGTCGTCGCGCCGAGGCCCTGACCCTCGCCAAGGCATTCGACGAGTTCGGCGCCCATCGCGTCTACGGACGCATTCCGGCTCGCAACGAGATCGCCAAGAAGACCGTGGCTGGTCTCGGCTGGAAGCACGAGGGCACGATGCGCGCCCACCTGCGCCGCGACGACGCCCCTGCCGACGACTGCGAGGTCTGGGGAGTGCTCCCGGACGAGTTCCGAGCAGCCGCCGCCGATCTGCTGTGAGCGGCGTGGCAGAGCTGATTCCCGATCGTGGCGCGGCTGCGGCGAGCGAGGACTTCTTCCGCTCACCCCCCTTCCTCGACGCCGAAGGCGTCACCCACACGCTCCGCATTGTCGCCGGCGACAGGGAGCTGCTGGCACCGCTGATCGTGCGACGGATCGGCGAGGGGCCGGAGCTCGACGCGATCTCCCCCTACGGCTACCCCGGGTTCGCTGGATCGGGATCCCAGCCGCTCGACCCCGCCTCGATCGACCTCGGTCCGACCGGTCTCGTCAGCCTCTTCATTCGCCACCGGCTGGGCGAGCCGCAGCTCGCAGGCGCCAGCGAGCGCAACGTGGTCCAGATCGCCGATCCCGAGCTGCCGCCGAAGAGCCGCATGAGCGATCGCCAGCAGATCCGCAAGAACCTGCGCCGTGGCTATGAGCTGCGCCTGGTCCCCGGTGTTGAGACGAGCGCCGATGAGCGCGCCGGCTTCCTCGCCGCCTACGAACAGACGATGCGACGCACGGCCGCAGCCGAGCGCTACTTCTTCGGCGCTGCCTACTTCGACCGCATCCTCGAATCGGATCAGACCTGGCTCTCCCTCGCCCTCGCCCCAGACGGGGAGTTCGCGGCTGGCTCAATCGTCGTTCGCAGCGACGGTGCCATCCACTACTACCTGAGTGGCAGCGCCGATTCCCACCTGCGCGACTCGCCGATGAAGAACATCCTCGCCGCCCTGGTCGAGCTCGCCGCCGAGCAGGGACTCCCCCTCAACCTCGGCGGCGGCATCTCCCGCGGCGACCGGCTCGAGGAGTTCAAGCGCGGCTTCGCCAACCGCGAGCAGCCCTGGAGCACCTCGGAGATCGTTTGCGATGCCGCTGCCTACGAGCGCCTATCCGCTGGGCGAGCCAGCGAGGGGTTCTTCCCCGCTTACCGCGGCTAGTTGTCCAGCGGTTCTTCCGGGGTCGGCCCGGTGAAGGGGAACCCGTTCACCGGCTCGCCACCGAACCTGCCCCAGGTGGCTTTGCCGAAGGCCCGGATCGCGTCGAGGGTGATCGCGCCCTTGTATTCGTCGCAGCCGAGCAAGTTGGTCCAGGTCGTCGCCGCGACCTCATAGCCCATTTTCTCGTCGGGGAAGATCAGCGCTGCCCCGTACATCGTGTCGAAGAGGCCGATCAGCTCGAGCTGCGCGCTATCGTCGAGGTCGGGGCTGTACTGGATCGCCATGCGTCCGTGCTCGAGGCTGTGGACGAAGTAGAGCGGTTTCACCGTTTCGCTGTAGGCACCGTCGGCCTGCTGATAAGGCGATTCGGCGTGATTGCCCGAGGTTGGCGGATTGGTCCCGTAGACGGGTTCTTTCGCGGTTGGCGCCAGGTGGGAACTGCCCTCGTCCTTGAGATTGCGCCGCAGCTCGCAATCAGCTTTTTTCGCCGCCTCTTTCAGATTGGTGACTTTCACCGGTGGCGGCTCGGTCCCCTCCCGCTTGTCGGGTTGGATGCCGTTGGTCGAGCCACTGGCGAGGTTGATGTGCGACTGGCCACTGTCGTTCTTGCTGACCGAGTTGGCGATGGCGACGGCGATCCCGATCAGCACCGCCAGCCCGATCACGCCGGCGACCGCGTACCCGGCCAGCAGCCGACGCCGCTCCGACCCGGTCTGTTTCTTCTCGCGTTCCTGCCGGGCCTGGCGGAGTCGCTCCCTCTCTTCCTCCCTGCGGTTCGCCATGAGGGTTGACCAGTTTAGTCAGAGATACTTTGTGAAGGCGTGGGCGCCGCCTGGCCGCGCTCCCAGGGGCGCGCTGCCTGCAGGGCGCCGAGGACGGCCCGTGTCGCCGGAGCGCGATTGAGGGCGTAGAAATGGATGCCGGGCGCCCCGGCGACAAGCAGCTCCGAGCACTGTTGCGCGGCGTAGGCAACCCCCAGCTCGAACTCGGCTCGCTCGTCCTCACCGGCGCTCTTGAACGCCTCTTCCAGCCGGCTCGGGATCGAGGCGTCGCAGAGGTCGCAGATCCGCTTGGTCTGCGCGAAGCTCGCAACCGGGATCACCCCAGCGATGATCGGGACGTCGATGCCGGCCGCCCGCGCCGCGGCGACGAAGTCGAAGTAGACCTGGTTGTCGAAGAAGAGCTGGGTGATCAGGAAGGATGCGCCCGCCTCGACCTTGGTCTTCAGGTAGGCGAGGTCGGTCTCGAGGTCGGGCGCCTCGGGGTGCACCTCGGGGAAGCAGGCGCCCCCGATCGTGAAGTCCCAGCGGGAGCCGATGAAGGCCGCCAGCTCGGCCGCGCTTCCCAGGCCCCCCTCCGGCTGGACGAAGTCCTCTTCGCCCCGCGGCGGGTCGCCGCGCAGCGCGAAGACGTTCTCGATCCCCGCCGCCTCGATCCTGTCCAGCGTCGCCGCGATGCCCTCCGCCGCCTCGCCGACGCAGCTGAGGTGCGCCATCGTCTCGTAGCCCAGGTCGTCCTTGAGCGCCTTGGTGATCTCAACCGTGCCGTCGCGGGTTGATCCACCGGCGCCGTAGGTCACCGAGACGAAGTCCGGCTCCAGCTCACGCAGCGAGCGCGCGGTCGAGAACAGCGCCTCGGTCGCCTCCGCCGTCTTGGGCGGAAAGAACTCGACCGAGAAGGTCGGCGGTTTGGAGGCAATGATCTCGTCTATGCGCACCGGGGGAGGGTAACCGCCGCCCGGCTTACGCAGATGCCCGCCGCCGCTCTACCCGCTCCTGGAAGAACGCCTGGATGTCCTCCAGCCGCTTGCCCTTGGTCTCGGGCACGAACTTCCAGCAGAAGGCGAGGGTGACGATTCCGATCGCGCCGTAGAACCAGAAGGCGCCGCTGCGCCCGAGCGCTTCGATCAGCAGCAGAAAGGTGAGCGAGACGATGAAGTTGAAGGTCCAGTTGGCCATCGTCCCCACCCCGGCTGCCTTGCTGCGCACGGCCAGCGGGTAGATCTCGGCGTTGAGCAGCCAGAAGATCGGCCCGAGGCTGATCGCAAAGGAGGCGACATAGACCATCAGGCTGACGATCGCGATCACCGAGTCGAGGGTGCTGCCACCGCCACCGACGAACGCCCCGCCGAGCGTGAAGAGCGAGATCGTCATGCCGCTGACGCCGACCATCAGCAGGGTCCGCCGCCCGGCCCGGTCAAGCAGCCGCATCGCGACCAAGGTCATGGCGACGTTAATGACGCCCACCCCGACCGCGGCCAGGATCGCCCCGGCCGAGGAGTCGATCCCGGTGAATTCGACGATCGTCGGCGCGTAGTAGATGACCGTGTTGATGCCGGTGACCTGCTGCAGGATCGCCAGGCCGACGCCAACCACCAGCGCCGCTTTCACCAGCGGTTGCAGCAACTCGCTCCAAGCGCCGGGCTTGTCGTCGATGCTGTCCTTGATCTCCTCCAGCTCGCGATCGATCGTGTCGGGATCGTCGACCCGGATCTTCGCCAGCGTCGCCCGGGCGGCGAAGTCATCGCCGCTCATCACCAGCCAGCGCGGGCTCTGCGGCATTCGCACCATGCCGAAGGCCAGAGCCAGGGCCGGGACGACGCCAAGACCGAGCATCCAGCGCCAGCCTTCGACGTGGTCGAAGGCGAGTCCGACCAGGTAGGCGAGGAGGATGCCGATCGTCACTGCCAGTTGGAAGAAGCTGACCAAGCGCCCGCGGCTCTCCGGCGGCGCCACCTCGGAGATGTAGACCGGGGCGGCGGCAGAGGCGAGCCCGATCGCGACGCCGATCACGATGCGGGCGATGACGAGGACCTCGAGACCTGGCGCCGCAGCGCTGCCCAAGGCGCCGACGATGAAGACCGCAGCGGCGAGCAGGATCATCGACCGCCTGCCGTAGCGGTCCGCCGCGGGTCCGGCAAACGCCGCCCCGGCCACCGCCCCGATCGGCACCGCGGCGACCACCAGTCCCTGGGCGAAGCTGCCGAGGTCGAAGTCGGTCTTGATGAAGAGCAGCGCCCCGGCGATGACGCCGGTGTCGTAGCCGAACAGCAGGCCGCCGAGGCCGGCAATTGCCGCCGTCAGCACCACGTTGCGCCGCGCCCTCCGTCGAGACGCCTCGAGGCCGTCGCTCATCCCAAAGCGACCGTATACGCCTTTTCGGACACGGCAAAATCCGGACTTTGCGGGAACGTCCTCCGACTCCCTCTAGCGCCCCAATCCGCCGCGCGCTAAGTTCGCTTTGCGACTGGGAGAGACAGGCCCCGCGGAAGCCAAGCGGGACACCGTTTCGAAGGTGGCGCAAAGAGCTTCTACGCGCGAAGGCTACGCGCGAGGCAGGCTTAGAGCGTCGTCCCCGGTCGCGTTTTGCGTTGTGGGTCCACCGGGTGATGTCCGACCGCGCGCCTAACTTCAGCGGCGGTCATCGAGAGCCTGCCCTTCGTGACCGCGCGCACCGGGGCGCATCTGGGAGCAGGGCGTCGCTGGCAGACCCGGACAGCCACGACTAGCCTCCCTCTCCCTATCTTTCTTCGTCTATGAGCGAGCTTCGCTACGAGCGGATCGGCGCCGCCGCGGTCCTCACCATCGACCGGCCCGAGCGCCGCAACGCGGTCGACGGCGCCACCGCCGCGCTGTTCCGTCAGGGCCTGGAGGACTTCGAGGCCGACGAGGGCGCTCGCGTCCTTGTCCTAACCGGCGCCGGCGGCGAGGCGTTTTGCGCCGGTGCCGACCTCAAGGCGCTCGACCTCGACGTCGATCACCCCGCCGGCCCGATGGGCCCCACCCGGCTCACGCCGTCGAAGCCGGCAATCGCTGCCGTCGATGGCTGGTGCCTGGCGGGCGGGGTGGAGCTGGCGCTCTGGTGTGACCTGCGCATCGCCACGCCCGGCTCTACCTTCGGCCTCTTCGAGCGGCGCTGGGGAGTGCCCTTGGTCGACGGCGGCACCCAGCGGCTGCCGCGCGTGGTTGGCATGGGCCGGGCGCTGGAGCTGATCCTCACCGGCCGCCCGGTCGAGGCTGACGAGGCCCACCGGATCGGCCTGGTCAACGAGGTGGTCGAGGCCGGCAAACACTTGGAGCGGGCGCTGGAGCTTGCCGAGCGGATCGCCAGCTTTCCCCAGGAGACGATGCTCGCCGACCGTCGTGCGGCGATCGAGGGCTTTGGCATGCCACTCGCGGAGGGCCTCGAGCTGGAGCGCCGCCTCGGCCGCGAGGTCCTCGACGTCGCGGTCCGCGGCGCCGCCCGCTTCGCCGCCGGCGAGGGCCGCCACGGCGAGGGGGTCTAACCCCGCCGGTCCACCTGGTGGGTGACGCGGCGCATCTCGTCCTCGGCGGCTTCGGGGCCGAGGTAGGGCATGAGGACGGCGAAGACGAGATCGGGGAGGAGGCGTTCAAGCTCGGGCCCGCGGCCGGCGCGGACCTCGTCGAAGATCATCGAGGTCGCGCCACCGATCGCGAAGCGGGCGGTGTCGGGCGGCAGCTCGTCGGTCTGGTTGGAGTACGCACGCCCTTCCTCGAGGAAGGGCGTGAAGCGAGTCAGCGCGGCGCGGTAGCGGCTGCGGGCATCCTCTCCCGCCGCCGTCACCTCGACCATCGCCATCCGCGCTATGTCGGCCTCGCTGGAGAGCAGCTCGACCAGCGCTTGCAGGACTGCGGCCACTCGCTCGGGCCAGGGCTCGTGGGAGCTGGCCTCGAACGCCGTCGAGACGTGCGCCACCAGCACGTCCATCACTGCGTCGTAACCCTCGAGGAAGCACTCCTCCTTGTCCTCGAACATCTCGTAGAAGGTCTCCCGCGAGACCCCGGCGACCTCGATCACGTCGGTCACGGTCGTTGCCTCGTAGCCCTTCGCTGCCGCCACCCGAACCATCGCCTCCAACAGCCGCTCTCGCTGCGACCGAACCGCGTAGGCCCGTGGCAATCCGTGACGCCCACTTGGCTGACGCGAAGGATTCGATGTCGATGACGAATCCATTCTCTCAGCGTAGGGCAGGAGTCCCGGCGTGTCCAACGCCTAAACTGGCGCCGGTGGAGATAGGAATAGTCGGGCTCGGATACGTGGGCCTCCCACTCGCCGTCGCCTTTGCGGAGGCGGGTCACGAGGTGGTCGGGCTCGATGCCGACCCGCGAAAGGTCGAGAGCCTGAACGAGGGGCGCAGCTACGTCGAGGACATCCCCGACCCGGTCCTCTCGCCGTTGCTCGACCGCATTCACGCCACCTCCGTCCACGCCGATCTTGCCTCCTGCAACGCGGTCGTGATCTGCGTCCCCACGCCGCTGACCAGCTCGCGCGAGCCCGACCTCACCTATCTGCTCGACTCGGCCACGTCACTCTCCCAGGTCCTCCAGCCCGAGCAGCTCGTGGTCCTGGAGTCGACCACCTACCCGGGCACCACCCGCGAGCGCCTGCTGCCGATCCTCGAGGAGTCCGGCATGTCCGCAGGCCGAGACTTCCATCTCGCCTTCTCGCCGGAGCGGATCGATCCCGGCCGCACCGACTTCACCGTCCGCACCACCCCGAAGCTAGTCGGCGGCCTCACGCCTGCCTGCACCGAGCGAGCCCGCGAGCTCTACGCGCTGATCTGCGACGAGGTGGTCGTCCTCTCGACGCCGGAGACAGCGGAGCTCTCGAAGCTGCTCGAGAACATCTTCCGCTCTGTCAACATCGCCCTCGTCAACGAGCTGGCTCAGCTCTGCGACCGGCTCGGGATCGACGTCTGGGAGGTAGTCGAGGCAGCTGCGACCAAGCCATTCGGCTTCATGCGCTTCGACCCAGGGCCCGGGATGGGTGGCCACTGCCTCCCGGTCGACCCCTTCTACCTCGCCTTCAAGGCCCGTGAGCACGATTTCTACCCAGAGTTCATCGAGCTCGCCGGCAAGGTGAACCAGGCCCAGCCAACCTTCTGCGTCGAGCGGATCGAGCGCGCCCTCAACGACGCCGGCAAGCCGGTCAACGGCTCCAAGATCCTCATCCTCGGGGTCAGCTACAAGGCTGGCATGGGCGACACCCGCGAGTCGCCGGCGCTGAAGATCACCAGGCTCCTGCGCAAGCTCGGTGGTGACGTCTCCTACCACGACCCACATGTACCCGAGCTGACCGAGTTCGGCCTCAGCTCGGTCGACCTCGAGCCGGCTCTCGCTTCCTCGGACCTGACCGCGATAGTCACCGCGCACCCGAGCGTCGACTACCGAGAGGTGGTCTCGGCGGCCCCACTGGTGCTCGACTTCAGAGGGGTCACCCGTGACCTCGAGGCGGAGAACCTGGTCCGGTTGTAGGCCTCAGGCCCGCGCGGCCTGCATCTCGGCGCTGGCGACGTCCGCGCCGAAGTAGGGCAGCACCGCGAAGTACATGAACTCGGGCAGCAGCTCACGGAAACCCTCATTCGCGCCTGTTGCCAGCCTCGAGTGGACGACGGCGTGGATGCCGGCGACGATCCCCTCGGGAGCGATCGGGGGAGGCGATTCTCCGTCGCCAGCCTCCGAACGCGCCGAATCGATGAAATCCGCGATCTTTTTCATCACCTGGGAGCGCTTTTCGAGTGCCTCTGGGCCCGCAGCATGGACCTCGACCACGAGGGCTCGGCCCACATCCGGCTCCGCGTCGAGCCCGTCGAGCAGCGCTCCGAGCCCAGCGCGCAGCTTGCCTTGCCAGGTCTCCTCGCCCACTGCCGCTGCGACCGTCAGCGCTTCGAAATGCGCCACTCCGGCGTCGAACGCCTCCAGGTAGCAGGCGTCCTTGTCGGCGAAGTTGTCGTAGAAGGCCTGCCGGTAGAGGCCGGTCAGATCGAGCACCGTACGCACGGATGCCGCGTCGTAGCCGCTCGAGCCAACCGCCTCGAGCATGCCGCTGAGGATCATTTGGCGCTTGGGGGAACTCACCAGCCTAAGTGCGGGAACGGAGGAGAGTCGTCCCTCCGCGCCGGTCCCCTCAGCCCCTGCCTGGACCTTGGTTGCGGCCTGCTTTCCCATCGGATCCTTCCTCAGCTCGATCAAGGGAACGGGTTGTCTGGACTCCGGTACTGTAGCGGTATATCGCCCATTCGTCCACCTTGGAATCGCTGGGGGGGCGGGGTACCCTCGTGTTCGTGGCTGAACGTGTTCCACAGGCGATGCGAACTCCGCCGGGACGGCATCCACTACCGCGAGAGTTCATCGCCCAGCACCAGCGAGCACGCATCATCGCCGCCCTTGCTGAGGAGACCGTCGAGAAGGGCTACCGCGCGGTCACCGTCGCCGACATCGTGCGTCGTGCCGGCATCGCCCGCAACACTTTCTACGAGAACTTCTCCTCCAAGGAGGACTGCTTCCTCGCTGCCTCGGAGTTCGCGGTAAAGGAGGCGCTGCGCCGCGTCGTCGACGCCGCCAGCAAGGTCGACACCTGGCCGGCCCGCGTCAACGCCGGGCTTGCCGCCTTCCTCCACTACGTCGCCAGCGAGCCGGCCCTGGCGCGGACCTGCATCGTCGAGGCGCTCTCGGCCGGCCCGGCCGCGGTCGAGCGTTACGAGCGCTCGATCCAGGCCTTCGTTCCGCTCTTCCGCATGGGCCGCAAGGTCTCCGCGAAGGGCGAGGAGTTGCCGGCGACGCTGGAGGAGACGATCGTCGGCGGGGTCTTCTGGATCATCTACCAGCGCATCATCATGGGCCAGGCGGAGCAGATCGAGGAGCTGCTCTCGGAGCTGGTCGAGTTTTCGCTCACCCCGTATCTCGGCGCCGAAGCCGCGAAGCGCACGGCTGCCGAGGCACCACCGGCACTAACGGGATAAGCCAGGGGCAGGGATTGGTGGCTCCATGACCTAGTGCTTGACTTGGAGACCCGCGAGCGCGCCGCCAGTCCCGAGCGCGAGCGCATCGTCGAGGCTCTGATCGAAATCGCCGCCGAGCGCGGCTATGCCGAAACCACGATCGAGATCATCCTCCAGCGGGCTGGACTCGACCGTCCCGCCTTCGACCGTCACTTCCGTGGCAAGTACGACTGCTTCCTCTCCGCCTGGCAGGAGATGAACGAGGGCTGCATGAGGGAGATGCTGGAGGCGTTCAACAGCCAGGAGGATTGGCCGGACCGCCTGCGTGCGGTCGCCTGCGAGATCGTCGAGGGGCTGCGCCACGATCCCCGCCGCGCCTCTTTCGCGGTCGAGGTGCTCGCCGCCGGCGACGCCGCTCGCGCCCGCCGCGACATGACGATGCGGGTGATCGCGTCCCTGATCGACGCCGGGCGCAACGAGATGGACGATCCGGAGTCGGTCCCCCACACCACGGCGGAGGCACTGGCGGGCTCTGCCTACGGACAGGTCTACGCCAAGGTCGTCCGCGGTCAGGCCGACGAGCTGCCGGCGCTGATCCCGCAGCTGATGTCCGCCGCGGTGATGCCCTACCTCGGGGTAGAGGCTGCACTTGCAGAGCTGGGCCGGGGTTTCGATCCCCCCGCGCGATATCGTCGGGATGTGGCTGCGGACTCCCCCGACAAATCGAGCGACCCGAAAGATTCTCCGGAGGATTATCCGCCCGAGCTCGCTCGCCTGCCCCCGGGCCGGCATGGCCTGCCGCGCGAGTTCGTCGTCCACAACCAGCGTGAGCGGCTGATCGCGGGGTTGGCCGAGGCGATCGCCGAAAACGGCTACTCGGGCACGACGATCGCCCACATCACCCGCCACGCCGCGGTCTCGCGCCGCACCTTCTACGAGCACTTCTCCTCCAAGGACGAGTGCTTCGTCGCTGCCTACGACACGGTGATGAAAGAGCTGCAGGAACGGGTCTCCGAGGCCTTCGACGGCGCCGAGGACTGGCCGCACAAGGTCAAAGCCGGGATCGGTGCCATGCTCAGCTTCCTCGCCGCCGAGCCCAACCTCGCCCGCCTCTGCATGGTCGAGGCGCTGGTCGCCGGCCCGGTCGTGGTCGAGCGCTACGACGCCGCGATCCAGGGCTTCGTCCCCTACTTCCAGACTGGCCGCGAGGGCCGTCCACCCGAGGTCCTCGCCCGTCTCTCGCCGACCACCGAGGAGGCCCTGGTCGGTGGCATGGTCTCGTTGATCTCCCGCCGCATAATCGCCGGCAAAGCCGAGCAGCTGGAGGAGCTCCTCCCCGACCTGGTCGAGTTCACCCTGACCCCGTACATCGGCAGCGCCGATGCGGCGGAGATCGCTCAGGGCAACTGACCCTACGTTTTCAGTCGCATCGCGAAGACAAAAGACTTCTCGAATGTGGGATCGTGTGTCCCAACATGCCTGCGCATAAACGGCCACGATCTCCCAGCGATCTAGAAGGCAGTGTCAAGCTCAATATCTCCGACAGGGAGTTGATCTACTTCTCGATGTGGGAGACAGACGCTACAGAGCGAGCTGGCTTGCGCGGGCAGGTTTCGTCGTCGGCTCTCTGGAGGAGAGCCACAGAGACGACGGCGAATAGCTAAGGACCGTCGACCGTGGTCAGGTTGGGCGAGCCCAGCTCGAGCCATGCCTCGTCCTCGCCGAGGTAGTTGAGGACGCCGAGGTGGGTCAGGTCCGGCAGCAGTCGCTCGACTTTGGCGGTGCGGCCGGCGCCGATCTCGACGCAGATCGATTCCTCGATCGCGCCGACCACGAACTGCGCGGTCAATGGGGTCGCCGAGGCGTTGGCCTCCGGCTCGCGCCGGGCGGCGTCGACCGCCTTGGCGAAGCGCTCGGCGATCTGCTGGTGCTTGGCCAGCGCCTGTCCGCGGGCGGCCCGGACCTCGATCAGCAGCGCCTTGGCCAGCAGCGGCTGCTCGGCGACGAAGCGCAGCAGCTCGGTCAGAGCGGCGCGGTAGCCAGCGCGCCAGTTCTCCGCCTCTCGCCCCGCTGCCAGCACCTGTCGGCAGAGCCGGTCCGCCGCCATTTCATAGGCCTGGGCGAAGCAGGTCTCCTTGTCGCCGAAGCGCTGCTGAAACTGGGCGCGGGAGATGCCGGAGCGGTCGAGCACCTCCTGTACCGTGGTCTTCTCGTAGCCGCGGGCGCCGACACTGAGCAAGATCGCTTCGAACACGCCCTCGTCGGAGCTGAGGTCCGGGATCGTCTCCTCCCAGGTCCTGACTGCCCTGAGTGTGCGCGTTCCTTCCACTCGGGGTACTTTAGCCCATTTTTGGGAACTTTCGCCACTTCATGTACTGCTTGCGTACCAATGGGAACGAGCGCTATCTTGAAGCAATGCGCGCATTGCCTGGAAAGGCCTCCCGGCAGCCGCCCGGCCCCGAGCCGGTCAGCCGAGCCGCCTCGGCTGCCGACCAGCGCCGCCGCATCCTCGAAGCGACAGCCGACCTAGTCGCCGAGCAGGGCTACCAGGCGACGACGATCGAGCAGATCGTGCGCGCGGCCAAAGTCGGCTACGCGACCTTCTACAAGCACTTCGCCGACAAGCAGGAGTGCTTCCTGGCCCTGATCGACGCGGCGACCGAGCGCACCGCCTACAAGGTCGAAGAAGCCTACGACGGCGAAGCCGGGCCCTGGCCTGACAAGGTGGGAGCGGCGCTGGGTGCGCTGCTGAAGGAGATCGCGGCCCACCCCAATGTCGCCCGTGCCTGCCTGGTCGAGGCACTCACCGCCGGCCCCGAGGCGGTCGCCCGCCACGAAGGCGCGCTGAAGCGCTTCGCTCCGATCCTGCGCCCGGGTCGCGAGCTCAACCCGCGCCAGGCGGAGCTGCCGGACACGCTCGAGGACACGCTGGCCGGCGGCGTCTTCTGGGTCGTCAACCAGCGGCTGATCGCCGGCGAAGTCGAGAAGCTGCGCAGCCTCCTGCCTGAGACCCTCGAGTTCGTCCTGCGCCCATACGTCGGCGAGGACGTGGCGGCGCGCGAGGCCGGCGGCTTCTCGGCTCCCGCCTCCGCTTGATGGCAGAGGAGCAGCTCGGCCCGCTTCCCGCCGGCCGCCACGGCTTCAGCCGCGAGCAGGTGGCGCACAATCAGCGCGAGCGGCTGATCGCCGGCCTCGCCACCGCCGTCGCCGAGCATGGCTACAACGCGGTCACGATCACCCACATCACCAAAGAGGCCAAGGTCTCCCGCCGCGTCTTCTACGCCAACTTCGAGAGCAAGGAGGAGTGCTTCCTCGCCGCCTTCGAAGTCGTCGTCGGCCACATCCACGAACTGGGGGCGGAGGCTGTCGAAGGGATTCCGGACTGGCCGCGGCAGGTGGTCGCCGCCTCCCGCGCCGGGCTCGCCTTTCTCGCCTCTGAGCCAGAGCTTGCGCGCCTCTGCCTGGTCGAGTCGCGCGGCGCCGGCCCGGCGATAACGGCGCGTTTCAGCGAGGCGGTCAACGAGCTGGTGCCGTTGTTGCGCCTCGGACGAGCCGAGCGCTCCAGCGGGCGTCCCCTGCCAGACTCGACCGAGGAGTCGACGATCGGCGCCCTCGTCTCGCTCGCCTACAGCAAGGTCTCAGCCGGCGAAGCTACTCAGCTCGAGCAACTGCTCCCCGACTTCGCCGAGTTCATCCTCTCTCCCTACCTCGGGGCGGAGGAAGCCGCGAAGCTCGCTCGCCAAGCCGCCTAGCGATTCGGTACGCCCATATCCCCCCAGGGAACGCCTCTGGGAACGCTCTTTTTCTTTTGGGAACTTCCTCTTGACAACCCCTTCCCGGGGTGCTTCACTGGCGCCACTTGGCGGTACAGCTAGCACCTTCTAGGAACTAGCTTCACCCGACAAGCGGAATCAGGGAAACGAGCAGTACAGGGAAAACCGAGCCCACGGGGGCCGCCAAGGGAAGCGGCCGGTAGAGGGGCTCACGGGACAAGGAGAGCTACGTGAGAGCCATTGCCAAGGCACCTTCCGCAAACTCTGCGCTCGCACTCTCCGTGCTGCTTCTCAGCGGCCTGCTGATTTTCCTTGCCGCCCCCGCCCGAGCCGCGACCGTCAACACCCACCTCCCCCTGTACACGATCGATGGCAGTGCGACCCCCCTCGGGGAATTCTCGAATCTGACCTCGGTTGCAGTCCACGACGCCAGCGGAACGATCTATGCGGTCGAAGGTACCTCCGGGCCCTCATCGCCGGGCGTCGTAGTCAAGATGGACCAGCTCGGCAACGCTCAGGACTTCTCGGCACTCGGTTCCCCGGTGCTGGATGGGTCCAACACGCCGGAAGGTCAATTCCTCTCTCTCGGCTTTCCCGGGAGCGAGACCACCCGCCCAAACTCAGACATCGCTGTCGATAACTCCGGCGGCCCCTTCGACGGGACGATTTACTTGGCCACGGAGGGGGGAGGTGGGGAACAGCCCCATCGGCTGTATGCGTTCGATCCCTCCGGGTCCTTTCTCTACCAGCGTGACTTTTTGCCTAATGGGGGCTTTACCAACACGATGAATGGCGTATCGGTGGATGGAGCCGGGAGCGTATACGTCAGCCCATACGGCAGCGGGCCCATTTTCAAGTTCCAGCCATCGTCAACCGGTCTCACACTGCTCAGTCAATATCGGGTCTATCCCCAGGATCCACCCACTGTCTTTAGCTCGGCGGTCGACTCTGCCGGCGCTATGTATGCTGAGCTTCAGTTCGAAAATCAAGATAACGGAAATCACGTATTCGATACGTTCGAGGTTCCCAAGCTGGATTCGTCTGGCACGCGAATCCACACCCTGACTCGCGACCGCGCCCCCGGCCTCGGAGTAGATCAATCCAACGACCATCCCTACCTGTACACACGTGGGCTCCTCGCCGAGTACAACTCCAACGGCGCCCCGGCCTCGGAGTTCGGAGCGGCGACTGTGTCTGGGTTCCGGGTGGGAATAGCGGTCGACGGCGCGAACGGCAAAGTCTTCGTCAGCGACCCCTCCTACGATCCCAACTCGGAGATCGACGTCTTCGGCCCCCTGACCTCGGTCACGGTCGCAGACGCCCTGCTCGATCCTCCCTCTGGAATCGGCTTCTTCGGCGCCACCCTCTCGGGCACGGTCGATCCGCTGGGCGTTCCCACGACGTGGCACTTCGAGTACCGCAAGAAAGGCAGCTCCCCGTGGCTCTCCACCCCCACCCAGAACGCCGGATCCTCACCGGGAGCGACGCCGGTCACGGCAATCGTGGAGGGGCTCGATCACAACACCGACTACGAAGCGCGCCTGGCGGTGACCAACACCGATGCCGACACCTCCACCTCTTCCAACGTCCGCAGCTTCACGACCGTCGCCCTGCCCCCTCCGCTCCTCGATCCCGTTTCGGCGGTAACCGCGACGAGCGCCCATCTCTCGGGAGCGGTCAACCCGAACGGGCTGCAGACCAAATGGCGCTTCGAGTACAGCGCCGACCACATCGACTGGTCCTCGATTCCCGTCCCCGACGGGGATGCGGGCTCGGGTAGTTCCGACGTCCCCGTCAGCGCAGATCTAGCCGACCTGGAGCCCAATACCGTCTATTTCGTCCGTCTGGTTGCGGTGAACGGCGGCCAGACCACCTCGGCCGAGCGCTCCTTCAAAACGAGCCCGCTGCCGCCGGTCCTGACCGCCCGCAGCGCGTTCCCGGTTGCCGACGTAACCGCGACCCTCCGTGCGGTAGTCGATCCCAATAACTCCGAGACGACCTACTACTTCGAGTACGGGCCCGACACGAACTACGGCCAACGGATCCCGGTTGCCCAAGACGCAAGTGCCGGCGCAGGGGGCAAACCAATACCGGTGCAGAGGGTAATCGCAGGCCTGCAGCCCGAGACGACCTACCACTACCGCGTCATAGCGAGCAGTCCCGCGGGAACCGCGATCGGCGATGACGTGGAGTTCGTCACGCTAAGTACTGCGGAGGCGGCTTGGCCCGAGCGCGGCATCGAGCTCGTCAATCCTCCCGACAAGGCAGGGCAGCTGCCGAACTCGGCCAATCAGCCCGCCCTTCTCATGCGTCGGGGAGGGCGGGTGGTGTGGGCCACCAACACCGGTGCGCCGGGCTCTCCAACCGGCAAGGGTGGGGCTTTCCTCTCGAGTCGAACCTCGACTGGATGGAGGACGCGCAGCCTGGTCCCGCCGATCGAGCAGATGATCGGCGGCGGCGACTACGCTTACCGCCTGCTCGGCGTTGCTCCTGACGGCCAGTCGGTGGCCTTCAACGTCTCCCGCAGCGCGATATTCGATCCTGAACCTGTCGCCTTCGCTCGGGTCAACGAGGACGGCAGCCAGGACGAGTACGACTTGCTCTCCCAGGCTTCCCCTCTTTTCAGCGACGACCTGCATTACCTCTTCAGCGTTTCGTCTACCCAATGGGTTCCCGGGCATCCAAGCGGCACGCGCCAGATCTATCGCCTCGAGCCAGGCGAGCCGCCGGTCCTTGTCAGCCGGATGCCGAGCAACGCACCATCGAGCTGCGGCGTGACGCCGGGATTTGCCGGCCACTACATCCCATCCGAGGTTCGTTGGGTCTCCAGCGACGGCTCCCGCGTCTTCTTCGAGACCTGTACCGGCCTGTACCGGCGCGATATCGATACGGGGGTCTCTACTCAGCTCTCCGGACCTCCGGCTTCGGGCACCGATCAAGGTGCGACCTTCTTGCGGGCGAGCGCCGACGGCTCAGCCGCCGTCTTCGCCACCGCGACGAACCTGGTCGCGAACGACACCAATGGAGCCCCCGACGTCTACCGCTGGGACGAGGATGCCGGCACGGACTGCCTCACCTGCATCGTCGCCAACCCAGCAGTGCTCATGGAGAGCCCAGCTAGCAACGCGTTCCGAGGCATTCTCGTCTCCGCCGACCTCTCGCATGTCTACTTCGCCTCGTCCCTCAAACTGGTGCCTGGTCAACCCAGCAGCCCGGCCGGGTACTACCTCTATGTATGGCACGACGAAACGATCGACTACATCGCTCCTAGTTCGACGATCGCCTTGCATTTGGGTTATGGCGAAACGATTGGCAACAGCCCTGGTCAGGTTGCCACTACCCCAGACGGAAACGTCTTCATTTTCGCCTCGAGGCTTTCAGGAATCACACCTGATCGCAACGACGGGAATTTCCAGCAGTGGTATCGCTATCAAGTCGACACCAAGTCACTGGAGTGCATGACCTGCCCGCCCCCCGGCGAGACGCCAAGGATGGTTATCACCACGGCAGGCTTTGCCAACCTCCCCGAAACAGTCACACTGCAATACCCAATCAGTGACGACGGTCGTACGTTCATCTTCAGCTCCAGCACGCCTTACGTCCATCGCGACGTCAATCAAGGACTCGACCTGTATGAGTGGCACGACGGTCGCCTGAGGTTGCTGAGCGATGGCCTGAGCGAGTACGAAAACGAAGCCGACGTCAGCCGCCCATACCCCCTGGGGATCTCTAGCGACGGCGTTGACATCCTCTTCTCCTCCGGCCTCAAACTCACCGGCCATGAGATAGAGGAGGCGCCGCAGCTCTACGTGGCGAGAACCGGCGGAGGCTTCCCGCCGCCGCCTGCCGCTCCCGCCCACTGCGTGGAGGATTCGTGCCAGGGCCCGCTGGTCAGCCCGCCGAATAATGCCGGAGCTGCAAGCGCGACCTTCAGCGGCCCCGGCAACGCCGCGGCCGAGAAGAAGGCGAAGAAGAAGCACAAGAAAAAAGCCCGGGCGAAGAAAAACCGCGGCAAGAGGCGCGCTCAAGCGGGCCAGAACAATGGACGGGGATCTCAGGGAGCCCCACGAGGCAAGGGGGCCCAGAGATGAGCTTGTCCAAGCGCATCGCGTTTGCGTTTTCGAGCATTGCCGTATCGTTGGCGTTGCTCGGCGGGATAGCGTCCAGCGCATCGGCCGCCGCCGTCTGGGACGTGCACGCTGCCTGGGGGCCGACGAACCTGGTTCCGGGTGAGCCCGGACAGTTCCTGCTCGTCGCACGCAACCTCGGCGACGCGCCGTCCACAGGGGCCGCGGTCCTCACCGAGGAACTGCCGCCGGGTGTTCATGCCGAGGGGATTCCCAATGGATGCTCCAGTGCGACGAATGCCGGCGTAGACACCATTACCTGCAGCGTCGAGAGCGTCCCCCACCGGCAGATCCTAGGCGCACCGTGGGGGGCCCGGCATCTACTTGTCGATGTCAGTGTGGATCCCGGTGCGGCTCTGGGTGTCGCAGATAACACCTTGAGCATCTCTGGCGGCGGGGCGGCGCAAAGCGATACCGAGACTCAACCAGTCAACATCTCAAACGATCCGACCGGCTTCGGACTTATACCGGAGGGCTTCTCGGCGGGCGCGTTCGACGCCCAGTTTCCCGCCGGGGAAGCCGTGCAGCAAGCGGGCTCGCACCCCTTCGAGCTGCGGGTCGAGTTCGACTTCACGAAGGAACTCGATCAGGAATCCAACCAAACAGAGCCTGTAGAGAGCGTGCGAACGGTCGAGGTGACCCTGCCGAGGGGCTTGGTCGGCAATCCGGAGGCGACACCGAAGTGCCAGGCCTCTGACTTCTTCGTCAACGTCAGTCCCCAATCGACCGGCTGTCCTCCAGAGACGCAGGTAGGAACGCTTACGATCCATACATCAGGGGCATCAGGCGAAGAGGCTGGTTTCACACCCCGCGTAGCCGTTTACAACGTCAAGCCCAGGCGGGGCATTCCGGCCGACTTCGCGTTCAACGCAGTCGGCTACACGGGTCACATCGAGCCGACCCTTGATCCGGCCAACGGCTACCGGATCAAGGCAACCACTCCCTATATCAGTGCCCTGCTCGCGGTTCGCTGGGTCGAGTTCACGATGTGGGGGGTGCCCGCCGATCCGGCCCACGACCTCTTCCGGGCGGATCCCAGCTCCTCGGCGAGCGATATCGGCGGGAAATTCGGCGCCTCCAGCACGGGCCCGATCGAGCCTCTGCTCACCGCTCCGATGGACTGCGGCTTCGACAACGGCGACTTCGACTTCCGGGCGGAGTCCTGGCAGCACCCGGGTTCGTTCGTGGAGTACGCAGATGGCGGTCCCTTCCATGTCGTCGGTTGCGACGACCCGCGCATTCGCTTCGAGCCCGACGTCAGCCTGCAGCCGACGAGCCGCAGCGCCGGCAGTCCCACGGGCCTGGACGTTCGCCTCGAATTCCCCCAGCGCGACCAAACGGTCAACGACCCCGCCAAGCTCTATGCCGAGAACGGCAACGTCCACGGCATCGACACCCCGCCGGTCAAGAAAGCCGTGGTCACCCTGCCGGAGGGGATGACGATCTCGACTTCCGCCGCGCAGGGCCTCGGCAGCTGCACCCCGGCCCAGATCGGCTTGGGCAACGACAACCCGGTCGCCTGTCCCGACGATTCCCAGTACGGGTCGCTGACTCTCTATACGCCGATCCTGCCCGTAGACCAGCCGATGAAGGGCCAGATCTTCATCGCCAAGCAAAACGAGAACCCCTTCAACGACTTCTTGGCGATGTATTTCGTGATCGAAGAACCCGAGCGAGGGCTGCGGGTAAAGCTCCCCGGCAGGATCGCCCTGGATCCGGTCAGCGGGCAGATCAAGACCACCTTCGACGATCTGCCCCAGTTCCCGGTCTCAGAGATGCAGCTCGCCTTCAAGGGCGGGGTCAGAGCGGCGCTGGTCAACCCCAGCACCTGCGGCAACAAGACGATCGAGGCCACCTTCTACTCCTGGCACGCACCCGATACCCCAGTGTCCAGGACCTCGAGCTACCCGGTGACCCAAAAGCCCGACGGCAGCCCTTGCGTCAACGACCTCGCAGAGCGTCCCTTCAACCCGGAGCTCTCCGCTGGAGCCGTCTCCAACTCCGCCGGCACCTACTCCCCCTTCGTCTTTCGCCTGCAGAGGAGCGACGACGACCAGGAGTTCTCCCAGCTGGGCGTGACCCTGCCCCCCGGCCTCCTCGCCAACATCTCCAACCTGACCGAGTGCCCGGAGGCGAGCATCGCCCAGGCATCGGCGCCGGACCGGACAGGGGGCGCGGAGGCACTTTTCCCCTCTTGTCCAGCATCGAGCCAGATCGGCACCACCGACGTCGGCTCGGGAGTGGGCCAGGTGATCACCTACATCCCCGGCAAGGCCTACCTCGCCGGTCCCTACAAGGGCGCTCCGCTCTCGATGGTAGTCATCACCCCGATCCTCGCCGGTCCCTACGACCTCGGCGTAATCGCAGTTCGGTCGGCGATCCATGTCGACCCCCAGACCGCCCAGGCGAGGATCCAAACCGAGCCCTTCCCCCAGATCTATGAGGGCATCCCGGTCAGGCTGAGAGACATCCGCGTCAATGCAGATAGGCCGAACACGATGATCAACCCGACCAACTGCGCCCCGATGGCGGTCGGCGCCCACGTCACCGGAACCGGCGGCAACCTCGCCTCCACCGCCGACGACACCGCAGTCGATCTATCGAGTCGCTTCCAGGCGGCCAACTGCGGCGCCCTGCCCTTCGAGCCAAAGCTCTCCTTCAAGCTGCGGGGAGGGACCAAGCGAGGCCAGTTCCCCGCCCTGGAAGCGACGCTGAAAGCAAGGCCCGGCGATGCCAACATCGCTAGGACGACGGTAGTGCTGCCAAGGTCGGAGTTCATCGAACAGGGCCACATCGTCACCGTCTGCACCCGCCCGCAGTTCGCCGCCGACCAGTGCCCGGCGGGCTCTGTCTACGGCACCGCGGAAGCCAAGTCCCCGCTCTTTGACGAAACCCTCAAGGGGCCGGTCTACTTGCGCTCAAACGGAGGCGAAAGGCTGCTCCCGGACTTGGTCGTCTCCCTCGACGGCAAGATCGACGTCGCCCTGGCGGGCTTCATCGACTCGGTCAAAGGCAGGGTCAGGAATGCCTTCAACGTGATCCCAGACGCACCGGTCACCGAATTCAAGCTGAAGATGCAGGGCGGCAAACGAGGTCTGCTCGTTAACCACCTCAACCTCTGCAAGGTCACCTCCAGAGCCGACGTGAAGCTGGTCGGACAGAACGGCAAGGTCTCTGAGACCCGGCCGAAGATGGGCACGTCTTGCAAGAAGCAGCGCAAGGCGGTCAAGCCAGGGAAAACCAAGACAAAAGGAGCATCACGATGAGGAGTCCGCGAAGGGTCATCGCGACGGCGCTCGCTGCGGTCTTTGCGGCGAGCCTCGTAGCAGCACCAGGGGCAGGGGCGGTTGGGTACAAATCGGCTGGCTCATTCTCGTTCGGAGCTGCCGGTTTTCCCGCCGCCGGCGCAATCGCCGTCGATCAGACCAGCGGCAACGTCCACGTGACGCTGCCGTTTGACGGGGCCACATTCCCCCTGCCTCCTGGCGAGATCCGGTCCTTCACCGCGTCAGGTTCCCCTCTTGCTCCTTTTGGTGACGCTGTCTATTTCGGAGTTGCTGTCGATCCGACTAACCAAAACGTCTACAGCTACAACGTTGACGACATGTTCTTCGCCAATCCCAAGATCAGCACCTTCACCTCGTCGGGGGTTCCCACCGGGACCCCGATATCTCTTGAAGCAAATGAATCGTTTGCTCAGATCTCTACTGACGCGTTCGGGAACATCTACTACCCGAATGCCGCCGGAGACAACGTCCAGAAGTTCAGTCCAGCCGGCGCCCTGCTGCAGACCATCACCGGCAGCGACGGTAATGCCTTCATAGATCCCAGCGATGTCGCCGTTGATTCAGCAGGCAATGTCTACGTAGTCGACTCCGGCAACTCCCGCGTGGAGAAGTTCAGTGCCGCCGGCACCTTCCTCTCTGTGCTAGATAGCGGTGGGATCTCGGTTGCCGTCAACACGGCGACTGATGAAGTATTCGTCGGGCACGGCAGCGGATCTACCTTCGAGATCGTCGCCTATAACTCGACCGGCGTCGAAACTACACGCTTCGGCCTGGGGATGTTCGGTCCCGTCTCTTTGGCGATTCCCACTCGACTTGCGGTCAATTCGAGCTCCGGACGCGTCTATGCCACCGACGTCGGCTCGGCTACGTCGCTGATCCAGATGTTCGACCCGATCGCGCTGCCGAGTCCCGTCGCCACAGAAGCCTCCGCGGTCACCCAGACGACGGCGACGCTCAAAGGCACCGTCAATCCCAATGGGGACCTGACGGCATGCCGCTTCGAGTACGGCACGACGACCTCCTACGGCCAGTCGAAAGCGTGCGCCTCCACCCCGGGCTCGGGCACGAGCCCCGTCGCCGCCTCGGCGAACCTCACCGGGCTCATCCCCAACACGACCTACCACTTCACCTTGGTGGCCGAAAACGGCGGCGGCGAAGCCGAGGGCAGCGATCTGCAGTTCACGACCCTGCCCAGCAAACCGGCGATCGGGGGCGAGTCGGCAGGCTCGATCTCCCAGCACGCCGCATTGCTCTCGGGCACGGTCAACCCCAACGGGGCGGCAACCGTCTGCGAGTTCGAGTACGGCCCGACGGCTGCCTACGGGACCAAAGTGCCCTGCTCGAGCAACCCGGGCTCTGGATCCAGCCCGGTTGCCGTGAGCATTCCGGCCCTCGGCGGCCTAGCGGCAGGCACCACCTACCACTACCGGATCAACGCCACCAACGCCGGTGGCACGACCAACGGTGCCGACAGGACATTCGCGACCCTGGCCGATACCTGTCAGACCAACGCGGCTCTCTGCCCCCCGACCGGCGGCGGCTCCACGCCTCCCCCCGCCGGCAACCCGCCGAAGAAGCCCCTGAAGTGCAAGAAGGGCTTCAAGAAGAAGACGGTAAAAGGCAAGAAGAAGTGCGTGAAGGTCAAGAAAAAGAAAGGGAAGAAAGGGTAGGCAGCTTCCATCCGAGCACGAGCCCGCCCGGCGCATGCCGGGCGGGCTCTATTTTCTCTCAGGTGAAGAAGGAGAAAGGAACCCAGGCTCGCCGGCTGCCGGCCGGCTCGCACGGGATTCCCCGTGAACTGGTGTCGCGCAATCAGCGCGAACGGCTGATTGCGGCGATGGCGGAGGTGTGTGCAGAGAAGGGGTACGGGGCGGTTTCGGTTGCCGACGTGACGCGGCAGGCGGCCGTTTCCACCGCCAGCTTTTACAAGCAGTTCGCCGACAAGCGCGAGTGCTTGCTGGAGAGCTTCGAGGAGCTGTCTGGGCGGTTGCTGGAGGAGATCGAACGGGCCTGCGCAAGCGAGGGGGAGCCGGCGGCCAGGGTGAGGGCTGGAATCCACACGGCGGTCTCGCTGCTGGCGGCAGATCTCCCCACCGCGCGGCTGCTGGCGGTCGAGATCCTCGCCCTCGGGCCAGAGGGGGTGCAGCGCCAGCACGACGCGATCGAGAAGCTGGCGACCATGCTGCAGAGGGCGCGGGAGCCAGGCTCAAGCCCGGTGTCCTTCCCCAATGCCGAGTGGGCGACGGTCGTTGCGATGACCGCCTTGGTTGCCAAGCGTGTCGCCGAGGGGGAGAGCCCGACGAGCTCAGAGCTTGAAGCGGTATGCACTCTGCTTTGAGCACATCGCGATGCATATAAAGACGCATCGCGATGTTAAATTGATTGGCGTGCGTACGACCATCAACCTCGCTGACGATGTGGCCGCTGGCCTCGAGAAGCTCCGCCGCGAGCGCGGCGTCGGGCTCAGCGAGGCTGTCAACGATCTCGTTCGCGCGGGCTTGACCGTGGAGCGACCGGCCAGTGCCTTTCGCCAGAAGACCCACGATCTCGGTGACGGGGTCGACTTCTCGAACATCGGCGAGACGATCGAGACGCTCGACGGGCCGACTGCTCACTAGTGCTCCTCGACGCCAATCTCCTCCTCTACGCAGTTCACCAGCGTGCAGCGCTGCACGAGGCCGCGGCGGCTTGGCTGACGGAGCAGCTCAGCGGATCTCGCCGGGTCGGTCTTCCGTGGCAGAGCCTCGCTGCGTTCCTGCGGATCTCGACGCATCCGCGTGCTTTCGAGCGCCCGCTCGACGCGGCGACTGCCTGGGAGCGAGTCGCCGATTGGCTCGCGGCGCCGGTTGCCTGGATCCCGCAGCCTGGCCCCGAGCACGCGAAGCTGCTCGGCGAGCTAGTTCGGCAGCACGACGTCCGTGGCAACCTGGTGCCCGACGCGCAGCTCGCGGCGCTTGCTCTCGAGCACGGCATGACCGTTTGCTCCGTCGATACCGACTTCGCCCGCTTCACCGAGGTCAGCTGGCAGAACCCACTCGCCTGACTGCTTGATTCTGTCCTTCTTTTATACGAACATATGTTCGTATGAAGATTGCTTGCGTCCTGATCCCTGAGCTTTCCCTTGCCAAACCGGTCGAGGCTGGGGAACTGACGGAGCGGTTGGTGCGGGGGCTGGAGGGGATCGGCGCGGCGGTCGAGTCGGAGCGGGCGGGGGAGGCGTTCTTCGCGGTCGACGGGCTGCGGGGGATCCATGGCGGCGCGACGGCAGGGGTGCTGGGAGCTGCACGAGGTGCAGCGGGGCTGGAGGTGCGGATCGGGGTCGGGCCGACGCGCTTCGAGGCCTGGCTCGCGGCGAGCGGGAGGCAGCAGCCGGTGCCGGTATCGGTGCTGGCCACCCGAATCGACCTGCCTCCCCGCGAGGCAGAGGACCTAGTCGAGACGCTGCGGCGGCTGGGGATCGAGACGCTGGACGCGCTCGCGGCCCTGCCCCCGGACCGCTTCGCCGACCGCTTTGGCCCGCCCGGGTTGCAGGCACTCTGCCTCGCCCGCGGCGAGGACTCGCCGCTGCGCCCGCGCAGCCCGCACGAGGAGCTGGCCGAGGAGATCGAGTTGCCGGAGGGGACGGCGGGCAGCCAGCTCGACCGCGCCCTGGAGCTGCTGGTCGACCGGTTGCTCGCCGCCCCCCAGCGGCGCGGGCGGACCGTGCTGGGGCTGCGCCTCGGCGCCCTGCTCAGCGGCGGCGGCAGCTGGAGCGTCGAACAGGGCCTGGGCCGGCCGACGGCCTCGGCACGGATCCTGCGCTCGGTCCTGAAGCCGAGACTGGAGACGCTGCCGGGCCCGGTTGCCGCGCTGCGCCTGCGCGCTGTCGGCCTCGGGCCGCGGGTAGGCGATCAGCTGGAGCTCTCGACCCGCGGCGAAGAGCACCGTCGCGGCCGGCTCGGCGAGGCACTGCGGGAGGTCCGGGCCGCGCAGGGGGCGGAGGCCCTGCTCAAGGTCCTCCCGGTCGACTCCGCCTCCCGTGTCCCGGAGCGCTGGGCGATGCTGACTCCGATCCCGGACCGATGAACCGGCTGCTAAGGACGTGTGCTGGGTCGCAGCTTGCCGACCGGCACAAAGATGATCCGCGCGGCGGCGTTGAGCTCAGGCTCGAGGATCTCGAGCATTGCGATCCGTCTGGGCGGATCTCAAGCACCCCCCCTTTGGCGCCAGCTGGCACGTCTTCTGCAGGCTCTGCCAATTCGATGTGATCGAAGGCAGCTATTTTGCGAGCTACTGCCATTGGGTCTCCATGCTAGAGCGTCGGATAGGCCGTGACCAACCTTGGCGCACTGTTTTCGTCGATGTAGTGCCACGAAAGCGTTACCGGGGCACTCCGGCCGTTGATTGTCAGTTCGACATCAACACCGCAGGTGATGCCAAAGGAGAATCGATCACGGACAACTTGGATCGTGCTTCCGATTGCCGCCTCGAGAATCGTTCCCCATACGAGCGCCCAGTCATCAAGGCCGATGTGGAAGACGGTGTTCCATTCAAGCCCCTGTCCCCTTGGTCCAAGGACCCAGTCTTCTACCTTGGACCACTGATACCAGGCAGCCTCCGCTCGAGGAAGAGGTTCGCCGATATTCGGAGGTCATCCCATCGCACGAAGCTATGGAGCCCCGACGTACGTGTGTGCAACGTAAGTCGTGGCATCGAGACATCCATTGCGCAAAAGACAAACGCTGATAATTCCGGCCTCAGGTCGGCGAAGACGAAGCGAAAAGGTGTGCGCCTTCGCTTAAGGGCCCAAAAGCGCAGCGGGGACGACCGCGATTCCGTCCGCGCGGCGGTAGGCCTCTTCTCCGGTGGTGACGATCAAGGCATCGAGGAGGTCATCGCCGATCCGCTCGCTCAGCCAGCGCAGGTGGCCCGTGTCGCGATCGGTCACGTTGCGGGCGAGCTTGACCTCGATTGCGACGACGCGTCCGTCGGCCCGCTCGACGATCAGGTCGATCTCGTGCTGCCCGCCCGCGGTACGCAGGTGCTTGACGCCCGCCTCCGCCGACTGGGCGTAGGTTCGCAGGGACAGCGTGACCAAGGACTCGAAGAGGGCTCCGAGCAGCGTTCCGTCCCTAGGGACCGGTGGACCCACGTCGCGACCCTCGAGCAGAGCGCCGCCGTCGACACCGAGCAGGCGGGCGGCCAGCGCGGGGTCCGCGAGCTGGTGCTTCGGGGGGGAAGAGAGACGCGAGATCCGGTTGCGTGTCGGCAGCCAGGCCTCGACGGAGTCGAGGATCCAAAGACGCTCCAGCACGTCGCGGTAGGGAAGGGTGGTCGTCTTCGCAGGCTTGTCGCCGTGCCCGGCGGTGGCAGCGTCGCGGATCTTCTCGAACGAAGCAGAGGTCGACGATGCGGCCGCATAGGCGGTCAGCCACCGGCGCAGCGCCGCAGGATCGCGAACGTTGTGTCCGAGCTCCTCGAAATCGCGATCGACGATCCGCAGGAGGTAGCCATCGAGCTGGCCGCGAAGCGCTCGGCCGCCGAGCCCGCGCAGTCCCGGGAAGCCCGAGGATACGATCTCGTTCACGTAGTCCTCGAGCCTGATCTCGCAGCCGCCGGAGACAGGCGGTCGTTCACCCATCAAAAGCTCCGAGAGGCTGACGGTCGGCGGAGAAAGGCCACGCTCGGAAAGCGCCAACGGCCGCATTCGAAGGCTGAGGATGCGGGCGGCGCCGGAGTGAGAGCCCCGTGCCGTGGAGCGCGAGGATCCGGTGAGCAGAAACCTGCCGGCCTCGGCACCGGCGTCCACCGCGCGACGGACGAGGTCCCAGGTCTCCGGAGCGTATTGCCACTCGTCGATCAGCACCGGCGGGGGTCCATCGAGCAGCCGCGCCGGATCCGCAGCCGCGATGCTGCGCTGGTTGGGGTCGTCGAGTTTGCGCACGCTCGCCGCTCGCCGTTCGGCTGTGGCGGTCTTACCCACGCCCTTCGCTCCTTCGATTGCCAGAGCCGCTACCGACTGCATCAGCTCGTCCAGCTCTGGATCGACGACTCTAGGCGAGTAAGTGCCGGTTCCCATGTCGCAAAGCTACCACTTTGCGGATCTCTGCACTCCTTTTATGAGGACCTCTGCACTACCGATATGCAGACAGCTTTCGGCTTGGCCCGGTGACCTCTCGCTTGCGACGGCTCTACGTGCCGCGACGGGAGGCGGTCCGGGCCGATTCGGACGGGATCCCGCTCGCGGTAGGGGGCGTCGAGGTGGAGGCGATCCGGGAGGACTGGCTGGTCGAGGATCGGTGGTGGACGCCGCAGCCGTTGCGCCGCCGTTACTTCGAGCTGGTTCTTGCCGATGGCCGCGACGTGGTCGTCTTCCGCACGCCCGCTGGGCGCTGGTACCGGCAGCGAGCCTGATGGCGGCGGATGCCCCATACGTGGAGCTGCACTCTCACTCGGCCTTCTCCTTCCTCGACGGGGCCTCGACTCCGACGGAGCTGGCGGGCGCTGCCGCCGAGCTCGGGTATCCAGCCTTCGCGCTTACCGACCACGATGGGGTCTGGGGGTCGATGGAGTTCGTCCAGGCCTGCAAAGGGCTCGAACTCACCAACCCACCCCCCCCCCCCCCTACTCCCCCTCCCTCCCTCCTCCCGCGCCCTATCGTCGGCACCGAGCTGACCGTGTCGCTGGAGAAGCAGGGGCTGTCGCACCTGACCCTCCTGGTCGAAGACACGACCGGCTACAGAAACCTCTGCCGGCTCTTGACGGCTGCACACTCACACACACGCGACGGGTCACAGCGGAAAGCGGGCCGGCCGTGGGTGACCTTCGAGCAGCTCGAAGCCAATGCGGAGGGAATTGTGTGCTTGTCGGGGTGTGCGGGGGAGGGTGCTGTCGCCGCAGCGTGGGGTCGGGGAGAACCGGCGCTGGGTGTGGAGATGGCGAAGCGGCTGCTCGGCGCGTTCGGGCGCGATCGCTTCCGGGTCGAGCTGCAGCGGCCCTACTGGCGGCGCGACCTGGGGCGGAATCGCTGGCTCGCCGGGCTCGGCGAGCGGCTGCGTGTGCCCTGCGTCGCGACCGGCAACGTCCACTCGCACGCTCGTCGCCGCGCCCAGCTCCAGGACGCCTTTGTCGCGGTGCGGCTGGGGATGACGCTGGAGGAGTCCGAGCCGCGCCGCCGTGGCAATCCCACCTCGGTGCTTGCTTCGCCAGCGGGGATGGCAGAGCGCTTCGCCGCGTATCCCGAAGCGGTCGCCGAGACCCTGCGCTTGGCCGAGCGCCTCCGCTTCGACCTCGGTGAGGAACTCGGCTACCGCTACCCGCGCGCGGAGGAGCCTGGCGTCGACCGCGAGCTGGCGGAGATCTGCAGGTCGCTGCTGGCCGAGCGCTACGCCGGCTCGCCGCACCGGGCCGAAGCCGAGGCGCGGCTGGAAGACGAGCTGAAGACGATCCGCGCCCTCGGCCTCTCCGGCTTCTTCCTCCTCCACCGCGATCTGCTGGAGCTGGCCCGCGAGGTGGCGCTCGAGGTGAGGGGACGGGACTCGGCGCGCTCGGTCCTGCCCCCTGGCCGCGGCCGCGGTTCCAGCGTCAGCTCGATCGTCTGCTACCTGACCGGCCTCTCCCACATCGACCCGGTCAAGGCCGACCTCTTCTCCAGTCGCTTCCTCAACGAGGAGGTGAAGGAGGGGATTCCCGACATCGACCTCGACTTTCCCCGCGACATCCGCGAGGTGCTGATCCCGCGCGTGCACGAGCGCTACGGGGCCGACCGCTCGGCCCTGGTCGCCGCCTTCCCCACCTACCGCCCGCGCGGCGTCGTGCGCGACATCGGCAAGGCGCTGGGTCTGCCGCCGGGGGAGATCGAGAAGGTGGCGGGGATGGTCGCCTTCCACGAGCGCAAGGGAGAGATCGGCAAGGACGTGGAGGCTGTGCTCGGGAGCGAGCGTGTCGCCTCCCCGCGCTGGCAGGCATTGCTCTCGCTCTGCGGCGAGGCGATGGGGCTGCCTCGCCACGCTTCCCAGCATCCCGGCGGGATGGTGATCTCGACCCGGCCGCTGGTCGACGTCTGCCCGGTCGTGCCGGCGGCGATGGAGGGGCGGCAGATCGTCCAGTGGGACAAGGACTCCTGCGGCGACGCCGGCTTCCTCAAGATCGACCTGCTGGGGCTGGGGATGCTCTCCGCGGTCGAGCGCTGCGTCGAGGAAGTCGGGCGAACGCGGGGAAAGCCACTCGACCTCTCGCGCATCCCGCTCGACGATCGCGAGACCTTCGAGTCGATCCGCGCCGCCGAGACCACTGGCGTCTTCCAGATCGAGAGCCGCGCCCAGATGCAGATGCTGCCGCGCACCCTGCCCCAGGACCTCGACGACCTCACCGTGCAGGTGGCGCTGGTCCGACCCGGCCCGATCCAGGGCGGTGCCGTCCACCCGTACATAGAGCGGCGCAAGCGGCTGCGCGAAGACCCCGGCTTCGAAGTCCCCTACGAGCACCCGCTGCTGGAGCCGGTCCTGAAAGACACCCTGGGCACGATCGTCTTCCAGGAGCAGGTGATTGAGGTGGCGAAGGCGCTGGCCGGCTTCAGCTCCTCACGGGCGGAGGGGCTGCGGCGGGCGATGAGCCGCAAGCGCTCCGAGGAGGCGATGCGCGCCCACCACGAATGCTTCATCGCCGGTGCTGTAGAGCGTGGGGTGGCGGTGGAGACGGCGGAGCGGATCTGGGGCCAGATCCAGGGCTTCTCCGGCTTCGGCTTCCCCAAGGCACACTCCGCCGCCTTCGGCCTGCTCGCCTACCAGTCGGCCTGGCTGCGGATCCACCGCGCGCCGGAGTTCCTCTGCGCGCTGCTCAACGAGCAGCCGATGGGCTTCTACCCGCCCGACGCCCTCGTCCACGAGGCTCAGCGGCGGGGTGTCCGCATCGCTGGCCCCGACGCCGGCAACAGCCGTGTCCTCTGCCACGTCGAGCGGCTGCGAGGTGGGCTGACCGTGCGGATCGGGCTCGGCTACGTCAAGGGGGTGCGCGAGGAGGAGATGAGGAGCCTGGTCGGCGAGCGCGAGCGGGGCGGTCCCTACCGGGGAATCGCCGACATCGCCTCGCGCTCGGGGGCGGGGCGGGATGGGTTGGAGCGGCTCGCCTGGGCGGGGGCGCTCGACCGGCTGGTCGACGAGGGGAGCGGGAGCGCTCGGCCCGCCCCCGGCGGCGACAGGCGCACGGCACTCTGGGAGGCCGGCGGTGCGGAGACCGGGACGCGACACGAGGCGGGCATGCAGCTGGCGCTGCCGCTGGAACCGCCGCGGGCGCCCGACCTGCCGCCGCTGGGCGACTGGGCGAAGACGATCGCCGACTACCGGTCGACCGGGATGACGCTCGACCGGCACCCGATGTCGCTGCTGCGCGCCGAGCTGGGCCCCGAGGTCTCCCGCAGCAGCGATCTGGTGCGGATCGAGAACGGGCAGCCAGTCGAGGTGGCCGGGATGGTCGTTGCCCGCCAGCGCCCCGAGACCGCCAAGGGGGTCGTTTTCATGCTGCTCGAGGACGAGCGCGGCACGATCAACCTGATCGTGTTGCCGGCGGTTTACGAGCGCTACCGCGCCCTGGTCCGCGGCGCCCCCCTCGTCCGAGCCAGGGGCAGACTGGAGCGGCACGAAGGCACCACCAACGTCCTCGTCGCCGAGGTCCATGACCTGGAGCCGACTCCCGCTGCCCGCCAGAGGGTCGAAGAGGAGAGACGCAGGTCCGCTTCGGGCCTGGCGGCCACGAAGGCTCGGAGACCGTCACCCCCGTTGGGGCGCAGCACCCGCGAACGCGCCATAGATGAGCTGCGCGCCGTCGCCCCTGCCGGCCACAGCTTTGGCCGCCGCAGGTAACCATCGATTTGGACACACATTTATGACCTTGTACGCACACACTTGACGGGGCGGCGCTCATAGTCGGGTAATGGCTCTTGCCAATGTTGGCCCCATCACCACGCTGCTCGAATCCACTGCTGCATCGGTGGGCTCCGGAATCCTTCTGGGCGGCTTCGTAACGGGGGTTGTTGGCCTTGTGGTCAAATGGCCCAGGTACGTTCTCGAAAATCTAGTTTTGACTGTTGGCTATATCGGCGGACTCGCCGGTGCTCTGGCTTTGATCGTGGATCTGACCTGAGTTAAGGTAAAAGCAATGACTGAACTACGAAATGCGAACATCAGCCTCCTTGTTGGAGCTGTAATTCTTTTCACCGGTGCATTTCTCTTTCGCGATTCTGGCGAAGCAGCGGTTCAGGTGGTAGCGCTTATTGCCTTTATCGCTACGTTCGGCTTGTTTTTCATCCTGGTGGAGCGCAAGAGGCGGCGCTCCCGGGGCCACTGAGTCACCCAGCGAGTGAAAGCGATGCCGAGGATCCCTCGGTAGTGCACGGCTCGGGCATCGGGAAGAGACGGAGGAAGCGCTTGGCGGCCTGCTTGCCGCCTTCGATCTGGGCGGTACCGGAGTCGAGCGCCTCGTCGAGACTGAGCTGGTCAGCGAGCAGGGCGGCGAAGGTGGCGGCGTCGGGGACGGCGATCGAGGCGGTCGGGTTTGGAGCCGCGCCGCGGTCGAGCTTCACCTCGCCGCCGGAGACGGTGACCCAAAAGCGCTCGTCGCCGATCGTCAGCGCATAGCTCGCCTCGAGCTCGCCGGCGCGCTCGGAGTCGAAGAGTGAGCCCAGGGCGAGGACGATCGAGTCGGTGTTGATCTCTTTGCTCGTTGGCGGGAAGGGGGAGCGGGCGCCCCAGGCGCCGAGCTCGGTCACGATCGGCTCCAGGTCGCGGCCCCACTCGGTCAGCTCGTAGACGGTGGAGCCTGCCGGCGGCGGCAATTTGCGACGCTGTACGACACGGCCCTGCTCGAGGTCGCGGAGGCGCTCCGAGAGGATGTTCGTGCTGGCGTGAGGAAGCCCGGCGCGCAGATCGGTGAAGCGCTTGGGGCCGAGCAGGAGTTCGCGAACCACCAGAAGGGCCCAGCGCTCGCCGATCAGATCGAGAGCGTGGGCGAAGCGACACGCATCTCCATATGAACGCTTGCTCCCCATGAGGCCAGTCTAGACCCCGTTATTCAAATTTGCAACCGGGTAGTTGTTTTTTTGAACTTCTGCTACGGTGCTCCAAATGTTGATGAACCCGGAGAAGAGGAGGATCCGATGACGGCAGAGAACGACAATCGCTGGCTCGCGCTCTACGTGCTCTGCGCGGGAGTGCTGATGATCGTCCTCGACATCACGATCGTCAACGTGGCGCTGCCCTCGATCCAGGACGATCTTGGCTTCTCGCAGAGCAACCTCGCCTGGGTCGTCAACGCTTACCTGATCCCCTTCGGCGGCCTGCTGCTGCTCGCCGGTCGCCTCGGCGACCTGGTCGGTCAGCGGCGCATCTTCCTCGTCGGCCTTGCCGTCTTCGTCAGCGCCTCTTTGCTTTGCGCCCTCTCGCAGAGCCAGGAGATGCTGATCGGCGCCCGCTTCGTGCAGGGGATCGGCGGCGCTCTTGCCTCGGCCGTGGTCCTGGGGATGATCGTGACGATGTTCCCGCAGCCGAGCGACCAGGCGAAAGCGATCGGCGTCTACGGCTTCGTCGCCTCGGCGGGCGGTTCGATCGGCCTGCTCGCCGGCGGCGTCCTGACCGAGGCGATCAGCTGGCACTGGATCTTTGTCATCAACCTGCCGGTCGGGATCGCCACGGCGCTGCTGACCCGGCGCCTGGTCGAGCCCCACGAGGGGATCGGGATCGCCGAGGGCGCCGATCTCCCCGGGGCGGCGCTGATCACCGGCGGCCTTATGCTCGGCACCTACACGATCCTCGAGGTCAGCGAGGTGGGCTGGGGAGCGACGCAGACCCTCCTGCTCGGCGCGATCTCAATCGCGATGGGTGCCGTCTTCGTCATGCGCCAGGCGCGGATCGCCAACCCGCTGATGCCGCTGCGCCTCTTCCGCTCGCGCAACGTCTCCGGCGCCAACGCGCTGCAGGCGCTGCTCGTCGCCGGGATGTTCGCGATGTTCTTCCTCGGGGCCCTCTACCTGCAGGAGATCCTCGGCTACGACCCGCTCCAGGTCGGCCTCGCCTTCCTGCCGGCAACCTTGGTGATGGGGTTGCTCTCGCTCGGCTTCTCCGAAAAGCTGATCATGCGCTTCGGCCCGCGGCGGACGCTGATGCCGGGGCTGCTGATGATCGGCGGTGGGCTGCTGCTCTTCGCGCGGACGCCGGTCGACGGGACCTTCGTCGTGGACGTCCTGCCGCCGATGCTGCTGATCGGGGTCGGCATAGGCACCTCCTTCCCATCGCTGATGACGGTGGCGATGTCGGGGGCGACGCCGCAGGACTCCGGTCTCGCCTCGGGCCTGGTCAACACGAGCGCCCAGGTGGGAGGCGCGATCGGCCTCGCGGTGCTGGCGACGCTGGCAACGGGGCGCACCGACGCCCTGCTCGCCGACGGCGTCTCGAACGATGCCGCGCTCAACTCCGGCTTCCACCTCGCCTACCTGGTCGGGGCGGCGCTGGTCGGCCTCGCCTTCGTGATCGCGGTCACTGTCCTGCGCGAAGTGGAGCCGGAGGCGATGCCCTCACACGAGGCCGAGACGTCGTTCGATGAAGCGGCGCTCGACAGCGTTGGCAGTTAGCTCCAGGGCTCGCTGGTAGGACTCCGCCGCCTCGCCCTCGCGACCGAGGCGGCGGAGCAGGTCGGCTCTGGCCGCGTGCAGGCGCTGGTAGTCCGCGAGGCCCTCGATCGCCTCGATCAGCTCTAGCCCCCGCTGCGGGCCTTCGCACATCGCCACCGCGACCGCGCGGTTGAGCTCGACCACCGGCGTCGGCGCGATCTCCAGGTGCCAGGCGTAGAGGCGGACGATGCGCTCCCAGTCGGTTCGCTCGGGCGACTCGGCCTCGGCATGGACAGCGGCGATTCGGGCCTGGATCGTGTAGGGCCCGGCGGGACCGCCGGCAGCGGCTTCCCGGGACAGCCGCAGCCCCTCGGCGATCTCCTCGCGGTCCCAAAGCGCACGGTCCTGATCCTCGAGCAGGACCAGCTCGCCGCTGGCGTCGATCCGCGCGGCCCGGCGCGAATCGCTCAGCAGTATCAGCGCCAGCAGCCCACGCACCTCCGCCTCCCTCGGCATCAGCGCGACCAGCGCCCGTCCGAGCCGGATCGCCTCGGCGCTGAGCTCGGTTCGGAGAAGCCCGTCCGAGCCGGAGGCGAGGTAGCCCTCGTTGAAGATCAGGTACAGCGTCGCCAGCACGGCGGGCAGCCGCTCGGGCATGCGATCTGCGTCGGGCACCTCGTAGCGGATGCCGGCGCCGCCGATCTTGCGCTTGGCGCGGACCAGCCGCTGCGCCATCGCGCTTTCGCTGGCCAGCAGCGCCCGCGCGATCTCCGGCGTGCTGAGGCCGCCGAGGGTGCGCAGGGTGAGCGCGACCCGCGCCTCGATCGCCAGCGCCGGGTGGCAGCAGGTGAAGATCAGCCGCAGGCGGTCGTCCTCGATCTCGCTCTCCGGCTGGCCGGGGCTGGGCTCCGACGTCATCCGCATCGTCTCCAGCCGCTCGAGGACCGCGGTCTTGTCGCGCAGGTTGCGCTCGCGGCGCAGCCGGTCGATCGCCTTGTTGCGGGCGACCTGGGTTATCCAGGCGCCGGGGTTGGAGGGGACTCCTTCGCCGGGCCAGCGCTCGAGGGCGGTGACGAAGGCCTCCTGCACTGCCTCTTCGGCGAGGTCGAAGTCGCCGATGACGCGGATCAGCGTCGCGACCGCCCGCCCGGACTCGTGCCGGAAGGTGCGGCCGACGACGCTGTCGCGATCGGCCGCTACGAGGCTTCCGCCTTCTCGATCAGTTCCTCGCCGCCGCTGACCAGCGGGCGGATTTCGACGTGGCCGCCCTGGAACGGGATCTTCTTCGCCCAGGCGAGCGCCTCGTCGACGCTCTCTAGCTCGACGATCCAGAAGCCGGCGATCTGCTCCTTGGTCTCGCTGAAGGGACCATCGCTGACCACCGTCTCGCCGTCCTTGCCGTAGTGGACCGTCTTCCCGGTCGCGCGCTCCTGCAGGCCGGCACCGGTGACCATCGCGCCGGCCGCGGTCAGCTCGTCGTTGAACTTGCCCATATCGGCCAGGTTCTGCTTGACCTCCTCCGGGGTGAGATCCTCCCAGCTCTGCTCTGCATCGATCACGGAAAACATGAATTGCATCGGAATCCTCCAGTCTCGTGAGCAGCGCTTGTCGCCGCTCTCACCCTAACGACGAACGGGAATCGCTCCGAATCGACACTTCCGCAAAAACTTCTAGGAAGGGGCGATCGCCGCGCGCAGCGCCTGCGCGATCTGGGCCGGGTCTTCAAGCTGCGGGTAGTGGGCGAGGCCGGGTAGCTCGGTGACGGGGACGGTCGGGCGCAGCTCCCGCAGCGCCGCCAGCACCTCGGTCGTCGCCACCGGGTCGAGCAGGCCCCAGGTGAGGCTGAGCTCGCCCTGCCAGTCGCGGACGGCGCCGTGCCAGCGCTCGGCGTGCTCTTCGCGCTGGTCCATGTAAGAGATCAGCCGGTGGCCCAGGGTGCGGCCGCCGTTGTGGCAGATCAGCGACCACTGGTCCGCCGCCTCCTCCTCGCCGAGCGGGTGCGCCGCGGAGAAGACCGAGCCGAACTGCTGGCGGAAGACGCGCTCGCTCGAGAGTCGCGAGAAGAGCGGCCCGAGGCGGCTGCGCAGGATGCGCTGGCCGAGGATCGGGCTGGCCCGTTCGAGCACGATGCTGCCATTGAAGAGCAGCGCACCGGCCAGGTTCATCGCGAGCTTCCCTTCCAGGTCCCGCGCCATCAGCTCCGTCGCGATCGAGGTGCCCATGTCGTGGGCGACGACGTAGATCGGTCGCCCGTCGCCGTGGCGCCGCACCAGCTCCTCGGCGAGGTCGGTCTGCCAGAAGAGGCTGTTGGTCGTGTCGCGGGGCTTCTCGGAGAGGCCGAAGCCGAGGCAGTCGAAGGCCAGCGCTGCCCGTCCCGGCTCCTCCTCGAGCAACAGCCGCCAGTCGTAGGAGCTGGAGGGGAACCCGTGCAGCAGGAGCAGCAACGGCCCCTCGCCCTCGCGCCTGAAGGTGTGAATCGCGTGGCCGCGAAACTCCGCGGTCGCGCCGCGTTGCTGCCACTCCCGCGCTCGGTGGGTCAGGGCCATCTCACGGGGATTCTCCCCGACCGGCCCTGGTGCGGCGGTAGTGTCGGGCCGCGCGGGCGCGGTTGCCGCAGGCAGAGCAGCACCAGCGCCGCGCCCCGAGGAAGAACATCCCGCAGCTCGGAGCCCCGCAAACCTTCAGCCGCTCACGCTCGGGGCCGCTGAGCAGGTCGATCGCGGAGCGCGCGATCCCGCCCAGGGCCGCGCCAAGCGTGCCGCTCTCCCCGATCCGCGCCGTTGCATCCGGCACCCCGTTTGCATCGAGAGCGAGTTGGGGGGCCATCGGCGCCGCTGCGCTGACAGCATTGAGATGCCGCAGCGATCGAGCCGGAAAGCCGGTGGCCTCGACCGCCGCACCCAGCAGCTCGCGAACCGCGTCGCGCAGCTCGCGAACCTCGTCCAGATCGGCGGGGTCGAAGACGTACCCGCCGAGCCGCTCCCCCTCCGCCTCGATCCAGCCGCGCAGGTTCTCCGCTGTCGCAAGCAGGTCCACCGGCTCGCCCCCGGGCGTCATCATCACGGTGTTTGCCAGGTCGATCGCCAGCGGCTCACCGAGCCAGCGGAAAACGGGTCCGCCACGGCGGGTGGGGCCGAAGCGTTCCATCGTCGGCGGCATTGATATAGCCTAACGTTTTATAAGGACATAAACGTTAGGAGAAGACCTTGCTCTCGAATATCGACGGTGTCGCAATCGAACGGATTGGAGTGGGCGACCCGCTGCTGTTGATCCACGGCACTGGCGGCTCGCGCGCACACTGGAAGCCGTTGGTCGGCCCGCTCGAGCCGCACCGAGAGCTCTTGCTCGTCGACCTGCCCGGTCACGGCGAGTCCGATCCTCCTCCCGATGGCGTCCCTCACTCGCCGATCGGCTATGCGGCGGTCCTCGACGGGGTGCTGGCGAAGCTGCAGCTCGATTCCGCACACGTCGCCGGGAACTCGGTCGGCGGCTGGACCGCTTTGGAGCTCGCCAAGCGCGACCGCGTGCGCTCCGTCCTCGCGATCGGCCCCGCTGGCCTCTGGCCGCGGCGCGATCCCTGGCGTTGCGTCGCGCAGCTCTGGAGTCAGCACAAGCTGGGTCGTGCCTTCGCTCCGCTCACCCCGCACTTGATGCGCAACCGTGCCGGGCGCACGATGCTGATGCGGGGAACCGTGGCGAAGCCGGCTCAGATGCCGGCTGAGGACGCGATCGAGATGGCGAAGACCTACGCTCAAACCCCCTGCTTCGATGCCCACCTCGCCGCGACCCGGCGAGAGCGCTTCAGGGGCGGCAGCGAGATCGGGGTGCCGGTGACGGTGGCCTGGGGAGACAAGGACCGCTTGATCCCCGCGAAGGCGCGACGTCTCGACGAGCTGCCGGCGCAGACTCGCACCGTGATGCTGGCCAGCTGCGGTCACGTGCCGATGTGGGACGACCCCGAGCTCCTGGCCCGCACCATCCTCGAGACGTCCTCCGGCGCGGCCGGCTGACATCTTTGGCGAGTGGACCCCGGTCCCGAAACGCTGCCCGATCGGGTTCGCACCGCCTGCGCCTGGGTGGCAGGTCGCTCACGCTCCGTCCGTCTCGACGAGGCGTCGATCGATGCCTACGCCGAGTCCCTTCCGGCGGTGCCGGCGCCACCGGACGCCGACTCGGCGACGCAGATCGTCGAGGGCGAGCGTGAGCTGCGCGCCGCCTTCGTCTTCTGCCTCGACGCGATCAACTTTGGCTCGGGCTGGTGGCCGACGATCCGCAAGCGCCCAGGACATAGCGGCTATTTCACGATCGCCGCGGGCCTGACCGAGCGCTTCCGCGCGGCCGGGGCGTGGTCGCCCGAAGAGCTGACCCAGATCTCCGCGGCGGCGATCGCCGAGGTCGTCGGGCAGGATCCCGACCACCCGCTGATGGAGCAGTTCGCCTCTTCGCTGCGGGACGTCGGCGAGCACGTCTTCGGCGATCACGATGCCAGCTTCGCGGGCGTCGTCGACACCGCGGGCGGATCTGCCGTCGCCCTCGTCGAGCTCCTCTCCGGCTGGCAGGCGTTCGCCGACACCTCGACCTACGAGGGCAGGGAGGTGCCGTTATTCAAGCGCGCCCAGATCGTGTCCGCCGACGTCGACCGCGCCGGCGTCGCAACGCTGATCGGCCTGGACCGCCTCACCGCCTTCGCCGACAACCTCGTTCCGCATGTGCTCCGGCTCGACGGCGTCCTCAGCCTCGAGCCGGCGCTGACCGAGGCGATCGACGCCGGCGTGCTGCTCGAGCACGGCTCACCCGAGGAGGTCGAGCTGCGCGCCTGCACGGTGCACGCGGTCGAGCTGCTCTCGGCGACGCTCGATCGCCGCCTCTCGCCTGCCGAGATCGACCAGGTCCTCTGGAACCGCGGCCAGCAACCTCGCTACAAGGCGACCCCGCGGCCGCGCTCCCGCAACACCGCCTACTGACGTACCGGTTCCCCACCCTGGTGCAACGCGCTGTACCCCTATGGCATCCGGAGCGCGTTTCACCGCGGCCCGGGCGGTGTGCTTCCTAGCCGTCGACAGCGGCGACCGGCTGGCGGTCCTCGCCGATGCCGAACACTGACGCCGAGGGAATCCCGATCACGTCGCCCTTGAAGCGCTTCTCATGCCCGTAGACGACCCAGGTGGTGTCGACTTCGCCGATGTCGAGGTCGACCCGCAGCTTGTCCGGGTGGATTTCGGCGTGCTCCAGGTGGGTCAGCCCGGAGTCATACTTGCCCTGGAGCAGGTTCCTGGCGATCACGGGCTTTGACACCTCGGGCGTAACGTCCTCCCAGTCGTCGAGATTGACGTAGCCCGAGGTGCAGGGGACGATCCCCAGCGAACGGGACTTCTCCACCTCGCGGCGGGTGAGCACGGCTAGCGCCTTCGTTGGGTAAATGAAGGTGTCGACGACGAAGATCTCGCGCCAGTACTTCTCGGTGATGTCCCCCACCCGTTCGTGGGCGCTGCACTGGACCAGGAACGAGCCAGGGTTCTGCCGGGCGATGTCGAGCCCGACGAAGAAGTCTTCGATCAGCTCGATCTCGAAGTCCTCGATGCCCTGGAAGCGGGCGTACTCGATCACCGCCCGCTCGTGGCAGCTACCGCCCGGCCCGAGCGTTATGAAAGTGATCTTCTCCGCGTCTGTCACAGCGAACGAGATTAACTGAGTAAACGAGGAGCGTCAATGGCGAGGTGCTCCTAGGCGAAGCTAGCCGGCCGCTAGGGCAGCACCGACTGCAGGCAGGTCCCAGAAGGCCCGCAGTGAGCCGATCTTCCCCTCGCCGTCGATCGCGTAATTAAAGGTGCCGTCGTAGCTCGCGCTGGCGCCGGTCGAGGTGGAGATGGCGACCGTCGCGAGCAACATCGCCTCCTCGCCCGCCTCCCACTCGCGATTGACGTCGAATTTCACGGACGCGAGCGCCGCGATCGCCCCGTCCCAGAACTGGCCGAGAGCCTCGCGCCCGACGATCGGAGGGATGTGGCCGACCGGGTCCTCGACCTGGGTGTCCTCGGCAAAGAGGTCCAGCCAGCGCTCGCGATCGCCCGCCTGGACTGCGGCCATCGCCGCTCGCGCCACCTCTACCGGGCTCGACTGGTCTGCCATCGTTCCTCCTCGCCATTCGGGACCTTTCACAGGCCTCGATCCGTATACCGATCATGAAGAAACTTATGGCAGTGGCGACGGTGGTAGCGGGGGTTGCACTTGGCCTGACCGGGTGCGCCGACGCTGAAGCGAAGCGGGATGGCGCCGCGCTCGGCTCGGGCTCGACCAAGGTGACCTGCGACGGGAATGGCTCGTTCATCGGCAGCGGCGAGCCGGATTGGCGCCAGGACTCCGTCCATGCGGGGCCGCTTGGCTTCGGGGGTTCGGGCCGCGATATCAACCCGATCCATGGCAGCCGCGGCGATGACGGTCTCCTCCACGTCAAGATGCCCGCGCTCCTCGAAGGTCATCGCCCGGCGGAAGTGAGGGTTCCGCCAAGCGAACGCGACCGGGTCAGCATCGAGGTCGTCGTCGCCCGCAAGGACTACCCAGGTCACCCGTACAACCGGGTCACCCTCGTCCCCTGCGACGACAAGCCTCGGACCATCTGGCCGGCTGGGCTCGTGTTCCGGGAGCGCTCTCCAGGGACCGTGTCGCTCCGAGTCCGGGTCGGGGAGTGGAGCGGGACGCTGAGGATTGGACGCGCCTCTGGCTGAGTCCACTGGTGCTGCGACTAGGCTGGGAGACGACCCCGAACGTCTCCCAGCACCTTGCCCACCGAGAACAAGCAGACCAACTGGCGCGCCTGGGTCGTCGGCGCGCTCATCGCCCTTGTTGTCATCGTCGCTCTGCAGAACTCGCAGGAGGTCAGGGTCGACGTCCTCTTCGTCACCGTGAACGCGCCGCTGATCGTCACCCTCCTGGCGGCCGTCGCGATCGGCGCCTGATCGGCTACGTTGCGCCGGTGATTCGCCGCCACCGCCGCGACGAGCGCCGCCGGGACAAGACGTGAGCCGGACCGCTCGGCTCCGCCTCCTGCTCGAGCCCGGCGCCGAGCTGGCGCTGCACCACCACCTCGGCACGCAGGTGGCTCGGATCCAGTCCGGCGTCCTCACCTACACCGTCCGCAAAGGCTCGGTCGTCGTCCGCCGCGGCGAGGCCGACCGGGATCCGCAGACGGTCCGCACGATCAAGGCCGGCCCGGGAGCATCCGCAAGGGCCAGTGGATCGTCGAGCAGCCCTCGGACATCCACCAGGCAACCAACCGCGGCTCGACCCCGGTCGTCATCTACCTGGCGACCCTGCTCGAAGCCGGCGCCCCGCCGGCGACCCCGGTCTCAGCGCCTGTCGAGTAACCGAGTCAGGGGCTGCCGGTCAGCCAGGCTGCGGGGCCGGCTGCGCCTCGGTGACGTCGAGCGTGTCGGCGGGGGCGTTCTGCGCGCCGCGACAGGGCGAGGCAGGGCAGCGCCAGGACCGAGATCCCGGCGCCGATCAGGTAGGAGGGCGCGTATCCCCAGACGTCGGCGGCGCGGCCGAGCAGCGGCTGGGTCCAGACCCCGCCGGTGGAGGACATCATCGAGTCGAAGGAGAGGATCGTCGCCCGCTGCCGCGAGGGGATCAGGCCGTTGAGGTAGGTCTGGCGGATCGGCATCGTGGCGGCGAACAGCAGGCCCCAGACCACGATCAGCCCGATCACCGCCCAGAAGCTCTCGACCAGCCCGATCAGCCCGAGCGCGACGACGCTGAGCCCCGCGGTGACGATCAGCGCCGAGGTGCGGCGGCGGAAGAGGCGGCGGATGCGGGGAGCCGCGATGCCACCGGCGATCTGGGCGCCGGCGACGATCGCCGCCACCAGGCCGGCGACCTGGTAGGCCTGCGGGTCGCCGTAGAGCTCGAGCAGGTAGGGCTGCAGGGCGTAGAAGGCGTAGATGCCGACGCCGCCGGTGAAGAGCGACTCGACCATCAGCCACTTGACCGCCGGCACCCGCCAGCCGTAGTCGATCGAGTTGGCGGCGATCTTCCGCATCTCGGCCAGCGGCCGGCCGCCCTTCTCGGGGGTGAAGCCGACGTCGTGCATGAGCCTGAAGGCGACCCCGAACATCACGATCAGGACGAGGCCGCGGAGCACGAACGGCACGCCGAGGCTGGTCTGCTGGGCGATGAAGCCGCCCGCGACCGAGCCGGTCAGCATCGCCGCGCCGCTGACGATCTGGCCGCGGCCGAAGACCGTCTCCAGCTCGCCGGTGAAGCCGGTCGCGGTGAGCGCGTCGACCAGCCAGGCCTCGACCGCGCCGGAGAAGAAGGTGAAGCCGAGGCCGAGCAGCATCGAGGCGACCGCCCACTGCCAGAGCGGCGCCTCGATCTGCCAGAGGAGCACGTAGAGGAAGGTCGACGCCGTCAGCGTCAGCGTGCCGAGCAGGTAGGAGACGCGGCGCCCGATCGTGTCGGCGACGATCCCGGTCGGCACCTCGAACAGCACCATCCCGGCGGTGAAGAAGGCGTTGGCCGCGAACGCTTCCAGGTTCGAGAGCCCGGCATCGAGCAGGAAGATCGTGTTGATCCCCCAGATCAACGACGCCGCCAGCGTGTTGCCGAGCAGCAGCGTCAGGTAGGTGCGCTGGATCGAGCGGGGCGTCGGCACGCCTGCTGAGGCTAGGCCGTCAGCCCGTGCGCCTGCATCAGCGGCCCGACCGAGTCGATGTCCATCGAGAGGCTGTACCGGCCCTGCACCTCGCCGATCCGCTCGGAGTCCCGATCCTCGGCGTTGAGCAGTGGCGCCATCTCGACGAAGTACTGGTCGAAGCCGCCGGGAGAGATCAGCTCGAGCAGGCGCGCCTCCTCATCGCCGGAGTTCCAGAAGGCATGCGGCACGCCCCGCGGCTTGACGACCGACTCGCCGGGGCCCGCGCTGAGCACCTCGTCCCCGAGCAGGACCCCGATCTTGCCGCTGAGCACGAACGAGTACTCGTCCTCGTGCTGGTGGGTGTGCGTCGGCGCCGCCAGAGCCTTGGGCGGCACCGTGTGTTCGATCAGTGCGAAGCGCCCACCGGTGTCGGAGCCGCGAACGATGAAGCGGTTTCCGAGCCGGGGAAAGTCGGCGCGGTCCCCATCCTGCGCTCCGATCTTCGCTCCGTCACTCATGCTCAACCCTTCTTCTTGCGTCGTTCGAGCACTTCGCCGAAGGCCTTCTCGATCTCTGTCGTCAGCGTCAGGCGGAAGGTCGCGTTCAGCGCCTCGAAGGCTAGGGGACGCAGTTGCTCGACCGCCTCGGTGATCTCTGGCCAGCGCTCGTCCGGGCGCCCCGCTTCGTCGAACGGCTGCCAGAGGTCCTCGACGAAGAGCTTGACGAAAGCCCGCGCCGAGGACTGCGCGTTGCGATTCAGCTTCTCGATCGCCGCCAGCGCCGAAGCAAGCGGGATGCCCCGTCCGAGCACGTCTTCGGCGGCGCGCAGGAGGGCCGGGCTCGGCGCTTCGTAGCGCTCGTCGCCGAGTGCGATCAGCAGCCCCAGCTTCTGCGCCTTGGCGAGCAGCTTGTCGTCGCTGGTGCCGAAGCGCTCGGTGAGCTCCTCGCGGGTCAGCACCTCGGGTGCCTCGGTCGTGAAGGGGGCGGTTATCGCCTGGCGCAGGCCAACGAAGCGGTCGGCGTCGACGCCGTGCTCGCCGATCAGGCGCTCGATCGCGCTCAGCTTGAAGCCCTCACCCTGCATCTCCTGGATCAACCGCAGGCGGGCGACGTGATCGGGCCCGTAGTAGCCGATCCGGGCCCGCACCTCGGGCGGAGGGAGGAGGCCGCGTGACTGGTGGTTGCGGATGTTGCGGACCGACATGCCGGTCTCGTAGGCGAGCTGCTCGACCGTCAGCTCGGCGCGCTCATCCGCGGCGGTGGCCTGCTTGTCAGCGGGGGACACGGAGGCAATGCTACCTTCTCTTTGTAACCTCGTTTGAGGTAACGGTTTAAAGGGAACCAAGAATCTGCCGTCAATTCGAAGAGGGACGCCAATGAACCCGAGCCTCGTAACCGCAATCCTCGCCAAAGCGCCGCCAGCCGGCGGAGCCGCCCTCGGCGAGATCGTCATCGCCTCGCTCGCCGCCAGCCTGCTGACCCTCGCCCTGCTCTACATAGGCTTTGGCTACCGCGCCGGTCGTATCGCCTGGCTGCGCCGCCTTGCCGCCTGGTCCGAGCGCCGCACCGGCTACCCGGCCTGGGTCGCGATCCCGTCGGCGATCGCGACCAGCTCGCTGATCGGGGCGCTCTTCGGCATGTACTGGGACATCTCGCTCCACATCGACGTCGGCCGCGATGCCGGGCCGCTGGCGAACCCAGCCCACTACTTCATCCTGATCGGCCTCTTCGGCATCTTCACCGCGGGCTTCCTGGCGATCGTCCTGCCCGAGGGCAAGCCGAGCTCGTCCGCGATTCGCCTCGGCCCCGACTGGTACGCGCCGCTGGGCGGCGTTCTGATCTGCGCCTGCGGCGCCTTCTCGCTGATCGGCTTCCCCCTCGACGACGTCTGGCACCGCTTCTTCGGGCAGGACGTGACGCTCTGGGGGCCGACCCACCTGATGCTGATCGGCGGCGCGGCGATGACCCTGGTCGGGCTCGCCGTGCTCTCGGTGGAGGGGATGCGGGCGAGCGCCGAGAACGGGTCGGAAGGGGAGCACCAGGCCACGGTTCTGGTCCGCGCTGTGATGCTGACCGGTGGCCTGCTGATCGGCCTCTCCACCTTCCAGGCCGAGTTCGACTTCGGCGTTCCCCAGTTCCGCTTCGTCTTCGAGCCGATGATGGTCATGGTGGCCGCCGGGATCGGCCTCGTCGCCGCGCGTCTCTACGGCGGCCGCGGCGCGGCGCTGGGCGCGGTCGCCTTCTTCCTCTTCGCCCGCGGCATCCTCGCGCTCCTGGTCGGCCCGGTGCTAGGCGAGACGACGCCCCACCTGCCGCTCTACATCGCCGAGGCGCTGGTTGTCGAGGCAGTGGCGCTGCGCGTCTCCGCCGACCGACCGCTCGCCTTCGGGCTCTGGTCGGGGCTTGGAATCGGCACCGTCGGCTTCGCCGCCGAGTGGGCTTGGTCGCATTTCTGGATGCCTGTGCCCTGGCCCTCCGCGGCGCTTCCCGAGGCCGCCATCTTCGGCCTCGCGGCGGCGCTTGCCGGGTCGGTTCTCGGTGCCTGGATCGGCACGCGGCTCGCGGTGCCGCCGGGCCAGCGCAGGCCTGGCCTGCGGCTGGCAGCCTGCGCTGGGGCCGCGGTCGTCGTTGCGATGACGGTCTTCGCTCTGATCGCGCCGGCGAAGCAGGGCGTGCGGGCCGAGGTCGTCCTGCGCGAGGCCGGCGACGGGCCGCAGCGGCATGTGAGCGCGACTGTGACCCTGACGCCACGGGACGCCGCTGAGGCAGCCGAGTGGTTCGACGTCACCGCCTGGCAGGGGGGAGGACTCGTCGTCGATCCGCTCGAGCGCGTCGTCGAAGGCCGCTACCGGACGACCGAGCCGATCCCCGTGTACGGCAACTGGAAGACGCTGATCCGCCTCCACGAGGGCAGCTCGCTGACCGCGCTGCCGGTCTTCCTCCCGCGTGACGACGCGATCCCGGCCGCCGAAGTACCAGCGCGGGCGACCTTCACGCGCTCCTTCGTCGACGAGACCGAGATCCTCCAGCGCGAGAAGACCGGCGGCTCGCCGGCGCTGACCGCGATCGCCTACGCGATCGTCGTCGGGATCTCCCTCTCCCTCTTGGGGTTGCTTGCCTGGGGTTTGCACCGGCTCGCCTTCCCGCCCCGCCCCCGTTCGCAGCGGCGGCCCCAGGCGACGGCGGCTACGCGACCGGCGACCGCGACCCAGGGCTAGCGTGCTGCCGCTCGCCCATCACAGCCTGGTCGTGGCGCTGCCGGCCTTCGCGCCGGTGCTGATCGTCTGCCTGGTGCTCCTCGTGCACATGGTTCGCAGCCGTGCCGAGGAGGATGCCTGAAGTGGTCTAAGCCGCCGGGCGGTAGGTGTTGACCTGGACGCCGGTGGAGAAGGTCTTCGTATCGAGGAGCTCCAGCGCGACCTTGTCCGGCGACTCGGGGAAGAGGCGGTCGCCTGAGCCGAGCACGACCGGGAAGACCATCAGCCGGTACTCGTCGACGAGGTCATCCTCGATCAGGGCGTGGACGAGGGTGCGGCTGCCGGCGACGAGGAGCGGACCGCCGTCCTGCTGCTTGAGCTTCGTCACCTCGTCGGGCAGATCGCCTGCGAGCGGGATCGAGTTGTTCCACTCGAGCTCGGCGAGGGTTTTCGTCACCACGTACTTCGGCATCGAGTACCTCCTGTTGCTTGAAGGCCAGCTGCTCCTCGCCGATGAAGTCCCCCACCCAGCCGGTGTGAGGGTGCGTCGGCTCGCCGCCAGGAGCCTCCATCACCCCGTCGAGGGTGACGAACTCGGTGACGATCAGCTTCCGCATCCCACCCCCCTTACCCGGGGCAAGCTTGGATTCAACCCGCGACGCAGATCGCTTCGACGCGGTAGGTCTTCGACGATCCGCTGGTGTTCCCCATCGTCACGCTCCAGCCGGTGAGGAGGGCGGACACTGGAGCGCTCTCCAGCATCACCATGGTGTTGGCTCCCGGCGTCGTGTTCCACGCGGCAGCCCCACCGATCGCCTTCTCGCCCGGTTTACATTGGGCCGTGGCGCCCGAGATTGCGTTGTTGGCGATTTCTTTGGTCCCTGATTCCCGCACGGTAATCGTGCTTGAAAGGAAGGCCGCCGAGTCGAGCCCGTCGAGCAGATCCGCGTTCACCGCCGTCGCTTTGGCACGAAGGAAGTCGGCGGAGTCGAGGTGGTCGAGCAGCTCCGCGTCGCCGGCGGTTTTCGCCGATCCGGCGGAAGCTGCGGTTCCGGCGCTGTTGGCCGTGAGCGCCGACGGCACCTGGGCGAGGGTCGACTCCTGGATCTTGTCGCCCTGCAGCGTGTCGTTGACGACGTCCTGGTTCTTCACTGCTTTGCCGTCCTTGAGGTACTTCGAAGTGATGCTGTTCTGTTTAACCGTCAGCGCCGCGTAGGCGACTCCGCTCAGCGACACGAACAATGCGATCAGTGCGACGACCATCGCCGGGGAAGGCCGTGTGCTGCTGATGCGACTCATCGAAGTCTCCTCACGCTCGCGGTTCCGTCCACGCTCTTTCGCCCCGAAGGCGGCATCACCTTGTGGGCGCTCTGAAAGGGGCGCGGAGCTGCGTGAACTTGGCTAGTACGCGGCCGGTGGCGGTGGGTCGCGGCGTTCCTCGACGAGGACGTCGGCACGGCGGGCCCGCCTCGTCCACATTGCGTACTGGACGAAGCCGAGCACGAGGCCGGCGAGGCCGGCGAGCATCAGAATCAGCCCGACCGTGTCGAGGCTCACTCCCTCGACATGGACGTTGAGTGCGAAACGCAGGATCGCGCCGGCAGCGATCAGGAATATCGAGCCTGCAATCGTCATCTTTCAGGACTGCCCGTTCCGGTGGTCCCTAAACGTGGCATCGAGTAGCGTCGTCCGGTGGACCCCGTCGAACAGCTTCCCTGGCGCGGCCCGGGAGGCGACCGTCCCGACCTGCCGCTTCCACCGGATCGCATGCCTCTGCGCAGCAGGGGGCAGACGCGGAAGATCTGGCGCTACGTCGGCTTCTACAGCCCGGAGCTGATGCTCTGCGCGGCCCGGGCGCAGGTCGGCCCGCTCGGTCAGTGCTTCTGGGCGCTTTGGGACCGCGACCGCGACCGCAGCTATGCCAACACGAGGCTGCGGCCTGGCAGCCGCGAGGTGAGGATGGAGGGTTCCGCGATCGAGATCGAGGCTGACGAGCTGCGGGCGAGCCTGCGGCTCGGCGACTCCTCCCCGGTCGAGTCGATCTGTCCCAGCGGCTCGGGCTGGGGCTGGACCCGCAAGCGCTCGGGGGTGCCGATCAGTGGCACGGTCGAGACCCCGGACGGGCGCTGGGAGGTCGACGGGCACGGGGTCGACGACCAGTCGGCCGGCTACCAGAAGCGGCGAACCAACTGGCACTGGTCGGCGGGGATCGGTCGGGCGAAGGATGGACGGCCGCTTGCCTGGAACCTGGTCGAGGGCATCAACGACCCGCCCGCCAGTAGCGAGCGGGCGATCTGGGCGGACGGGGCCCCGTCCGAGCCGGCGCCGGTTTCCTTCAGGGGGCTCGAGGCGGTCGAGTTCGCCGGCGGCGAGCTGCTCAGCTTCACGCCGGGCTCCGAACGGGTTCGCGACGACAACTTCCTCATCTTCCGCTCCAGCTATCGGCACCGCTTCGGCGATTTCAGCGGCTCGCTGGGTGGCATCGAGCTGGCCGAGGGAGTCGGCGTGATGGAGCAGCACGACGCCGTCTGGTAGCCGAGCCCCGGTTAGCGCCGCCGGGTTTCGGGCAGTCAAGCAATATCGAGACCCGAGCACCCGATTCAGGCCTGCTGGCGACGCTGAAGCGAACGGCGAGCGAGTTTCGCGAGGACAACCTGACCGACTGGGCTGCGGCGCTCACCTACTACAGCCTGCTCTCCCTCTTCCCGGCGCTGATCGCGATGGTCTCGCTGATCGGCCTCTTCGGCGACCCGCAGTCGACGACCCGCAGCCTGACCGAGATCATCACCTCGATCGGCCCCGGCTCGGCGGCGGAGACCTTTTCCGGCCCGATTCGCTCGATCGCCTCGAACCAGGGCACCGCCGGCTTCGCCTTCGTGCTCGGCCTGGCGCTGGCGCTGTGGTCGGCCTCCGGCTACGTCGGTGCCTTCATGCGTGCCTCGAACGTGATCTACGAGACACCCGAGGGCCGACCGTTCTGGAAGCTGCGACCGCTGCAGCTCGCCGTGACGCTGGTGCTGATCGTGATGATGGCCGTCCTCGCCGTCGCCCTCGTCCTCACCGGCCCGGTCGTCAGCGCGGTTGCCGATCCGATCGGGGTCGGCGACCCCGCGATCACCATCTGGAACATCGCCAAGTGGCCGATGATGGCGGCGCTCTTCATCACCATGGTCAGCGTCCTCTATTACGCCGCCCCCAACGTCAAGCTGCGCGGCTTCAGGTGGGTAACCCCCGGCAGCCTCTTCGCGATCGTCGTCTGGGCGATTGCCTCTGCGGCCTTTGCCTTCTACGTCGCCAACTTCGGCTCCTACGACAAGACCTACGGCACTCTCGGCGGCCTGATCGCCCTCCTCATCTGGTTCTGGATCAGCAACCTGGCGATCCTCTTCGGGCACCAGCTCAACGCCGAGCGCGAGCGCAGCGCCGAGATTGAGGAAGGCAGGCCCGGTGCCGAGCGCGAGATCCAGCTCGAGCCGCGAGCCGAGCCGAAGAGCCCGAAGACGGCCTAGCGCAGCTCGAGCACGAACATGGGCACTTCGCGGTCGGCCAAGCGTAGGGAGTTCGCGATCGCCGGCAGTCGATCGGTGAACGCCAGCCAAAGCTGCGTCGCTTCCTCACCGCTCGCCTGCCGAGCCCGTACGGCCATGCGCTCGCCGTTCACCGTTATATGGGCACGCGGATCTGCGCGCAGGTTGAGGCACCAGGAGGGGTCGCGATCGCTGCCGAGGTTGAGAGCGCCGATCGCGTACGCGTCTCCGTGCTCGACGTAGGCGACGACGGTTGAGCGGGGCCTTTCCGAGTGGCGGCCCGTGGTCGTCAGCGCGAGAACAGGCTGCCCGCCGGCGAGTAGGAGCGAGCGTCGGATGCGACCGCGACTGCGTCGCAGCAGGGCTGCGTGCGCACGACCCACCTGGGGTTGGATCCAGCGGAACCGAGTCAGGGAGCGCAGGAACCTGGCCAGGGTCATATCCGTCTCCTTCGCTAGCCTTGGGAGGGTCCCAAGAAGCCTAGCCCATCTCTTGAGAGGGTGTCAAGAAAGTGCCGAAGAATCGTCAGGCGGTCAGCCGGGAGGAGAAGGTCGAGGAGATCCTCGAGCTGGCCGAGCGACGACTGCGGAGGGACGGCTACGAGGCACTGTCGATAGCGGCGATCGCGCGGGAACTGGGCCTCGCTCAAAACGCTGTCTATTGGTACTTCCCCTCCAAGGACGAGCTCTTCGTTGCGGCGTTGGAGCGCATGCTGGGGAAGATTGGGGCCCGAAAGCCCTCCAGCAAGGAAGCGAGCGAGGTAGAGCGGATCCTCTGGTTCACGGACCAGTTCGAGGCCCTCTCCAGCCTCAGGGGCGCGATGAGCGAACGCGCGCAGCGTTCGCCGGTGGTCGCCGAGTTCGTCGCGCGGCTCGATTCACTTCTGTCCCGGATGCTTTCCAACACACTCAGCGACCGGATTCCAGCGGAAGAGCTGCCGTTGGCCGTTGAGGCCTTCCGGGCGACCGCCGAGGGAACATTCGTCAAGGGCTTCGACAAACGCACCAGGCGCAGAGTGCTTACTTTCACGCTAGAGCGCCTGATGGAGGGTCGGTAACCCGACTGAGGTCGGGAGGCTTAGGACAAGCTCGAGAGCGCCGTCGCCACTGCGAAGCCGAGGGTCGTGACGAGCCCGGCGACCGGCCCGGACTCCCTGGTCGCTTCGGGGATCATCGAGTCGATCAACATCACCAGGAGGGCGCCGGCGGCGAAGCCGTCGATGGCGGCGCGGAGCTCGCCCGAGGCCGCGTCGGCGATTGCGTATCCGGCGCCGCTGGCGAGGACGCAGATCGCTGCCACCCCGCCCCAGAGAAGCAGCACTTTGTCTCGGTCAGTGCCGGAGTTCCGCATCGCGGTCGCCGAGCCGATCGCCTCGGGCAGGTTGGAGACGAAGATCGCGACGAGCAGCCCGATGCCGATTCCCTCACCGCCGGCCAGCCCGATCCCAAGGACGAGTTGCTCGGGTATGCCGTCGAGGAAGGCGCCCAGTGCGAGGGCAGCTCCAGGTGCCGAGCCGCTTGTGCGCCCGGCCCGCCCGCGGCCGGCCGAGTAGCGCTTGGCGATCAGCCCGTCGAGGCCGAAGTAGGTGAGGGCGCCGACGGCCAGCCCGCCGCCGGTCGCCCCGAGGCTGCCGACCTCGATCCCCTCCGCCGCCAGCTCAAAGCTGACGGCGCTGATCAGCGCCCCGGCGCCGAAGGCCAGCACGAGCCCGATCTGCCGGGCGGGCCAGCGGCGAGCAAAGGCGAGCAGGGCGCCGATCACGAGCGAGGAGGCCGCCACAGCCCCCCAGCCGAGCGCGGCGCTCACCGCTTCGTCACCGGTGTGGCCATCGGCGCAAGGCTACTGGCGGCGAGTCAGGCAGCTGATTCATCGAAATTCATCGATGAATCTGATACCTTCGGCTCCCATGGCTGACCTGCCGGTGATCGACTGCTGCACCCCGCTCGCGGGGTCGTCGCTGGCCGATGACCGGGCGCTCGAGCTGGAGGCCGTGCTGAAGGCGCTCGCCGACCGGCACCGGTTGAAGATCGTCAACCTTCTGCTGAGAGCCGATGGCGAGGCGGTCTGCGTCTGCGAGATCCAGCCGCTGCTCGACCTCTCGCAGGGCACGGCGAGCCATCACCTCAAGGTGCTCGTCGACGCCGGCCTCCTCGAGCGCGAGACCCGCGGCACCTACAGCTACTTCAGCCTCGTCCCCGGCGCGCTCGACTCGGTGCGCGAGGTCTTCACCTCGCCGACCGCCGCCTGCTGCTGAGAGGCCGGCGTGAGCGGGCCTCCCGACCTGATCCGCCGCGCCGCAGCTGAGGGGCTCGGAGTCTTCGCCCTGGTCTTCGCCGGCTGCGGCGCGATCGTCACCGAGGCCGAGCACCCGGGCAGCCTGGGCACGGTCGGCATCGCGCTCGTCTTCGGCCTGATCGTGATGGCGATGGTCTACGCGACCGGCCACCTCTCCGGTGCCCACCTGAACCCGGCCGTCACCATCGCCTTCGTCCTCACCCGCCACTTTCCCCGAACCGAGGCGCTTGCCTACCTGGTCGCCCAGCTCGCGGGCGCGCTCGCTGCGGCCGGGCTGCTGGCGGCGATCTGGCCCAGCGCTCCGGCGGCGCTCGGAACGACCCTGCCCAGCGTCGGCGTCGGCAGCGCCCTCGCCTACGAGGCGGTGCTGACCGCCTTCCTGATGTTCGTGATCATGGCCGTGGCGACCGATACGCGGGCGGTTGGAGCGGCGGCAGCGATCGCGATCGGCGGCACGGTCGGCCTCGACGCCCTCTTCGGCGGCCCCATCACCGGCGCCTCGATGAACCCGGCCCGCTCGATCGGGCCGGCGCTCGCCTCCGGGGAGCTGCACGATCTCTGGATCTACGTTGCCGGTCCTCTGGTGGGCGCCACCGCCGGCGCGCTGGCCTATCAGCTCGTCCGGGGCGAGCACCCGAGCGAACCCGAGCCGCAGCCGGAGAGCGCTTGATGGCCCGCGCCCTGTTCGTCTGCCTTCACAACGCCGGCCGCTCGCAGATCAGCGAGGCGCTGTTCAGCCGTGCTGCCGAAGGGCGTCACGAAGCGCGCTCGGCCGGGACGACTCCCGGCGAGCACGTCCACCCTGAGGTGGTCGAGGCGATGGCCGAGCTGGGCATCGACCTCGGTGAGCGCCGGCCGACGGGGCTGACCCGGGCTGACGCCGAGTGGGCCGACGTCGTGGTCACGATGGGCTGCGGCGACGAGTGTCCCTACATCCCCGGCAAGCGCTACCTCGACTGGGACCTGCCCGACCCGAAGGGCCAGCCGCTCGATTCGGTGCGCCGGACCCGCAACGAGATCGCGCGGCGGGTCGAGGCGCTGCTGGCCGAGCTGGACGCCGCAGATCGGGCGACGCCAGGTACGGAATAGCGCTTCAGCCCGAGGCCTCCATCGCCTCCAGGCCCCGGTCGAGCTCGGCCGGCGTCGTCGCGCCGGCGGGAACGGGAACAGCCCGGAAGGTGGAGGCGGGGAGGCTGAGGCGGAAGACGATCCGCCTGTTCCGGTCGAACGCGGTGACGAGCGGATTGTCCCCCCAGCTGACGAGCCAGCCGCCGTCCGCCAGCTCCCTGGCCGAGCCGCAGCAGTGGCTGGTCTTCACGGCGGGATCGTTGAGCTGGCCGAGATAGGTCGCCCTCCCGTTTTCCGGATCGAGACGGTAGAAGACGACCCGCGGCCGCCGCGGCCGGTCCTTGCCGTTGTCGTAGACGCTGAGGCTGCCGTCCTCGTCGATGCGGGCGTCGTGCTGACCGCCGAGCAGCTTGCGGGCCGGGTCTCCGATGACCCGCAGGGAGTCCGGTGTCCTGCTTCCGCCCAGCTTCCAGCGGATCTCGCCGCTCGAGCGCCGGATCCCGTACACCGCGTCGGTGTGCCGGGTGGAGATCACCACTTCGCCTCTCCCGCGCGGCTCGATCGAGTTGATGTGAACCGGGTCGAAGGTCGGCAGGTCTCCAAGGCCCGACTTCGCGTTGCTCAGCACGTTTCGCCACCAGCGGCCGGTCTCGTCGAGGCCGATGTGGTCGCGCGAGCGCCAGCGCCACAGCACCCGCCCGCCCGGATCGACTTCCTCGATCTCGGCAGAGACCACCGCGGCCTCTGCCGGGCCGCCGAAGCGCCGCAGGCTGGCCCTTCCCGGCACGTAGGAGTCGACCAGGAAGTTGCCGTTGCCCGACTCGCGCAGCTCGTGCCCGTCGATGATCGAATCCCTCATCCGGATCGTCCGCAGCAGCTTGCCCGCCGGCGAGCGAACCTCGTATGCCATGCGGGGGTCCTGCCCGTACCCGTCGCCGAAGGACCGGGCCCAGGAGACCGAGCCGTTGCTCAGGACCTGCGCCCAGAGGACGCGCGTCGCGGGGCTGTACCACCAGCGGGGAACGCCCTCGTTGTCGAAGACGATCACCCACGGCCGCGCATCGCTGGATGCCCTGAAGCTGACCGTGTAGAGAGCGGGCGCCGCCGCTCGCAGCGCCTCGAATCGCCAGCTGGGGAAGTCGGCGGGAAGGCAGCGCACCTTGTAGGTGCTGCGCTCGCCGCCGTCGGTGACCGCGATCGGGAAGTCTTCGCCCGGGCGCACGCCGGGGTCGATCCGCATCGCTCCGGTGCGCCCTGGCCCGGAGCCGACCGCGACCTTGGCGCCATCGCTGGCCTGGGCCGATATGGGCCTGGCGCTTCGCCCGCAGCGCGAGACGTAATGGGTCTGGGCGGGATCGAAGTCCGGGAAGAGGCCCTCGATCGCGATCGAGGAGCCCTCGACCGGCTGTGCCTTCTCGGTCGTGTCGAGGCCGGTGATGGCAAGCACGAGGGCGAGCAGGCATGCAGCCACCAGCCCGAAGAGAAGGAAGCGCTTTGTGCCGCTCTGCATGCCGACGGGTTACCCGCTGTCTCGGCTCATGACGCGAGCCCGAGCAACGGCAGCGAACTCAGGCGGCCCTGGCGGTGAGCGCCAGGGGTTGCTCGCTGCGGCCTGGCAGCAGCAGGGCGGAGACGCAGACCATCGCGAAGGCGGTCGCCTGCAGGGCGATGCCGAGCGGGTCGGTGGAGAGGGGATCGCCGAAGACGAGCACGCCGCCGAGCGATCTGGGTCGCGTTGGCGACCAGGCCCATCAGGCCGATCGTCTCGATCGCGCCGCCGCGCTGCAGTGCGGCCACCGCGGTGTACTGGGCGAGTGCGCCGCAGAGCGACGATCAGCGCGACCCAGGGGGCGAGGACCGCGATCGAGGCTCCGCTCACGCCGGTCAGCCCCTTGATCGCGACCCCGGCGAGGGCGAAGAGGGTGCCGGCGAGCACGGCGAGGAGGATGCCGCGGCGCGCGGCGAGGCGCTCGGAGCGGTGGCCGAGGGCGAGGCCGGCGGCGATCAGCGCCAGCCCGCCCTCGAAGCCGAGGATCGCGGCGACCGCGAAGTCGGAGTGGCTGCCGCCGAAGTGGGGCACGGTGAGCGCGAGCAGCGCCAGCCCGGCGCCGCCGAGCAGCAGCGCCAGCCACTGCCGCCGCTCGACCGGTCGCCGAAGAGCCGCTTGCGACATCACCGCCAGGGTCACCGCGCCGCCGGCGAGCACCGCCTGGACGAGGGAGATCGGCGCCATCGAGAGGGCGGCGACGTGGATCAGCCAGGCGACCGGCGGCGAGGCCCCAGCCGGCGGCGAACCAGCGCGAGCCGGCCAGCTCGCGGGCGCTGCGCAGCGGCCGGCGGATCTCGATCGGCGCCACGCGCTGGCAGCCGCGGTGCTTGAAGCAGCGAGGCGAGGTTGGTCACCAGCGCCGCGACGAGCGCAAGCGCGATCCCTGTCTCCACCGAGCCCACCCGCCCCGACTCCTGCGCCGACCGGCCGTGCGGTTGGCGTGGCCGTGCGCAGCGGCCCAGTCGCGATCGGAGCCCGCCGCCGGGCCGTCGTGCATCTGCAGCCGCCGCCGCGCGGCGGCCACCGCCGCGGCGGAGGTGCGGCAGGCCTTGGCGATCGCGCCGTCGGTGCGCTCGGGCGTCCGTCGCACCTCGAACTCGATCAGCCCAGCGCGGCGCAGCTTGGCGCGAGCGTCTCTGTCGGTGCCGCTCGGCGCAGCCTCCAGCGCCGCCTCGGCTGCTCGCTCGCGCCGGCAGGTCAGGCAGAAATCGCCTTCGGCGGAGCTGGCCCAGCTATCGGGCAGCGGTGCCGAGCTGCCGTCGAGCCGGCTGGCGGAGACGCCGCAGCAGGCGCAGGTCCATTTGCGGGAGCTGTCGCGGCTCGCTCATCGCGTCGTCCTCGAGCGGCGGCGACGGCGGCGCGGATGGTGCTTCGCACCCTTTGAGACCGGCTTCTTGGAGGTCGTCTTGTGCACATGGCCGCCATGGCCATGGTCGAACTCGCGGACGAGGCCGAGGGCGCCGGCCATGCGGCGGACCTCGTCGGCCTGGTCGGCGAGCACGAAGCTGATCCCGGTGCCGCTGGCTGCCGGCCCGGCCGGTGCGGCCGATCCGGTGCACGTAGGAGTCGCGGTCCTCGGGGGCGTCGAAGTTGACGACGTGGGTGATGCCGTCGACGTCGATGCCGCGGGCGGCGACGTCGGTCGCGACCAGGGCGTGCGACGTCGCCGCGCTCGAAGCGGGCCAGCGCGCGTTCGCGCTGGCCCTGGCTCTTGTCGCCGTGCATCGCGACCGCCTCGACCTCGTGGGTGCGCAGGCGCTTGACCAGCCGGTCGGCGCCGCGCTTGGTGCGGACGAAGACCAGCGTGCGGCCGCGCTCCCCGCCGCGCAGCTGCTCGACCAGGTGGTCGAGCTTGGCGCTCTGCGAGTCGACGTGGAGGAAGCGGTGCTCGATGTCGGCCTTGCCCTGCTCGCTCTGCGCCTGGGTGTGGCGGCGGGCGTCGCGGGTGTAGGCGGCGGCGATCTTGCCGGTCGCACCCTCCAGCGTCGCCGAGAAGAAGAGGGTCTGGCGCTTGCTTGGGGTCTGGGCGACGATCCGGTCGACGGCCGGCTTGAAGCCCATGTCGAGCATCCGGTCGGCCTCGTCGAGGACGAGGATGCGGATCGTGCTCGAGCGAGACGACGCCGCGGGCGATCAGGTCCTCGAGCCGGCCGGGGGTGGCGACGAGGATGTCGGCGCTTCCGCGCGGCGGTGCTCTGCGGCCCGAAGCCGACGCCGCCGTAGACGGCGGCGATCTGCAGCTGGCGAGCGTCGGCGATCGATCGCAGCTCTTCGACGATCTGGCCGGCCAGCTCGCGGGTCGGGGCGAGGACGAGGGCTGAGACGTGCTTACCGCCGCGGCTCGATGCGCTCGACCAGCGGAATGCCGAAGGCGAGCGTCTTGCCCGAGCCGGTCGGCGACTGGACGAGCAGGTCGTGGCCGGCGAGCGCGTCGCGGACGACCAGCTGTTGGACGGGGAAGGGGTTGGTGATGTCGCGCTGCGCCAAGCGCGCGCACGACAGGGTTGGAAATGCCGAGATCGGCAAACGAAGTGATGTTGTGAGCTCCTTCTTGAGCGACTAAGGGGAGATCCTGCGGCCCCTAAGCACCAAGCGGCACACGGAGGAAACGGAACCTCTCGGGTGGCGATTTGGCCAAACCCGACTACTCCACGGTAGCAGCCACGCATACAGATGGGTGCAGGATCGTTCTGGTGGCGCACGGTGTTCTGCAGCGGGCGGGGCTACCTGCTGCGGTAGAGGCGCGTCGTCAGCGGGGCGAAGATGGCGGTCAGCGCCGCGGCGGTTGCCAGCACGATCGCGATGTCCCCGCCCGAGGCGTTCCCCTCCATCAGCCCCCGCGAGGCGGTGGCGAGGATCGAGATCGGGTTGATGTTGACGAAAGCCTCCAGAGCGCCGGGCAGTGTCTCCGGTTCGACGAAGACGTTGCTAAGGAAGGTGAGCGGGAAGATGCCCATGAAGCCGGCGTTCATCACCGCGTTGGGGGAGCGCAGCAGCAGCCCCAGCGTGGTGAAGACCCAGGAGAGGGCGAAGGCGAAGACGATCACCAGGGCCATCGCCGCGACCACGCCACTGACGCCGGCGCTCGGCCGGAAACCGAGCGCGACGCCGAGGACGATGATCACCGTGCCGGCGACCAGGTAGCGCACGCAGTCGCCGAGCAGGGCGCCGACGAGCGGGGCAGGCCGCCAGATCGGCAGCGAGCGGAAGCGGTCGACGACCCCTTTGGTCAGGTCCGTGTTCAGGGCGACCCCGGAGTAGACGGTTGTGAACAGCACCGACATCACCAGGACGCCGGGCAGGATGTAGTCGAGGTAGTCGCCGGTCGATCCGGCGATCGCGCCGCCGAAGATGTAGGTGAACATGAGCACGAACATCACCGGCGTGATCGTCACGTCGAGGAGCTGCTCGGGCACGTGCTTGACCTTGAGCATCCCGCGCCAGCCGAAGGTCAGCGCGGCGGAAAGGGCGCTGGCGCGCGGCGGCCGCGGCGTAGAGGCGAGCGCGTTGCGCAGCGCCTCCTCCTCGATCGTCGGCAGGGACTGTTCTGGGGTCGTCGGGGTCGTGCTCATGCCGCCTGCTCCTCCTCGATCGCATCGCCCTGCTCGTCAGGCTCCTCCTCGGCGGGCCGGCCGGTCAGCGCCAGGAAGACCTCGTCGAGGCTGGGCTGGCCCAGCTCGAAGGCAGCGATGCCCACTCCCGACCGCGCCAGCTGGGCCAGGGCCTCGGCTGCCCGGTCGGTGTCGGGGCAGGGGCTGGTCAGCGCCGCGAGGTCGGCCTCGGGGTGGGCCGAGCCGAGCTCGCGGGCGAGCACCCGTTCCGCCTCCGGCCGCTGCTCGGGGTCGAGCAGCCTCACGTGCAGGGCGCCGGACCCGACCGAGGCCTTGAGCTGGGCCGGGGTCCCCTCGGCGATCACCTTGCCGTGGTCGATCACCGCGATCCCGTCGGCAAGCTGGTCCGCCTCGTCGAGGTACTGCGTGCAGAGGAGGATTGTGGTCCCTCCGTCGACGAGCGCGCGGACGATGTCCCAGACCAGGTTGCGGGAGCGGGGGTCGAGCCCCGTGGTTGGCTCGTCGAGGAACATCAGCTCCGGCGTGACGACGATGCTGGCGGCGACGTCGAGCCGCCGTCGCATCCCGCCGGAGTAGTTCTTGACAAGCCGGGTGGCGGCTTCTGCCAGGCCGAAGGCGTCGAGCAGCTCGGTGGCCCGGCTCTTGGCCTGGGCTCGCTTCAGCCCCAGCAGGCGGCCGATCAGCGTCAGGTTCTCCCAGCCGGTCAGATCCTCATCGACGGAGGCGAGCTGTCCGGTGAGGCTGACCAGGCCGCGCACCTCGCCGGCTTCCTCGACGATGTCGTGCCCGAGCACGCGCGCTGAGCCGGCGTCGGGGCGAAGCAGGGTCGCAAGCATCCGGATCGTCGTCGTCTTGCCGGCGCCGTTCGGACCGAGCACGCCGTAGACGGAGCCGCGGCGGACGGCGAGGTCGACGCCGTCGACGGCACGGACCTCGCCGAAGGTCTTGACCAGGCTGGTGGCTTCGATTGCGAGCGGTGCTTGCATCGTCGTCTGTTTATGGAGTCTGCCCGGTTCGCTCGTGATGAAACTTGTACGGGGCGTCTGAACCTTGCCCTCGTTTCGGTGCTGGCGTACAAATGCACGCATCGTTGCGGGGGTTGCGGATTGCGGCGGCATTTCCCACCATCGGCGGATGCGCCCGATTCGAGCAGTCGGCGCAGCGGCGCTCCTCGCCATCGCGGTCGCTGTTCCGTCGCACGCCGAAGCACGCCCCGCAAACGTGGCTGCCCTGCAGGCGGCGCTGAAGGGCTTGCACCTATATAGGGGCTACGTGGACGGGATCAGAGGCCCGCTCACCCGTCGCGGAGTCATCGCCTTCCAGCGGCGCCGCGGCCTGCAGGCGGACGGCATCGCGGGGCCGCGGACGCGGCAGGCGCTCGGCTGGCGCGGAAGGCCGCCGCTCGGCAGCCGGGTGATGCGGCCGGGGAACCGGGGCTGGGACGTGGCGGCGCTGCAGTTCCTACTCCAGCGGGCGGGTCGCGGACCGGGGCGGGCGGATGGGGCCTACGGGCCATTGACGAAGGCAGCGGTGCTGCGTGCTCAGCGCGCCGCCGGCATCGCCGCCGACGGCCTGGCCGGGCCGGCGACGATCGGCTCGCTGCGGCACGGAAGCGCGCCCCCGGGCGAACAGCCGAGCGGTCCGGTGCAGTTCCTGCGCCCGGTTGCGGGCCCGATCGGCGACGGGTTCGGCGCCCCCCGAGGCGGCGGCCGCAGCCACCAGGGGCTCGACTTCCCAGTCCCCTTCGGCACCCGCATCGGAGCGGCCGGCCGCGGCACGACGATCTTCGCCGGCTACAACAACGCCGGCTACGGCAACCTGGTGGTGATCCAGCACCGCCTCGGCTTCACCACCTGGTACGCCCACATGTCCGAGATCACCAGCTGGGTCGGCGAGCAGGTCGTCGGCGGCACCCGTATCGGCTACGTCGGCTCCACCGGCTACTCGACCGGCCCCCACCTCCACTTCGAGGTCCGCCGCTACGACACCCCGATCGACCCAGTGCCGCTGCTGCTGTCCGCGGTTGCCGCCCGTCGCCCACCTGCTGTGCCCACTCATGAGCACCAGCTCGAGTGCGTCGGGCCCCACCCGCAGTGGCACAAGCCGCCCCCCGGATCCGACTGGATCGCCCGCGAGCGCCTCTGCGCGAAGAGGTAGGGGGACTCGAACCGGGCCACCGGATGCGGCGCGTCTATCGGCCGGTGGCGAACAGGGCGCAGGCGTCGAGCGTGTCGCACCTGCACTCGCTGGCCGCCGTGAGCCAGTCGCGCGTGGCTCGGGCACGCTCGATCAGGGCGTCGACCTCGGGCAGCTTGCGCCCCGCCAACGCCCGGAGCTGCTCGTGAGCGGGCGCGCCCTCGTCGGTGGAGGTCAGCAGGATGCCGATCTCCTCGAGCGAGAACCCGGTCTGCTTGGCGGCATCGATGATCCCGAGCCGCCGTACGATCGCGACCGTGTAGCGGCGCTGACCGCCGACGCGTTGCGGTTGGGGCAGGAGGCCCTTGCGCTCGTAGAAGCGGATTGCCGACACGTTGACACCGGCCAGGCTGGCGACCTCCCCGATGCTGAGCGTTGCCTCCACCATCGATCTCCTTCTTGACCTGAACCTGGGTTCAGGGTCAACACTAGCTCTGAGATCCAGAACGGAGGAGACGATGATGACCGAAGAAACCCCGATCGCCTGCTCACTCAGCGGCGACGATCTCGAGTGCCGGCTCGCGACGATCGCGGAGATCGGCACCGACCTGATCTCCCACGACCGCGACGGCGACCGCCACCTCCTGCGCTTCACCGGCGACGCCACCAACCGCCGCCGGCTCGAGCAGCTCGTCGCAGCCGAGTCCCAGTGCTGCCCCTTTCTCGAACTGGCACTGAGCGAAGCGCATGGCGAGCTGACCCTCTCGATCGCCGCCTCCCTAGACGGCCAGAGCTTCGCCGACGGGCTGGCGATCGCCTTGCTCAGCGGCGCTCAGACCAAGCGCAGCAAGAGGAAAACCGCGAAGGCGAGGAGCATGGCCCCGAGCGACCAGGTCCAGATTCGCGCGTAGGCACCGAATAGGCCGTAGTTGCGTGGCTTGCGTCTCTCGGCCTCTCCCAAATGGCCGGCGTTGGCGGTTTGAGCCCAATCTCCCTCCTCTTCCTTCACCAGCGTTTCCGCCAGCAGGGCACTCGCTGCCTCGGCCTGGTCGGCGCGAACCATCACCCGTTGCGAAACACCACCCGGGTTCAGCCAGCCCATGCCGAGCAGGGGTCCGTCGATGCCTACCTGCTGCAGGACGCTACGGATGCCGGCGCCCGCGAGCAGCTCTCGGATCATCTCGGCTTCGAATAGATCGTTGGCGAAAGCAACGCCGACGAGCTCGCCTGGATCTCCGCTACCCATGCTGAGGAGGGTAGTTCGACCCCGGTGATACTGCCGCGTTTTTCGTGCGCTGACTCTTCGATTTCGGCATTCCCAGGTCTTGTTGCGTGACGCCCGGGCGCCGAGGATCGCCAAATGCCCCCGAAGAAGATCTCCGGCGAGATGACTCAATACGAAACGCCCCATTGGGACCCTCTCCTCAAGCTCCTAGCCGAATACCTTGCTGCCGACTTCATGTGGATGCATGAAGTCGAGCTAGAGGACGGCACTCGCCTTCACGCCTACAAGAACAGAGAAACCAGGCGCTACCTTCACCTGACCCTCGATGGCCGCGCTTTCGTCTATTGCGACGACGATCACTACCGTGAAGTTGAGATTTCGCGCATGCTGCTCGAGCGGGTTCTTGCGATGACGCCGCGCTGGGCTGGCGAGTAACACCTAGGAGTTACACTTCTGATGACGATGCCCTCTAAGCACCCTCGAATCGCCGTCACTGCCGACCCTGAGCTGGGCGAGGCCCTGGCACGTGTGCGCGCCGCTACCGGCACCCGCGAGGCCGATGCAACGCTGCTGCGCCGCCTCGCCGTTGAGGGGGCAGAGGCCGAGCTCGAGGCCGGGCGCAATCGCCGTGTCGCCGCAGAGGCACTGTTCGAGGCGATGGAAGGAGAGCAGTTCGACCTCGACCTGGCCGCGATTGATCGCATGAACGCTCCACCCGCGGCCTGATGTCCACCCGGCTCTGGGACGGCACCGGCCCGGTGCTGGCGGATACCTCCGCCTGGATGCAGGCTCGCCGTGACTCGAAAGCCCGCAGCCTGCTGTTGGGTGCGGTCGAGCGGGGCGACGTTCGCTGGTGCTGGCCGGTGCGCTACGAGCTGATGGTCGATGCTCGGGGGCCCGAGGGGATCGCCGCGGTCGAGCGCACGCTGGAGAGCCTGCGCGAGATCCCCGTCGACCGCGGCGTGCAACGCGCGGTCCTGGCGACGATGCGGGAGCTGGCGGCCACCGGCTCCCACGGCGCACATCGCTACCCCCTCGCCGACCTCGCGGTTGCCGCTGCGGCTCAGGGTGCGGGTGTCGACATCTTGCATTTCGACCAACACCTCGAGCGTCTCGGCGATCATCTTGGCGTCGGCGCGCACTGGACCTCAGAGCCTTCCTGAGTCCCGGAAGTGCGAAGCACCCCACGCCCTCAACCCACTACTAGCGGCGCTTGAACGCCAGCAGTGTTTTCGCCTCTATGCGGGCATAGGGAGCCTCCGGATGAGCGGCATCCCAGTCGAAGTCGTAGGTCTCACGGGCGTAGTCGGCGAACCCGCCGGCCTCCGGGCCTCTCGGATCGGTCTCGATCGCCTGGCCGTGGACGAGGACGAGGAACGTCTCCAGCCCGTGAGTGATGGCGCCGCTCACGGCAGGGTTCGAGCGGATGTTCCGAAAGCGGAAGGAGTACGGGGATGAGCCGAACCAGAACTGGCCACGGAAGAAGAACCCGTCGACGGGAGCCACCCGCGGCTCGCCACGAGGAGTGACCGTGGCGAGGTCGAGGACCTGCACGCCGGGCAGCTCGTCGACCAGGCCCGGACCGTTCAGCCGGGAGTCCTCGCCCCAGATCCCCTTGAGGTGCTCGCCGGCGCGCTCGTAGCTCTGGTCGAGGAGGCGCTGCAGCTCCTCAAGCTCTGCGGCGGTCTCATGCATTGCCTGGCGATTATCGCCGGCTATGCGAACTGCTTGGGGCGGAACCGACCGCTGGCTCGCCCCCCCGCAGCCGCTCGCGGATGACGTAGAGAGCCGTGGCAACGAGAGGGAAGAGGATGTCCGCGTAGAGCACCGGGCCGGTGTTGTCCGGATCGTGGTTGTCGTTGACCGCCGCCTGGTGGATGTGGCCGTAGGCATCTCCCCAAAGGGAGATCGCCGCGACGATCAGGACCGCGAGGAGGAAGCGATCCCGGAACCAGATGGTGAGCACGGCGACGACCCCGAGTGCCAGATCGCCGAAGCCGACCTCGGTCTGGAAGCCGCCGTCGCCGCGCGTGAAGCCGATTTCCCGGGCAATGGCAGGCCCGTCGAAGAGGTGGAAGCCGGCGCCGACGATGCCGGCGACCCCGATCGTGACCACGATCCACCAGATCAGCGCGACCTCGATCGCCCGCGCTGGGACGCGGTCGGCTGGGTGGCGCCAGAGGTGGACGGCGGTTCCGAGCACAGCTACCAGGGCGTAGACGACGTAGATCACTGTTCCTCCTCGGGTCGAGCTTCCCGGCCATATCGGTCGTTGGGAGAAACACTTGAGATGTCGGGAGCTAACCTCGTCGCCTGATGAGCGCGCCGAGCCGCAACGAGGCCTGGAGCCTGCTCTGCGAGTGGACCGAGTCCGAATCGCTGCGCAAGCACGTGCTCGGGGTGGAGGCGGCGATGCGCGCCTACGCCCGCAAGTTCGGCGAGGACGAGGAGCTGTGGGCGGTGACGGGGATCCTCCACGACCTCGACTACGAGCGCTATCCGGATCTGGACAGCGGCCATCCGCGGATCGCCCTGCAGCTGTTCGAAGAGCGGGACTACCCGCGCGAGCTGATCGATGCGGTCGCCGGCCACGCCCCCTTCCTCGGTGTGCCGCGCGAGACGCCCCTGGCCAAGACGCTGTTCGCGGTCGACGAGCTGACCGGATTCATCGCCGCCGTCGCCCTCGTGCGGCCGACCGGCATCGCCGGAATGACGCCGAAGTCGGTCAAGAAGAAGCTGAAGCAGCCGAGCTTCGCGGCGGCGGTCAACCGCGAGGAGATGCGAGAGGCGGCCGCGGCGCTCGGCGAGGATTTCGACGAGCACGTC
>CAWEBZ010000013.1:0-51083 GCA_963807425.1 uncultured Solirubrobacterales bacterium | reverse complement strand
CGATGGAGTCGCTGATCCACCACTTCAAGCTGGTCACCGAGGGCTACCGGGTGGCACCGGGCGAGCTCTACTACTGATCGAGTCGCCACGCGGGAGCTCGGCTGCTTCGTCCTCGCCGACGGCTCCTCGAAGCCTGCCCGCGTCCACTTCCGCGACCCATCCTTCGTCAACCTGCAGGCCTTCAGGGACATGTCGGTCGGCGGCTACGTCGCCGACATGATCGCCAGCCTCGGGATGCTCGACCCGATCCTGGGAGGGGTGGATCGATGAGCCCGGTCGACGGCGCCGGGATCAGCAATCCCGACCTACCGGTGGATCGTGCCGTCACCGAGGGGCGCGTCCCCGACCGGGCGCCAGAGCAGGTCCCCGAGCTGCACGAGGTCGACTGCCCGGCCGAGCTGCGTGAGCGGATCGAGGAGCTGATGTCCCGCTACCCGGACCGCAAATCGGCCTCGATTCCCGCGCTCTGGGCGGTGCAGCGGCTCTACGGGTGGTGCACGCCGGAGGGGATCCGCCAGGCGGCCGCGGTGATGCGGGTGACACCGGCCTACCTGGAGTCGGTCGCCAGCTTCTACGACCTGCTGCACACCGAGCCGGTCGGCTCGCACCAGGTCGCGGTCTGCACCAACATCAGCTGCTGGATGCGGGGCGGCGACGAGCTGCTCGACGCCTTCCGCGCCGCGGCCGGCGACGGCGAGGACGTCTTCGTCACCGGCTTCGAGTGCCTCGGCGCCTGCGACATCGCGCCGATGGCCTCGATCGACGAGCGCTACTTCGGCCCGCTCGAGGCGGCCGAGGCGGCGACGGCGATCGAGCAGTTGCGCGCTGGCGGCGAGGTCCTGCCCGAGAAGGCGCTGGAGAAGCGGCCGCTGCCGGGAGGTCCCGATGCCTGAGACACGGTTGCTGCTGAAGAACGCCGAAGACCCGGCGCTGCGCACGCTCCCCGGCTACAGGGGCTACGGCGGCTACGAGACCCTGGAGAAGGCCTACCGCGAGATGGAGGCCGACGAGGTGCTGAAGGAGCTCGAAGAGTCAGGCCTTCGCGGTCGCGGCGGCGCCGGCTTCTCGATGGGCAAAAAGGCCTCCTTCCTGCCGCGCGGCGACATGCCGAAGTACCTCTGCTGCAACGCCGACGAGTCCGAGCCCGGCGCCTTCAAGGACCGCGAGCTGATGCAGCGCAACCCGCACCAGCTGATCGAGGGAATCGCGATCGCCGCCCTCGCCGCGGGAGCCGGCCACGCCTTCATCTTCATCCGCGGCGAGTACGACCTGCAGGCCGACACCCTCGACGCCGCCGTCGCCGAAGCGTATGAGGCGGGATACCTCGGCAAGGACATCCTCGGCACTCATCGCGATCTGGAGCTGGTCGTCCACCGCGGCGCCGGCGCCTACATCTGCGGCGAGGAGACGGCGCTGCTCGACGCGCTCGAGGGCAAGCGCGGCAACCCGCGGCTGAAGCCGCCCTTCCCCGCCGTGCAGGGCCTCTACGGCGGACCGACACTGATCAACAACGTCGAGACGCTCTCCAACGTGCCGCGGATCGTCGCCAATGGGGCGGAGTGGTTCAAGGGCTTCGGCACCGAGCAGTCGCCGGGGACCAAGGTCGTCTCCGTCTCCGGCTGCGTGCAGCGGCCCGGCAACTACGAGGTCGAGCTGGGCGTGTCGACCCGGGAGCTGATCTACGACCTCGCCGGCGGCCCCGAGGAGGGCCACGAGGTGAAGGCCTTCTACCCCGGCGGCTCCTCCTCCCCGGCCCTCACCGCCGAGAACTCGACCTGCCCTACCCTTCGAGGCGATGGCGGAGGCCGGCTCGATGCTCGGCTCGGGCTCGATCATCGTCGCCGACGACCGCGTCTCGATCCCGCACATGGCGCTGCGCACGGCGCGCTTCTACCACCACGAGTCCTGCGGCAAGTGCACTCCCTGCCGCGAGGGGACCAACTGGACGGTGAAGATGCTGGAGCGGGTCGTACGGGGAGAGGCGACGCCGATGGACCTCGACATCGTCGCTTCGGTCCAGGAAAACATCATCGGCCACTGCCTCTGCGTGCTCGGCGACTCGATGGCGATGCCGGTCGGGGCGATGGTTCGTAACTTCCGCCAGGAGTTCGAGGACGTGATTGCCGCGGCCGGGCCTGATCTGGACGACGCGAGCAGGATCAGCGTTGTGCAGGGCACGCCGCAGACCCTGGGGGCCGCGACGTGAGCGGCAAGGCCCAAGTGACCCTGATCGTCGACGGGCGCGAGGTCACGGCGACCGAGGGAGAGATGCTGCACGACGCGGCCAAGCGCGGCGACGTCGAGATCCCGGTCTTCTGTTACGAGCCGAAGCTGGGCGAGCCGGTCGGCGCCTGCCGGATGTGCCTGGTCGAGATCGAGGGGATCCCGAAGCTGCAGACCTCCTGCTCTACCCCGGTCCGCGACGGCATGGTCGTCCACACCCGCACCGACCAGGTCAAACATGCGCAGAGCGCCGTGGTCGAGTTCCTGCTGGTCAACCACCCGCTCGACTGCCCCGTCTGCGACAAGGGCGGCGAGTGCCCGCTGCAGGACATCTCGATGGGCTGGGGCCCGGGCAAGAGCCGGATGACCGACCAGAAGCGCCACTTCCAGAAGCCGGTCGAGCTCTCGCCGCTGATCGCGATCGACCGCGAGCGCTGCATCCTCTGCTACCGCTGCGTGCGCTTCAGCCAGGAGGTAGCCGAGGACGAGCAGCTGCAGCTGCTGGACCGCGGCGACCGCACCTTCGTCGGCACCTTCGACGACCGGCCCTACGTGGCGCCCTTCCACGGCAACATCACCGACCTCTGCCCGGTCGGGGCGCTGACCAGCTACACCTACCGATTCCGCGCCCGGCCCTGGGACATCGAGCAGGCCGGCTCGGTCTGCACGCTCTGCCCGAGCCAGTGCAACGTCAGCTTCACCGTCCGCGACGAGCAGGTGAAGCGGGTGATCGCCCGCGACAACCCGGACGTCGACGACGGCTGGCTCTGCGACCGCGGCCGCTACGGCTTCGAGATGTTCGGCGCCGAGGAGCGGGTGCGCGGTCCGCGCCTGCGCGGAGGCGCGGAGGCGAGCTGGGAGCAGGCGATCGCGAAGGCGGCAGAGGCCCTGCGTGCCGGTGGCGCACAGACTGCGGCGATCGTCGGCGACGCCTCCAACGAGGAGGGCTACCTGGTCCAGCGCATCCTGCGCGAGGCGCTGGGTTCGCCGCATATCGACTCCAGGACCTCCGGCGTGACAGGCCGGGGGTTGCAGGTTCGGCTTGCCCAGCCGGAGTTGTCAGCCCGGGTCCGCGACATCGACAACGCCGACGTCGTCCTCGTCGTCGGCACCGACCCCCTGCACAGCTCGCCGATCCTCGATCTGCGCATCCGCAAGGCGATCCGCCGCAACGGCGCCAGGCTGGCCGTCGCCACCGAGCAGCCCACCGCCCTCGACGGCGGCGCAGAGGCCACCGCGCGCTACGCCCCAGGTGGAGCAACCGCCTTCCTCTCCGAGCTGGCCGCGGCTCTAGGTGGCGACGGCGCCTCGGCCGTCGCCGAAGCCCTCCGCAGCGCCGAAAGCGTCGTGATCATCTGGGGCGACCGCATCGCCCGCGAGGGCGAGGGCGCGACCCAAGCGCTGCTCGACGTAGCCGCAGCCCTCGACCTCGCCGGCAAGGACGGCTCCGGTCTGCTCGAAGTCCCCGAGATCACCAACGCCCGCGGCCTGCGCGAGGCCGGCTGCCTCCCCGACACCGGCCCAGGGCTCTCGGAGACCGCCGCCGGCAAGTCCACCCAGGAGATCCGCGCCGCGCTCGAGTCTGGCGAGCTGAAAACCCTCGTCCTCTTCGGCGTCGACCCCCTGCGCGACTTCCCCGACACCGAAGCTTGGAAACGAGCGCTCGCAGCGGCCGACCACGTCATCGTCTTCTCGACCTTCGAGAACGCTACGACCGCAATGGCGGACGTCGTCTTCCCGCTGGAGACTCACGCCGAGAAGGACGGCACCGTTACGCACCCGGATGGCCGCTTGCAGCGAGTCCGACCCAGCGCATCCCGCCCTGGTGACATCCGCCCGAACTGGGGAGTGCTTGCGGAGCTTTCGCTCGAGCTGGGTCACGACACCGGCGTCTTCTCCCAACCCTCAGCTTTCGCAGCTCTCGCCGAAGCTGTCCCGTTCTACTCGAACATCACCGATGCCGACATAGGAGGCCGCGGCATCCGCTGGCAGGACACCCCCGCAGCTTCATCCCTCCCCCGTCCCGAGGAAGGCGCTGTCGATACCTCCTCCGAACGTTTTGCGCGGGAGGAGCCCAACGCAAGCGGCGCCAGCTCCCCAACTCCCGATCGACGAGTTGCGAGTGAGGAGGGGGTGTCGGCAGCGCCCCTCGTTCTTGGGACGTACAGGGATCTCTGGACCGGCCCAATCACCGAGCTGAACCCCCCGCTCCGTTTCCTGGCACCGACTCAGCGAGTGGAGCTCTCGATCGCCGACGCCGAGCGCCTCAACCTGAAGAACGGCGACGAGGTCAGCGTCGCCCAGAACGGCACCAGCATCCGCGCCCGGGCATCGATCAAGGAACGGGTCCCCGAGGGAACCTGCTTCCTGATCGAGGGAGTCGCGGACGGCAACGCCAACGCCCTGCTCAACGGCGGCCCCGTTTCCGTCCAGATCGAGAAGGTCGCTCCCTGATGCTGCCGATTGCCGACACGACGATGGTCGAAGCGACCTGGATCATGATCGTCAAGAGCCTCGTCATCTTCGCCGTGATCTTCGGCATCCTGCCGCTGCTGACGGTGCTGGAGCGCAAGCTGATCGGCCGCTTCCAGCACCGCTACGGGCCGAACCGCGTCGGCCCCTTCGGCATCCTGCAGCCGCTTGCCGACGTCGGCAAGCTGCTCAGCAAGGAGGCCTTCCGCCCGGCCAACGCGATCCCCACCCTGTTCATCCTCGGCCCGTTGCTGCCGGTTCTCTCCGGCGTGCTGGCGCTGGCGATCATCCCCTGGGGCGACGTCCAGGACGGTGTCGGCCTTTACGGCATCGACGTGCCGATCGGCATCCTCTACTTCTTCGCCGTCGGCTCGATCGCCTTCTACGGCCTCGTCCTCGGCGGCTGGGCCTCGGGCTCGAAGTACAGCTTCCTCGGCGCGATGCGCTCCGCCGCGCAGCTGATCTCCTACGAGGTGGCGATGGGCCTGGCCCTGCTCGGCGTGATCATGATGGGCGGCTCACTCTCCCTCGTCGACATCGTCCACGCCCAGGGCGAGATGTGGTTCATCCTGCCGCAGTTCGTCGGCTTCCTGATCTTCATGCTCGCCGGCTTCGCCGAGAGCAACCGCGCCCCCTTCGACCTGGTCGAGGCTGACGCCGAACTCGTCCAGGGCTTCATGACCGAGTACGGCGGCATGCGCTTCGGCAGCTTCCTCCTGGTCGAGTACATGGAGATCCTCGTCGTCTCCGGGATCGCCGCGGCGATGTTCCTCGGCGGCTGGATGGGACCCGGTCCGAGCTTCCTCGACCCGATCTGGATGCTGGCGAAGATGCTCGGCCTGGTGCTGATCTTCATCTGGGTGCGGGCGACGGTGCCGAGGCTGCGCTACGACCAGCTGATGAGCCTCGGCTGGAAGATCTTGCTGCCGCTGGCGACCCTCAACGTCCTGGTCACAGCTGTCCTGGTGGTGGTCACATGACCGAGTTCCCCTACCTGAAAGACCAAGACGTGGTCGAGGTCCAGCGCGGTCCCGAGCCTGGCGGCGTCGGCGGCGCCTATCGCGCCTTCGGCGAGACCCTGCGCGGCCTGAAGACGACGATGGCCCGCCTGATCGAGGGGCCGCTGACGATCCAGTACCCGGAGGAGAAGACCCCGGTCTACCCGCGCTTCCGCGGCCGCCACAAGCTGCACAAGTTCGAGGACACCGGCCTCGAGAAGTGCGTCGGCTGCTCGCTCTGCGCCGCCGCCTGCCCCGCCGACTGCATCCGCGTCGTCGCCGCCGAGAACATCCCCGGCGACCGCGTCTCCGCCGGCGAGCGCTACGCCGCGGTCTACGAGATCAACCTCTCGCGCTGCATCTTCTGCGGCTACTGCGAGATCGCCTGCCCCTTCGACGCGATCACGATGGGCCACGACTACGAGATGGCCGACTACGACCGCTCGGACCTGATCTTCACCAAGGAGATGCTGCTCGCCGAGCCGATCGAGCGCACACCGCTGCGGGCGGAGGGCGAGTAGTGGAGGCAGTCCTGTTCTTCGCCGCCGCTCTCGGCGCCCTCGGTGGCGCGGTCGGGGTCGTCGCGATGCGCAACCCGCTCTACGGCGTGCTGGCGCTGATCGTCCACCTCTTCTCGCTCGCCGTCCTCTTCCTCCTGCTCAGCTCGGCCTTCATCGCCGCCGCCCAGGTCGTCGTCTATGCCGGCGCGGTGATGGTCCTCTACGTCTTCGTCGTCGCCTACGTCGGCGGCGACCAGGAGTCGGCCTGGGAGCCGATCCCAGGCCAGCGCTTCCTCGCACCGCTGCTCGGCGCCGCCCTCTTCATCGAGCTCTCGATCGCCGTCCTCGGCTCCTCCCTCCTCGCCCTCAGCACCCACGGCCCCAAGGTCGGTGCCGGCTTCGGCAATCCCGAAGCGATCGGTCGTCTGCTCCTAGAACGATTCCTGATCGCCTTCGAGGCTTCATCCATCCTCCTCCTCCTTGCGGCAGTGGGCGCCGTGGTACTCGCGGGACGCAAAGGGGAGGACGGCACCCCCGCCGAACACTCTGCGAAGCGTGAGAAGGGGGTGCCGTCCTCCCCATGAACGTCGAGTGGTACATCGTGCTCTCTTCCCTGCTGTTTGCAGTAGGCGCAATGGGCATCCTCATAAGGCGCAGCCCGATCGTGATCCTGCTCTGCCTCGAGCTGATGCTCAACGCGGGCAACCTGGCGCTGGTCGCCTTCAGCCGCATGGTCGGCAACCAGGAGGGGCAGATATTCGCCCTGGTGGTGATGGTCGTCGCCGCCTGTGAGGTCGTGATCGGGCTCGGCCTGATCGTCGCGATCTTCCGCCGCAAGCTGCCGCTCAACGTCGACGAGCTGCGGGAGCTGCGCGGATGAGCGCCACCGCCTGGGCCTGGCTGGTCCTGCTCTTCCCGCTGCTCGGCTCGATCGCGATCGGGCTCGGCTACCGCACGATCTCGGCCAAGGCAGCCGGCATCCTCGGCACAGCGGCGATCGCGCTCTCCTTCGCCTGCGGGATCGCGGCGCTCCTCAGCCTGCTCGGCGACCACCCCGAGGCGCGCTACCACGCCTCCTCGCTTTGGGACTACGCCAGCGCCGCCGGCCTCGACATCAAGCTCGGGATCTTCGTCGACCCGCTCTCGATCTTCATGGTCCTCGTCGTCACCGGCGTCTCGACCCTGATCCACCTCTACTCGTTCGGCTACATGCAGTCGGACGAGGGCTACCACCGCTTCTTCAGCTACCTCAACTTCTTCGTCTTCTCGATGCTGCTGCTGGTCCTCGCCGGCAACTTCGTCCTCTTGATCGTCGGCTGGGCCTTCGTCGGCTACGCGTCCTACGCGCTGATCAGCTTCTGGTACCGGCGGGAAACGGCGACCAAGGCGGGGATGAAGGCCTTCGTGATCAACGTCGTCGGCGATATAGGTCTGGTCCTGGCCGCCTTCCTGATCTTCCGCGAGCTGGGCAGCTTCGACTACGGGACGGTCTTCGCCAAGGCGCCCGAGGTCTTCTCGACCAACGAATGGACGGTGACGGCGATCTGCCTGCTGCTGCTGGTCGGCGCCTTCGCCAAGTCGGCGCAGCTGCCCTTCCACACCTGGCTGCCGGACGCGATGGAGGGGCCGACCCCGGTCTCCTCGCTGATTCACGCGGCGACGATGGTCACCGCCGGCGTCTATCTGATCGCCCGTACCCACACACTCTTCGTCCTCGCCCCGACCGCCGCCGACATCGCCGCCTTCGTCGGCCTGGCGACGCTGCTGGTCGCCGGCACGATCGCCCTGGTGATGACCGACCTGAAGCGGGCGATCGCCTACTCGACGATGAGCCAGATCGGCTACATGGTCGTCGGCGTCTCGATCGGCGCCTACAGCGCCGGCATGTTCCACCTGATGACGCACGCCTTTTTCAAGGCGCTGCTCTTCATGGCGGCCGGCTCGATCATCGCCGCGATGGCGAACGAGCAGAACATCGACAAGATGAGCGGCTTCGCCAAGGCGATGCGCTTCACCTCGATCACGATGCTCTGCGGCGGCCTGGCGCTTGCCGCCTTTCCCGGCACCTCGGGCTTCTTCTCCAAGGACGAGATCCTCGCCTACGCCGCCGCCCGCGGCGACATGTACCTGATCTTCACCGTGCTCGGATACGTCGGCGCCCTCCTGACCGCCGTCTACACCTTCCGCCTGATCTTCCGCGTCCTTCCCGGCCGTCCCTGCAAGGAGGCGCAGGAGCTGATCGACACCGGCCACGTCGCCCACGAGCCGCCGCGCAACCCGGCGACCGGCGAAGCGGAGGACACCGACGTCGGCTTCCCCGGCGCCGAGCACCACATCGCCGAGCAGTCCTGGCCGATGAAGACCGCGATGGGCGTGCTCGCCTTCCTCGCTCTCGTCGGCGGACTGGTCCAGATCCCCGGCGTCGACGACGTGATCGGCCACTTCCTCGAGCCGGTCTTCGCCGACTCGCCGCTGAGTGAGATCCACCCCTCGATCGCCGCCGACTGGGAGGGCCTCGGGATCGGCGGGGCGATCGCGATCTTCGGCATCTTCATCGCCTACTTCTTCTACGTCGCCCAGCCCGCGGCCCCGGCGATGCTGATCCAGCGCCTGCGGCCCCTCTACACCCTCTTCGTCAACAAGTGGTACTTCGACGAGCTGATCGACCTGCTGATCGTCAGGCCGGCGCTGGCGATTGGCCGCTTCGCCAACCGCACTTTCGAGCGGCTGGTCGTCGACGGGCTCGTCAGCGGCACCGAGGACGTGGTCGGCGGCAGCGGACGCATCGTCCGCCTCGTGCAGAGCGGCTTCGTCCGTAGCTATGCCCTGTTGCTGATCGGCGGCTTCGCCGGCCTCGCCCTCTACTTCCTGCTGAGCAGCTCATGACCAACTCGCTGCTCTGGACACCGCTCGCCTTCGGCCTCGTCGGCCTATTCCTGCCGCAGCGCTTGACCGGCTGGTGGGCGACGCTGGGCACCGCGGTGACGCTGGGACTGGCGATCTCGATGGTCTTCGGCTTCGACTCCGGCGCCGGCCTGCAGGACACCGTCGACGTCGAGTGGATCCCCGGCCTGGGGGTCGACTACAGCCTTGGGATCGACGGCCTCAACCTCTTCCTGATCCTCCTGACGACGGTGCTCTGGACCGCGGGAACGGCGTTCGCGGCGTTCCGCGAGCAGGAGCGTCCCCATCTCTTCTTCCTGATGATGCTGCTTGGCGAGACCGCCACCCTGGGTGCCTTCCTCGCTCAGGACCTGCTGCTCTTCGTCCTCTTCTTCGACCTGATGCTGGTGCCGTTCTACTTCCTCTTCGGTGCCTGGGGAAGCGACCGCGAGGACGGGCCCACCGCCTCCGCGGCGACGCTGAAGATGATCGTCTACACGCTGATCGGCTCGCTGCTGATGCTGGTCGCGGCGATCGCGACGGGGATCATCGCCGCCGACGGTGGCGACGTCACCTTCTCGATCGCCGAGCTAGCGCGGCAGCCGCTCGGCGAGGGCAGCCAGCGCTGGATCTTCTGGTTCTTCGCCGCCGCCTTCCTGGTCAAGATGCCCGCCTTCCTCCTCCACGGCTGGATGCCGGACGCCTACCGCGCCGCGCCGCTGCCGGCGCTGGCGGTCTTCTCCGGGGTGCTGGCGAAGGTCGGGGCCTACGGCTTCCTCAAGGTCGTGCTGCCGCTCTTCCCCAGCGCCACGGTGGAATTTCAGGAGGTGATCCTGGTGATCGCCCTGGCCTCGATCCTCTACGGCTCGGTGATGGCCTTCACCCAGACCAACGTGCGCTTGGTCGCCGGCTACTCCTCGGTCGCGCAGCTCGGCTTCATCACCGCCGGCATCTTCGCGCTGTCTGCCGACGGGGCCGACGGCGCGGTTCTGCAGATGGTCAACCACGGCCTCGTCGTCGCGCCGCTCTTCGTCATCGTCGCGCTGCTCGCCGAGCGCAGCGGCAGCGAGGATCTGACCGAGATGGGCGGCATGGCGATGAAGGCGCCGGTGCTGGCCGCGCTTTTCCTGATCGTCACCCTGGCGACCCTGGCAATGCCGGGATCGGCCAACTTCATCGGCGAGTTCTACATCCTCAACGGCCTCTTCGACTCGAAGATCGTCTTCGCCTGCGTCGCCATCTCCGGCGTCGCGATGTCCGCCTACTACGCGCTGAGGCTCTACCAGCGGACAATGCACAACCGCAAGCCAGATGAGATCGAATCGCGTGAGATCGGCCTCCGCGACGGCCTCGTACTGGTGCCGCTGGTGCTTTGCATCCTCGGCCTGGCTCTCTACCCACAGCTGATCCTCGAGCGGACCGACCGCTCTGTGCGGGCAGCGGTCGGCGCGGTCGAAGATCCCGCCCCTGGAACCCTGGTGAGAAAGTGAACTTCAACGCCCCCGAGCTCGACTACGCGGCGCTCTCGCCGATAATCGCCCTCACGGTCGGCCTCTGCATCGTCCTCCTCAGCTCCGTCTTCAAGCCGGTGCAGCGGATGGCGCCAGGCCTGACCCTGCTGACACTCGGCAGTGCAGCCGGGCTGCTGATCTGGCAGTGGGGCGACGCGACCGACCTCGTCGCCGGTGCTCTTCGGCTCGACGACCTGGCGATCTCGATCTCGCTGATCGCGATCATGACCGCCGCCTTCGCGGTGCTCTTCTCGCTGCGCGAGCCGGCGGCCGAGCAGGTCGGCTCGGGCGAGTACCACACGCTGCTGCTCGGCTCGGTGCTCGGCATGGTCCTGCTCGCCCAGGCGACGAACCTGGTCTCCTTCTTCGTCGCGATCGAGACCCTCTCGATCCCGCTCTACGTGCTCTGCGCCGGCAACCTGCGGCGCGAGAGCTCACTCGAGTCCGGCCTCAAGTACCTGATCGTCGGCTCGCTCGGCTCGGCGACGCTGCTCTACGGGATGGCCTTCGTCTACGGCGGCTCGGGCTCGACCGACTTCGCCGGCATCGCCAGCGGAATCGCCAAAGAGGGAGTGCTCGGCGATCCGCTGGTCCTGATCGGGATCGCGCTGACCGCCGTCGGCCTCGCCTTCAAGACCTCGATCGCCCCCTTCCACCAGTGGACGCCCGACGTCTACCAGGGCGCGCCGACCCCGATCACCGGCTTCATGGCGGTGGCGACCAAGGCAGCGGCCTTCGCCGTCTTCGTCCGCTTCTTCGACGTCGCCCTGGCGCCGCAGGTGGACGAGTGGCAGCCGGCGCTCGCCGTGCTCGCCGCGATCTCGATCGTGATCGGCAACGTCGGCGCCCTCGGCCAGGACTCGCTGAAGCGGCTGCTCGGCTACTCCGGCATCGCCCAGGCCGGCTACATCCTCGGCGGCCTCGTCGTCGCCAGCGAGGCCGGCGTCAACGCCCTCGTCTTCTACCTCGCTGCCTACGCCTTCATGAACCTTGCCGCCTTCGCGGTAATCGTCGCTCGCGAGCGCGAAACCCCCTACGGCGACGACATCCGCGCGGTCGAGGGGCTCGGGGCCGAGCGACCGCTGCTGGCCTGGCCGCTGACGATCTCGATGCTCGGCCTCGCCGGGCTGCCAGCAACCGCTGGCTTCATCGGCAAGCTCTACCTGATCGAGGCCCTGGTCGAGGGCGGCTACACCTGGCTCGCCGTCTTCATCGCGGTCGGCACGATGATCTCGCTCGCCTACTACCTGCGGGTGGTCGCGGCGATGTGGATGCGACCCGGCGGCGAGGCGATCGCAGCAACACCGGCGATCTCGGGCGCCTCACCCGAGGCCGACCCGATCGACCCGGAGGCGGGCAGGCGCATCTACCTGGTCGCCCCTGCCCTGCTCGCCGCCGCCGCGACGATCTTCTTCGGCGTCATCCCTCAGCCGCTGGTCGAGTTCGCCGAACACGCTGGCGCCTCGCTGTTCTGAGATCAGACGCTTAGATACCCAAAGCGGTTAGGCTTCCGCGATCAAACGATTTGCTTTGAGCGTCATGGTCGCTTGCGGCCTCCTCGCTGTAGCGGCGCTCCCAGCGCCCCCCAGCGCTCACGCTCTCGACTACGACTGCGCGGATTTCTCTACCCAGGCCGAAGCTCAGCGGTATCTCCTGGCCGGCGATCCCTACAACCTCGACGGCGACAACGACGGCACCGCCTGCGAGAGCCTCCCTTGCCCTTGCTCGTACGCCTATCCGACCGTTCCACCACTCCCTCCGGCGCCTCCGGCGCCCACCGTGGAACCCGAACCGCCTCACTACAACGCTTACATTGCCTGCGGACTCTCCGAACGCGCCCGCCCAGCGCGCGAATGCCCGCACCGTTCAAAAGTCGGCGCCTTTCTCCGCAGCTCCGATGAAGTCGTCTACGCGGTCTGCGTCGTATTTCCAACCGGCCGCCAGCTCTGCAGCCAGGAACAAGTCGCCCTTGCCGGCGTTCTCTACGTCAACAAGGTCACCAGTGGAATCGTCGGGTGGCACAAGGTGATCTGGTACCTGCCCGATCGTCGCATCAAGCGTTACTTCTGGCGGCGTTGACCGTTCCTGCCCGGAAGAGATTCGGGCTGTATCGTCATCCGCCATGAACGACCGGCCGCGTGCGTTGTCAGCTTCGACGATGTGCGAGGCGTTTCAGATCACCGCGGTCGAGTGGGCCGATAGCCCGGCGCTGCGGTTCAAGGACACGGATTACGAGGCGAGCTTCGGGGAATACGCCGAAATCGTGCGACGGCGTGCGGCGGGCTTCGCGGCCCTGGGCGTCGGCCACGGTGACACGGTCGGGTTCATGCTGGTCAACCGGCCCGCCCTCCACCTCACCGACTGCGCGGCGATGCACCTCGGCGCGACCTGCTTCTCGCTCTACAACACCTCCTCGCCCGAGCAGATCGAGTACGTGGTCGCCGATGCGGCCAACCGGGTGATCGTCACCGAGCAGGCCTTCCTCGACCGGGTGCTGGAGGCGCGCGAGCGGGTCGGCAGCCTCGAGCACGTGGTCGTGATCGACGGCGAGGCTCCCGAGGGCACGATCTCGCTGGAAGAGATCGAGCAGATGGGCGACCCGGAGTTCGACTTCGAGGCGGCTTGGCGGGCGGTGGAGCCCGACGACGTGCTCTGCCTGATCTACACCTCCGGTACCACGGGACCGCCGAAGGGCGTCCAGCTCACCCACGCCAACATGATGAGCGAGTGGCGAGCCTGCGACGGCGTGCACGCCGCCAGCCCGGGCGGTCGCAGCATCTCCTTCCTGCCCAGCGCCCACATCGCCGACCGCTGGGCCCAGCTCTATGCCCAAATGGTCTACGCAACCTGCGTGCACTGCTGTCCCGACCCACGCCAGATGGTCGCCTACTCGATCGAGGTCAAGCCGACCCTCTGGGGCGGCGTCCCGCGCATCTGGGAGAAGCTCAAGGCGGCGCTGGAGGCCGGCATGGCCGCGGAGCAGGACGAGGCGAAACGCGAGGCGACCGAGCAGGCGATGGAGATCGGCCGCCGCCGTGTCGCCGCCTACATGGAGGGCGACATACCCGCCGAGCTGCAGGCCGAATGGGACCGCGCCGACGAGCAGGTCTTCTCCAAGGTGCGGGCGATGCTCGGCCTCGACGAGGTCGAGTGGTTCGCGGTCGGCGCCGCGCCGACGCCGCCCGAGGTGCTCGAGTTCTTCCTCGCGATGGGAATCGAGATCTGCGAGCTCTGGGGAATGTCGGAGACCTGTGCCGTGGCGACGCTGAACCCGGTCGGCCGGGTCCGGGTCGGAACCGTGGGACCCCCCGTGCCGGGCGTCGAGGTGAAGCTGGCCGAGGACGGCGAGGTGATGGTGCGTGGCCCGATCGTGATGAAGGGCTACCGCAACATGCCCGAGAAGACCGCGGAGACGTTCACCGAGGACGGCTGGCTGCTGACCGGAGACGTCGGCGAATTCGACGAGGAGGGCTACCTCAAGATCGTCGACCGAAAGAAGGAGCTAATCATCAACGCGGCCGGCAAGAACATGTCGCCGGCCAACATCGAGGCGAAGCTGAAGGGCGCCTCGCCGCTGATCGCCCAGGCGGTGACGATCGGCGACCGCCGCCCCTACAACGTCGCCCTGATCACCCTCGACCTCGAAACCCTCGCTGCGCGCGGCGTCTCCCCCGACGATCCGGCCCTCGCCTCCGAGGTCGCGCGGGCCGTGGCCGCCGCAAACGAGCGCCTCTCGCGGGTGGAGCAAATCAAGCGCTTCGAGGTGCTGGAGGGCGAGTGGCAGCCCGGCGGCGAGGAGCTGACCCCGACGATGAAGCTGAAGCGCCGCCCGATCGAGCGCAAGTACGAAGCCGAGATCGAAGCGCTGTACTCCGCAAGCTAAGCGCGCAGGCGCGGCGAGAGCTGCCTCTCCTCATGAGCTGAAAGGGTCTCGCGATCGGCGTCCTGCTCACAACCGCGGCAATCGTCCTCTCCGTCGGCGTCGGCGTCGCTTCCGAGCACCGCTGGCCGGCGGGCGCGGCGAATGCCGCGCGGAGCTCGCTCTCGCTGCTGCTCTACGTGCTGCTGCCGCCGGTGATCTTCTTCAACATTGCCGCCAGCGAGATCGATCTCGGCCACGGGGTCGGGCTGGCTCTGGGGATCGTCGCCTCATCGCTCGGCGCCCTGCTCGCCTGGTGGGTTGCGAGCCGGGTGCTGAAGCTGCCCCGCTTCCAGGTCGGCGCGGTCGTCTGCTGCGTGCTCAGCGTCAACACTGGCTACCTCGGCTACCCGCTGACCGTGGCGCTACTAGGCCGCGACCAGCTCTCCACCGCCGTCCTCTACGACGTGCTCGTCACCGGTCCCTGCCTACTGCTTGGCGCCTTCGCGGTCGGAGCGGCGTTCGGGACCAAGGCGGGAGAAGGCCCGCGCGAGCGGGTGCGCGCCTTCTTCACCCGCAACCCACCGCTCTACGCAGCGATCGCCGGCCTACTCGCACCGGAGGCGCTGGCGCCCGACGTCCTGGTCGACGCTTCGCAGGTGCTGATCGTCGCGATCCTGCCGATCGGCTTCTTCGCCGTCGGCGCCACTCTGGCCGAGAACGCCGAACACGGCGAGCTGCCGATGCCGCCCCCGCTGACCCGGCCGGTGGCCCTGGCGATCGCCACCCGCCTCGCTGTCGTGCCAGCCCTGCTGATGCTGATGGCGGCGCCCCTAATCGACCTACCCACTGCCTACCGACTGCTCTCGGCGATGCCCTCCGGCCTCAACTCGCTAGTCATCGCCCATGCCTACGGCCTCGACATGGAGATCACCGCCGAGGCGGTTACCTGGTCGACCGCGATCGTCGTCGGCGCCGCCCTGCTATCCCTGTTGATCTGATGCTGCACCACGTAGGCATCGAGGTCGCGCCAGCGGACCTGGAGCGCTCGGTCGAGTTCTGGCAGGCGCTGGGGTTCGCCCTGGTCGAGCCCCCGGCCACGCTCGCCGAGTTCACCTGGCTGGAAAGAAAGGGAACTCAGGTTCACCTGATGCCCACCGAGGCCCCCACCGTCCCCGCGCGCGGCCACACCGCGATCGTCACCCCCGACTTCGACGCCACCGTGGTCAGCCTGCGCGATCGCAACTTCGAAGTCGAAACCCGCCGCGAACACTGGGGCGCGCCCCGAGCCCGCGCGATCGCCCCGGGCGGCCACCGGGTCGAGCTGATGGCGGCGCCACCGTCACCACGCAGCTAGACCTGCCGATGCACCGCCGAGTCCGCGTCAGCCCTTCTTCAACAATGGTTTTCGCGGACTCGCGGCTGGACCCGCCCGCCGGGGCCGCGGCTACGATGCGCCGGTGCGCTACCCGGTCGAGTCATTCACCCCCGAGGAGCAGGCTCTGCTCGCTCCTCACTTCACCAATCTCGATCGCCCCGTCTTCGCCCTGGTCAACCTGCCGGAGACCGTGAAGGGGGCACTTTTTGCCCGCTATTCGCGGTATTCCGGAACCGTTCGCCGCCTCTACCTCGAAGAGTTCGCGGCCGACACCGAGGAGGGGACGCGGCCCTTCGACGGCGCTGAGGGCGAGCGCGCGGCAGGGCTCTACGAGCGCGTCTTCGTCGGCTACGGCGACGACTCGATCGCCCAGGTCGGGGGCGCCCACGTCGCCTGCGAGTGGGTCTCCAACGTCCTCACCAAGGTGCTGCAGAGAGGGCGCCTGGCCGCATACCTGGAGCAGTCGACCCGCTATATCCCCTATGACAAGCCACTCCCCGACGATGCAGGTGGCGGTTATCGCTACTACCGCAACGAGAGCCTCGGCCCCGAGTTCTCCGTGGCGATGGATGAGCTGTTCGCGATCTACTCGCGCTCGCTGCGACAGGTCGAGGCCTGGGCGGCCGAGCGCTGGCCTCGCGGCGAGGGCGAGCCGGAGGGTCCCTGGCAGCGCTCGATCCGGGCCAAGGCGCTCGACCTGCTGCGCGGGCTGCTGCCCGCGGCGACCCTCAGCCACGTTGGCATCTACGCCTCGGGGCAGGCCTACGAGCAGCTGCTGCTACGGCTGATGGCCTCGCCACTGCCAGAGGCGCGCGACTTCGGGGGGATGATCCTGGACGAGCTGAAACAGGTGATGCCGAGCTTCGTCTCCAGGGTCGGGCGGCCCGATCGCGGCGGCGAGTGGATCGACTACCTGCAGCAACGCCGCGAGACGACGGAGCGCTGGGTCTCGCGACTCGGTCTCGACCGTCGCGACGCCGGCGAGGACACCCCCTCGGTCGAGCTGGTCCACGTCGACGGCAGCGAAGAGGACCTACTCGCCTCGTGCCTCTTCGAGTCCGCCTCGACCCCGGAGGCCGAGATCCTCGCCCGCCTCGACGTCCTCGACAGCGGCGAGCGAGCCGAACTGCTCGCAGCGATGGTGGGAGATCGCGGCAACCGCCGCCACCGCCCCGGTCGCGGCTTCGAGGCGGTGCGCTACCGCTTTGAGATCGTCTCCGACTACGGCGCCTTCCGCGATCTGCAGCGGCACCGGATGCTGACCTGTCAGTGGCAGCGACTGGGGCCCGACCTCGGGGCCGGGGTCCCCGATGAGGTCCACGAAGCAGGCGCCGGAGAGGAGTTCGAACGCGCCCTCGAGATCTCGCGCAACGAGTACGAGCGCCTTGTGGAGAACGGCCATCCCGAGCAGGCCCCCTACGCACTCAGCCTCGCCTACCGGATCCGCTACACGCTGGACCTCAACGCACGCGAGGCGATGCACCTGATCGAGCTGCGCTCAGGCCGCGAGGGGCACCCCACATATCGCGCCGTCGCCCAGGCCATGCACGAGCGGATCGCCGCGATCCACCCCGGCGTCGCCGCCGCGATGAGCTTCGTCGACACCTCTCAGGAGCCTCGACTCGAGCGCATCCTCAGCGAGATTCGCACGCAGCGCAAGCGGGCGGCTGCGGAGCAGCCCAGGTAGGACTACTGAGGCTGGCCCTTCCCGGTCGGCTCTTCCGGGTCCTCGGGCTCGGCCTCGAGTTCTTCGGCGGCTTTCTCTCCTGCGGTAGGCCAGGGGATCGCTTCGCCGGTGGACCAGGCCGGAGGGCGTCCTCCGGGGACCCAGCCGACGATCAGCAGGGCGAAGTAGAGGAACCAGAGCAGCGTGAACTGGACCAAGAGGAGGAGCGCGGCGACGCCAAGCGCCATGCCCAGCGAACCCCAGAAGCGGGTGAGCAGGCCGGTGCGCATCGCCCAGAGGCAGCTGTAGGCGAGGGCGAAGGCAAGGCCGATCCGGCCGCCGAGGCTGAGCCCGGTCGCGATACCGCGAGTAGAAGCGTCAGCGACGGCATTGGTCGCTTCGTCGTCGGCGACCTTTTCCGCGGCGCAGTCGCTGAGCGCGGCGTCGCCGGCGCCGAAATCCTCACGGAACTGGGCTTTGTCGTCACGGAGATCGCCGCCGCATTCCCTCGCCGCCTCTTTGACGCTGAGGTTGGTGGTCGCCTTGCCCTCGACGAATTCGGTGGCGGCCTCGTTGGTGGCGACGGCGTTGAGCAGCGCCCCTCCAGCAAGGAAGAGCGGCGCGACGATGACGAGCCCGATCAGCTGCCCGCGCACCCGGTCGCTGCGGGCCTGGGCGGCACGGAACAGGTACACCAGCGGCAACACGAGCAGGGCGAGGCCGCCCATCTGCAGGATGCTCGAGAGCGTCACGTCGGAGCGGTGCTGATCGACGGCACGCAGGATCTCTGCTTCGCCGTCGCCGCTGACCGAGCTGACGACGATCGTCGACACGACCAGCAGCGCAAGGGCGGCAAACGTCGCCAGGGCGACCGGCATCGCCCAAGTCCGCTCGCGCTCCAGAACCACCTCCCTGCTCGGTGCGCTCACTCAGCCTCGCTCGCGGAAATAGAACTGCGGCAGGGCGCCCTCGATGACCTCCGCGGTCATCCTCTGGGCAACCTCGAGGTTGCCGGTGCGCACGGCGATGTCATCGAGCGTGACGATGCCGGCGAGACTATCCCCATCGACGACCGGCAGGCGGCGCACCCGGTGTTGGACCATCAGCGCTGCCGCCTCGTCGAGCTCCATCGCCGGCTCGCCACAGATCAGCGGCCGCGAGGCGTGATCGCCGACCGGCGCCTCGGCGTCGACCCCCTCAGCGAAGACCCGCAGCGCCAAATCGCGGTCGGTGATCATCGCCAGCGGCGAACCGGCCGGATCGACGATCACCACCGAACCGACCCGGTGATCGCGCATCAGCCGCGCCACCGAGATCGCGCTCGCGTCGGGCAAAGCGGTGACGACGCCGGCGGTCATGATCTCACTCAGTCGCACACGCGTACGCTACCGAGCATGAGCCAAGCGCAGCAGACGCCGGTCGTCCCGCTGGAGGCGGGCGCCGGACCCCAGAATCCGCCCTGCCCCGCCTGTGGCGAGCCGCTGTTCGGGTGGATCGACTCGCGCCCGGGCCTCGCCGGTCCGGTCCAGCGTTGTGAGAGCTGTGGCCTCGGTGTTGTCGGCGAGCCGGGAAGCGTCGCGGAGGTGCTGGCGGAGCTGGACCGCCTCGACAGCAGCGGCACGATGCGGATCGCCAACCGGGGCGGCTTCTCGGCGTGGATGGGAGGTGCTGGCTGGGCCGGCCTGGAGCGGGGCGCCAGCTACCTGTTCACGGTCGAGTCGGTACGCCGCCTCGTCGCCCACCGCGACCAGGTCGTCGCCTCGACGCGCTGGTCCGCTGGCGCCGGCATCGCCGCGATGTGGCAGACCGTCCTCAACGGCTTCACCTTCGGCCGCAACATCGCCCTCGGCAAGCTCGGCCGCAGCGCCGCGGTCCCCGCCGAGCGCCCCTGGCAGCGACGGCTCGACGCGCTGATCAGCGTCATCGTCGCGATCCCAGCCCTGCTCGTCGCCGTTCCCCTAGAGCTGCTCGCGGCGGCCTTTGGCCGTGGCTCAGCCATAGCGTTGCGCGTCGAACTGCTTTAGGGAAGGCGGGAAGAGGGGGTGCCCTCGAACGGGCGGATACTCAAATTGCCGGTCTCATTAGACCGGCAATTGTCCGGGCGAGGGCACCCCCTCTTCCCGCCGCTCTAGGACAGTCCCTCGCGTGCCTCTCTTACAAGGGTCACGGCCTCGGGGAAGAGGACGCGGATCGCGTCGCGCACCTGCATCGCCTGCTCGTCGGGGCTGCCCGAGAGATCGAGGCGGCCGATCGAGGCAACGGTCATCTCGACCGCGAGCTTGATCGCGTTGTCGGCCCAGGCGACGCGCTGGGAGGACTGCATCTGCTCGGAGAGCTCCTCCATGCGGGCGCGAAACTCGTCCGGGTCGCCGAACAGGTTGAAGGGGCTGCCCTCCACGTTTCACATGTAAGCAGAGCGGACCCCTGGGCGGCACAGAGCCTTGACCTTGTGCGCGCAACGCGTGCGCATGACCGCCCTAGTTTCGACCAATGCGCCACGGAGAGCCAGACGAGCGCGGCTCCGCCAGCGTCGAGCAGGCGGGCCTGACGGCGCTGGTGGCCTTGCTCCTGCTTGCCGCCATTGCCGCGATCGCGGCCGGCGGCGAGATCGATGCGGGCCGCGGTCTGGCGACCACGATCTCGAAGCGAATCGCCTGCGCCCCGCGGCTCCCCGACGCCTGCCGCCACCACCCCCTGGTCCCCGCCTATGGCTGGCCGCTGGCACGACTGACCCGAGCCCTGGCCCCCGTGCCGAGGGCCAAGCCCAGCGCCTCTGGCCTGCCGCTCGTACCCGTCGACTTCCGCCGCTGCCGGCGCGAGAGCTGCGCCGTCGCCGCCGGCTCCCACTCGACCGCATCGGGCCGGCGCACCACTGCCTTTACCCAGATACGCGACCGTCGCCGTTCGCTCGGCTGGGTCGAGCTGACCTACTGGCTCTACCGCCCCAGCCTCGGCTGGGAAAAGGTCGTCCAGCGCGCCGGCCAAGCCCAGATAGAGGCGGCAAGCAGCGTTCGGGTCCTGCTCCAGGACGACCCCGCGCTGGTGCCGCTGGAGACCCTTCCCGGCCGCAACCACTACGAGTTCCCCTCGAGCGAGCGCCCACCCTGGCAGTGGCAGGTCTCCGGCCTCTATCCCGGCTGGTCGAGCTGACCCAGCCCGGCCTGCCAGCTCTGCTCGCCACTCAGTGAGTGCCGGCAGCTGAAGCGCCCGCCTTGGCACCGGCTTCTTCCTGCGCAGCATCGTCTTCCGCCTGACGAATGAGACCACGCCAATCCGTGGTGCCAAAGGCGAGCAGGATCGCGGTAAAGCCGAGGACGACGGACCAAGCGGCCATCGCTATCTGCGTGCCGACGGAGAAGGAAAGCACGGCGGCGCGGGAGGGACCTTTCAGAGTCGCCACCAGCAGCGCCTGCTGGGCGCCTGCCCCACCCGGGGTGAAGGGGACGATGGTCGAGATCGCCTGCACGCTCATGACCAGCATCACGCTGCCGACCGAGCCGCCGATTCCGAACGCCTCCAGGAAGAACCAGAAAGCTCCGAAGCGGCATAGCCAGCCCACTCCCTGCCAGGCCGCAACCTCGCGCAGGTAGCGGCGGGGCTCGGTGAGGATGACCACGCCCTGCCTGACTCGTGCCCAGAAGGCGCGCACGCGGTGCGCCAGGAAGTAGATCCCTACCGCGATCGCAATCAGCAGCGCCCCGAGCACGATCAGCAGGGTGCGCGGGTGATCAGCCCAGAAGGAGATCTCGAAAGCGGGTAGGCGTGGCAACTGCGGTGGCTCCGGCAGCAGCCCCTGGCTGATCGCGTAGAAGAGGACGAGGATGCCCGCGGTGGTGTCGAAGATCGTCTGCACCAGGAAAGACGAGGTGACGGCGGGATAGGAGGAGTCGGGAATCTGGCGCTTGACCAGGAAGACCTTGGTCACGTCGCCGGCACGAGCGGGGACGATCGCGTTGATCCCGGCACCGGCGAGGCAGGCGGCAGCGAGCCGCGGGAAGAAGAGGCGGGTGCCGGGATAGGCGGCGTGGAGGACATTGCGCCAGGCCCAGGCACGACAGAGCTGCATCGCCAGCAGGAAGACGAGCGCGAGCGCGAACGGGGTCCAGCGGATGTCGGATAGATGCGCGAAGAACGAAGCCGCCGCGTTGAAGAAGGAATTGAAGCTGGAGGCGAGATCTGCAGCGGGCATCGCAGTTACACTAGCCCGCTCGTGTCAGAGACCGAGACGCAGATCGCCTCTCCCAACGCCCCCCACGACCCCGCCGATGAGGCGATGTGCGCCCGTGCCCGCGAGCGCTACACGGCCGACCGCAAGAGCCGCTTCCGCCGCCGCCGCAAGCGCCATGCCGAGCTGCCGAACCTGATCATCATCGGCGGGCTCAAGTGCGGCACGACCAGCATCCATCACTACCTCGGACTGCACCCAGAAATCCAGATGTCGAAGCCGAAGGAGCTCAACTTCTTCGCCGAGGAGATGAACTGGGACCTCGGAATTGACTGGTACGCGAGCCGCTTCGACAACCGCTTCAAGGTCCGCGGCGAGTCCTCTCCCCACTACACCAACCTGCCGCGCTTCCAGGGCGTTCCCGAGCGCATCCACAAGCACTGTCCGGATGCCCGCCTGCTCTACATGGTGCGCGACCCGATCAAGCGCATCCTCTCGCATTGGGTCCACGCAACCGGCGCCGGCTATGAGACCGGTGAGCTGATCCCGGCCCTCTCCGAGCCCAACTCCTCCTACATGAACCGCTCCAAGTACTGGATGCAGCTGCAGCCCTACCTGGAGCTCTTCGAGCGCTCGCAGATCGAGATCATCACCCAGGAGGAGCTGCAGACCGAACGCGAGGAGACGATGCGCAAAGCGTTCAGCTTCGCCGGAGTCGACGAGAGCTTCACCTCTGAGCAGTTCGACCGCGAGTGGGAGAAGTCGAGCGCCAAGCAGGGCGACAAATACCAGTTCATGGAGAAGCTGATCAAACTGCCGGGCTTCCGCTCATTCGACCGCAACTTCGACCGGCTGCCGGAGTCGATGCGCTGGATCGTCGAGAAGGTCGTCCACGATCCGGAGAAACCGCCAGCGCCGAAGCCGAAGCTGCCCGACGACCTCTTCGAGACGATCCGGGGGCGCTTCAGCGAGGACGTCGCCGGGCTGCAGAAGTTCGCCGGGCGCGAGTTCGCCGGCTGGCACGACTACTCCTGAAGCAGCAGACGGCGCACGTCCCCGATCAGGTGCGTGGAGCCGAAGAAGAGGACGCCGCCCTCCGATTGGCGGGCCAGCTCGAAGGCGTGCCGGCGCGCCACGTCCAGGTCATCGACCGCTTCCGGCTTCAGGCCCTTGGCTCGCCGAAGCTCCCCGGCGACCGTCTCAGGATCCGCCGCGGGAAGCGACGTATGGCGCGTGACGATCACTCGCTTCAGACCCGGCAACAACCGCAGCGCGGCGGAGAGCCCCTCTCGTCGCTTCCCCGGAGAGACCGAGACAACGGCGACGACCGGCGCCCTGCTCGTGTCCGCAACCGGCTGGCGCTCAAGCTCAGTGGCGAGATTCAGCCACGCCGCCTCGTTGTGAGCCGCATCTAGAACGTAGGGAACTCCATCGCGCTCTCCTCGCTCGAGCCGTCCGGGAAGCTGCAGGTCTATCTCGATCCCCGAGGGCACCTCGCCGGCAACGCAGCGAACCCCGGCGAGCGCGAGCGCGAGCGAAGCACGCAGGTAGGCGGGCAGTCCGGGAGAGAAGTCGGGATGTTCCGCAGCGCTCGGATCGACCCACTCGATCCGGAAGCCAACCTCCGCGGCAAGGTCCTCGGCGAGCCGGTCCAGCTCCTCGCCGAGGGGAAAGCTCAGCACCGTGGCATCCGGCGGAGCGACGAGCAGCTTCTCCCTCAGCACTTCGCTTCTCCTCTCGCCGAGGATCTCCGCGTGATCGATCGCGACGCTGGTGAGAAGGACAACCGAGGGCTTCAACACGCGGATCGCATCGAGGCGGCCACCGATGCCCGCCTCGAACACCGCGACGGACGCCCCAGCGCGGCCGACGATCTGCTCTCCGGCCAGCGTGAGAATGTCGAAGAAGCGAAGATCGCCACGCTGCCGATCGCTCGACCCTGCACGCGAGTGGACCGCCCCCAGGGTCTCGATCAGCTCGTCAGGGTCGCAGGGAGAGTCGTCGATCCGGATCCGCTCGGTCCACTCATCAAGGTGGGGAGAGACGTAGAGCCCCGCCCGCATCCCCGAGGCAGTCAGCAAGCGCGCCAGATAGGTCGCGGTACCGGTCTTGCCATTGGTGCCCACCACTCCGACGACCGGGATCGGCACGGGCGCCAGCGCCTGTCGCAACCGCTCGACCGCCCCAAGCGACTCGCGGGGACCCCGGTTCGGGTACTCCGCCCAGATCTGCGCAATGTCACCAGCAGCAAGGGTCGGCACAGGTTTGAAACCCTAGCCAGGTGATCGAGCTCGCTCCGATCTGGATGCACGGCCTGCTGCCGCGGGCGGAGCGCTGCGACTTCGGCGCGCTGGTCGAGGAGCTGCTGCGATCCCCTCCGGCCACGGACCCCCCCTATGTCTGCTGCAACTTCATCGTCACCCTCGACGGTCGCGCCACGATGGGCGGCAATACCCAGGGGCTCGGTTTCCCCACCGACGGCAGAGCGCTGATGCGGCTGCGCACCTTCGCCGACGCGGTGATGATCGGCGCCGGCACGATGCGGGTGGAGCGCTATGGCCGGATCCTGCCCGAGCAGAGGCTGCGCGAGTACCGCGAGCAGATCGGCTTGGCGCGGGACCCGCTGACGGTGATCATCAGTGAGACCTTGGATTTGCCCTGGGATGCCGGCCTGTTCAGCGACGGACACGGGGAGGTGCTGCTCGCAACCCCCTCCTCCAGCTCGCCTCCGGCGACGAAGACCCCGGTCGAGGTCCTGCGCTACCCCGAGGGAGTGAACATGGAGGCGCTGCTCGGCCATCTGCACCGCGAGCGGGGGGCGCAGAGCTTGGTCTGCGAGGGCGGGCCGACCGTGCTCAACGAGCTGATCGCGGACGGGCTCGTCGACGACCTCTTCCTGACCCAGAACCCCGTTCTGGTTGGAAGCGGCGAGCGGGCCCTGGCGCAGGCGCCGCTCCCCGCTCCGGTACCGGCCGAGCTCGCCTGGGCGCTGGAGGCCGATGGGGAGCTGTTCACGCGCTGGCGGCTCGCCGGCGCAGCCTCGAAGCCCTGATCGGATGAACTAGGGTCCGGGCGATGGACTTCACCCCCAGTCCCCAGGTCGAGACGCTGCGCGAGCGCATTCTCGACTTCATGGACGAGCAGATCTACCCGCAGGAGCGGGAGATCATGGAGGCGCTCCATGCCGAGGTCGCCCCGGGGGTCCCCTACCCAAAGATCCTGGTCGAGATCCGCGAGAAGGCGAAGTCGGAGGGTCTCTGGAACCTCTTCATGCCCGACCAGCGCTTCGGCCCCGGGCTGACCAACTGGGAGTACGGCCTGCTCTGCGAGGAGATGGGGCGCAGCCCGGCCGCGGCGCCGATGGCCTTCAACTGCTCGGCCCCGGACACCGGCAACATGGAGATCCTCGCCGAGCACGGCTCAGACCAACAAAGGGAAGATTGGCTGGAGCCTCTCCTCGAGGGGCGGATGCGCTCCTGCTTCTCGATGACCGAGCCCGATGTCTCCGGCTCGGACCCGACCCTGCTCCAGTCTCGCGCCGTCCTCGACGGCGACGAGTGGGTGATCGACGGCCACAAGTGGTTCACCTCCGGCGCCGTCGGTGCCGACCTGGCGATCGCGATGGTCGTCACCGACCCCGACGCCAACCCCTACGCCCGCGCCTCGATGATCTGCGTGCCGACCGATACGCCGGGCTTCAACCTCGTCCGGCCGATCCCGGTGATGGGCCACGACAAAGGGCCAGGCCACTGCGAGATCCGCTACGAAGAGTGCCGCGTCCCCGCCGCCAACCTGCTCGGCGGACAGGGGATGGGCTTCGTCGTCGCCCAGGACCGGCTAGGCCCCGGCCGCATCCACCACTGCATGCGGGCGATCGGCACCGCCGAGCGGGCGATCGAGATGATGTGCCGGCGCGCCAACGAGCGTCAGGCCTTCGGTGGGCCGCTCGCCGACAAGCAGTTCGTGCAGGAGGCGATCGCCGCTTCGCGGATGGAGATCGACCAGGCCCGGCTGCTCACCCTCTACGCCGCCTGGAAGATGGACACCGAGGGCAAGCGGGCCGCCCGCCAGTCGATCTCGGCGATCAAGATCGTCGCCGCCAACATCGTCATGAACGTGCTCGACCGGGCGATCCAGGTCCACGGCTCGCTGGGGATGACCGACGACACACCTCTCGCCGCCCTCTGGCGCTTCAGCCGCATGCTGCGCTTGGCAGACGGCCCCGACGAGGTACACAAGATGGTCCTCGCCCGCCGCGAGCTGAACCGCTGGGCCAAGCGCGCCGAGGCCGAGGCAAGCGGCGAGCTCGACCCCAAGCACCCCCGCCGCGCGATCTGAGCAAAGAAAAGGGGGAGGCCGAGCCTCCCCCTTTTCGGACTTCTTGCGGCTTCCGACCTAGTAGACGGTCAGGAAGAAGCCGGCGTCCTCGGCAAGGCCGCCGCTGCGCGGATTGACGAACGCCTGCGTGCCTGCGGGACAGACGGGTCCCTGACCGATGTCGAACTGGATCGTGACGTTGGTACCAGCCTCGGAGTAGTCGATCGTCGCAACCCCACCCACGGGAGCCGGAGTCAAGCCCGAGAGGCAGTAGAAGCCTGTGCCGCCTTTCGTGACGTTGGCCTGAGCGATTCCACGAGTTCCAGCCAGGACCACGCCCCCGCTGGAGATGTTCGCGAAGCGGGCCGGCTGATTCGCAAACGGAGCGGTGAAGTCGGCGGCTGCCTTCGCGCTGGTAACCGCACCGTTGGCGATCTTCGCGTTCGTCACCGCGTTGTCGGCGATCTTGGCGCTCGCCACAGCGTTGTTGGCCAGCTTGGAGGTGTTAACGGAGCTGTTCTTGAGCTTGCTGGTGGTCACGGCGTTCTTCTTGATCTTCGCCGTCGTGACCGAGTTCGGCTTGAGTCCGTTCGAGCCGATCTTCTTTGCCGCGACGGCGGTGGCGCCGCCAAGGATGAGGAAGACGGCGATCGACGACATCACGTTTGCGTACGTGAGCCGCTTACGTATCAGCTTCACAGAGGTCTCCTTGTGTTGAGAGCGTTTGGGACCGAAGTCCGGCCCAGACGAGTTCGGTCGATACCCATTTTCGAGCAGCCCAGGACCCTGCCAGGCCCTCAGCATGCTGTCAAGGCCGGCGGATGTCAGGCACCGAATACCCCCAAGATAAAGCGAAGGCCGGGCATCTGCCCGGCCTTCGCTTGCTGCAGGGTTGGGTCGCGCCTACTGGTTGATCGTCACGAACGCGTATGTGGCGCTCGGTGGGTCGATCGCGCTACCGGTCGGGTTACACAGATTCAGCCGGATGAAGTCGGCCGACGCTGCACGGCCTGCCGTCACCGACAGGTCGAGGGCCATGACGGCCGCCGGCGGGCTCACGAGCACGTGGTCGTTGTTGTCCACTCCGGTGACGCTCGGAGTCTGGAGCGTGCAGCCGTTTGCGGCGATGCTCGGCGCGTCGAGTGTGAACGTCCCCGAAGCGTTGCCGACGTCGAGGTCGCTGAGCCCCGAGTTGACGATCTCTCCACCATCGATCGAGTTGTCGGCGATCTCGGTCGCGTTGACCGCATCCGTGGCGATCTCCGATGAGGTAACAGAGTTCGGCGCCAGGTCCGCTGCGGCAAGGGTGTTGTCGACCACCTTCGACGAATCCACCGAGTTGCCCGCGAGCTTGGCGAGTGTCACGGCGGCATTCGCGATCTCGGCCGACGTCACGGCGGAGTCTGCGAGCTTCGCGTTTGTCACCGAGTCGTCTGCGAGCTCGGCGAGGGTCACAGCCGCGTCGGCGATCTCACTGGAGGTAACCGCGTTGTCCGCGATGTCACTGGAGGTAACCGCGTTGTCGGCGATCTTCACCGACTTGACGGCATTTTTCTTCAGCTGTTTGGTGCCAACAGTGTTTTTACCCAACGCGGCGAAGGCGGTCGCACCGCCGACTACGAGAAAGACGGCGATCGACGACATCACGTTTGCATACGTGACTCGCTTACGTATCTGCTTCACAGAGGTCTCCTTGGCTTCGAGGGACGAGACTGCCACCAAACCCGAGACGGGCCCGGCTTTCGTACCTAAATTGCAGGGAGGACCCTCATCAAGCACAAAAGCACTGTCAAGCAGACTGGACGAACGTCAACTGCTGCGCTGCTCGGCCTTCTCAGCGGCTTCCGCGAGGCGCTCAACCAGACGGGCGAACTCTTCTATCCCCGGATCGACCTTGCCGTACTGCCCGGCGGCGTAACGTGCGTAGACACCCTCGAGGATGATCGCCAGCTTCCAGTAACCAAGGGCAACGAAGAAGTCGAGCTGTGAAAGATCGCGGCCGGAGCGCTCGGCGTAGCGCGCCCTGAGCTCATCGCGGCTGGGAAATCCGGGGGCCAGAGTCGCGGGCTGACCGAGGGCGACGAGCTCCTCGCCGACCTCCGGCCAGTAGACCATCAGCAGGCCGACGTCGGCAAGGGGGTCGCCAAGCGTGCAGAGCTCCCAGTCGACGACCGCCGCCACCTCGCCCTCGGGGGTGAGGATCATGTTGTCGAGCCGGTAGTCGCCATGCACGATCGTCGCCGGGCCCTGCTCGGGGATGCGCGCCGCGAGGCGCTCGTGAACCGTGTCGACCACCGCCAGCTCGCGTGTCTTCGACTTCTCCCACTGGCCCTGCCAACGATGCAGCTGACGGGCGACGTAGTCCTCCTTGCGACCGAGGTCGCCGAGGCCAGCAGCATCGGGGTCGACGGCGTGGATCGCGACCAGAGTGTCGAGCACCCGCTCGCCGATCGCCCGCCGGTCGGCCTGCTCGGGAAACGTGTCCGCCTCGGCCAGGCCGCGCAGGATCGGCCCCTCGACGAACTCCATCACGTAGAAGGGGGCGTCGTTGACGCCCTCGTCCTCGCAGAGGCCGACCACGGGCGCAACCGGCACCGGGGTGGACGCCAGGGCGGAGACGACCTTGTGCTCGCGTCCCATGTCATGGGCCGAGCCGAGGCGCTTGCCGAGCGGTGGGCGGCGCAACGCCCAGCGACCGGCGGCGGCATCGCGCACGCCGTAGGTGAGATTCGAGTGCCCGCCGGAGATCCGCTCGAACGAGAGCGGCAAACGGGCGCCGTCCACGTTCTCGGAGAACCAGCTTTCAACCCCCGCTCGATCTATCCCCTGCGGAGCCTCGGCGGTCCCGTCGCCGGTGTCGGTAGCCTCGTCGCCCATAGCCGCGCAAGCATATTCCCGACCACGTTTCCGGCTCAGCCCATCACTCGCCAACAGGTTGACGATCGGCTTTGCCATTGCCTTTGCTGTTCTCACCGGCCTTGCTGTGATTGGCGTTGGGCGCTTCCTGCAGCAACGTCAGGACTTTGAGGATGCGATCGCCCGCTCCTACCAAGTCGAGATCGAGGCCCGCAACCGCCTCACTCAGGGAGTCCGCCCGGACGCCGCCCGATCCGCGATCCTCGCCCAGCAGGAGCGGCGCCAGGCGCTGCGCGACGACATCGGCAGCGAGACCCGCGACACGGCAATCTTGGTCGGCGCTGGTCTGATCGCCGGCCTCACCGGTGCCGCCCTCCTCTTTAGCGGCCTGATCTCCTCGATGCGCCGGCCACTGGAGGAGCTGGTCGAGGCTTCGGGCCAACTCGCCGCCGGGGACCTGAACGTGAGGGTCAAAGGCGGTGGCCTGTCGGAGACCGCTGCGCTCGGGGCCGCCTTCAACGAGATGGCCGCCGAGCTGCAACGCCGGGCCGGCGAGCGAGATCAGCTCGAACGGATGAAGGACGAGTTCGTCCTCACCGCGTCACACGAGTTGCGCAGCCCGCTGACCTCGGTGCAGGGATTCGCCGAGCTGCTGATGCTGGAGCGAGAGAAGCTCGATCCGAAGCAGGCTGACACGGTCGAGATCATCCTCGACAACACCCGCCACCTGGTGCGACTGCTCAACGACCTGCTCGACCTGGCTCGCAGCGACGCCGGCCGCCTCACGATCAAGGCCGCGCCAACCGACGTCGGGACGCTGGTCGAGGACGCCGTGCGAACGATGCGAAGCCAAACCGAGGCGCGGGGACAGGCGCTCAGCCAGGAGATCGAGCCCGACCTGCCGGCGGTCAATGTCGATCGAGATCGGATTCGCCAAGTACTGGTGAATCTTCTTACCAATGCGCATGAGTACAGTCCCGACGGAGCGTCGATTCGGGTGACAGTCGCCTCCCGCGATGCTGAAGTGCAGCTCTCCGTGAGCGACAACGGCCCCGGCATGCCCGACGACCAGCTAGAGCACATCTTCGAGCGCTTCACCCGCGGCGACGCCGGGCTGACCCAGCACGTGGGAGGAACCGGGCTCGGCCTGGCGATCTCGAAGTCGCTGGTCGAGCTGCACGGGGGCAGGATCGAAGCCGCCTCAGCCCTCGGCCGCGGTTCGACCTTCCAGGTCCGTCTTCCGGCCGCCGGAGGGTCGGGGGGCCTGAACGGCGACGATCTCCCTGGGGCTGAGCCACTATGACCAAGGTCCTGATCGCCGACGACTCCGAGACGATCCTGTTGCTGCTCCGCACCAGGCTGGAGATGGAGGGCTATGAGGTCGTCACCGCCACCGACGGCCAGGAGGTGATGGACCTCCTCCACGGCCCCGATCCGGAACCCGACATCCTCCTGCTTGACGCGATGATGCCGCGCAAGTCCGGCATCGACGCCCTGCGCGAGCTTCGCGCCGAGGGTAGGGAGACTCCGGTCCTGATCGTCAGCGCCCATCAAGAAGAGGCGGATGCTGGCGCACTCACCGACCTGCACATCGATGGCTACGTAACCAAGCCGATCGACTTCGACAGCCTCTTCGCCAGCATCGCCAAGCTGACTGCCGGGTAGAGCGAGACCCCACCGGGCCCTCGAACGGGGCCCGATCCCTGCGATGGGACCGGGCCCCGGCCAGGACGGTGTCGAAAACTCCGCGAGGACTAGCCGGACACAGCTGCCGCCACGGTGCAGATCGCTGTGACGGTCATGCTCGTCCCAGGGTCTCCGAACCCATTCGCCACCCAGCCGGTCCGGGTCGGGCTGGGCCCGCTGTCGTTGACGAACGCGAGGTTCTGGTTGGTAACGGTTGCTCCTCCGCCGATGACGTAGGTCCCGGCCGGGCAGGTAGCCGTCCCGGCAGTGGCCACCGGGCCGAAGGGCACCGTGGCCGAGACGTACTGAATGCTCGCCAGGCTGCTGGCGGTCACGCCGGCGAGCGTGCTCTCCTCGATCTGCGTGCCGGTCAGCGATCCTGCCTTGACCTGCTTCCCGGTCAGCGTATTGGCCTTGACCCGGTTGCCAGGGATCGAGTTCGGTTTGATCTGAGTGCCGCTGAGCTTGCCCGCCGCATAGACGGATCCTCCAAGTGCCACGAAGAGCGCGATGAACGCGATCACGTTGGAGAACGACAGCGCCGCTTTGATTCGAGTCATTTTGCCTCCTGGGTTAGTTCCCTCTTGCAAAAAGACCGCAGACAAAAGCATTCGTCAGCCCTGCAGCCTACCGTCAGGCGATTACCTGAGGGCACGCAGTTAAATCAAAAAACGCTGTGCGATGAGTCGAGCCCTAGACTCGAGCGTGCTCAGCTCTTGGCGATCTCGAGGCGGATCTCTTTGCCTTTGAGCTTGGTGCCGTCGAGGAACTCGACCACGCGCTCGGCCTCCTCGGGAGCGACCCGGACGAAGGAGAAGCGGTGGAGGACGTTGATCTCGTGAATCGCCTCGTCGGGGAGGACCGCGCCCTCACGTAGCGCCCAGCGCAGATCCTCTTCAGCGATACCGCTGCGCTCGCCGCGGTTGACGAAGAGCTTGACCGAGTCGCGCCCGTCCTTCTCGGCCGGCTCGCCGGCGCCGTTCTCGTCTGGCTTGGGCTGTGCTCGAGCCTCAGACCGCTCGCGCCGCTCCCTTCGCCTTGGCGGTGGCGCGTGCTCGAGCCGCTCCTCCGGCGTCTCCCACTCGTCGATCGAGGTCTTCACGTCGCGCTCGATGCGGCCGATCTCGTCGCGCTGAGCAGGGGTGACGAAGGTGATCGCCCGCCCGGTGCGGCCGACGCGGCCGGTGCGGCCGATGCGGTGGACGTAGACCTCCGAGGAGGCCGGGACGTCGAAGTTGATCACGTGGGTGACGTGCTCGATGTCAAGGCCGCGGGCAGCGATGTCGGTCGCCACCAGCAGTCGCACCCGGTGGTCCTTGAAGGCGATCATCACCCCGTCGCGCGAGCCCTGGCTCATGTCCCCGTGCAGCGCCTTGACGTCGAGGCCTTTGTCCTTCAGCGTCTTCTCCAGCCGCGAGGCGCCGATCTTGGTGCGGCAGAAGATGATCGCCTGCTCCGGTTCCTCGACCTTCAGCAGCTCGACCAGCCGCGATGTCTTCTCCTTGGCCCCGACCTCGACGAAGGCTTGCGCGATCGCGTCGACGGTCAACGTTTTCGGCGTGATCCGGATCGTCGTCGGGTCGTACATGTAGCTCTCGGCGAGCCGCTGGACCGGCGGCGGCATCGTCGCCGAGAAGAGCGCCGTCTGGCGCCCGCTCGGGCACATCCGCAGGATCTTCTCGACGTCCTCGATGAAACCGAGATCGAGCATCTCATCAGCCTCGTCGAGGACGATGTAGCGGGCGGCCGTCAGCACCAGCGAACGGCGCGACATCAGGTCCATCATCCGCCCGACGGTGGCGACGACGACGTGGGCACCGGCCCGCAGCTGCGCCTGCTGGGAGCGGATCGGGGCGCCGCCGAAGACGGCGACGATCTCGAGGTCGAGGTGCTCGGCGTAGGCACGCAGCGCCTGCGTCACCTGGATGCAGAGCTCGCGGGTCGGGGTGAGGACGACCGCCTGCACCTCGTCGTTGGAGGGGTCGACGTACTGCAGCATCGGCAGCCCGAAGGCGGCGGTCTTGCCGGTGCCGGTCTGCGCCTGGCCGATCACGTCGTGACCGCCGAGCAGCTCCGGGATCGCCTGGTCCTGGATCGGGGTCGGGTCCTCGAAGCCGAGCTCGTCCAGCGCCTGCTGGATCTGCGGCGAGAGGCCGAGCTCGCGAAAGGCGGTCACTTCGACGGGTCCAAGAGCAGCTTGCCGCTGGTGCGGCGGGCGATCAGGTCTTCGTGGGCCCGCGCGGCCTCGGAGAGCGGATAGACGTCGCCGACGGTCACCTCGAGCTCGCCCGCGGCGACCGCGGAGAAGAGCTCGCCGATCATCGGCGCCAGCAGGTCGCGGCGGACCAGTAGATGGGCCAGCCAGAAGCCGATCACCGACTTCGAGCCACGCAGCAGGGAGGCGGTGGAGACCTCGCGCTGTTCGCGCGAAGCGATACCGAAGACGACCATCCGTCCCAAGGGGGCCAAAATGCCGAGCTCGGCGTCGAAGGCATCGCCACCGCTCATGTGAAGGACCGCGTCGACGCGCTTGCCGTCGTTGGCAAGACGGATCGCCGCGCCGAGGTCGTCGGAGCGCGAGTCGACGGTGGCGTCGGCGCCGAGCCGCTCCACCAGCGCCCGCTTCTCCTCGCTGGAGGCGAGGCCGATCACCTTCGCGCCAGCTCGCTTGCCGAGCTGAACGGCGAGCGAGCCAGTTCCGCCGGCAGCCGCCTCTACGACCAGCGTCTCACCCGCCTCGATCTGGGCGCAGCGCTGCACCAGAGCCATCGCAGTCAATCCCTGCAGCAGCATCGCTGCCGCCCGGTCATCGTCGACTTCATCCGGGACCGGAACCAGCAGAACCTCCGGCACGGCGACCTTCTCCGCATAGCCGCCACTGGCGAGCAGAGCCGCGACGCGGCGGCCGTCCGGCGTACGCCCGCTGACCTCGGCACCTGGCACCAGAGGTAGCGCCTGCTCGGCGAGGTAGTCGTTGCGGGTCGCATGCGTGTCGGCGAAGTTGATCCCGCTGCGCGCGACCTCGACGACGACCTCGCCGTCGCCGGCCGTCGGCTCGTCGAGCTCGACGTGCTTCAGAACCTCGGGCCCACCGAACTCCTCGATCTGGATTGCCTTCATCGGCGGGGGAGTTTCGCAGGGCAGCCACTAAGCTGCGCTGCTGGTGTCGCTCACGGTCGTTGGATCAATTGCATTTGACTCGGTCAGCACCCCATTCGGGGAGCGCGACAGGATGCTCGGCGGTGCCGCCGTGCACTTCTCCCTTGCCGCCAGCTTCTTCACCGAGGTGCGGCCCGTGGGGCCCGTTGGCGACGACTTCGGCACAGCCGAGTTCGAGGTGCTGCAGAGCCGCGGAGTCCTCACCGACGACATCGAGCGGGTCGAGGGTGGTCAGTCCTTCTTCTGGCGCGGCCGCTACGAGTACGACCTCAACGTCGCCCATACCGAGGACACCCAGCTCGGCGTCTTCGGCGAGTTCGAGCCGAAGCTCTCGACCGCCTCGCGGGAAGCCGACATGCTCTTCCTCGCCAACATCCAGCCCGACCTGCAGCGTCAGGTCCGCGCCCAGTGCGGCTCGGCCCGCTTCTCCGCCCTGGACTCGATGAACCTCTGGATCGACACCGCAAAGGACTCACTGCTGGCGGCGATTGGCGAGGTCGACTGCGTGATCCTCAACGATGCCGAGATCCGCCAGCTGACCGGCGAGGGAAACCTGGCCCGGGCGGCACGAGCAGTGATGAAGCAAGGCCCCCGCGCCGTCGTCGCCAAGCAGGGCGAATACGGTGCCGCCCTCTTCACAGAGGGGGGCTTTTTCGCCCTGCCGGGCTTCCCGCTCGAGGACGTCCGCGATCCGACCGGAGCCGGCGACAGCTTCGCCGGGGGCTTTCTCGGCTACCTCGACAGTCACCCCGGGGAGCTCGACGAGATGACGCTGCGGCGCGCGATGGGCTACGGCACCGTCCTCGCCTCCTTCAACGTCGAGGACTTCGGCACCGAGCGCGTCGCCCGCCTCACTCGTGAAGAGATCGACGAGCGTTTCGGCGAGCTGAGCGAGATGACCCGCTTCGAGCCGCTGTCGGCGGCGGCCGAGTAGCGCCTCCGGGTTCTCCGTCTGGCAACAGTCCGAACGATCCGAACTGCGATACTGGCTGCTCCGCAAACGCCGGCGCGAGGAGGGTGATGGCCACCGAGCAGCAGACAGGAAATGCAGCCGCCGACGGGGCACTCGCCACCGGCTCCGAGTCGCTAACCGTCACCGACAACCGCACCGGCAAGAGCTACGAGCTGCCGATCACCGACGGCACCGTGCGGGGAATGGACCTGCGGCAGATCAAGGTCTCCGAGGACGAATTCGGGCTGATGTCCTATGACCCGGCCTTCACCAACACCGCGGCCTGCCGCTCGGCGGTCACCTTCATCGACGGCGACGCCGGCATCCTCGAACATCGCGGCTACTCGATCGAGCAGCTCTGCGAGCGCTCGACCTTCCTCGAGGTCGCCTACCTGCTGATCTTCGGCGAGCTGCCTACCGGGCCCCAGCTCGATCGCTGGACCTACGACATCACCCACCACACCTTCGTCCACGAGGACTTGAAGCAGTTCTTCGAGGGCTTCCGCTACGACGCGCACCCGATGGGGATGCTGCTTGCGGGCGTCGGCGCGCTCTCCACCTTCTACCCGGACGCAAAGCAGATCGACGACCCCGAAGAGCGCTACATGGCGGCGGTGCGGCTGATCGCCAAGGTGCCGACCCTGGCCGCCTTCTCCTATCGGCACAACATGGGCCTGCCCTACGTCTACCCCGACAACGACCTCAACTTCGCCGAGAACTTCCTCTCGATGATGTTCAAGAAGACCGAAATGAAGCACGTGCCGAAGCAGAGCCTCTCGAAGGCGCTCGACGTGCTCTTCATCCTCCACGCCGACCACGAACAGAACTGCTCGACCAGCGCCGTGCGCGGGGTCGGCTCCTCCGACGTCGACCCCTACTCGGCGGTCGCGGCCGGGGTGGCGGCGCTCTACGGGCCACTTCACGGCGGCGCCAACGAGGCGGTACTGCGCATGCTGCGCCAGATTGACTCGGTCGACAACATCCCCGCCTTCCTCGAGAAGGTGAAGGCGCGCGAGGCGAAGCTGATGGGCTTCGGCCACCGCGTCTACAAGAACTACGACCCGCGGGCGCGGATCATCCAGGAGCACATGGATGAGATCTTCGAGGCGACCGAGTACAACCCGCTGATCGAGATCGCCCGCGAGCTGGAGAAGCGTGCCCTCGACGACGAGTACTTCACCTCGCGCAGGCTCTACCCCAACGTCGACTTCTATTCGGGGATCATCTACGAGGCGCTGGGGGTCCCGACCGAGATGTTCACCGTGATCTTCGCGATCCCCCGCACGGCGGGCTGGGTCGCGCAGTGGATGGAGATGAACGACGACCCGGAGCAGAAGATCTCCCGGCCGCGCCAGATCTACACCGGCGAGCGCGAGCGCAACTACCTGCCGGTCGCGGATCGCCAGGGGCCGGAGAAGATCGTCGGCCCGCCCGCCCGCAGGCCGAAGCGGCCTCGCCGCGGCGCCTAGCGACCCGTCGTCCGCCCGCCGTGTCGCGCTGGAAGCTGACCGTGCGTCACGGCTCCGACGTTTCCCACGAGGGCTTCGACGACCTCGACGAGGCCGTGAACGCGATGAGGGAAAGGGCTCTGGCGATTCGGGCGGAGGGGCCGGTGAAAGGGGTCTCGGCGCTGCGGGACTTCGGGCCGGAGGCCCAGGTTCATGCGCGGTTGCAGCTCAGCGGGAAGGGGCGGCTGCGGAAGCCGACGGCGGGGGTCGACGTGCGCGGGGACGGGACGTTCATGCCCTACCGGGGCGGCGTCACCCGGGAGGAGCTCGACCCGACGAACCACGACACGCCCTTCGACCTCGTCCGGGAGACTCTCGAATAGCGACCTTGGCGCCTTATGCCCGCTATGCGGGAAAAAGGCGCCACGCCCAGCAATGAGCAAAGTGGAAACCGAGATCCCGAAGGGCAGCTACGCCGCAGGGCGGCGGGTGAAGCTCCCAGCGGGGGCAGAGGCGCCGTACGCGGTCTTCATCAACGGCGTCGAGCAGCGCCAGGGCGTGGACTACGAGATGGGGGCAGGCGAAATCGTCTTCACTCGCCAGATCGTCAAGGAGAAAGTCGGCACCGGCCGCTGGCTGGCGATGTACCTCGGTCTCTTTGGCACCTACCGCAAGGACGAGACGATCGACCTCCAGTTTCAGCGCGGCGGCAAGACCGAGCTGCTCTCGGACCTGCCCGTCGAGCCCGACTGATCTACGTATCCTCAGACTCGATGGAGATCGGATTCCTCCTGCTCGCGGATCACAGCGAGGCCGTCAACGGCAAGCTCTACATGACCGGGGGCGGCTGGAACGTGCTGCGCCTGCCCGAGCTGCCCCACGAATGGGGCTTCCAGATCGCCCTCGGCATCGATGTCGCCTGGGACGAGACCAACCGCCGCCACGACCTCCAGGTCAACCTCCACGACCCCGACGGAGTCGAGCTCGGCGAGGGCCTCACGGCCGAGTTCGAGACCGGCCGTCCGCCCGGCATGCCCCCCGGCCAGGACCAGCGACTGGTGATGTCGATCGGCACCAGCGCCACCTTCAGCACCTCCGGCCCACACGCGGCGGTGGTCCAGGTCAACGGCGAGGAGCTGGGTCGTGCCCGCTTCTACATCGACGAAGCGGCGCAGGAACCCCCCGCCAGCGTCTGACGCCTACCTCTATTTGAAGACGTAGAGGAGGGCGAAGGCCACGATCACCCAGGCGGCGGCGGCGGCGATCATGCCCTTGTCCTCGGAGACCATGGCGGCGATCGAGCGGTCGTCGGCGCGATCGTAGATCAGGTAGAGGTAACGGAAGATGCCGTAGAGGACCGGCGGGATCGTGAGCATCATCTCACTGCCGACCAGGGGCGAGTTGACGGTGTAGATCGCGTAGCTGATGATCGTGCCGGTGGTGACCAGGGAGACCATCTGGTCGAGGAAGGGCAGCGAGTAATGCTCCAGGACCGGGCGGGAGCTGGTGCCCTGGTGCAGCTCGGAGACCGCCTCCTGGCGACGCTTGGTGAAGCCGAGGAACATCGCGATCATGCCGGTGCAAAGGATCAGCCACTCCGAAGCGTGGGCTTCGACCGCGCTGGCGCCGGCCATGACCCGGAGGATGAAGAGGCCGGCGAGGGTCATCACGTCGACGATCACGATCTGCTTGAGGCCGAGGCTGTAGGCCATCTGAGCGACGCCGTAGCCGATCACCATCAGGCCGACCTCCCAGTTGACCGTGGCGAAGGCGATCGCGATCGCCACCACGGCCAGCATCGGGGCGATCGTCTTGGCCGTGCCCTCGGAGAGCTCACCCGCGGCGAGCGGCCGGAAGCGCTTCTTCGGGTGCTTGCGATCCAGCTCGACGTCGATCAGGTCGTTGACGTAGTAGCCGGCACTGGAGATCAGGCAGAAGGAGACGAACGTGAGCGTCGCCTCCAGCACCTCGTGCGGCTGGTTGAACTTGCCGGAGAAGAGCAGCCCGGCGAAGACGAAGAAGTTCTTGATCCACTCTTGCGGCCGCCCGGTCTTGATCGCCGCCCGCAGCGGCGAGCGCCGCGGCACAACGGGCTCGGCAGCCGATGCGTCGGCCTGCCCAGCGTCGCCCGGGACGGTCGGATGTTCCGAGGTGATGGTTTCCATCTTCTGAGCGGCAGGCGGCGCTGCAAACCGCCTGGCCAGGGGAGATTCGTCGCGACAGGGTACCGCCGCCGGCCGTCAGCCCTTCGGGTGCTCGCCTTCTTGGGCGGCTTCCAGCGCCTCGATGTCGTCCCGATCACGAGGCCGCTCGCTCGCTCGCTTCATCGAAAGCAGATGGTTGAGCGAACAGATGCGAACCATGAGGCCCTCCATGTCGACATTCGAGGCCTCGGCGTCGAGGGTTTCGTAAGACGGGACTTGAGGTAGCCCTTGCAGGACGTCGACGCGACCGAGGTCCGTAACCACCAAAGTCCGATCTCCGGTTCTCAAGAACATGGAGATGGCATCCGAACCCAGCAGGCGCCCCCCGGCCTCGACCTTTCCTCCCAACTCTGTGAGCAGGGCGTCCAAACGTGCCAGGTTCTCGGCCGAAGGCTCGGGCGCTAGATACGCCGGGCGCTGCCGGTAAACGTCGAAAGGAATTCGCTCAGGGCAAGGCCTTCCGCAAGATTGACGGCGAGCGGGCGGCGGCCGTCTTCCCGCAGCTGCCGGCGCCGAGCTTCCTCGTTGATCCGCCATGGATCTGCTGAAGACGACTTCGCTTTGAGGCCTTTACCCGACTTGCTTTGCATTGGCGGAGGGTAGACGCAGAGCGGTATGCGGGGCGGGTTAGGGATCGATCAGCACGCCGGGGTTCAGTATCCCCGCCGGGTCCAGCTCGGCCTTCGAGGCGCGCAGGGCTGCCGCAAAGGGGGCCGGGCGCTGGCGGTCGTACCAGGGGCGGTGGTCGCGGCCGACAGCGTGATGGTGTGTGATCGTGCCGCCGCCCTCGATCACCGCCTCGGCGGCGGCCGCCTTGATCTCGTCCCACTGCTCGACCTCGCCGCCGCGGACGGCGGGGGCCATCACGGTGAAGTAGGGGGCGGGCCCGTCGGGATAGACGTGGGTGAAGCGGCAGCTGATCCGCGGCGCCCCCGGTCCGTCGGCCGGCGCGTCGCAGACCTCGGCGACCTTGCTCCGAACCGCTTCCATCGCGGAGGCGTGAAAGTCCTCGAAGCGATCCCAGGTGATCGCCGTCTCGAAGGTCTCGGAGAGGACGCCGCAGGCGACGAAGGTGTCGCGCAGATAGGGAGCGAGGAGGAAAGCATTGCGCCAGGCGCCGACCGCGTCGGACCCCTCGCCTCCGCCCCGCACCTCGCCGGGGACGCCCCCGTGCTCACGGGCGATCTCGAGCGCCAGCTCCATCGGAGCATCGACCGGATTTCCCGGTGACTCGAAGCCCAGCACCATCAGGCTCTTCTCGCCCGAGCCGGCACCGGTGGTCTCCGCCTCGAGCGCGTCGAGCAGGCGGCAGTTGGACGGGTTGAGGCCAGACTGCGAGATCGCCCGCACCGCTCTCGCGGCAGCGAGGAAGTGGTCGAACTCGACCCCGCAAGAGGTCTTGAACTTCGGTCGCGGCCGCACCCTCACCCAGGCCTCGGCAATCACACCAAGGATCCCCTCGGATCCGATCAGCGCCCGGTCCGGGGAGGGTCCCGCCCCCGAGCCCGGCAGCCGCCGGCTCTCCCAGGTCCCGCGCGGCGTGATCGCCCGCACTGACTCGACCAGGTCGTCGATGTGGGTGTAGAGCGTCGCGAAGTGGCCGCCGGCCCGGGTCGCGACCCAGCCCCCCAGGGTCGAGTACTCGAACGACTGCGGGAAATGCCGCAGCGTCAAGCCCTGCTCGCGCAGCTGGTCCTCCAGCCCCGGCCCGGTGGCCCCGGCCTGGATCCGCGCCGCAAGCGACTCCGCGTCGACCTCGAGCACGCGATCGAGCCGGCGCAGGTCAAGCGAGACGACCGGCCGGTCCCCGAGCCGCGGCTCGATCCCACCGACCACGCTGGTGCCGCCGCCGAAAGGGACGACAGCCGCCCCCTCTGCCTCGGACCACTCCAGCACCGTCTCGATCTCCGACTCGTCCTTGGGAAAGGCGACCAGATCCGGCGGGTTCTCGAATTCCCCCCTGAACCCCCGCACCACGTCCCTGTACGCCTTGCCCAGCGCATGTGAAACCCGCTCGTAGTGCTCATCCGTGAAGAGATCCCCCAGCGACGCCGGCGCCTTCAGCCTCGGCGCTCGAAGCTCCACCTCCTCCAGCGACACTGGCTCCTCGGGCTCGTCCCCGAACCCAAGCCTCTCCCTGATCCCCGCCGCGGCCTCCTCAAGCTCCACCTTCGAAGGCGCCTGATCCTCGTACCCCCACCCCCAATGCTTGAGTCGTCGGGTCATATCAGCCGCGCGTGAAGGGCGGTGGGGACCTCTCCGAACGGGCGGATACTCAAAGCGTCGGTCTAATTAGACCGACGCTTGTCCGGGCGGAGAGGTCCCCACCGCCCCTACCAATGCACACCTTTCATCAAGTGGGCGAAAGCAACGGCCTCGGTCGAGGGTGCCTTGTCCGGCGCCTCCTCGCCCTTCCCCTTCGCCGCCTGCGACTCCGGGAACAGCTTGTAAGCCTGGTTGAGGATCCTGTCGCTCGCCTTCGGCGCCACCGCGTAGAGCAGCTCGCCGAAGGTGCCGAGCCGGGTCGCCACCTTCTTCGGCTGCCCGATCATCGCCCCGGCGATCATCTCCGCCGCCTCCTCTGGCGAGATCGCCGGGAAGATGTCGTACATCCGCGTCGGCGCGATCATCGGCGTCCGCACCAGCGGCATGTGGATCGTGGTCAGGTGGACGCCGTCGTCGATCACCTCGGAGGCGATCACGCGGCTGAAGGCATCGAGCGCCGCCTTCGAGGCGACGTAAGCCGAGAAGCGCGGCGGGTTGGTCTGAGTCGCCGATCGAGCTGACGTTGATGATGTGGCCGGACTTGCGCGCCCGCATCGACGGCAGCAGGGCCAGGATCAGCCGCACCGCGCCGAGGTAGTTGAGCTGGATCGTCCGCTCGTAGTCGTGGAAGCGGTCGTAGGAGAGCCCCACCGAGCGGCGGATCGAGCGCCCGGCGTTGTTGACGAGGATGTCGACCTGGCCGTGGTAGGCGAGGACCTCCTCGGCCATCCGCTCGACGTCCTCGATGTCGGACATGTCGCAGCGGTGGATGTGGGCGATCCCGCCGCTGTCCTCGATCTCCGCCTTCGTCTCCTCCAGCTTCTCGACCGAGCGCGCCACCAGGAGGACGGTCGCGCCGGCATCGGCGGCCTTGACCGCCGCCGCCTTGCCGATCCCCGAGGAAGCACCGGTGATCAGCACGACCTTGCCGCGCACCGCAGCGCTCAGCGAGCGGTCCTTGAAGAGGTCGGGATCGAGGGTGCGCTCCCAGTAGTCCCAGATGCGGTCGGCGTAGGACTCCAACGGCGGCACCGAGATGCCCGAGCCCTCCAGCGCCGCCTCGGCGTTGGTCGAGTCGAAGTGGGTCGGGTAGTTGAAGTAGCTGAGCACGCCGGCTGGGATGCCGAGCTCGGTCCGAGCCCTGCCTTCACCACCCGCTTCGCCGGCGGGAAGAACCGCAGGCCGGTCCGGACCAGCGACGTCGCCGGGTCGGTCACGTCGGAGTCGAGCCGCAGCGCCGCCTGCGGCGCATCGGCGGCGCGAGCGAAGAGATTGATCATCTCGCCGGCGGTCTTCGGCGCCGGGTCGGTGAGGCTGGAAGGCCTGGCCGTCGAGGCCGGGCTTGTGGGCGATGTGGTCGATCGCGTCGGCGACGTAGTCGACCGGGACGATGTTGATCTCGCCCCCTTCGACCCCGACCGCCGGCAGCCAGGACGGCAGAACCCTGCCGCGCCTGCTGCAGCAGCTTGAAGGCGTAATAGGGCCCGTCGATCTTGTCGATCTCGCCGCTGCGCGAGTCGCCGACGACGATCCCTGGCCGGTAAACCCGCCAGGGCCGGCGGCACTCCTCGCGCACGACCCGCTCGGACTCGTGCTTGGTGCGGAAGTAGGGATGGGTGTCGAGCTTTTCGGCCTCCTCGAACATGTCCTCGCGCCAGCTCGCCCTTATAGAGGCCGGCGGCGGCGATCGAGCTGATCTGGTGGAAGCAGCCGGCCTCGATCGCCCCGGCGAGTTCGACCGCGTGGCGGGTCCCCTCGACGTTGGCGACCTCCTGCGCCTCGGCGCCGGCCGTCATGTCGTAGATCGCCGCCAGGTGGAAGAAGTGGTCGACGTCGCCGCGCAGCGTCAGCAGGTCCTCCTCGGAGACGCCGAGACCGGGCTGGGAGAGGTCGCCGGAGATCGGCACGACCCGCGCCCCGTCGGCTCCCCAGGCGGTCCGCAGCTCCTCCAGCCGCCCCCGCGAGCCGGCCCGGACCAGCGCGTAGATCGTGCCCTCGCGCTGCAAAAGCCGCTGCACGAGGTTGCGGCCGATGAAGCCGGTGGCACCGGTGACGAAGTAGTTCATCGCTCTTTCATACACTCAATCCACGAATGGCGCAAACGGCGACCGTGCAGATTCAGATGCCCGAGATGGGCGAGTCGGTCACCGAGGGCATCGTGCTCGAGTGGCACGTCGCCGAGGGCGACTTCGTCAACGAGGGCGACACGGTGGTCGAGGTCTCGACCGACAAGGTCGACGCCGAGGTGCCGGCGCCGGCGGACGGCGTCATTACGAAGCTGCTCGTGCAGGTCGACGACGAGGTGCCGGTTGGGGCTCCGTTGGCTGAGATGGAGCCTGGCGAGGGTGACGGGACGGCTGAGGGTTCGAGCGGCCTCGGCCGCGGGTCCTGTCGCCGCAGGGGACCCACCGCCCCCTGCGGTAGCTCGAAGCTCCCTCCGAGGCCGCGCCACCCACGGAAGAGGCGGCTGGAGGCTCGAGCGGGACCAACGGGGGCGATGGAGTCCGGGCGACGCCGGTTGCTCGGCGGGTTGCTGCGGCTAATGGCGTCGACCTTGGCTCGGTAAGCGGCTCGGGCCCGGGCGCCAAGGTGACCAAGGAGGACGTGCTCGCGGCTGCCAACGGGGGCGGAGCTGCAGCGCCCGGCTGCCGGCGAGGCGAAGGCTCTGCGGGGGCCGGCGGCGATGCTGGCTCAGGCGATGGACGAGAGCCGGGAGGTTCCGACCGCCACCTCGTTCCGGACGGTCGCGGTCGACACGCTGGATGCGAAGCGCAAGGCGCTCAACGGGGTGCTGAAAGAGCGGGGGATGAAGGTCTCCTTCACCCACCTGATCGCCTGGGCGATCGTGCAGGCGGCCAAGGAGTGGCCGGTGATGACGCGCGTCTTCGAGCGAGCGCGACGGCAAGCCGTTCGCGATCGAGAACGGGCCGGTCAACCTCGGCATCGCGGTCGACGTCGAGCGCAAGGACGGCTCGCACAGCCTGATGGTGCCGGCGATCAAGGGCGCCGACGGGCTCGACTTCGCCGCCTTCCACTCCTACTACGAGGACCTGATCACGAAGACGCGGGAGAGCAAGCTCACCGCCGACGACTTCCAGGGCACCAACATCTCGCTGACCAACCCGGGCGGGATCGGCACCGTCGCCTCGGTCCCCCGCCTGATGAAGGGCCAGAGCGCGATCATCGCCACCGGCGCGATCGCCTACCCGCCCGAGTGGGCCCACGCCTCGCCCGAGCGGCTGCGCCAGCTCGGCGTCTCGAAGACGATGACGCTGACCTCGACCTACGACCACCGGGTGATCCAGGGCGCCGAGTCCGGCGCCTTCCTGCGCCGCATCGAGCAGCTGCTCGCAGGGCGAGGACGGCTTCTACGAGGCGGTCGCCGCCGACCTCGGCGTCGACGCCGGCGCCGCTCGCCGCCGCCCACCCGGCCTCGGCCTCGGCGCCGCCGCTCGGCGCCGCCGCCGGCCGCCGAGGCCGTCACCCCGACCCAGCCCGACGAGGAGCTGCTGCAGGCGGTCCAGGCCGCCACCTCGCTGCTCAAGGGCTACCGCACCCACGGCCACCTCGCCGCCCGCCTCGACCCGCTCGGCCGCGAGCCCAAGGGCGACCCGGCGATCCAGCCCGAGAACCTCAACCTGACGCCGGAGCTGATGGCGCGCAGTCCCGGCCTCGATCCTGCGCATCGGCGTCCCCGGCGAGACCCTGCTCGAGGCGCTGCCGCGCATGCGCGAGGCCTACTGCGGCACGATCGCCTACCAGTTCGAGCACCTCTCCTCGCACCAGCAGCGCACCTGGCTGCGCGAGATGGTCGAGACCGGCGCCCACCGCCAGCCGCTCGCCGACGACGAGAAACGCCGCCTGCTCGAGCGCCTGATCGACGTCTTCGAGTTCGAGCGCTTCATCGAGAAGGCCTACCTGGGGCAGAAGATCTTCACGATCGAGGGCCTCGACGTGGTCGTGCCGATGCTCGACGAGCTGGTCACCCTCGCCTACCGCGGCGGCGCCGAGGAGGTCGTCTTCGGCATGGCCCATCGCGGCCGCCTCGCCGTCCTCGCCCACAACCTCGGCCGCTCGGTCGAGTCGATCCTGGCCGAGTTCGAGGGCTCCAAGCAGATCGACGCAGGTCAAGGCGGTCGCGGCGATCCCCCACGGCGGCACCGGCGACGTCAAGTACCACTACGGCCACCAGGGGATCTACGAGACCAGCGAGGGCGAGAAGATCGCCGTCCGCCTCTACCCCAACCCGAGCCACCTCGAGTTCGTCGACCCGGTGGTCGAGGGCGCGACCCGCTTCATCCAGTCCGAGCTTCGAGGGCGCGAAGATCGAGCACGAGCCGAAGCGCGCGGTGCCGGTGCTGCTGCACGGCGACGCCGCCTTCCCCGGCCAGGGCGTCGTCGCCGAGACGCTCAACCTGCAGGCGCTGAAGGGCTACACCACCGGCGGCACGATCCACATCATCCAGAACAACCAGGTGGGCTTCACCACCGACCCCGAGGACGCCCGCTCCACCCCCTACGCCGCCGACATGGCGAAGGGCTTCAACGTGCCGATCGTCCACGTCAACGCCGACGACGTCGAGGCCTGCTCCGCGGCGATCCGCCTGGCGATGGCCTACCGCGAGCGCTGGGGCCGCGACATCGTCATCGACGTGATCGGCTACCGCCGCTACGGCCACAACGAGACCGACGAGCCCGCCTACACCCAGCCGCTGATCGCCGCCAAGATCAAGGCCCACCCGCCGGTCTCCGAGATCTACGCCGAGAAGCTGATCGAGGAGGGCGTCGATCGCCCGCGAGGACGTCGAGCGCGGCCGCCAAGCAGCGCCACGACGAGATGTCGGCGGCGCTGAAGGACCTGCGCAACAAGATGGAGCTGGGCGACTACGAGGACCCGACCGTGACCACGACCAGCACCGGCGAGCTCGACCGCAGCGCCAGCCCGCCGGTCGAGACCGCGGTCCCGGTGGAGAAGCTGCGCGAGCTGAACGAGGCGCTGATCGAGGTGCCGGAGAGCTTCACGATCCACCGCAAGCTGCGCAAACCGCTCGCCAAGCGGATCGAGGCGCTGGAGAACGGCGGGATCGAATTCGGCCACGCCGAGGCGCTCGCCTTCGCCTCGCTGCTGACCGAGGGCGTCCACATCCGCCTCACCGGCCAGGACACCGAGCGCGGCACCTTCTCCCACCGCCACCTCGTCCTCCACGACGAGAACACCGGCCTCGAGTACTGCCCGATGCAGAACCTCGACGACGCCAACGCCCCCTTCGAGCTCTACAACAGCCCGCTCTCGGAGATCGCCTGCCTCGGCTTCGAGTACGGCTACTCGGCGGCGACGCCCGAACGCGCTGGTCCTCTGGGAGGCCCAGTACGGCGACTTCGCCAACGCCGGCCAGGTGATCATCGACAGCTTCATCGTCTCCGGCGAGGCCAAGTGGGGCCAGACCAGCCGCCTCACCCTGCTGCTGCCGCACGGCTACGAGGGCTCGGGCCCCGAGCACTCGAGCGCCCGCATCGAGCGCTTCCTCGCCCTCGGCGCCGAGGGCAACATCCGCATCGCCAACCCGACCACCGCCGCCCAGTACTTCCACCTGCTGCGCCGCCAGGCGCTGATCCGCAAGCCGCGGCCGCTGGTCGTCTTCACCCCGAAGGGGCTGCTGCGCCTCGACCGCGCCGCGGCCACGCCGCGAGCAGCTGACCGAGCGGCCACTTCCACTTCATCCTCGACGACCCCGACCGCCGCCGAGCGCCGCGAGAAGGTCGAGCGCCTCGTGCTCTGCACCGGCAAGGTCTACTGCGACATCGACGCCAGCGAGCGGCGCGAGGCGGCCGAGAACGTCGCGATCGCCCGGGTCGAGCTGCTCTACCCCTTCGCCAAGGAGCAGCTGAGCGAGCTGATCGCCTCCTACCCGAACCTGAAGGAGATCGTCTGGGCGCAGGAGGAGCCGCGCAACATGGGCTGCTGGAAGGTGATGTCGCGCCGCCTCCCCGACCTGATGCCCGAGGGCGTCGAGCTCGGCTACGTCGGCCGCCCGACCCGGGCCAGCCCGGGCGAGGGCTACTCGGTCGCCCACGCGCGAGAGCAGGAGCGGATCGTGCTCACCGCGCTCACCCCCGGCGCTGGCCGCCTGATGTCGCCTGAAGCCGGTTCCCGGGCCGCCTGTTCGCCTGGGTGAAGATCCTCTCCTGGATCGAGCTGGCGATCTTCGCCGGGCTGATCGTCTTCTGGCTGGTGCCGGGCTTCGACACCGAGACGATGCTCTTCGGCTGGGCGCACGGGCTCGGGTTCATCGCTGCTCTGCATCGTGATCTGGGTCGCCTGCGGCAAGCGCGAGGCCCCCTACACACTGCTTGCGGCGACGCTCACTCCGGTCGGCCCGGTCGGCAGTGTGATCGGGATCGAGCTGATCGAACGGCGTGGCTGGGGCGTCGCGGGATTCTCCGCAAAGAGTTGCGGAATCGCCGTAGATCCGCTCAAGATGCCTTGACCTCAGCGGTTGCAGGCGGTATAGCTAGACAGCTGACTGTTCCTCTGAGCAGTCCCGTTCGGGGAACAGGCCGCGTCGGCATCCCTCCCTGGCTACCGACGCGCAGGTGCAGTGAGGGTCGCGCGGACCCCCTGCCTCCCGCGGCCCTCCTGCACCGCCTCTTGCCGGAACTCGGAGCAGCGGCATCTTACCCCTGCAGGCTCCGCAGACACCGTCTGGAGGATGCCGCCGTTCTGGAAGTACGCGACCTCGTTGGGGGTGTCGAGGCGAACGGTTGCCTCGAACTCGACCGGTGTCGGCGCCCTCCCGGCGGCGTGACTGTGACGGTCTTCGCCTCGCCGTCTTCGAGGTCGCCGACGTCGATCGTCTCCTCCCCGGTCAGGCCGAGCGACTCGACGCTCTCGCCGGCGGGGAACTGCAGCGGCAGCACGCCCATGCCGATCAGGTTCGAGCGGTGGATGCGCTCGAAGCTCTCGGCGATCACGGCGCGCACGCCGAGCAGCTTGGTCCCCTTGGCCGCCCAGTCGCGCGAGGAGCCCGAGCCGTACTCCTTGCCGGCGAGGACGACCAGCGGCACGCCTTCGTCGGCGTAGGCCATCGCCGCCTCGAAGATCGTCGTCTCCTCGCCGCCGGGGAAGCGGCGGGTGAAGCCGCCGGCCCGCTCGACCAGGAGGTTGCGCAGGCGGATGTTGGCGAAGGTGCCGCGGATCATCACCTCGTGGTTGCCGCGGCGCGAGCCGTAGGAGTTGAAGTCGCGCGGCTCGACGCCCTGTTCGATCAGCCACTGCGCCGGCCGGGCTCGCCTTCTTGATCGCGCCGGCGGGCGAGATGTGGTCGGTGGTGATCGAGTCGCCGAGCAGGGCCAGCACGCGGGCGCCCGCGATCGGCTCGACGCCGGGCGGCTCGGCCGGCATCCCCTCGAAGAAGGAGGGCCGGCGCACGTAGGTCGAGTCGGGCCAGGTGTAGCGGTCGCCCTCGGGCACCTCGACCGCCTTCCAGGTCTCGTCGCCCTCGAACACCCCGCCGTAGTTGCGGGTGAACATCTCCGAGGCGATCGAGCGGCCGACCATCTCCTTGATCTCCGCGGGGTCGGGCCAGATGTCGCGCAGGTAGACCGGCTCGCCGTCGCTCCCCTCCCCCAGCGGCTCGCTGGTCAGGTCGAGGTCCATGCGGCCGGCCAGCGCGTAGGCGACGACCAGCGGCGGGCTGGCCAGGTAGTTCGCCTTGACGTCCTGGTTGATGCGGCCCTCGAAGTTGCGGTTGCCGGAGAGCACCGAGCAGACCGCCAGGTCCTTCTCCTCGACCGCGGCCGAGATCTCCGCCGGCAGCGGGCCCGAGTTGCCGATGCAGGTCGTGCAGCCGTAGCCGACCAGGTTGAACTGCAGCTCGTTCGAGGTACTCGGTCAGGCCCGCCTTGTCGAGGTAGTCGGTGACCACGGTCGAGCCCGGCGCCAGCGAGGTCTTCACCCAGGGCTTGCGGGTCAGCCCGCGTTCGACCGCGTTGCGCGCCAGCAGCCCGGCGCCGACCATCACGCTCGGGTTGGAGGTGTTGGTGCAGCTGGTGATCGCGGCGATCACGACGCGGCCGTGGTCGAGCTCGACCGTGGTGCCGTCCTCGAGCGTCACCTCGATCGCGTCGCCGCTGCCCGCGCGACATCGTCGCCGCGGGCGCCGCCGACGGCGGGTCGCGGCTTGCCGCGCTCGTCGTCGTGGTCCTCGGCCGGCGGGTCGGAGGCCGGGAAGGACTCCTCGATCGCCTCGTCGCGGCCGTTGCCCATCTGCGTCGGCCGCCTCGGGGTCGAACTCCTCCATCGCCTCGAGGAAGGCCTGCTTGGCCTGCGCCAGCGGCACCCGGTCCTGCGGGCGCTTCGGGCCGGCGATGCTCGGCACGACGTCGCCGAGGTCGAGCTCGAGCAGGTCGGAGAAGACCGGGTCCGGGTGCGCTCGGCTCGTGCGAACATGCCCTGCTCGCGGGCGTAGGCGTCGACCAGCTCGATCGTCTCGGTCGGGCGCCCGGTCAGCTCCAGGTAGCGCAGCGTCTCGGCGTCGACCGGGAAGATCGCGCAGGTCGAGCCGAACTCCGGCGACATGTTGCCGAGCGTCGCCCGGTCGGCCAGGCCGAGCGTCGGCAGGCCCGGCCCGAAGAACTCGACGAACTTGGAGACGACGCCGTGCTCGCGCAGCATCTCGGTCACGGTCAGGACCAGGTCGGTCGCGGTGGCGCCCTCGGGCAGCTCGCCGTCGAGCTTGAAGCCGACCACCTGCGGCAGCAGCATCGAGATCGGCTGGCCGAGCATCGCCGCCTCGGCCTCGATCCCGCCGACGCCCCAGCCGAGCACGCCGAGGCCGTTGACCATCGTCGTGTGCGAGTCGGTGCCGACGAGCGTGTCGGGGTAGGCCTGCAGGACGCCGTCGCGCTCGCGGCTGTAGACGACCTGGGCGATGTGCTCGAGGTTGACCTGGTGGCAGATCCCGGTCGCCGGCGGCACGACGCTGAAGTTGTCGAAGGCCTGCTGCCCCCACTTGAGGAACGCGTAGCGCTCGAGGTTGCGCTCGAACTCGCGCTCGGCGTTGACGGCGAAGGCGCGCGTCGTTGCCGAAGGCGTCGACCTGGACCGAGTGGTCGATGACGAGGTCGACGTCGACCAGCGGGTTGATCGCCTCCGGGTCGCCGCCGATCTCCTCCATCGCGTCGCGCATCGCGGCCAGGTCGACCACGGCCGGCACGCCGGTGAAGTCCTGCATCAGCACCCGGGCCGGCTGGAAGGGGATCTCGACGCTGGGCTCGGCCGCGGCGTCCCAGCCGGCGATCGCCTCGACGTCGGCGGCGCTCACCGAGACGCCGTCCTCGAGCCGCAGCACGTTCTCCAGCAGCACCTTGATCGAGTACGGCAGGCGGGCGACGTCGAAGCGCTCCTGCAGCGCGTCGAGCCGGAAGACCTCGTAGTCGCGCCCGCCCACGTCGAGGGTCGAACGGGCGCCGAAGGAATCGCTGCTCATGGCTCTTCCGCTGTCTCGAAGGTGCGTCGTCTCTATCTCTTGTCGTTCGTGCCCGTCGGCGACTCTCGGCTGCCGCCTTCTGCCCGGCCGCCGCCGCTGGCGATCTTGACCGAGATGCCCGGGCTGGTCAGGCCGAAGTGGGCCAGCAACGCTGCTGGACCGGGGCCACCGTGATCTCCACCTTGTCGGCTCGATCGCCTTGACCGACCGCTTCGGCGACCTGCTCGGGAGTCGCGGTGCCGAGCCCGGGGACGGCTTGGCGCCGGAGTCGGCGAACATGCCGGCCTCCCGGACGAAGCCCGGGGCGACGAGCGTCACTCCGACTCCGCCGGCCCAGGTCGGTGCTCAGGCCGAGGCGAAACCGCGGAGGCCGAACTTGGTCGCGTTATAGATCAGAGGAGAGCGGGGTCGCCGCCTTGCCGGCCAGCGAGCCGATGAGGATCAGCTTGCCGCGCCGCGCTCCAGCATGCCGGGAGGAGCGCCTGGGCGAGCAGCATCGGCGACTCGAGGTTGATCCGCAACGTGCGCGCTACCTGCTCGTCGGTCAGCTCGTCAGCCGGCCGGTGCTCGGCAGGGCCGCGTTTGCGACCAGGCTTCGACGGCCCCGCCTCGCCGGCGAGCTTCTCGGCGGCACCGGGCTCGCCCAGATCGGCGGCCAGGACGCGGTGCCCGTTGCCGGGCAGCTCGGCGGCGAGTCCCTCGAGGGCCTCCGCTTCGGCCGGTGAGGACGAACGTCGCGCCCCGCCCGGCCACGCCTGGGCGATCGCCCGCCCGAGACCCCGGTCGCGCCGGTGAGGAGAGCTGTTTGGCCGGCAAGTTCCATCCCAGATCCGCAAGCTACCAGCCGGGCAGTCGATAGGAAAAAAGGAAGTACCTGTTTTTAGTGCGAAAGGCGACGAAATGTTTGTTTTTCTGTGAGCCGAACGCCCGGTCAATCGTCTACACTGCGGCCGTTCCATACAACCGAAACGCCGAATCTCGCATGCCCACAGAGGTACAGCGGGAACGGGGGAACCACGTTTTCGGGGCTAACTCACCCGGTATGGGTGGGGG
>CAWEBZ010000012.1:0-645956 GCA_963807425.1 uncultured Solirubrobacterales bacterium | reverse complement strand
GGGCGCTCACGATTGCTCCGGCGCCCGGGAGAGGTCGGTATTGCGCTCCGGCTCGAGCTCGCCCAGGTCGAGCGAGAGCAGGGCGCGGATCGCCGGCCAGAACATCCCGTGTGCAGCGTTCATCACCGCAAGGTCGATCTCGTCAGCCTCGATCCCCAGCGAGGCGAGCCCGGCGGGGATGAATTGCTCTGCTTGGTCCGGCGCCGCCATCCGGCAGGCAACCCTACAGAGCGCACCTGGCCGGGATCGTGCAAAGCTGCCGTGGCACCGCATTCGACCGCTGCGGACGGCAGAATCGTGGCCGCAACCCTGGTTAAAAGGCCGGGTTGCAGGTTGAGAATCTTGCAAGGAGCAGTCGAAAACCGAGTCGGTGGCAGGTCTCGTGCGCTGTTTGCGCTGGCCATGGCCTGCGCGCTGATCGCGCTGGTCGCGGCGATCTCGCCGGGCGCGGCCGATTCGGCGCCCGCCCAGGTCGTCGTCCTCGGCAAGACGGCAACCACGCCGCCGCCGTCCTGCCCCGGCAAAATCGTCAACAACGTCGAGGTCGTTCCCTGCCGGGTGGAGGGTCACGTAACCGGCTTCCAGGCGATCGCCGGCGGTGTCGCCAAACCCTACGAGGCGCCCTTCGACGGCAAGATCGTCGCCTGGTCGATAACGCTCGCGCGCCCGTCGAAGGCAGACACTGACACCACCACCAACGAGGTCAGCTTCTTCGACGAATTCCTCGGTGGCCCCTCGCAGGCCCGGATCGGCGTCCTGCGCCCGGTCGAGGACTCCAACCCGCCCAAATACACCCTGGTCCGCCAGAGCCCGATCGAGATCCTCAACCCCTACTTCGGCAGCTCGGTGATCTTCGCCCTCGAGCGCCCACTCACCATCCTGCGCGGTCAGACCGTCGCCCTGACGATCCCAACCTGGGCACCGATGTTCGCCTTCAACGTCAGCGAAGAAGAAACCTGGCGCGGCAGCCGCCTCAGCGGCCACTGCTCTTCCAAGGAGGACATCCAGGGCGGTCACCCCCAGCAGGGCGTCGGCAAAACGAAGACCTACGGCTGCTACTACTCCAACGCCCGCCTGCTCTACACGGCGACTCTCGTCAAGAAACCGTAGCTGCGAAAGTCGCTGTGGGACGCCCGTTCGGCAGAGCGGCGGCCCCCGCCAAGCAGCCGGAGCCGACTATTGGAGCGGTATATATGACCTTGCCGTGACATTCGGCGCACCAACCGAGCGTTGTCAGGGGTCAGGGTCCGGGAATGGCGCTGATCGTTCTAGGGCTGGGCCTTATTTCTCTCCTGCCGCGGGTTGAGGATCCGTGGCCCGACAGCATCGGACTCGGCTTCCCATTCGCGATGGCGGGTGCCGGCGGAATCCTTGCTGCTGTGATGTATGGCGAATCGTCGCCGCAGCGACGCGACCGAGCGGTCCACAGTGGCGGCATTTGGGGCTTCCGCCTGGGCGCGCTGTTCTACTTTGCATCGCTGCTGCTTCAGGTAAGCTCTGCGTAATGAAACGTTTTGTCCGATCCGAGGCGGCAATGGCCTACACGCTCGGAGCACTTGGCGGAATCGTGGTTGGCCTGACCAACGCCAGCGCGGGGGTGGCCTATCTGATCGGGTTCGGCCTCTGTGTGGTCGGCATGGTCTATCTCTTTGGCCCAGAGCGCTTTCAGCACTGGCGCGAGCACCACGGTCGGACCATTAAGCGTCTCTAGGGGCATCCGACCAAGTAGCTCAAGGACGCAGTGAGCGAAGCGTGCTCTGCACGCGAGCGAGTGAGGACGCCGAGATGCGCCGGCCGGATGCCCCTAGAGAGCTTCTTGCCTGAGCCCGCAATGCGGGCAGTCGCTGACGTCCAAGCCGATCAGCTGGTCGCAACGGCGGCAGGCGCGGAGGTTGTCCGGCGTGCGGGGGAGGGCCGAGGGCGAGGGGGCCAGCGGCAGCACCATCGCCACCGGCTCCATCTCCTCGCCGGTCTCGCGATCGAGGTAGACCTTTCCGGGCTTGGCGTAGGCGAGCGCCTCGCGGCCGGAGGCCGGAGCGCGCATCCTGTAGAGCTGACGGTCGTTCATCGCCGCGAAGACTAATAGCTTGCGCGGCAGCGATGCGCGTCCTCCTCTTCCACGGCTACATGCTGCGCGGCACAGGCAGCAACATCTACAACGCCAACCTCTCCCAGGCCCTGGCCCGGCTCGGCCACGAGGTCCATCTCCTCTGCCAGGACCGCGAGGTCGAGCTGGAGGGCGTCGAGATCCACAACCCGGACATCCACGGCCTGCTCCCGGTCTATGTCAAGGACCCATATGAGGGCTTCGAGGTCAAGGCCTTCCCAGAGCTCACCGACGAGGAGCTCGACCGCTACATCGACGCCAACGTCGCCGCGGTGCGCGAGGTCGTGGAGCGCATCGGCGGCGTCGATGCGGCGCTCGCCAACCACCTCGTGATGGGGCCGGCGATCCTCGCCCGAGCCGATATCGGCCCCTTCGCGGCCAAGATCCACGGCTCGGCTCTCGAGTACACGGTCAAGCCGCACCCGCGCTTCTTGCCTTATGCCCGCGAAGGGATGGAAGCGGCCTCGGGGGTGCTTGTCGGATCCCGCCACACGGCTGAGTCTCTTTGGGAGGCGCTGCCGGACGTCGATGGACTAGAGGCGAAGACTCGTCTCGGGCCTCCTGGCGTTGATACGGAGGCGTTTCGGCCGCGGGTCCTGTCGCGGGGGGAGGGGGGCCTGCGGGCGGGAACTGCGTCCTCGGCCCCCCTCCCCCCACACCACCCGCGGAGGGTCGTTTTCGTGGGGAAGCTGATCGTGTCCAAGGGTGTGGATTTGCTGCTGGCTGCGTGGCCGCTGGTGCGAGCCAAGCACCCCGACGCGCAGCTTCGGATTGCTGGCTACGGCGAGTACGAGGCGGGGTTGAGAAGGCTTCTGGTTGCTCTTGAGTCTGGGGATCTCGATGACGCGCGTGAGGTTGCGCGGATGGGGCGGGGGCTTGAGGGCGGGGAGGAGGAGTCCCTCTCGATTCTCTCCGCGTTCCTCGCCGACCCCCCGGCGGGCTATGTCGAGGCCGCCAAGGAAGCCGCGGGCTCGGTCGAGTTCATCGGTCGGTTGGAGCACGATCAGGTCGCCGAGCTGCTGCCGGACACCGAGGCCCTGGTGATGCCGAGCACCTTCCCCGAGGCCTTCGGGATGGTCGCTGCGGAGGCGGCGGCCTGTGGAGCCCTGCCGATATCGGCAGGCCACTCGGGGATGCTGGAGGTGTCCCGGCAGCTGGCGGCGGCGCTGCCTGCTGGGATCGGGCGGTTGACCTCGTTTCCGGTCGAGGTGGGAGCTGTCGAGGCGATCGCCGAGCGCCTCGATGGTTGGCTGGGCCTGCCGGAGTCCGAGCAGGTGCCGGCTCAGGAGGCGCTGGTCGAGACCGTCCGCCAGCTCTGGAGCTGGGAGGGCGTCGCCCGCGGCGTGATCGCCGCTTCGCGGGGCGACCTTGACCGTCTGCCGCTTGCATAGAATGCGCCCCCGCCGATGATTGGCCGCCTCCCGATAGCGAAGATGTTCGCCGCGACGATTGCCCTGACCGTGGTCATTTCGGCCGTGATGCTGCCGATCAGCTGGGACGGTCAGCAGGCCTCGACTGCGGCACCGAAGATCGACCAACTGCTCGACGTGATGATCGTCCTCTCGGCCTTCGTCTTCTCGCTGGTGATGGTGATGCTCTTCTACGCGCTGTGGAAATTCAAGGCCAAGCCGGGCGACGAGTCCGACGGCGAGCCGATTCACGGCAACACCCGCCTCGAGGTCGCTTGGACCGTGATCCCGACGATCATCGTCCTCTTCGGCGCCGGCTACAGCTGGAAGGTCCTGGACGAAATCGAGGAGCCGGTCAAGAACCCGCTCACGGTCCAGGTCTTCTCGCAGCAGTTCGCCTGGAGCTTCGGCTATCCGGGCAAGGGCAACGTCTGGTCCGAGGGGGAGCTGCACGTGCCACTCAACCGCCAGGTCCACTTCAAGATGCACGCCCAAGACGTGATCCACTCCTTCTGGGTGCCCGAGTGGCGGATCAAGAAGGACAACGTGCCGGGCATCACCACGACTGCCATCGTCACCCCGGACAAGGTTGGCACCTATCAGCTGGTCTGCACCGAGCTCTGCGGTTTCGGCCACTCCACGATGCGGGCGACCGTCGTCGTCGAGCCGCCGGGCGAGTTCCGCAAATGGGTTGGCGAGCTAGACCAGGAAGTACCGGCTGCGCTGGTTGAGTCGGTAGTCCAAGACACCGAGACCGACCCCGTGCCGGTAGGCGCCGGCGGGGCATAATGGAGGAGTTCTGATGACGGCTGCGATCACGCGACCGGGATGGATTCGAGGACTGCTCGGCGCGATCTTCGCCGGCGCCTTCGGCTTCGGTCTCGTCATCATCCTGCGCGAGATCTCCGGCCTGCCCGTCTTCCAGACCGAGCAGACCGGCTACCCGCATGTGGTCGTGCCACTCGTCACCGCGCCGCTCGGCTTCCTCGCCGGCTTCGGCTGCTTCGACTACTGGCTGCGCTGGGCCGCCGGGATGCCGACGATCCCCGAGGACCATTCGCAGCACGGCGCCAAGAGCTGGAAGGACTACTTCCGCTTCAACACCGATCACAAGGTGATCGGCATCCAGTACATCGTCACCACCTTCTTCTTCTTCTTCATCGGCGGCCTGATGGCGATGCTGATCCGGGCCGAGCTGGCGCAACCGGGAACCCAAATCGTCGACGCCGCGACCTACAACAGCCTCTTCTCCACCCACGCGGTGCTGATGATCTTCGTCTTCGTGATCCCGGTCTTCGCCGGGATCGCCAACTACGTGCTGCCGCTGATGATCGGCGCGCCGGACATGGCCTTCCCGCGGCTCAACGCGCTCAGCTTCTGGATGCTGCCGCTCGCCGGCCTGCTCTTCGTCGGCAGCTTCCTCGCCCCCGGCGGCGCCTTCGACGCCGGCTGGACGGGCTACGCACCGCTGTCCACAGGGGCGCCACTCGGGCAATCCTTCTTCAATCTCGGCGTGCAGTTCGCCGGGGCCTCCTCGATCGCCACCGCTCTAAACTTCCTTGTAACGATCATCACTATGCGTGCGCCGGGGATGACCTTCTGGCGAATGCCGCTGCTGGTCTGGGCCAACCTCTCGACCTCGCTGCTGGTCGTCGCCGCCACTCCGTTCATCGCCGGCGCTCAGTTCATGGTCCTCTTCGACCGCGCCCTCGGCACCCAGTTCTTCCAGTTCGCCGGTGGCGGCGACGTCGTCAGCTACCAGCACATCTTCTGGTTCTACTCGCACCCAGCCGTCTACATCATGATGCTGCCCGGGTTCGGGATCATCTCCGAGGTCATCTCCACCCATGCCCGCAAGCCGATCTTCGGCTACCGGCTGATGGCGCTGGCTCTGATCGGGATCGTCGTGCTCAGCTACTCGGTCTGGGCTCACCACATGTTCGTTGCCGGCATGTTCAGCTGGCTGCGGGTGCCGATGATGATCACGACGCTGCTGATCGCGGTGCCGACCGGGATCAAGATCTTCTCCTGGCTGGGGACGCTCTACTTCGGCAAGATCCATACCTATTCGACCGCGATGCTGTTCGCGCTCGCCTTCATTGTCACCTTCACGATCGGCGGGATCAGCGGCGTGATGCTGGGCATGGTGCCGATCGACATCCACGTCTCCGACACCTACTTCATCGTCGCCCACATCCACTTCGTCCTCTTCGGCGGCTCGGTCTTCACGATCTTCGCCGGCATCTATCACTGGTTCCCGAAGATGACCGGGCGGATGTACGACGAGAAGCTCGGCCGGGTCCATTTCTGGGGCACCGTGCTCGGCACCTGGATCACCTTCATCCCGATGCACTGGGTGGGGATGGACGGGATGCCGCGTCGCGTCGCCGACTACGCCACTCAGTTCGGCGAGTGGAACCTGCTGATCAGCTGTGGTGCCTTCATCCTCGGCGCCTGTCAGCTGGTCTTCCTCTACAACATGGTCGTCAGCTGGCGCTTCGGCCCGCGCGCAGACGCCAACCCGTGGCGGGCGAACACGATCGAGTGGCAGGTCTCCTCGCCGCCGCCGATCTTCAACTTCGACGAAATCCCGCGGGTCGTCGGCGGTCCGTACGAGTTCGGCGTTCCCGGTGCCCGCCACGCGATCATGGCCGGGGAGTCGGTCGAGGCCCCGGTCGAGCAGAAGCCGACCGTGGTGGGATCGTCATGAGCGAGGCTTCCGAGGCACGCCCGCTGCTGGTCTTCCTCAACGAGGTGGCGGGTGGGCGCAAGCTGCTGAAGGCCGTTGGCGAGCGGGCCGAGAAGGTTCCCTTTGTCGCGGTTGCCGCGCCCCAGAATCAGCCTGCGGTCGGTCAGCTGATCGACTCCGGCGAACTGCGCGACGCCGCTCGCGCCCGGGTCGAGGTAACGATGGCGATTCTCTCTGAGTACGGGATCGAATCGGTCGGTGAGGTGATGGACCCCGATCCCACTCTGGCCCTGGACGATGCCGTGCGCGCCCACGAACCTGGCGAGGTGCTGCTTTCGTGTCTTGCTGAGAGTCGCTTCGGCATCACCCGCAAGGACCTGGTCGAGTGGGCACGCGATCGCTTCGAGCCGGAGGTCACCCTCACCCACATCCCGGTGCGAATCGAAGACGACTCGGTCAGCTGGGAGGTCAACCACACCCTCGTCGTCGCGACCCAGACGGTTGCCGCGCCTGACCTCGTCAGCCGCCTCAAGGAGCGCGCCGCCGGTCATCCCCACCGCTACACGATCATCTGCCCCCGCTCGGAGGACGTCTCCGAGGCCGAAATCGTCCGCGATCTCGCTTCGACCCTCGCCGAGCTCTATCGCGCCGACGTCGATGCCACCGGACAGCCGATGAGCCCCGATCCCTTTCACGCCGTGCAGAACGCGATCGAGCACTACCGGATCGACGAGGTGCTGATCTCCACCTTCGCGGGCGAGACCTCGCGCTGGCTGGAGGACGACCTGATCGGCAGGGTGCGTGAGATCACCGACAAGTCGGTCGAGCATGTCGAGGTCGGCCGCCCCGCGGCGGCCGTTGCCGCGGCGGTAGCGGAAGGAGAGGGGTCCTGATGGAGAGCGCGACCGTTGCCTTGGGTCACGCCCACGAGGAGCACCACGGGCCGCCGGAGGCTAACGAGAGCTCGCGGATCGACCGCCAGACGCTGGGGATCCTGCTCTTCATCGTCTCCGAGGTGATGCTCTTCGGAGCCTTCTTCGCTGCCTACTTCTTCCTCCGCGTCGTCGTCGATCCCCCCACCTGGCCGCCGCATCCCTATGAGCTGCCGGTGGCCGTCGCTGGCATCAACACGGCGATTCTCGTCTCCTCGAGCTTCACCATCCACTACGCGCTCGAGTCGATCCGGCGCGGCAACAAGCGCGGGCTGAAACTGGGCCTGGTTCTCACCTGGCTGCTTGGCGCCACTTTCCTCTTCATCCAGGTCAACGAGTACGTTCACATCGGCTTCAGCGCTCGCGATCTCGCCTTCGGCTCGATCTTCTACGGCCTCACCGGCCTACACGGCGCCCACGTCTTCGTCGGGCTGTTGCTGCTCAGCTTTGCCACGATCCGTGCCTTCCGCGGCCACTTTGGTCCCAAGGCAAAGGACCACCTCGGCGTCGAGGTTCCCGGTATCTACTGGCACTTCGTCGACGTGATGTGGATCATCGTCTACGTCAGCGTTTACATCCTCTAGCTCTGCGGTAACACTTGGGGTATGCATAACCCCTTGACGTCAGAGGCCGACGCGTTTCGCTGGGTCGTTCTGATCGGGGTTGCGGCGGTGTCGGTGATCGTGCTGACCTTGCTCACACGGCCAGTCTTCGGGGTGGTCCTGGCGGCGGCTCTGATTGGGTTCGGCGCCGGGATTGCCTTCCGTAGCTCTCGCGGTTCGCTGCCCCACGATGTCGTGCTGACTCACGGTGGCGATGGGCGGCACCGGCTGCTGGTCGTCGCCAACGAGACCGTCGGCGGCGAGGCGCTGCTCGCCGAGATTCGCGATCGTTGCCGCGGCCGGCGCTGCGAGATCATGGTCGTCACCCCGGCCTTGGCGCGGTCCCGGGCTTCCCACTGGGCCTCCGATGTCGACGAGGCGATCGAGCTGGCGCGCCAGCGGATGGAGCTCTCGCTGATCGCGATCGAGGAGCTCGGCCTGAAGGCCAAGGGGGAGGTAGGGGATTCGGATCCCAACGTGGCGATCGAGGACGCGCTGAGGGTCTTCCCCGCGGACGAGATCCTGATCTCGACCCACCCGCCGGAGCGTTCGCGCTGGCTGGAGCACGGGGTCGTCGAGCGGGCTCGGGAGCAGATCGACCTGCCGATCTCCCATGTGGTCGTCGACCTGACCGTCGAGCACGCGACTCACTGACGATTCCGTTACAGAGTTGGCACATTTGTCCCACCCTGGCGAAATGTTTTGTCTCTAGTCTGCAAGTATGGAGCTGATGAGCTGGACCGACGATCGCATGGATGACCTGAAGCGCCAGGTTGAAGAGTCGAGTCGCCGCGCCGATGATGGACTCCGCGATCTGCGCAGGGAGATGGAATCGCGGTTCGAGCACATCGAGGTTCGCATGGAGACTCGATTCGACACCATGAACGAGCGGCTCGATGCCATGCAGCGGGCCCTACTCATGTTCGGTGCGGCCATGTTTGCCGCCATGCTGGGCCTGGTCGCCACCCAGCTCGGTTTGATCCTGACTCAGCTCTGAGTCAATGCGGGGGTCGGACTGTCCGACTGGGCCGGGGCGCGACCCTGGGGTTCTGTGTGTGCCTCTCGCGGCTCGAGGCGGCCGGCGGCGGCGACCGTCCACAGCATCGCCAGCCAGGTGACCGTGGCGAGGGCGACGTGGACCCAGACGATCTCCGAGGGCAGCTCGAGCGACCACTGGAGGCCGCCTATGAGCCCTTGTAGGCCCAGCAGGCCGATTACCGCGGTCAGGGGCCGAATGGCGCGCCTGTCGCCGCCTGGGCGGCGCAGGAGAAGCCAGACGCCTATCGCTGCCAGGCCGAAGACGGCGGCGATCGCCGAGTGGCGTTGAACCACCCACTCCAAAGTCGCGGCCCCCTGGAAATCGAAGCGGTGGACCAGCTCTCCCTCGTGGGCGCCGGCATGGGGGCCGGATGCGGTTGCGATCGTCCCGGCGAGGATCGTCAGCTGACCGAGGGGGATCAGCGCACGCACGGCCCAGACGCCGAGCCGGTCGCTGGAGCGCCGCCGCTCCGCGGGTTCGTAGCGCGAGCACCAGGCGAGTGCGAAGGCCGCGTCGAGCAGCAACATCGAGAGGATGAAGTGGCACATCACCAGCCCTGGGGCGAGGTGGTACTTGACGACGAGGGCGCCGAGGATCGCCTGCCCGATCACGCCCAGTGGCAGCAGCGCCCCGAACAGCGCCAGGTGCCCGCGGAACGGCTGGCGGAACCAGGCGAGCACGCTGGCGGCGATCACGGCGAGGCCGACGAACCCAGTCAGCAGCCGGTTCCCGTACTCGATCACAGCGTGGGTATCGAGCGGCGGCACTGTCTTCCCGTAGCACTTGGGCCAGTCCGGGCAGCCGAGGCCGGATCCGGTCAGACGCACGGCGGCGCCGGTGAGCACGATCAGGGCCAGCGCCGCAAGGGCGATCATGGTCACCGTCGCGTAGAGCTGCGGCGTGATCTTCAAGCGCTCACGCATCGCCAGGGGATGATGTCAAGCGACCGGACCGGGTCGCGCCGGAGCGGGGTTCAGTTGCCTTTGGACTGCGAGCCGCCGGATTTGCCTTTGGCGGTCGAGTCGATCAAGTACTGGACGAGGTCTTTGAGTTCGTCCGGGCTGATCAGCGTCTCGTAGTTCGCCGGCATCACGTTCGGGGGATAGCCTTTGGCGATCACGGCGTTGGGGTCGACGATCGAGTGGTCGATCATCGCGGCGGTCTGGCCGGGCAGGACCTGGTCGAGATCGGGTCCGGTGACACCGCCGGATTGGGCGGCAGCAAGCGTGTGGCAGCCACCGCAGCCATTATTGGCGAAGACCTGGGCCCCGGGCCCGCCGGGCACCGGCGGCGGTGCCGCACCCGGCACGCCGGCGTAGAGGCCGACGTAGGCGGCAACGTCCTCGAGGTCCTGGCCGGTGACGATGTCCGCCGGCATCGAGACGGCCGGGTTGTCGTTGCTCGGGCGCGGGAACTCGACCTGGGCTTCGACCACGCCTTCAATCGTCTCGTCGCTTTGGCCCGACGCGCGAGCCGCGGCAAACGCGTCGTCGAGGTCGGGACCGATCTGACCCTTGGCGCCGGCCTGGGCCATCGCGTGGCAGGTGCCGCACTTTTCTTTGAAGAGGACCCGGCCGCGCTCGACGTCTGCGGTGCTCGTGCCGCAGCCGGAGACGGGCAGCGCGATAGCCGCCAGAGCGGCAAAGGCGAGGAGCAGGCGGGTTGGGTTTGGCGACTTGGACATGCGGCGCAAAGCGCGCCGGAGTCTATATGTCCGGGCTCTCCGAAAAGCGGCTTGCCGGCGCGTGGGTGTCGGGTAGGCTTGAGCTAATTCACACGATCTTGCAAACCTGCGACGGAAGGCGGAGATGCTGGTACGGGAAGGGATGTCGGAGGTGGTTCTGACCGTCGGTCCGACGCACACTCTGCGCGAGGCGGCGACGATGATGGCGGAGAAGGGAACCGGCGCCGCGCTGGTCAGCGACGACGAGGCACCGGGGCCCAGCATCGTGACCGAGCGCGACATACTGCTCTCGCTTGGCCACGGCGAGGATCCCGACGCCGAGCGGGTCGCGGACCACATGAGCGCCAGCGTGATCGCCGCCTCGCCGGACTGGAGCCTCGAGCGCGCGGCGGCCGAGATGTCGCGGCGCGGCATCCGCCACCTCGTCGTCTACGACGGACCGGAGCTGGTCGGCGTGCTCTCGATGCGCGACATCGTTCGCGTCTGGACATCGGAGGGCGCAACCTCCGGGATGAGCCCGGACTGAGCGCGCAGCGCTCGCTACGAGCGCGGTGGAGAGATTTGTTCCACTGGCAGCACGGCGCCTCGCACCTTCTGCTTGCGGGGGAGGCGGAAGTAGCTGCGAATCGCGTCCCGGACCATGCTGCGGAAGGCGAAGAGGGCGACGACGATGGCGATGAGCGAGTAGATCCAGCCGCGGACCATGAATCCCTGGGCGAAGATCCCGCAGACGGCCAGGGCGAGGGCAAAGCCGAAGAAGATCGGAGCCCACGAGGGCCGCGGGGCGTAGACGAGCTCGCCCGGCTCGGGGATGTGGCGATGCTCGGCGCTCACGACGCGATGTAGAGCATCGCGGCCACGAAGCAGAGGGCGAAGATCGCAGCGGCGAAGCCACCGGCTACCAGGCCGGCGCCCATGTTGCCTTTTGCGGTCTCGCGATCCACGTCCGGATTTCTACTAGACCAAGCGGTCGAGCGGCATCGCCAGGAACAGCAGTGCCAGGTAGGCGAGCGAGAAGAGATAGGTGCGCAGCGCCCAGCGGCGATCGGCGCTGCGCAGCAGGCGCACGGCGAAGTAGATGAAGGCGGCGCCGAGTGTCATCGAGGCGACCAGGTACTCGATGCCGAAGCCGCCGGCGCAGAAGGGAAGCTGGGTGACGGCGTAGAGCAGCACCGTGTAGAGGAGGATCTGACGGCGGGTCTCGGCCTCGCCCCGCACCACCGGCAGCATCGGAATACCCGCCTTGGCGTACTCGTCCTTCATCAGCAGCGAGAGCGCCCAGAAGTGGGGCGGCGTCCAAAAGAAGACGATCGCGAAGAGGTAGAAGGCGGTGCCGCTGAGCCCACCCGTGACCGCGGCCCAGGCGACCAGCGGCGGCACGGCGCCAGCGGCGCCGCCGATGACGATGTTCTGGGGCGTTGAGCGCTTGAGCCAGAGCGTGTAGACGAAGACGTAGCCGAAGAGGCCTGAGAGCGAGAGAGCCGCCGCCAGCGGGTTGACGGTGAGCGAGAGCAGGGTGAACGAGGCGGCACCGAGCAGCGTGCCGAAGGCGATCGCAGCCCGAGGGGAGACCCTGCCGCTGGCGACCGGACGATCGGCGGTGCGGGCCATGATCCGGTCGATGTCACGGTCGATCGCGTGGTTGATCGCGCCGGCGCCGCCGGCGGAGAGCGCGCCGCCGAGGCAGGTGAGGAAGACGAGGCCGATCGAGGGGTCGCCTGCCACGTACATCGTCGTGATCGTGGTCAGCAGCAGCAGCGACTGCACCTTCGGCTTGGTCAGCGTGAGGTAGTCGCGCAGGACCGTCAGCGCTGCCGGACGCTGCGCGAGGGCCGCGGTTTCGGCACCGGTCACGGTCGTCAGGCTACCGGCTGCGACTCAGGCGCCGATTGCTGCTCGCTGCGGCGGGTGCGGTGGGCGATCGCCTCGCGGATATCGCGCATCGGCCGGTCGCTGCGCACGTCGGGCAGCACGTCGAAGTTGTGCGGCTCCGGCGGCGAGGGCGCAAACCACTCGAGCGAGTCACCGCCCCACTGATCGTGCCCCGCGCGGGCGCCGCTGTTGCGGCTGACGATCGCGTTGACCAGGGTCAGCACGATCCCGATCGCGAGCACCAGGGCGCCGATCGAGGCGATCAGGTTCTCGGTGTCGACGCCGGTGCTGCCGAAGTACTTGTAGGCGTCGATCACCTGACCGTGGTCGCCGCCAGCGAGGAAGAGCGGCACGAAGGCGAGCAGGATGCCGGCGATCATCGTCCAGAAAGAGATCCGCGCCAGGCTCTCGCCCATCGTGCGCCCGGTCATCTTCGGGAACCAGTAGTGGAGGGCTGCGAAGCCACCGAAGACGCTGCCGCCGACCAGGGCAAAGTGGGTGGCCGCGGTGGCGTCGGTGGTGTTCTTCAGCTGCCAGGCGACGGCGACCATCGAGTGCTCGATCTCGGCCGCGAGCCCGATCGAGATCGAGAAGATCGCTCCCGCGGCGAAGAGCAGCGGCGCCCGCATGTGCACCGCGCCGCCGAGCAGGGTCGCGATCAGGTTGAAGACGATCAGGCCGAAGGGGACGATCAGGGCGAGCGACATGATCATCGCGAAGTACATCCAGCCGATCCCGATCGGCGCGGTGAGCATGTTCTGCATCCAGGCGAGGGTGCCGATCACGGCGATCGCGATCAGCGAGCCAATCACCGCCCCGCGGTTGAAGAGGGGCTTGCGGGCGAAGACGGGGACGATCTCGGCGATCGCCGCCAGGGCGGTGATCAGGATCAGCATGTAGGAGCCGGTGTAGAAGATCCAGCTCAGGTGCTGCCAGAGCAGCGGTGCCCCACCCGATCCGTCGGCGAAGAAGATGCCGTCGAAGTTGCGGTCGATCAGCACCATCGTGATCGCGGCCAGCATCACCGGGCCGATCACGAGCAGCAGCCAGGAGGAGATCGCCGCCGCCCAGGCAAAGACCGGCAGCCGGCGCCAGGCCATGCCCGGTGCGCGCAAGCGACGCAGCGTCGTCAACAGGTCGATCGCGATCAGGACGAAGCCCAGCGTCGCGACGCCATTCGCCGCGGCCCAGGCGTCGACCCCGTTGTCGGGAAGGAAGGCGAGCTCGGAGAGCGGCGCAAGCGGGTTGACCCCGGCCTCGGAGGGCGTGAAGAGGAAGCCGGCGTAGAGCGTGGTCGCTCCGGCGACGAAGAGCCAGACGCCGATCTGTCCGAGCCGTGGCAGCGCGGTGCCGCGGGCGCCGATCTGCAGGGGTGTGAGGTAGTAGAAGAACCCGAGCGCGAGCGGCAGCGCGAAGAAGAAGATCGCGGTCGCGCCGTAGATCGAGAGCATCCGGTTGAAGGTGACGGGGGAGAGGAAGGAGTTCTCCGGAATCACGAGTTGCAACCGCATCAGCAGCAGCTCGATCAGGGCGATGAAGAGGAAGCCGAGCGCGCTGACGATCAGGATCCGGCCGGCGTCCTTGTGGTCGGCGCTGGTCGCGATCTCGGTCCAGCGCGGGCGGCGGCGGGGGAAGCCGTCGACGACGATCTCCGGGCGCGTCATGGGGTCTCTCCCTTTTCAATCAGTTCGACGACCCGGTCCTGGGCGGCCTGGATCTCGCTTTTCTGCTGCTTGAGGAAGTCCTCGTACTCCTGCGGGGAGACGACTTCGACCTCGGTCCGCATCGCTGCATACGACTGCCCGGAGAGGGTCGCCGATTGGCCTTTGTAGACACCCTCCTCATCGGCGCGGAAGACGACCTGGTTCGTCTTGCCGGGCACGGCATCGCGCTTGCCCGCAAGCGACGGCACGTCCCAGGTGTGGATCACGTCGGTCGAGACGAGATCGAGGGAGACACTGGTGTCGACCGGGACGACGAGCTTGTAATAGGAGAAGGCGGAGTTCGGGTAGTCGTAGCGCCACAGCCACTGCTGGCCGGTCGCCTTGATCTTCAGCGGCTCCGAGTGGGATACCTGGAGGCCATCCGGCCCGCTGGCCGGAACCTCGCGGGCCCGCTCGGTGAAGACGACGCTGAGGATGAGCACCGCGGCGGCGAAGACAGCCAGTGCGGCGCCAACCCGGAGCTGGACCCCTCGGCCCCCGCGCACCTGGCGCGGCTCGGTGCCCCGCCCGGCGCGGTAGCGCCTCAATGCGTAGATCAGCCCAGCGTTGATCGCGACGATGACGATCGCCGCGGCGACGAAGCCGATCCCAAGCAGAGTGTCGATCTGGTCGGTGCCAGGAGAGTGGGGCGCCAAAGCGCGGCCATTCTAATCACGCGGCGCGGCGTGCCGCCGCTCCCGGCGTTGCCCGCCGACCTATACTCGCCGACCTGATGAAGGCGCGCTCGCGGCCATCTCCGGCGCTTCGCGCGGCGGTGCGTGCCGGAGCGGCCGGTGCCTTCGCCGCCGCGATAGCGGTTCCACTGCTGCGGCATCGTGGGCGAATCCCCGCTCCAGTCACCGTTGCTGCCTGCGCCGGGGGGCCGCTGGCCCTCGCGGTCCTGCGTCCGCGTTCGCACAAACGCGACATCGCCCTCTTCGCGATGCAGATGTGGGCTTTTACGATGGTCCACGAGCTTCCTTATGACGATCCGGAGGGGTTGCGACGCCGTCTGCGCACGCGCTATCCGATTGCGATCGACCGCGCGATTGGCCTCGGCAGGCTCCCCAACGTTCGCCTCCAGCGCGGGCTGGCACGCTTCGGCCGGGTCAAAGTCCTTGACCGATTTCTCACCTGGGCCCACTGGCTTTGGTTCTTCGAGCCCTACCTGGCCCTGGCCTACATCCTCGTGCGTCACCCGGAGCGCTTCCCGCGTGCCGCCCGTCAGCTGGCGGCGGTCTTCGACGTTGGCTGCGCCGTCTATTTCGCCGCGCCGACCGCGCCCCCCTGGTGGTCTTCGGAGCAGGGACTCACCGGTGAGGAGGTGCGCCGGATCATGGTCGAGGTCGGCGAAGAGACGTGGGGGGGCGCCTGGCCGGGCATGTACAGCGCTCTGGGGGGTAATCCCTGGGCCGCGATGCCTTCCCTGCATTTTGCGACGGCGCTGCTGATGGCAATCTCGCTGGCCGAGGCGGAGCGGGCCGCCGGTGCGGTTGGCTGGTCCTACGCCCTCACTCTCGGCTTCGCCCTCGTCTACCTCGGCGAGCATTACGTCACAGACCTCGCTGCCGGCGGGGCGCTGGTCTTCGCGGTACGTCGCGGCGAGCCGCTGGCGGAACCGCTGATCCACAGCGTGAATCGCGGCTTGCGACGCTTGGAGCGCCTCGCCAGCGGGTAGCGTCTCAAGGGTGTCTCAGCAGGACTCGGCGAACGGAGATCACGCCGTCGAACTGCCGCTGTTCACCAGGCGGCGGGTGGCTCAGACCGTGCTGGTTGTCCTTGTCCTGCTGATCGGGATCTACTTCCTCTTCCCGAAGCTCGTCGGCCTTGGCGACGCGATGAGCAAGCTCAGCGACGCCGACCCGCTCTGGATCGCGATCGCGATCGGCTTCAACGTGATCGCCTTCATCACCTACATCGCCCTCTTCAAGGCGGTGGTCGGAGGCGACGCGCTGCGTCTGAGGTGGTCGGAGACCTACGAGATCAACATGGCGGGCTTGGCAGCAACGCTGCTCTTCTCGGCCGGCGGAGCAGGTGGGATCGTGCTCACCTACTGGGCGCTGCGCAAGGCCGGGATGCGGCGCCATGAGGTGGCGCGGCGAATGGTCGCCTTCCTCACCCTCCATTACGCCTTCTATCCCATTGCGCTGATTGTCTTCGGGGTCCTCCTGCGCACCGGTGTGCTCAACGGCAAGGACTCGATCGAGCTGACGATCATCCCGGCCGGGGTGGCGGGTGCGCTGCTCGTGATCGGAGTGCTCGTTGCTCTGATCCCGCCTGACCTGGGGCGGCGGATCGCGCCTTTCGCGCGTGGCGAGCGTGGCAGGGCGATCGTCGCCAGCGCCGCCAAGGTGCCGGCGACGCTGGCCGAGGGGTTCAGGTTCGCGCTCAGCCTCTTCGCCCACCCCTCGCGCGGCGGGCTGGCGGTGCTCGGCGCGGCAGGGTTCTGGGCGGCCAACATCGGCATCCTCTGGGCCTCCTTTCACGCCTTCGGCGTCCAGGTGCCCCTGGCGGTGGTGGTCCAGGGCTTCTTCCTCGGCATGGTCGCCAACCTCATCCCCTTCGCTCCGGCCGGAGTGGGCGCTGTCGACGCCGGGATGATCGGCGCCTTCGTCCTCTTCGGGCTGCCCGAGGGGACCGTCTTCCCGGCGATCCTGGTCTACCGCCTGGTTGCCTTCTGGTTGCCGATCCCCTTTGGGATCGTCGCTTTCTTTCAGCTCCGCACCAGGGTTCAGGGGTGGGAAGAAGAGGGACTGCCGATCGAGCGCACGGCGCGGCCAGTCACGGAGATGGAGCCGGCCGCTCACTAAAAGGAAGGGGCCGATCCCCTCCCTGCCTGAGCTGTTCGGGAATCGGCCATTCCAGTACTAGGCCGTCTTGACGATTGAGATCAAGGGGACCTTCCGCTCGGTCTTGGCGAGCCGCATGTACATCACCTCCCTTCGTCAGCTAGAGGGAGCCCCTGCCCTTTCTTTGCCTAGACCTCCCGTATGGTGGAGGAAGTTCCACTAATGAAAAATTACTCACCAAAAAGCGGTAAATGATGACTAATCTGTTTTGGAGCGAGTCCAGCTAAACGTTCAATTTCGATAGAGGAGACGGGAATGTCAACCAGGGCAAGGCGAAGGCAGGGAACCCAGCAACTGATCAAGGCAATCGGCCACCCGCTGCGCTCTGAAGTCCTGACGATCCTCACCGAACGGACGGCAAGCCCGATCGAAATGGCAAAGGAGCTCGACGATTCGGTGGGCAATGTCAGCTACCACGTCGGCCGACTCGTCAAACTGGACTGCGCCGAGCTGGTTGGGGAAAAGCCGGTCCGTGGTGTCGTCGAGCACTTCTACCGGGCCATCTCTCGGCCTCTGGTCGACCTCGAGGAGTGGGAGCAGCTGCCGCCGGCGGTGGCGAAGCACTTCGTCGGACAGGCCATGCAGAAGACCCTCGATGACTTCACGCAGGCGGGAGCCGCTGGCCTCCTCGCGCCCCAGGAAGATCTCCATCTGTCCCGGACGCCGCTACTGGTCGATGCAGAGGGTCGCCGGGAAGCTCTGGAGCTTCATGCCCGAACCCTTGACGAGACCCTGGAGATCCAGGCGCGAAGCGCCAGGCGGATGGCCGAGACCAGCGAGGCCGGCATCCCCCTCTCCTCCTCGCAGGGCTGCTTTGAGCTGCCGGCCAGTGCCTAGCTGGCTGTACTATACAAAGTAAAGTATTAGACTCCAGGCGGCGAAAGATGGCTGAGCAGAAGATCGAGAACGTGATCATCGTCGGCGGTGGGCCGGCCGGCTACACGGCTGCGCTCTACACCGCGCGGGCCAACCTCGAGCCCCTCGTCTTCGAGGGATTCCAGTGGGGCGGGCAGCTGCAGAACACGACCGACGTCGAGAACTACCCCGGCTACCCGGAGGGGATCATGGGGCCGGAGATGATGACCCAGTTCCGCGCTCAGGCCGAGCGCTTCGGGACGCGGTTCGTCACTGACGACGTCGACCGGGTCGAGCTCTCCGACGGCGGCGTGCAGAAGGTCTACCTGGGCGACGAGGAGCACCTGGCGAAAACCGTGATCCTGGCGATGGGGGCGGAGCCGCGCCGGCTCGGCGTCCCCGGGGAGTTGGAGCTGGGCGGTCGCGGTGTCTCCACCTGCGGCGTCTGCGACGGGGCCTTCTTCAAAGACCAGAAGGTGATCGTGATCGGCGGCGGCGACTCAGCGATGGAGGACTCGATCTTCATCTCCAAGTACGCCAGCGATCTGACCGTGGTCAACCGCCGCGACGACTTCCGCGCCTCGAAGATCATGTTCGAGCGGGCCAAGGAGCAGCCGAACATCGACTTCAAGACTCCCTTCGTGGCGGAGGAGTTCGTTGCCGGCGATGACGGCAAGCTGGGCCACGTCCGGCTGCGCAACCCGGAGACGGGCGAGACCGAGGAGCTCGACACCGATGGCGCCTTCATCGCGATCGGCCACCTCCCCAAGTCGGAGATCGTCGCGGGCCAGGTCGACACCGACGAGGGCGGCTACATCGTCACTCAGCCCGACTCGACCCGCACCAACCTCGCCGGGGTCTTCGCCGTCGGCGACGTCGTCGACCACACCTACCGGCAGGCGGTCACCGCGGCCGGCACCGGCTGCATGGGCGCTCTCGACGCCGAGTGGTACCTGCGCGACACCCCGCCCTCGCCCGAGGCGCACTGGCAGCGCGGTGGCGAGCCGGTTGAGGTCGCCCCCAAGGTCGCCTGACCGGCGCATATCGGCGTCCTCGGTCGCTCGCGTGCAGAGCACGCCACGCTCCCTGCGTCCTTGATCTGCTTGGTCAGTCGACCTTGGGTTAGTCGACCAGCTTCTTGACCACGAAGGTGCGGGTGCCGCGCGGGGTCTCGATCTCGATCGGCGTGCCGACCTTGGCGTCGCGCAGCGCCCGGCCGATCGGCGACTCGGCGGAGAGGCGGCCCTGGGCAAGGTCGGCCTCGGTCGAGCCGACCAGGGTCCAGGTGTTCACCTCGCCTTTGCCCTCGTCGAGCACCTCGGCCGTGCGGCCGAAGGCGAAGGTATCGGCGTCCACGTCCTCGTCGACCTCGACGACGACTGCCGTGTGCAGGCGTTCGCGCAGGCGCTTGATCTTGGTCTCGAGGTGCGCTTGGTCCTCCTTGGCGATGTGGTACTCGGCGTTCTCCTTGAGGTCGCCTTCCTCGCGCGCGGTCTTGATCCGCGCCGCCATCTTGATCCGGGCCGGGCCTTCGAGCTGCTCGATTTCCTCGCGCAGGGCCTCGATGCCCTCCTCGGTGATCGGCTCCCCGCTGGGTGCGACGTCTGTCATTCGTTCACCTTTTCAGATGGCGGGCGGAATCGGCTGCTCCGTAGGCGCTCCCCGCTAAGGTGGACGCACGGCAGCGAACTGCACTCATCTCGATTCGATCCAGGTCTTCGACCCCCCAGTCGAGGTCGCTGGTTGCGAGGAGTGCCTTGCGCAGGGGATGCAGTGGGTCCACCTGCGGATGTGCCAGAGCTGCGGCCACATCGGCTGCTGCGACAACTCGCCCGGCAAGCACGCCACCGCGCACCATCATGCGACGGGCCACCCGGTGATCCGCTCGGTTGAGCCGGGCGAGGACTGGAGCTGGTGCTACGTCGACGAGGCGATGTTCCGCCTCGCCCGCTAACCGGTCTAGCGGAGCCCCTTCTTAAGCACGATCGTCTTGGTCTTCCTCAGGGCTTTGCCCCCTGCGGGGACGTAGGCGATCTTCGCCTTGACCTTCACCCTGCCTGTCGCCTTCAGCGTCTGCCTCGCCTTGCCCTTCGCCCTGACGGTGAGGTACCCGCGCTCCTTCTGCTTTGGCCGCCGCTGCCGGACAATGCCCTTGCCGCTGAGTGTGAGCGGACCGGATCCGGTCACCTTGACCCGCAGGGTCGCAGTGCCCTTGCTCGGGTCGAGCTTGACTTTCTCGAGCTTGAGGCTGGCTGTGATCGTGACCTTGTTGCTCGGCTCGGTGTCCGAGCCGGCGCCGTTTGCGGCTGTCACCTCGCAGTTGTATTTGCCGACCTTCTCCGCCACGATCCCGCTCTGGGTGGCGCCTGTGATCGGCTTGCCGTTGCGCAGCCACTGGTAGGAGAAGCTCTGTGGCGCCTGGTAAAAGAAGGAGCCGAGTAGATCGCCCTTCCACTCGCCCGTCCTGCAGGCGAGGACGACGCCGGGCCGGTGCCCCCCGTAGGCGAGCGGGAAGCTCTGCATGTGCGGCCTGACGAGCAGGACGGGGAAGGCGACGTCTTTCAGCGTCGCCCCGGTGGCAATGACCTGTCCTCCCGAGGCGCCGTTGAGGCTGCGGTAGCCGATCGCCTCGTTGCCTTCATCGGCCCAGTAGAGGCTGCTGTCGTAAGGGTGGATGGCGAGGCCCACCGGGTCGAAGAGCACGACGCCGGTGTCGAATTGTCCCCCGCCGCCGCCAGCGAGGCTGGCGTAGCCGATCGAGTTGCCGTTCCAGTTCGTCCAGTAGATCCGGCTGCTCGCGGGATCGATCGCAACGCCTTCGGGGCCGTCGATCGGAGCTCCGGTGGTGTCGAGGTCACCACCCCCGCTTCCGTTCAGGTTGGCGTAGGAGATTTTGTTGGCTGTGAAGTTCGTCCAATAGATCGCGGCCGCTGGCGGGATCGATCGCGAGTCCGTTCGGTTCCGCGGTCGCGCCGGCTGAGATTGAGCAGTCCGCCTCCGCCGCCGTTGAGGCTGGCGTAGCCGATCGTGCCGTTGCTCGGATTTCGCCCAGTAGATCCTTCCGCCGGCGGGGTCGATCGCGAGCCCGGCGGGGTTGGCGAAGCTTGCGCCGGCTGTGTTGAGCAGCGCGCTGCCGCTGCCGTCGAGGTTCGCATAGCCGATTGAGCCTCCCGCCGCAGTGTTCAGCCAGTAGATCCTCCCTCCGGCGGAGTCGATCGCCAGGCCGTATGGCCCATTGACGTTTGCGGCCGCAATCGGGAGATCTGCGCCGCCGCCTTCGTAGAGGTTGGCGCGGGAGATCTTGTTGGCTCCGTAGTTGACCCAATAGACGCTGTCGGCGGCGCTTGCCAGGGATGCGACCGAAAGGGCCAGGAGCACTGTCGCCAAGGCGGCTGGTGCCGGTCTGGCGTGCGAGGCGCATTTGGGGCACTCTAGTCCGGCGTGACGATGGCGAAGCCGGGGTCGGGCTCGTCGAGCAGGCCGAGCAGCTCGCCGAGCTTCGCGCCGTCGCCCTCGACCCGCAGGCGGCCGCTCTCGGCCAGCTCGCCGATGTCGGCGGTTTTGAGCAGCAGCTGGTCGAGCGCCTCGCGGTCGACGACGAGGGCGGCGTCGGCGGCGCGGCTCGTGGCGGCCGGGGCGGTGGCGGAGGACGCCGTTGCGGACGGTGAGCGCGTGCTGCTCGTCGGGGTCGGTGACGACCCAGTCGATCCGCAGGTGCTGCTCCCAGGCGCGCGGGCCGTCGAGCCGGATCGCCATCGCGTCGAGCAGCTGGCTGACCGTGAGGCGGGCGACGACGTCGGGCGGCGCGGTCGCGGTCGGCGTGCCGGAGATCCCCTCGCGCAGCTCCTTCGCGCCCATCAGGAAGAAGTTGCGCCAGGTCGCGTTCTCGGCGCCGTAGCCGAGCTGCTCGAGCGCGTCGGCCTGCAGCTCGCGCGCCGCCTCGTTCTCGGGCTCGGCGAAGACGACGTGGTTGACGACCTCGGCGACCCAGCGGTAGTCGCCCGCCTCGAAGGACTGCGCGGGCCTTCTCCAGCACCGCCTCGGCGCCGCCCATGAACTCGACGTAGCGGCGCGCCTGCTCGACCGGCGGGTGCTCCCAGAGGTGGGCCGGGTTGCCGTCGAACCAGCCCATGTAGCGCTGGTAGATCGCCTTCGTGTTGTGGCTGATCGAGCCGTAGTACTCGCGGCAGTGCCACTCCTGCGGCGAGGCTCGGCGGCAGCTCGATCAGCTCGGCGATCTCCGGCCCGGTGTAGGCCCTGGTTGAGCAGGCGCAGGGTCTGGTCGTGCAGGTAGGTGTAGAGGTCGCGCTGCTTCTCCAGGTAGTCGACGATCCGCTCGCCGCCCCAGCAGGGCCAGTGGTGGCCGGAGAAGAGCACGTCGGAGTCGGCGCCGAAGAGCTCGATCGCCTCGTCGAGGTAGTGGGCCCAGATGCGCGGGTCGCGGACCAGGGCGCCGCGCGGGGTGAGGATGTTGTGCATCGAGCGGGCGGCGTTGTCGGCGACGCAGAGCACCCGCGCGTCGGGGAAGTGGATGTTCATCTCCGCCGGCGCCTCGGTGCCCGGGGGTCAGCTGGAAGCGTCATCCGCACGCCGTCGACCGTCTCCTCCTGGCCGGTCTCGGCGATGTCGAGGTTGGGCGGGATCAGGGTGATCGTGCCCAGCGAGGTCGTCTGCCCGAGGCCGGAGCCGATCTGGCCGTCGGGGCCGCGCTCGAGCAGCGCCCCGTACATGTAGCCGGCGCGGCGCCCCATCGCGGTGCCGGCGAAGACGTTCTCGCTGACCGCGTGGTGGAGGAAGCCGGCGGGGGCGAGGATCGGGATCCCGCGGCGCCTCGATCTCCTCCTGCGGAGACGACGCCCTTGGCGCCGCCGAAGTGGTCGACGTGGCTGTGGGTGTAGATCAGGCCGGTGACCGGGCGCTCGCCGCGGTGCTCGCGGTAGAGGGCGAGCGCCGCGGCGGCGGTCTCGGCCGAGACCAGCGGGTCGATCACGACGATCCCCTCGTCGCCCTCGACCACGTGCATGTTCGAGAGGTCGAAGCCGCGCAGCTGGTAGAAGCCCGGCGCCAGCTCGAAGAGGCCGGCGATGCGGCTGAGCTGGCTCTGGCGCCAGAGGCTCGGGTGGGCGGTCGCGGGCGGCTCGGCCGTCGAGGAAGTCGTAGGACTCGAGCTCCCAGACCGCGCGGCCGTCGTCGGTCTCGACCACGGGCGGGCTCGAAGGGGGCGACCAGGCCGCGGCGCGCCTCCTCGAAGTCGTCCTCGTCGGCAGACGGCAGTGCGGTCAGCGCATCGCGGTTCTGCGCGGCGATGCGCTCGCTTGCCGGCTTCCGGAGGCGCTCACTGCGCTCGCTGCGCCTCGGCGAGCAGCCGCGGCGCGGGCCGGTAGGCCTCGCCGTGCTCGCGCTGCAGCTCTTCGAGCAGCTCGACGGCGCGCGCCGGCGCCGATCAGCTCGGTGAACTCGAGCGGGCCGCGCGGCCAGTTGAAGCCGAGCCGCATCGCCGTGTCCATGTCGGCGGCGAGCCGACCTCCTCTTCGAGCGCGAAGGCCGCCTCGTTGGCGATCTGGGCGAGCAGGCGGGGGAGGATCGCGGGGGCCGCGGGGTCGATCTTCGCCAGCTCCGCCGGGTCGAGGGTCGGGGCGCTCGATGCCGAGGTCGGGATCGGGCTCGCGGTGGGGCCCGTCGCCGTACGATCGTAGAAGCCCCGGCCGCTCTTGCGGCCGAGCATGGCCTTCGCCGACCAGCCGTCTCCTGGATCGCGCTCGGGCGCCAGCGCTCCGGCTCGCCGCCCTGGGCGTAGAAGGAGCGGGCGACGCTGAGGTTGACGTCGAGGCCGATCAGGTCGATCAGCTCGAAGGGGCCCATGCGGAAGCCGCCGCCGAGCCGGCAGACGCGGTCGATCGTCTCCGCGTCGGCGACGCCGTCGGCGAGCATCCGCAGCGACTCCAGGGTGAAGGGGCGGGCGAGGCGGTTGGCGATGAAGCCGGGGCTGTCCTTGGCGCGGATCGGCGTGCGGCCCATGCGCGCTGCCGACCTCGGTGGTCGCCTCGAGCGCCGCCTCGGAGCGAGTCGCCGGTGGCGACCACCTCGACCAGCTTCATCAGCGCCGGCGGGTTGAAGAAGTGCATGCCGACGACGCGCTCGGGGCTGGGCACCTCGGCCGCGATCGCGGTGACCGGCAGCGAGGAGGTGTTGCTGGCGAGGATCGTCTCCGGCCCGCAGGCCGTCGGCCAGCGCCGGCGAACAGCTCGTCGCTTCAGCTCCAGGTCCTCGGGCGCCGCCTCGACCACCAGGTCGCATTCGCCGAGGTCGGCGAGGCTGTGCGCGGCGCCGACGCGGGCGCTCGCCGGCTCGGCGTCCTCGGCTCGCTCCACATCCCCTTCGTCGCGCCCTTGGCCAGCGACTCGGTGCAGCCGCTCGATGCCCGGTCTCGAGCGCGGCCGGGATCGGGTCGTGGAGGCGGGTCTCGTAGCCGCCGAGCGCGGCGATCTGGGCGATCCCGGCGCCCATCGTGCCGGCGCCGACGACGCCGATCCGCTCGACCGTCCCGGTGCTCATGGCGGAGGCGGGTCCTCGCCCTCCCAGAAGTCGGCACCTCATCGCGCTGGTGGAAGATCTCGGAGCATGTCCCTCGCCACGGTCCGCCGGGCGGGCGTGCCGAGGGCACTCAGCTTGCCCGGACTCCGGGTCGCGACCACGACCTCCGGGGCGTTCATCTCGCTGATCAGCAGGACCCGCGCCTCCTCCTCGCTGCGGTTGATCACCTGGTGGGCGCCGGCGCTCGCCGCGCGGAAAGGAGACCACCTCGCCCGGCTCCAGCGCGCCGCTCGTCATCGAGGGTCCTCAGCGACGGGCGTGCCGGCGATCGACGATCAGCATCTCCTCGTTGCCGAGGTGGTAGTGCAGGGGGAAGGTCGCCTGGCCCGGCGGTAGAGCTCGAAGAGGCTGGCCCCGAGCCGCTCGGCGCCGGCCTGGGCGACCGAGCGAGCGCCCGCCGCCAGCTGAACCCGGGTCGCTCGCTGCGACTCTTCGAACTCGGGCTCGAAGACGTTCGCCATCAGCGTCCCTCGAACTTCGGCTCGCGCTTCTCGAGGAAGGCCTGCATGCCCTCGACCCGGTCCTCGGTCGCCATCGCCAGCTCGTAGAGGCGCCGCTCGTTCTCGAGGCCGGCGGAGAGCGCCGTCTCCTCGGCGGCGAGCACGGCCTGCTTGGCGAGCCGGGTGGCGATCGGCGGCCGCTCGGCGACGGTCCGGGCGAGCTCCATCGCCTCCTCCAGCCAGCGGCCCTTCTTCGACCACCTTGTTGACCAGGCCCATCTCCAGCGCCATGTCGGCGTCGAAGCGGCGGCCGGTGAGCACGTACTCCATCGCCCGCTGCTTGCCGAGCACCCGCGCCAGGCGCTGGCGTGCCGCCGCCGCCGGGGATGATCCCGAGGGTGATCTCCGGCTGGCCGAAGCGCGCCGTCGTCGGAGGCGACGATCATGTCGCAGGCGAGCGCCAGCTCGCAGCCGCCGCCGAGCGCGTAGCCGGAGACGGCGGCGATCATCGGCGTCTTGATCGCGGCGAGGCGCCGCCAGAAGGAGGCGGCGGGGTGGCGCAGCGCCTCGGCGAAGCTGCGCTCGCTCATCGCCTTGATGTCGGCGCCGGCGGCGAAGACCTTGTCGGAGCCGGCGATGACGATGCAGCGCACCTCGGGGTCGGGGTCGAGCCGCTCGAGCTCGGCGGCGAGCTCCTCCATCATCTCCGGCGAGAGGGCGTTGCGCGCCTCGGGCCGGTTGAGGCGCAGCAGGGCGACGTGGCCGTCGAGCGAGGCTCTCGACCAGCTCGGCCACGGCCTACTCGGCCACCATCGGAGTCATCGCGTTGATCCCGGTCGCGGCGCGGCCGATGATCATCTTCTGGATCTGCGAGGTGCCCTCGTAGAGGGTCGTCACGCGGGCGTCGCGCAGGTAGCGCTCGACCGGGTAGTCGTCGACGTAGCCGGCGCCGCCGTGGACCTGGATCGCCAGGTTGGCGCATTCGACCGCCGACTCGGTCGCGTAGAGCTTCGCCACCGAGGTCTCGGTCGTGTTCGGCTTGCCTTCGTCCTTGAGCACGCCGGCGCGGTAGACCAGCATCCGGCTGGCGTCGCGCTTGAGGATCATGTCGGCGATCATCTCCTGGACCAGCTGGAAGCGGGCGAGGGGGACGCCGAACTGCTTGCGCTCCTTGGCGTAGGCGACCGAGGCTTCGACGCAGCCTTCGCAGATGCCGACGCAGCCGGCGGCGACGCTGTAGCGGCCGTTGTCGAGGGCGCTCATCGCGACCTTGAAGCCGTCGCCGATCTCGCCGAGCATCGCGTCCTCGCCGACCTCGACCGAGTCGAGCGAGATCTCGCCGGTGTCGGAGGAGCGCAGGCCGAGCTTGCCGTGGATCTCCTGGGTGGTGAAGCCCTCGCTGTCGGTGGGGACGAGGAAGCAGGCGAGGCCCTTGTGCTTCTTCTCGGGGTCGGTCTGGGCGAAGATCAGCGCCACCTCGGAGAAGTTGGCGAGCGAGATCCACATCTTCTGGCCGCTGATCGACCAGCCCGAGTCGGTCTTGGTCGCCCGGGTGCGCAGGTTGGCGGCGTCGGAGCCGGTGTCGGGCTCGGTCAGGCCGAAGCAGCCGAGCGCCTCGCCCGAGCAGAGCCGCGGCAGCCACTTCTGCTTCTGCTCCTCGGTGCCCCACTTCTCGATCGAGCCGGCGACCAGCGAGGTCTGCACGGAGACGACGGTGCGGGCGGAGGAGTCGGCGCGGCCGACCTGTTCGACGATCAGCCCGTAGCCGAGGTAGTCGAGGCCGCGGCCGCCGTACTCCTCGGCGACCGGGGCGCCGAGGTAGCCGACCTCGCCCAGCTTGCTCGCCAGCTCGCGGTCGAAGCGGCGCGGCGCGGTCGTTCTCCTTGACCCGCGGGACGATCTCCTTGTCGGCGAATTCGCGCGCCGTTTCGGAGATCAGCCGCTGCTCGTCGGTCAACTGGAAGTCCATCTCACCCTTGCTTTCTCTGTCTGATCATGGAAGCTCCTGGCCCAGGGTCGCCGCGAACGCCTCCTGGGCCTCGCGGGTGCGGGGGCCGGGCGCCTCGGCGAAGCTCGGTGCCGTCGATCGCGGAGACGGCCTGGATCTCGCGCGTGGTCGAGGCGAGGAAGGCCTCTCTGGCGGCGCGCAGGTCGGCGACCGGCCAGGCGCCCTCCTCGACCTCGAGCGCCTTGACCAGGCGGTCGCGGGTGATCGACTCGAGCACGCCGTCGTCGAGCGCCGGGGTGCGCAGGCCGCCCTGCGGGGAGACCCAGAAGATCGCCGAGGTGGGCGGCTCGAGCACGGTGCCGTCGGGCTGCACCAGGACCGCCTCGTCGGCGCCCTGCGCCTTGGCGAGCCGGGTCGCCTGCATGTTGGCGGCGTAGGAGAGCGACTTGACCCCGTTGAGGATCACCGTCGGCGAGTAGGTGACGGTGGCGAGGCGCAGCGTCTCGCCGTGGGGCGGCAGCGGCTCGGTCGCGGCGATCCGGCGCCCGCCGCGGGTGACGATCAGGCGCAGCTGCCCGTCGCCGTCGCCGAGCTCGGCGAGCAGCGCCTCGATCTCGCGCTTCGAGCGCGGCGCGGTCGAACTCGAGCTGGATCGCGGCGGCCGAGCGCTGCGAGCCGGTCGAGGTGGTCGCCGAGCGCGAACGGCCGCCCGTCGTAGAGGCGGATCACCTCGAAGGCGCCGTCGCCGCGGTAGAGGCCGTCGTCCTTGCAGCGGCACCATCGCCTCGGCGGTCGGCGTGATCGTCCCGTCGACGCTCGCCAGCTCTCTGAATCCGGTCGCCATCGGAGCCGGCGAGGCTACTTAAGAGACATCTTCCGCGACGGCTGCGGGGTTGGTCCGTGTCGAATGGATTGGCGCTCGCGACATTGATTGCCACTGCGGCTTGCGAGCGCCGATGACTTGCAAGATGATGAGGATAGTCCCTGTTTCTTCTTTGTTGATGCAACCGGATGAGAGGCAGACAAGAGGCGGACAAACTTTTCCTATTAATCAAGATCTTGACTAATCCCTAATTAGGCTTCAAGGCGGACCCTCATTAAACAAGGGGGTGGTATATTCTGGTCTATGGCTCGCGCTGGCTCAACATTTCGACAGCTAGTCAATCGTGACTCAATCGCCGCCATGGAGTCTGAGCTTGACGTTGACCAAGCGCGATTTGACGAACTTTTCAATGAATATCGTCGTCTGCGCGAAGAGATGGAGTCGCTTCAGGAAAGCATCAAGCGTCAGCAGACGGTTATTGAGGCTCTCCACAGCGCTTTGCCGCCGGATGGGGCTCTTGGTGCCGGGCCCACCACAAGCGGGGCCCTGATGACGAAGCGTGAGATCGCTACAGAGATCCTGAGGGGCAGCATTCAGCCCCTGTTCCCACGTGAGGTGCGAGAGATAGCTCGGAAAAGAGGCTGGATCTCCACCGACCAGGCTGTGGCAAACCAGCTTTCCGTTGCTATGGCAAAGGCAGCGCGGTCTGGTGTTTTTGTGCGAGATGAGGAGGGCCGGTACAGCCTTCCGGAGCACAAATGAGATTGCAAGTCTTGATCTTGGTGCAGGTCGGGGGTGTTCCCCGAGTCCGGCCATGCCTGGAATCCATCACCGGCGGCGAGGTGCTAGCGCCTCGCCGCCGGTGCCCCAGGTCTTTCGGGCGCAAATAGTAGACCTTCGTTTTGGCGCTAGCACGAGCTTGATTGCACTCTGAAGTCAAGATTGCGAGCGCTCAGACCGCCTCGAAGACCGTCGCCAAGCCCTGGCCGACGCCTACGCACATGGTGGCGATGCCGTAGCGGCCTTTGCGGCGGCGCAGCTCGCGGACGAGGGTGGTGGCGAGGCGGGCGCCGGAGCAGCCGAGCGGGTGGCCGAGGGCGATCGCGCCGCCGTTGACGTTGAGCTTCTCCTCGTCGATGCCGAGCTCGCGGGCGCTGGCGAGCACCTGCGAGGCGAAGGCCTCGTTGAGCTCGATCAGGTCGATTTGGTCGAGGGTGAGGCCGGCGGCATCGAGGGCGCGGGGAATGGCGACGGCGGGGCCGATCCCCATGTAGGCGGGGTCGACGCCGGCGACGCCAAAGGAGACGACGCGGGCGAGCGGCTCGGCGCCGAGCGCCTCCGCTCCCGCCTCGGAGGCGATCAGGGTGCAGGCGGCGCCGTCGTTGAGGGTCGAGGCGTTGCCGGCGGTGACCGTGCCGCCCTCGCGGAAGGCGGGGCGCAGCTTCGCCATCTTCTCCAGCGAGGCATCGGCGCGGGGCCCCTCGTCGGCTTCGACGGTGACGGTCTCGCGGCCACGGGGCGCCTCGATCGGGACGATCTCCTCGGCGAAGATCCCGGCCTCGGCGGCGGCGACGGCGCGCTGGTGGCTGCGCAGGCCGAAGGCGTCCTGGTACTCGCGGCTGATCCCGTAGCGCTCGGCGACGTTCTCGCCGGTCTCGCCCATCGTCTCGGTCGAGAGTCCCAGCTCGGCCATCCGTGGGTTGACGAAGCGCCAGCCCAAGGTCGTGTCGTGCATCGTCTGCGGGCCGCGGGGCAGACCGCGCTCCGGCTTGCCGACGACCCAGGGCGCCCGGCTCATCGACTCGACCCCGCCGGCGAGGTAGTAGTCGCCCTCGCCGAGCTTGACCGCGCGGGCGGCAGCGTTGATCGCCTCCAGGCCGGAGGCGCAGAGCCGGTTGACGGTCGCGCCCGGCACGCTGACAGGGAGGCCGGCCAGCAGCGCGGCCATGCGGGCTACGTCGCGGTTGTCCTCGCCCGACTGGTTGGCGGCGCCGAGGTAGACGTCGGCGATCCGCTCTGGGTCGACACCGGTGCGCTCGACCACCGCGGCGATCGTGTGGGCGGCGAGGTCGTCCGGTCGCACCCCGGAGAGAGCGCCGCGATAGGCGCCCATCGGCGTGCGGATTGCGTCGACTACATAAGCCTCTGCCACTCGCAGGATTAAAGGGGACCGGCGCCGCGGGCGTATCCTTGTGCGGGTGTACTTCGTCCTTGGCACGATTGGGATGGTGCTGTTCTTGGTCGGCGTGCTGCTCTTGGTCGGCCACTTCTACCCGGGCACCAACGCCGAGCTGGTCGACTGGAAGCCGACCCGCTCGCCCGAAGTCGAGGTCCAGAACGAGATCGACGACATCCGCCAGATGCTCGAGGCGCAGAACGAGATGCGCCGCCGTCGCGGGGCCCCGGAGATCAGCGAGGAGGCCCTCCGCACCGAAGTCGAGGCCGAGGAGCGGGAGAACTTGCGCCGCGGCGATCCTTTCGGGGCAACCTAGCCGGGACGCGTTGGCACGGGCGCTGATCGTCGGTTGCGGCTGTCGCGGCAGGCTGCTCGGAGAGCGGCTGCTCAGCGAGGGCTGGGCCGTGCGCGGGACGAGCCGCCGGGCAGAGGGGCTGGTGGCGATCGAGGAGGCCGGAATCGAGGCCGCCCTCGGCGATCCGCACCGACCCGCCACCCTGCTCGACCTCGTCGGCGACGTCACGGTCGTCTACTGGCTGCTCGGATCGGCGCAGGGCGAGCCAGAGACGGTCGCCGCCATCCACGGGTCGCGACTGGAGCGAATCCTGGAAAGGCTGGTCGACACGCCGGTGCGAGGCTTCGCCTACGAGGCGGCAGGCAGCGTCGACGCCTCGCTGCTCGAGCTCGGCGCCGCTGCGGTGCGCGCCGCGGGAGAGCGCTGGAGGATCCCCTTTGCGCTGCTCGAGGTCGACCCCGCCGAGCCCTCGTCTTGGGCCGAGGCTGCGCTCGTGGCCAGTCTCAACCTGGCCTCGCCAGCCGGCTGAGCGATATGTCTAAACTCGGATAGGGATTTAGGTAAATAGTTAATGCAAGTACCCGAGAGGAGCCGTTCATGGCGCTGCAGCTTGGCGACGTAGCACCCGATTTCGAGGCCGACACGACCGAGGGCCGGATCAAGTTCCACGACTGGATCGGCGACTCCTGGGCGGTGCTGTTCTCGCACCCGAAGGACTTCACGCCTGTTTGCACAACCGAGCTCGGCTACATGGCGAGCATCGAGCCCGAGTTCGCGAAGCGCGACGTCAAGATCATCGGCCTCTCGATCGACCCGCTCGACCGGCACGAGGAGTGGGCGCGCGACATCGAGGACACGCAGGGGACGGCGCCCAACTACCCGATCATCAGCGACACCGACTTCAACGTCGCCAGGCTCTACGGGATGCTGCCGGGGGACGTCTCGGGCAGCGCCGAGGACCGCACACCGGCCGATAACCAGACCGTGCGCAACGTCTTCGTCATCGGTCCCGACAAGAAGATCAAACTCATCCTCGTCTACCCGATGACGACCGGGCGCAACTTCGACGAGGTCCTGCGCGTGATCGACTCCCTGCAGCTCACGGCGAATCACAAAGTCGCCACCCCGGCACAGTGGCAGCAGGGCGGCGACGTGATCATCGCCGGCTCGGTCTCCAACGACGAAGCCAAGGAGATCTATCCCGATGGCTGGGAGGAGCCGCGCCCCTACATCCGCATCGTTCCCCAACCATGAGGGGAGCCTCTAGCTGAGGCGCTTCAGGAGGTCGCCGAGGATTCTCGCGGTGGCTCCCCAGATCAGATGGCCTTCGACCTCGTAGGTCGGGGTGTGGATGGGGACGCCGCGGCGGACCAGGCGACGGATCTCGTAGCTCTCGCGCAGGACGTCGAGTGAAAAGGTGAGGACGGTCTCGACCTCGGCCGGGTTTGGCTTCAGGTCCAGCTCGCCGGGATGCGGGATGCGCCCGACGAAGGGGTGGACGAGGTAGCCGGTGACGAAGGTCTCGGTCGCCGGCAGCGCCTCGCCGAGCTCGACCGCCGCGGGATCGAGGCCGATCTCCTCCTCGGCCTCGCGCAGCGCGGTGGTGGCTAGATCAGCGTCGCCCTCGTCCTTGCGACCGCCGGGGAACGAGATCTCGCCCGCGTGGCGGCGCATGTCCGCCCGTCGCTCGGTGAAGACCAAGCCCGGCTCGTCGGGCCAGCCGTAGAGCGGCAGCAGGACGGCGGCGTCGACCGTCCGTGGCGAGTTACCCGTCATATGGACGTATAAGTCGCCACAGGCGGCTCAGATAATGACTTGGACGGTGCCACCGTCCACCGACCAGGCGGCGCCGCTGACGTAGGAGGCGCGCTCGGAGCAGAGGAAGGCGATCGCGGCGGCGATCTCGCCGACCTCGGCGAGGCGGCCGATCGGGCGCTTCGAGCCGGCTTCGGCGAGTGCCTCCTCGCGGCTGGCGGCACCGGACATTTGGTGCGCCTGGTCGAGCAGGCCGCCCGCGTCCATCCACATCTCCGATTCGACCGGGCCGGGACAGATCGCGTTGACGAGGACGCCCTTGCCGGCGTAGCGGTCGGCGAAGAGGCGCGAGAGCGAGAGCTCCGCCGCCTTCGCCACCGAGTACTCCGGCATCGCCGCCGAGGGGCGCTTGCCCGCGGTCGAGCAGACGTTGACCACGCGTCCCCAGCCGCGCTCGGCCATCGCCGGCGCAGCGGCGCGCATTGCTCGAAGCGGCGCCATCACGTTGAGCTCGTACTGGGCGCGCCAGTCCTCGTCCGGCACCTCGTCGAGGTCGCGCCACTTGGCGCTGCCGGCGTTGTTGACCAGGACGTCGAGGCTGCCAAAGCGCTTGCTCGCCTCGGCCAACATCCGCTCGCCGGCGTCCTCGGCGGTGACGTCGAGGACGAGTGCCGCTGCCTCTCCGTCGCTGCCGGCGCCGGCCGACTGCGCCTCCGCCACGGCTTCGGTGAGCGCCTCCTCGCCGCGCGCGACCAGCAGCACGCCGGCGCCCTCGGCGCAGAGCAGCTTCGCGGTCTCGCGACCGATCCCACGGCTGGCGCCGGTGACGACACAGCCGCGCCTGTGCAGGCCGAGGTCCATCTAGAGCGTCTCCACTTGCTCGGCGAAGGTGACGCGCGTCTGCCCGGTCAGCATCCTGTGCACCGGGCACTTGCCGGCGATCTCGAGCAGACGCTCGCGTTGCTCCTCGGTCACCTCTGCCGGCAGCTTCAGGGAGACGGCGAACGACTTCGGCGAATAGCCGTCGTACTCGGCGTCGACATCGACCTCCACCCGGCCGATCTCCCAGCCCTTGCGCTCCGCGTACATCTCCATCGTCACCGCGATGCAGCTGGCGAGGCCGGCGGCGACGAGGCGGGTGGGGGAGGGGCCGGTGTCGGTCCCGCCGGCCTCGAGCGGCTCGTCGACGACGATCGTGTGTCCGCCCTCGATCTCGACCTCGTGGGCATATCCCTTACGACGGCGGGCGACGACTCGCATCGACGCTAGGCCTTGCGGCGACCCTCGAAGAGCGCCGGGTTCTCGACGTCGGCGAAGCGGGCCATCGCGTAGGCGAGGTCGGAGGCGCGGTTGACGAAGTGGATCACTGTCTCGCTCGCCAGCTCGTCGGCCTGAGCCAGGGCGGAGATCGCCCGCTCGGCGCGCCGGATCACGGTGCGGGCGACGTCGAGCTGGGCAGAGAGCTGGTTGCCGCCCGGGATGACGAACTTGGGTGGCAGCTCGACCTCGCTCATGTAACGATCGATCAGTCTCTCCAGCTCGGCGACCATCGCCTCGGTGGTGCGGCTGACACCGTCTTCGAGCCGCTCGGCCGCCTCCGGCGCGGTCGCCAGCTCGGCCCCGGCGACGAAGAGGTCGTCCTGGAGGCGCAGCAGGTCGGCGGCCAGCTCGGCCTGCTCTGGGCCGCAGAGGGCGCGGGCGACGCCCAGATGGGAGCAGGCCTCGTCGAGCGACCCGTAGGCCTCGGTGCGCCCGTGGTGCTTGGGGACGCGGCCGCCGTACCAGAGCGAAGTGCTGCCGTCGTCGCCCTTCTTGGTGTAGATCTTGACCACGGCCCGATCCTACGCCCGCGGGCCGTCAGCCAACCGGGTTGAAGACCAGACCGGTGAGGACCTTCGGGTAGAAGTAGGTCGACTTCGGCGGCATGTTGGCGTCGCTCTCGCAGATCGCCCGCACCTGGTCGACCGGGATCGGCCGCAGGATGAAGGCGACGTCGTAGGTGCCGTCGTCGAGCAGGGCGAGCGAGTCATCGACGCTCTTCGCGTAGCCGAGGCCGCGCTTGGCCATGATGTCGTCTTCGCTGAGGCCGGCGATCCCCTTCAGCACCAGCGTCTCGAGGATCGCGGCGTCGAGGCGGCGGTAGGCCTCGGGCTGGCCCTCCAGGATCCGGTCGAGCTCGGCGATGGCGGTGTCCTTGAGCCGCAGGCGGAAGCCGCGCTTGTGGTGGGAGTCGTAGAGCCCGAAGACGCCGACGCCCTCCTGGCCGAGCGGGTCGAGCTCGTCGGTCTCGACCTCGGTCGCCTCGAACAGCTCGCGCAGGCCCTCGCCGAAGCGGCGCTGGCGCTCGGGGTCATCGGCGAAGCCGGAGAGGAGGCGATGTGTGGGGAAGACGCTGAGGCCGGGGTCGTCGAGGCCGGTCAGCGCCATCAGCGTGTAGTTGTGAGGGCCCTCGCCGCCGATCTCGTCGCGGTAGGCGATCGCGGTCTCGTAGCGGTGGTGCCCGTCGGCGATCAGCAGCTTGGCGTCGGCCAGCTCGCTCGTCACCGCCTCGTGTATTTCCGGGTTGGCGAGCCGCCAGAGCCGGGTGCGCGTGCCGCTCGCGTCGGTCGCTTCGCCGAAGATCTCCTCGCGCTCGGTTTCGTCCCTAACCAGGGGCCAGGGGTCCTTCGTGCTCAGCGAGAAGATCGGCGAGAGGTTGCAGTGGGTCGCCCTGGTGAGGTCGAGCCGGTCCTTCTTCGGGCCGGGAAGCGTGCGCTCGTGGGGGAGGATCGTCCCCGTCGCGAAGTCCTCGACCCGGACGCGGGCGAGGATGCCGTGTCGTATGTGGAGGGAGCCGTCGGGGCCGGTGTACTCCTGTTCCATCGCCCAGGTGGCGGGTTCGGGGTCGGCGATCAGGGCGCCGGCCTGTTGCCAGGCCTCGATCGTCTCCGCCGCGTACTCGTAGGGGTCGCCCTCGACCTCCGCCTGGGGACCGGTCTCGCCGTAGGGCTTGGGCAGGTCGACCGCGACGGCGTTGTAGGGGGAGCGCTGCAACAGCTCGGCTCGCTGCGTGGCGTCGATCACGTCATAGGGCGGAGCGACGACATCCTGAAGCGAGCCGACCGCGTCGAGGTCGTAATAGAGACCTTTGATCGGGAGCACGTCAGCCATGGCCGCGAAAGCTAGCGGTTGTATCCCGACGAGCCCAGCCCGGTTCGGAGCGCCGCTCTACACTGGGCGCTTCGGGGCGTGGCGCAGCCTGGTAGCGCGCGGCCTTTGGGTGGCCGAGGTCCCCGGTTCGAATCCGGGCGCCCCGATTTCAGCAAGGTAAGCGTTGCTCCATTCGTACCCCTACCTGCCGAGTGCTGGCCTGTCGATTCCGAAGATCGTCACGGCTTGGCCCTTGACGGTGTCCTCCCGCAGCCGCTGCATTCCCAGGCGTTCCGCGACACGGATCGACGCGGCGTTGTCGGGCTGGATCACCGAGATCAGCTCGGGGGCGTCGAGGGTGCGCCAGGTCCACTCGATCGCGGCCTGTCCAGCCTCGGGTCGCGTACCCGTGACCCCATGCATCCCGGGTGAGCTTCCAGCCCACCTCGAGGCCGGGCCACCCCGGCGGATTCCACAATCCCGCGCGGCCGATCGAGGCTCCATCCTCCTTGCGCTCCAGCGCCCACTGGCCGTAGCCGCGGAGTACCCAGTGGCCGATGTGCATGGCGATCTCACGCCAGCTCTGTCCCCGGTCCAGTGCCTGTCCGTCGCCGATGTAGCGCATCACCTCTGGATCGGCGGACATCTCGGCGTGCGCTTCCAGGTCGCGTCCTTGCCACCCTCGCAGGAGTAGGCGGGAGGTCTCCAGCGTGGGCGGGAACCGCGGGTTCACGCGCCGATCATAGGTTGGACGATTGTCCACTCAGGCACATCAGGGCTTGTGCCGATAGCTGCGTAATGGCTGACGTGAACCAAAAAGCAAGGCGAACCGAACGTGTGAGGTTTGAAACCGACCGTCACATCATCATCGGCGACGTTACCCTGCCCCCAGAGGGCTACCAGAGCCGTTTCTCCGACGCCCTCAACAGGGTTGACATAACTTTCATCCCACTGCTCGACGTCGAAATCACCTCGTTGATGGGCGGTGACGTGACCCGACGTGACTTCGTCGTCGTCTCCAAGGCCCATGTGAGGGTCGCCTTCCCGGCTGCCGAAGAGGCGCTCTAGGCGTCTCTGGTCCGCCGCTGTCCGCCCTTGGCGTAGGAGCCCAGGTCGAAGAGGAAGGCGAGGCCGACGATGAACCACTCGAAGCCGACGACGCCGTTCGAGGAGCTCCACATCACGGCGTAGGCGAGGGTCGTCCAGGGCAGCAGGAAGAAGCCGAGGAGGGGAACGAACCAGCCCTCGAAGGCGCGGCTGAGCAGATCGCTGAAGAGCCACAGCACGAAGAGCGCCAGCCGTGGCGAGATCAGCGCGAAGAGGATTACGAAGCAGCCGATGGCCGCACGCTATCCGTTCGCGTCCATGCGATTCAAGTGCGGCTGCTCGGTGCCGCGAAGAGCAGGCTGCGGCCACGGAGCAGCGCTGCTGTCGCCGCCTCGGCGCGCGCGCAGGAGACGGCGACCATCTCGCTCGAGTCGCCGAGGCCGCTCTCGACGAGCATCGTCGCGTAGCCCTGGGCGAGGCCTGTAACCGCCTGGACAAGGATTCCGGCGTCTTCTTCGTCGCCGTCCGGAGTGAGGTGGAGGGCAATCTCGGTGACCGGCAGGTAGAGCCCGGCCGCTGCCTCGGCAAGGCGGGGATGCTTGGCCTTGTCGAGGCCGGCGCTGTAGAGGACCTCGAACATCGGCCGGCGCTCGGCGGCGAAGCGCACGTAGGTGGCACTGGCGGCGGCAAGCTTCTCGGCGGGCGTCTCCTTGCTGGCCAGTGCTGGGTCGAAGCGGTTCTTCAGCTCTTCGCAGGCGACGACCGCGCAGGCGACCAGGAGCTCCTCGCGATCGGCGAAGTGGCGATAGGGAGCGGAGATGCTGACCCCGGTACGGCGAGCCGCTTCGGCGAGCGAGAAGCCGTGGACGCCGTTCTCGGCGATCAGCTCGAAGCTTGCGTCGATCAGCGCTGCCGGCAGGTCGCCGTGGTGGTAGGAGGCTCTGCGCTGGAGCTTTGGCATGGGTCGACTCTAGTTGGTGAGCAAAGTAAGAGAGATTCACATATATTGTCGGGCAGATAGCAACCGTGTCTGACCTCGACCGCCGTATTGAGGGGTTAGGTCAGACACCCCAGAGGAGGCGGCGGATGAGCGAGAAGTGGACAGCCGAGCAGATTCCCGACCAAGCGGGGCGGACCGCCGTGGTGACTGGTGCCAACAGTGGCCTGGGTCTGGTCGCTGCGCGTGAGCTGGCACGGGCCGGGGCGGAGGTCGTCCTCGCCTGCCGCGATGCCGAGAAGGGCGACGGGGCAGTCGGGTCGATCCGTGAGGACGTTCCGGGCGCGGCGGTCACGCCGTGGGAGTTGGACCTTGCTGACCTCGCGTCGGTTCGCGCTTTCGCCGAGCGCTTCGGCAGCGAGCGCGGGACCCTCGACCTGCTGATCAACAACGCCGGTGTGATGGCGCCGCCGCAGCGCCGCACGGCCGACGGCTTCGAGCTTCAGCTTGGCACCAACCACCTCGGTCACTTCGCCCTCACCGGTCTGCTGCTCGGCCGGATGGAGGGCCGCGAGGATGCTCGCGTCGTCACCGTCAGCAGCGCCGCGCACCGCTACGGGCGGATTCGCTTCAACGACCTGCAGGCCGAGCGCCGCTACCGGCGCTGGCGCGCCTACGGCCAGGCGAAGCTCGCCAACGTCCTCTTCGCACTCGAGCTGGAGCGCCGGCTGCGCGCAGCGGGATCGACGGTCGCCAGCCTCGCCGCCCACCCTGGCTATGCGGCGACCAACCTGCAGTCGGCAGCGCCACCGGCCCTCGACCGGGCGGTGATGGTCCTCACCAACCGCCTTTTTGCACAGAGCCCTGAGATGGGTGTGCTGCCGCTGCTTTACGCAGCGACCCGGCCCAACCTGGATGGCGGCCTTTTCATCGGCCCGGACGGGTTCCAGGGGCACGGCGGTCACCCGACGATCGAGAGGCCGGCCCGCGCCGCCCGTAGTGAGGAGACCGCTGAACGCCTCTGGTCGGTCTCGGAAGAGCTGACCGGCGTCAGTTACTCGTTCGAGGCGCAGCCGGCGGTCTGAGCCGAGCTCGTTGGGCCGGTAACGTCAACGCCGTGAACCGGCTTGGCAAGCTGATGATGTCCCTCTCCCCGGAGAAGACGCGGTTGCCGGCGCCCGAGGAGGCGCTGCCGGGGCGCAGCGAGCCGGCCTTCGAGGTGCCCGAGCGGCACGCGGTGCTGGACACGCCATTGAAGCCGCCGTTCCCGGAGGGGATCGAGACGGCGTACTTCGCGCTCGGCTGCTTCTGGGGGGCGGAGCGCCTTTTCTGGGGCCTAGACGGCGTCTACTCGACGGCGGTCGGATACATGAACGGGACCACGCCCAATCCAACCTACGAGGAGGTCTGCAGCGGCAAGACCGGCCACGCCGAGGCGGTGCTGGTCGCCTACGACCCCGCCAAGGTCTCCTACGCCGACCTGCTCAAGGTCTTCTTCGAGGAGCACGACCCGACCCAGGGCATGCGTCAGGGAAACGACGTCGGTACCCAGTACCGCTCCGGGATCTACTTCGCCAACGACGCCCAGAAGGCGACGGCGGAGATGGCGCTGCGCAGCTACGACGAAGCGCTGCGCGCCGCCGGGCACGAGCCGGTCACGACCGAGGTCGAGCCAGCGGCGCCGTTCTACTACGCCGAGGACTACCACCAGCAGTACCTGCACAAGGTGCCGAACGGCTACTGCGGCCTCGCCGGAACCGGCGTCTCCTGTCGCATTCCAGCCGTCTCCTCCTAAGCCGCACGCCCGGCGCTCCGACTAGCATCTCGCGCCGGTGACCCCCTCCCTCGGCTCTTACATCGGCGGCTGCCTCGCCGTCATCGGCATCGTCTCGGCCCTCGGGCTCGGCGCCTACTGGCTGCGGCGCTGGATCGTGCCCGAGTTCTCCGGTGCGCTCGCCCGCCTCGCCGACGCGACGATCGCCACGGCGCTGCTGATCCTCGCTCTGCAGCTGCTGGGGACGCTCAGCATCCTCACCCTCGGTTGGACGATCTTCGGCTGCATCGGGATCGGACTCGGGGCGGCGCTGCTGGGCTGGTGGATGGCCTCCAGCGAGGGTCGCGAGGTCAGCGCGCCGCAGGTCCAGACCGCCGCCCTGCTGATCGCGCTGGGAGTCGCCTCCTGGGTTGTCGCCGAGTGGACCTTCCCGGTCCAGCAGAGCCTCGACGTCGGCATGTTCGGCGGCGACACGACCTGGTACCACATGCCGTTCTCGGGACGGATCGCGCAGGAGGGCTCGATCGTCCACCTCCACTTCACCGACCCGCTGCGCCTGGCGGCCTGGTTCTACCCGGGCAGCTCGGAGCTGGTTCACGGCGCCGGGATCGTCCTCTTCAAGAGCGACTGGCTCTCGCCGCTGATCAACCTCGTCTGGCTGGCGATTGCTCTGCTCGCCGCCTGGTCCGTCGGCCGCCCCTACAAGGTCGGCCCGGCGACGCTGGTCGCGGCCGCGCTGGTCCTCTCCGCCGGGGTGATGATCGAGACGCAGCCGGGGGAGGGGCGCAACGACATCATGGGCCTCGCCTTCCTGCTCGCCTTCGCGGCTTTCCTGATTAACGGCCACCAGCGCCGCGCACCGGAGACCGGGGCGGTTCAGGACCGCCCGGAGCGCGACGCCCCCCTGCTCGACAAAGGGCCGCTGGTGCTGGCGGGGATCGCCGCCGGTCTCGCGATCTCGGTGAAGCTGCCGCTGCTGGCGCCGGTCGGGGCGATCGCCGTCGGCATGGTCGTCGTCAGCGGGGCCGGGCGACGGCTGATGACCGCGGCGGCGATCGGCGTCCCCGCCTTCGTCGTTGGCGGCTACTGGTACGTGCGGGCCGCGATCCACACGGGCGGCAACCCGATCCCGCAGCTCGGCTGGGGGCCGCTCAACCTGCCGCGCCCCGACCAGATGCCGCTCGATCCACGGCCGCGCTTCTCCGTCGCCGACTACCTCTTCGAGCCGGCGATCTATCGCAAGTGGTTCTTCCCCCAGCTCGACAACGCGCTTGGACCGATCTGGCCGCTGATTCTGATCGTCGGGGTGGCCGCGGCGATCTACATCGTGGTCCGCTCCCGCAACCAGATCCTGCGGGTGGTGGCCGGCGCGGCCCTGCTTACCGCCGCGGTCTACGTCGTCACTCCGCTGACCGCGGCCGGCCAGGAGGGCTCTCCGACCGGTTTCTTCACCAACACCAGGTACCTGATGCCGGGGCTGCTGCTGGCGCTGACCCTGTTGCCGGTCGCCCGGCCGTTGCGCGCTCCCGATAGCCGCGCCTGGCAGACCCTGCTCTTCCTCACCGGCGTCTACGCGATCTCGGTGTTGAGCACGCCGCGTTGGTACACGGGCTACCTCGTCGGCACGATCTTCCTCACCCTGGCCTTCGTCTGGGCGCCCGCTGGGCTGGGCCTGCTGCGGGCGCGGCGCCAGGTCAGCCGCGCCGTGGTCACGGCGGCGGCGGGGGCGATCGTGCTGCTCGCTGTCGTGCTCGGCCGCGCCCAGGAGGTCCAGTACTACAAGCACCACTACACGAATACGAAGCTCTTCCTGCAGGAAGGCGGGCCGCGGGACGCCTATGCATTCGCCCACCGCCAGCACGACAAGCGGATCGGAATCGCCGGCTCGGGGGAGATCTTCTTCGGCCAGTACGGCTTCTACGGCGCCAACCTCGACAACTACGTCCAGTACATCGGCGTACCGGGTCCCGATGGCACCTACCGGCTGGCGACGACCTGTCGTCAGTTCCGCCGCCGGGTCAACGCCGGCGACTACGACTACCTGATCGTCAGCAAGTTCACCACTGACGCCTACGACTCGCCCTACTGGTACCCGATCTACGCCTGGCTGAAGACCGACCCGGCGCTGGAGCAGATCATCGAAGAGCCCGACATAACCCCTCAGCCCGATTTCGTCTTCAAGGTCAACGGCAAGCTCGACCCGGCTGGCTGCGCCGGGCTCGGCAACGGCTGAGGGGCGAGACCCGCCCCGGGCTCAGACCGGGGCGAGGGCGTGCTCGCGGATCAGTGCGGCGGCGCGCTCCGGCTGCTCCCACCAGAACATGTGACCGACGCCCTCGAGCATCTCCAGGCGGGCGGGGATCAGTGAGGCGATCTCACGACCGTTGTTCGGCCCGAGCAGGCGGTCGGCATCGCCGTGGATGACCAGGGTGGGGAGCGAGATCTGCTCCAGCCGGTCGGCGGTGTCGTGGTCCCCGCAGGCGCGCATCTGCTGCAGGATCACCGCTTGCGGAGCGGGTAGCGCGGAGGCCATCTCGGCGAACGGCGCGAAGCGGCTGTCGTCCTCGCGGAAGCCGGGGGAGAGGTTGATCTCCCACATCGCTCGGAAGACCTGTTCGCGCTCGCCAGAGGCGAAGGCGGTGCCGAGCAGTTCGAGGTCCTCGCGGGCCATCAGCGTCCCCTCCGGGCCGCCGCAGTAGCTGGCGCCGATGGTGAGGGTGCGGATGCGCTCCGGGTGGGCGAGGGCCAGCTCCTGGGCGATCATTCCGCCCATCGAGATCCCGACCACGTGGGCGCTCTCGAGCTCCAGCGTGTCGAGCAGCCCGACGGTGTCGACGGCTAGGTCGGCGGTCGTGAAGGGCAGCTCGGCGTGTCCCGAGAGGCCCATGCCGCGGTTGTCGAAGACGATGCACTCGAAGCTCTGCTCGAGCTGGTCGAGGAAGGGCCGGCCCCAGGTCATGTGGGTGGCGCTCATCCCCTGGATCAGGAGCATCGGCTCTCCTTCGCCGGCGCGAAGGTAGTGCAGCTCCGTCCCCGATGCATCGACGCTCGGCATCGGCGGCGATGCTACGCGATCCCGCTTGCCAGGGCCTAATCTAGGGCGCACCCGCCCCCGTAGCTCAGTGGACAGAGCACCGGCCTTCTAAGCCGATGGTCGCTGGTTCGAATCCAGCCGGGGGCGTTACAGCATCGCTTCGGAGTCCGTCGTGTTTACAAGGCACATGACCGATTCGGAACGTCGAACAGATATCGCACTCGCTCTGCTCGCCGGCGTGTCTATCGCGGGGATCTTCTTGATTTCAAGAGTCTCCTGAAGTCTCGCTCGGCCGGTCCTCTTAGGGCCGCGGTTGGCCGTGGTACTCCTCGGGCGGCGGCTGTTGATACCTCGCATCCACCGCCCGGCGGTCGTCAACCAAGACCTCGGCCTGTCTCGAGCGACGAGACCAGACCGCCCACTGCCAGATTGCGATGACCAGACCGACGACGCCGACGATCATCAGGATCACCCCGATCGTCTTTAGGTCCAGGCCCTTGACGTGGAAATGGGTGGCGAAGCGCAGGATCGCGCCCACCGCGATCAGGAAAATGCTTCCTGCAAAGGTCATATTCCTCGCCCCCTAGAAGACCCGACGGAAGAGATAGATGGCGAGCAGGATCAGGATGATGACTATGAGAATTCCTACGATGCTCAATTGAGCTCCTTGTCCGGGTTTGCGTTTGTTTAGTGGGAAAGTGCAGGAGGAGGACTCAGAACGGCGACTTGAAACGCGCCTTCTTTCCGGCGGTATGACTCTTGTCGGCGGCGCGCTGGGAGGTGCCGAACGATTTCGAGAGCAGGCGGCCGATCGGTCCCGGGGCCTTTGAGCCCGCCCTGGCGCCGGCCGAGAAGCCCTTGTCGGCACCTCGTCGGGCATGGTCGGAGAGCCGCGGCAGCAAGAAGCCAAGGATCGCGAGCAGGATGCAGAGGGCAATTACGCCGGCGATTAGCATCGGTCCGCCTTTCGGACCGGGTGGTCGTGGTTCATAGGTCCTCCTCGATCTCGTCTGCTTTCTGGCCATGGCGACGGGCGCGCTCGCGCTCGCGCTCGCTGCGCGCGGCGGCTCCCTCCGACTCCTCGGCCAGTTGGTCGGCGCGGCTTCGGTGTTCCTCGGCGACCTGCTCGGCCACCTTGGCCGCCTCAGCCTCCTTTGTGGCCTCGGCCCGCTTGGCCTGCTCCTCCTCGGAGAGGCTGGTCGCCTTGGAGGCCCGGGTCTGTGCCTCCTCGCGGTGGGACTCCGCCTGTTCGGCCAATCGCTCTCTTTCGAGGCGCCGCCGCTCTTTCGCACGCCGGGCGAGCGCGACCACGCCAGCGGCCAGGGCCAGAATGACGAACACGATGACAACGATCAACACAGTGGACATCTATTTCTCCCCTTTTCGTTAGGGCGGCGGCAACTGCAACCGGCCCGCGTCGCCCTTGAGCTCAGAGAGCCGTGCAACGCAACCGTCAACCTCAACCTCTCACCTGATCGACTTTCCTACCCATTTGGCGAGGACCAAACCACCGGCACCCACCACCGCGGGAAATTCTTAGATCGAGACTCAGGCCAACAACGGGAGAACGGCGGATTTCTCAGGGGCGACCCAGGTAGCTGGTCGCCATCAACTAGGCCTCCCTGGGCGTTCCTCGCCAAGGGGGGCGGCACCCGCGGCTGAACCTCGGGTTTTATTTTCCAGGCCGGGGGTACCCATGGGCCATGGAGCTATCAATAGTGCTGATTGTGATCGGGATCGTGTTGGCGCTTCTCGTCAACTACATACTTGGGATCATCGTGATCCTGATCGGGCTGGCAATGCTGTTGCTGCCCCGGATACGCACCCGACGTGTCTAGGCCGGCGGCAATGGCCTGAGTTACGGTCGCGGCGTCCCCTTCGGGGGTCGCCGCGTGCCAGCCTTTGCATATGGCTCCATGGAAGCTGCCGCTGATCGTCGCTGTCATCGTGGTTCCGATCGTCGCGGCCTTCCTGACCGGCGGGCCGGGGGTTGGCGTTGCTGTGGGTGCCCTCGTCACGGTGTCGATCCTCGCGATCGCGGCGCGGGCAAGGCCCCTGGGCCCGATCGTGTCGGCTCCGGCGGCGGACCGCCGTCGTCACGTTCTCCTCGTCGCCACGACCGCGATCGAGGATCCCGCCGACGTGGCGCGGATCGCGGCTGCGGCCGAGCTCCGCGAGGCTGGGGAGAGCGAGGAGGTGCGGGTGCTGGTGCCGGCCAGGATCGGCTTCCTCGACCGCTGGGCATCCGACGTCGAGTCGGCCCGGCACGGGGCGCAGCAGAGCCTGGTCGCCACCATTGCGGCGCTGGCCAAGGCGGGGATCGCGGCGGATGCCCGGGTGGGCGACGAGGACGTCGTGCAGGCGGTCGAGGACCAGCTGCAGAGCTTCCCCGCCACCGAGGTGGTGCTGATCAGCGGGCGCTCCGAGGACGAGGACGGCGAAGCGGTGGCGGAACTGAGCTCGCGGCTGCGGGCGGGGTTCCGCCATATTCGACTCGGTGACTAACAGACGTGCGCTCGTGCGGCACTGCGCACCACCTGGAAGGCGCTGCCGGGGATCTGCTTCAGCTGGTTCAGGTTCTCGTCGTCCCAGCGGCGATCGCTGCTGCCGCTGAAGAACCAGTTCGAGCCGTTGTCGGCGACGATCATCCCGTAGCGCTTCAATGCTTCGGCGATCGTCTTGGCGCCGCCGCTGAAGCCGCCGAGGCCGTAGCCGACCTTGAGCCGCAGCCGTGTGCCCATCGCCGGAGCGTTGGCGCTCGAGGTGTCGCCGGCGCAGTGCGAGGCGGGGTGGACCCAAGCGTCGCGGGTGCTCTCGAAGGTGACCCGAATCGCGTGGTCCAGCTGTCCCGCGGCGACCTCGTCGTAGCGGACCAGGCCGGGGAAGATCGGCAGGCCGGCGGCGTCGGCGGAGGTCCAGGAGTCGGGACGGCCGGCGGTCGAGTTCAAGTCCCAGCGGGCTCCCGAGTCAGCATTCCAGTGTGCGCCTCCGCCGCCCTGGAAGAAGCTCCTGTAGAGCTCGTAGAGGACGCAGCTGGAGCGGTCGACGACCAGCACGTGGCGGTCCCCGTCGCTGCCCTGGCCACCCTCGACCGGCGCCCCCTTTGGCACTGGGAACGGCCCGCGGTCGCTCTCGCTGCCGTAGGCGGTGTAGCGAATCGGCAGCTTGCGCTGGCCGGCGCTGACGACCGCGTAGGGGAAGCCGTATTCGCGGGGTGAGCCAAAGTCAGGGTGGAGGTGGTCACCTCCGTTGGCGTTGATGTAGGAGATAACCGCGGCTGAGTTGGCGGCGACGGGCGTCTTCGAGATGTCCTGGTTCCAGGCAGCCTGGTTCGGTAGCGAGGGAGCGTTGGCCGGAAGGTCCGCGGGCGGGTCGGGGAAGACCGGGCAGGAGCCGAGGTCGGGGTAGGGACCGACGGCGGCGCTCGGACCGGCACCGAGCAGCGCCGCTCCCCCGAGCAGCACCGAGAAGGCGACGAGCAGCGTTGCGTGCTTCACGCCTCGGGCGTCCGCTCGTGGACGGTCAGCCGCCCGACCTCGAGCTCGTCGACCTTCAGCTTGCCGAACTTGGCCCGTCCAACAGCCAGGCGACCGACGCTGAGCCGCCCGATCGCAAAGCCGCCGACCGCTGCGGCGCCGACGGCAAGCGCCCCGATCGCGACGGCGCCGCGAGCCTGCGCCCCGATGGCCGTCGCGGCCGGGGCCTGCGGCCGGAAGATCGCGAGGCGTCGCTTCGACATCCCGGCAACGGTATCGCGGCTAGCCTGGATCGCCGTGAGCCTGGACGACCGTCCCACCCTGCTGGCGATTCAGCACGTCCCTTGGGAGACGCCGCACCGCATCCTCGATGCCTCCCAGTCCCTGGTAGTGCACACCGTTAAACCGCTCGCCGGCCAGGCGCTGCCCAACCATGACGAGGTTGCCGGTGCCGTCGTCATGGGCGGCCCGATGAACGTCGACGACACCGACCGCCACCCGGCCCTTGGCGCCGAGCGCGAGTGGCTCGCCGAGGCCGTGCGCCGCGAGATGCCGGTGCTCGGCATCTGCCTTGGCGCGCAGCTGCTTGCGCGTGCGCTGGGGGCCGAGGTGAGGCCGGGGGAGAAGCCCGAGCTCGGCTTCGCTCCGGTGGAGGTCCTTGACCCCGACGATCCGGTCCTCGGCGCGCTCGCCCCGAGCACGACCGTCCTGCATTGGCACGGCGACGTCTTCGATCTGCCCGAGGGCGCCCAGCCCCTCGCCCGCTCTGCCCGGACCGAGCACCAGGCATTCCGCCGCGGCAATGCCTGGGGAGTGCTTTTCCACCTCGAGGCGGACTTCGCTCTGCTCGAGGCCTGGCTGGCGGTACCGGAGATGGTCCACGAGGCCTGCGAGGCCCTGGGCGACAAGGGCGCCGCCGCCCTTCCAGCCGCCGCCGAAGCCGCCGAGCCAGAGCTGGTCGAGCGCACCACCCCCGGCCTCCAAGCCTTCGCCGCCCTGGTCGCGGCCAATCGCCCTCCGGCCCGCTAGATTGGAGCCACGCGGTGGACGTAGCTCAGTTGGTAGAGCTCCTGGTTGTGGTCCAGGCGGTCGCCGGTTCGAATCCGGTCGTCCACCTTTCTCTGCCGTTTGAGGCAGATGTTGCTTCTCAATCGGGGGGCATCGGGGACAATTTTCAAAGATCCGCTGATGTGCCCGCCGTCGGACGCGTCCCTTTCGGCTCTTGACATTGACTGAAGGTCTGCCGAACGATTAGATTTGCCCTGTCCATTACGGGCAGGGGAGAAGGGTGGGACCGGATGCAGTTCGACGCCTACTACGACGTCCCCGCCGCCGAGCACCAGAACCAGATCGCGTTGCTGGGTGAGGCGGGGTTCCGACCGATCTCCCTCAGCGTCTATGGAGAGGGATCCGCCCGCATGTACGCGGCGGCCTGGGTATATCGTCCGCAGCCCCACTGGGTGGCTGTGCACGAGGTCGACGAAAACGGGTTCGAGGACTGGCTGAAAGGGATCGAACCCGACGGGTTCGCACCGGTGCTCATCGCGGTGACCGGCACCGCCGGGAACGAAGTCTTTGCCGCTGTCGCCGAGCAGGGCCTGGGGGACTGCGAAATACACCACGGGTTGATCAACGGGACCGACAAAGAAGACCTTGCCTTCCGCTGCAAGGACCGGATCGCCCGCGAGGGGGGGCTGATCCTGCGCTCGGCTGCGATCTACGGCGACGGGGAAGAAGTCCGCTACGCCGGAGTGTGGCACCCAAACCCCGGCGCCACCAAGTGGAACCTGGCTCCGCTCGAGTCGCGCACGACCTACCAGAAGGAGTTCAAAGCTCTGACCCAGCTGCCGGGCCACGAGCTAGCGGGCTACCGACCCGCCTTCGTCACGCTCTCCGACGCCCAGCTGTACTGCGCCTCCTTTCGCGACGACGTCGTCGGCGACTGGGTAGCGCGCCACGACATGACCGCGGGCGACTTCGAGGCCGAACGGGGCCGGCAGAAAAAACACAGGCTCTATCCCATCTGCCTGCATGGCGGGGGCAGCGGATCGGGGACGCGCTTTGCCGCGATCTTCGCTCGCCAGGACCTCCCGGTCCCCCGGATCTCGAGGAGGACGGGGTCGTTCCCGCCCGAACTGGCCGACCTCGATCGCACGATCCAGGACTTCATGGTTGCCTGCGGGGTCCGGGCAGCACAGCTCGTGGTCGCCAGGAACGGCGCGATCAGGATGTCGCGCGGTTACACCTGGGCCGAGGCGAGCTACCGCAAGACCGTGCCGACGGACGTATTCCTGCTCGCGAGCTGCAGCAAGATGTTCACCGCCGCCGCGGTGCAGGCGCTCTACGACTCGGGTCAGCTGACCCCAGCGACCAGGGTCTATCCGCTTCTGGGCTTCTCCAGCCCGAAAGATCCGCGCAGCGACGAAATAACCGTGGGACAGCTGGTCAAATACGAAGGGGGCGACGACAAGAGGAAGTGGGACCCCACCTACGGGATGCGTGCGATCGCACGAAGCCTCGGCTTGAGCGCCCCGGTCACCAAGCTGGACGTCGCGCGCTTCATGTACGGAAGGAACCTCGACTTCGCCCCTGGCTCGAAGGTCGAGTACTCGAACTACGACTACCTCCTGCTCACCGCTGTGGTCGAGCAGGTCACGGGGCAGGACTTCCTCACCTTTCTCAAGGCGGCCGTCCTCGACCCGGAGGGAATCTCGCCGGTGGTGGTGAGCGCGACGCGCGCCTCAGAACGCCCGTCCTCGCAGGCGATAGCCGAGGACAGGAATCTGGGCTCGAATCCTCTGGACCTCGGCTCCTGGGCACTGGTCCCCGCCGTCTACGGGGGCGACGAACAGATCAAGGAGGTCGCGGCCGGTTGTGCGGGGCTCGCCTGCTCGGCGGAGACGCTGGTCCGGTTCATCCACCGGCACTCGGTCGCCGGCATAGGTCCGAGGGCGCCGGGCCCGCGCTCCGGAGGTACCGCTGGTGCCGCGACGTATGCCTCCTCTCGAGCCGATGGCATCGACTGGGCGCTGACGGTGAACACGCGGGAATGGCCCGAGGGTGGTACGTACTACGAGAAACTGGTCGGGGGCAGCGCGATGGCCGGGTCGATCGAAAACCATCTGGACCTCGCTGCAATTCCCTAGTGCAACGGAACGTGACGTAGAGGCAGGGGTCGGGATGTCGCGGCCAGACGAATTATTTCCGGGTAACGCCTTCGCTTCAGGGGTACGAGGTCTCGTCCTTCTTCTTGTGAACTGCACGGAGAGGCGACAGCCGGCGCGGACCCGAAAGATCTTTCCGGCGTATCGGTCGGTATGCGCGAACCACAGTGTGGTTCAGGCGGGTCGCCGGGTCGAATCCGGTCGTCCACCCTTGTAATTACTGAGTGAGCGCGGCTGGACCGGATCAGCGCAGACGCAGGGTGCGGGTCAGCTTGCGGGGTTTGAGGCCCGGGGTCGAGATCGTCGCTTTCAGGGTCAGCTTCGCCTCGGCCGCGAGCAGGGCGAGGGTCTTGGCCGGGGGGAGCTTGAGGCGCAGCGGCAAGGGCCCGGCGGCCTTTGCTTTGCGCACGATCTTCTTCAACTGCGCCTGGCCGCTGCCTCCGGGACTCTGTTCCAGCAGGCGCAGGATGAGCTTCGAGCCGGCCACCGGCATGACCACTCGAACGGGGATGCCTTTCGCTGAGGCGACGCTGGCCTTGACTCGCCGCGGCGCCACGAGCCGCGCTCTCAGTGCCGGCGACACGGTCAGCGTCGCGACGCTGGTGACTGTTCCGCCCTGGGTTGCGGTCGCCGTCAGCGTGAGTTCGTAGTTGCCGGGGCGGGCGCTCGGCGGCACGGTGACGATGACTTTGCGAGTCGTCGCCGGGGCGCGCCTTGTGGTCGTGTTGCGTGGCGCTCGGCTGAAGCTGGCGCTGGGGAGCCTCAGTTCGGCTGCGGGCAGCGTCGAGGTCGCTTTGAGGCTGAATTTGGGCAGCGCCGCGGCGCTGCTGGCGAAGTCGAGGGTGAAGGGAACTTTGACCTGCGTGCCGGGGGCGACGGCGGTGCTCGCGGGGGCGGCGATCTTCAGGTCGGAGGTGCCGAGTTCGACCGCGGTTTCCGTTGTGGAACAGAAGGTCAGGTCGCCTTCGGTGGAGCAGCTGAACGGCCGACTCGCGGGGCGTTCGGGCGTCACTTCGCGGCTGGCGGGCAGCACCGCGATCCGCAGCGGCCCGCCGTAACTGCCGCTGTCGGCGACGGGTGGCAGGCTGAGGTTGGCGCTGACCGCCCATTCGAGCGTCTGGCCCGCCGGTTCGGCAATCACGCTCGAGGCGTAGCCGAACATTTCGGAGCCCGGCGGCGGCACCGCGGTTCCGGTTTCGGCGAATACCGGGTTCGAGGAGAGGGCCGGGGCGACCTCCGTGCTGCGGGTCAGGGTCAGCGGTCCGGCGCCGGGGCCGGGCGTGACCGTCAGTGCTTCCGGCGCCTGCGTCCCGGCGGGCATGACGAGGCCGACGAAGAATTGGCCTTCGGTCGCAGTTGAGCCCGATCCGCAGCTGGTTTCGCCTTTTTCGCTGGTCACAGTGGTGCAGAGCAAGAAGCGCAGGTTGACGCCGCCGATCCCGCCCGGCTGGGTAAGAACGGTCGAGCCTTCCTTGAGCCAGACGCAGCCACTGAGCAGCAGGGCTATCGCCGCGACGGCGACGAGCAGGGCGGGGAGGCGAGTCCGGCGCATCGGTAGGGCAGGGTAGAGGCGATGGGCGGATGAGCGAGTTCCGCTACGAAGGTCACCCGCAATCGGCGAAGGGGTTCGATCCATGGGTCCGAAGAGGGAGCGATGCATACACACCCGGCGCTTGGCGCCTTCCGCGGGCGCGTCGCGCCGGCGCTGATCGTTCTGGCTCTCCTTACTCTCGCCGTTCCGGCGGGCACGCTTGCCGCTTCAGCGTCCTCTGTCCTCACCTTCAAGACGATGCAGGTCGGCGCGCCCGGGAATCCGGCGGTCGGGATCGTTCCCTTCACGGATGCGATCTACCGGACCTGCAGCGAAGCACCGCAGCCGAAAGGCCCGCGCGCTCCCGCCTGTCAGTCGGTCGGCGGCGTCGACTACGGCTACGGCATCGGCCAGCTCGAGGTGACGGTCGCCCAGTACGTGGCGTTCCTCAACACGGCCGACCCAGCCGGCCGCAACACCCGCAAGCTCTACAGCGAAACCGAGAGCGGCGCGGCTTGGCCCCGGTTCGGCCAGATCGACTTCTCGGCTGGCGCTCCCGCCGGGCAGCACTACTCGGCGGCGGCTCCGGAATGGGCCGACAAGCCCTACGGCTTCGCCAACTTCCTGCGCTCGGCCCGCTTCGTCAACTCGCTCTACAACGGCAAGCTTCTCTCCAAGCAGGGCGGGACCGAAGGCGCCTTCAGCTACGTCACCTACCGGGTGCGGCTCTCGCGCAAAACCGAGCGGGGGATGTACGACATGCGCAAGCGGAAGACGACGCGCTCGGACAAGTCCGGCTTCGTCGTCCCCAGCCAGGACGAGTGGATCAAGTCCGCCTACTACGACCCCAGCGGCGGCGGCACCTACTCCTACTGGCAGTACCCGACCAACCCCGGCGCCTTCGGCGACGAAGGTCAGGCGGCGCCTAAGCGAAGCCACGCTCGACCCGAGACCGGCGACGTCACCAACGCCTCGACCCAGCCGCTGGCGATCTTCCACACGCCGAAAGTCACCCCGGCGCCGACCTGGTGCCCCGCGAACCAGACGGCGCAGGCCTGCGCCACCGTCAACCCCTTCGGCATCCCCGCCGAAGGCTACGCAAAGAGCTACTCAGGCAGCCTCGGCACGGTCGGCCAGGCGAGGACCCTCGTCCCTGGGGCACCCTCGACCAGGGCGGCAACGCGGTCGAGTGGACCGACACGATCACCGCGCCCCCGTTCGGGGTCAAAGGCAAGCGGGTCTGGCGGCGGCTGCACGGCGGCATCGCCAACGCGCCCGTCTACCAGCTCTGGCTCTCGGCGGTCGGCCTGCAGCCGCAGGACAACACCTTCTTCACCGCCACCTACCCGTGGCTGGGGATCCGGGTCGGCGTGCTCGGCAACCTGAAGCTGGGCAAAGGCTGAGAGGGGCGTCCGCGGGGCGGAATAGGCTCGCCGCCCATGGACCGCCCAGCTCTGCGTTCCCGCCTCGCTCCTGCGCTCCTCGCGCTGACGGCTCTGGCTGTTCTGGCGCTGCCATCGGCAGCGCTCGGGGCCCCGAAACAGGCCGCCAAGCAAAAGCCGAAGCCGGGGACGCTGACCCAGCTCGCCGGCAAGCGCGGCTGCCTTGTCGACCGCTCCTCGAAGGCCGGCAGTTGCGGGACCGCGCGGGCGCTGAAGGGCCCCGGACCGTTCATGGGCTCGCGGGCGATCGCGGTCAGCCCCGACGGCAAGAACGTCTACGTCGCCTCCTCGAACAGCGACGCGATCGCGATCTTCACGCGCGACCGCCAGACCGGCACCCTCGCGCAGGCAAGGAAGACCAAAGGCTGCATCGCCGCCAAAGGCGCCGGCGGCTGCGCCGTCGCGATCGGGCTCGACGAACCGAACTCGGTCGCGGTCAGCCCCGACGGCCGCAACGTCTACGCGACCTCGCGCGCGAGCAACTCGGTCATCGACCTTCGTCCGCAACCCGAAAACCGGCGCGCTGCGCCAGCTGCCGCCGCCGCTGGCCGGCTGCATCTCCGGGCTGCCGATCCCCGGCTGCGCCACCGGCCGGGCCCTGGTCGCGCCCGACGTCGTCGTCGTCAGCCCCGACGGCAACAACGTCTACGTCGGCTCGTTCTTCGGCAACGCGGTCGCCGCCTTCGACCGCAACCCGGCGACCGGGGCGCTGACCCAGCTGGCCGGCAGCGCCGGCTGCATCGCCGAGGCGACCGCGGGCTGCACGACCGGCATCGCCCTGAAATCGGTCGAGGGGATGGCGATCAGCGGCTGACGGCGCCAGCGTCTACGCCGCCACGGCGCTCTCCAACGCCGTGGTCGTGCTCTCGCGCGACGCCAGCACCGGCGCCCTCGCCCAGGCGACCGACGGCAGCGGCTGCATCGTCGACGAGCGCGCTCACCGGTTGCACCCCGGGCAGTGCAGCTGAGCGGCGCCAACGCGGTCGCGGTCAGCCCCGGCGACGATGGCGTCTACGTGACCTCGCTGTTCAGCAACAGCGTCACCTCCTTCAGCCGCTCCTCCTCGAGCGGCGTGCTGACCCAGAAGGAAGGCACCGGCGGCTGCCTGGTCTACCTGCGCGCCGCCGGCTGCTCCTTCGGCCGCGCGCTCGTCGCCCCCGAGGGCCTGGCGATCTCGCCCGACGGGGGGAACGTCTACGTCGCCGCCTTCAAGACCGGCGCGATCGCCGTCCTCGATCGCGGCAAGGCAGGCTCGGTGGCGCAGAAGCCGGGCGCGGCCGGCTGCCTGGCGCCGCGCTCGGTGCCCGGCTGCACGCCGGCGCGCGCGCTGAACGGCGTCAGCTCGATCGCGCTCAGCCCCGACGGCCGCTATCTCTACTCGACCTCGTTCGGCAGCAACGCCGTCGACGTCTTCAGGAGGAACAGATGAGTCGATCGGACGAGGGCTCGCGCGAGCAGCACCAGGACGGGCTGACCCGCAAGCAGCTGCTCGGCAGCGGGCCAGCGCGGCCGCCGCGGCGCTGCTTGCCCAGGGCGCCGGCGTCGAGCGGGCGCTCGCCGCCGGCGAAAGGCAGCGGCGCGACGTCGCCGGGATGAACATCGTCCTCTTCCTCACCGACCAGGAGCGGGCGATCCAGCACTTCCCGCCCAACTGGCTGCGCCAGAACCTGCCGGGGATGCGGCGGCTGCGCCAGCACGGGCTCAGCTTCGAACGCGCCTTCACCAACGCCTGCATGTGCTCGCCGGCGCGCTCGACCCTGATGAGCGGCTACTTCCCCGCCCAGCACGGGGTCAAGTACACGCTCGAGGAAGACATGCCCTTCCCGGAATACCCGCACCAGGTCGAACTGCCGCGGCCGCCGGAGATGCCGAACCTCGCCACGGTGATGAAGGCGGCCGGCTACAACGTCGTCTACAAGGGCAAGTGGCACTGCTCGAAGCCGGCGCAGAAGGAAAACGCACAGCCCTCCGACCTCGAAAAGTACGGCTTCACGCGCTGGAACCCGCCGGACGCCGGCGCCAACCAGAGCGTCCCCGAGGCCGGCGGCGGCTTCGTCGACAACGACGGCCGCTTCATCGAATCGACCGGCTCACCGGAGTCGGGGTCCGAGGGCGCGATGCAGTACCTGAGCTCGGCCGCCGCCAAGCAGCAGCCCTTCTTCATGGTGATCTCGCTGGTCAACCCGCACGACGTCCTCTTCTACCCGAGCAAGACCTTCGAAGAAGCCGGCTACGACGACTCCTGGCTGGAGGGCGACATCGGCGTGCCGGCGACCGACGAAGAAGACCTCTCGACCAAGCCCTCGGTCCAGGAACAGTTCCTGAAGATCTTCAACCTCACCGGCAAGCCGCAAACCGAAAAGGAAAAGCGCGCCTACCTGAACTACTACGGCAACCTGATGCGCTCCTCCGACAACTACCTGGTCAACGTCCTCGACAAACTCGAAGAGACCGGCCTCTTCGACGACACGCTGATCGTGCGCACCGCCGACCACGGCGAGATGGGCCTGACCCACGGCGGCATGCGGCAGAAGAACTTCAACTTCTACGAGGAGGCGACGCGGGTCCCGCTCGTCTACTCGAACCCGAAGCTGTTCCCGACCCCGCAGAGCACCGACGCGCTGGTCTCCCACGTCGACTTCCTGCCGACCCTGGCCAGCCTCGCGGCGGCGCCGAAATCGGCCCGCGCCAACTGGCAGGGGGTCGACTACTCGCAGCTGGTCCTGCGGCCGAAGACGGCGAAGCCGGTCCAGGACTACGTCGTCTTCACCTACGACGACTTCCAGTCGGGCCAGGCCAAACCGCCCTACCCGAAACCGCCGAACCACATCGTCAGCATCCGCGAAGGCCGCTGGAAGCTGGCCCGGTACTACGACGTCAGCAAGAAGAACCCGAAGCCGCCGCAGTGGGAGATGTACGACCTGAAGACCGACCCGCTGGAGGAAACCAACCTCGCCTACGAGGGCTACGAACGCTCCGAGCGCGAGGAGGCGCAGTTCCAGCGCCTGAAGCGGAAGCTGGCGCGAGTGGAAAAGACCCGGCTGAAACAGCGCTAGCGCCCCGGGTCGCGGAATCGATCGACGACGGCGAACAGGTCTCACAGGTCAAGGTTTTCGCCCCAGATTCCGATTGCTGGGAAGTGGTATCTGGATTGAGTCAGCGCGAGCGAAGGACCGTCCTTGTCGGCGGCCTCCTTGCCCTCTGCCTGCTCGCCGCTTTCACCGCGCATGTCGCGGTCGGGTTTGGCGGTCCCGGCGCCGATGCGCTCTTCAACACCTGGATCTACAACGCCCTGATGCTGACAAGCGCCGCCGCCTGTCTGCTGCGGGCCGCGCTGGTCCGCCGCGAGCGGTTTGCCTGGGCACTGCTTGGCGTCGGCTTGCTGCTCTACACCGGCGGAGAAATCTATTACGCGGCTGTGCTCGCCGAGCAGGCGTCGGTGCCGATCCCCTCTCCCGCCGACGGCGGCTACCTCGCCTTCTATCCACTCGCCTACGTGGCGCTGATCGCCCTTCTGCGGGCGAGGATCGGGGCCTTCCCGGTCGCGCGGTGGCTGGACGGCGCGATCGTCGGCTCGGCCGTCGCAGCGCTGGCGGCGGCGTTCGCGCTCGGGCCGATCGTCGATGCCTCCAGCGAAGGCCAGACGCTCGCCGTCGCCACCAACCTGGCCTACCCGATCGCCGACCTGACCCTGTTGACGATGGTGGCAACGGCCGCCTCGTTCACCGGCTGGCGGCCGGGTCGCAGCTGGGCGGTGCTCGGTGCCGGTCTCTTGCTGCTCGCCGTCTCCGATGGCGTCTACTTGCTGCAGGCTGCCAAGGGGACCTACGTCGAAGGCACGATTCTCGACGCTGGCTGGCCGTTCGGCGTTCTGCTGGTGGCCTGCGCGGCGTGGATCGAGCCGGGCGTCACGGAGCCAATGCGATCGCGGGCGGCGCGGATCATCGCGATACCGGCCGCCGCGGCCCTAGTCGCGATCTGCATCCAGGCAGCCGAACGATTCACCACGGCCCCTACCGCAGCGGCAGTCATCTCCCTGCTCACCCTGATCGCGGTCGTCGTGCGGCTGGTCCTCTCGTTGCGTGAGAGCCATGGGGAAGTCCGCACGCGCCTGCAAGAGTCGCGTACCGACGAGTTGACCGGACTGCCCAACCGCAGGGCGCTGATGCTGGACCTGGAGCGTGCGACCACGCGCCCGGCAGCGGCAGGGTCCCTTCGGCTCCTCGCCCTGTTCGACCTCGACGGCTTCAAGCTCTACAACGACACCTTCGGCCACCCGGCTGGAGACGCCCTGCTGGAACGACTCGGCGGGCGGCTGGAGCTCTTCGCGGCCTCGAAGGGCCGCGCCTACCGGCTGGGTGGCGATGAGTTCTGCCTTCTGGTCGAGTGCACGGCGGCGGAGGTCGACGCGATCATCGCCGGCGCCACCGCTGCGCTCTCTGAGCGCGGCGAGGGATTCGCGATCGGCGCCTCGCAGGGCAACGTCCTGTTGCCGAGCGAGGCCGGCTCGGTCAAAGAGGCAATGCAGCTCGCCGACCGGCGGATGTATGCGAACAAGGTCAGCGAGCGGACCTCGGCCGGCTCGCAGTCGCGCGACGTGCTGCTGACGGCGCTACGCGAGCGCCAACCGCAGCTGGCCGAGCAAGCCGTCGATGTCGCTGAGCTGGCGCTGGCGGTCGCCGAGGAGCTGGGAATGGAGGCCGAGCAACGTGACGAGACCTACCGCGCCGCGCAGCTGCACGAGACGGGGAAGATGGCGATCCCCGACGCGATCCTGAACAAGCCAGGCCCGCTCGAGGAGTCCGAGTGGGAGTTCGTCCGCCAGCACACCCTTATCGGCGAGCGGATCATCGCCTCGGCGGCGGCGCTCGTGCCGGTCGCGCGTCTGGTTCGCTCGAGTGGCGAGCGCTGGGATGGCGGTGGCTACCCGGACTCCCTGCGCGGCGAGCAGATCCCACTCGGCTCGCGGGTGGTCGCCGTTTGCGATGCCTACGCGGCGATGGTCTCAGAGCGTCCCTACAGCGTCGCGATGCGTCCCTCGCGAGCTCTCGAAGAGCTACGCCGCAGCGCCGGCTCGCAGTTTGACCCCAAGGTCGTTGCGGCCTTCGAGCAGGTCGCCGCGCAGCGTGGTCTTCCCACCGATCCTGAGCAAGGGAAGCCGGGCGGGGCGACTCGAGCTGTGTCTCCTCCATCCCCTTAGTCGAGCCGAGTGGCCGGAGTGGCCGGTAGACGTGGCCAGTTGTAGGCGACCCGATGCGCCGGATCTTCGTCAACTGAATCCAGCGTCGCAGCAAGAACTAGTCCTTTGGTCCGGCTTCAATTGTTTGGGCCGATTTGGGTCGACTCTGATGCAAACATCCCTAGACCCAACCTCGAATGCCCGCTGTGCCGGGAGTAAGACCCATCCCTACGCCCTTTGAAGGGTGGTAAGACCCTGCGTGAGAGTGGCAGAGTTGCACCTGCTCATGTACGACCCTCTCCGTAGGCGCTACTCCACATTTCAACTTGAGCATCGTCATGCGGGGTTTAATGCGTAGCCGAGAAAGGGGTCGGTCATTCGGGGATCGTTTATGGGGGGGCAAAACGCCTTCGCTGCGCTTAGCTACCCAGAATGCTCCTGCCCGCCGAACCGACCCCGCTGACCTACATCGTCGTGGGCCTCCTCTCGCCGTTCCTACTGCCCCGCTTTGGTTGCGCGGTACTAGCCTTCCTCTGCGACCTGGACGACTATCTAGAGAACCGAAAGAGGCGCTGATCAATCGACCCGTTCTCCGGTCGGGGCGGAGCCCTGGTCGAATCACAGTTATTGACGCTAACCGAAATCGGCCCAAACAATTGAAGCCGTACCAACACCAAAAGTTCTTGCATGCAGCCAGCAGAGGAAGTCTTATCAGTCGGCAGACCCGCTTTCGCCTTCAACAGTGCTGCACTTCTAAGCTCGGCAAGGTCCGGAATCGGCCTAGCGGGTTGTCTGCCGGTGGCCATCCCCAGGACCGCGCGATAGCCTGTATGGCATCATGTTGGGCAAGCTGAAAGACGACTTTTGGGCTCGTTCAATCCTTGCAAGCCTGATCGCGACGGCTATCTGGACCGCTCTTTCTGACATCGCGCCGTTCCTGAACGCGATCTTCGCCTCCGCTCCCGGACTTTTTCTCGGCGCAGTTGCGATGGCGGTTCTTGCCTTCCGCTCGATGCCCAAGCATGTCAAGCCAAGGACTCGTTACCCGGTCTGGAATCGATCTCATCGTAGAACGAAGCGGCTCGGTAGTGTGATTTCTCTTTCGTTCGATGAACTCTATGAGGCTCTGATCGTGCGTTCGGGGGCGGTGTATTACTCAGGGCTAGGAATCGTGTGTCTCTTCGGTCTACTACCGGGGACTCCGGAGGGTAGTCAGCCGAGTTTCCTCGCCGAATTGCTTGTAAGCGCGGTCCTTGTAGCGGTGCTAATCCTCCTGGCGCGCATGACGATCGTCGCTGTTCGGCTTTTCTTCCGCGCTTCTCGCGCGTGTCTCGATACCGGGCCCGCGTAGAACGGAACGGTGGACCGGCTGGACAACGTGGGCACGGTCACAAGCGGCTGTCGCGAGATCGAGATCGGATGGGATCGGCGTCGTCGCGTGGGGTCTTCCGCTTCTTGATCTCGGAGCCGTCCTCGCCAATGGGGCGATGAAAAGCACCCGCTGTCGAAGTCGGCTGGCACGGGTCGGCGACGGTACTTCCATCGTTCCTGAACCGGAGAACGGGTCGATGATCAGCGTTTTTTCTTCCGGTTCTCTAGATAGTCGTCCAGGTAGAAGAGGAAGTCTAGTACCGCGCAACCAAAGTGGGGCAGTAGGTACAGCGCGATGAGGCCCAGGGCGATGTAGTCCAGCGGGGTCGGTTCGGTGGGTAGGATCATTATGGGTATCTAGGGCGCAGCGAAAGGCGTTTTGTCCCCCCTAAACGATTCCCGAATGACCGGCCCCTTTCTCGGCTACGCGCTACAAATGCCGAAACCCTGCCTGACGATGCTCGAGTTGAAATGTGGAGTAGTGACTGCAGGGAGGGTCGTACATGAGCAGGTGCACCTCTGCCGCCCTCACGCAGGCCCGCGAAGGCACAGGCGTAGAGACGAGTCTGCGAGGGCGAGCATTCACCTGCATACGCATGGCGAAATCGCCGTGGACCCTCTCGGGGCACTCGTCAGTGACCGTTGCGGAAGTCCCGAAGGTTGCGGAGCAGGCCCAGGACCGCATGACCGATGAGGATCAGCAGGAGCACGATCCCGAGGATCGCCGTCGCGTGGACGTGGTAGTCAGGGGGCTGTCCGATGGCATTAACGCCGACGGCGGTTATCGAAAGACGAACAACCTTCATTTTCGACTCCTTGTTGATTTGGAGCCGACCCACACCGCGACCGCTGTGAACGGAAGGCGAGCCCGAAGGCGAGTTAACCCCTTTCAAAGGGGTGCTGAAGCGAGCGCGGAGCGGGGTATAATTCAACGGGCGCGACAAATGGAGTCCGAAATGAGAGTCCCCTTTGTCGACGCGCAGCGGGTGGGCACGATTCAGGGCAAAGTCCTGATCCATCGCTAGAGAGCCCTACTGTCCTGTTTAGGTCAAACTACGCGGCCTATGCGCAGCCGGCCATGATCGCGATGACGACGAGGACCGCGATCGCAAGGCCGAGGTTCCTCAGTCCTTGCTTTATCTATTTCTTTTCCTCTCTCTTATTAGTTACGGTTTCTGCAAAACGTCGAGTTTTTGCGGATAAGTTTTCTATTTCTCCCCTGCCAGCTAGGTCGGCAGGTCCTGCGCGCCTTCGCCACGCGGGATGCCGCTGGTGATCAGGAAGCTGACCGCATCCCCGCTTACAGAGGCCCTGACCGAGGCCACCATGCCCCGGGTATCGACGCCGTTCTTTTATTGACCGGGCTTGCCTGCCCAAAGGCGCGGCAGTCGGGCAGCTTGGCGCTCGAGTAGTCAAGGAGGGTGAAGAGATCGGCGCGAGGATTACGCCGGCATTCTCGCTGCCGCCCGCGGTCCAGGGGAACCTTCTTCGCCGGTGCAGATTTCGGTGGCGGAGGTTTCGTTGTCTTCCTCTTTCGAGGTTTCACCGGGGCGCCGGTGGAGCCTGCTGGACCAGCGGGGCCTTGCTTGCTGGGCTTGCCTGGTTTGTCCCGGGAGCATTTGGCTGAGGGCGTGGCGCCTACGCCGTCTCCTGAGCTGTTTGGCGGCGTAGGCGCCCCCCAGCATGGCGAAGACCAGGGCGATCACGGCGATGACCCCTGGAATCCCGAAGTGAGTACTTAGCTTGGAGAACATCTTCCGGCTCTTCAGTTATTGCTTTATCTCTTTCTTTTCCCTCTCTTTGTTAGTTACGGTTTCTGCTAAACGTCGAGTTTTTTGCGGGGACGTTTTCTAAAAATTTCCTATGAGTGCGCCCACAGGCCAAGAATTAAGAGAGTCTGGCGGGTTCTCCCGTGAAGGTGGTTCCAGTGGTTTGCGCTTAGACGTTGGGGCAAACGCACCAGCGAGCATCCCTCTCGCCTCAGATGAGGTCAATTTCTATTTGGCTAGGTTTTCTATTCGATTTGCCCTCAGCCCCCGATAGCTTGCGATGGTTCATGGAGAGATGAACAGTCAGCAGTCGCCAGCGAGGCCTCGCACCTGATTGATCTTTGCTCGCAGGGTCGCGGCCGAGATTTCATGACGCTCTGCGGTTCCAGAGAAACCGAGCTCCCGAGCCTCGAAGGCCAGTTGGCGCAACTCCCATACGGCGTCTGAGGACAGCGTGGGGACGGGGATGTTGGCAAGCGCTTGCGGGCCAAGCAGCTTGGCAGTTCGCAGGCGCGTTCTCACGACGCCGGGCGAGAGGTCGGTCGTAGCGGCGATTGCCTTGATCCCACGGATCCTTTGGGCGGCCGCGGTCACACGCTTCAGCTCCCGCAGGACGGGCAGCGGGTAAACCGGCGGCGCCAGTTCCCTCGGAGTGGCTTCAGGCCGAGGGCGGATCTCGTGCACCGCTGACATCGCGAGTTTAGAGTCGAAGGAGTGCACGGTCACAGTCCGGCCGCCGGTGCCGACATCGATCCAGGCTCCGTAGTCGGCCGCTAGGCCGCCGCCGCGTAGCTTGAAGAGCCGACTAGGAAGGCTGTCGAGACCGACCGGATTGCGGCCGCAGGTAGTCGAGTTCTGTACCTCCAACGGGGGAGCGCATCCGCCCTCCCCGGGCGGCGGCTCGCAATCTCCGTAGATGAAAAAATGATCAAGCGGTTCCTCGGTCAGCGACAGGCCGTCGAACTCCTGCCCGAGCCAGAAGAGACGGGGGACATTTCGGTCTGGCGAGCCGTCTTGCCCGCTCGCCGAGGATGCCCCCAACAGCATGGCGGTGACGAGGACAAGTACGCCGCAGGCCGTTCTCCACCGCAAGGCTCTGACCATCCCAGGACCGTAGCGATTAAGAATCCCTAGTGATCGAGCCCACGTAGCCTGACGGGACCCCTGGTTCGGCCTATGCGCGATGGATCTCTGCAGCAAGAACTAATGGTTTGGTCTATCGGCAATTGTTTGGACTGATTGCGGTTCCCGGCCTCCGCAGCGCTCGCCGCGACGCTGATCAATGGGCGCTCGGGACCGGCAGGCTTTGGAGCGCCGCTGCTGCTTTCACGCGAAAGCGGCAGTTTGACCTGATTTAGTGCGTTGAATTCAAAGCGGTAATGCGAACCCGCTCTACGGCCACCCGCGTCGTCGTGCTCCCCCGGTAAGCAACTAACCGCCAGCATTTGCAGGCAAAATCGTTATCTCATCACCATCGTTGAGAGGAGTCTCTAGTCCATTCTGGAAGCGGATATCCTCGCCTCCTACATAAATATGCACGTACCGTCTTATTGTAAAATCGTAAAAGCTGTCGTCGTGTACCCCAATGCGCTCCATTAGCTCCGGATAGACTTTCCCCACGGCGGAGAGCACGGCACCGACGGTATCTCCTGGGGCGGAAACTTCACCAATGCCATTGGTCGCAGAACGAAGTTGCGTTGGTACCTTAACTGTGGCTCTCGTCAACAATGAGCTCCCCGTCATCGCTAATGTAGGCAACACCCCCGGGACCGCACTCCTGGGCACGTTCCTGGGCAAGCTCTTCCTGGAACACTTTTGTTTCATGACAGAAGTTATGAAAAATGCTCCAGTAATCGTGGGCAAAATTGATATTTGACCAGAACTCCTTGCATTCCCTGCATAGCAACGCGTAATAACCGAACATGTAATGCGCGAGCTCTGGCTCAATCTGACCCTTCTTCATAAAGACTGCAACCTCCTCAAAGAGTCCGACATAGTCCCGCTTGTCGCGAAGAGGGATCTCGGCCAATCTGCGCCTTGATTCGGTCGCACTTGTCGGATCGCCTGATTCAGTCAGGTCGACAAGTTCAGCGATGCAGCCCAGTTTGTCCGCCTTTAGCCGTGCGCGGAGCGAAAAAAAGAGTTCCGCACGTCTCTGCTTTCCCTGCTGTGCATACTCGACATACGCCTTGACGAGAGTGCCTAGAGCGACGGCAACGCCAGCCGCAGAGATTGAGAGTGCCAACGCGGTGCTTAGGCTCAATGCACGACCTTGTTGTCTCGGTTGGGCCAGGCCACGCGACTCATCCTATCCTGACCTTGACGCGTTATCTCAGACAGCCCGTGGACGCTTTCGGGCCTCCTGGGTCTGAACCGTCGCGGGGTTCTGCTGCTTCGCGTCCAATTGAGGACCCGCAGATACGCATTCCACTGATTCCTGGCGTAGGCGGCCGCGTGGCCTTCGGTGAGCCTAACGGTGGCCGGTTCGTCGCCCTCAAACGCCTCCCATGGCTTGATCTGCCAAGCAAGGCTGGAAAGGCCGAGGATCGCTGCGCTGATCACCGCCACCACACGGGATCCCACCACCATTTGCCGCCCTCGATCTTCGACTCTAGCCGGGCGAGCCATTCCTCCGTCGAAGGTCGAGATGGCTGGTCCGTCACGGCCGCAGCATCATCACACCCGCAACGGATTCAATGAGACGATTCTGGGCCGCACCCCGCCCCGCTCATCCGCTCCTGTTCTGCGCGAATAGCGGGAGCGGATCGAGGCGAGTGGGTCCTGGGCGGCCTTGGTCCAGCTTCAATTGTTTGGGCCGGTTCCGATCGGACCCAATTAAGCCAAGGTCGGCAGTCGAATCTATTCCTGACCCTTCGGGTTATGAGCCCGAATCTGGGACCCGCTGGACTACGTGGGGCACGGTTTCAAGCGGTTTGGCGAATCGAGATCGGCTGGAATATGTGGGGGGTTCTTGCCCCATTTCGTGCCCCAGGATCGGGCCGACTTCCGCATCGAGGCATTCGCGACGCCCGTTCTAACTCAGGGCAGAAAAGCCCGCCAGCGGAGAACCCGCCAACGGAACGCGGCCGGAGTCCGGTCGACCTGTCCCTGCGGGTCAATGGCACGAACCTGGAACCTGTGCTTTCCCAACTTGACTTTCTTCTCGTACGGGGAGGTGCAAGCGCGGAAAGGCTTGAGGTCGAGCTTGCATTGGAAGCGCGATCCAGGCTCGCTCGAGCCGAAGGTGAACTTGGCGATCCGTTTCGGACTCAGGTCCCACGGGTGCCCCCCTAGCTGCGTGGAAGGCACCGGGTTGGCTTTGGGGGTGGCGGAGCCGAGCTCATCGGCGCCGATATCCGGCAGTCCGCCCATCGCCCGCGGCTGCTTGTCGACGTCGAGGGTGTCGCTGGCTTCGTCGACCGCCCCTCTGTCAATCGTCGGCGAGTCGGGCAGCTGGTGGAAGTTGTCGGCGGCGAGCAGTGGCAGCGCCGTAATGTTGCCGTTGGTCCCCGGCGCGGTGACCGAGGCCCGACCGTGATGCATGACTTCGGTTTCGACGGTCGAATAGCTGGAGGCTCGGAACTCGATGCTGACGATCGCCCCCCGACCTTTATTGTCGGAAAGGCCGCGAGCGATCACGTCTTTCGCCTCTCCCTTAACCAGCACCCCTACCGCATCGATCGTCATCGCCATTCCTCTCTTGAAGGCGTGGCAGATGAAGCTCATGCCCACCGAGCCTGGGCCGGTTGCGATCAGGGTGCTGTTGCGGATGACGCCCCCGAAGGTTCCCTTCGCAAAAATGTTGACTCCGATCGCCGAGCCCCCACCCGAGTTGAGGCAGGCACTACTGCGGATCGTTCCCGAGCTGAAGTCGCAGGTGGCTTCGACGCTGGTCGTCGAACGAGCGATCACTCGATCCAGCGTTCCTCCGGAGACGCCGATCGCCGGCCCGTGGTCCGACTGGTTGCGGATTTCCACATCCGCGACTTCCGCTCCCGTGGGGACGTAGAAGGCGCCGTAGGCTTCGTTGTCCTCGATGAGGATGACCGGCTTTGCCTTGCCTGGTTGCCCCCGGACGATGACGCCCTCCGGCAGCATCACGCTTGGGACATAGCCAAATTCCCCTTCGGATTCTGCGTGATAGGTGCCGGGCGCGAGTTCGACCACATCTCCAGCCTCGATCGACGAGCCCGGCGCATTCCCATCGGCAGCGGTGTACACGGAGCAGGGTTTGGCGGGTTTGGCGCACGGATCGGCGCCGGTTCCGCCCGGCGCTGCGTAGCGGGTCGCGGCCATAGCCGCAGAGGAGATCAGCAGCGACAGCGCCACTGCCAGTACGGAAACTCTCCTCGTTCGCCGCGCCATCGGTTGAAGGAGGCTAGTCCTTAGGACTGTTGGAGGCCGAAAAGCTTGGCGGTTTCAAGCGGTTTCTGCGCATCGAAGCTCTTCCTTCGGTGCCGGGGGCCCCGGGGCGTTTGCGCGCCGCCGGGGCCGCTTACTTTGCGTTTCTCGAGAGCGAACGTAGGTGGACCGGAGGTCCTGCGTCCCCCAAGTGTCGAGCATGATCTCAAGACACCAAAGCGCCCCTGAACGACTCCCGGGCATTTCGTCCCTTTGCGTCCCCTCCGTGCCAGCAGCCAAAAGTCCCCTGAAAGAGGCCGGTGCACCGCCAGCCCTTGGTGTAGACGCCATAAGCGCAAAGGTGGCTTCTCTCGGGGCACGAGTAATGGACGGACTTGGGGTTGCCGTATTCCCGGGCGATCGCTCGCACAGAGTGGCACGACGGCGAGCCCTTCGTGATCGTGACTCGCCACTTGCTTTTGCTGTTGGCGCCAGAGCCCGACACTATTCCGCAGGGCTGAGACTGAGCTGCACTCGACTCGCTGGCGATCATCAGCCACATCGCCATCGCGCCGAGCGCCGCTACCGCTAGAAGCAGTGCGCGTTGCCCTCCCTCGCCCTTGGCGATTGCGTGCCAGCGCATCGGATGCCTCCTCTGGTTGCGAACGGTTGAAGTGCGCAGATTAGTCTTGCTCATTTAGCCGACGCACGTCGCCGATCTCATCCGCGGCGGACAGAGATTAGTGAGGCCACAACTAAGGGTTGGTCTGATGGTGTCCGGCCATAGTCGGGCGGGCGCACGTCAGGGCATGGCGTCTATGAATACGGTCTCGACGGTCATGGGTGCCGACATCTACTCGATTCCTCAGGACCTGCTCGACTTTCGCGAGACGATCAGGCAGATTGCGCGTGAGCGGATTGCGCCGCGGGCGGCTGAGATCGATGAGAAGTCGGAATACCCGAAGGACGTGCGGGAGCTGCTGGCTGAGCACGACATCCTTGCCCTGCCCTTCGAGGAGCAGTACGGGGGGATCGGCACCGGAACGCTGATGTTGCAGATGGCGGTCGAGGAGATCGCCAAGGCCTGTGCTTCGAGCGCTCTGATCCTGATGGTGCAGGAGCTCGGTTCGCTGCCGATCCGTCTCTTTGGCAGTGATGAGCTGAAGCAGCGGGTTCTGCCGCGTTGCGCCAGCGGCGAGTGGACGCCAGCCTTCGCGCTGTCTGAGCCGGAGGCCGGCTCGGACCCGGCGGCGATGCGCACGCATGCCGAGCTCGACCGTGACGAATGGGTCATCAACGGCGCCAAGAACTGGATCAGCAACGCCGGGGTCGCGGACTTCTACGTCGTCTTCGCCATCACCGATCGCGAAAAGCGACGGATCACCGCTTTCGTGGTCGAGGCCGACCGGCCTGGCTTCTCGATTGGCAAGCTCGAGCACAAGCTGGGGATTCGCGGCTCGCCGACCGGCTCGCCCGTCTTCGACGACGTGCGGGTGCCGGCCGAGAACGTGATCGGCGAGGTCGGGCGGGGGCTCGGGGTCGCCCTCGGCACGCTGGAAAGGACACGCCTCGGCGCGGCGGCGCAGGCGGTCGGGATCGCCCAGGGGGCGACCGACTACGCGACCACCTATGCCTCGGAGCGGGTCGCCTTCGGCAAGCCGATCCTTGACCTGCAGGCGATCCAGTTCAAGCTGGCCGAGATGGAGACCGGCACCGCCGCCGCGCGCGAGCTGCTCTACAAGGCATGCGCGATGGCCGATCAGGACGACCCCGGTTTGGCCAAGCACTCCTCGATGGCAAAGCTGTTCGCCTCCGACAACGCGATGCGGGTCACGGTCGAGGCGATCCAGGTCCTCGGCGGCTACGGCTACGTCAAGGAGTACCCGGTCGAGCGAATGATGCGCGATGCCAAGATCACCCAGATCTACGAGGGCACCAACGAGATCCAGCGCGTGGTCATCTCCCGCGCGATGGACCCGCGGCGCTAGGCCCGCCCGGCGGAGTCGCCGATCGCCGTTGGGGGGTGGCAAGGCGGGCGCAGATGTGGTACATGTTGGTCAATTCCAGGGTACGCTTGGGGTCTCTACGGGAGGAAACCTGCGGGTGGTTTCGAGACGAGGCATGGCGTTGGCCGGCACGCGTAGGCAGTGCCAATCGAAGGGGTCGTGGTCACCCTGCGGGCAAGCGGGGGTCCGCCCAGGGGCGCTGACCCCTCGATCCATAAAGCTTCATTAGAAGTAGCTGCTTTCCATTCAGCAACCAGTCAAACCAGTCAGGAGATCCAGTCATGCAGAAGCACAGCAGGAGGGTGGCGTGCACGCCGCTCCTTGCCGCCTCGCCCGGCGAGGAGAGGATGAGGAGATGAACCGCAAATCGACACGCGTTTTCTTGGGGGGGTTGTTGGCAGCGCTGATGCTGAGCGCCGTCTTCGCCGGCTCGGCGATGGCCGGCCCCGCTTGGAAGTTCAACGGGGAAGAATTGAAAGGCACGGAAACGATCCTCGGCGGGGCCGAAAAAAGCGGCCTCGGCATGTGGGGGATGACGACCTCCTGCACCAACTTCCTCTACGAAGTTGAAATCTCGAACAGCGCAGGGACGGGCAAAGGGAACGTCACCAGCCTGCCCCTGTTCAACTGCTACACCAACACCACCTGCACGGTGGCGGCGATCGAAGCCGAATCGTTCCCTTGGCCGGCCAGCCTGACCTCGAGCGGCGGCAAAAATTACCTCGTGGTCAAAGGGGTGGACGTCTGGGTCCTCTACGGCGGCTGGTTCTGCCCGCTGTGGGGTATCTGGGCCAATGTCACCGGATCGGCCGGTGGCCTGATCGACAATGGAACCGAAAGCGCCACGTTCAGTCCGTCGAGCTTCACGGCGACCGGGACCAAACTGGAAGCTCTCGGCGAATCGGTCGAATGGAACGGCGTATTCCCGACTGAAGCATTCGAGCTGCACAGGGGGGAGTCAATAAGCGTCTCGTGAAGAAGTCCGCGAAGACGGCGAGCGCTTGGATCCTGGCGCTCGCCGTCGCAGCGCTCTTCTTCTCCTAGCTCTCGGGCGCCGTCTGGGCGGGCGCCGGCGGTTCGGCGCTTCCGCCGCCAGGCTCGATTGGCGGGTCGACCGGACCGGAGGGGACGAGGCCGCCGTACATCCGCGCCAGGGCCAGCAGCCCGATCAGCCCCACGATGGCGGAGAGGCCGCCGGCGTAGGCGATCGTGCCGCGGGCGCCGATCGTCGCGACAAGCAGGCCGCCTGCCGCGAACGCGCCCAGCTCAGCCGTATTGCGGATGCCGTTGTAGGCGGCGAAGGCGCGCCCGTGCAGGTGATCGGGAACGCGGAGGTGGATCAGGCTGCGGAACATCACGTTCTTGAGCCCGTGCCCTAGCCCGCCGACGAACGAGCAGGCGAGGTAGAAGACGAAGCTGAGCCAGAGCGCCGGCAGGGCGAGCCCGATTCCCTGGATCGCCGCCGCGGCGAGGCCGGCGGCGGCGACGGCTGCAGGCACCACGCGGCGCGAGAGAGCCATTGCCCCGAACGCCATCCCGAGCGTCCAGAGGGAGAGCATCGCGCCGTAGGAGACGTCGCCCCGGCCGAGCACGTCCTCGACGAAGAAGAGCTCCGCCACCCAGACCGCGGACATGAAGAGGAGCGAGCCGAAGGCGACTGTCATCACCAGCGAGAGCAGCCGGTCGCGGAAGAGAAAGGCGATCCCGTCGCGAGCGCGCGGCGCCCGTTCCTCCTCCTGCAGCTCCGCTGGGGGCCGCCTCACGCGCAGGGCGAGGGCGGCGAGGGCGACGACGGCGAAGGTGGCGGCGTCGACGAGCATCGCCAGCTCCAGTCCTCCAGCTGCGAAGAGGAGGCCGCCAAGCAGCGGACCGATTCCGAAGCCGATGTAGCGGGCGGTCTCGACGTGCCCGTTCGCCTCCTGGATCCGATCCTCCCCTGCGAGCGGTGGGATCAGCGAGAACTCTGCCGGCTGCGATGTTGCGAAAACGACGCCGAGCGCCGCGGTGAGGACGAGCACGGGAGCCAGCGCATCGGTGAACGCGACGGCGGCCGCTGCGGCGACGCCCACCGCCGACACCGCCGCGAGCAAGCGCGTCGCCTCGACTCTGTCGACCAGCAGCCCGACGTGCCCGGCGACAAGCACCGAGGGTCCGAAGAGGCAGACCCAGAGCGCCGCGACCGCGAACCCCGAGTCGGTCATCTCCTTCACGTGCAGGCCCAGCGCCACGATCGCCACCCAGTCTCCGAGCGCCGACAGCCCGACGGAGGCCGCGACCAGGCGGAAATCCCGGTCGCGGAAGAGGCTCGTCTTCATACGGCCACCTTAAGGCGGTCCGAGGGCTGGCTCGGACCGCCCTGCGGCGCTCATGATCTGCTTTCGCCCGACCGTGAGCAGGAACTCCATCTCGAAGCGGGCGTCGTCGGCGCTGCCGAGGTTCTGCTCCTCGTAAGTAGCTGTCCAGCGCCTGCTCGAACTCCTGCCTCGCGCTCGTTGCGGCGCGCGTTCGCCTGCGCCGCGATCGTCGGCCCGTAGCGCTGCTTGAAGTGCTCGGCGAAGTCGGTGGGCCGCTCGAAGGCGGTCACCTCGAGCACGTCGCGCTCCAGCTGTCTCGAGCTCGACCCGGTCGCCGAACAGCTCGCGCAGGTGCTCCTCGCCGCCCCAGAGCGGCGGCGGCTGGGCGCCCGGCGGCGGCGCCGGGGCGAACGGCCCGATCGTGCGGAAGAGGCCGCCGATCATTCCCTCCGGCGTCCAGCTCAGCAGTCCGATCGTCCCGCCCGGGCGGCAGACCCGCACGAGCTCGTCGGCGGCCGCCTGGTGGTGGGGCGCGAACATCACCCCGATCGAGGAGATGACGACGTCGAAGCTGGCGTCCTCGAAGGGCAGGTCCTCGGCGTCGGCCTCGGCCCACTCGAGCTCCACCCCCTCGGCCTCGGCGCGGGCGCGGCCGGCCTCGAACAGCTCCGGCGTCAGGTCGCTGGCGACGACCGTCGCCCCGGTGGCGGCCGCCGGAATCGCCGCGTTGCCGGTGCCGGCGGCGACGTCGAGGACGCGCATCCCGGGCCCGATCTCGGCATGCCTCGACCAGGCGCGGCCCGAGCGGCAGCAGGAAGGTCTCGACCATCGAGGGGTAGTCGCCCGACGCCCACATCGACCGGTGGCGGGCCTTGAGCTCGCTGTTCGCATCCTTCGCTTCTCGGCAACGTCGTTCACTGGATCTCCTTCTCGTGTGTGCTGTTGAGGACGGTCTACGCCGAGTCGGGAGGGCGATTCAACTTCAAGATCTGCAGTTGGGCACGTACACTCGGAAACGAGGGTCATGCCAGAGAGCTACGGACAGTTCTGCCCGGTCGCACAGGCGGCGGAGGTCCTGACCGAGCGCTGGACGCTGCTCGTCGTTCGCGAGCTGCTGATGGGGAGCACGCGCTTCAACGAGATCCAGCGCGGCGTCCCGCGCATGTCCTCGTCGCTGCTCAGCAAGCGCCTGCGGGAGCTGGAGCGCGCCGGGCTGCTCACCAGGCACCCGCTGAACGGCGAGCGCGGGCACGAATACCGGCTGACCCCGGCTGGCGAAGCGCTCGGGCCGCTCGTCGTCTCGCTCGGGACCTGGAGCCGCGACCACCTGAAGCGGGAGATAACCGCCGAGGAGGCCGACCCCGCCCTGCTGATGTGGGACATGGGGCGCAGCCTTCGCCTCGACCGGCTCCCGGCGGAGCGGGTCGTGACCTTCTTCCGCTACCGCGACGCCGAGGACGGCAAGCGAGCCTGGTGGCTGGTGGCGCAGGGCTCGGGCACCGACGTCTGCTTCTCCGACCCGGGCTTCTCGATCGACCTGCAGGTCGACGCCGAGGCGCGGGCGATGGCCGAGGTCTGGGTGGGACAGCTCGAGCTGGGCGCGGCGATGCGCTCCGGGCGGGTGACGGATCACCGGCCCGGAGCACCTGGTGCGCAGCGTCCCCGACTGGCTGGGCCTGAGCACGTTCGCCTATCCGGACCCGGCGGCCGTGGTTCGCCGAACGGAGCTGACTCAGCGGTCGAGCATGCGATCGATTGCGTGTTCGAGCGGGGGGAGATCCTTCTCCACGATCTCGAGCACACGGTGGATGTCGATTCTGAAGTACTCGTGGGCGATCAGGTCGCGGAGTCCTGCGATATCGGTCCAAGGAAATTTCCGGCGACGCTCATAGAGGCAGGGCCTCATTCAGTACCTCGTCGCGGATTCGCTTCTTCAACATGTCGGCCGTTGCGACGTCGACCGGCAGGTTGAGAATCTCTCCGGCTTCGCGCCGAAAGGCAGCGAGGTCGATGAGGGTGCGGCCGGGCTTGAGATCTACGAGGAGGTCGACGTCGCTCGCGGCGTCTGCTTCTCCCCGGGCGAGCGATCCGAATACGCGCAGCCTGCCGACCCCATGCTTATCGGCGGCATCGAGTAGACGACGCCGTCCCCGGCGCAGCTCCTTCGCCTGGGGGCCAAGCTGGCCCCGGATGGAGGTTGGGGAGACAGATGACCGAGTTGCCGGCGGAGTCTGGATCTCCAGCCGTCGCCCGCATGCGGATAGGAGCCGCTCGAGAGTTGGCAGGGTCGGAAGGGCCGCTCCCGTCTCGTAACGCGCAAGAGCAGGCTGGGAGGTGCCCGCGCGCGCAGCTAGATCCACTTGCGAAAAGCCCGCATCGAGACGGGCATGGCGGAGGGTTGTAGCGAGGTCGGGCATGGAGAAAATTATATCTATATCGGTATAGCAGTCGATTCATTGCAGGAAAGAGACGGACATCCCGTTGACATGTGACTAAAAGGTCACCTATAGTCTTAGGCGTGGACGAGGTCTTCAAGGCATTGGCAGATCCAACACGTCGCGCTCTTCTCGACACCCTGTTCGAGGAGGACGGTCAGACGCTCAGTGCCCTGGAGCAGCGGTTGCCGATGTCCCGCTTCGGCGTCATGAAGCACCTCAAGGTGCTTGAGGAGGCGGGACTGGTGACGACCAAGAGGCACGGTCGCGAGAAGCTCCATTTCCTCACCCCCGTCCCGATTCGGCTCGTCCACGACCGCTGGGTGAGCAAGTACGCAGAGCCCTGGGCCTCGGCGCTCAGTGAGCTGAAGCACGAACTCGAGGAGGACGAACGATGAATGACGAGCAGCTCTACACCGTGATTGGCGGGCGCGGCACGATGACCGTGTTCGAGATCTACATCAAGACGACGCCGGAGCGCCTCTGGGAGGCGATCACCGACGAGGAGATGAGGAAGAAGTACAGCTTCGGGGTCGGGACCGCCTCGGATTGGACGCAGGGGTCCGAGTACCGCGCCTCGGTCCCGGGGGTGATTGACATCGCCTCGGGGGAGAACGTCGAGGTCGACCCGCCGCGCCGGCTGGTGCAGACCTTCACCGCGCTGTGGAGCGAGGAGGTCCAGCGCGAAGGGACCTCGCGCGTGACCTGGGAGATCGAACCGGTCGGCGACTCCTGCCGTCTCGCGGTCACCCACGATCAGCTCGATGAGAATGCCAATTCCGAACTCTTCGGCGGCTGGCCGATGATCCTCTCGGGCCTGAAGACCCTGCTGGAGACCGGTGAGCACCTCGATACCCCCGGATCGCTGCGCTACTCGGGGGCGGCGGGCCAGTAGTCGAGTAGCTACCCGGGCGAGGTTGTGGGCTCGGCGGTCTGAGCCGCCCCGTCGGCGAGGTCCAGTCCCTTGAGGTACTGGTGGACGAAGGCGATCGCCATGCTGCCCTCGCCGACGGCGGCGGCGACGCGCTTGACCGGGCCGAAGCGGACGTCGCCGCAGGCGAAGATTCCGGGGACGCTCGTCTCCAGGAGGTAGGGGTCGCGGTCGAGCGCCCAGTGCTCGCCGCCCGCATGTCGGAGCCGGTGAGCACGTAGCCGTGGTGGTCGAGGGCGATCTCCGGAGGCAGCCATGACGTCTCCGCGTCGGCGCCGATGAAGATGAACAGGCCGCCCGACTCGAGCTGGGACGTCTCGCCGCGTGGCCGAGTCGCGGACGTCGATCGCCTCGAGCGAGTTGACGCCGTGCACGGCCGCCACCTCGGCTCCGAACATCACGTCGATGTTCGGACGGGTCGCGAGCTGGTCGATCAGGTAGCGCGACATGCTCTTCTCGAGCCTGTCGCCCCGGCAGAGGATGGTCACGCTCTTCGCGTGGGTGGAGAAGAAGAGGGCTGCCTGCCCGGCTGAGTTGCCGGCGCCGATGATGTGGACGTCGAGGCCGTGCGTGTTGGGCGCCTCGCTGCGCGCCGCCCCGTAGGAGATGCCCTTGCCGGCAAGGCGGTCGAAGCCCTCGATCGCGAGGTGCCGCCAGGTGACGCCGCAGGCGAGGATGATCGTCCGCGCGCGCAGGACGTCGCCGGCGTCGAGGTGCAGCTCGCGGTTGGCGGCGTCGATCCGCCCGATCGAGCGGGTGACGAGGATCTCGGCGCCGAGCCGCCGCGCCTGCTGCAGCGCGCGGCTCGCCAGCTCGTCCCCCGAGACGCCCGACGGGAAGCCGAGGTAGTTCTCGATCCGCGAGGAGGTGCCGGCCTGGCCGCCGGGCGCCTCGCGCTCGACCACGATCGTGCGCAGGCCCTCCGACGCCCCGTATACGGCGGCGGCCAGCCCGGCCGGGCCGGCGCCGACGATCACCGTGTCGTACTCGGCGGCGCCCGGCTCGGTGTCGACGCCGAGCAGCTCGGCCACGCGGCGCAGGTGGGGCTTGACCGCGGTCTTGCCGTCGATGACCCGGATCGCGGGCCAGTCCTCTTCGGCGGGCAGCGGAGCCGCCCCACTGGCCTGCCGCGTCGGGCGTCTCCGGGTGTCAGCCAGTTGAAGGTGATCTGGTTGCGGTCGAGGAAGCGCCGCAGCTCGGCGCAGGACGCGTCCCAGCGATGCCCGACGACGATCGCCCGCGGCGGCGGCGGGCGCAGCCGCGATGCCCTCGAGGCCGCGCGAGCCGCCCATCCGGTGGCCGGCGAGCTTGCCGATCTCCTTGCCGACGTCCGGCACGACGGCGGCGACGGCGTGGTAGTCGTGCGGCCTCGATCCGCATCACGCGCGACGCTCTCCGCGGCGCGGAAGCCGACCGGGAAGACCGTCCCGAGCACGATCGGCACCTCGCCGAAGACGTCCCCCGGGTGGCGCTCGCCGACGACGCGCTCGACCCCGTCGACCGTCTTGACCGCCTCGATGCGGCCGTCGAGCACGGCGAAGATCGCCCGCTCGTCGCCCTCGTGCGCGGCGTACTCGCCCGGCACGAGGCTGATGTCCGCCGCCACGCGAGAAAGCCGCTCACGCTCGGCGGCGGCGAGAGCCGCAAAGACCAGCCACCGCGCCGATTTCCTCGGCGCTCACCATGTCCGACATCCGACCATGCGGAGGCCAGCGTACCCGCCGTGGTGTCTCTCGTCCTTCCCCGCCGGCGCACGGTCAGGAGAGCCTGGCTCGCCTCAGCAGCTCCGCTCCGCCGGCCGCCGCGGCGGCGATGAGACCGGCCGCGAGCATCGGCTTCCAGAGGCTCTCCTCGAAGGCCGACCCGCCGAAATAACCGAGCAGGGTCATGTAGGTGGCCCAGAGCGCGGCGGCGAGTGCGTCGATCGCGAGGAACCGCCGCCACGGCATCTCCAGCAGACCGGCCGAGAAGGTGGTCGCGGTGCGGCCCCCGGGGATGAAGCGGGCGACGACGATGATCACCGCGCCGCGCTCCTGGAGCTGGCGGCGCGCCCAGGCGAGCCGTTGGCGAGCTCGCTCCGAGGTGAAGAAGCGGCGCTCGGCGCGGCGTCCCAACGATGCCCCGAGCCCGTAGGACGCGTTGTCGCCGAGACAGCCGCCAACGGTCCCGGCGCAGACGACGAGGACGGGGCTCAGGTCGCCGTTGGCCGCAAGGACCCCGGCGGTGATCATCACCGCCTCCCCGGGAGCCACCGGAAGCAGCGAGTCGAAGGCGACCGCGGCGACGATCGCCGGATAGGTCCAGATCTCGCCCCCGATCGCGTTCTCGAGCCATTCGAAAGCGCCGATTGCAAGTGGGAGCCCCATCCGGTCTCTCTACCCCGGTGTCGACCTCGGAACCCACCAGGCGAGGTGATCGAGGAACGCTGGTCGCCGAACTCAAACATTCCAATAGGATCGAACAGTCAAATTTATTTTTGATTGGAGGGTGGGAGCGATGAATGGGACGTGGGTGCGCCAGGATGTTTGGGAGCTCGGCGACTCGGAGGATCCGTGGCGCGATTCGACACTGCTTGACTACGCCCGTGCGGTCAGGTCGATGCAGGAGTTGGCTCAGACGGAACCGGCCAACGGCGCCAATTGGGTCAATCAGGCTGCGATTCACGAACGGCGGGGCGAATCGGTTCCCGGCAGGATCGAGGACCAGTGTCAACACGCATCGTGGTTCTTTCTGCCGTGGCACCGGATGTACCTCTACTGGTTCGAACAGATCATCCGCTCGCACATCGAGGACGAAGATTGGGCACTTCCATACTGGAACTACACGACGAGTGTGGTTGCCGGCAGCCAGTCCCTTCCCCCCGCCTTTCGCGAGGAATTCCTTCCCGACGGAGACAGTAATCCCCTCTTCATCAAACAGCGCCAGCGATTCCCCCTCGATATCAATGGGGGCAACGAGCTCAACAACGCCGCCGTCCAGACGACGACGGCGATGGCCGAGCCGGTCTTCTCCCGCCCGGCGATGGGTACCACGGGCGGCTTTGGCGGTCGCCGAACGAGTCCACTCTTCCACCATGGGACCGGAGGGCGCGGAGCGGGCGTGCTGGAGGCCGTACCGCATGGGTCCGTCCACACCCAGATCGGTGGCGAAGGCGGATTCATGTCCCGCTTCAGCACCGCCGCGCTGGACCCGATCTTCTGGCTCCACCATGCCAACCTCGACCGGCTCTGGGAGGAATGGCTTCTCGATCCCGGTTCGCATCCGCCCGGCCAGAACCCGACCGACCCGGATTGGCTGGGGATGCAATTCGACTTCGTCGACAGCGCCGGGCAGCCGCAGAGGATGGCGGTGCGCGACGTCCTCGACATCGAAGCGCAGTTGGGCTACACCTACAGTCACCTGCCGGTTCCAAAACGCCCGGCGCCCGTCCCTGCTCCCCCAAGGAGACCGGAGATGATGGCTGACGAAGCACATCCCGAGCACCCGCCCGAGATGATCGGCGCGAGTGAAGAGTCGGTCACCCTGGAAGGCCAGACAACTGGCGCAAGTCTCGAGGTGTCGCCTCCCAGCGGTCCTGCCGCACTGGAGGCCGAGGCGGGGCCCACGGCGACCTACCTCAACATCGAGAACGTGCACGGCGAGGCAAACCCCGGCCTCCTCTACGGGGTCTTCCTCAACCTGCCCGAGGGCGAGGCGGCCGAACCCGAGAGTGAGAGCTGCGTCGGGACGATCTCGCTGTTCGGCATCGAGAGCTCGCAGCTCGACGACGAGGACGAGGAGGCGCCGCACGGCCTGCACTACGTGTTCGACGTCAGCGAGCAGATCAAGCGCCTGCGCAGCGAGGGGCGCTGGAACCCGGAGCGCCTCGACGTCACCTTCTCGCCCGTCGGGGTCGACGCCAGGGATGAGGCGGAGCTCACGGTCCCCAGCGTCGTCATCGGGCGCGTCAGCCTCTTCGTCGAGTAACGCCGGCCGGATGGAATCGACCGTCGCCCGGCCGCTCGCCGCCGACCTGCGGCGCCTGCTCTGGTTTCGACCGGAGTGGCCCTGGGCGCTGCTTGCCGTGCTCGCCTGGTCACTTCTTTTCCTGACCCAGGATTTACCTCTGCAAGCGCAGAGCCACATCCATCACGACGATTCGACCTCGCTCGCCCACTGGGCCGCGATGGTGATGGCGATGATGCTGCCCGCGACCCTGCCGATGCTTCGTGGGGTCGCTCAGGTCAGCCTCTGGAGCCGCCGCTACAGCGCTCCCGCTGTATTCATCACCTGCTATCTGCTGGTCTGGATTGCGGTCGGGGCGGTGGCGATCGCCTTCTGGTCGCTGCTTCGGTCACGCCTGTCCATCGAGCCGACGACCGCCAGTGCGATCGTCCTCCTCTGCGGCGCCGCCTGGCAGCTGACCGCCTGGGACGCCCGCTTCGTCAAGGGGACGCACCGCGAGCTTTCTCTGGCGGTGCGCGGCCGCGCGGCCGATCTTTCCTGCGCACGCTACGGCGTGTACCACGCGGGCCAGTGCGTTGGCGCGTGCTGGCCACTGATGCTGGCGATGGTGCCCGGGCACGGATGGGGGCTGATGGTCGGCGCGACCGCGATCTCCTCCTGGCAGCGGCTGGCGCGCAGGCCTCGCCTACGCCGGTGCGCGCTGGCGGTCATGGCGCTGGCGGCCTTCACCTACGTTGGAGGCGGCGCCTGACGCTTCAGCGCGGTCGCTTGGCCGAGTGGGACGAAAGCACGTCCTCGCGGCTGTAGTGGCCGACCGAGTCGAACCAGCGCTTGGCGCGGAGGCCGTCGCGAAGGTCGCAGTCGGCGCTGACGATTCCCTCTTCGTCGTAGAGCGGGCCGGCGATCACCTCGCCCCAGGTTGGCTCGATGATCGCCGCGCCTCCCCGTCCGAAGACCTCGCGGTCGGGCAGATCGACCGGAAAGTCGGAGGGGAAGGCCGCGCGGGGGATGAACTGCGGGGCGGAGACGACGAAGGCGCCGGACTCGATCGCCACGTGGCGCATGCTGGCGAGCCAGCTGTCGGTGTCGTCGGCGGTCGGCGCGACCCAGATCTGCGGCCCAGACCTGTACATCGCGTAGCGGGCGAGGGGCATCCGGTTCTCCCAGCAGATCAAGCCACCGATCGTGCCCAGCGGCGTCTTCGCGGCGACCAGGTCATCGCCGGCGCCGATCCCATGGAAGAGCCGCTCGTGGTGGGTCGGCATCAGCTTGCGGTGCTTCCAGACGATCCCCTCGGGGCCGATCAGGACGAGCGTGTTGTAGAGCGTTCCGGGCCGCTCCGTCTCGCGCTCGTTGACGCCGATCGCACAGTGGGCTCCGGTTCGAGCGCAGGCGGCTACGAGCTCGTCCAGCAGCGGGCCGGGTACGTCGACCGAGTTGCTCCAGAGCCGCTCCCAGAGCTCGTCGAAGCCGGAGAACGACGCCGCCGGGGCGGCCCAGGACTGCGATGGGTAGAGAGGCACGAAAGCCTCTGGGAGGACGACCAGCTCGGCGCCGTCGGCGGCGGCGAGCTCGATCAGCTCCGCCGCCTTCGCGATCGACGCCTCCGCGTCGAGGATCGCGGGGGTCGCCTGCGCGGCGGCCACCCGCACGGTCCTCAGCTCGGTCATCGCGCCCAGGATCGCGCAAACGCTCCTCGGACACAAGGCCGGCGAGCTTGCCTGAGCGCGGTTTGGGGGAAAGGCGGCGGGGTAGGGCAGGTTTAGCCTGACGTCTCCCTGGGCGGAGCGTTTCAGCACCAGATGCGACGGACCCACTACACCCGGCTTCTTGCAGCGGCGCTGACCATCACCCTCGTTCTCGTCGGCGCAGGCGCCACGGCGGCCAACGCGGCCGACCTGGCGATCGTCAAGACCGATAGCCCCGACCCGGTCAATGTCGGATCGACCCTTACCTACACGATTGCGGCGCAGAATCTCGGGCCCGAGCTCGCTACCGGAGTAACCGTCACCGACCAGCTTCCGAAGAGCGTCGACTTCGTCTCCGTCGCCGCGACCTCGGGTCAGTGCGCGCGCAAGGGGAGAAAAGTCACCTGCAGTCTCGGCAGCATCGGCTCCCCCACCATCGACTATGGCGGTCCGCCGACGGTGACTCTCGTCGTCGTCCCGCGAAAAGTCGGGTCGATCGATAACACCGCTTCGGTCAAAGGGGACCAGAAAGACCCGGTCGGGGCGAACAACAAAGCCACGGTGACGACCAGCGTGATCGGTCCCGCGCCCACCTGCCGCGGCGTCACCGCCACGACCGTCGGAACGGTCGGCGACGACATCCTCTTCGGCACCAGCGGCCCCGATGTCGTCGTCGCCCTCGGCGGCGACGACACGATCGCCACGCTGGCGGGCCGGGACCTGGTCTGCGCCGGAAGTGGCGACGTCCACATCGGCACCGGTTCCGCGGCCGACCGCGTCTTCGGCGGAGCCGGCAGGGATCGCCTGCTCGGCCGCGGCGGCCCGGACCTACTGAGGGGCGGCGCCGGCGCCGATCTGCTCAGGGGCAACCGCGGTGCCGACCGCCTACGTGGCGGATCCGGCTTCGACCGCTGTCGCGGTGGCGCCGGCTTCGACTCGGTCCGCAGCTGCGAGCGGTAGCACTCGGTAATAGTTGGGGAATGGCCAAGCGAGCGGATGCCGACGTGACGGCGGTGCGTGCCGTCGTCCGCGGTCAGGTGCAGGGCGTCGGGTTTCGCGAAGCGGTGGTGAGCCGGGCGCACCGGCTGGGGGCATTGGGTTGGGTTCGAAATGAGGAGGACGGCTCGGTGCTCGTCCACGCCGAGGGTCTCGAGGGGGCGGTCGAGGACTTGGTCTTGCTCCTCCGCGAGGGCCCGCGGGGCGCGCACGTCACCGACGTCGAGGTCGAGAGCGTGAAAGTGGAGGGTCATGAGCAGTTCGCGATCCGCGGCGTCAGTGCCGGCGTCTTCGTCGTCCAGGAGCACGCCGCCACTGCTCATCACTTCGATCTGCGCTTGGAGGTCGACGGGGTGATGTGCTCGTGGGCGGTGCCGAAGGGTCCCTCGCTGGACCCCGCCGTCAAGCGCCTCGCGGTGCAGGTCGCCGACCACTCGCTCGACCACAACGACTTCGAGGGAAAGATCGGCGACGGCGGCGTGATCGTCTGGGACCGCGGTCGCTACGAGCAGGGCGGGCGGGTGGCCTGGCCGGAGGCGCTCGAGCGGGGCCATGCGGTCTTCGTCCTCCACGGCGAGAAGCTGCGCGGCGGCTTCGCCCTGCAGCGAACCCGTCCCGGCGAAAAGGCTCAGTGGCTGCTAATCAAGCGGCGCGACGAGCAGGCTGTTCCCGGGTCGGACGTGGTCGCCGAGCAACCGCAATCAGTGCTCAGCGGCGGCACGCTCGACGAGCTCCTCTCCCGCGGCTCCGGCTAGCTATCTCGTGAAGAGCCTCGGGTTGCAGGCCTGGATCGGGTGGAGGTACTTGAGCCAGCAGCGCACGTCGAAGCGGCGAATCTTGTAGCGATAGTCGTAGACGAAGCCTTCGCGAGGGAGCGCTGCGTAGATCGAGATCCCGCCGCGGTAGTAGTCGAGGCCTCGCAGCCATTCCATCCGGCACTTGACCTTCTCGCGATCGATTCGCTGGCATGCGATGGCGTGGAGCCTGCCCTTCGAGAACCGGTTCCCGAAGTCGGCTTCCAGGGCAAGCCAGGCAAAGAATTCGGCGTCACGCCGTGTCACCGCGGGAAGCTCGACGTGTGGAATCACCACCGCCGGTGCGGCCGCCCCGAATTCGATCGCTGCCTTCCAAGCGTCGACCCAGGAAGACACCCGATCGACTCGCGCGAGGACCTGAGGGACCGCCGGGTTGCAATCGAAGGCTCCCTTGAGACTGATGATCCCGATCTGCACGGGGGTCCCATCGGGCCGCCGCGCGATGCCCGGGCCGCCACTATCGCCATTGCAGAGACCGGCACCGGAGCCTGGCTGAGATCGCACGCAGATCTGACTGCGGGATGCAAAGACCGGGAGCGCCGTGCGTAGCCTCCGCTGACAATACGCCGGGCTTTGAACGACGGACTGAGCCGCGCGAAGGACCGGCGATGCCCGCGGTGGTTCCACGTCGATCAGGCCCCAGCCGGCAGCCTCGACAGGCACTCCTTGGGCGCTAAGCGCTTCGTCGGACGGGGTCGCCAGCGGCAGCGGCGGCGCCGCAACCGGAGCAGCCAATACGAGGAGCGCGGCGTCGTTCAAGACACGCGAAGGCTCATATTCGGGAAAGACAAGGACCTGCGAGACCCGGGATATGCGCTCCGGGGTCGTTTCCCTCAGATCTCCCACACCTGTGACAACCGAGAAGTTCGACGCCACCGCGATCTTGCCGGTGCCGGTCAACACGCAATGAGCCGCCGTCAGGATCAGCCGGGGCGAGACAACCGTTCCTCCGCAATTGAATTTTTCGACCGGCCCCCTGTAGTCGATGTAGGCAAGCCAGGGGTAGGACGCGATCGAGGTTGGGGTGCCTCCGATGATCGATGTTGTGGCGCCACTCTTCTCGTCGCCTCGGCTATCGCCGGAGGGGGAGGAGGCATGACTGCGACTCAGGCCGGGCCCCGCCAGCAGGATCGCCGAGGCCAGCAGTGCGAGAGCGACAGTAGGTACTCGTAGGCGGTGCGACCTCTCCATCGGACCGGAGTATCCCGACTTTCCCTGACCTCTCGTCGCCCGGTCCCGTTTTGCGAGTTTTCGCGGACGCAAGTTCGGGAAGGGAATTAACGAGCCTGTGAGGAGCCGGCCAAGCGTCCAAGGAGGAATCTCGTGAACCGACCAAGCCTCGTACTGGCGGCCATCATGACTGCGCTCGTCTTGTCATTCGGCCTGGTGGCCTGTGGTGACGATGACGACGAAGCCGGGGGAGGTGGCGGTGGGGAGCAGCTCAATCTGACGATCGGCAACCTGGTTCCGCTCACCGGCGATCTGGCTCCCTACGGCCCGGCGGGCCAAAAGGCCGGCGATCTTGCGGCGCAGGAGATAGATGCAGCGATCAAAGAGACCGCAGTCGACCAGACGGTCGAGCTGGTCACCGAGGACGGGGCCTCGGATGATCAGGGCGGTGTGCAGGCCGCTCGCAAGCTGATCGCCGATGGAGCGACCTGCATCTCCGGCGACTATGCCTCGACGGCCACCGTCGCCGTTGCTCGCTCGGTGACGATCCCGGAGGGAGTCATGCTGATCTCGCCGGCATCGACCGCGGACGCGCTGTCGGATCTCGACGACGACGGGCTCTTCGCCCGCACGGCGCCTCCCGATGGTCTGCAGGGCAAGGCGCTCGCCGATCGCATGGAAGAGGAGCTCGGCGGCCTCAAAGGCAAGACGATCAACATCGGGGCTCGCAATGACCTCTACGGCACCGGCTTCGCCGACTCGCTCGAGGCGGAACTCGAAGAGCGCGGTGCCACGGTCGCGGAGAAGGTCGTCTACGACCCCGAACAGCCGAGCTACAACTCCGAGGCGACACAGATCACCTCAGGCAACCCGGACAACTTCGTGATCATCGACTTCCCGGAAACCTTCGCCAAGCTCGGTCCGGCCTTGGTGCGCACCGGTAACTGGGAGGCGACGAGCACCTTCATCACCGACGGCCTCAGCTCGACCGAACTGCCCGAAGAAGTCGGCGGCGAGGCGACCGAAGGCATGCTCGGCACCGCACCCGGGACCTTTTCCGGCAACGCTCCTGACGCCTTCGACCAGCTGTACACGAAAGCCCCTGGGGCGGCGCGGAACCTCTTCGACGCGACCACCTTCGACGACGTGATGCTCTGTTATCTCGCCGCTGTCGCCGCGGGGTCGAGTGATGGCGAAGCGATCGCGGAAGCGATTGTCGACGTCACCGGTCCCGGTGGGGCCAAGTACACCTTCGAGCAGCTGCCGCAGGCGATCGAAGCGCTCGAAAACGGAGAGGACATCGACTACGAAGGCGCCTCGGGCCCGATCGACTGGGACGAGAACGGCGACCTCAGCCGCTACATCTACGACATCTCGGAATTCAAAGGCGGCAAGCTCGTCAAGCTCGACACGGTGGAGGTCGAAGCGGACTAGTCAGGCGCGCGAGTCCGCGAAAACCCTTGTTGAGCAAGGGTTGACGCGGACTCGGTGGTACAGCGCTAGGTGGGGGGCGTGCCGTCGTCGATGCGCGCGGTGCCACCGAGGTAGAGGTCCACTACCTCGGGGTTGTCGAGCAGGTCTCGGCCGGCGCCCTGAAAGCGGTTGCGGCCGAGGTCGAGGACGTAGCCACGATCCGACATGGCGAGCGCCCGGCGGGCGTTCTGCTCGACCATGACCACGGTGACGCCCGCCTCGTTGATCTGGCGCACGTTCTCAAAGATCGTCTCGACGAAGGCGGGTGCGAGGCCGGCCGAGGGCTCGTCGAGGAGGAGCACGTGCGGCTCCGGCATCAGCGCCCGCGCCATCGCCAGCATCTGCCTCTCGCCGCCGCTCATCGTCCCCGCGGCCTGGGTGCGCCGCTCGTCGAGGCGGGGAAAGAGCTCATACATCTCGCCGATTCGCGTGCCCGTGCGCGAGCGCTCGAGCGAGCCCATCTCGAGGTTCTCCTCGACGCTGAGGCTGGGGAAGACGTTGTCGAGCTGGGGCACGTAGCTCATCCCTCGGCGCGTGATCGAGTGCGGCGCGAGGCCGGTCAGGTCCTCACCCCGCAGGGTGACGCGGCCGCGCCGCGGCGTCAGCAGGCCGAAGATCGTCCGGATCAGGGTCGACTTTCCGGCGCCGTTGGGGCCGACCACGGTCGCGATCTCGCCCTCGCGGACGCTGAGCGAGACGCCGTCGAGGATGTCGACCTCGGGAACGTAGCCGGCGACCAGCTCCTCGATGACCAGGAGGGCGTCGCCGTCGCCGTTCACGGGACGCCCCCGAGGTAGGCGTCGACAACAGTGGGGTCATCGCGCACCTCGTGTGGCTTGCCCGTGGCGATCACCCTGCCCTCGGCCATCACGATCACCCGGTCGGAGTGGTTCATCACCACCTCCATGTCGTGCTCGACGAAGAGGAAGGTCATTCCCTGCTCGTGCCGCAGCCGCTGCATATGGTCGAGCAGGCGCCGGCCCAGGGTCGGGTTGATTCCCGCCATCGGCTCGTCGAGCAGCAGCAGCCTCGGCTGCGTCATCAGCGCCCGGGCCAGCTCCAGCAGCTTGCGCTGCCCGCCGGAGAGCGTGCCGGCGTAGTCGCCGGCGAGGCCGGCGAGGTCGAAGACCTCGAGCAACTCGGTCGCCTGCACGCGGACCTCGTCCTCGCGCCGGCTCACGGCGCCGGGGCGGAAGATCAGGTTGCGAAAGCGCTCACCCGGCTGGTCGGCGGCGGCAAGCATCATGTTGTCGATCACCGGCATCGCCGCCAGTGCCCTGGTGATCTGAAAGGTCCGCACCATGCCGCGGCGGGCGATCGCGTACGCGGGCAGGTGGAGCACCTCCTCTCCGGCGAGAAGGGCGGAGCCGCGGTCGACCCGCTGGAAGCCGGTGATCGCGTTGAAGAGGGTGGTCTTGCCGGCGCCGTTGGGTCCGATCAACGCCGTGATCGAGCCCTCGGCGACGTCGAAGCCGGCGCCGTTGACGGCACGGATGCCGCCGAAGCGCTTGACCACGCCGTCGACCTCGAGCAGCGTCCTGCCGGTGCCTTTAGGAGCGTCAGTCACCGAGGACCATCTCCTCGCGCTTGCCGAAGATCCCTTGGGGCCGGAACGCCATCAACGCGATCAGCACCACGCCGACGATCGCGAAGCGCAGCGCCGCCGTCTTCTCCTCACTGATCGGCAGCTCGACGAACCGCGTCCCTTCGAGCAGGGTCCAGAGCAGGATCGCCCCGATCGCCACCCCTCGGTAGCTGGCCAGCCCGCCGAGAATCAGCACTCCGAAGGCGAAGAAGGTGACGATCGGCTCGTAGTCGTCGGGGTGGATCGTGGCCAGGAAGAGGGCGAGGAAGAAGCCGGCGAGGGCGCCGAGCAGGGCCGAGATCGCCAGCGACTGCAGCTTGTAGAGGAGGGTGTTCTTGCCGAGCGCGCGGGTCGCGTCCTCGTCCTCGCGGATCGCGCGCAGGACCCGTCCCCACGGCGTCCTCTGCACGTAGCCGAGGGCGAGGATGCCGATCGCGACCGTGGCCCAGATCACGAGGAGGAGAGGCAGCAGCGGCTCCGGGTCGGCCCAGAAGTTTTCGAGGATGCCGAGCATCCAGTCCGAGACGGAGCGCCAGGAATCGTCGTAACAGGCCTGGTTGCCGCCTTCGAACTCGCAGAAGAGCCCTTTGTTGCCGCCGGTCAGGCCGCGGGCGTTCTGGGCGGTCAGGCGAACCACCTCCGCCATGGCGAGGGTGACGATCGCGAAGTAGTCGGCGCGCAGCCGCAGCGAGGGCAGGCCGATCAGGACCCCGAACGCCATCGTGATCAGGACCGCGGCAGGCAGCGCCAGCCAGAAGGACAGCCCCGCCTCCAGCACGAGGATCGCCATCGAGTAGGCACCGACGGCCATGAAGCCTGCCTGGCCGAAGTTGATGATCCCGGTGTAGCCGACGTTGAGCTGCAGGCCGAGGGCGACGACTGCGTAGATGCCGGCGATCACCAGCACGCCGCTCCAGAAGCCGAAGTTGGTGAAGGCCTCGAGCGTGAAGGCAAGTGGCGGCGGGCTCATATCGCCTTTGCGCGGCCGAAGATCCCCTGCGGCCGGATAACGAGGGCGATGATCAGCGCGACGAAGCCGAAGGTCACCTTCCAGCGCGGCTCGACGAGGAGGGTCGACCACTCGATCACGATCCCGAGCACGAGGCCGGCGGTGAGGGCCCCGAATGGGTTGCCGATCCCGCCGAGGATGACGGCGGCGAAGATCGGCAGCAGCAGCTCGAAGCCGAGCTCCGGTCGCAGGTTGGTCAGCGCTCCGGAGAGGACGCCGGCGAGGCCGGCGAGGGCACCGGCGAAGAGCCAGGTGTAGAGGATCACGCGGCGGGTGTCGATGCCGGCCGTCTCGGCCAGGTCGAGGTTGTCCGAGAGCGCCCGCATCTGCTTGCCCAGCAGGGTGAAGCGGACGATCAACCCGACCGCGACGAGGACGGCGATGCCGACCACGACGACGGCCAGCTCGGTCTGCCCGATCCGCAGGCCGAGGAAGGTGACGCTGTCAGTGACGTTGACGTCGAGGGTGCGGATCTCGGTCCCCCAGAACCATTGGATCGCCGAGCGGATCACGAAGGCGAGACCGATCGACATCAGGATCAGCTGCAGGAACCCCGCTCCCTTGGCCCGCATCGGCCGCCACATCAGCCGCTCGGAGAGCAGGCCGAGCAGCGCCGTGGTCGCCATCGCGAAGAAGATCGCCGCCGCCAGCGGCATCCCCCATGTGACGTTGACCAGGTAGGCCATGTAGGCGCCGAAGGTGAGGAAGTCACCGTGGGCGAAGTTGACCAGCCGCAGGATCCCGTAGACCAGCGTCAGCCCGACGGCGCCGAGCGCGTAGACGGTTCCCAGGGTGAGGCCGCTGAGCGTGGTCTGCGCCACGTCGTGGAGGCCCTCGGCGGCGATCAGCGTCAGCACGATCAGCCCGAGCACGCCGAAGGCGGCGACGGCTGGACGCTCCCGGACCAGCTCGCTCAAGACCTCCCGGGAGGACGATTCCGCCGGTTCCTCGAAGTCACCACCCGCTCCGGAGTGCTTGACGGCGGCTCTCATCTTCAGACCGTCTCTATACCCGCAACGGCTCTGAGCAACGCCTGGACGGGCTAAGCGTCCGGCGGGCGGAGGTGCTCGACGCCGAAGCCCCACTCGCTCTGCAGCCGCGCCGCGATCAGGGAGCGGTGGCAGGCCTCTGGGTCGCGCTCGACGCAGAGGAGCGCCGCGAAGGAATCGCCGATCCACCTCACGATCGGCTCCAGGTCGACCGAGTCGAGGATCTCCTCGCTATAGCGGCGGGCGTACTCGGGGGCGAGGACCGTGCGCGAGCGCTTGCCCTCGCCGCGTCTGTCGTCCTCGCGGTACTGCAGGTTGCGGAGCCCGGTCGTCGGCGCCAGCTCCTTCAGGTGGGTGTAGTCGATACCCGCCTCGGCCAGTCCTGCCTGCAACCGCTGGGCGTTCGCCCAGGCATACTCGCTGCCGCGCACGCCGCGGCGCTGTCGCACGTCGAGCAGGAGTTCGACCTTCGCCGCAGCGAGGGTTTCGAGAAACGCCTCGCGGTCGAAGCCGTAGACGCCGATCGTCGCGATCGAGGGCATGTTCGGCTTCCGGTGCGACATGAGCGCCAGTCGTCCCTAGTCGAATTCGATCACGCCGAAAGCGATCAAGAGGATCAGCGTCACGACGACCGAGACAAGCAACGAGCCTCCGCAACCGAGCCTGTTCGAGAAGAAAAGGAACAAGATTGGGCTCTACCCCTCACGCGCGGTCGCCAACCGCGCTGGTGGGCCCTCAACGATCGACGAATCGGCTCACGGCGATGGGGTGGAGCGCTGGGATCCCAGCAGGGGCCAGGAGACGAGCGCCGCGGCGAAGGCGATGGCGGCGGCGACGGCCAGCACGGCCTCGAGCCCGTCGACCATGGCAGCCCTGGCGTCGAGGGCACCGCTGAGGTGATGCTGGAAGATCGCCCCGAGGCCGGCGATCCCGATCGCGATGCCGAGCTGGCGGAAGGTGTTGTTGATGCCCGAGGCGAGGCCACTGCGCTCGACCGGCAGCACGCTCACCATCGCCGCGGCGAGTGCCGGGCTGATCACGCCGATCGCCAGTCCGCCGACGAGCAGCCCGGGCAACAGCACGGTCCAGTCGCTGGTCGCGTCGATTGCTCGCATCAGTAGTAGAGCGGTCCCGATCAGCACGAGCCCGGTGGCGAGTGGAATGCGAAGCGGCAGGCGAGCGGTGAGGCGGCCGGAGATAGGCGCCGCGACGAAGAGGACGAGCGTCAGGGGGAGGATGCGCAGCCCGGTGGCGGTCGGCGAGAGGCCGAGTCCTTCCTGGAAGTAGACCGCGAGGAAGAGGAGGAGCGGATAGAGCGCCACCGACTGTGCGAACGCGACCAGGGCCGTGCCGGTGAAGGCCGGGATGCGGAAGAGCGAAAGCGGCAGCATCGGCGCCTCGGTGCGGCGCTCGACTACCAGGAACGTGACCGCCAGGGTGGCGGCCGCAACCAGGGCGGCGACGATCGGGGCGCTGCCCCAGCCATCCTCGTTGCCGCGAATCAGCCCGTAGGTGAGGAGGAAGCAGGCGGCGCCGAAAGTCGTCATCCCGGTGAGGTCAAACGGTCTCCGGCGGTCGTCGCGGGACTCTGGCAGCGAGCGCACGGTCAGCCAGATCAATGAGGCGCCGATCGGCAGGTTGACCAGGAAGATCCAGCGCCAGGAGAGCTCATCGGTGAGGACGCCGCCCACCAGCGGTCCGACCGCCAGGGCGGCCCCGGTGATCGCGCCCCAGACGCCGAGCGCGAAGCCCCGCTCCCTTCCCTGGAACTCGTTGGCGAGTAGGGCGAGCGAGGCGGCGAACATCGCGGCGGCGCCGACGCCCTGGGCGCCGCGAGCGACATCGAGGACGATGGGAGAGGTGGCGGCGCTGCAGAGCACCGAGCAGGCGGTGAAGGCCGCCAGCCCGCCGGCGAAGACAGCCCGCCGGCCGATCCGATCAGCCAGCACGCCGGCGCTGAGCAGCGTCGCGGCCAGCGTCAGCGCGTAGGCATCGACGACCCACTGCAGCTCGCCGAAGCTCGCGTCCAGGTCCTGGCGAATCGCGGGCAGGGCGACGTTGACCACGGTCACGTCGAGTAGCAGCATCGCGGTCGCAGCCGAAACTACCACCAGGATTGTCCAGCGCTTATGGCTCAAGCGGGGCGCTCGGGCATTGCCTAGCCGCCGGCTCCGTACTCGCTATAGGGGTACCACCATTCCTTGCGCTCGATGCGGGACTCCATGTGGACGTGCTTGGTCTCCTGGAACGCCTCGAGTCCCTCGCGGCCCAGCTCTCTGCCGAGGCCGGACTGCTTGAAGCCACCGAAGGGGCCGGCGTCGTTGTCGGTCAGCGGGTCGTTGATCCATACCGTGCCGGCGCGCAGCTCGCGCATGCAGCGAACGGCGTTCTCGAGGTTGCCGGTGTAGACGTTGGCGCCGAGCCCGAACGGGGTGCCGTTGGCGAGCTCGATCGCCTCGTCTAGAGAGCCGACCGGGACGATCGGGGCGACGGGACCGAAGGTCTCCTCGCGCAGCAGGGCGCTGTCGGGAGCCGCCCCGGTGACGACGGCGGGGGAGAGGAAGTGGCCGCGCTCGGTGCCGCCGCGGTCGCCGCCGACGAGGATCTCGGCTCCCGCCGCGCTGGCCGCTTCGAGCTGCGCCACCACCTTGGCGCGCTGGGGGTCGGAGACCATCGGGCCGATGTCGGTCGAGACCTCGAACGGGTCGCCGAGGACGAGACCACGGGTGTGCTCGACGAAGGCGCCGACGTAGTCGTCGAAGATCTCCTCCTCGACGTAGAAGCGCTCGGCCGAGGTGCAGACTTGGCCGGCGTTGAGGAAGGCCGCCCAGGCACCGCCGCGGGCGGCAACCTCGAGCTGGGGGGCGACGTCCGCGCAGACGATGAAGGCGTCCTTGCCGCCCATCTCCAGGTTCATCCGGGCCATCCGCTCGGTGCAGGCTGCGGCTACCTTCTTGCCCGTCGCGACCGACCCGGTGAAGGCGACGCAATCGACGCCGGGGTGGGAGGCGATCGCGGCGCCGACGTCGCCGGCTCCCGCCAGCAGGTTGACCACACCAGCCGGCATGTGCGCGAAGGGCTCGGCGAGCATCAGGGTCGAGAGTGGTGTCAGCTCGGAGGGCTTGCAGACGACGCAGTTGCCGGCGGCCAGCGCCGGCGCGACCTTCCAGGCCAGGAGCAGCAGCGGGTAGTTCCAGGGGACGATGCAGCCGACGACCCCGAGCGGGTCCTTGACCACCATCGCCAGCTGGGTCGACTCGATCGGCGGGATCACGCGGCCGGCGTGGTCGCGGCCGATCTCCGCGTAGTAGTCGAAGGCGGCCGCGGTCCACTCGAGCTCGTCGCGGTTCTCGATCAGCGGCTTGCCGCCCTCGGCGGTCATCGTGCGGGCCAGGCTCTCGGCGCCCTCACGCAGCCGCCGCGCCGCCTCGTGCAGCAGCTCGCAACGCTCTCCAGCGGTCGTCCGCGCCCACCCCGGCCAGGCCTCGCGGGCCGCGGCCACCGCCGCGTCGACCTGCTCGGGCGAGGCCGCCGGCACATCCGCGATCGTCTCGGTTGTGTACGGGTTCTCGACTGAGAGCGTGGCGCCATCTCCGGCAACCAGCTCACTGCCGATCAGCAGGTCCGTCGTGTGCTCTCTCTCGGTGGTCTCACGCTTCGTCACCGCATACCGTTCTACCAGTGATGGACCGACTCGCCTGGATGATCTATGAGAGCCCGCTGGGGCCGTTGACCGTGATCGCCACCGCGGACCGGATCAGGAACGTCCACTTCCCCGGTCACTCCTCGCGACTGGAGGAGGGTGCGCGCCGGCCGCTGCCGGAGGTGACCGATCAGCTCGACGCCTACTTCGCCGGCGAGCGCCAGAGCTTCGATCTGGACCTCGACCTGCGCGGCACGCCGCTGCAGAAGCTCGTCTGGGCTCAGCTACGCAAGATCCCCTACGGCACCACCACTACCTATGGCGACCTGGCCGGGCGGATCGACGACACCTCCTACCCCGACGGGCTCGAGCCCTACAAGCGCGTCCGGCTGACCGCGACAGCGATCGGTCGCACCCCGACTCCGATCCTGGTGCCCTGTCACCGGGTGATCGGCGCCGACGGCTCGCTGACCGGATATGGCGGCGGCCTGCGGCGCAAGCAGGCCCTGCTCGACCTCGAGCGCGCGACAGTTGGCGATCGGCCACCCGAGCCGGCCTGGGTGGATCGGCAGTTGCGGATAGCGTGACGGGTCGAGCACCGATGAGCCAGATCGACGAGCTGCTTGAAAACGCAAGCGCCTACGCGGAGAGCTTCGATGGAGGCGGTCTGCCCAGTGCGCCGGCGAGGAAGGTCGCTGTGGTCACCTGCATGGATGCGCGCATCGACCCGTACCGGCTGCTCGGGCTGAGCAAGGGAGACGCGCACGTGATCCGCAACGCCGGCGGCATCGTCACCGACGACGTGATCCGCTCGCTCTCGATATCGCAGCGACTGCTGGGCACCAGCGAGATAGCTCTGATCCAGCACACCGGGTGCGGCCTGCTCACCTTCACCGATGAGGAGTTCGCCGAGGGGCTGGAGTCCGACACGGGCGAGCGGCCGGCGTGGAGCGCCGGCGCCTTCGCCGACCTCGACCGGGCCGTGCGCGAGGGCGTCGCGCGACTCGAAGCGAGCCCATTCCTTCCTTGCACCGACGCTGTCAGGGGATTCGTCTACGACGTCGGGACCGGCGGGTTGCGCGAGCTCGGCCAGGCGTCGTGACGCCGACCATCGACGAGCTGACGGTCGCCGACCCGCCGCAGGCCTGGTCCTCGCTCGGCTTCGAGGTCGACGGCGACACCTGCGTCGTCGGCGACGTGCGGATTCGCCTGGTGGACGCGGGCAAGGGGCTGGCGGGCTGGTCCCTGCGCGACATCGAGACGACCGAGCTGGACGGGCTGGCGACGACGCTGTCGGATCGTCCACCGCCGGGAGATTCCTCAGCGCATCCCAACGGGATCGCCGCGCTCGACCACGTCGTAGCGATCAGCTCCGATCTCGACCGCACCGTCACCGCCCTTCAGAGCGCCGGCCTCGACCTGCGGCGCATCCGCGAGGAGCCGACGCCGGCCGGTGCTCCCCGGCAGGCGTTCTTCCGCCTCGGCAGCGTCATCCTCGAGGCGATCCAGGCTCCGGAGGAGGCGATCGAGCGGACTGGGGGAGATCGGCCGGCCTTCTTCTGGGGAATTGCCTTCGTCGCACCCGATCTGGAGAGGACCGTCGCTGGGCTGGGCGACCGCGTCAGCGAGATCCGGGCAGCGGTTCAGCCTGGCCGTCGCATCGCCACCCTGCGCCGCTCTGCTGGCCTGGCGTTGCCGGTTGCGCTGATCACTCCGCCGCCCGGAAAAGATCGGTTGGCTTGAGCGTTAATCCTTTTGCGGGGATAGGATCGCCCGCGCTTTAGAAACCGAGTCGGCACGGGGCAGAAAAGGAAGGTGGTTGGGGGATGGGCAGCACGAGGCGCTGGGCGACTTTGGCAGGGCTGATCGCGATCGCCGCGATAGCGACACTTCCCGCGAGCGCATCCGCGGCCCCTTGCCCTGGCGGCACGACCTCCTGGCTGGGCGGGGACGGTGAATTCAACCTGGACGCCAACTGGAGCAACGGCGGTCCGAGCTCTGCCTGCGACACGGTGATCACGAATCCCGGCACCTACACGGTCTCGATGACCGGCGGGGCTTCGATGAAATCGTTCACGTTTGGAAACGCCACCGGGACGCAGACGCTCAGCATCTCGGGGGTCAACCCCAACACGAATCTCAACGCCACCACGTCCCCGAGCAGCATCGGTGCCAACGCGGAGGTCGTCCTCACCTGCCCGATCTTGAGCTGCAACGGGGGCGGTGGTCCAGCGCTCAACTTCCTCGGCACGACCGTCACGAATGAAGGAAAGATCACGGTGGATTCCGCCTCCGGCGGCAGCACCCTGAGCGGCAGCATCGTCAACACCGGCACGATCCAGATCAACGGTCCCACCGCTCAGAACAACGGCACGCTGCTGAACCAGGGCGAGATCAACATCGCCGACGGCAAAGTGTTCAAATCCGCCACTAGCCACTGTGGCGACACCACGAGCGCAATCGTCAAAAACGACATCGGTGGAGAGATCAACGCGACCGGCACCGGCACTCTCGACGCCTACAGCTACGAGCAGGGCGCCGGCACGACCTCGGGGACCAATCCGGTTCAGCTGCCCTGCGGCACGGTCAAATACACCGGCAACGGCGCGAGCACGGTGCAGGCCTACGGCGGCTTCACCCTCTCCGGGGAAATGCAGTCGAATCAGTCGCTGACCGTCACCGCCGCCAGCAGCAACACCAACGCGATCCTGGCCTCCGACTTCGTCAACAAAGGCTCGATCACGTTCACCTGTCCAGGCGGCGGCTGCAGCGGTGGCTCAGGGGGCGGGCCGGGCCTCAACGGCAACGGCAAAGCCTTTACCAACGCCGGCACGTTCACCGTCGCCGCCGCTTCGGGCACCGGTACGAGCCTCGGCAGCGGTTCTCCCGGCAGCGTGACCAACACCGGCACGATGAGCTTCAACCAGAGCGCTTTCTTCGGTGGGATCGTGGTGAACAAAGGCACGATCAACATCGCCGACGGCAAGACGGTCACCTCGTCCGGCAGCTCCTGCGGCGACGCCGGCGGCCAGGTCAAGAACGACACCGGCGGTCAGATCAACGCTGCCGGGACGGGAACCTTCAACATCGCCACCAACTACGAGCAGGGCAATGGCTCGACGTCTGGGGCCACCCCGGTGCAGATGCCCTGCGGCGGCCACCTCAAATACACCGGAAACGGGGCGAGCAGCGTGCAGGTGAACGGAGGTTTCAACCTCTCCGGGGAAATGCATCCCAATCAGGCGCTGACGATCAGTGCCGCCGGCTCGAACACGACCGCCCACCTGCAATCGGACTTCGTCAACAAAGGCTCGATCACGCTCACCTGTCCGGGGGGCGGCTGCAGCGGTGGTCCGGGCGGCGGCGCCGGGTTCAACATCAACGGCAAAGCCTTCACCAACGCCGGCACGTTCACCGTCGCCGCCGCTTCGGGCACCGGTGCCGGTCCCAGCAACGGCACGATGACCAACACCGGGACGATGCAGTTCGATCAGAGCGCCGGCGTCAGCGGCACCTTCGTCAACGGGGGCGCGATCAACATCGCCGGCGGCAAGACGGTCGGCTTTCCTCCCTTCGCCAGCTCAGGGACGATCACAATCAACCCGGGGGGCGCGCTGAACGCGTCGACGCTGACCAGCAGCGGGCGCCTCGCAGGCGGTGGCACCGTCAACGGCTCGGTCGACAGCTCCGGGGCGGTCGCTCCTGGCGCGAGTCCCGGCACGCTGACGATCAACGGCAACTACACACAGGGCGTTGGCGGCAGCCTCGAGATCGAGGTCGCGGGCACCGCGGCGGGGCAGTTCGACAAGCTCGCCGTCAACGGCAACGCGACGCTCGGCGGGACGCTGGCGCTGCAGCCAACGGCCGGCTATGCAGCCTCGTCGGTCCCGGGTGACAGCGTCGCCTTCCTCACCTACGGGGGCACTCGCACAAATCCCTTCGCAGCGACGACCGTGACCCCGTCGCTGGATTGCCCCAAGCAGCTCACTGCCACCTACAACGATGGCCCGAAGAATGTCAGCGCCACCGTCTCCAGCAGCGGCGTGAAATGCGAAACCGTCGTTCCACCAAAACCGCCGAGTCCAGTGGCCACCACACCGCCACCGGTTGTCATCCCCAAAACGACCCTGAAGACCCATCCCGGCTCCGTGGTCAAGACCAAAAAAGCAAAGGCAAAAGTCACCTTCACCTTCTCCTCCGATGTCTCGAGGGCGACCTTCCAGTGCAAGCTGGACAAGGGGGCCTACGGCAGCTGCACCTCGCCGAAGTCCTACAAAGCGAAGCCGGGCAAACACAAGTTCTCCGTCCTGGCCGTCGGGGCCGGCGGGGAGACCGGCGCAGCGGTCAGCTTCAGCTTCAAGGTCGTCAAGAAAAAACGCTAGCGGCAGGACCGATTCAAGCGTTCAGGGCTTCTTGTACGATCGGCCGATGCGGGGTGCCGGCAGGGTTGTCATAGCGCTGGGGGCAGCGTTGGTCTTCCTCGGCGCCAGCAAAGGCGCGGACGCGGCCACGCTGAAGGCGAACTATCAGCTTCAGGGCAATCTCATCTCGGGGGTTGCCGGCGCGCCGGACCTCACCGATCTCGGGACGGGCAACCGCTTCGCACTGGAGGAGGTCGACGGGATTTCACGCAGCGTCTTGACCTTCCCGAAGGGAAACGGGCTCTCGCTGGCCACCGCAGGCCTCGTCGACCCCGAAAACCATTCCGTGGTGATGCTGTTCCGGTTGGCCGACGTCACTCGTTACCGGCGCATCCTCGACTTCGCCAACAGCACCTCCGACAACGGCCTCTACAACCTGAACGGACATCTCGTCATCTACGGCAGTGACTCTTCGAGGAGGGTCGCTGTCAGCAGGGGCGCTGTGTTCGACGACTCATACGCTCAGGTCGTCCTCACGAGTGCGGCTGTCTCCACCGGTGTACGCGAGACCACCGCCTATGTAAATGGAGTCCAGGTGGCGGCCGCGAGAACCTCGCAGGGTTTCGGCCTCGGAGAGGGAGTGCTGCGCTTCTTCAAGGACAACGTGAGCGGCCCGGCGGGAGGCGAGGAGTCGGCTGGGGCAGTCGCCTGCATCCTCGTCTACGACGGCGCCCTGACCGCGGATGAGGTTGGGCAGGTGGCTGACAGCCCGGCCCTCTGTCCGGCCCCGCAGTCGTCCCCAGGGCGGCCGAAAGCGGTTGCGACAGAGATGCCGCGTGCGCGGGAGCTGGGGCGGGCGATCGCGGTGAATACCGGTCTGACCGTGAGCTGCCCGATCGGCACCGCATCCTGTGCGGCACACGGCCGGGTGGATGTCGCCTCGACGTCCCGGCGGGCGACGAGGATCGAGCGCCTGGGTGCTGTCAGGCTCTCGGTCCCGCCAGGCGCGAGCAGAAGCGTCGTGGTGCGTCTGTCAGGACCCGGGGCCAGGGCCCTGCGCGAGGCCGGAAGGCTGAAGATAAGAGCCTCGGCAGAGATCGTCGCGGCTGGGCGGAGGAGAGCCGTGGCGCGGCAGACGGGAACTATCGAGGCCCCGCGGCCCCCTGCCTTCAAAGCCGGTACCTACACGGGAACAACGAGTCAGGCTTTGCCGATCATCCTTACCGTGGGCCGGGCCGCGGTTCGATCCGTCTACTTCCGCTGGCGAGTGAGGTGTGCCGACGGGCAAACGCACACCAGCACGATCTTCCTCCGCGGGGATCGGGTTCGCCGCGGACGCTTCTCCTTCGATCGCGCCCTCGACACGGGAGGGTCGGTTCACGTCTCCGGGCGAATCAGGGGAGTCCATGCCTCGGGCACGGCGTCTCGCACGGGCGCGAGCGCATTCGGGACGAGGTGCACGGTAAGGAAGATCGGGTGGCACGCCCGCGCCTCCGGTGTCGAAGTCGGCGCATCTCCCTGAGGGCCTTATCCTGAGCGGCATGCGGCCTGACCACGACGTTGCGGTGATCGGTGCTGGGTTCTCCGGCATCGGCACGGCGATCAAGCTCGACCAGGCGGGGATCCGGGACTGGGTCATGCTCGAGGCGGGCGATGGCGTCGGTGGCGCCTGGCACTGGAACACGTATCCCGGGATTGGGGTCGATATTCCCTCGTTCAGCTACCAGTTCTCGTTCGAGCAGCGCTCCGACTGGTCGCGCGTCTACGCCCCCGGCAGCGAGCTGAAGGCCTACGCCGAGCACTGCGTCGACACCTACGGCCTGCGCTCGCGGATCCGCCTGAATGCGAAAGTCGGCGGCGCGGCGTTCGACGACGAGAACCATCTCTGGCGCCTGGAGATCGCCGACGGCACGACCGTCACCGCGCGCTTCGTGGTCGGCGCGACCGGCGTCTTCACCCAGCCGAAGCCACCGGAGATCCCCGGGCTCGAGACGTTCGGCGGGTCGGTGATGCACACGGCGCGCTGGGACCACGAGGAAGACCTGAGCGGGAAGAAGGTCGGGGTCATCGGCACCGGCGCTTCCGCGGTACAGGTGATCCCTTCGATCGCGCGCGAAGTCGAGAAGCTGATCGTGCTGCAGCGGACCCCGATCTGGTGCCTGCCGAAGCCCGACGCGCGGCTCGGTCCGCGCGCACGCCAGTTGCTCGGCCGCGTCCCCGGCGCGAAGGCGGTGGCCCGGGCGATGAGCCAGACCTACGTCGAGCTCAACTTTCCGCTCCCGGCCCACTTCCATGGCGTCATCCCGTTCGCCTCAGCGGGCGAACGGGTCGGACTCAGGCACCTGCGCCGCCAGGTCCGCGACCCGGCGGTGAGGGAGAAGCTGACTCCCCGCTACGGACTCGGCTGCAAGCGGCCGAGCTTCTCGAACCGGTACCTCTCGACCTTCAACCGCCCCAACGTCTACCTGGAGACGAATTCGATCGAGGCGATCGGCCCGTCCGGCGTGCGCACCGCGGAGGGGGCCGAGCACGAGATCGACGTGCTGATCCTCGCCACCGGCTTCCAGGTCTTCGACACGGGCAACTTGCCCGCGTTCTCGGTGCGGGGCAGCGCCGGCGTCGACCTGGCCGAGTGGTGGGACACAAACCGCTTCCAGGCTTACGAGGGCGTCAGCGTGCCGGGCTTCCCGAACATGTTCCTGATCCTCGGGCCCTACGGCTTCAACGGCGCCAGCTACTTCACCCTGATCGAGAACCAGGCGCGACACATCGTCCGCTGCTTGCGCCGGGCACGCGGCAGCGGGTCGACCTCGGTCGAGGTCACCGCCGAGGCAAACCAGCGCTACTTCGAGACGATGCTGGCGCGCCGCGGCCGCCAGGTGTTCTTCCGGGACAGCTGCGCGACCTCGAACAGCTACTACTTCAACGCCCACGGCGATGCCCCGTTCCGCTCCGCGACCACGCTCGAGGTCGCCTGGCACAGTGCCCACTTCGACCTCGACGACTACCGGTTCACGCAGCTCCAGACCGAGCCGCAGGCGTCGGTCCCGGTAGCGGGCTGACCCGCCGCGGCGGCGGTCCTATACAGATACCCGCGATGGGGGAATTCCGCTACGAGGGGCACCGGATCGAGTACGACTCCTATGGGGAGGGCGAGCGGGTGCTGGTGCTGGCACACGGGCTGCTGATGAACCGGCGCATGTACGCGAGGCTGGCGCCGGCGCTGGCAGAGCGGGGAACCCGGGTGATCTGCGTCGACCTGCTCGGGCACGGCCGCTCTGATCGGCCCGAGGACCTGCGGCTCTACTCGATGCCGCTCTTCGCCCGCCAGGTGGCGGCGCTGCTCGATCACCTGGAGCAGCCCGAGGCGGTGGTGGGGGGAACGTCACTCGGGGCCAATGTGGCCCTGGAGCTAGCCGTGCGCGAGCCCGAGCGGGTCCGCGGCCTCTTCATCGAGATGCCGGTGCTCGACAACGCCCTGCCCGGTGTGGCCGCCGCTTTCGCCCCGTTGCTGCTCGGCCTGCGCCTGGGCCGCCCGGCCTTCGAGATCACCTCCCGCCTTACCTCGCTCATCCCACGCAGCCACTACCTGATCGACATCGGGCTCGACTGGGTTCGCCAGCGGCCGGGGCCCTCGGGCGCGGTGCTCGAGGGACTGCTGCTGGGGGAGACGGCGCCGCACCGGGAGCAGCGGCTCGGGATCCAACAGCCGACGCTGATCGTCGGCCACCCGCGCGATCCCCTGCACCCCTTCAGCGACTCCGGCATGCTCGCCGAGGAGCTGCCAAACGGAAGCCTGGTCGAGGCGACCTCGATCTTCGAGTGGCGCCTCGACCCGGATCGGCTGACGGCAGAGCTCGCCAGCTTCCTGGCCGAAGTCTGGTCCGGCGTCACCCGCCTGAGCTAGTCGCGCTTCAGGACCTCCTTGGCCTTGTCGGCTGCCCGGTCGAGGCCCTCCTTGACCTTGCCGGTGGCCTTGTCGACCTTGCCTTCACGCTTCAGCTTCTCATCGTCGGTGAGGCTGCCGGCGGCCTCCTTGAGGCGGCCCTTGGCATCGTCCTTGTTGCGAACTTCGTCGCTCATCTGGGTCCTTTCATGTTGCGTTCTAGTTGCTGGATGCGCGCTTGAGGAAGTCGATCTGGTGTTGCTTGCGCATGATCAAGTGCTCGAGCATGTGCTCGAGGGCCTCGGAACGACCCTCGCGGCCGGTCGGCTCGATCGATTCCTGCAGCGCCTCGACGACTTCCTCCTCGCACTCGATCAGCCAGGCGAGGGAATCGGCGGTCTCCGCCTGGAAGCGGAGCTCGGCGAGCTTCGTCGTCGGCTCGCCGCCGAAGGAGATGATCTTTTCGATCAGCTGACGCGCGCCGTCGAGCTCCTCGTCGCCGAAGCTGGTCAGCCGGGGACCGAGTGCCTGCGCCTCGAGGCCAAGCAAGCTGGCGGCAACGATCGAGTACTGCAGCGCGGAGCGGTACTGCTGCTCCAGGGCGGCGTTGAGCCGCTCGATCGCCTTGTCCTCGTCTAGCCGCTCATCCTGGTCAGGCATTCGGTCATCTCTCTCGTTCGCTTGACTGCGTGAATGGACCTCCTACCCAGATATGGCCAATGAGAACCGGATCGCGCCTGACGGCCGTCGCTCTCGCGGCCGTGGCAACGCTCGCGATCGGCACCGGCTGTGGTGGGAACGACGGGGCAGCCAAGCCCGCTGGGTCGCCTCAGACGGGCGACCGTTCGGCTCCTCGCGCTCGCGAAGAGCCGAACGCCGCCCAAGTCGTTCCCTCTAACTGCCCGGCTGGGCTGTCCAGCTGCCGCACCACCGAAGGACGGATCGTCTACGTCGAGCGGGTCGACTCCGATGGCGACGGCGATGCTCATTTCGTCGTCGCCGACCCTCAGGGCGTCACCCTGCCGGGGCTGACCGCGATCGACGTGCGCAAGGGCCTGCGCCCCGATCCGCTGCCCGGAGTGGGTGAGCTGATCAGCGCCGCCGGCCCGGTCCAAACCGGCTCCTACGGCCAGGAACAGATCCACGCGCTCGAGCTGCACGTCGCCGGGCAGTGATCGCTAGCCCGCCAGCGGGCGCACCTCGATCGCGCCGCCCAGCCGGGCAGCCGGGATCCGCGCGGCCAGCGCGATCGCCGCATCGAGGTCATCTGCCTCGAAGAAGAGGTAGCCGCCGAGCGCCTCCTTGGTCTCGGCGAAGGGACCGTCCATGGTCAGCGTCCTGCCGTCCTCGACGCGGACGGTGGTCGCCGTCTCCGGTGGCTGCATACGCTCGCCTGGACTGACGCCGGCGGTTTCGTTGATCGCCTGGTAGTCGCCGTAGATCGCCTGCTTCTCCTCGTCCGAGAGGCGCTCCCACTCCTCCGACGGTGGCGTCGGGGTGGTGCCCTGGTGAATCAGCAGCATGTACTTCATCGCTTCCTCCTTTTGGGGATGGTCGCTTATACGACGAACGGGAAGCGGCTAAATCGACAGCCTGGTTCAGCGCTCGCCGGGGTCGCTGCTCAGGACGGGCTTGAGGTCGAGGATCGGCGTCCCGTCGAGCGCCTCGAGTTGGCGCACCCGCAGGCGGTTGCGATCGATCTCCACGATCTCCACCCGGTGCAGGCCGATCGGGTTGGGGCGGTCGGGGAGCGGGTGCCGAACACGCCCTGCACCGGTCGCGACGGGTCACTGCGCGGATGGACCTCGAGCACGTCGCGTCGCGCCCGGTCGAGCCAGGTGAGGACGAGAAGGGAGTCCCCGGCCTCGATCCCGTCGAGTCCCTCGAACAAGTCCTCGGCGATGACGAGCCATGCGTCGGGGGCACCCTCATCGCCCTGCTTCGGTGCCGTCGCCAGATCGTCGAGCGGCGATTCGACCCGGCCGATCGGCGCCAGCTCGATGCCCTCCTCACCCATTGGTGCGTTCGGCCAGATAGTCGAGCAATCCTTTCATCCCCTTCTCGCGGTGGATCCGGCGCTGATCGTCAGCACCGTTCCCCTCGCGCAGGATTCTCTCGATCTCCTCGAGCGCCCCATCCGTGCCCAGATCGCGGGCGTAGGGCCGGACCGAGTCGAGCACCTTCCTAGCGACCTCCTTGGCGGGCCGGGGGGTCTCCTCGTCGAAGACGATCTCCGCGTCGAGACCGTGGCTCGCGGCCTGGAAGTAGGACTCCTCGAGCGCCTCGCGCGAGAGGCCGGGATGGGAGGGCCGGTCCAGCTCCTTTGCCGCGACCGCCTGCAGTAGCGCGGCGATCGCACTAGAGGTGCCGACGTCGGTCGGCACGTCGATCGCTCGCATCTCGACCGTGCCGAGGCGGGGGTGGGGACGGACGTCCCACCAGATGTAGGTGTAGTCGTCGACTCCGGCGGCGGCGATCAGTTGGTCCGCGACCCGGCAGAAGTCTTCGTAGTCGCGAAACTGCCGCGGGACCTGGAAGCGCGGATAGCTCCGCACCACCGAGGTGCGGGCGCTCGCGTGGCCGGAATCGGCGCCCTCCTGGAAGGGCGAGTTGGCGCTCAGCGCCTGCAGCACCGGCAGGTAGAGGCGAAACGCATTGGCCATTCGCACCGCGAGGTCCGGGTCGGGGATGCCGACGTGGACATGCAGCCCGCAGGGCGGCGTTTTCAGCAGGTTGCCGAAGTCATTGCGCACGACCTCGTAGCGTGGAGCGGCGACCAAGCGGGCTTCGCCCGTGTCCGCCGCTGGGTGCAGTCCGGCTCCGAGCATGCTGAATCCCCCGTCGCCTATCGCTCGCCTTGTCTCACGCAGCTCGCCGAGCACCTGCTCCGGGCTGTGACAGACGCCGGTCTTCAGCTCGATCTGTTCGCTGAAGATCTCGGAGGAGACCCGCCCCGCGAACGGCTTGGCGATGGAGTCGATGACGGCCTCACTTGCCGCCACCAACTGCCGCTGCTCGTCCACCAGGAGCAGCTCCTCCTCGACGCCCAGGGACAGTGGCGGCGAGGCGCCGAAGCGGTGCTCGTAGCGATCCTCAGCGTCGGGCTGTGAGACCGTCAAGCACGACCTCCACCGGCGAACGGTGCTTGGTGCCGTTGCCGCTCTCCTCACGGACGTGCCGGAGCTCCGTCGCCAGCTCGCCCATGTGCTGGCCGAAGGTCCCGATCTCCTTCGCCGCCTTGGCGACGTCGCGCGAGCGGACCTTGACCCGCTTGCCCTGGGGCACCTTGACTCCCAGCACCTTGCGGGAGTGGGACTGGCGGGAGCGCATCGCGCTCAGCGCCAAGCCGCCTGCTGCGCCGGCAACCGCTGCTCCGCCGGCAAGCAGCGGCGTCTTCGCCTTGCTTGCGGCTTTACCCACCGTCTGGCCGGCCTTGCCGACCGTCTGGCCGACCTCCTTGGTCGAGCTCTCGACCGTCTGGCGAGCGGCCTCGATCCGGGTCTTCCCGTTTGAGCTTTGGTTGCTGCTGGAGCGTTTGGGTCGTGCTTTCGCTTTCGCTTTCGAATCGTTTTTTGAACGCGCTTGGGTTTTCGTGGAACCCCGAGATCGTTTATTGGACGCCCGGGTTTTGGCCTGAGCCATGTCTTCACTTCCTCTCGTAGATCGGCCTCTGGTGGAGGACGTCAGCTTTTCTCTTCGAACTCTCGCTCGCGCTCGGTGGCGCGTGCCTCGTTCAACTCCGCCTCCGCCTCTGCCCGCCTTGCCCTCTCTTGAGAGAGCTCGGCCTCGCTGCGCTTCTGCTCCGCCTGATCGCGGTGATGACGAACGTCGTCGTGCTGGGCCTCGACCTGCGCCTGGCCGACCTCCCGTTTCGCCTGGGTGCGGCGAGCGATCGATATGGCGATCGCAGCGAGGATCAACACGGCAACGACGATGACGATGATCGCGACTGTTGACATCTATCTCTCCTTCCCTCCACCATGCTGGTTCCCGGAATTAGCAGGATGAAACGCATCGACCTGTAAGGTCGGCGCGAGTGTCAGGCATGTCCAGCACCGTTCGCATCGCCTGGGTCTGCGCCGCGGCCTTGACGATCTTCATCATCTGGGTCTCGATCGACAGGAGTGCCAGTGCCGGGATCGGCTTTTTCTATGCCGTACCGGTGGGCCTCGCTACCTGGTGGTGGGGCGCACGCGCCGGCACGCTGGCTGTGGTCGGGTGTGGTGCCCTCTACGTCATCGGCGCCCTTATCCAGCCGATCCCGGACTTCGCCACCGCTCTGGCGGCACGCATGATCGCCTTCGCCGGAGTTGCCGTGATCGTCTCAGTGCTGAGGGAGCGGCTGATCGTGCTCGAGCACTCCACCGAAGAACTGGACGCGATCCGGGCGGCGCTGACGCCGGCGTCACTTCCCGAGCTGCCCGACATCGATGCGGCGGCCGCGTTCGCGCCGTCGGAGTTCGGCGTCTCCGGCGACTTCTACCTGCTCACCAACGGCCCCGATGGATCCACGGTCGCGATCGTCGGCGACGTTGTCGGACATGGTCCCAATGCGGCGCGGCTGGCGACCTTCGTCCGAGCCCGCTTCGCGGCCTTCGCCGCCAGCACCAGCGATCCCGCCGAGCTGCTGACCCTCGCCAACGCAGCGCTGGTCGACCGGCCCGGCCGCCAGCGCGAGCTGGTCAGCGCGGTGTGCCTGCGTTTCCAAGCACGGGACTCCTCCCTCTCCTGGGCTGTCGCCGGTCATCCGCTGCCGTTGCGACTACCAGAGCTGGATGAGCTGACAGCCGCAAGCGACACGTTTCTGCTCGGGGCAAAAGCCAACCTCAGCTTGAGCAACAGCGAGACCTCGCTGGAGGATGGCAACGGCGTAGTGATCTATACGGATGGGGCTACCGACGTGCGCAAAGACGGCATGCTGCTCGGCCGCGAGGGCCTCGCCCGCCTGCTCTCTCCGCTCAGCGCCCTGCCGGCGAGGGCGATGGTGAGTCAGATGGAGGCCGAGATCCTCAAATGGGCAGACGAGCCGATTCGCGACGATCTCTGTGTTCTTGTGCTGAAGCCGAAGGCGCGCGGTCCGAGCCGTCCGTTGTCTGAAACGGCTTGAAAGTCAGTGGCGATGAGATCCCGTCGCGCACCTGGCAACGGGGGCAGTTCTCGATCGCGACCGCGTGCATCGCGCTGTAACGACTGTCGCACCTCTCGCATCTGAACATGACTTTTCTCCCTCGCTCCCATGGGACACCCTGTACAGGAGCTCCTTACCCAGACCTACTCGGCGTCCAAACCCTCAGGCGTGAATGAGCGCGGGGACAGGCGTGGCTTCGGGTCTCGAACAGCTCAGGGGGCAGCCGGCGCCGGGCCGGGGGCACGGTGGCCTATCCGTAGCGTCGCCGCAGGGGCTGGAACGACCGCCACCAGCCGCGGTCGACCGTCGCGTGGTTCACCCGCTCGAGCACCGAGCCGTCCTCCGCGTGCAGCTCGTAGCTGACCACAGCCGGATCGCGGCGAGCGTCGACCTCGACTATGCGAGCGAGCAGCAGATAGGGGGGACGGCTGAGCCAGACTTCGCCCGGATTGGGGCAAAACTGGGTGTCATGGCTTGCCATGAGCGCGAGATACCCGGGAGAAAGGAGCGGAAAACTTTTTGTTATGACGGGTCGCCTCGGCGCTCCTCTCCGGGCCAGCGGCCGGTGAGCCGCGCGAAGCCTCTGCGGGTCCCGCGGTCGACCAGGCCTTTGGTCAGCCGGAAGACCGCGCCCTCGATCAGCAGGGCGGGGACGAGCTTGGCCAGCGGCACGCCGTCCTGACTGGGCTCGGGCGCCTCCTCGTCGTCGACGAGAGCCCAGATCCGCTCGAAACCCTTCTGGGCAAGGAAGCCAGCCGCGAGGCCGGCGGCGATCCCGATTGGGGCGAAGACGAACTTCATCGCAGCTCCGGCAGGACCGAACGCTCGTAGAAGTCGAAGAAGCCGTCCTGATCGGCCCCGACCTGGTGGACGTAGACGTGGTCGTAGCCAGCGTCGACGTACTCCCGGATCGCCGCGATGTGCCGCTCGGGGTCGGGGCCGCAAACGATGTTCTCGGCGATCGCCTCCTCGGTCACGAGGTCGGTTGCCTCTTCGAAATGAGAGGGGAGTGGCAGCTCGAGGAAGTGACTGCCGGTGATGGCGCCGTTGGGCCACCACTCCAGAGCGGTGCGTTTCGCCTCCTCCTCGCTCGCGGCCCAGCAGACGTGCAGTTGTCCATAGGCCGGCTTGCCCTCGCCGCCGCCGGCGCGGAATCGTTCGACCGACTCGGCGATCGGGGCGGTGCCGATCAAGCCGTCGCCGACACGGGCGGCGAGGTCGGTGGATCGCTCTCCCGCAACCGCGACGAGGATCGGCGGCGGCTCGTCCGGCAGCGAGTAAAGACGGGCGTTCTCGACTGTGTAGTGCTGTCCGCGGTGGGTCTTCAGCCCTCCCTCCCAGAGCAGGCGGATGACCTCGATCGCCTCCTCGAGGCGATCCTGGCGCTTCGGCACGGGAGGCCAGTGGTCGCCGAGGATGTGCTCGTTGAGGTTCTCGCCGCTGCCGACGCCTAGCGAGAAGCGGCCGGGCAGGAGTGCCGCCGCCGTTGCCGCAGCGTGGGCGACGATCGCCGGGTGGATGCGAGTCGTGGGACAGGTCACCCCGGTGATCAGCTCGAGCCTCTCGGTCGCTTGCGAGATCGCACCGAGGACTCCCCAGACGAAGGGGCTGTTCCCCTGCCTGTCGGTCCAGGGATGAAAGTGATCGGAGATGCCCGCGAAGGAGAAGCCGGCCTGCTCGGCGCGAACGGCTTGGTCGACCAGCGCCTGCGGTCCGTGCTCCTCGCTCGAGAGCGTGTATCCGATCGCCGCCACAGGCTTTCCCCTACCCGCAATCGCCCACCTCAATTCGGGCAGTCGCCGTTTTGCGGTTTCTGTACGACCTGACTGGTCGCAGCCAAAGTTCGGACCGGATTTGGAGTACCGGGGTCCGGGTAGCGCGACCGGGGTGAAGGCACTGATCCTCAATTGCACGCTGAAGCCGAGCCCGGCGCGCTCCAACACCGCGCGACCATCGAGCGTTGCCCAGCGCGTACTCGAGCGGATGGACGCGATGCTCTCCGAGGAGGACGACCAGGGGCGGCCGGTTGCCTACAACCGGGTCGCCCACCATGTGATCTCCGACTACCTCGACTCCGACGAGGGCCACGAGTGGTCGCGGTCGACGGGAGAGGCAGCCGCCGTCAACCTGCACGCGGTTGCGAGCGCTCTCGCCGAGCATCCGGTTCCCGCCCCATCCGGTTGATGGCCGGGGGAAAGGGCCGGCTGAGGCGCTCGGACTGCTCGACCCAGGGCATCCGGCGGCAGCGGCGAGGCAGCGGCTTCTCCTACTTGGATGCCGACCGGAGGTCGATCCAAGACGACGACACCCTCGACCGGGTGCGGAGTCTGGCGATACCGCCGGCCTGGGAAGACGTCTGGATCTGCCCCGACCCGCTCGGCCACATCCAGGCGACCGGGATCGACGCGGCAGGCCGCAAGCAGTACCTCTACCACGACCGCTGGCAGCGGCGGCGGGCCGAGCGCAAGTTCGAGTCGATGCGCGAGTTCGCGGCGGCGCTTCCGCACCTGAGGCGATCGGTGAACCGCGATCTCGAGCTAGAGGGGATGCCACGCGAGCGGGCGCTGGCCTGCGCGGTTCGCCTGCTGGACCTCGGCTTCTTCCGTATCGGCGGTGAGGAGTACGCGGAAACCAACGAGAGCTACGGGATCGCGACGATCCTGCGCGAGCACGTCTCGGTCAGCGACGGTGAGGTCGTCTTCGACTTCCCCGCCAAGAGCGGCCAGCGCCGGGTGCAGTCGATCCGCGACTCCGCGGTCCGGCAGGCGATCGAGACGATGCGCCGCCGCCGCAGCGGCCCGCGGGACCTGCTCGTCTTCCGCGAGGACGGCGCCTGGCGCGACGTCCGCTCGGAGGACGTCAACGACTACATCCAGGAGGAGATCGGGGAGGACTTCTCCGCCAAGGACTTTCGCACCTGGCACGGCACCGTCTTGGTGGCAGTCGAGTTGGCGGGCGAGCCGGCGCCACGGTCGAAGGCCGGCGCGAAGAGCGCGATCAACACCGCGGTGAAACGCGTCGCCGAGGTTCTCGGCAACACCCCCGCGGTCTGCCGCAGCTCCTATATCGACCCCCGGGTACTCGACCGCTTTCGCGATGGAGTGACCGTCAAAGTCCCTGCCTCCAGCGCTGCTGGGCTCAGCCAGCGGACGAGGCGGCGGTTGGAGCGCGAAGTCCTCAAGCTGATCGCCTGAGCGGCTGTTTTCCGCCGATCGGCGCGGGTAGTAGGCGAGACGAGCCACCCAACCCGAAGGGAGGGACTATGAATGACCGTGAGCGGAGATCCAGCGAGGAGCGGATCGTCGCGGAAGAGGAAGAGGCGGCCGCCGCCGAAGCCGCACGGATCGGCGGGGAAGTGCCGAAGGACAGCGACGACCCTGCCCAGCAGCCGCTGATCGAGGCCGGCCAGGGCGAGTCGGAGGGCGCCGAGCTGACGGAGAAGCAGCTGGAAGAAAGCGCCACCCACAGCGACTAGACCGAGCGACGAAAGGAGGGGCCAATGCCACCCCGCGGCGTCAAGAAAGGCACGAAGCGAGCGCGCCAGTACGAGCACGTCAAGAAGAGCGAGAAGGAACAGGGCCGCTCAGAGGAGCGAGCCGAGGAGATCGCGGCGCGGACGGTCAACAAGGAGCGGGCGCGCTCGGGCGAATCGAAATCGACGGGCGCTCGAAGATGAGCAAGGACCAGTTGCAGCGGGCGGTGGCCGGCGCGAAGGGCTAGAAGCGCGACTGGACGATTTGCTTCAATCGGGTGACCAGAGAAAGGAGGTGGTCCTACTTTGAGTCACATGCTTCAGGGGACACTGGAGGTGCAGGGCCGCTAGGCGCCGCACTTGTTTCGGCCGCCCGGCGGAATCCAACCCGGGCACCGGCGAGCAAAGGGAGGCTGGGCGTTGTCCCACCCAGTGGCTGTTCCCGCGCTCGTTCCCAAGCACCTGATCCGGGGCCGCCTTTGGGCGGCCCCGGATCGTTCGGGCGCCTCCTGTTTTTGCACCCCTAAGGCTTGAGAACGACCTTGATCGCCCCGTCTTCCTTCTTCTGGAACATCGAGTAGGCGCCGGGGGCATCTGCCAACGGCAGCCGGTGGGTGGTCAGGTCGTCTACGCCCAGCGGGTCGCCGGCGTCCTCATCCAGCAGCGGCAGGATCTCGTCGGTCCAGCGCTTCACGTGAGCCTGACCCATGCGCAGCTGGACCCCCTTATCGAAGAGCTGCATCATCGGCATCGGATCGAGCTGGCCTCCGTAGACGCCGGAGATCGAGATCGTGCCGCCCCGGCGCACCGTGTCGATCGAGTCGTGCAGGGCTGACATGCGGTCGACCGCGGCCTTTTCGGTTGCCTTCGCCGCCAGCTTGTCCGGCAGCATGCCGGTCAGCTTCTGGGCGAGCTCTGCCCCTGGGGCGCCATGCGCCTCCATCCCGACCGCGTCGATCACCGCGTCGGGCCCGCGGCCCTCGGTCATCTCCTGGATCGCGGCAGGCACGTCCTCGTGCTCGCCGGAATCGACCGCTTCGATCCCGTGGCGGCGGGCCATCTCCAGCCGCTCGGGGACTGAATCGACTCCGATCACCAGCTCAGCTCCCTTATAGCGGGCGATCCGGGCGCACATCTGCCCGATCGGCCCGAGCCCGTAGACGGCGACGCTGCCGCCCTGCGGGATCGCCGCGTACTCCACCGCCTGCCAGGCGGTCGGCAGCACGTCGGAGAGGAAGAGGAAGCGCTCGTCGGGCGGGCCCTCGGGCACCTTGATCGGACCGAACTGGGCCTGCGGCACGCGCAGGAATTCGGCCTGGCCGCCGGGCACCTCGCCGTAGAGCTTGGTGTAGCCGAAGAGCGAGGCGCCCTTCTCCTGCTCGCGGTTCTGGGTCGTCTCGCACTGGGCGTAGAGCTGCTGCTTGCACATCCAGCAATCGCCGCAGGAGATGTTGAAGGGGATCACGACGCGGTCGCCGGCTTTGATCTGCTTGACCTCGCTGCCGACTTCCTCGACCACCCCCATCGGCTCGTGGCCGAGGATGTCGCCTTCCTCGATGAACATCCCCAGCACCTCGTAGAGGTGGAGGTCGGAGCCGCAGATCGCGGTCGAGGTGATGCGGACGATCGCGTCGGTCGGCTCCTGGATCGAGGGGTCGGGAACCTCGTCGACCCGCACGTCGCGTTTGCCGTGGAAAGTGAGCGCCTTCATCGCTGGTCCTTTGCTCGAGGGGAAGCTCTCGGTCAAGGTTCGGCTACCCCCAGGGGCGGGGCCAAAACGAGCCCCACCCTCTCTCTGGGAGCGGTTCAGCAGCGCCTCGTCGGGGTAGTGCTGCGTCTACAGGCGGTGCGGAGAGGCAAGACCCAAGGAGGATCAGGTGGCTGCAAGAGATAGAAGTTCAGGTGCCGGTATCTCGCTCGGGGGAATCCTCGTCATCGTCGGGATCGTCCTGATGATCGTCTGGAGCTTCTGGATCGGGCTGATCGTCGCCCTGATCGGGCTGATCGCCTTCGGGGGCTTTGCCCGCGGCAAGTGGTACTAGGGGAGGGGCCTAGCGTGAGGAGAGGGACCAGCTAGAGGCGGCCAGCTGGGGCGGCCGCCAGGGAGCGGCCGGCGCCATCGCTAGGAGGGCCGGGCGCTGCTGGGCGGCGACGCCGTCCTTGCTCGTGCAGCGTGGGCAGCGCTCGGCGGCGATCCCGCGGATCCCGCCGTACTCGGTATGACAGTGGTCGCATCGGAACATTGCTTACACCTCCTTCGGCCCCTTACCCAAAAACTTGAGGCCCCTAAGCCTGGTTAGTCCCTTTTTCATACTCCGTCTTCGGGGGTAGCCCGTACAGGATGGAGCTACCACCGGTCGTCAGCGAGGAGGAGTGGCAGCGCTCCCACGAGGCGTTGCTGGCAAAGGAGAAGGAGGCCACCCGGGCTCGAGACGCGCTCGCGGCCGAGCGTCGCCGCCAGCCGATGATGGAGTTCTCGGCGGATTACGCCTTTGAGGGACCCGACGGGACCGTCAAGCTGGTCGAGCTCTTCGAGGGACGCCGCCAGCTGATCGTCTACCACTTCTGGTTCCCGCCGGACGGGAAGCCCTGCGGCGGCTGCTCGATGTTCACCGACCAGGTCAGCCACCTGGCCCACCTCAACGCCCGCGACACCTCCTTCGCGCTCGTCTCGCGGGCGCCCCAGTCGCAGATCGAGGAGTTCAAGCGCCGGATGGGCTGGTCTATCCCCTGGTACACCGTCGTCGGCGAGGACTTCCAGGAGGCATGCGGGACTACCGAGTACTTCGCTCTCGACGTCTTCCTGCGCGACGGCGACCGCGTCTTCCTCGCCTACGCGACGAAAGGGCGCGGGGTCGAGGCCCTCGGCAGCGTCTGGACCTTCCTCGACCTGACGCCGCTTGGCCGCCAGGAGGAGTGGGAGGACACCCCTCCTGGCCGGCCGCAGGCGCCGCGGTACGAGTGGTGGCGCCTGCACGACGAATACGAGTCGTCTCAGGCGGGCTAGCGAAGGCGGAGTGACTCAGTCGCGCATCAGGTGACGACTGAGGAAGGCGAGCTGGTCGGCGACTACGGCCTCGTGCCCGGGTCCCTCGTAGATGTCGAAGTGGTCGACGCCGGCGTAGGTGCGCAGCTCGCCCTGGGGGGCGCGCCGGGACGCGGCTATGGCCGGCCCCGGCTTGGCGACCCGATCGGCCTCGCCGACGCAGACGAGCCAGGGGCAGTGGAGGGTGGCGGCATGCCGGGCGGGTCGAAAAGGGCGGCCAAGGAGCCAGCGGGAGGAGACCCTGTCGCGCCAGCGGGATTCCTCGCCAGCGGCGACGACGCGGCGCCAGCCATCCTCCGCGCCGGGCGCGTTGATGAAGGCCGCCTCGTGCGGTTGACCTACGGCGGGAAGGTGCCGGCCGAGGACCGCGGCGAGCAGCATCGTGGCGGTGATCCGGAGAGAGGAACGGTGCGACTGGCGCAGGATGTCGAGGAAGGGGACCTGGCTGATCGCGGCGGCGACTCGGGAGTCTTCCGCGGCGGCGGCGAGGGCGTTGCCGCCACCCATTGAGGAGCCGAAGGTAGCTACCCGATCGGGGTCGACGCCGGGCAGCGCCCGGGCGTGGGCGATCGCCGCGCGCCAGTCCTCGAGCTGCCGCGCCGGACGGAATAGGTCGGGCTCGCCGCCGCTGTCGCCGAAGCCACGATGGTCGAAGACCAGGGCGGCCGCGCCCGCCGCGGCGAAGCGCTCGGCAAACGGCCCGAGCCGGTCACGGCGGGTGCCGGACAGGCCGTGCGCCATGACGACGACTGGTGCCGTGGAAGCGCCGCCGGCCGCCGGATAGAGCCAGGCGGCGCAGGGATCGCCGGCGGAAGAGAAGTAGCGGTCTTGGCGCTGCATGCATCTTCAACGCCCCGGCTAGCGGAAACGTGAGGTTCGCCTAGATGCGTGCGCCCCGTTTTGGCAAGACGACAGAGAGCTTGCTAAGCTGCGAAAAAATTTAATAGTCGAAAAGTTTTGGGCCTCGCAGGGGCCCCATAGCTGGACAAGCACCAGTGCCTTAATCGGTTAAAGGGTCGGCCTTAAAAGCCGGAGATCCGGGTTCGAGCCCCGGCTGGTGCATTGCCAATGGAAGTCGAACCGTGACCAGCTATGGCGACCAATCTCTTCGACCATTTCGACGAGATCGCGACCGGCGGGAGGGGAGCGGCCGCTCTGGGCGCCGCGGGCGCCCTACCAGCCCGCACGAGCGCTTCGACCTGATGCTGGTGCCGCGGGTCCACGGCTGGCAGGAGGACGCCGCCGCGCTCGCGGCGCTGGAGCAGATCGAGGCGCGAGCCCTGGGTCGAGGCGGTCGAGCGCGAGCGGCAAGCAGGTCTGGCTGCGCCTCGCCGACGACTGGGTCGAGCAGACCGGGGCAGGCGCTCGACGCCGGGCGAGGCGGCGACCGAGCGAATGCCGACATCGCCGCCGGCCGGCGCTACGCGCTCAACTTCTGGGACGCCAACTCGACCAAGGCCCTGCACATCGGCCACCTGCGCAACCTCGCGCTCGGCAACGCGCTCGGCGCGCGCGCTGACCGAGGCCGGCGGCAAGGTCGAGCGGCGCAGCATCATCTGCGACGTCGGCCGCAGCATGGGCGAGGCGATGGCGGGCGTGGTGCAAGCAGCGGCCGCCACACCCAGTCCTCGCTCGAGCAACGGCGAGAAGAGCGACCACTTCGTCGGCGACTGCTACGCCGAGTACGTCAAGGCCGGCGCCGTCGCTGACCGGGCTCGCCGACGACAACCCGGCCAGCTCGCTGACCCGCGAGGTCGACGTCCACAACGACAGCGCCGACGAGCTGCTGCAGCGCGTGCTCGACGGCGACCAGACGGCGATCGAGCTCTGGTCGACAGACGCGCGCCTGGGTGATCTCGGGCCAGCGCAAGACCCTGGCCCGGCTCGGCATCTCCTTCGACCGCGTCTTCTTCGAGTCCGACTTCCTGCCCGAGGTCGCCGAGCTCTCCAACCTCGGCCTCGAGCACGGGATGCTGCAGCGCCGCCCCGACGGCGCGGTCATCTACCTCACCGACCGCGAGGAGCTGGAGGAAATGCCGCTGCTGCGCGCCGACGGCCTGCCGACCCAGCACATGCGGGCGCTCGCCTACTGGATGGCCGCGCCGGGCCTCGAAGGCACGACCTCGATCCAGGTCTGCGGCCTCGAGTGGGTCGCCCACGTCACCTGCCGGCGCCAGCTGATGGACGAGATGATGGCCAAGGGCGCCGGCGGCGACGATCAACCACCCCGACCACGACATCTTCCACGGCATGGTCTCCAAACAGAGCGAGTCGGTCTCCTCGAGCAAGAAGAACGCGCTGCTGATCGACGAGCTGGCCGAATGGATCGACGACGGCGATCGAGGCCGAGCCGGAGCGCGCCGCGGTGCGCGCAGCGGCCACCCCGCCGCCGAACGGATCGTGCCCGCAGGTGGCGCTCGGCTACTTCCTCCTGCACACCAACACCAAGCCGCTCGACTTCGAGCCGGAGAAGCTGCTGCGCGAGGAGCAGAGCCTCGGCTGGGACCTGGCGCGGGCGCGCGCCCACAACGGCAACGGCTCCGGCGCCGCGGCCGCCGAGCCGGCGCAGGACCCCGACTACCGCTTCGCCGTCGTCCAGTCGGAGATGTACCGGCGCCACCTGCAGCAGGCGGTCGAGCGGCTCGACGTCAGCCCGCTGGCCCGTACGTCGCCCACCTCTCGCGCTGGTACCTGGAGGAGGACCGCGAGCCCGCACGTGCAGGAGGCGATCCAGGCGGCGCTCGCCCAGGGCGCCCGCGGCCTCGGACTGGAGGCAGCGCGATGAGGACGCTGCTGGTCGACAACCACGACTCCTACACCTACAACGTCTTCCACCTGCTCGCCGGCGTCTCCGGCGAGGAGCCGATCGTGGTCGACAACGACGCCGTCTCCTGGCGGGCGCTCTCGCGCTGGGACTTCGACGCGATCGTGCTCTCGCCCGGGCCGGGCACGCCGCGGCGCTGGCACGACTTCTGCGTCTGCGACGACATCCTCCGCTACAGCGAGATCCCGGTGCTCGGCATCTGCCTCGGCCACCAGGGCCTCGGGCAACTGCTCGACGGCGACGTGCGCAGCGCGCCCGAGGCGATGCACGGGCGGCTCAGCCGCATCTTCCACGAAGGCGACGGCCTCTTCGAGGGCATCCCGCAGGGCTTCCCGGTCGTCCGCTACCACTCGCTGGCGATCACCGGCATGGGCCCGGACGGCAACGTCTGCGCCTGGGCCGACGACGGCGTGGTGATGGGGATCGAACACCGCCGCCGGCCGATGTGGGGCGTCCAGTTCCACCCCGAGTCGATCGCCACCGAGCACGGCGCCAGGCTGGTCGAGAACTTCTACGGCCTGGCCGCGGCAGCGCAAAGCGCCGCGCTGGTGCGGGCGACGAAGCGGCCGCGCGACAGCGCGCCGCGCGCGCACCCAGGTGCCAAGGCGCGGCCTCCGGCACCGGCGCCGAGCTGCGCATGCGCTCGATCCCCGGCGAGCCCTCGACCGAGGCGCTCTTCGAACGGCTCTTCGCGCGCCGAGGAGCACGCCTTCTGGCTCGACAGCGCCGACGCGCCGACCCGGCTCGCGCAGAGCTCCTACCTCGGCACCAGCGCCGGCGCCGACCGCTGCGTGCTCGAGTACGACGTCGACGCCGGGGCTGCGTCCGGGTCCACCGCGCCGGCGGCGACGACGATCGAGCGCGGCTCGATCTTCGACGTGCTCGACCGCGAGCTGGCCAAGCGCGCGATCGAGCGCACCGGCCGAGCCTGCCGCCCGACCTGCTCGGCGGCTTCGTCGGCTACCTCGGCTACGAGCTCAAGGCGGACTGCGGCGCGCACCAACGTGCACAGCTCCGACGTGCCCGACGCGGTGATGATGCTGGCCAACCGCCTGATCGCCGTCGACCACGTGCGCCATCGCACCCACCTGCTCGCGATCTGCCGCCGGCGACGAGGCGGAGCGCCGAGCACTGGCTCGACGAGGCCGAGGCGGCGGTGCGCGACGTCCTCGCCGACCCGCCCGCGGCCGTCGCGCCCGCTGAGCCGGCCTTCGGCGAGCCGAGCGACTCGCCACGTCACGCTTCCACTGCGGTCGCGGGCGCGAGCAGTACCTCGCCGACATCGCCCGCAGCCAGGCCGAACTGGCCGCCGGCGAGTCCTACGAGGTCTGCCTCACCGACCAGATCTCGACCGACGCCGAGCCCGAGCCCGTTCGACCTCTACCGCAACCTGCGCCGCAGCAACCCGGCCCCCTTCGCCGCCTACCTGAAGCTCGGCGAGGTGGCCGTGGTCAGCTCCTCGCCCGAGCGCTTCCTCTCGGTCGATCGCGAGCGCCGGGTCGAGGCGCGGCCGATCAAGGGCACGACCTCGCGCTCCGCCGACCCCGGCCGAGGACGCGGCGCTGAAGGCCGAGCTGACCAACGACGAAAAGACCTACGCCGAGCACCTGATGATCGTCGACCTGCTGCGCAACGACCTCGGCATCGTCTGCGAGGTCGGCAGCGTCGCCGTCCCCGAGCTGATGGTCGTCGAGGACTACGCGACGGTGCACCAGCTGATCTCGACCGTCGAGCGGCGTGCTCGGCGGCGGACCGCAGCGCGGTCGAGTGCGCCCGCGCCTGCTTCCCCGGCGGCTCGATGACCGGCGCGCCGAAGCAGCGCACGATGGAGATCATCGACGACATCGAGGCCGAGGCGCGCGGCGTCTACTCGGGCGCGATCGGCTACTTCGGGCTCGACGGCGCGATGGACCTCAGCATCGTCATCCGCACGATCGTGCTGCGACCGGGCCGGACGACGATCGGCGCCGGCGGCGCGATCGTCATGCAGTCCGACCCCGAGGACGAGTTCGACGAGATCCTGCTCAAGGCGCGGGCGCCGATGGCGGCGATCGCCGAGCACGGTCACCGGCAGCGACTCGCCCGACGCCTGGAGCGTCGAGCTGGAGCCGGCGCGGACGGCCGCGGAGGCGGCGATGAGCGAGGCGGCGGCCGAGGCCGAAGGGCCGAGCGCCGGTCGCCGACGGCGACCTGGCGCGTCCGGAGGCGCCGCTCCAGACGACGTCGGCCGCGGCGGCCGCGGCGGCGGAGCTGCTGGTCGAGCTCAGCGGCGAGCGGCCCGCGCGGCGACCGAGCTGGAGGAGGCGACGCGAGAGCTTGCCAGAGGATCGGGGCGCGGGCGCCCTGCTGGTGGCGGAGGCCGGGGGCGAGGACGATCGTCGGCGTCCTCGCCGCCAGCTGGCAGCACGCGATCCACGTGCCCGGGCGCTACGGCACGATCCAGGACCTCTGGGTCGCATCCCGACTGGCGCAGCCGGGCGCTCGGCCGCGACCTGGTCGAGGCGCTCTGTCGAGCTGGCCCGGGAGGAGGGCGCGGCGCGGCTCGAGGTCGGCCTGCCGCGCGAGAGCTTCGCCGCGGCTCGGCGCGACCGAGGCCTTCTACCGCGCCAACGGCTTCGCGCCCGCTCGGCCCGCGGATGCGGCGGCTGCTGTCATGAGCGCGAGCTGCTGCTGGTCGAGCAGCGCGCCGGCGACGGCAACGGCGACGCGGCCCACTGGATCCTCGAAGGCGGCCGCATCCTGCCGGGCGTCGACGACAACCGCCGCATGGCCGAGCTGCGCCGCGGCCTGCTGCGCCACGCCGGGCGTGCGCGCCGCCGGCGCCGACGCCGACAGCGAAGAGGTCGAGCAGACGCTGAGCGTCCTGCACGAGCCCGACTACCTGGAGGCGCTGGGCGAGGTCTCCGAGGAGCCGGTGGTGATGCCGGAGCTGACCCCGCCGGGCCTGCCGCCCGACATCCCGGTCTGCGCCGGCCTGGTCGAGGCCGCGCGCGAGGGGGTGCGGACGGCGATGACCGCGGCGGAGCGGCTCGCCGACGGCGCCCGCTTCACCTACGCGCTCTGCCGCCCGCCCGGCCACCACGCCGGCCCGGCCTGGTTCGCCGGCTACTGCTACCTCAACACCGCCGCGGCGGCGGTGCAGACCCTGCGCGAGGCGCGGCGTCAGCCCGGTCGGCATCCTCGACATCGACCTGCACTACCCGAACGGCACCGCGGCGATCGTCGAGACGATGGCCGGACGCCAGCCTGCACTCGCTGCACGCCTCGCCGGTGACCAACGTCGCCGCCGGCACGGTGAGCCCCGAGCAGCGAGCGCGAACGTGGTGGTCGAGTTCGCCGGCAGCCCCGACGCCGAGACCTACCTCGACGCGGTCGCCGCCTCGGTCGAGGTCGCTGGCCGAGACCTCGGCGGCCCTGGTCGTCTCGCTCGGCTACGACATCGTCGCCGGCGACCCGCACGGCTCCTGGGGCTTCTAGCCGACGATCTTCGCCCGAGATCGGCCGCCTGCTCGCCGCCTCGGGGCTGCCCGTCTGCGTGATCCAGGAGGGCGGCTACGCGCTCGACACGCTCGCCGCCTGCAGCTACGCCTTCGCCACCGGCCTGCTCGACGAGGCAGTGCGACGGCATGAGCATGAGAACGGGCTCGAGCCCGTTCCGCCGCCGCCTCGACCCGATCGACGACGAGATCGCCCGCCTGCTCGGCGAGCGCTTCGAGATCTGCCGCGAAGTCGCCCGCTACAAGAGCGAGCACGGGATCCCGATGATGCAGCCCGAGCGGGTCGCCGAGGTGCGGGCGCGCTACCTCGCCCGCGGCGCCGAGGCCGACCTTGCCGGCCGACTTCACCGCCGACCTCTTCGAGCTGCTGATCGGCGCCACCTGCAAGCTCGAGGACGAGCTGATGGAGGCGCGCCGCGGCGGGAGGGAGCGAGGCGTGAGCGCCGGGCTGCCTCCCGGCCCGCGCATGCCCAGCGCTGCTGCAGTCGATCGCGCTGGGCGCAGCGAGCCGCTGCCCTTCCTCGAGCAGCTGCCGGGAGCGCTACGGCGACACCTTCACCCTGCGCCTGCGCCACCTCGGCACCTGGGTCCTGCTCGCCGACCCCGAGGACGTCAAACGGGTCTTCTCCGCCGGCGCCGGCGGCCTCGGCGTCGGCGTGCCAACCTCGCGCTGCGGCCGGTGCTGGGGCCGCACTCGGTGATGCTGAGCGAGGAGCCCGAGCACATGGCCGCGCCGCAAGCTGATGCTGCCGCCGCTTCCACGGCGAGCGGCATGCGCGAGGACGCCGAGATGATGACCGAGCTGGCGCGCGCGCGAAGTGCGGGCGCTGGCCGGTCGGCGAGCCGTTCCGGCTCTGGCCGCGCATGCAGGCGCTCACCCAGGAGGTGGTGATGCGGGCGGTCTTCGGCGACGACGAGGAGGCCGTCTCGGACCGCCTGCGGGAGCTGCTCACCAAGCTGACCGAGGCGGTCAACGACGACGGCCGGCTGCGCAAGCTCGCCCTCGCTCGGCCCGCGCTGGCTCGAACGCAGCCGCGGCTGCCGCGCGGCGATGGCGCCGGTCGAAGAGGCGGTGCTGGCCGAGGTCCAGCGGCGCCGCGCGCGAAGGCGAGAACGGCCGCAAGGACGTCGTCTCGATCCTGATCGAGGCGCGCAACGAGGACGGCTCGCCGCTGAGCGAGAAAGAGCTGCGCGACGAACTGCTCACCCTGCTCACCGACGGCCCGACCTCGACCTCGCTGGCCTGGGTCTTCGAGCGCCTGCTGCGCCACCCGGAGAAGCTGGCGCGCCTGCAGGAGGAGGTGCTCGCCGGCGAGGACGAGCGCCTACCTGGACGCGGTGATCAAGGAGACCCTGCGCCTGCTGCCCGCCGGTCTCGGTCGTCGTGCGGCGCCTGCTCGAGCCGATGGAGCTGGGCGGCTACGAGCTGCCCGGCGGGCACGCTGGTCGCACCCTGCGTCTACCTGATCCACCACAGCGAGGACGTCTATCGAGACCCGGGCAGCTTCATGCCCGAGCGCTTCCTCGAGCAGCGCGCCGCGGCGCCTACACTGGATCCCCTTCGGCGGCGGCGCCCGCCGCTGCCTCGCCGCCAGCTACGCCGAACAGGAGATGAAGCGGGTGCTGCGCACCGTGCTCGAGGAGGTCGAGCTGCAGCCGGTCGATTCGCGCTCCGAGCGGGCGCGCAGGAGCGCGATCGCCTTCAGCCCCGCCCAGCACGGCCTCGTCGTCGCCGACCCGCCCCGAACCCGCTTAACGCGCAGCCGAGCGCATGGCAGCCGAGTCCGACCTGATCGTAGTCGGGGCCGGCGCCAAGGCCGCCGGGATCGCGACCAAGGTCCACATCCTCAACAGCCTCGGCCTGCGCCCAGCTCTCGATGCTGGTGATCGAGGGGACCGAGGTCGCCGCTTCCTGGAAGGGGCGCAACGGGATGACCTCGGGCGAGGAGCCGCTGGCGGTGACGCCGATCAAGGACGTCGGCTTCCCCTACCAGAGCCACAGCGAGTTCGGCGAGGCGGGCGAGGCGATCGACGCCGCCGCTCGCCCAGTTCACCTGGCAGCAGCACATGATCAGCAAGCGCCGCTACGCGCGCTGGGTCGACGCCGGCTCGCCCCAGGTGCGCCACCGCGACTACGGCGAGTACCTGACCTGGGTGCTCTCGCGGGCGACCGAGGGGGTCAGCCACGTGCACGGCCGGGTGACGCAGGTCTCGCTCGAGGAGGGGGGAAGCGCTGGGTGGTCGAGGTCGAGGAGCCGGAGGGCCGCTCGACGCCACGCCTGCGGCGCACTGGTCCTCACCGGTCCCGGCATCCACCGCTCCTTCCCGCACGAGCCGGCGTCGCCTCGCGGGTCTTCCACTGCGACAGCAGGCGCGACGAGTTCGCCCGCATCCCCGAGCGAGGAGAGCTGCGACGTCGCGATCGTCGGCGGCGGCGAGAGCGCGCTCAGCGCGACGATGTTCCTGCGCGGGCTGCGGCCCAAGTGCCGCTTCACGATCTACACGCCGATGCTGCCGATGAGCCGCGGCGAGAGCTTCCTCGAGAACCGCGTCTTCTCCAACCCCGACACGGTCGAATGGAGTGCGCTCGACCTGCAGACGCGGCGCGACTTCGTCAAGCACTCCGACCGCGGCGTCTTCGACCCGCCGAGCCTGGCAGCGATCGCCTACGACGACCGCTGCCGCTTCGTCACCGGCCGCGTCACCGACGTCGGCGTCGGCGAGCGGCGGCGAGGGCGTGCGGCGTCGACTACGAGTCGCCCGAGGGCGTCGTCGAGCGCGAGCACGACTACGTCGCCAACTGCACCGGCTTCGACCTGCTGGCGCAGCTGCGCACGCTCTTCCCGGCGGACGTGCGCGAGGAGATCGAGCGCCGGGTGGGGCCGCTCTGGGACAGCCCGGCCGGCGCGAGGTGCCGATCGGCCGCCACCTCGAGCTGGAGGGGATGCCGCCCCGGCTTCAGATCCCCGGCCTGGCCGGGCTGAGCCAGGGCCCCGGCTTCGCCAACCTCGGCGCCTCGGCCTGCTTTCCAACCGTGTTCTGCAGCCGTTTCTGCTCGAGGGAGATCGGCCTGCGGGGGGAGCGGAATCGCGCGCCGATGCTACCCCTCTCCGATAGTCAAATGCAGCGTATTACTTGACAAATATAAAGCTATCGAATAGGGTCGCGCCAACTTGGAGGCTGACGATTTTGGTGGGGGGCAAATAGCGTGAGGAACGTTCCAAAGACCGCGTGGTTGCCGTTCTACTGGTCGCAGCGACCGCCCTCCTGGCGCTGGCTGGCTGCGGATCCTCCTCAGAGGATGGACCCGACTTCACCGGCTCGGGCTATCCCAACGTCGACCCCTCGAACACCCGCCACGTCAGCGGTCCGATCGACACCCAAATCGGTTGCGACCCTGAGCGATTTGGCGGCCGATCTTACCGGCGCGAGCACCTTCGGCAGCTACGCCTCGGCGCCGATCATCAGCAAGGGGTCATCTACTCGCAGGACCTGGCCTCCAACGTGCAGGCGCTCGACCTGGAGTCAGGGGAGATCCTCTGGACCACGACCTTCGAACCGCCCAGCCACGGCCCGAACGGCCTCGTCGTCGCGGACGGGCGTGTCTTCGGTGCGACCGCGACGGAAGCCTTTGCGCTCGACCAGAAGACCGGGGAGCAGATCTGGGAGGTCACGCTCGCCCGCAACCCCACGGAGGGCATCGACATGGCGCCCGGCTACCGCGACGGCCTCGTCTACGTCTCGACCGTGCCGGTCAACGCGACCTCGTTCTACGACGGGGGCGGCGTCGGCATCCTCTGGGCGCTGGACGCCAAAACCGGCAAAAAAGCGTGGCACTTCGACACCGTGCCGAAAGCCCTCTGGGGGAACGCCAAAGTCAACTCCGGCGGCGGCCTCTGGTACCCGCCGGCATTCGATGGCGAAAAGGGTGATGTACTTCGGGGTCGGCAACCCCGCGCCGTTCCCCGGAACCGACAAAGACCCGTGGGGCTCCAGCAGGCCCGGACCGAACCTCTACACCGACTCGCTGGTCAAGCTCGACGCGAAGACCGGCAAGATGGACTGGTACTACCAGGAGACGCCCCACGACGTCTACGACTGGGACTTCCAGAACCCGCCGATCCTGGTCGAGTCCGGTGGCAAGGAGCTGGTGATCGGTGCCGGCAAGTCCGGCTTCGTGGTCGCCCTCGACCGCAACAGCGGCAAGGTCGTCTGGAAACGCTCTGTCGGCAAGCACAACGGCCACGACGACATCGGCACGAAAGCGATGAACGGGCAGTACCCGAAGACACCGGTGACGATCTACCCGGGATCGCTGGGCGGCGTGATCGCGCCGATGGCGACCGACGGCAAGATGCTGTTCGTACCGGTCGTCAACAACCCCCTGGTCATCAACGGCCAGACCGAAAAGGAAGAACCAGGACCGGCAACAGGAGAACTGGTCGCGCTTGACGTCGCGACAGGCGCACCTAGATGGCAGCACAAATTCTCCATTCCGCCCTACGGCTCCACGACCGCCGCCAACGACCTCGTCTTCGCCACCACCTCCGACGGAGCGGTCGACGCGTTCGATACGAAAACGGGACGCATCGTCTGGCAGGTGATGCTGCCGGCAGGGACCAACTCCGGCGTCGCGATCAGCGGCGACACCGTGATCGCACCCGCCGGCCTCGCCGCAGCGGCCAACCAGAAGCCGCAGATCGTCGCTTACCGCCTCGGCGGATAGGCATCGGCAAAATGGGGCCGTGCTGCTCTGGGTCGCAGAGCGTCCCGAGCGGGACGTGCTCATCGTTCCCGATGGGGTCGAGGTCGAATCGATCCCGCGCCCGGTCATCGATCACCCCGAGCTCGAGCGGGTCGAGGTCCTGGTCCCCCCGTACGGAAGCCGCGCCGTGCTGGAGGCGCTGCCGGAGATGTCCTCGCTGCGCTTGATCCAGGTCCTCGAGTCCGGGGTCGACTGGCTTCTGCCCCACGTGCCAGCGGGGGTGACCGTCTGCAACTCGCGCGGCGCCCACGACGCCGCGGTCGCCGAGTGGGTGGTGGGAGTCACCCTGGCGATGCAGCGTCAGCTGCCCGATCACCTGCTCGCGCAGGGGGAGGCGAGGTGGCGCGACATCGTCGCCGGAGGAGAGTGGCGGCCGCCGTTCGCCGGTGACCTCGAGGGGGCCACCGTCCTGATCGTCGGCTACGGCTCGATCGGCGCCGCGGTCGAGCGGCGCCTGCAGCCCTTCGGGGTGGAGATCTCCCGCGTCGCCCGCCGTGGGAGGGAGGGGGTCGAGCCGGTCGGCGCACTCCCAGGCCTGATCGGGTTGGCAGACGTCGTGGTCCTGCTGCTCCCGCTGACCGGGGCGACTAAGCGCATGTTCGACGCCGAGCTGCTGGGTTCGATGAAGCCGGGGGCGTTGCTGGTCAACGCCGGGCGCGGTGGCGTCGTCGACCAGGACGCCCTGCTCGAGGCGCTCGAAGGGGGCCGCATACGCGCCGCCATCGACGTGACCGAGCCCGAGCCCTTGCCGGCGAGCCATCCGCTCTGGTCCGCCCCCAACCTCCTGCTCACGCCCCATATGGCCGGCGACACGCCCCGGCGCTACCGCCGCTCCTGGCAGCTGGTCGGCGAGCAGCTGCAGAGACTGCTGGACGGCGCTCCCCTAGAGAACGTCGTCGCCCAGCCGCAGTAAGCCCTGCTCCGGGGGCCGGTGGTCGCCTAGACCTTCGTGGCGCCGCGACGCTGGGCAAGCGCGTAGAGGGTCTCTGGTGCGATGTCGGCCTGATTGGGCCAGACGATCGTGCCAGCCTCAGGGTCGGCACGGAGTTGACGAAAGTAGTTGGGGTCGCGCAGTGGCTCGAAGACACCCCCGTAGTCGAGCAGGTGGGATAGCTCGACGTTCGCGCTCAGCCCGTCCTCAAAGCGGACATGAACGGAGTGGGTCGCCGTAGGCGTGGCTTCGATCAAAAGTGGAGTGCTGCGCATGACCTCATGGTAGACGGCGTCATGGCAACGGCTCGATCGGCCGGAGCGGTTGATGCTTGCGCGCACGGATCCAGTTCTCACGCAACTCGACCAAGTGCTTACGAGCCCACTCGATCACCAGGCGTCGAGCTCGCAACGGCAGATCGCCGGCGATCAGGTTGAGACTCTCGATGTCGATCGAGGCCTCCGCGTTGCCGTAGCGGGCATGGAAATGTGGACGGCCCTGATGATGGGCCTCGTCGTAGTAGATCCAGATCGTGATGCCGTAGAAGCTGCAGATTCGAGGCATGGCTGCCGATCGTCGGCTTCTGCTTGTGCCGGAACAAGACGTGGGAGTGCCGAAAGTGGGTCGTCACAAGGGAGGGCTGAGGGCACGCGCCGACTATCCGGCTGGCCGGCCAGTTAGCGCTTGGGAATGCGATTTCAGTTGACACCGCCCAAGTTTGAGTACTAGCGTGTGTACAGGGAGAGCTAGGGAGGCTGACGATGATCGCGGGGAATCTCTGTAGGGGCCGCGCGCAACGATGAACCGTGCAAGCGATCGCCAGGCCGATTCGCTAGAGGGAATCCGGGCAGAGCTCGTTACCCGCCTGCGCGAGCGATCGGCCGAGATCGAAGAAGCGATCTTCGCCCGCATTCGTGCTCTGTCCGAACCCGAGGAAACCCTCGACGCCGAGTACAAAGCCGGGCTGCGCTCCTCTGTGGCCGAGGGATTGGAATACGCCCTGGGGGCGATCGAGCAGGGCGAGGGATGGTCGGAGCCGGTTCCCTCGGTGACGATCGCGCAGGCGCGGCGGGCAGCCCGCAACGGCGTTCGCCTCGACACCGTGCTGCGACGCTACGCCGCCGGCGACAGGTTGCTGGGGGAGTTCATCATGGACGAGTCGGGCCGCTTCCCGAGCGAGGCGCTGCGGCAGGTCCTGCAACGCCCAGGGACCACACGTCGACCGGGTGATGGCGGCGGTGGCGACCGAGTACATGGCCGAGCTCGAGCTGATGCGGCGCTCGCCGGCGCAGCGCCTCGCCGAACGGGTTCAGCGATTGCTAGGTGGCGACGCGCCGCTCGACGTCGGCGAACTCCAGTACGAGTTCGACGCCTGGCATCTCGGGCTGGTCGCTCACCGGCGCCAGGGCGGAGGCGGCGGGGCGAACCCTGGCTGCGGGCCTCAACCGGCAGCCTCTGGTCGTGGCGCGTGGGAACGGCAGCGCCTGGGCCTGGCTCGGCGGGCGCCGGCCGCTCGAGATCGAGGAGGTCGAACGCTTCCTCTCCGCGGGCGTGCTCGGCGACGTCTCGCTGTCGATCGGCGAGCCCCGCCAGGGGATCGACGGCTGGCGCCTCACCCACCACGAGGCGCAGGCAGCCCGCCAGGTGATGCTGCGCAGCCCGCAGCCGCTGATCAAGGCCAGCGACGTGGTGCTGCTCGCCGCCGTGCTGCGGGACGAGGCGCTGGCCAAGTCGCTGCGGCGAGACCTACCTGGCGCCCCTCGACGAACACGGCGATTCCGGCCTCGTGCTGCGGGAAACCCTGCGCGCCTACTTCGCTGCCGGATTCAACGCCGCCACCGCGGCCGCAGCGCTGGAAGTCGATCGTCACACGGTGCAGCGCCGCCTGCGCAAGGTCGAGGAGGCGCTCGGTCGCCTGCTTCACACCTGCCACGCGGAGCTCGAGGTGGCTCTCAGCCTCGAGGAGCTCGACGGCGGCGGGACCGCCAGCGTCAGCCCAATGCCCCTTCGCCTCGGTGCGACTCTGATGGACCTCTATGGCGATACGACACTAGGCCAGCGCACCATATTGGTGTAGCCCACGCCGGAGGCGCGGTGATACACCTCTGTGCCCGTTTGGTAGACGCGACCTCGCTTTCGCCTCCGCAATGCGCAGAACGCCGTCCAGACACTTCCGCCTCCCGGTACCTGTCTCCGCAGGGGATTTGCGCCGGGGCCGGCCCGAGCGGCCGCAGCTGTCCGAGCCAGGTTCTTCGCGCAGGCGCGCTCTCGAAGGTCGCCTGGGTTCCCGCAGCGCGACCTCGGCCACGCCGAGTGGCTGGCGACGGGACGCCGCCTGGGCGCGATCGGGCGCTGCAGCCAGTGGTGGATCGGCGACTGGATCCGCTACGGCGCCTCGAGGTGGGGCGAGAAATACGCCGAGGCGGCGCGGGTCACCGGCTACGACGTGGCCAGCCTGAGGAACATGGCGTGGGTTGCGTCGCAGTTCGATTTGTCACTACGTAGTGACAAATTGACCTGGAGCCATCACGTCTTGCTCGCGCCGCTCGAGCCAGATGAGCAGAGGCACTGGCTCGAGCGGGCGAGCGAGGAGCGCCTCTCGGTCGCCGACCTGAGGCTCGAGCTGCGGCAGCGCGGGACGGGCAGTCGGCGAGCGCAGGCCGGTCGAGCGGAGGACGCAGGCATCTGCCCCACTGCGGTCACGAGTTGCGAGCGTCGACGGATTATGCCCGTGACGGCGCGGCCACGAGTCGCGGGAGCTCGAGGCGTCCGCAGGAGATGGAGGGCCGCGAGCGGCTGGAGTTGCTCTGCGATGTCGGGTCGCTGGAGCCGATCCGCTCCAGCGTGGTCTCGCCACGCTCGGCGCGCGTGCCCAGCCCGGAGACGGGGTGGTGGCAGGGCTGGGCACGGGTCGACGGCCGCCCGGTCGCCTGCTACGCGCAGGACGCGAGCTTCCTCGGCGGCTCGCTCGGGGCGGCGCACGCCGACACGATCGATCGCCTCCTGCAGCTCGCCGGCCCGCTCGCGGATGCCGGTCGTCAGCCTGATCGAGTCCGGCCGGCGCGCGAATGCAGGAGGGGACGGCGGCGCTTGGCGGCTACGGCCGGATCTTTCGCCAGAACGTGCGCGCTCTCCGGGGTCGTCCCGCAGATCTCGATCATCGGCGGGCTCGCCGCCGGGGGCGGCTGCTACTCGCCGGCGCTGACCGACTTCGTCGTGATGACGGAGGACGCGACGATGTTCCTCACCGGGCCGCAGGTGGTGCGCGAGGTGACCGGCGAGGAGATCGGCATGCAGCGAGCTCGGCGGTCCCAGGGTGCACGAGCGCAATGGCGTCTGCGACCTCGTCGCCGCGGACGACCGCTCGGCTGCCGACCTCGCCCGCCGCCTGCTCGGCTATCTGCCGCAGCACGCTGGCGGCGAGCTGCCGCAGACGCTCGCCGCCGAGCCGGAGCTGCGCCGATCCGGGCGCACGCGGTGCCGCGCGTCGCCGCGCCAGGTCTACGACGTCCGCACGGTGATCGCCGGCATCGTCGACGCCGGCTCGCTGCTCGAGGTCGGCGCCGCGCTGGGCGCGCAGCATCCTCACCGGCTTCGCCCGCATCGACGGCCGGCCGGTCGGCGTGATCGCCAACCAGCCGCGCTACCTCGGCGGGGTGCTCGACGCCGAGTCCTCGCAGAAGGGCGCCCGCTTCGTCGCAGACCTGCGACGCCTTCGGCCTGCCGCTGCGTCGTGCTCGTCGACACGCCCGGCTTCATGCCTGGGCTGCAGCCAGGAGCAGGCGGGCGTGATCCGCTTCGGCGCCACCCTGGTGCGCGCTTTCGCCGCGGCGACGGTGCCGCGGCTGACGGTCGTCCTGCGCAAGGCCTACGGCGGGGCCTTCATCACGATGAACTCGAAGGACCTGGGGGCCGACCTGGTCTTCGCCTGGCCGACGGCGGAGATCGGGGTGATGGGCGCGCAGTCGGCGACGGGGATCATCCACCGCCGCGAGCTGCGCCGCCGCCGCAGACCCGGATGCCGAGCGGCAGGCGCTGGCCGCCGCCTACGCGCGCGAGCACCTCGGTGCCGAGGTCGGCCGCCGCTGGGGGCTTCGTCGACGAGGTGATCGAGCCGCGCCAGACCCGCGCCCGCCTCGCCTCGGCGCTTGGCTGCTCTGAGCGGGGCGGCCGCGAGCGATCCGGTGCATGCGCCGGTGAGCGGCCGGAACGCTGCTCGCGATCAGCGACCTGCACGTCGACCACCCGGAGAACCGCGAGATCGTCGAGCGATCTGAGCCGGAGTCCGAGGCCGACTGGCTGATCGTCTGCGGCGACGTCGCCGACCGCCCCAGCCGACGTCGAGTGGGCGCTGGGCTCGCTGCGCGAGCGCTTCGCGACGGTGATCTGGGTGCCGGGCAACCACGAGCTGCTGACCCACCGCGACGACCCGCGCGCAGCTGCGCGGCGAGCGAGCGCTACCGCCACCTGGTCGAGCTCTGCCGGCGGCTCGGCGTGATCACGCCGGAGGACCCGTACCCGATCTGGGACGGCGCCTGGCGGCCCGGCTGCGGATCGCGCCGCTGTTCCTCCTCTACGACTACAGCTTCGGCCGCAACGTCGGCTCGACCCGGGAGGAGGCGCTGCGAGCGGGCCCACGAGGCCGGCGTGGTCTGCGTCGACGAGTTCCTGCTCCACCCCGATCCCTACCCGAGCCGCGAGGCCTGGTGCGAGGCGCGGGTGGCGGAGACCGAACGGCGGCTGGCGGCGAAGTCGAGCCGATGCTCCCGACGGTCCTGGTCAACCACTTCCCGCTGACTGGTCGAGCCGACCCAGGTGCTGCGCCATCCGGAGTTCGCGCAGTGGTGCGGGACGGTGCGCACCGCCGACTGGCACCGCCGCTTCCGGCGCCGCCGCGGTCGTCTACGGCCACCTTCACATCCCGCGCACCACCTGGCACGACGGGGTGCGCTTCGAGGAGGTCTCGCTGGGCTATCCGCGCGAGCGCCGCGCTGGCCGCCGCTCTCCGTTCGAGCCTGCGCCGCGATCCTGCCGGAGACAGCGCGTGCTTGAGCAGATCCTGCCGGCGAGCGTCGCCGTCGCGGCGACCCGGGAGGATATCCTCGACGCGACGCTCTTCCCGCAGGAGGAGGACGGCCGTCGGCCGCGCGGTCGAGAAGCGGCGGCGCGAGTTCGTCACCGCTCGCGCCTGCGCGCGCGAGGCGCTCGCGCAGCTCGGCCTGCGCCGCGCAGGCGATTCCCGCCGGCGCGCGCGGCGAGCCGCTGCTGGCCGGCGGGGATCGTCGGCAGCATCACCCACTGCGACGGCTACCGGGCCTGCGCGGTCGCCCGGCGCGGCGGACCTGGCTCACGGTCGGGGTCGACGCCGAGGTCAACGCAGCCGCTGCCCGACGGGCGTGCTCGGCGACATCGCCCTGCCCGAGGAGCGCGAGCTGGATTGCCAGGCTCGCTCGCGAGGCTCCCGCGGTGCGCTGGGACCGCCTGCTCTTCAGCGCCAAGGAGTCCGTCTACAAGGCCTGGTTCCCGCTCGCCGGACGCTGGCTCGGCTTCGAAGACGCGATCGTCGCGGTCGATCGCGGCTTCGGCTCCTTCTCGGCGCGGCTGCTGGTCCCGGGGCCGGTACTCGGTGGCCGTGAGTTGACCGGCTTCAGCGGCAGGTGGCTGGTTCGCGAGGGGCTGATCCTGACCGCGATCGCACAGCCCGCTGGCTGACCCCGAACTTGGTAGGTGGCGCTCCCTTGAGCAAAGATTGAACGGAAGTGCCGGTAGCCAGGGAGATGCCAGCATCAGCAACAAATCGCCATTCACACTCGGCGCCGCCATCGGGGAGACGGCGCAGCGCAATCCAGACCGCGTCGCGCTGAGCGACGGCGCCGAGCGGCGCACGTATGCCGAGCTGGCTCGTCAGCTCGAGGAGTCGACCCGGGACCCCGGTGCCAAACGCCGGGCGCTCCGGGTCGGCAACTCGATCGCCGACGTCGAGCTGATCCTGCGGGAGAGCTGTCGCGGCACCAGCTTGCTCCTGATGGATGCCAAGGCGACCGACTGGGAGCTGGAGCGCGCCGAGTCGCTCTTCGTCGAAGGTGCCGAGCCGGAGGAGAAGGAGGGGCCGAGACACGCGCTGGGCCTCTGCACCTCCGGCAGCAGCGGGCTGCCCAAGGTCGTCGAGCTCGACTGGGAGAGCGTCCTGCTCAACGCCCGCTCGTTCGCGGCTGCCGCCGGCTATGAGGCCGACGATGTGCTCTGGTGCACGACTCCGCTCGCGCATCTCTACTGCCTCGGTGCCGGCGTCCTCGGTGGCTTGCTCAGCGGCGCCACCGTCCTGCTCAGCGGCGGGATGCTGGAGGGGGCTGCCTTCGCGGACCTCGCCAGAGAGCAGCGCCCGACGGTCCTGCTCTCGGTTCCGTTTCTCTTCCGTCACTACCTGAAGACATTGCGCGGCGATCCGGAGATCGTTCGCTCCTGGCAGTTGCGGCGCTGCATCGCGGCCGGCGAGCCCGTCTCGCCGGAGCTGATCGAGACCTGGCGGGAGCTGACCGGCATCGGCCTGCAGTCCCACTACGGCCTGACCGAGGGCGGCCAGATCACCCTCGCCGCGGGTGGGGCCGGGGAAGGCGTGGGCCCGCCGCTGGACGACGTCGAGCTGCGGATCGGCGAAGACGGGCAAGTGGCGGTGAGGCGCAGGGCGCCGGGATGCCCGTACCGGATCGTCGGCCAGCCCGTCGATCGCGACGGCTGGTACGAGACCGGCGACCTCGGCGAGATCGACGAGGCCGGCAACCTCCACATCACCGGCCGGGCCGACAGCCGGATCAACGTCGCCGGCAAGAAGGTCGATCCGGCCGAGGTCGAGGCGGCGCTGGGTTCCTGTGAGGGAGTCGAGGACTGTGCCGTGGCCAGCATCGAGGCGGCGGAGGGAGTCCAGGTGGTCGCCTTCCTCTGCGTTGCCGCTGGCTCTGAGATCGGCGACGGCGAGATCCGCGCGGCGCTTGCCGGCAGACTTTCCCCGCACAAGCTGCCGCGGCGCTTCGTGCGGGTGGCGGAGATCCCGCGGACGCTGACCGGCAAGGTGCGCCGCGGCGATCTGATCCTCGGGCTCGATCAGCGTTCGCGAAGCGAGCCCGCCGACGATGGCTCGACGCTGGAGCTGGTTCGCCGCGAAGCCGCCTCCGTCGTGCTCGGCCACCCCTCTGCCGATGCGATCGCGCCCGAGCTGAGCTTCAAAGAGCTCGGCTTCGACTCGCTCGCCGCGGTCTCGCTCTGCGAGAGCCTCGCCCGTGCGACTGGCCTGATCCTGCCGGCGACAGCGGTCTTCGACTACCCCTCGCCGGTTGCGCTGGCCGGGTTCATCCGGACGCTTGCCGCGGGCTCCCAGCTGGGCGCTCGATCCGCCGCGCGGATGGCGTTCCGCGACGAACCCATCGCCATCGTCGGCATCGCCTGCCGCTACCCCGGCGGCGTCGCCTCCCCCAGGATCTCTGGCGACTGCTCGCCACCGGCACCGACGCGATCTCTGCCTTCCCCACCGACCGCGGCTGGGACACAGAGCGCCTTTATGACCCAGACCCCGACCAGCTCGGCACCAGCTACGTGCGCGAGGGCGGCTTCCTTGCCGACGCCGGCGAGTTCGACGCCGAGTTCTTCGGCATCGGCCCGCGCGAGGCGCTGGCGATGGACCCCCAGCAGCGGCTCCTGCTCGAAGCCGCCTGGGAGGCCTTCGAGGACGCCGGCATCGATCCACACTCCTGCCGCGGGACCGCGGCGGGGGTCTTTGCCGGGGTGATGGCCCAGGACTACGGGGCAGATGCCGGCTCGCTGCCCGAGAGCGCCGAGGGATACCTGACCACCGGCCTTGCCGAGAGCGTCGTCTCTGGTCGCGTCGCCTATGCCCTCGGCCTAGAGGGCCCGGCGGTGACGGTCAACACCGCCTGCTCCTCCTCGCTGGTCTCGATGCACCTCGCCTCCCAGGCCCTGCGCCTGGGCGAGTGCTCGCTGGCACTGGCAGGCGGGGTGGCCGTGATGGCGACCCCACACCAGTTCATCGAGTTCTCCCGCCAGCGCGGCCTCGCCCGCGACGGGCGCTGCAAGTCCTTTGCCGCTGCTGCCGATGGCACCGTCTGGTCAGAGGGCGTCGGCCTGGTGCTCTTGGAGCGCCTCTCCGATGCCCGCCGCAACGGCCACCGGGTGCTGGCGAAGATCAGCGGCTCGGCGATCAACCAAGACGGCGCCTCCAACGGGCTCACCGCCCCCAACGGCCCCTCCCAGGAACGGGTGATCCGCCAGGCCCTGGCCAACGCCGGGCTCGACCCCGCAGACGTCGACGCGGTCGAGGCCCACGGCACCGGGACCAGCCTCGGCGACCCGATCGAGGCCGGGGCGCTGATCGCCACCTACGGCCAGGGGCGCGAGCAGCCGCTGCGGCTGGGCTCGGTCAAGTCCAACCTCGGCCACACCCTCGCCGCCGCTGGCATCGCCGGCGTGATCAAGATGGTGGGGGCGATGCAAGAGGGCGTCCTGCCCAAGACGCTGCACCTGGATCAGCCCTCCCCGCACGTGGACTGGTCCGCGGGCAAGGTCGAGCTGCTGGATCAGCCCGAGCCCTGGCCGGCGGGTGAGCACCCTCGCCGCGCCGGCGTCTCCTCCTTTGGCATCAGCGGCACCAACGCCCACCTGATCTTGGAGGAGGCAGCGCCAGAGGACCGGGCTGAGGAGCCAGAGACAGATGAGGATGCCCCGCAGCTCGGGCCGCTCCCCTTCCTGCTCTCGGCCAAAAGCGAGCTGGCCCTGCGCGCTCAGGCCCAGCGCCTTGGCTCCCACCTCGCAGAGCACCCCGGCCTCGACCCGCTCGACGTCGCCTTCTCCCTCGCCACCACCAGGGCCCAGCTCGAGCACAGGGGAGTGCTCTGGGGCAGCGAGGGCGAGGAGCTCCACTACTCGATCGCCGCGGCCGGCAAGCTCGCCTTCCTCTTCACCGGCCAGGGCGCCCAGCGAGCGGGCATGGGCAAGGAGCTCCACGCTGCCTTCCCCGCCTTCGCCGCAGCTCTCGATGCGGTCTGCGCCGAGCTCGATCCCCACCTCGAGCGGCCCCTGGCCGGGCTCCTCTTCGCCGAGCCCGGCTCGGCCGAGGCGGAGCTGCTCGATCGCACCCGCTTCACCCAGCCCGCCCTCTTTGCGATCGAGGTGGCGCTCTACCGACTGCTGGAGAGCTGGGGTCTCAGACCCGACTTCCTCGCCGGGCACTCGATCGGCGAGCTCTCCGCCGCCCACGTCGCCGGCGTCCTCGACCTCCCCGGCGCCTGCAAGCTGGTCGCCGCCCGCGGCCGCCTGATGGGCGATCTGCCCGAGGGCGGGGCGATGGTGGCGATCGGCGCCTCAGAGGAGGAGGTGCGCGAGAGCCTCGCCGACCTGGAGGGCCTCTCGATCGCCGCGATCAACGACTCCGGCTCGACCGTGGTCTCAGGCGATGAGCAGGCGGCGCTGGAGCTGCTCGGGCGCTGGAAGGCCAAAGAGAGAAGGACCGCCCGCCTGCGCGTATCCCACGCCTTCCACTCCCACCGCATGGAGCCGATGCTCGAGGAGTTCCTCGAGCTGGCCGAGGGCCTTGACTTCTCTGAGCCCGAGATCCCGATCGTCTCCAACATCACCGGTGAGCTGCTGACGAAGGAGCAGGCGACCTCGCCCGCCTACTGGGCTCGCCAGGTGCGCGAGCCGGTCCGCTTCCTCGACGGCGTGCGCTTCCTCGCCGCCGAGGGCGCCACCCACTTCCTCGAGCTCGGCCCCGACGGGGTGCTGAGCGCGATGGTCGGCGACTGCCTCGCCGAGGAGCAACGCCAGACGCTGGCGATTCCCTTGATGCGCAAGGACCGCCCCGAGCCCGAGGCCCTGCTCGGCGCGCTGGCCAGCGCCCACGCAAACGGGGTCGAGGTCGACTGGGCAGCGCTCTTTGCGGGCAGCGGCGCCAAGCGGGTCGAGCTGCCCACCTATGCCTTCCAGCGCCGCCGCTACTGGATCGACTCAGAGCCCGGCGCGGGAGACGTCTCCGCCGCGGGCCTTGGGGCAACCGACCATCCCCTGCTCGGCGCCGCCCTGCAGCTCGCCGGTCAGTCTGAGCACCAGCTCTTCACCGGTCGCCTCTCGCTGAAGTCCCACCCCTGGCTGGCCGATCACGCCGTCTTCGATACCGCGATCGTGCCCGGGACCGTCTACCTGGAGCTTGCCCTGCATGCCGGAGCGGAGCTCGGTGCGGAGGCGATCGAGGAGCTCATCGCGGAGGCACCGCTGCCCCTCCCTGAGCAGGGCGCGGTGCAGATCCAGCTCGGCGTCGAGGCACCCGATGAGCAGGGCCGGCGCGCCTTCTCGATCCACTCCCGCCCAGATCGAGACTCCGAAGCGCAGTGGACCCGCAACGCCTCGGGCACCCTCGTGCCCCAGCCAGCCGCTGTCCCCGCCGAGGACTCTGGCCCCTGGCCGCCAAAGGGCGCAGAGCCGCTCGAGGTCGAGTTCCTCTATGACCGCCTCGCCGAGCACGGCTTTGCCTACGGCCCCGCCTTCGCCGGGGTGCGGGCTGCCTGGCGGCGGGGGGAGGAGGTCTTCGCCGAGGTGGAGGTCGAGGGGGGTGGGGGCAAGGAGGAAGCGATTTCGCGATCCATCCAGGGTTGCTCCACGCCGCCGCCCACACTAGTTCCTCGCCACCGATGCAGCCCAGCCCCGCCTGCCCTTCGCCTGGAACGGCGTCGCTCTGCATGAGCCGCCCCCTCTGCCTTGCGGGTTCATCTCGCCCCGCGTGAGGGCGGCTGCTCTCTCACCGCAACCGACTCCGCCGGCCTCCTGGTGGCCTCAGTCGAGAGGCTCACGAGCCGCCCGCTCGAGCCCGACCAGCTGCGCAGCGCCCAGGCAGAGCACTCCCCACTCCCTCCTCCACCTCACCTGGCAAGAGACACCCCCACCCCAAGAGGAGCCGCCCCCCGCAACCGAGGTCGAGCTCTGGCGCTGGGCACCACAAGGCGAGGCCCCTGACCCAGCCGAGGCCGCCCGCGAGGCAGCCGCGCAGGCACTGGAGCAAATCCAGGACTGGCTCGCCCGCGAGGACCCAGAGCCCGCCCGCCTGGCGATCCTCACCCAGGGGGCGCTGGCCACCACAGACGCAGAGTCCCCAGACCTCGCCGCCGCCTCGATCTGGGGCCTGGTGCGCTCGGCCCAGTCAGAGCACCCCGGCGCCTTCCTGCTGATCGACACAGACGGCTCGGGTGCCTCCGAGCAGGCGCTGGCCGGGGCGCTGCAAAGCGAGTCAGAGCCCCAGCTGGCGCTGCGCGAGGGCAAGCTGCTGGTGCCACGCCTGGCGCGGGTCCCCACCGGGGCAGATCAATCCCACCCTCCCCAGCCCGACCCCGAGGCGACGGTGCTGATCAGCGGCGGCACCGGCGCCATCGGGGCGTTGATCGCCCGCCACCTGGCCCGGCACGGCGCCCGCCACCTCGTGCTCGCAAGCCGCAGCGGCGAGGAGGCACCGGGGGCGCTGGAGCTGAAGCGAGAGCTGGGTGAGCTTGGAGCCGAGGTGAGGATCGCCGCCTGCGACATCGCAGAGCGCGAGGAGCTCGAGGCCCTGCTCGCCTCGATCCCCACAGCACAGCCGCTGCGCAGCGTGATCCACGCCGCCGGCGTGCTCGATGACGGCGTGATCGACTCACTCAGCCCAGAGCGCCTTGCGAGCGTCTTTCGGCCAAAGGCAAACGCCGCCTGGAACCTGCACGAGCTGAGCGCTGAGCTGGAGCTCAGAGAGCTGGTCTTCTTCTCCTCCGCGGCGGGAACGCTGGGCAATCCCGGCCAGGCCAACTACGCCGCCGCCAACGCCTTCCTCGACGCCCTTGCCGCCAGGCGTCGCAGCGAAGGCCTGCCGGCGATCTCACTCGCCTGGGGGGCCTGGGCTCCCGAGGAGGGCATGACCGCCAACCTCAGCGAGGTCGACCGGGCAAGGATCGCGCGCTCGGGCGTCGCCGAGCTCTCAGCGGCAGAGGGCATCGAGCTCTTTGACCGTGCCCGGGCCACTGGCGAGTCGGCCCTGCCCCTGCGCCTCGACCCAGCTGCCCTGCGCGCCGCGGCCAGAGCGGGGACCCTGGCGCCGATCATGGCGGGGCTGGTCCGCGCCCGTCCCGCCCGCAGGGCGAGCTCTGGCTCTTTGGCCCAGCGCCTGGCTGGGCTGGACGGCGCAGAGCGCGATGCGGTGGTCTTGGAGCTGGTCCGCGCCGAGGCCGCGGCGGTGCTCGGGCACTCCTCTGCCGCGGCGCTTGCGCCCGAGCGGGCCTTCAAGGACTCCGGCTTCGATTCGCTCGGTGCGGTCGAACTGCGCAACCGCCTCGACCAGATCACCGGTCTGCGCCTGCCCTCGACCCTGGTCTTCGACCATCCCTCACCGCTGGCGCTGGCGGGGTATTTGGTGGGGCGAGCCACCGAAAACGGAATTGGTACCTCGGGCGTCAACGCGGAGATCGACCGAGTCGAGGCTCTGCTTACAACGGCCGGCGAAGATGAGAGAATGAAGGCGGTTACACGGTTGAGGTCTCTCCTGGCAACAGTGTCACTTACTAGTGATGGCAACGAAGAGAGTGTGCAGTTTCATCGCGACCTGGAGTCCGTCTCCGACGACGAGATGATCAAGCTGATCGATGAGGAGTTCGGAGCGGTTTGACCTAACGCTGCCAGTTCAAATGGTACATACCCGATAGCTGCTGAATCGCGAAGCTCTCGGAGATGAGAAGCGCAGGCCGGTCCTGGGTGATAACCCGGTAGAGGCGTTTGAGAACGGTCGGTTCGGCCTCTGGGAGTAAGCCGCTCCAGCCCGGTGGAGAGTCGAGACCGAACCAAAGCAATTCTCGCCAGCTCTCCAGCTTCACCTGCTGCAGGGACTCGCCTATCCCATCCGGGCTGTCATCCAGCACCCTGAGGAAGCCTGGGGGCAGGCGGCTCGGAACGATGTGGGATTCGGCCCATATCACCGGCATCGTGGAGGCCTCGGTACCGATGATCACGCGTCGCCGGACGGAATCCATGCCGTCGGGCACGTACAGGTGGTTCGCAACCCGCCCCGAGACCGGGAGCCTGGACTGGGAGACGACTTCGACGAAGACGCGGGAGAGCGCCTGCACTTCGAGCGTACGGGTGACCGTCCCGTCGGTGAAGAGCAGATTCCGCAACGAGGCGTCCATCGCGACCAGGTCGATCTCCCCGAGATGGTCGGGGCGCTCTGTCTGCAGTACGAAATGACGCTGCGTCAGCCCGGTCATCGCCGTTCTGGCATCGACCGCGGGGCGATCCTCGAACGGTATGTCGATTCCCGGCGTAATCGAGCCCTGATCCTCACTCATCGCACGATCCTAGGGAGGGTTGGATGTACATCCAAATGTTGCGGTGGTTGCTGGCCCTTTGGTATGAGGTGACACGCATCGAATGGGCAACAGGGAGCAAAGGGCGACGCGGCCGTCATACATGCTCAAAGGCATTTCTCAGTAATCAGATTGATAGGGAGGGGGAGCTCTGTAGCGGCATGTTCGTCTTTGGCTCTGTAATTAGAGATGGCTGACAGGGAGACGCTCGGTAAGTACCTGAGAAAGGTCACGGGGGAACTCCGCGGTGCGCAGCAACGGGTGCTCGAGTTGGAGGAGCGTGAGCGCGAACCGGTTGCCATCGTCGGGATGAGCTGTCGCTTTCCCGCGGGGGTAAGGTCGCCAGATGACCTGTGGGCGCTGCTGGCCGCGGGGGGAGACGGGACCTCGGAGTTCCCTTCCGATCGCGGCTGGGAGCTGGAGAACCTCTTCCATCCCGACCCGGACCACCGCGGCACCAGCTACGTCAGCGTCGGCGGGTTCCTGAGCGACGCGGCGGAGTTCGACGCCGAGTTCTTCGGGATCAGCCCGCGGGAGGCGCTGGCGATGGACCCGCAGCAGCGGCTCCTGCTCGAAGCCGCCTGGGAGGCCCTCGAAGACGGCGGCATCGATCCGGCCTCGCTGCATGGCAGCCGGACCGGGGTCTTCGCCGGGGTCAACTCGGCCGACTACGGCAGCCGGCACCGGCCCGGCGGCGAGCTCGAGGGCCATATCGGGATTGGCACGGCGACCAGCATCGTCTCCGGCCGCATCGCCTACACCCTCGGCCTGGAGGGTCCGGCGATCACCCTGGATACCGCCTGCTCCTCCTCGCTGGTGACGCTGCATCTCGCCGCTCAGGCGCTGCGCCATGGCGAGTGCTCGCTGGCGCTGGCGGGAGGGGTGACCTTCCTCTCCACCCCGAGCATCTTCACCGAGTTCTCTCGTCAAAGAGGCCTCGCTCCCGATGGGCGCTGCAAGTCCTTTGCCGATGCCGCCGACGGCACCGGCTGGTCGGAGGGGGTCGGGGTGTTGCTGCTCGAGCGTCTCGCCGACGCGGAGAGAGAAGGGCACCCGATCCTCGCCGTGGTCAGGGGCTCGGCCGTGAACCAGGATGGCGCCTCGAACGGCATTACCGCTCCCAACGGCCCCTCCCAGGAACGGGTGATCGGCCAGGCTCTGGCCAACGCTGCTCTGGCGCCCCACGAGATAGACGCGGTAGAGGCCCACGGGACCGGCACCACCCTCGGGGACCCGATCGAGGCAGGAGCCCTGCTCGCCACCTACGGCCAGGAGAGGGAGACACCGCTAAGGCTCGGCTCGATCAAGTCAAACATCGGCCATACCCAGGCCGCGGCCGGAGCGGCGGGCGTGATCAAGATGGTGATGGCGATGCGCGAAGGGCTCTTGCCCAAGAGCCTTCACATCGACTCTCCCTCCTCCAAGGTCGATTGGTCCGCCGGCAAGATCGAGCTGCTTGCCGAGCCCCAGCCCTGGCAGCCCAACGGCAAGCCGAGGAGAGCGGCGGTCTCCTCCTTCGGGATCAGCGGCACCAACGCCCACGTGGTCCTGGAGGAAGCGCCCGCCCCGGCGCTCGCCGAAGAGCAAAGCAGGGGAGAGGCACCAGTCGGACCTCTCCCCACCAAGATCCCTCTACCCGTCTCGGCGAAGACCGAGCCTGCCCTTCGCGCGACGGCAGCTCGCCTTCGCACCCACCTCGCCGAGAACCCGGAGCTGGAGCTGGGCGACGTCGCCTACTCCCTCGCCAACGGCCGCTCCCTCTTCGAGCACCGTGGCGTCGCCCTCGGGGGCGACCGCGAGGAGGCCCTCGCGGCGCTCGAGGCCCTTGCCCAGGGCGAGGGGTCTCCGGCCGCGATCCGGGCCAGGGCGACGCCGGGCAAGCTCGCCTATCTCTTCACTGGCCAGGGGGCTCAGAGAACCGGAATGGGCAAGGAGCTCGATGAGACCCAGCCGGCCTTCAGGCAGGCGCTGGATCGGATTTGCGATGAGGTCGACCCTCACCTGGATCGTCCCCTCCGGGAGCTGCTCTTCGCAGGGCAAGCCGGTCTCCTGGACCAGACCCAGTACACCCAGCCCGCCCTCTTCGCCGTCGAGGTCGCTCTGTGCCGCCTCTTGGAGAGCTGGGGCCTGGCGCCCGACCTGCTCGCGGGACACTCGGTGGGGGAGATCGCGGCGGCCCACGTCGCCGGCGTCCTCGACCTCCGAGATGCCTGCAAGCTGGTCTGTGCAAGGGGCAGGTTGATGGGAGAGCTTCCCGGCGGAGGGGCGATGCTGGCGGTCGAGGCGAGCGAGGCCGAGGCGGTGGCCTTGCTCGAGGCCGAGGGAAGAGGGCTGGCGATCGCCGCGATCAACAGCCCAGCCTCGGTGGTCCTCTCCGGCAAGACGGAGGCGATCGAAGAGGCCCGGGCCCACTGGCAGGAGCAGGGCAAGAAGACCAAGCGCCTCACTGTCTCTCACGCCTTTCACTCCCCCTTGATGGAGCCGATGCTGGAGGACTTCGCAGAGGTCGCAGGGTCCCTCTCCTACGCCGAGCCCCAGATCCCGATCGTCTCCAACCTCAGCGGCGAGCTTCTGGAGCCCTCCCGCGCGACCGACCCTGCCTACTGGGTCTCCCAAGCAAGGGAGGCGGTGCGCTTCGCGGACTCGGTCAGGACCCTGGCGGATCTGGGAGCGACCGCATTCCTCGAGCTCGGGCCCGAGCCCGCGCTGAGCGCGATGGCAAGCGCAACCCTCGAGCAGGCGAAGCACCTCGCGGTGACCATCCCCACCCTGCGCGAGGGCAAGACGGAGCCGGAGGCGCTTATCGGCGCCCTCGCAAGCGCCCACGTCGCCGGAGCAGGGGTCGATTGGCGGACCTTCTTCGACGGCACGGGGGTAACGCGAGTCCCCCTGCCCACCTATCCCTTCCAGCGCAAGCGCTACTGGCCGGAGGGATCAGCCGGCGGCGGCGATCCCGGGACGATCGGGCTTGCCGCGATCGAGCACCCGTTGCTGGGCGCGGTGGTGGAGCTGGCGGAGGGGGGAGGGCTCCTGCTGACCGGCTCGATCTCCCTTTCGACCCATCCCTGGCTGGCAGACCACTCGGTCCTCGGCAGCGTGCCCTTCCCCGGCACCGCTTTCCTGGAGCTGGCACTGGAGGCTGCCGATCGTCTCGGCGCCCGGCAGGTCGGGGAGCTGACCTTGCAGGCCCCTCTGGTCCTGCCCGGGTCGGGCGCGATCGCCCTGCAGCTCACGGTCGCCGAGCCCGACGAGCGAGGCGAGCGAGCTATTGCGATCTATTCCCGCCCCCAGGGCCTGGACGCGGAAGAAGAGGAGGCTGGCTGGAGCTGTCACGCGGTGGGGTCACTCTCGGCGCGGGCTGCCGGGGCGCCGGTGCCACTCGATCGCTGGCCCCCCGAGGGCGCGGAACCGCTCGAGCTTGGCGATGCCTACGAGCAGCTTGCGGATGCCGGACTGGACTATGGCCCCGCCTTTCAGAGGCTCGGAGCCGCCTGGCGAGACGGCGAGGAGGTCTATGCGGAGGTGGTGCTGGCCGAGGAGCAGCTCTTCGAAGCGGAGCGCTTTGGGATCCACCCCGCTCTGCTCGACGCAGCACTTCACGCCGCCGCCCTCGGCTCGGGCGAGGGCGAGAGTCCCAGGCTTCCTTTCTCCTGGCAAGGGGTCTCTCTGTACGCCTCTGGACCATCGGGGTTGCGGGTCAAGCTCGGCCCCCAGGGGGATGGGCACTCCCTCGAGATCGCAGACCAGGACGGGGAGCCGGTGGCCCGGGTCGATTCCCTCGCCGCCCGCCCGCTCTCTGCCGAGCAGCTGCGAGGCGCAGGCCGTTCCCGGCAGGGCCTGCTCGCGATCGAGTGGAGCGAGCTCTCCCTTTTGGGGCGGACAGAGATCGCCGAGGTCGCGATCCATCGCCCCGAGGCGCCGGATCCCAAGGCAGATCCCCCCACGGCGGCAAGGGCAGCCACCGAGCAGATTCTTGCCACGGTCCAGGAGTGGCTCGGCTCGGAGCGCCCCGACGGTGCCCGCCTCGCCCTGATCACCGAGGGAGCGATCGCAACCGCAGAGGGCGAGTCCCCCGACCTCGCCGCGGCCCCGCTCTGGGGTCTGCTGCGCTCCGCCCAGTCCGAGCATCCCGGCTCCTTCGTCTTGATCGACACGGACGGAACGGATGCATCCGAAGCCGCGATCGCCGCTGCGCTTGCGAGCGAGGAGCCCCAGATCGCCCTGCGCGAGGGGGCGGCGCTGGTGCCCCGGGCGACCCGGATGGCCGAGTCCACAGAGGGACAGGCGCCCAGCTTCGACCCCGACAAGACGATCCTCATAACCGGCGGCACCGGAGCCCTCGGCTCCCTGATCGCCCGCCACCTGATCCTCGAGCACGGCGCCAAGCACCTGCTGCTGACCGGCAGGAGCGGGACGAAGGCAGGGGGAGCCGAGGAGCTGGTCGCAGAGCTGGGGGGGCTGGGAGCGAAGGCGGAGGTCGCCGCCTGCGATGTCTCCGACAAAGCGCAGGTCGAAGAGCTGCTCGCCTCGATCCCCAGGGCACACCCACTGGGGGTGGTAGTCCACGCCGCCGGGGCGATCGACGACGGCCTGATCGAGTCGATGAGCCCGGAGCGGATCGAGCGGGTCTTCTCACCGAAGGTCGACGGAGCCTGGAACTTGCACGAGCTGACCGAGGGAGAGGAGCTTTCGGCCTTCGTCGTCTTCTCGGCCCTGGCCGCCAGCCTCGGCGGTCCCGCTCAGTCCAATTACGCAGCCGCCAACGCCTTTCTCGACGGGCTCGCGTCGCGGCGCAGGGCCGGCGGGCTCAGCGGGACATCGATCGCCTGGGGCCTCTGGGGGGTGGAGAGCGAGATCACTTCCCGCCTCTCCAGGGCCGACCTGGAGCGGATGGAGCGCTCGGGGATCGGGGCGCTCTCAGAGGAGGAAGGTCTCGACCTCTTCGATGCCACCCTCGCCGCCGGCAGGGCGCAGGTTCTGGCCTGTCGCCCGATCCCAACCGCGCTTAGGGCCCAATCCACCGCCGGGGTCCTGCACCCGCTGCTGCGGGGGCTGGTCCGGGCTTCCGCTTCGCGCCGCGGCCAGGTCGCCGGTGCCTTCGCCGCAAGGCTTGCCCAGGCATCCCCTCGAGAACGCGAAGCGCTCTGCCTCGACCTGGTCAGGGAAGAGGTGGCCGCGGTGCTCGGTCATGGCAGCGCCGAGGCGATCGAGCCCGGGAGACAGTTCAAGGACCTCGGCTTCGACTCCCTCGCCGCGGTCGAGCTGCGCAACCGGCTCTCCGCTCTCAGCGAGCTGCGCCTGGCGGCAACGGTCGTCTTCGACTACCCGACCTCGGTCAAGCTCGCGGCCCACCTGCTGGCAGAGGCGACGGCAGGCGGTATCGCCAAGCAGGCGGTCAAGCGCCGCTCGGCAACGGAGGAGCCGATCGCCATCCTCGGCATGGCCTGCCGCTACCCCGGCGGGGCGAGCGACCCGGGCGAGCTTTGGCAGCTGCTGGCTCGTGGCAAGGACGGGATCGGGGAGTTCCCCAGCGACCGCGGCTGGGAGCTGGAGCGGCTCTTCCATCCCGACCCGGATCGTTCCGGCACCAGCTATGCCAGCGAAGGCGGGTTCCTGCGTACCGCGGCGGACTTCGACGCGGAGTTCTTCGGCATCGGCCCGCGCGAGGCCACGGCGATCGATCCCCAGCAACGCCTCCTGCTCGAGTCCTGCTGGGAAGCGCTGGAGGACGCCGGCGTCGATCCGGCCTCTCTCGCCGGTTCGGAGACCGGTGTCTTCGCGGGGGTGATGTACGGGGACTACGGGGCGCGGTTCGGTGCGGTCCCCGAGGAAGTCGAGGGGTATCTGGCCACCGGCACCTCGGGCAGCATCCTCTCCGGCCGCATCGCCTACGCACTCGGCCTCGAGGGCCCGGCGGTGACCCTCGATACCGCCTGCTCCTCCTCGCTGGTCGCCCTTCACCTGGCCGCTCAGGCCTTGCGCGGAGGCGAGTGCTCGCTGGCCCTTGCCGGGGGAGTGACCGTCCTCTCCACCCCCAACCTCTTCACCGAGTTCTCCCGCCAAAGAGGCCTCTCCCCAGACGGCCGCTGCAAGTCCTTCTCCGATTCGGCCGACGGAGTCGGCTGGGGGGAGGGCGTCGGGATGCTCCTCGTCTCCCGCCTCTCCGAGGCAGAAAGGCAAGGCCACCCGATCCTCGCCGTCCTGCGCGGCTCCGCCGTCAACCAAGACGGCGCCTCCAACGGCCTCACCGCCCCCAACGGCCCCTCGCAGGAGCGGGTTATCCGCCAGGCCCTCGCCAACGCGAGGCTGACCCCACAAGACATCGACGTAGTCGAGGCCCACGGCACCGGCACCACCCTCGGGGACCCGATCGAGGCAGGAGCCCTGCTCGCCACCTACGGCCAGGACAGGGAGACACCGCTGCGGCTGGGCTCGATCAAGTCCAACATCGGCCACACCCAGGCCGCGGCCGGAGCGGCGGGCGTGATCAAGATGGTGATGGCGATGCGCGAAGGGCTCTTGCCCAAGAGCCTCCACATCGACTCCCCCTCCTCCAAGGTCGATTGGGAGGCAGGAGAGATCGAGCTGCTGACCGAGCCGGTGCCCTGGCAGCCCAACGGCAAGCCCAGGCGGGCAGCCGTCTCCTCCTTCGGGATCAGCGGCACCAACGCGCATGTGGTCTTGGAGGAAGCCCCAGCCCCAGCAGCCAGCGATGAGCAGAGTGGGGAAGGGGCACCAGTCAAACCCCTCCCCACCCATCTCCCCCTACCGCTCTCGGCAAAGACCGAGCCCGCCCTGAGGGAGGCGGCAGCCCGCCTGCGTACCCATCTCGCCGAGAACCCCGAGCTGGAGCCGGCCGACGTCGCCTACTCCCTGACCGCGACCCGCTCGCTCTTCGAGCACCGGGGTGTCGCCCTGGGCGAGGATCGCGAGGAGTTGCTCGCGGTTCTGGGTTCGCTGGCAGAGGGAGCTTCTTCCCCCAACGCTATCGCCGCCAAAGCTGTCCCCGGCAAGCTCGCCTACCTCTTCAGCGGCCAGGGAGCCCAGAGGGCCGAAATGGGCAAGGCGCTCTACGAGACCCACCCGGTCTTCGCCAAAGCGCTCGACCAAGCCTGCGCAGAGATCGATCCCCATCTGGATCGATCCCTGAAGGACCTCCTCTTCGCCGAGAAGGGCACAGAAGAAGCCGATCTCCTCGACCGCACCCAATACACCCAACCCGCCCTCTTTGCGATCGAGCTGGCGCTCTACCGCCAGCTCGAGAGCTTCGGTTTGAAGCCAGACCTCCTCGCCGGTCACTCGATCGGCGAGATAACCGCCGCCCATATCGCCGGCATCCTCGACCTCCCTGACGCGGCGAAGCTGATCTGCGCAAGAGGAGCGCTGATGGGAGAGCTTCCCCAGGGCGGGGCGATGGTGGCAATCGAGGCCACAGAGGCCCAAGCCGAAGAGTTCCTCAAAGACCCGGGCAAAGAGCTGGCGATAGCCGCGATCAACGGCCCGGCTTCCGTAGTTCTCTCCGGCGCGGAGAAAGAGATCGAAGAAGCCCAAGCCCACTTCGAGGCCCAAGGCAAGAAGACCAAGCGCCTCTCGGTCTCCCACGCCTTCCACTCGCCCCTGATCGAGCCGATGCTCGGGGGCTTCGCAAAGCTCGCAAGCTCCCTCTCCTACCAAGAGCCCCAGATCCCGATCGTCTCCAACCTAAGCGGCGAGCTACTCGATCCCTCTCAAGCCCAAGACCCCGCCTACTGGGTCTCCCAGGCAAGAGAAGCGGTTCGCTTCGCCGACTCCGTCTCCACCCTGGCCAAGCTCGGCGCAACAGCCTTCGTGGAGATCGGGCCCGACCCGGTGCTGAGCGCGATGGCGGCTCAGACCCTGGAGACAGATGAGCGCCCAGGAACCGCGATCCCCACCCTGCGCGAGGGACGCGACGAAGCCGAGGCTCTCTCCGGCGCCTTGGCACGAGCCCACGTATCGGGAGCGAGTGTCGACTGGAGCGCCTTCTTCGCCGGCACCGCAGGCAAGCGAGTCCCCCTGCCGACCTATCCCTTCCAGCGCAAGCGCTACTGGCTGGAGGGATCGGCGAATGGGGGAGACCCCACGGCGATCGGCCAGATCGACGCCGAGCACCCGCTGCTCGGCGCAGCTATCGAATCTCCCGACTCCGAGAGCCTGACCCTGACCGGCCAGATCTCTCTCTCCACCCACCCTTGGCTAAGGGACCACGCCCTCGTCGGCAACGTCCTGCTCCCCGGAACCGCCTTCCTGGAGCTGGCCCTAAACGCTGCGGAGCGCCTCGGCGCCTCCCAGATAGGGGAGCTGACCCTGCAGGCTCCCCTGATCTTCTCCGAGCGAGGCTCGGTAGCAATTCAGCTCACGGCCTCAGAGCCGGACGAGCAAGGAGACAGGCAGATCGCGATCTACTCGCGCGCCCAAGGTTCGGATGAGGAGGAAACCGAGTGGTCCACCCACGCCACCGGCACCCTCTCCTCCCAATCCACAGAAGCACCGGAGCCGCTCGACAACTGGCCCCCAGAAGGCGCCGAGTCACTAGACACCGACGATCTCTACGAGCGACTGGCCGAAGCGGGACTGGAATACGGGCCGGCCTTCCAGGGGCTGGCCCGGGCCTGGAAGGACGGGAAGGACGTCTATGCCGAGGTGGCGCTGGCCGAGGAGCAGCTCTCCGAAGCCGAGCGCTATGGGATTCATCCCGCTCTCTTGGACGCGGCGCTTCACGGGATTGGTCTGACCCAGGCAGACCAGAGCCAAGACTCGCCCAAGCTCCCCTTCTCCTGGAGCGATGTCTCCCTTCACGGCCAGGGCGCGGCGGAGCTGCGGGTCCGGATCTCCACCTCGGAGGAGGGAGCCTCCCTGACCCTCGCCGATTCCTCCGGATCTCCCGTCGCCCAGGTCGGGAGTCTCTCCTTGCGCCCGCTCTCCTCCGAGCAACTGCAGAGTGCACGCCAGTCCCAGCAGGGCCTCTTGGGGATTGAATGGCAGGAGCTGTCTCTTCCGGAGGAGGAGGAAGCAGAAGGCCCCGAGGCGACGATCCACCGTCCCGAGCCGGCCGACCCGAAGGCCGATCCCCCAACCGCCGCGAGGAAAGCCGCAGAGGAAAGCCTCGCCGCGATCCAGGAGTGGCTCGCTTCCGAGCGCCCCGAGGACTCCCGCTTCGTCCTCGTCACCCAAGGAGCCATCACCACTGCCGGGGGCGAGTCGCCCGACCTCGCCGGAGCCTCCCTCTGGGGCCTGGTCCGCTCGGCCCAATCCGAGCACCCGAGCTCCTTTGTCCTGATCGACACGGATGGGACGGATGCATCCGAGGCCGTGATCTCCCAGGCCCTTGCGAGCGGGGAGCCTCAGGTCGCTCTGCGCAAGGGGAAGGCGTCGGTGCCCAGAGCGCTACCCCTCTCCTCGAGCCCCGAGCGCCTGATCCCCCCGACTGGTTCATGGCGCCTCGACGCTCTACAGCGCGGAACCCTGGAGAGCCTCGCATTGGTCCCCAGTCAGGAGGAGCCTCTCGGGCGGACCGAGGTAAGGGTGCGGATGCACGCCGCCGGCCTCAACTTCCGCGACGTCCTGATCGCCCTCGGCCTCTACCCGGGCGAGGCGCCGATCGGCAGCGAAGGCGCCGGCGTCGTCGTCGAGGTCGGCGAGGAAGTAGAAGGTCTCTCTCCGGGAGACAGGGTGATGGGCCTGATCGCCGACGCTTTCGCGCCGAGCGCCACCGCGGAGCGCTCGCTCCTGGTCCCGATTCCGGAGGACTGGTCCTTCGAGCAGGCGGCGGCGATCCCCACCGTCTTCTCCACCGCCTTCTACGGCCTGGTCGATCTCGCTTCGCTGAAGAAGGGCGAGAAGGTCCTGATCCACGCCGGCGCGGGAGGGGTGGGGATGGCGGCGATCGGTATCGCCCGCCACCTCGGAGCTGAGGTCTACGCAACCGCCAGTCCCGCCAAGTGGGAGACGCTGGAAGCTCTCGGCCTTCCTAAAGAGCGCATCGCCTCCTCTAGAGACCTCGAGTTCGTCAAGCGCTTCGAGGGAGAGGGCATCGACGTAGTCCTCAACTCCCTTGCCGGCGAGTTCGTAGACGGCTCTCTTTCCCTGCTCGGGGAGGGCGGCCGCTTCCTGGAGATGGGCAAGACCGACGTACGCGATCTGGCAGAGACGGAAGAGCGATATCCCTCGGTCTCCTACCGCGCTTTCGACGTGACCGACGCGGGGCAGGAGCGCCTCGGGGAGATGCTCGGCGAGCTGACGGCTCTGCTCTCTCAGGGATCGCTCGTGCATTCCCCAGTCTCGACCTGGGACGTGCGCGAGGCACCGGCCGCTTTCCGCCATCTCAGGGAGGGCAAGAACGTCGGCAAGGTCGTGCTCGCCCTTCCCCGCCCGATCGACCCCGACAAGACGGTCCTTGTCACCGGCGGCACCGGAGTCCTCGGCTCCCTGGTCGCTCGCCACTTGGTCGGGGTCCATGGAGCCAAGCACCTGCTGCTGACCAGCAGGAGCGGGACGAAGGCAGAGGGAGTCGAAGAACTGGTTGCAGAGCTAGGGGAGCTGGGCGCCAAGGCCAAGGTTGCCGCCTGCGACGTATCCGACAAAGCCCAGGTCAAAGAGCTGCTGGGCTCGATCCCCAAATCCCATCCCCTGGGGGCGGTGATCCATGCCGCCGGCACGATCGACGACGGCCTGATCGACTCGATGTCCCCAGAGCGCATCGAGCGCGTCTTCGCGCCGAAGGCAGAGGGCGCCTGGAACCTGCACGAGCTGACTAAAGACAGCGAGCTCTCCGCCTTCGTCTGCTTCTCCTCGATCGCCGCCAGCCTCGGCGGCCCCGGCCAGTCCAATTACGCTGCCGCCAACGCCTTCCTCGATGGGCTCGCCTCGCAGAGAAAGGCAGAAGAACTGCCCGCCTCCTCTGTCGCCTGGGGCGTTTGGGAGACCGAGAGCGAGATGACCGCGGACCTCTCCGACGCCGACCGGGCGCGGATGGAACGCTCGGGGATCGCGGCGCTCTCAGATGCGGAAGGACTCGCCCTCTTCGATTCCGCGCTCGCCGCCGGCACGGATCAGGCGATCGCGATGCGGACAATTCCCGCGGGCCTCAGGGCCCAGGCGAAGCTCGGTGCTCTTCACCCGCTGTTGCGGGGGTTGGTGAGGGGTTCCGGCACTCGTTCGGCCGGGGCCGGATCGCTGGCGAGGAAGCTGGCCGCGGCAGACGAGGGAGAGCGCGAGAGAGTTGCGCTCGAGCTCGTCTGCGGCGAGGTGGCGACGGTGCTCGGCCACGCTGGTGCCGAGGCGATCGAGCCAGAGCGCTCCTTCAAGGAACTGGGCTTCGACTCCCTCGCCGCGGTCGAGCTGCGCAACGGGCTCTCCACGCTCAGCGGTCTGCGCCTGGCCGCGACCGTCGTCTTCGACTACCCGACCTCGGCCAAGCTCGCGGCCCATCTGCTGGCCGAGGCGACCGCAGGGGGCGTCGCCAAGCGGGCGGTCGAGCGCAGGGCCTGGAGCGAGGAGCCGATCGCGATCCTGGGTATGGCCTGTCGCTACCCCGGCGGGGCAAACGACCCGAGCGAGCTCTGGCAGCTGCTGAACCAAGGCAGGGACGGGATCGTCGAGTTCCCCGCCGACCGCGGCTGGGACACAGAGCACCTCTACCACCCCGACCCGGAGCATCCCGGCACCAGCTACTCCAGGGAGGGCGGCTTCCTCGCGGAGGTCGCCGACTTCGATGCCGAGTTCTTCGGCATCGGCCCGCGCGAGGCCACGGCGATCGATCCCCAGCAACGCCTCCTGCTCGAGTCCTGCTGGGAAGCGCTCGAGGACGCCAGCATCGATCCGACCTCGCTGGCTGGGAGTCAGACCGGCGTCTTCGCCGGCGTGATGAGCTCCGACTACGCGTCCCAACTCGGTGGGCATGTCCCGGCGGAGCTCGAGGGATATCTGGTCACCGGGACCTCGGGCAGCATCGCCTCCGGCCGAGTCGCCTACTCCCTCGGCCTAGAGGGCCCGGCGGTGACCCTCGACACCGCCTGTTCCTCCTCTTTGGTCGCGCTGCACCAGGCGATGGGAGCCTTGAGAGGAGGCGAGTGCGACCTGGCCCTGGCGGGCGGCGTCACCGTTCTCTCGACTCCGGGCGCCCTGATCGAGTTCTCCCGCCAGCGCGGCCTCTCCCCCGACGGCCGCAGCAAGTCCTTCTCCGATTCGGCCGACGGAGTCGGTTGGTCGGAGGGAGTCGGGATGCTCTTGGTCTCCCGCCTCTCCGATGCGGAACGAGAAGGCCACCCGATCCTCGCCGTCCTGCGCGGCTCCGCCGTCAACCAAGACGGCGCCTCCAACGGCCTCACCGCCCCCAACGGCCCCTCGCAGGAGCGGGTTATCCGCCAGGCCCTCGCCAACGCGAGGCTGACCCCACAAGACATCGACGTAGTCGAGGCCCACGGCACCGGCACCACCCTCGGGGACCCGATCGAGGCAGGAGCCCTGCTCGCCACCTACGGCCAGGACAGGGAGACACCGCTGCGGCTGGGCTCGATCAAGTCCAACATCGGCCACACCCAGGCCGCGGCCGGAGCGGCGGGCGTGATCAAGATGGTGCTGGCGATGCGCGAAGGGCTCTTGCCCAAGAGCCTTCACATCGATTTCCCCTCCTCCAGGGTCGATTGGGAGGCGGGAGAGATCGAGCTGCTCAGGGAGCCCCAACCCTGGGAGCCGAACGGAAGACCTCGCAGGGCCGCTGTCTCCTCCTTCGGCATCAGCGGCACCAACGCCCACGTGATCTTGGAGGAAGCGCCTAGACCGATAGAGGAGCAAGGGGGGGGAGAGGCACCAGTCAAGCCCCTCCCCACCCAGATCTCCCTACCCCTCTCCGCCAAGACAGAGCCTGCCCTGCGCGACGCGGCAGCCCGCCTGCGTACCCATCTCGCCGAGAACCCCGAGCTGGAGCCGGCCGACGTCGCCTACTCCCTGACCGCGACCCGCTCGCTCTTCGAGCACCGGGGTGTCGCCCTGGGCGAGGATCGCGAGCAGCTCTTGTCCGCCCTCGCTCTCCTAGGCGAGGGAGCGACGAGCCCCAACGCCATCGCCGCCAAAGCCACCCCCGGCAAGCTCGCCTACCTCTTCAGCGGCCAGGGAGCCCAGAGGGCCGAAATGGGCAAGGAGCTCTACGCCACCCACCCGGTCTTCAAAGAGGCCCTAGATCAAGCCTGCGCGCAGATCGACTCCCATCTGGACCAGCCCCTCGAGGACCTCCTCTTCGCCGAGCAGGGCTCCAAAGAGGCAGAGCTCCTCGACCACACCCAATACACCCAACCCGCCCTCTTTGCGATCGAGCTGGCGCTCTACCGCCAGCTCGAGAGCTTCGGTTTGAAGCCAGACCTCCTCGCCGGTCACTCGATCGGCGAGATAACCGCCGCCCACATCGCCGGCATCCTCGACCTCCCTGACGCCGCCAAGCTGATCTGCGCAAGAGGAGCGCTGATGGGAGAGCTACCGGAGGGCGGGGCGATGGTGGCGATCGAGGCCACAGAGGCCCAGGCCGAAGAGTTCCTCAAAGACCCGGGCAAAGAGCTGGCGATAGCGGCGATCAACAGCCCCAGCTCCGTAGTCCTCTCCGGCGAGGAGAAAGAGATCGAAGAAGCCCAAGCCCACTTCGAGGCCCAAGGCAAGAAGACCAAGCGCCTCTCGGTCTCCCACGCCTTCCACTCGCCCCTGATCGAGCCGATGCTGGAGGACTTCGCGAAGCTCGCAAGCTCCCTCTCCTACGCAGAGCCCCAGATCCCGATCGTCTCCAACCTAAGCGGCGAGCTTCTCGATCCCTCTCAAGCCCAAGACCCCGCCTACTGGGTCTCCCAGGCAAGAGAAGCGGTTCGCTTCGCCGACTCCGTCTCCACCCTGGCCAAGCTCGGCGCAACAGCCTTCGTGGAGATCGGGCCCGATCCGGTGCTCTCGGCGATGGCCGCCCAGACCCTGGAGACAGATGAGCGCCCAGGAACCGCGACCCCCACCCTGCGCGAGGGAAGGGACGAAGCCGAGTCTCTCTCCGGCGCCTTGGCACGAGCCCACGTATCGGGAGCGAAGGTCGACTGGAGCGCCTTCTTCCAAGGCACGGGAGCCAAGCGCGTCCCCCTGCCCACCTATCCCTTCCAGCGCAAGCGCTACTGGCTCGAGGGGTCGGCCAACGGAGGAGATCCCAGCGCGATCGGGCTAACGGATGCAGAGCACCCGCTGCTCGGCGCAGCGATCGAATCTCCCGACTCCGAGAGCCTGACCCTGACCGGCCAGATCTCTCTCTCCACCCACCCTTGGCTAAGGGACCACGCCCTCGCCGGCAACGTCCTGCTCCCCGGAACCGCCTTCCTGGAGCTGGCCCTAAACGCTGCGGGGCGCCTCGGCGCCTCCCAGATAGGGGAGCTGACCCTGCAGGCTCCCCTGATCTTCTCCGAGCGAGGCTCGGTAGCGATACAGCTCACCGTTACCGAGCCGGACGAGCAAGGCGACAGGCAGATCGCGATCTACTCGCGAGAGCAGAACACGGATGAAGAGAGCGAGTGGCAGACGCATGCGACCGGAACCCTCTCCTCCGAGCCCACCGAGGAACCCGAGCCCCTCGACCACTGGCCCCCAGAAGGCGCCGAGCCGCTCGAGGCCGAGGACCTCTACGAGCGACTGGCCGAAGCGGGACTGGAATACGGGCCGGCCTTCCAGGGCCTAACCCAGGCATGGAGGGACGGGGAGGAGATCTATGCCGAGGTGGCGCTGGCCGAGGAGCAGACCGCGGAAGCCGAGCGTTTCGGGATCCACCCGGCGCTCCTCGATGCGGCGCTTCACGGGATCGGTCTGACCCAGGCAGACCAGAGCCAAGACTCGCTCCGGCTCCCCTTCTCCTGGAGCGATGTCTCCCTTCACGGCCAGGGCGCGGCGGAGCTACGGGTCCGGATCTCCACCTCGGAGGAGAAAGCCTCCCTGACCCTCGCCGATTCCTCCGGATCTCCCGTCGCCCAGGTCGGGAGTCTCTCCTTGCGCCCGCTCTCCTCCGAGCAACTGCAGAGTGCACGCCAGGCCCAGCAGGGCCTCTTGGGGATTGAATGGCAGGAGCTGGCGCTGCCCGAAGGAGAGGAAGCAGAGGCAGAGGCTCTGGAAGTCGCGATCCATCGCCCCGAGGCTCCGGACCCGAAGGCCGATCCTCCGACCGCGGCGAAGAAGGCCGCCGAGCAAGCCCTCGCCGCGATCCAAGACTGGCTTGCCGCAGAGCGCTCCGAGGATGCCCGCTTCGTCCTCGTCACCCAGGCAGCGATCGCCACCGGAGAGGGCGAGTCCCCAGACCTCGCCCAAGCCTCCCTCTGGGGCATGGTCCGCTCCGCCCAGTCAGAGCACCCCGGCTCCTTCGTCCTTCTCGACACCGATGGAAGCGATGCATCCGAGGCCGTGATCTCCCAGGCCCTTGCGAGCGGGGAGCCCCAGCTCGCCCTGCGCGAAGGGAAGGCATCGGTTCCCAGGGCAACCCGGATTGCACCCCCCGAAGAACAAGCACCCGGCTTCGACCCCGAGAAGACGATCCTCATGACCGGCGCCACCGGCGCCCTCGGCTCCCGTTTGGCCCGCCATCTGGTTACCGAGCACGGCGCCGAGCACCTCCTACTCGCCTCCAGAAGCGGGACGAAAGCGAAGGGAGCCAAGGAACTGGTCAAAGAGCTGAAGGAGCTGGGAGCCAAGGCAAAGATCGCCGCCTGCGACGTATCCGACAAGGCCCAGGTCAAAGCGCTGCTCGCCTCGGTCCCCAGGTCCCACCCCCTGGGAGCGGTGATCCACGCCGCCGGGACGATCGACGACGGCCTGATCGACTCGATGTCCCCAGAGCAAGTCGAGCGCGTCTTCGCCCCTAAGGTCGACGGCGCCTGGAACCTGCACGAGCTGACTAAAGACAGCGAACTCTCGGCCTTCGTCTGCTTCTCCTCGCTCGCAGCCACCCTCGGCGGTCCCGGCCAGTCCAACTACGCAGCCGCGAACGCTTTCCTCGATGGGCTCGCGTCGCAGCGCCGGGCAAAGGGGCTGGCTGGCACCTCGATCGCCTGGGGCTACTGGCAAAGCGAGAGTGCGATTACCGAGGGTCTTTCCGACACCGACCGTGGTCGCATAGAGCGCTCAGGAGTGGGAGCGCTCTCCGATACGGAAGGGCTCTCCCTCTTCGACTCTGCCCTTGCCGCCCCCGCCGAGCAGGCGATCGCCGTGCGTTTGATTCCCTCGGGGCTGAGGACTCAAGCGAAGCTGGGGACTCTGCACCCGCTACTGCGGGGGCTGGTGCGGGTCTCCGGTGCTCGCTCCGCCGGGGCGGGATCGCTGGCGAGGAAGCTCGCAAACGTTTCCGAGCAGGAGCAACCGCGTGTGGCGCTCGAGCTCGTCCGCTCTGAGGTAGCGACCGTTCTCGGCCACACCGGTGTCGAGGCGATTGAGCCCGAGAGACCGTTCAAGGACCTCGGCTTCGACTCGCTCGCCGCGGTCGAGCTGAGGAACCGTCTCGCTGCCCTCAGCGGCCTGCGCCTGGCAGCAACGGTCGTCTTCGACTACCCGACCTCGGCCAAGCTGGCGGCACACCTGCTGGCGAAAGCGACGGCAGGCGGTGCAAGCAGGCAAGCGGTCAAGCGCAGGGCCTCGAGCGAGGAGCCGATCGCGATACTCGGCATGGCCTGCCGCTATCCGGGCGGCGTAAGCGACCCCGCCGATCTATGGGCGCTGCTCTCGGAGGGCGAGGACGGCATCGTCGAGTTCCCCAGCGACCGCGGCTGGGACACGGAGCGCCTCTACCACCCCGATCCGGAGCACCCAGGCACCAGCTATACGAAAGAGGGGGGCTTCCTCACTGCCGCCGCCGACTTCGACGCCGAGTTCTTCGGCATCGGCCCGCGCGAGGCGATCGCGATCGACCCCCAGCAGCGCCTCCTGCTGGAGTCCTGCTGGGAAGCGCTCGAGGACGCCGGCATCGATCCGAGCTCGCTGGCCGGTTCGCAGACCGGGGTCTTCGCCGGCGTGATGTACCAGGACTACGGGACCCGCCTGGGCTCGGTCCCCGATGAGTTTGAGGGCTACCTCGCCGCCGGCACCTCGGGCAGCGTCGTCACCGGCCGGGTCGCCTACACCCTGGGATTGGAGGGCCCGGCGATGACGGTCGACACCGCTTGCTCTTCGTCGCTGGTGACGCTTCACCTTGCTTCCCAGGCACTGCGAAGCGGCGAGTGCGACTTCGCCCTCGCCGGTGGAGTGACCGTGCTCTCCACACCCAACCTCTTCACCGAGTTCTCCCGCCAGCGCGGCCTCTCCCCCGACGGCCGCAGCAAGTCCTTCTCCGATTCGGCCGACGGAGTCGGTTGGTCGGAGGGAGTGGGGATGCTCTTGGTCTCCCGCCTCTCCGATGCGGAACGAGAAGGCCACCCGATCCTCGCCGTCCTGCGCGGCTCCGCCGTCAACCAGGACGGCGCCTCCAACGGCCTCACCGCCCCCAACGGCCCATCCCAGGAGCGGGTGATCCGCCAGGCCCTCGCCAACGCGAGGCTGACCCCGCAGGACATCGATGCCGTGGAGGCCCATGGCACCGGAACGACTCTCGGGGACCCGATCGAGGCCGGCGCCCTGCTCGCCACCTACGGCCAGGACAGGGGGCAGCCGCTAAGGCTGGGCTCGATCAAGTCAAACATCGGCCATACCCAGGCCGCGGCCGGAGCGGCGGGCGTGATCAAGATGGTGATGGCGATGCGCGAAGGGCTCTTGCCCAAGAGCCTTCACATCGACTCCCCCTCCTCCAAGGTCGACTGGGAGGCAGGAGAGATCGAGCTGCTGACCGAGCCGGTGTCCTGGCAGCCCAACGGCAAGCCGAGGAGAGCGGCGGTCTCCTCCTTCGGGATCAGCGGCACCAACGCGCACGTGATCTTGGAGGAAGCGCCCGCGCCGGCGGGCCGAGAGGGCGAGGACCACTCTCCGGCCAGGCCTCTCCCCGTCCATGCCCCCCTAACCCTCTCGGCCAAGACCGAGCTAGCCTTGCGCGACGCAGCAGCCCGCCTCCGCACCCACCTGACCGACAACCCCGAGCTGGAGCCGGCCGACGTCGCCTACTCCCTGACCGCGACCCGCTCGCTCTTCGAGCACCGGGGGGTCGCCCTGGGCGAGGACCGCGAGCAGCTCCTGTCCGCCCTCGACTCCGTCTCTCGAGGCAAGCGATCCCCCGCCGCATTGACGGGAACTGCCCCGGCGACCCAGCGCCCCGTCTTCCTCTTCCCCGGCCAGGGCTCCCAGGCGGTTGGGATGGCGCAGGAGCTAGTCGAGGCTTCCCCCTCCTTCAGGGCCCGGATCGAGGTATGTGAGGAAGCGCTATCTCCCCACGTCGAGTGGTCCCTGCAAGAGGTCCTTGCCGACGCCAAGGGCGAGTGGCTCGATCGCCTCGACATCGTTCAGCCGGCGCTCTTCGCAGTAATGATCTCCTTGGCAGGGCTCTGGCGCGAGTGCGGCGTGGAGCCCGCAGCCGTCGTCGGTCACTCCCAGGGAGAGATCGCAGCGGCCCACTTCGCCGGTGCTCTTTCTCTCGAGGACGCATCCCGGATCGTCTGTCTGCGTGCCAAGGCGATGGCCAAGCTCGCCGGCAAGGGAGCGATGCTGTCGGTCTCGGTGGGTCGGGCGGAGATCGAGCCTCTGCTCGGCCCCCGTGCCGATCGGGTCTCCCTCGCCGCCGTGAACGGACCTGCCTCCCTGGTCCTCTCCGGAGAGCCCGATGCTCTGAAGGACCTCAGGGCGATCTGCGAGGAGCGAGAGATCCGCGCCCAGCAGATCGCCGTCGACTACGCCGCCCACTCGACCCAGATCGAGGACCTAAAAGAGGAGCTGCTGGAGGCCTTCGCCCCGATCTCTCCCCAGAGCTCCGATATCCCCTTCCACTCCACATTGGAGGCAAGGCGGATCGACACCGCAGAGCTGGGTCCCGAGTACTGGTACCGCAACCTGCGCGAGACCGTTCTGCTGCAACCGGTCCTCGACTCCCTCCTCGCCCAAGGCCAGAGGGCTTTCGTAGAGATCTCCCCTCACCCGGTGCTCGCCTTCGCCCTGCAGGAGACGATCGACAGCGCTCTTGATGACCCTGGCCAAGCCACCGTCCTCGGCACCCTGCGCCGAGACGAAGGCGGAGGCGAACGCTTCTCCCGCTCGCTCGCGGAAGCACACGTCTCGGGCGTTGAGGTCGACTGGCAGACCTTCTTCAAAGACACGGGGGCCAAGCGCGTCCCCCTGCCGACCTATCCCTTCCAGCGCAAGCGTTACTGGCTGGAGGGGTCGGCCAACGCAGGCGATCCGAGCGCGATCGGGCAGATCGACGCGGCGCATCCGCTCCTGGCTGCGGCGATCGAATCCCCCGACTCCGAGAGCCTGACCCTGACCGGCCAGATCTCTCTCTCCACCCACCCTTGGCTAAGGGACCACGCCCTCGCCGGCAACGTCCTGCTCCCCGGAACCGCCTTCCTGGAGCTGGCCCTAAACGCTGCGGGGCGCCTCGGCGCCTCCCAGATAGGGGAGCTGACCCTGCAGGCTCCCCTGATCTTCTCCGAGCGAGGCTCGGTAGCGATACAGCTCACCGTTACCGAGCCGGACGAGCAAGGCGACAGGCAGATCGCGATCTACTCGCGAGAGCAGAACACGGATGAAGAGAGCGAGTGGCAGACGCATGCGACCGGAACCCTCTCCTCCGAGCCCACCGAGGAACCCGAGCCCCTCGACCACTGGCCCCCAGAAGGCGCCGAGCCGCTCGAGGCCGAGGACCTCTACGAGCGTCTCGCCGAAGCCGGACTCGAGTACGGCCCCGCCTTCCAGGGCCTAACCCAGGCATGGAGGGACGGGGAGGACGTCTATGCCGAGGTATCGCTCGCCGAGGAGCAGACCGCGGAAGCCGAGCGCTACGGGATTCACCCGGCCCTCCTGGACGCCGCTCTGCACGGCGCAGCCCTCGCCGCAGACGAGGGAGAGAGCCCCAAGCTTCCCTTCTCCTGGCAGGGAGTCTCGCTTCACACCTCAGGCGCAAGGGAGCTGCGGGTGAAACTCAGCCCCAGCGGCGAGGACGGGATCTCACTCCTCGTCGCAGACCGAGCAGGCTCCCCGGTAGCTCGGGTCGACTCGCTCGCCATCCGAGCGCTCTCCGCCGAGCAGCTACGGGGCGCACGCCAGGCCCAGCAGGGCCTGCTCGCGATCGAGTGGCAGGAGCTCTCGCTGTCGGGGCAGGAGGCAGACGCGCCAGAGGTGACTATCCATCGCCCCGAGGCGGACCTAGACGCCGATCCCTCGGCGGCCGCAAGAGCAGCCGCCGAGGAGACTCTCGCCGCGATCCAGGAGTGGCTCGCTTCCGAGCGCCCCGAGGACTCCCGCTTCGTCCTCGTCACCCAGGGAGCCATCGCTACTACAGAGGGCGAGTCCCCCGATCTGGCCCAGGCCTCTCTCTGGGGGCTGATGCGCTCCGCTCAATCGGAGCACCCCGGCGCCTTCGTCCTGATCGACAGCGACGGCTCGGATGCCTCGGAGGCCGCCATCGCCGCTGCGCTTGCGAGCGGGGAGCCTCAGATCGCCTTGCGCGAGGGGGCGGCATCGGCGCCGCGGGCTACCCGGATCGCGCCCGCAGAAGAGCAGGCGCCCAACTTCGATCCCGACAAGACGATCCTCATAACCGGCGCCACCGGCGCACTCGGCTCCCGTTTGGCCCGCCATCTCATAGTCGAGCACGGCGTGAAGCACCTGCTGCTGACCAGCAGAAGCGGGGCCAAGGCAAAGGGAGCGAAGGAGCTGACCGAGGAGCTGAAAGAGCTGGGCGCCAAGGCGAAGATCGCCGCCTGCGACGTCGCCGACAAAGAGCAGGTCGAAGATCTGCTCGGCTCGATTTCCAAGGCACACCCGCTGGGGGCGGTGGTCCATGCCGCCGGCACGATCGACGACGGCCTGATCGACTCGATGTCGCCGGAGCGAATCGAGCGCGTCTTCGCGCCGAAGGCCGACGGCGCCTGGAACCTGCACGAGCTCACAAAGGGACAAGAGCTCTCGGCCTTCGTCTGCTTCTCCTCGATCGCCGCCACCCTCGGCGGTCCCGGCCAGTCCAACTACGCAGCCTCCAATGCCTTCCTCGACGGACTCGCGTCGCGGCGCCGCGCCAACGGACTGGCGGCCACCTCGATCGCCTGGGGGCTTTGGGAGACAGAGAGCGAGATGACCGGGGGCCTCTCGGGGGTGGACCGGGGACGGATGGAGCGCTCTGGAATGGGAGCGCTCTCCGACGAAGAAGGTCTCGCCCTCTTCGACAGCGCCCTCGCTGCCGGCTCGGAGCAGGCGATCGCGATGCGCCTGATCCCTGCTGGGCTGAGGGCTCAAGCAAAGCTGGGGGTTCTGCACCCGCTGCTGCGGGGATTGGTACGGACCCCGACCTCCCGCCACGGGACCGCCGCCGGTGCCTTTGCGGCAAGGCTCGCCCGTGCTCCGCAGGCGGAGCATGAGGAGCTCTGCCTAACGCTGGTCAGGGAAGAGGTAGCGACGGTGCTGGGTCACGGCAGCGCAGCGGCGATCGAGCCCGAGAGGCCGTTCAAGGACCTCGGCTTCGACTCCCTCGCCGCGGTCGAGCTGCGCAACCGGCTCGGTGTGGTGAGCGGATTGCGCTTGCCGCCGACCCTGATCTTCGACTACCCGACCTCGGCAAAGCTCGCGGCGCATTTGCTGGCGGAGGCGACCGCGAGTGGCGCCACCGTGCGAGCGGTTCAGCGCCAGTCGGCGAGCGAGGAGCCGATCGCGATCCTCGGCATGGCCTGCCGCTACCCCGGCGGGGTTAGCGATCCCAAAGAGCTCTGGACCCTGCTCTCCCAGGGCGAGGACGGGATCTCCGAGTTCCCCGACGACCGTGGCTGGAACTTGGAGCGTCTCTTCCACCCGGACCACGAGCACCGAGGCACCAGCTACGCCAAAGAGGGAGGCTTCCTCGGCACCGCCGCCGACTTTGACGCCGAGTTCTTCGGCATCGGCCCGCGCGAGGCCACCGCGATCGATCCTCAGCAACGGCTCTTGCTGGAGTCCTGCTGGGAAGCGCTCGAGGACGCCGGGATCGACCCGACCTCTCTCGGCGGCTCGCAGACCGGGGTCTTCGCCGGCCTGATGTACCAGGACTACGGGACCCGCCTGGGCTCGGTCCCCGATGAGTTCGAGGGTTACCTTGCCGCCGGCACCTCGGGCAGCGTTGTCACCGGCCGCGTCGCCTACGCGCTCGGGCTGGAGGGGCCGGCGATGACGGTCGACACGGCCTGCTCTTCGTCTCTGGTCGCCCTCCACCTGGCTGCCCAGGCGCTGCGCGGGGGAGAGTGCTCGCTGGCGTTGGCCGGGGGAGTGACGGTTCTCTCCACTCCCAACCTCTTCACCGAGTTCTCCCGGCAAAGGAATCTCGCCCCCGACGGGCGCTGCAAGTCCTTCGCCGAGGCCGCGGATGGGACCGGGGCTGCAGAGGGAGTCGGGATGCTCCTCGTCTCCCGCCTCTCCGAGGCGGAAAGGCAAGGCCACCCGATCCTCGCCGTCTTGCGCGGCTCCGCCGTCAACCAGGACGGAGCCTCCAACGGCCTCACCGCCCCCAACGGCCCCTCGCAGGAGCGAGTGATCCGCCAGGCCCTTGCAAACGCCAGGCTGACCCCACAAGACATCGACGTAGTCGAGGCCCATGGCACGGGAACCACCCTTGGCGACCCGATCGAGGCCGGAGCCCTCCTAGCCACCTACGGCCAGGACAGGGGGCAGCCGCTAAGGCTGGGCTCGATCAAGTCAAACATCGGCCATACCCAGGCCGCGGCCGGAGCGGCGGGCGTGATCAAGATGGTGCTGGCGATGCGCGAAGGGCTCTTGCCAAAGAGCCTCCACATCGACTCTCCCTCCTCCAAGGTCGACTGGGAGGCGGGGGAGATCGAGCTGCTCAGGGAGCCCCAACCCTGGGAGCCGAACGGAAGACCTCGCAGGGCCGCTGTCTCGTCCTTCGGCATCAGCGGCACCAACGCGCATGTGATCTTGGAGGAAGCGCCGAGCCCGAGCGCAGAGAAGACAGATGGGGGAGAGGCACCAGTCAAGCCCCTCCCCACCCAGATCTCCCTACCGCTCTCCGCCAAGACAGAGCCCGCCCTGAGGGAGGCGGCAGCCCGCCTGCGTACCCATCTCGCCGAGAACCCCGAGCTGGAGCTAGCCGACGTCGCCTACTCCCTGACCGCGACCCGCTCGCTCTTCGAGCACCGGGGTGTCGCCCTGGGCGAGGATCGCGAGCAGCTCTTGTCCGCCCTCGCTCTCCTAGGCGAGGGAGCGACGAGCCCCAACGCCATCGCCGCCAAAGCCACCCCCGGCAAGCTCGCCTACCTCTTTAGCGGCCAGGGAGCCCAGAGGGCAGAGATGGGCAAGGAGCTCTACGAGACCCACCCGGTCTTCAAAGAGGCCCTAGATCAAGCCTGCGCAGAGATCGATCCCCATCTGGACCAGCCCCTCGAGGACCTCCTCTTCGCAGAGAACGGCTCCGAAGAGGCAGAGCTCCTGGACCGCACCCAATACACCCAGCCGGCCCTCTTTGCGATCGAGCTGGCGCTCTACCGCCAGCTCGAGAGCTATGGCCTCAAACCGGACCTGTTGGCGGGCCACTCGATCGGCGAGATAACCGCCGCCCACATCGCCGGCGTCTTCGACCTCCCTGACGCGGCGAAGCTGATCTGCGCAAGAGGCGCTCTGATGGGAGAGCTTCCCGCTGGCGGGGCGATGGTCGCTGTCGAGGCGACAGAGGCAGAGGCCAACACCTTCCTGGAGGACAAAGGCAAGGAACTGGCGATCGCCGCAATCAACGGCCCCAGCTCCGTAGTCCTCTCCGGCGAGGAGAAAGAGATCGAAGAAGCCCAAGCCCACTTCGAGGCCCAAGGCAAGAAGACCAAGCGCCTCTCGGTCTCCCACGCCTTCCACTCGCCGCTGATCGAGCCGATGCTGGAGGACTTCGAGCAGGTCGCTTCGTCCCTCTCCTTCGCAGAGCCCAAGATCCCGATTGTCTCCAACCTAAGCGGCGAGCTTCTCGATCCCTCCCAGGCACAAGACCCCGCCTACTGGGTCTCCCAGGCAAGAGATGCGGTTCGCTTCGCCGACTCCGTCTCCACCCTGGCGAAGCTCGGCGCAACCGCCTTCGTCGAGATCGGCCCAGAACCGGTGCTCTCGGCGATGGCCGCCCAGACCCTGGAGACAGATGAGCGCCCCGGGACCGCGATTCCCACCCTGCGCGAGGGACGCGACGAAGCCGAGTCTCTCTCCGGCGCCCTGGCAAGAGCCCACGCATCTGGAGCGAGTGTCGACTGGAGCGCCTTCTTCAAAGACATGGGGGCAAAGCGCGTCCCCCTGCCCACCTATCCCTTCCAGCGCAAGCGCTACTGGCTCGAGGGGTCGGCGGGGACGGGGAACCTGAGCGCCGCTGGGCTAGCGGGTGTGGAGCATCCCTTGCTTGCGGCAGAGGTCGAGTCACCCGATTCCGAGAGCCTCGCCCTCACCGGCCAGATCTCGCTCTCGACACACCCTTGGCTCAAGGACCACGCCCTCGCCGGCAACGTCCTGCTCCCCGGAACCGCCTTCCTGGAGCTGGCCCTAAACACTGCGGAGCGCCTCGGCGCCTCCCGGGTCGGGGAGCTGACCCTGCAGGCTCCCCTGATCTTCTCCGAGCGAGGCTCGGTAGCGATTCAGCTCACGGCCTCAGAGCCGGACGAGCAAGGAGACAGGCAGATCGCGATTTACTCGCGAGAGCAGAACACGGATGAGGAGGAAGAGAGCGAGTGGCAGACGCATGCGACCGGAACCCTCTCCTCCGAGCCCACAGAAGCACCGGAGCCGCTCGACCAATGGCCACCCGAGGGCGCCGAGCCACTAGACACCGACGATCTCTACGAGCGACTGGCCGAAGCGGGACTCGAATATGGCCCGGCCTTCCAGGGGCTGACCCAGGCCTGGAGTGATGGGGAGGAGATCTATGCCGAGGTGGCGCTCGCCGAGGAGCAGACCGCGGAGGCCGAGCGCTACGGGATTCACCCGGCTCTGCTCGATGCGGCGCTTCATGGGATCGGTCTGACCCAGGCAGACCAGAGCCAAGACTCGCCCCGGCTCCCCTTCTCCTGGAGCGATGTCTCCCTTCACGGCCAGGGCGCGGCGGAGCTACGGGTCCGGATCTCCACCTCGGAGGAGGGAGCCTCCCTGACCCTCGCCGATTCCTCCGGCTCCCCAGTCGCCCGGGTCGGAGACCTCTCTTTGCGCCCGGTCTCCTCCGAGCAACTGCAGAGTGCACGCCAGGCCCAGCAGGGCCTCTTGGGGATTGAATGGCAGGAGCTGTCTCTTCCGGAGGAGGAGGAAGCAGAAGGCCCCGAGGCGACGATCCACCGTCCCGAGCCGGCCGACCCGAAAGCCGATCCCCCAACCGCCGCGAGGAAAGCCGCAGAGGAAAGCCTCGCCGCGATCCAGGAGTGGCTCGCTTCCGAGCGCCCCGAGGACTCCCGCTTCGTCCTCGTCACCCAGGCAGCGATCGCCACCGGAGAGGGCGAGTCCCCAGACCTCGCCCAAGCCTCCCTCTGGGGCATGGTCCGCTCCGCCCAGTCAGAGCACCCCGGCTCCTTCGTCCTTCTCGACACCGATGGAAGCGATGCATCCGAAGCCGCGATCTCCTCCTCGCTTGCGAGCGGGGAGCCTCAGGTCGCTCTGCGCGAAGGGAAGGCATCGGTTCCCAGGGCAACCCGGATTGCGCCCCCCGAAGAACAAGCACCCGGCTTCGACCCCGAGAAGACGATCCTCATAACCGGCGCCACCGGCGCCCTCGGCTCCCGCCTCGCCCGCCATCTGGCCGAAGTCCACGGCGCCGAACACCTGCTGCTGACAAGCCGAAGCGGCTCCAAGGCAAAGGGAGCCAAGGAGCTCCAAGCGCAGCTGGAGGAGCTGGGAGCCAAGGCCAAGATCGCCGCCTGCGACGTGTCCGACAAAGCGCAGGTCAAAGCGCTGCTCGATTCAATCACCGAGTCCCACCCCCTGGGAGCGGTGATCCACGCCGCCGGCACGATCGACGACGGCCTGATCGACTCGATGAGCCCGGAGCGGATCGAGCGTGTCTTCGCGCCGAAGGCAGACGGCGCCTGGAACCTGCACGAGCTGACTAAAGACAGCGAGCTCTCGGCCTTCGTCTGCTTCTCCTCGCTCGCCGCCACCCTCGGCGGTCCCGGCCAGTCCAACTACGCAGCCGCGAACGCTTTCCTCGATGGGCTCGCCTCGAAGAGAAAGACAGAAGGACTGCCCGTCTCCTCTATCGCCTGGGGTGTCTGGGAAGCCGAGAGCGAGATGACGGCCGGCCTCTCCGACGCCGACCGAGCGCGGATGGAGCGCTCGGGGATCGCAGCGCTCGCCGACGCGGAAGGCCTTGCCCTCTTCGACAGCGCCCTCGCCGCCGGCGCGGAGCAGGCGATCGCCATGCGGACGATCCCGGCGGGCCTCAGGGCGCAGGCGAAGCTCGGGGCGCTGCATCCCTTGCTGCGGGGGTTGGTGAGGGGTTCGGGTGCCCGTTCGGGGGGGGCGGCCGGATCGCTGGCGAGGAAGCTGGCCGCGGTATCCGAGGGGGAGCGCGAGGCAGTGGTGCTCGAGCTCGTCCGGGCCGAGGTGGCGACGGTGCTCGGCCACGCCGGTGCCGACGCGATCGACCCGCAGCGTTCCTTCAAGGATCTCGGCTTCGACTCCCTCGCCGCGGTCGAGCTGCGCAACCGCCTCTCCGCCCTCAGCGGCCTGCGCCTGCCGCCGACCGTCGTCTTCGACTACCCGACCGCGGCCAAGCTCGCAGCCCACCTGTTGGCCGAGGCGACCGCAGGCGGCGCCGCCAAGCAAGCGGTCAAGCGCAGAACCGCGAGCGAGGAGCCGATCGCGATCCTCGGCATGGCCTGCCGCTACCCCGGCGGAGTCGGAGATCCCGAAGAGCTCTGGCAGCTACTGGAGCAAGGCACCGACGGCATCTCGGAGTTCCCCACCGACCGCGGCTGGGACACCGAGCGCCTCTATCACCCAGATCCAGAGCACCGCGGCACCAGCTACGCCAAAGAGGGCGGCTTCCTCGAAGCCGCCGCGGACTTCGACGCGGAGTTCTTCGGCATCGGCCCGCGCGAGGCCACGGCGATCGATCCTCAGCAGCGGCTCTTGCTGGAGTCCTGCTGGGAAGCGCTGGAGGACGCCGGCATCGATCCGAGCTCGTTGGCGGGGAGCCAGACGGGGGTGTTCGCCGGAGTGATGTACCAGGACTATGGGGCTCGTCTGGGTTCGGTTCCCGGGGAGCTCGAAGGCTATTTGGCGGCTGGAACCTCGGGCAGCGTCGTCACCGGACGCGTTGCCTACGCCCTGGGCCTCGAGGGGCCGGCGATGACGGTCGACACCGCCTGCTCCTCCTCTCTGGTGACCCTTCACCTCGCCTCCCAGGCATTGCGAAGCGGCGAGTGCGACCTCGCCTTGGCCGGGGGAGTGACCGTGCTCTCGAGCCCTGGGGTCTTCACCGAGTTCTCCCGCCAAAGAGGCCTCTCCCCAGACGGGCGCAGCAAGCCCTTCGCCGACGCCGCCGATGGAGTCGGCTGGGCAGAGGGCGTCGGGGTGCTTGCGTTGACCCGCCTCTCCGACGCCCAGCGCGAAGGCCACCCGATCCTCGCCGTCCTGCGCGGCTCCGCCGTCAACCAAGACGGAGCCTCCAACGGCCTCACCGCCCCCAACGGCCCCTCCCAGGAGCGGGTGATCCGCCAGGCCCTTGCAAACGCTCGCCTCACCCCGGCAGACATCGACGTAGTCGAGGCCCACGGCACCGGCACCACCCTCGGGGACCCGATCGAGGCGGGAGCCCTCCTAGCCACCTACGGCCAAGACAGGGAGACACCGCTGCGGCTCGGCTCGATCAAGTCCAACATCGGCCACACCCAAGCCGCTGCGGGAGCGGCAGGCGTGATCAAGATGGTGATGGCGATGCGCGAAGGGCTCTTGCCCAAGAGCCTTCACATCGACTCCCCCTCCTCCAAGGTCGACTGGGAGGCGGGAGAGATCGAGCTGCTGACCGAGCCCCAGGCCTGGGAGCCCAACGGAAAGCCGAGGAGAGCGGCGGTCTCCTCCTTCGGCATCAGCGGCACCAACGCCCATGTGATCTTGGAGGAAGCGCCGGCAGCGGCGCTCGTCGAAGAGCAAGGCGGAGGAGAGGCACCAGTCAGACCCCTCCTCGCCCAGATCCCTCTCGCCGTCTCGGCAAAGTCGGAGCCGGCATTGCGAGAGGCCGCTGCAAGGCTCCATGCCCACCTGCAAGAGAGCCCAAACCTCGACCTCGCGGACGTTTCTTATTCCCTAACCGCCACTAGGTCGCTCTTCGAGCAACGCGCCGTCGCCTTCGGCGAGAGCCGCGAGGAGATCCTCGCCGCCTTGGACTGCCTCGCCCAGGGCACCGAGTCCTCCCATGCGGTCAGGGGAACGGCGCGGGCTGATCATCATCCCGTCTTCCTCTTCCCCGGCCAGGGCTCCCAGGCGGCGGGGATGGCCCTGGGGCTAGTGGAAACCTCGCCTGCCTTCGCTACCCGGATCGAGAAGTGCGAAGAGGCGCTTTCTCCATATGTCGACTGGTCCCTGGGAGAGATCCTTCGAGACAGCAAAGGCAAGTGGCTGGATCGCCTCGACATCGTCCAGCCGGCCCTCTTCGCGGTGATGGTCTCCTTGGCAGAGCTCTGGCGCGAATGCGGCGTCGAGCCCTCGGCGGTAATCGGCCACTCCCAGGGAGAGATCGCAGCCGCCTGCTTCATCGGCGCCCTCTCGCTGGAGGACGCGGCCCGCATCGTCTGCCTGCGTGCCCGGGCGATGGCGAAGATCGCCGGGCAGGGAGCGATGCTCTCGGTGTCCCTGCCCTTGGAGGAGATCGAGCCGATCCTCGGGCCCTATGCGGATCGGGTCTCCCTCGCGGCGATCAACGGACCCGCCTCCCTGGTCCTCTCCGGAGAGCCGGAGGCTCTGGGAGACCTAGGGGCCATCTGCGAGGAGCGCGATATCCGCGCCCAGAAGATCGCCGTCGACTACGCCGCCCACTCGGCCCAGATCGGGGATCTAGAGGAAGAGCTCTTGGAGGCCTTCGCTCCGATCTCCCCCCAAAGCACGGAGATCCCCTTTCACTCCACGCTCGAAGGCAAGCCGGTCGACACCGCAGAGCTCGACGCCGCCTACTGGTATCGCAACCTGCGCGAGACCGTCCTCTTGCAGCCCGTACTCGACTCCCTGCTTAGCCAGGGCCAGCGCGCCTTCATGGAGATCTCCCCCCACCCGGTGCTCTCCTTCGCCGTGCAAGAGACGATCGACCGCTCGCTCCCAGCAGAGGAGACGGCAACGGTGCTCGGCACCCTGCGCAGAGACGAAGGCGGAGCCGGACGCTTTGCCCGCTCCCTCGCCGAAGCGCATGTTGCCGGAGCGGCCATCGACTGGAGCGTCTTCTTCCAGGGCACGGAGGCAAAGCGCGTCCCCCTGCCTACCTATCCCTTCCAGCGCAAGCGCTACTGGCTGGAGGGGTCCGCGGGGACGGGGAACCTGAGCGCCGCGGGCCTGGCGGGTGTGGAGCACCCATTGCTTGGAGCGGCAACCACCCTCGCCGGTGGCGAGCAGTGGCTCTTCACCGGCCGCCTATCCCTGCAGAGCCATCCCTGGCTCGCAGACCACGCCGTTGCCGGCAACGTCTTGCTCCCGGGCACCGCCTTCCTCGAGCTGGCGCTGCAAGCCGGGAGGCAGGCCGATACCCCCACGGTGAGCGAGCTGACCCTGGAAGCCCCGTTGGTCTTGCCCGAGCAAGGCGCTCTGCAACTTCAGGTCTCCCTTGCGGACCCAGACGAGGAGGGCGAGCGCCAGATCTCGATTCACTCTCGCCCCGAGGCGGCGCAGCAGGAGGAAGAAACCGAGTGGAGCCGCCACGCCACCGGGACTCTCTCCACCGCGACGCCCGAGTCGCCCAAGTCCCTCGACCAATGGCCGCCCGAGGGTGCAGAGCCGATCGACCTCACCGACGCCTACGGCCACCTTGCCGACCTGGGTCTCGAATACGGCCCCGCCTTCCAGGGTCTCGCCCAGGCATGGAGGGACGGGAAGGGGATCTATGCCGAGGTGGCGCTGGCCGAGGAGCAGACCGCGGAAGCGCAGCGCTACGGCATCCACCCGGCTCTCCTGGATGCGGCACTTCACGGCGCCGCCTTCGGCGCAGGCGAGGAAGGAAGCCCGAGGCTGCCCTTCTCCTGGCAGGGGGTATCCCTGCAGCGCCCAGGCGCGAGGGAGCTGCGGGTAAGGATCTCTCCCCGAGGCGAGGAGGCGATCTCCCTCTCGATCGCAGACCGAGAGGGAGAGCCGGTCGCAAGCGTCGACTCCCTCGCCACCCGAGCGCTCTCCCCCGAGCAGCTGCGAGCGAGCCAGGCCAAGCAGGGCCTACTCGAGATCGAGTGGCAAGAGCTCGCCCTGCCCGAGCGAGGGGAGACCGAGGCGCCCGGGGTAACCCTCTACCGCCCCGAGCCAGAGGACGAGGACGCCGATCTCCCCCCAGCCGCAAGGCATGCAACCGAGCGGGCCCTCGCCGCCGTTCAGGAGTGGCTCGCCGCAGAGCGCCCCAAGGACGCCCGTTTTGCCCTGGTCACCGAGGGAGCGATCGCAACCGCAGAGGGCGAGTCCCCCGATCTGGCCCAGGCCTCTCTCTGGGGGCTGATGCGCTCCGCCCAGTCCGAGCATTCCGGCTCATTCGTCCTGATCGACAGCGACGGAACCGAGGTATCCGAGGCGGCGATCGCCCTGGCACTCGCAACCGGGGAACCCCAGATCGCCCTGCGCGAGGGGGTAGCGGTAGTGCCGCGGGCAAAGCCCCTCTCATCGACCCCCGAGCGCCTGATCCCACCCGCCGGCCACTGGCGCCTCGACGCTCCCAAGCGCGGAACCCTGGAGAGCCTCGACTTGCTCCCATGTCAAGAGGAGCCCCTGGGCCCGACCGGGGTGAGGGTGCGGATGCGCGCAGCCGGGCTCAACTTCCGCGACGTCCTGATCGCGCTCGGCCTCTACCCGGGCGAGGCGCCGATCGGCAGCGAAGGTGCCGGCGTCGTCATCGAGGTCGGCGAGGAGGTGGAGGACCTCGCTCCGGGAGACCGGGTCATGGGTCTGATCGCCGACGCCTTCGCCCCCAGCGCAACGACGGATAGATCCCTCTTGGTCTCGATCCCGAAGGGTTGGTCCTTCGAGCAGGCGGCGGCGATCCCGACTGTCTTCTCTACCGCCCACTACGGCCTGGTCGACCTCGCCTCTCTGAAGAAAGGGGAGAAGGTTCTGATCCACGCCGGTGCGGGAGGAGTGGGGATGGCAGCGATCGGGATTGCCCATCACCTCGGGGCGGAGGTCTACGCAACCGCCAGCCCCGCCAAGTGGGAGACCCTCGAAGGACTCGGTCTCCCGAAGGAGCGGATCTCCTCCTCTCGCGACCTCGAGTTCGTCGAGCGCTTCCAAGACCAGGGGATAGACGTAGTACTCAACTCCCTCGCCGGCGAGTTCGTCGACGCCTCCCTTTCCCTGCTCGAGGAGGGCGGCCGCTTCCTCGAGATGGGCAAGACCGACGTCCGCGATGCCGAGGAGGTGCAGAAGGCCCACCCCGGCGTCTCCTACCGCGCCTTCGATGCGATCGAAGCTGGGTATGAGCGTCTTGGGCAGATCCTCGCCGAGATCGCCACTCTGCTCTCCCGGGGAGCGCTCTCGCATTCCCCGGTCTCGACCTGGGACGTGCGCGAGGCCCCGGCCGCTTTCCGCCATCTCAGGGAGGGCCTAAACGTCGGCAAGGTCGTGCTCGCCCTTCCCCGCCCGATAGACCCCGACAAGACGATCCTCATAACCGGCGCCACCGGCGTCCTCGGCTCCCGCCTGGCCCGCCACCTGGTCGAAGTCCACGGCGCCAAGCACCTGCTCCTCGCCAGTAGAAGCGGGACGAAGGCAAAGGGAGCGAAGGAGCTAGCCGAGGAGCTGAAAGAGCTGGGCGCCAAGGCGAAGGTCGCCGCCTGCGACGTCTCCGACAAAGCGCAAGTCCAAGAGCTGCTCGCCTCGATCCCCAAGTCCCATCCCCTGGGAGCGGCGATCCATGCCGCCGGGGCGATCGACGACGGCCTGATCGACTCGATGAGCCCGGAGCGAATCGAGCGTGTCTTCGCCCCAAAGGCTGACGGCGCCTGGAACCTGCACGAGCTCACAAAGGGACAAGAGCTCTCGGCCTTCGTCTGCTTCTCCTCGATCGCCGCCACCCTCGGCGGTCCCGGCCAGTCCAACTACGCAGCCGCCAACGCCTTCCTCGATGGGCTCGCTCAGAAGCGAGCCGCCCAGGGACTCCCCGCCAGCTCGATCGCCTGGGGCCTTTGGCAAAGCGAGTCGGAGATGACCTCTCACCTCTCGGCCGCCGACATGGCGCGGATGGAGCACTCGGGTATCGCGGCGCTATCGGACGCCGAAGGGCTGGAGCTCTTCGATGCCGCTCTTGCCGCCGCCAGCGGGCAGCCGCTGGCGCTGCGCCTCGTCCCCTCGGGCCTCAGGGCGCAGGCGAAGGTGGGAGCGCTGCATCCGCTGCTGCGGGGGTTGGTGCGGGTCTCGGGGGCTCGCTCGACCCCAAGCGTCTCTCTGGAGAAACGCCTCGCCTCGCTGCCCGCCGCTCAGCGCGAGCAGGCGGTCCTCGATCTGGTCCGTGCCGAAGTCGCGGGCGTGCTCGGTCACGGGTCGCACGCGTCGATTGAGGGCCAGAAGGACTTCAAGTCGCTCGGCTTCGACTCGCTCGCCGCGGTCGAGCTGCGCAACCGACTCGGAGCAGCGACTGCCCTTCGCTTTCCCGCGACCCTCGTCTTTGACTACCCGACGTCGCTGGAGCTCGCGGCTTACCTGCTGGCGCGGGCTGCGCCGGCTGGTTCATCCGTGGAGAAAGGCACCGATGGCGTCGAGCTCGAGCTGGATCGACTCGACGTGGAGGAGCCGGACCTCACCGACGCCACCGACGAAGAGATGTTCGAGATGCTCGACCTGGAGCTGGAGCAGCCGTGAGCGAGAACGAAGCCAAGCTCCGCGATTACCTGAAGCGGGCTACCGCCGACCTGCGTAAGACGCGTCGCCGGCTCGACGAGATGGAGACGAACGCGCGAGAGCCGATCGCGATCGTCGGCATGGCTTGCCGCTATCCGGGCGGGGCAAATGGTCCAGACGGGCTATGGGAGCTGCTCTCTACGGGGCGCGACGGCATTGCCGAGTTTCCCGCGGATCGCGGTTGGGAGCTGGAGCGCCTCTACAGCCCAAATCCGGACGACCCCCGAACGAGTTATTCCCTCCAAGGGGGCTTCCTGCCCGATGCCGTCGAGTTCGACGCGGAGTTCTTCGGCATCGGCCCGCGCGAGGCGCTGGCGATGGATCCCCAGCAGCGACTTTTCCTCGAAACATGCTGGGAAGCGGTGGAGGACGCCGGTATCGACCTCCTCTCGCTGCGAGGCCACTCGACTGGGGTGTTTGCCGGCATCAGCTCCCATGACTACGGGGTTCGCAATGAGGCGGAGGCGCGAGAGCTGGAGGGCTATCTCGGTACCGGCACCGTGCTCAGTGTCGTCTCCGGTCGGGTTGCCTATGCGCTCGGCCTCGAGGGGCCGGCGATCACCGTCGACACCGCCTGCTCCTCCTCGCTCGTGTCGCTGCACCTCGCCTGTCGTGCCCTGCGCGCGCGGGAATGCTCGCTCGCTCTGGCCGGGGGGGTTACCGTGCTCGCGACGCCAGGCGGCATTACCGAGATGAGCCGGCAGCGGGGCCTCGCCCGCGACGGACGCTGCAAGTCCTTCGCCGACGCAGCGGACGGCACAGGCTTCTCCGAGGGGGTCGGCGTGGTGCTGGTCGAGCGCCTGTCCGATGCCCAGCGCGAGGGCCATCCGGTCCTCGCCGTTTTGCGCGGCTCGGCCGTCAACCAAGACGGCGCCTCCAACGGTCTCACCGCTCCCAACGGACCCTCCCAGGAGCGGGTGATCCGCCAGGCGCTCGCCGATGCCAGGCTCGCCCCCAGGGACGTCGACGCGGTCGAGGCCCACGGCACCGGGACCACATTGGGCGACCCGATCGAGGCCGGAGCCCTGCTCGCCACCTACGGCCAGGACAGAGAGGAGCCGCTGAGACTTGGCTCGATCAAGTCCAACATCGGCCACACCCAAGCGGCGGCCGGAGCGGCCGGGGTGATCAAGATGGTGATGGCGATGCGGGAAGGGCTCTTGCCCAAGAGCCTTCACATCGATCGACCCTCCTCCAAAGTCGACTGGTCCGAAGGCGAGATCGAGCTGCTCACCGAGCCCCGGCCTTGGAAGCCGAACGGCAAGCCGAGAAGAGCCGCCGTCTCCTCCTTCGGCATCAGCGGCACCAACGCGCACGTGATCCTGGAGGAAGCGCCGGAGCCTGTCGCCAGGGAAGAGGAAGGTGGGGACGGGGCGGAAGTCGAGACCCAGCCGGCCGGTCCGCCCCTTCCAGGCCAGGTCCCCCTGCTTCTCTCGGCGAAGACCGAGCCCGCTCTGCAGGAGGCAGCGGCGCGACTTCGCTCTCATCTCGCCGAGAACCCGAGCTTCGACCGCAAGGACGTCGCCTACTCGCTTGCGACGACGCGCACCCTCTTCGAGCAGCGCGCGGTGGCACTTGCCCCCGACAAAGAGCATCTGCTCGGCGTTCTCGAGGCGCTCGCCGAGGGCAGGGAGGCTCCGGGTCTCATACGCGGTCGCGCCAACCCCGAGCGCCGAGCGGTCTTTATCTTCCCGGGCCAGGGCTCCCAGTGGCAGGGAATGGCCGCCGGGCTGCTCGAGTCCTCTCCGGTCTTCGCGACCCAGATGCGGGCCTGCGAGGAAGCGCTTGCCCCATACGTCGACTTCTCGGTGCGCGAGGTTCTCGAAAGGGCCGAGGGCGCCCCCTCGATCGAGCGGGCAGAGGTCGCCCAGCCGACGCTCTTCTCGGTGATGGTCTCCCTGGCAGAGCTATGGCGCTCATGTGGGGTCGAGCCCGCGGCGGTCCTCGGCCATTCCCAGGGCGAGATCGCCGCCGCCTACGTAGCCGGTGGACTCTCGCTTGCCGACGCCGCAAGGATCGTCGCCCTGCGCAGCCAGATCATCGTCTCCCTGCCGGGAGATGGGGCGATGGCCTCGGTCCGCCTGCCCGCGGCAGAGCTCACCCCTCGCCTCGAGAGCTGGGAAGGACAGATCTCGGTCGCCGCCCTCAACGGCCCCGCCTCGACGATCCTCTCCGGAGATCGCGAGGCCCTCGGCCGGCTGCTCGTCGAGCTCGATGAGGAGGGGGTGCAGGTGCGCGATCTATCGGCCGCCAAAGCCTCCCACTCGCACTACGTCGAGGCGCTGCGCGAGCAGGTCCTCGAGGCGCTGGCTCCGATCTCCCCCCGCAGAGGAGATGTTCCCTTCCACTCCACGGTCAGCGGTGGCCTTCTCGACACCGGGGAGCTCGATGCGGACTACTGGTACCGCAACATGCGCGAGCCGGTGCGCTTCGAAGAAGCGACGCGGGGACTCCTCGAGGCGGGCCGGCGGATCTTCTTGGAGTCCAGCCCGCACCCAGCCTTTGCTTTCGCGGTTCGGGAAACGATCGAGGACGCGCTCGCCGACCCCGGCGAAGCGAGCGTACTCGGCAGCCTGCGCCGAGACGAAGGCGGACCCGATCGCTTCGTGCGCTCGCTCGCCGAGGCGCATGCGGCCGGAGTGGACATCGACTGGCAGGCCTTCTTCCAAGGCACCGCAGCCAAGCGAGTCCCCCTGCCGACCTATCCCTTCCAGCGCAAGCGCTACTGGCTGGAGGGATCGGCGAATGGGGGAGACCCCACGGCGATCGGCCAGATCGACGCCGAGCACCCGCTCTTGGGGGCGGCGATCGCCCTCGCCGGTGGCGAGCAGTGGCTCTTCACCGGCCGCCTATCCCTGCAGAGCCATCCCTGGCTGGCAGACCACGCGATCGGCGACACCGTCCTGCTCCCGGGCACCGCCTTCCTGGAGCTGGCTCTGCAAGCGGGGAAGCAGGCCGGTGCCCCCACGGTGAGCGAGCTGACCCTGGAAGCCCCGTTGGTCTTGCCCGAGCAAGGTGCTCTGCAACTGCAGGTCTCCCTTGCGGACCCAGACGAGGAGGGCGAGCGCCAGATCTCGATCCACTCTCGCCCCGAGGCGGCGGAGCAGGAGGAAGAGGGCGAGTGGGCCACCCACGCCACCGGCACCCTCTCCTCCCACGCTCCCGAGGAGCCCGAGGCACTCGAGCACTGGCCACCCGAGGGCGCCGAGCCGCTCGACGTCGCGGATTTCTACGAGCGCCTCGCCGAAGCGGGATTCGAGTACGGACCCGCTTTCCAGGGTCTCGGTGCCGCCTGGCAAGCGGGTGAGGAGATCTACGCCGAGGTATCGCTCGATGAGGCCCAGCTCTCCGAAGCGGAGCGCTACGGGATCCACCCCGCCCTCCTGGACGCAGCGCTTCACGGAATCGTCTTCCTTGCCGCAGAGGCTTCGGAGCCTCTCAAGCTCCCCTTCTCCTGGGGCGAGGTCTCCCTGCACGGCCGGGGCGCGGCGGCGCTGCGGGTGAAGATCTCGACGGGACCGCAGGGAGCGTCCCTGGTCATCGCCGATCCCTCTGGCTCTCCTGTTGCTCAGGTAGGGAGTCTCTCCTTGCGTCCGCTCTCCCCCGAGCAGCTGCAAGGCGCACGCCAATCCCAGCAGGGCCTCTTGGGAATCGAGTGGCAAGAGCTCTCCTTGCCAGAGCAGGGGAAGGACGAGGCGCCCGAGGTGACCTTCTACCGCCCCGAGCCAGACGAAGAGGGCGCCGATCTCCCCACCGTCGCGAAGCAAGCCACCGAAGAGGCCCTCGCCGCGATCCAAGAGTGGCTCGCCACAGAGCGCCCCGAGGACGCCCGCTTCGTCCTCGTCACCCAGGGAGCCATCGCCACTGTGGAGGGCGAGTCCCCAGACCTCGCCCAAGCCTCCCTCTGGGGCCTGGTCCGTTCGGCCCAGTCCGAGCACCCCGGCTCCTTCGTCCTGATCGACAGCGATGGAACCGATGCTTCCGAGGCGGCGATCTCCTCCGCGCTTGCGAGCGGGGAGCCTCAGGTCGCTCTGCGCGAAGGGAAGGCATCGGTTCCCAGGGCAACCCGGATTGCGCCCCCCGAAGAACAAGCACCCGGCTTCGACCCCGAGAAGACGATCCTCATAACCGGCGCCACCGGCGCCCTCGGCTCCCGCCTCGCCCGCCATCTGGCCGAAGTCCACGGCGCCGAACACCTGCTGCTGACAAGCCGAAGCGGCTCCAAGGCAAAGGGAGCCAAGGAGCTCCAAGCGCAGCTGAAGGAGCTGGGAGCCAAGGCCAAGATCGCCGCCTGCGACGTATCCGACAAAGCGCAGGTCAAAGCGCTGCTCGATTCAATCACCGAGTCCCACCCCCTGGGAGCGGTGATCCACGCCGCCGGCACGATCGACGACGGCCTGATCGACTCGATGAGCCCGGAGCGGATCGAGCGTGTCTTCGCGCCGAAGGCAGACGGCGCCTGGAACCTGCACGAGCTGACAAAGGGCCAGGAGCTCTCGGCCTTCATCACCTTCTCCTCGCTCGCCGCCACCCTCGGCGGCCCCGGTCAGTCCAACTACGCAGCCGCCAACGCCTTCCTCGACGGGCTTGCCTCCCAGCGAGCAGCCAAAGGACTAGCCGCGAGCTCGATCGCCTGGGGCTACTGGGCGAGCGAGGGCGCGATGACCGAAGGCCTCTCCGAGATCGACCGGGGACGGATGGAGCGCTCGGGGGTGGGAGCGCTGAGCGACGAGGAAGGCCTCGGGCTCTTCGACGCCGCTCTTGCCACCCCCACCGAGCAGCCGCTTGCAGTTCGCCTGATCCCCGCCAGCCTCAGGGCGCTGGCGAAGGCAGGCGCCCTGCACCCGCTGCTGCAGGGGTTGGTGCGGGGCGGGGTGGCTCGCCGCGGGGCTACCGGCGGCGCCTTTGCCGCAAAGCTCGCTCAGGCCTCCACCCAAGAGCAGCAGGCGATCCTCTTGGAGCTGGTACGTGAAGAAGTGGCAAGGGTGCTCGGCCATGAAAGCGCCGAGGCGATCGACCCGCAGCGTTCCTTCAAGGATCTCGGCTTCGACTCCCTCGCCGCGGTCGAGCTGCGCAACCGCCTCTCCGCCCTCAGCGGCCTGCGCCTGCCGCCGACCGTCGTCTTCGACTACCCGACCGCGGCCAAGCTCGCAGCCCACCTGTTGGCCGAGGCGACCGCAGGCGGCGCCGCCAAGCAAGCGGTCAAGCGCAGAACCGCGAGCGAGGAGCCGATCGCGATCCTCGGCATGGCCTGCCGCTACCCCGGCGGAGTCGGAGATCCCGAAGAGCTCTGGCAGCTACTGGAGCAAGGCACCGACGGCATCTCGGAGTTCCCCACCGACCGCGGCTGGGACACCGAGCGCCTCTATCACCCAGATCCAGAGCACCGCGGCACCAGCTACGCCAAAGAGGGCGGCTTCCTCGAAGCCGCCGCGGACTTCGACGCGGAGTTCTTCGGCATCGGCCCGCGCGAGGCCACGGCGATCGATCCTCAGCAGCGGCTCTTGCTGGAGTCCTGCTGGGAAGCGCTGGAGGACGCCGGCATCGATCCGAGCTCGTTGGGGGGGAGTCAGACCGGCGTCTTCGCCGGCGTGATGAATCCCGACTACGGGATGAGCCTGGGCTCCATCCCGGAGGAGATCGAGGGCTACCTAGCCACCGGTCTGCCGAGCAGCGTCGCCTCCGGTCGCATCGCCTACGCGCTGGGCCTCGAGGGGCCGGCGATGACGGTCGACACTGCCTGCTCCTCATCATTGGTCGCTCTTCACCTGGCCGCCCAGGCGTTGCGCAATGGCGAGTGCGACCTTGCCTTGTCGGGCGGCGTCACCGTTCTCTCCACTCCGAACCTCTTCACCCAGTTCTCCCGCCAGCGCGGCCTCGCCCCCGACGGGCGCTGCAAGTCCTTCGCCGATGCCGCGGATGGGACCGGAGCCGCAGAGGGGGTCGGCATGCTCCTCGTCTCCCGCCTCTCCGACGCCGAACGAGAAGGCCACCCGATCCTCGCCGTGCTCAAGGGAAGCGCCGTCAACCAGGACGGCGCCTCCAACGGCCTGACGGCCCCCAACGGACCCTCCCAGGAGCGGGTGATCCGCCAGGCCCTTGCCAACGCCCGTCTCACCCCCAAAGACATCGACGTAGTCGAGGCCCACGGCACCGGCACCACCCTCGGCGACCCGATCGAGGCCGGCGCCCTGCTCGCCACCTACGGCCAGGACAGGGAGGAGCCGCTGCGACTCGGCTCGATCAAGTCCAACATCGGCCACACCCAAGCGGCGGCCGGAGCCGCCGGCGTGATCAAGATGGTGATGGCGATGCGCGAGGGGCTCTTGCCGAAGAGCCTTCACATCGACGCTCCCTCCTCCAAGGTCGACTGGGGCTCGGGAGCGATCGAGCTCTTGACAGAGCCCCAGGCTTGGGAGCCCAACGGAAGACCTCGCCGGGCCGCCGTCTCCTCCTTCGGCATCAGCGGCACCAACGCCCACGTGATCTTGGAGGAAGCGCCTGCGGTCGCCGAGGAGAAAAGCGGGGAAGGGGCACCAGTCAAGCCCCTCCCCACCCAAATTCCTCTCGCCATCTCGGCGAAATCAGAAGGGGCTTTGCGAGAAGCCGCCTCAAGACTTCATGCCCGCCTCCAAGCCAACCCAAACCTGGAGCCGGCCGACGTCGCCTACTCCCTGACCGCGACCCGCTCGCTCTTCGAGCACCGAGCGGTCGCCCTTGGCGAGAGCCGCGAGGAGCTCCTCGCGGCTCTGGATTCGCTGGCAGAGGGAACCTCTTCCTCCAACGCGATCTCAAGCAAAGCCACCCCCGGCAAGCTCGCCTACCTCTTCAGCGGCCAGGGAGCTCAAAGGGCCGAGATGGGCAAAGAGCTCTACGAGACCCACCCGGTCTTCAAAGAGGCCCTAGATCAAGCCTGCGCAGAGATCGATCCCCATCTGGACCGATCCCTGAAGGACCTCCTCTTCGCAAGTAAGGGCTCAAAGGAAGCAGAGCTCCTCGACCACACCCAATACACCCAACCCGCCCTCTTCGCGATCGAGCTGGCGCTCTACCGCCAGCTCGAGAGCCAAGGCCTGAAGCCAGACCTCCTCGCCGGCCACTCGATCGGGGAGATAACCGCCGCCCACATCGCAGGCGTTCTCGACCTCTCAGACGCAGCGAAGCTGATCTGCGCCAGAGGCGCTCTGATGGGAGAGCTTCCCGCTGGCGGGGCGATGGTCGCTGTCGAGGCGACAGAGGCAGAGGCCAACTCCTTCCTGGAGGACAAAGGCAAGGAACTGGCGATCGCCGCAATCAACAGCCCCAGCTCCGTGGTCCTCTCCGGCAGAGAGGAGGAGATCGAAGAGGCACAAGCCCACTTCGAAGCGCAAGGCAAGAAGACCAAGCGCCTCTCGGTCTCCCACGCCTTCCACTCCCCCCTGATCGAGCCGATGCTGGAGGACTTCGCAAAGCTCGCAAGCTCCCTCTCCTACGCAGAGCCCCAGATCCCGATCGTCTCCAACCTAAGCGGCGAGCTTCTCGATCCCTCCCAGGCACAAGACCCCGCCTACTGGGTCTCCCAGGCAAGGGATGCGGTTCGCTTCGCCGACTCGGTCAAGACTCTGGCCAAGCTCGGCGCGACGACCTTCGTGGAGATCGGACCCGAACCGGCGCTCTCCGCGATGGCGGCTCAGACCCTGGAGGCAGATGAGCACTCTGGGACCGCGATCCCGACCCTGAGGGAGGGACGCGACGAAGCCGAGGCTCTCTCCGGCGCCCTGGCAAGAGCTCACGCATCTGGAGCGAGTGTCGACTGGAGCGCCTTTTTCGCCGGCACCGCAGCCAAGCGAGTCCCCCTGCCGACCTATCCCTTCCAGCGCAAGCGCTACTGGCTGGAGGGATCGGCGAATGGGGGAGACCCCACGGCGATCGGCCAGATCGACGCCGAGCACCCGCTCTTGGGGGCGGCGATCGCCCTCGCCGGTGGCGAGCAGTGGCTCTTCACCGGCCGCCTCTCCCTGCAGAGCCATCCCTGGCTGGCAGACCACGCGATCGGCGACACCGTCCTGCTCCCGGGCACCGCCTTCCTGGAGCTGGCTCTGCAAGCGGGGAAGCAGGCCGGTGCCCCCACGGTGAGCGAGCTGACCCTGGAAGCCCCGTTGGTCTTGCCCGAGCAAGGTGCTCTGCAACTGCAGGTCTCCCTTGCGGACCCAGACGAGGAGGGCGAGCGCCAGATCTCGATCCACTCTCGCCCCGAGGCGGCGGAGCAGGAGGAAGAGGGCGAGTGGGCCACCCACGCCACCGGCACCCTCTCCTCCCACGCTCCCGAGGAGCCCGAGGCACTCGAGCACTGGCCACCCGAGGGCGCCGAGCCGCTCGACGTCGCGGATTTCTACGAGCGCCTCGCCGAAGCGGGATTCGAGTACGGACCCGCTTTCCAGGGTCTCGGTGCCGCCTGGCAAGCGGGTGAGGAGATCTACGCCGAGGTATCGCTCGATGAGGCCCAGCTCTCCGAAGCGGAGCGCTACGGGATCCACCCCGCCCTCCTGGACGCAGCGCTTCACGGAATCGTCTTCCTTGCCGCAGAGGCTTCGGAGCCTCTCAAGCTCCCCTTCTCCTGGGGCGAGGTCTCCCTGCACGGCCGGGGCGCGGCGGCGCTGCGGGTGAAGATCTCGACGGGACCGCAGGGAGCGTCCCTGGTCATCGCCGATCCCTCTGGCTCTCCTGTTGCTCAGGTAGGGAGTCTCTCCTTGCGTCCGCTCTCCCCCGAGCAGCTGCAAGGCGCACGCCAATCCCAGCAGGGCCTCTTGGGAATCGAGTGGCAAGAGCTCTCCTTGCCAGAGCAGGGGAAGGACGAGGCGCCCGAGGTGACCTTCTACCGCCCCGAGCCAGACGAAGAGGGCGCCGATCTCCCCACCGTCGCGAAGCAAGCCACCGAAGAGGCCCTCGCCGCGATCCAAGAGTGGCTCGCCACAGAGCGCCCCGAGGACGCCCGCTTCGTCCTCGTCACCCAGGGAGCCATCGCCACTGTGGAGGGCGAGTCCCCAGACCTCGCCCAAGCCTCCCTCTGGGGCCTGGTCCGTTCGGCCCAGTCCGAGCACCCCGGCTCCTTCGTCCTGATCGACAGCGATGGAACCGATGCTTCCGAGGCGGCGATCTCCTCCGCGCTTGCGAGCGGGGAGCCTCAGGTCGCTCTGCGCGAAGGGAAGGCATCGGTTCCCAGGGCAACCCGGATTGCGCCCCCCGAAGAACAAGCACCCGGCTTCGACCCCGAGAAGACGATCCTCATAACCGGCGCCACCGGCGCCCTCGGCTCCCGCCTCGCCCGCCATCTGGCCGAAGTCCACGGCGCCGAACACCTGCTGCTGACAAGCCGAAGCGGCTCCAAGGCAAAGGGAGCCAAGGAGCTCCAAGCGCAGCTGAAGGAGCTGGGAGCCAAGGCCAAGATCGCCGCCTGCGACGTATCCGACAAAGCGCAGGTCAAAGCGCTGCTCGATTCAATCACCGAGTCCCACCCCCTGGGAGCGGTGATCCACGCCGCCGGCACGATCGACGACGGCCTGATCGACTCGATGAGCCCGGAGCGGATCGAGCGTGTCTTCGCGCCGAAGGCAGACGGCGCCTGGAACCTGCACGAGCTGACAAAGGGCCAGGAGCTCTCGGCCTTCATCACCTTCTCCTCGCTCGCCGCCACCCTCGGCGGCCCCGGTCAGTCCAACTACGCAGCCGCCAACGCCTTCCTCGACGGGCTTGCCTCCCAGCGAGCAGCCAAAGGACTAGCCGCGAGCTCGATCGCCTGGGGCTACTGGGCGAGCGAGGGCGCGATGACCGAAGGCCTCTCCGAGATCGACCGGGGACGGATGGAGCGCTCGGGGGTGGGAGCGCTGAGCGACGAGGAAGGCCTCGGGCTCTTCGACGCCGCTCTTGCCACCCCCACCGAGCAGCCGCTTGCAGTTCGCCTGATCCCCGCCAGCCTCAGGGCGCTGGCGAAGGCAGACGCCCTGCACCCGCTGCTGCAGGGGTTGGTGCGGGTCTCGGGCGCCCGCTCGGCTGCAGCGGACTCGCTGGCGAGGAAGCTGGCCGCAGTCCCAGAGGCAGAGCGCGAGGCAGTGGCGCTCGAGCTCGTCCGGGCCGAGGTGGCGACGGTGCTCGGGCACACAAGCGCCGGGGCGATCGAGCCAAAGCGCCCCTTCAAGGAGCTGGGCTTCGACTCCCTCGCCGCGGTAGAGCTGCGCAACCGCCTCTCCGCCCTCAGCGGCCTGCGCCTGCCGCCGACCGTCGTCTTCGACTACCCGACCGCGGCCAAGCTCGCGGCCCACCTGTTGGCCGAGGCGACCGCAGGCGGCGCCGCCAAGCAAGCGGTCAAGCACAGAACCGCGAGCGAGGAGCCGATCGCGATCCTCGGCATGGCCTGCCGCTACCCCGGTGGGGTGAGCGACCCCACCGAGCTCTGGGCGCTGCTCTCCGAGGGCACCGACGGCGTCACCGGGTTCCCCCCAGACCGCGGCTGGGACACCGAGCGCCTCTACCACCCAGACCCAGAGCACAGCGGCACCAGCTATGCGAAGGAGGGCGGCTTCCTCGAAGCCGCCGCCGACTTCGACGCGGAGTTCTTCGGCATCGGCCCGCGCGAGGCGATCGCGATCGATCCCCAGCAACGCCTCCTGCTCGAGTCCTGCTGGGAAGCGCTCGAGGACGCCGGCATCGATCCGAGCACCCTGGCCGGGAGCCAGACCGGGGTCTTCGCCGGGATGATGAACCCCGACTACGGGGTGGGGCAGGGCTCGGTCCCAGAGGAGGTGGCGGGTTACCTTGCCACCGGGATGGCGACCAGCGTCGCCTCCGGTCGCATCGCCTATGCCCTGGGCCTCGAGGGGCCGGCGATGACAGTCGACACCGCCTGCTCCTCTTCTCTAGTGACCCTTCACCTCGCCTCCCAGGCATTGCGAAGCGGCGAGTGCGACCTCGCCCTGGCCGGGGGAGTGACCGTGCTCTCGAGCCCTGGGGTCTTCACCGAGTTCTCCCGCCAGCGCGGCCTCGCCCCAGACGGCCGCTGCAAGTCCTTCTCCGATTCGGCCGACGGAGTCGGCTGGGGGGAGGGAGTCGGGATGCTCCTCATCTCCCGCCTCTCCGAGGCAGAAAGGCAAGGCCACCCGATCCTCGCCGTCCTGCGCGGCTCCGCCGTCAACCAAGACGGCGCCTCCAACGGCCTCACCGCCCCCAACGGCCCCTCGCAGGAGCGGGTTATCCGCCAGGCCCTCGCCAACGCGAGGCTGACTCCGCAGGACATCGATGCCGTGGAGGCTCACGGCACGGGAACGACTCTCGGCGACCCGATCGAGGCCGGCGCCCTCCTAGCCACCTACGGCCAGGACAGGGAGACACCGCTAAGGCTCGGCTCGATCAAGTCCAACATCGGCCACACCCAGGCCGCGGCCGGAGCGGCGGGCGTGATCAAGATGGTGATGGCGATGCGCGAAGGGCTCTTGCCCAAGAGCCTCCACATCGACTCCCCCTCCTCCAAGGTCGATTGGGAGGCAGGAGAGATCGAGCTGCTGACCGAGCCGGTGTCCTGGCAGCCCAACGGCAAGCCGAGGAGAGCGGCGGTCTCCTCCTTCGGGATCAGCGGCACCAACGCGCATGTGGTCTTGGAGGAAGCCCCAGCCCCAGCAGCCAGCGATGAGCAGAGTGGGGAAGGGGCACCAGTCAAACCCCTCCCCACCTATCTCCCCCTACCGCTCTCGGCAAAGACAGAGCCAGCCCTGCGCGAGGCAGCCTCCCGCCTTGCCTCCCACCTGAAGGCAAACCCAGACCTTGGCCCCGCAGACGTCGCCTACTCCCTCGCCACCGGGCGGACCAGCTTCGAGCACAGAGCGGTTGCCTTGGGGCAGGGCCGAGAGGAGCTCCTCGACGCCCTCTTGGCTCTCAGCGAGGGAGCCACTTCCCCAGGCGCAACCACCACCAAAGCCACCCCCGGCAAGCTCACCTACCTCTTCAGCGGTCAGGGAGCCCAGAGGGCCGAGATGGGCAAGGAGCTCTACGAGACCCACCCGGTCTTCAAAGAGGCCCTAGATCAAGCCTGCGCAGAGATCGATCCCCATCTGGACCGATCCCTGAAGGACCTCCTCTTCGCAAGTAAGGGCTCAAAGGAAGCAGAGCTCCTCGACCACACCCAATACACCCAACCCGCCCTCTTCGCGATCGAGCTGGCGCTCTACCGCCAGCTCGAGAGCCAAGGCCTGAAGCCAGACCTCCTCGCCGGCCACTCGATCGGGGAGATAACCGCCGCCCACATCGCAGGCGTTCTCGACCTCTCAGACGCAGCGAAGCTGATCTGCGCCAGAGGCGCTCTGATGGGAGAGCTTCCCGCTGGCGGGGCGATGGTCGCTGTCGAGGCGACAGAGGCAGAGGCCAACTCCTTCCTGGAGGACAAAGGCAAGGAACTGGCGATCGCCGCAATCAACAGCCCCAGCTCCGTGGTCCTCTCCGGCAGAGAGGAGGAGATCGAAGAGGCACAAGCCCACTTCGAAGCGCAAGGCAAGAAGACCAAGCGCCTCTCGGTCTCCCACGCCTTCCACTCCCCCCTGATCGAGCCGATGCTGGAGGACTTCGCAAAGCTCGCAAGCTCCCTCTCCTACGCAGAGCCCCAGATCCCGATCGTCTCCAACCTAAGCGGCGAGCTTCTCGATCCCTCCCAGGCACAAGACCCCGCCTACTGGGTCTCCCAGGCAAGGGATGCGGTTCGCTTCGCCGACTCGGTCAAGACTCTGGCCAAGCTCGGCGCGACGACCTTCGTGGAGATCGGACCCGAACCGGCGCTCTCCGCGATGGCGGCTCAGACCCTGGAGGCAGAGGAGCACTCTGGGACCGCGATCCCGACCCTGAGGGAGGGACGCGACGAAGCCGAGGCTCTCTCCGGCGCCCTGGCAAGAGCTCACGCATCTGGAGCGAGTGTCGACTGGAGCGCCTTTTTCGCCGGCACCGCAGCCAAGCGAGTCCCCCTGCCGACCTATCCCTTCCAGCGCAAGCGCTACTGGCTGGAGGGATCGGCGAATGGGGGAGACCCCACGGCGATCGGCCAGATCGACGCCGAGCACCCGCTCTTGGGGGCGGCGATCGCCCTCGCCGGTGGCGAGCAGTGGCTCTTCACCGGCCGTCTCTCCCTGCAGACCCACCCCTGGCTGGCAGACCACGCGATCGGCGACACCGTCCTGCTCCCGGGCACCGCCTTCCTGGAGCTGGCCCTAAACGCTGCGGAGCGCCTCGGCGCCTCCCAGATAGGGGAGCTGACCCTGCAGGCTCCCCTGATCTTCTCCGAGCGAGGCTCGGTAGCAATTCAGCTCACGGCCTCAGAGCCGGACGAGCAAGGAGACAGGCAGATCGCGATCTACTCGCGCGCCCAAGGTTCGGATGAGGAGGAAACCGAGTGGTCCACCCACGCCACCGGCACCCTCTCCTCCCAATCCACAGAAGCACCGGAGCCGCTCGACAACTGGCCCCCAGAAGGCGCCGAGTCACTAGACACCGACGATCTCTACGAGCGACTGGCCGAAGCGGGACTGGAATACGGGCCGGCCTTCCAGGGGCTGGCCCGGGCCTGGAAGGACGGGAAGGACGTCTATGCCGAGGTGGCGCTGGCCGAGGAGCAGCTCTCCGAAGCGGAGCGCTACGGGATTCATCCCGCTCTCTTGGACGCGGCCCTTCACGGCGCGGCCCTCGCCGGCGAAGCGGAGGGTCCCAAGTTGCCCTTCTCCTGGCAAGGGGTTTCCTTGCGGGCCCCGGGTGCAAAGGGGCTGCGGGTAAGGCTGACCTCCCAAGGCGAGGGCGGGATCTCGCTTCTCCTCGCAGGCGAGGAAGGCTCCCCGGTGGCACGGGTCAATTCTCTCGCTACTCGCCCGCTCTCCCCCGAGCAGCTGCAAGGCGCACGCCAAGCCCAGCAGGGCCTCTTGGGAATCGAGTGGCAAGAGCTCTCCCTCCCCGGGCAAGGCCAGGAAGAGACAGAGGCGCCCCAGGTCGCGATCCATCGTCCCGAGCAGGCCGACCCGAAGGCAGATCCCCCAACCGCGGCAAAGCTCCATGCAGAGCAGACCCTGCAAGCGATCCAAGAGTGGCTCTCCACAGAGCGCCCCGAGGACGCCGGCTTCGCCCTCGTCACCCAGGCAGCCATCGCCACCACAGAGGGCGAGTCCCCCGACCTCTCCCAAGCTTCTCTCTGGGGCCTCCTCCGCTCGGCCCAGTCCGAGCACCCCGGCGCCTTCGTCGCGATCGACACAGACGGAACCGAGGCCTCAGAGGAAGCGATCGCAAGGGCCCTTGCGAGCGGGGAGCCCCAGGTCGCCCTGCGGGAGGGGGCTGCGCTGGTGCCACGGGCAACCCGGATTGCACGCCCGGAAGAACAAGCACCCGGCGTCGACCCCGACAAGACGATCCTGATCACCGGCGCCACCGGCGCACTCGGCTCCCGTTTGGCCCGCCATCTCATAGTCGAGCACGGCGCGAAGCACCTGCTGCTTGCGAGCAGAAGCGGGACGAAAGCGAAGGGAGCCAAGGAGCTCCAAGCGCAGCTGAAGGAGCTGGGAGCCAAGGCAAAGATCGCCGCCTGCGACGTCTCCGACAAAGCCCAGGTCAAAGAGCTGCTGGGCTCGATCCCCAAGGCCCATCCCCTGGGAGCGGTGATCCATACCGCCGGCACGATCGACGACGGCCTGATCGACTCGATGTCCCCAGAGCAAGTCGAGCGCGTCTTCGCGCCGAAGGCAGACGGCGCCTGGAACCTGCACGAGCTCACAAAGGGACAAGAGCTCTCGGCCTTCGTCTGCTTCTCCTCGCTCGCCGCCACCCTCGGCGGTCCCGGCCAGTCCAACTACGCAGCCGCCAACGCCTTCCTCGATGCCTTGGCATCCCAGCGCAAGGCAGCGGGACTCGTTGGCACCTCGATCGCCTGGGGCTACTGGGCCAGCGAGGGCGCGATGACCGCGGGCCTCTCTGAGATCGACCGCGGGCGGATGGAGCGCGCGGGGATAGGAGCGCTGAGCGACGAGGAAGGCCTCGAGCTCTTCGACGCCGCTCTCCTCGCCGATAAGGGGCAGCCGATCGCCGTTCGCCTGATCCCCGCCAGCCTCAGGGCGCTGGCGAAGGCGGGCGCCTTGCACCCGTTGCTGCAGGGGTTGGTGCGGGTCTCGGGCGCTCGTTCGGTTGCAGCCGACTCGCTGGCGAGGAAGCTGGCCGCAGTCCCAGAGGCCGAGCGCGAGCGGGTAGCGCTCGAGCTAGTCCGCAGCGAGGTGGCAACGGTGCTCGGTCACGCAAGCGCCGGGGCGATCGATCCCCAGCGCCCCTTCAAGGAGCTGGGCTTCGACTCCCTTGCCGCGGTCGAGCTCAGAAACCGCCTCTCGGCCCTCAGTGGGCTCAGGCTGGCGCCGACGATCGTCTTCGACTACCCGACCTCGGCTGCGTTGGCTGGCTACTTGCTCGAGGAAGTCGGTCAGAGAAGTGAGGTGAGCGCACAGGTGGAGCTCGATCGCTTCGAGCAGGCGTTGAGCATGCTTCCCGCCGAGGATCCGAGCCGCCTGAAGCTGGCGACTCACCTGCGTGCCCTGGCTGGTGACCTCGAAGACACCAACCGCTCGGAGGGTGGCGCTCTGGATGTCGACCGGCTCGAGTCGGTATCCGACGAGGAGCTGCTCGAGCTCATCGACCAGCAGGTCGGGTCAGGTGAGCCCAATTGACGGGCATTGATCTACGCAAGCAACGGGGGGAGCGCTATGGCCGATGAGCAGCAGTTGCGTAGCTACCTGCGGCGAGTGACCGTTGAGTTGGCTGAGGAACGACGGCGCGTGCACTCGTATCACCATGAGCCGATCGCGATCCTCGGCATGTCCTGCCGCTACTCCGGCGGGGTGAACGACCCAGAGGGACTCTGGACCCTCCTCGCCCAAGGCAAGGACGGAATCTCTGGGCTACCGACAGACCGTGGCTGGGACACCGAGCGCCTCTACCACCCAGACCCAGAGCACAGCGGCACCAGCTATGCCAAAGAAGGCGGGTTCCTGCGCAGCGCCGCGGACTTCGACGCGGAATTCTTCGGCATTGGCCCGCGCGAGGCCACCGCGATCGATCCTCAGCAGCGGCTCTTGCTGGAGTCTTGCTGGGAAGCGCTCGAGGACGCCGGCATCGATCCGACCACCCTGGCCGGGAGCCAGACCGGGGTCTTCGCCGGGATGATGAACCCCGACTACGGCTCCCGGCTCGGGCACCTCCCGGCAGAGCTCGAGGGCTATTTGGTTACCGGCATCGCGGGCAGCGTCGCCTCGGGCCGGGTCGCCTACTCCCTCGGTCTGGAGGGCCCGGCGATGACGGTCGACACCGCCTGCTCCTCGTCTCTCGTTGCGCTGCACCAGGCGATCGGCGCTCTGAGAGGAGGCGAGTGCGACCTCGCCCTGGCGGGAGGCGTCACCGTCCTCTCGACTCCGGGCGCCCTGATCGAGTTCTCCCGCCAAAGAGGCCTCGCCCCAGACGGCCGCTGCAAGTCCTTCTCCGAGGCAGCCGACGGAGTCGGCTGGGGGGAGGGCGTCGGAATGCTCCTCGTCTCCCGCCTCTCCGAGGCGGAAAGGCAAGGCCACCCGATCCTCGCCGTCTTGCGCGGCTCCGCCGTCAACCAGGACGGAGCCTCCAACGGCCTCACCGCCCCCAACGGCCCCTCGCAGGAGCGGGTTATCCGCCAGGCCCTTGCCAACGCGAGGCTGACCCCACAAGACATCGACGTAGTCGAGGCCCACGGCACCGGGACCACCCTTGGCGACCCGATCGAGGCCGGCGCCCTCCTAGCCACCTACGGCCAGGACAGGGAGACACCGCTAAGGCTCGGCTCGATCAAGTCCAACATCGGCCACACCCAGGCCGCGGCCGGAGCGGCGGGCGTGATCAAGATGGTGATGGCGATGCGCGAAGGGCTCTTGCCAAAGAGCCTCCACATCGACTCTCCCTCCTCCAAGGTCGACTGGGAGGCAGGAGAGATCGAGCTGCTGACCGAGCCGGTGTCCTGGCAGCCCAACGGCAAGCCGAGGAGAGCGGCGGTCTCCTCCTTCGGGATCAGCGGCACCAACGCGCACGTGGTCTTGGAGGAAGCGCCTGCTCTTAGCGGGAAGGAGCAGGACGGGGATGACGTCCCGGCCAGACCTCTCCCCGCTCATGTCCCTCTCGCCCTCTCGGCCAAGACAGAGCCTGCCCTGCGCGACGCGGCAGCCCGCCTTCGTACCCATCTCGCCGAGAGCCCCGAGCTGGAACTGGGCGACCTCGCCTACTCCTTGATCGCCACCCGCTCCCTCTTCGAGCACCGGGCGGTTGCTCTGGGAGTGGAGCGCAAGGAGATCCTCGTCGCCCTGGACTCCCTTGCCCAGGGCACCGAGTCCCCCCACGCGGTTAGCGCCAAAGCAACCCCCGGCAAGCTCGCCTACCTCTTCAGCGGCCAGGGAGCCCAGAGGGCCGAAATGGGCAAAGAGCTCTACGAGACCCACCCGGCCTTCGCCCAAGCGCTCGACCAAGCCTGCGAGGAGATCGATCCTCACCTCGATTGCCCCCTAAAGAACCTCCTCTTCGCCGAGAAGGGCACAAAAGAAGCCGCCCTCCTCGACCGCACCCAATACACCCAGCCGGCCCTCTTCGCGATCGAGCTGGCGCTCTACCGCCTGCTCGAGAGCTACGGCCTGAAGCCCGACCTGCTGGCTGGCCACTCGATCGGCGAGATCACCGCTGCCCACATCTCAGGCGTCCTCGATCTTGCAGACGCAGCGAAGCTGATCTGCGCCAGAGGCGCTCTGATGGGAGAGCTGCCCGAGGGCGGGGCGATGGTGGCAATCGAAACCGACGAGGAGGAAGCCAATGCCTTCCTCGAGGGCAAAGAGCTGGCGATAGCCGCGATCAACAGTCCCACCTCCGTAGTCCTCTCCGGCAAAGAGAAAGAGATCGAAGAGGCCCAGGCCCACTTCGAAGCGCAAGGCAAGAAGACCAAGCGCCTCTCCGTCTCCCACGCCTTCCACTCGCCGCTGATCGAGCCAATGCTGAAGAGCTTCGAGCAGGTCGCCGCGTCTCTCTCCTACGCCGAGCCCCAGATCCCGATCGTCTCCAACCTAAGCGGCGAGCTACTGGAGCCCGCCCAGGCGCAGGACCCCGCCTACTGGGTCTCCCAGGCCAGAGAGGCGGTGCGCTTCGCCGACTCGGTATCGACCCTGGCCAAGCTCGGGGTGACTGCATTCGTCGAGATCGGACCCGATCCGGTGCTCAGTGCGATGGCGGCTCAGACCCTAGAAGCCGCAGAGCTGCACGGAACCGCGATCCCGACCCTGAGGGAGGGAAAAGACGAAGCCGAGGCTCTCTCTAGCGCCCTGGCGAGAGCCCACGTAGCGGGAGCGAAGGTCGACTGGTCCACCTACTTCGCCGGCACCGCCGCCAAGCGAGTCCCCCTGCCCACCTATCCCTTCCAGCGCAAGCGCTACTGGCTGGAGGGATCGGCCAACGGGGGAGACCCCACGGCGATAGGCCAGATCGACGCGGAGCACCCGCTCTTGGGGGCGGCGGTGGAGCTCGCGGGAGGCGATGGCCTTTTGCTCACCGGCCGTCTCTCCCTGCAGACCCACCCCTGGCTGGCAGACCACGCGGTCTTCGACACGGTTCTGCTGCCCGGCACCGCCTTCGTCGAGCTGGCCCTGGAGATCGGACGCGAGGGAGGCTACGAGCTCCTGCGGGAGCTGACCCTGCAGGCTCCCCTGATCCTTCCCGAGCAGGGCGCGGTGCAGCTGCAGGTGGCGCTTGCCGAGTCGGATGGAGGGGAGGAGCGCGAGGTCGCGATCTACTCTCGCCCTGAGAGTCACGAAACCCAAGCCGAGGAGGCGCAGTGGACCTGCAACGCCCAAGGCAGGCTCTCCTCCCAGCTGCCAGATCCCCCCGAGCCTTTTGCAACCTGGCCGCCGGCGGGAGCAGAGTCGCTCGATCTATCCGACCTCTATGACCGACTTGCCGAACGTGGCATGGAATACGGCCCTGCCTTCCAGGGCCTGAGCGCCGCCTGGTTGGACGGCGAGACGCTTTATGCGGAAGTTTCTCTAGCTGAGCAGCAGGCGGGGGAAGCGCGGGACTTTGGTGTGCACCCGGCGCTGCTCGACTCCATTTTTCACGCCGGCCTCGATCGTGTCCTGGAGGCTCAGGGGGAAGGCTCGGGAACCGCTGCGCTGCCATTCGCCTGGACTGGCGTAACCGCGCAGGCAAAGGGTGCCTCCATATTGCGGGCGCGCATCTCCCACGACCAGGGTCACTTCAGTTTCGTTGCGGCAGACGAGACTGGGACGCCGGTCGTCTCGGTTGACTCGGTCGTTGGGCGGCCGGTTGAGCAGGTCCAGTTGCACGCCGCGAGTCGGCGCGAGTCGCTTTACCGGATCGAGTGGCCGGAGGCTCCACAGAGCTCTCCCAGCGGGTCCGAGCTTCGCCTCGCGATCCTCGGCGAGGGCGAGGTTCCCGGCATCGAGGCCAGGCGCTATGGCGACGTCGCCTCTCTCCTGGAGGACATCGAGGCTGGAGCCTCGGTCCCCGAGGTCGTCCTCGCGGGCGGATGGAAGGGAACTGGGGATGGGAGTCCGGTCGAGGCGTCTCACGCAACCGCTCGCCGCGCACTCGAGCTGCTGCGAGATTGGATCGCCAATCAGAGTCTCGGGGACGCCCGTCTCACCTTTCTCACCGAGGGGGCATTCGCGCTTGGCGAAGGCGAAGATCCCGATCTGACCGCAGCACCGCTTCCGGGTCTGCTGCGCTCGGCCCACTCAGAGCATCCTGGTCGCTTCGCGCTGATCGACAGCGACGGTACGGCGTCATCGCTCGCGGCGCTGCCACTCGCGTTGCGGGCGGAAGAGCCTCAGCTGGCGCTGCGCGATGGGAAGGCCCTGCTGCCGCGCCTGGCCCGGGTCCAGGACGGCCCAAGGGGAACCGCCGCCCAGCCGATCGACCCCAGCGCGACGGTCTTGATCACCGGCGGGACCAGCGGCATCGGCGCGCGGGTTGCCCGTCATCTCGTCGAACGCCACGATGCTCGTCACCTTCTGCTCGCGAGCCGCAGCGGTGATTCGGCGGACGGCGCTGCGAAGCTGAAAACGGAGCTGGAGGAGCTCGGCGCCAAGGCCACCGTAGCTGCCTGTGACGTATCCGACCGCGTGCAGCTCGAAGCGCTGCTCGACTCGATTCCCGCAGGGCATCCCCTCGGAGTGGTGATCCACTCCGCTGGCGTCCTCGACGACGGGGTGCTCCAGTCCATCGACTCCGAGCGCCTTCAGCGGGTGATGCGGCCCAAGGTGGACGCCGCCTGGCACCTGCATGAGCTGACCGAGGATCTCGACCTCTCGCGGTTCCTGATGTTCTCCTCGGGAGCCGGCATCCTCGGCGGGGCCGCCCAGACCAACTACTCCGCGGCCAACGCCTTCCTCGATGCCCTTGCCGCTCATCGTCACGCCCGTGGCCTTCCGGCGACCTCACTTGCCTGGGGGCTCTGGGCGCAAGAGAGCAGCCTTGCCGGTGAGGTCGACATCGCGGAGGCGACGCGGATCGCCCAGCAGATTCGCGCCCGCCTCGGCCTGGCGCCGATGGCGCCGGAGCTGGGGCTCGAGCTCTTCGATTCCGCTTGCGCCCTGGGCGAGCCGCTGCTGGTTCCCTGCGAGCTGGACGGCGCCGCTTTGCGCGCTCAGGCTAAAGCCGGCACTTTGCCCCCGATTCTGCGCGGTCTGGTCCGCACGCCGGCTCGCCGCGAGGGTGAGCCCGGCTTGTTGGCGCAGCAGCTCGCGGGTGTGCCGGAGGACGAGCGCGAAGGGGTGGCGCTCGATCTCGTCCGTGCTCACGTCGCGGCTGTTCTCGGTCATCAATCCGGTAACGACGTTGAGCCAGATCGGGCTTTTCGGGAGCTGGGCCTCGATTCGCTTGGAGCGGTCGACCTTCGCAATCGTCTCAGCGCCGCGACTGGCCTGCCGCTGCCGGCGACTCTTGCCTTTGACTATCCCTCCGCTACGGCGATCTCCAGCTATCTGATGGCCGAGATTTCCACTACGGAAGGGGCGAGCGACGGAGGGCGTAAGGAGGAAGCGGTTCGAAACGCCCTCGGCGAGCTCGAGGCGACGCTCGCATCGATCGACGCTGGCGACCCGGTCCGTGAGCAGATCGGTATCCGATTGAGGGCGTTCCTCGCCGGCCTGTCGGATTCGGAGGCGCCTCCAGATGAGGCGAGCAATGGGGAGGAGCTGCGATCGATGTCGCACGAGGAGATGTTCGAGCTGATCGACGAGGAGTTCGGGGTTTCATGAGCGAGGATCAAGCAAAGCTTCGCCGGTACCTGGAGAAGGTCACGGTCGATCTCCGCAAGGCACACAGGCGGGTGCACGAGCTCGAGCAGAGCGCTTGGGAGCCGGTCGCAATAGTCGGGATGGGCTGCCGCTTCCCCGGTGGGGCGAGCTCCTCGCAAAGGCTCTGGGAGTTGGTGAGCGCCGGTGTCGACGCGGTTTCGAGCTTCCCCGCCGATCGGGGCTGGGACCTGGATCGCCTCTATGACCCAGATCCCGATGTTCCCGGCACCAGCTATGCGCGCGAGGGCGGCTTCCTGGCTGACGTCGCCGAGTTCGATCCGGGCTTCTTCAGGATCAGCCCGCTCGAGGCCGAGATGATGGACCCGCAGCAGCGGCTGATGCTCGAAGCCTCCTGGGAGGCGATCGAAGGCGCCGGAATCGATCCTCGGTTGCTGCGCGGCACCAAGACCGGCGTCTTCGCGGGGGCGATGTACCAGGACTACGGCGGTGTGGAGGTCGGAGTACCCCTTGGCATGACAGCGGGCGGCGTCTCTGGCCGCGTTGCCTACACCCTCGGTCTCGAGGGCCCGACGATGACGGTCGACACCGCCTGCTCTTCCTCGCTGGTGGCGATGCACCTGGCGATTCAGGCGCTGCGGCAGGATGAGTGCTCGCTGGCGCTGGCTGGAGGTGTGACGGTCCTATCGACTCCAAATGGGTTCGTTCTTTTCAGCCGCCAGCGCGGCCTCGCCCCGGACGGGCGCTGCAAGTCCTTCGCGGAGGCGGCGGATGGCACCAGCTTCTCGGAGGGCATTGGCATCGTCGCGCTGGAGCGTCTCTCCGATGCGCAGCGAAACGATCACCCGATCCTCGCCCTCCTGCGCGGCTCCGCCGTCAACCAAGACGGCGCCTCCAACGGGATCACCGCCCCCAACGGACCCTCCCAGGAGCGGGTGATCCGCCAGGCCCTTGCCAATGCAAGGCTCACCCCCCAAGACATCGACGCGGTGGAGGCCCACGGAACCGGCACCACCTTGGGCGATCCGATCGAGGCGGGCGCCCTGCTCGCCACCTACGGCCAGGAACGAGAGGAGCCACTAAAGCTCGGCTCGATCAAGTCCAACATCGGCCACACCCAAGCCGCCGCGGGAGCAGCAGGCGTGATCAAGATGGTGATGGCGATGCGCGAAGGGCTCTTGCCAAAGAGCCTTCACATCGACTCTCCCTCCTCCAAGGTCGACTGGGAGGCGGGAGAGATCGAGCTGCTGACCGAGCCCCAGGCCTGGGAGCCCAACGGAAAGCCAAGAAGAGCAGCGGTCTCCTCCTTTGGCGCGACTGGCACCAACGCCCACGTCATCTTGGAAGAAGCCCCTGCGCCGGTGCAAGCAGAGGAGAGTGCAGGGCAGGGGGGCGGGGCGTCGACCGAGCAGGCCAGCCAACCTCTGCCCACCCCGATCCTCCTGCCCCTCTCGGCCAAGACCGAGCCGGCTCTCAGGGATGCGGCCGCTCGCCTTCGCACCCACCTCGCCGAGAACCCAGACCTAGAGCTAGGCGACGTCGCCTACTCGCTGACCGCCACCCGCTCCCTCTTTGAGCAGCGAGGCGTTGCCTTGGGAGCGAACCGTGAGGAGATCCTCACCGCCCTCGGTGCCCTGGCCCAAGGCAAAGAGTCCCCCAGGGCAATCCAAGGAGTGGCACGGGCTACACGCCGCCCCGTCTTCATCTTCCCCGGCCAGGGCTCCCAGGCGGTGGGGATGGCACGGGAGCTGCTCGAGGCCTCTTCTTCCTTCAGGACCCAGATGCAGGCATGCGAGCAAGCGCTCTCTCCCTTCGTCGATTGGTCCCTTCAAGAGGTCCTTCGAGACACGGAGGGCAAGTGGCTCGATCGGCTCGACATCGTCCAGCCGGCCCTCTTTGCGGTGATGGTTTCACTGGCAGCGCTCTGGCGCGAATGCGGAGTCAGGCCGGCAGCGGCGATCGGCCACTCCCAGGGAGAGATCGCCGCCGCCCACTTCATCGGTGCCCTCTCACTCGATGACGCAGCTCGCATCGTCTCCTTGCGCGCCAAAGCGATGACACAGATCGCCGGTCAGGGAGCGATGCTCTCGGTCTCCCTCTCCACCCAGGAGCTCGAGCCCCTGCTCGAGCCCTACTCGGAGCAAGTCTCCCTTGCCGCGATCAACGGACCCGCCTCCTTGGTCCTCTCCGGAGAGCCAGGCGCATTGGGAGACCTGAGGGCTATCTGCGAGGAGCAGGGAATCCGCGCCCAGCAGATCGCGGTCGACTACGCCGCCCACTCGGTCCAGATCGAGGCCCTCGAGGAGGAGCTCCTAGAGGCCTTTTCCCCGATTTCCCCCCAAAGCTCCGAGATCCCCTTTCACTCCACGCTCGAAGGCAAGCAGATAGAGACCAAAGACCTCGGTCCCGAGTACTGGTACCGCAACCTTCGCGAGACCGTCCTATTGCAACCGGTCCTCGACTCGCTCTTGTCCCAGGGCCAGCGTGCCTTCATCGAGGTCTCGCCCCACCCGGTGCTTGCCTTTGCCCTGCAGGAGACGATCGACCGCGCGCTCCAAGACGAGGAAGTAACCGCTCTCGGCACCCTGCGCCGCAACGAAGGAGGTCCCGAGCGCTTCGCCCGCTCCCTCGCCGAGGCCCATGTCGCCGGTGCCGCCGTGGATTGGGACGCCTTCTTTGCCGGCACCGCGGCCAAGCGGGTCCCCCTGCCCACCTATCCGTTCCAGAGGAAGCGCTACTGGCTGGACTCCAGCGCCGCCGGGCCAGGGGACCTGGCCGCCGCCGGGCAGGCCTCGGCCGATCACCCCCTGCTCGGCGCCTCCGTGGAGCTGGCAGAGGGCGAGGGATTGCTGCTCACCGGTCGCCTCTCCCGCCAGACCCACGCCTGGCTGGCAGACCACGCGGTCTCGGGAACGATCCTTTTGCCGGGCTCCGCCTTCGTGGAGCTGGCGCTGAACGCCGCCGAGCGGATGGGCGCCTCCCAGGTGAGCGAGCTGAACCTGCAGGCTCCCCTGGTCCTTCCCGAGCGGGGAGCGGTGCGGATCCAGCTCGCCGTCGCAGAGCCAAACGAGCAGGGAGAGAGCGAGATCGCGATCTACTCCCGCCGCGAGGACGAAGAGGCGGGGGAGTGGACCCGCAACGCCCAGGGCACGCTCTCCTCTCGGCCCCCCGAGCCTCCCGAGCCCCTCGGCGCCTGGCCTCCGGAGGGCGCGGAGCCGATCGACCTCGCCGACCTCTACGAGCGCCTCGCCGAGCGCGGGATCGAATACGGCCCCGCCTTCCAGGGCCTCACCGCCGCCTGGCGAGACGGCGAGGGGATCTACGGGGAGGTATCGCTCGAGGCCGAGCAGGCCGGCGAAGCCGAGCGCTTCGGGATTCACCCCGCTCTGCTCGACGCCGCCCTTCACGGCGCCGCTACCGCCGCCGAGGAGCCGCAGGCCAAGCTCCCCTCCGAGTGGAAGGCCGTCATCCCGCACGGCCCCGGCGCCAGCCAGCTGCGGGTCGCGATCCGCCCGCAGGGCGAGGGGGTCTCGCTCGCGATCGCCGACCTCAACGGAGCCTCGGTGGCCACGGTCGGCTCGGTGCTCTGGCGGGCCGTCGCGCTGGAGGAGCTGGGGGGCGATAGGGCTGCCGGGGGGAGTCTCTATTCGCTCGATTGGACTGAGGTCCCATCCCCGGATCAGGGCGATGAAAGGGAGGACTCGCTTGACGAGACGACGATCTGGCGGTGCGAGCCCGATCGGGACGGCGGAACGGACCCGGCAAGAGCGGCTCGCATCGCTACCGAGCAGGCACTGGCCACGGCCAAGAGCTGGCTTTCCTCAGAGCACCCAGACGCAGCACGTCTGGTCTTCGTCACCGAGCGTGCGGTGGCGGCAACCCCGGGAGAGTCTCCCGAGCTGGCGGCCGCGCCGCTCTGGGGACTGCTGCGCTCGGCGCAGTCCGAGCACCCGGGCTCCTTCGTCCTAATCGACGTCGACGGAACCGACGCTTCCCGGGAGGCGATTCCGGCGGCACTGGCAGCCGACGAGCCTCAGCTGGCGATTCGCCGGGGCGAGGTGCTTGCGCCGAGGCTGACACGGGCGATAGCGGAAGGGGAGGGACCTGCCGTCCCGCCGATGGACTCCGGGTCCACGATCCTCATCACCGGTGGCACTGGTGGTCTGGGCGCGCGCGTGGCTCGTCACCTCGCCGAGGGCCACGGCGCGCGCCACTTGCTGCTCGCGAGTCGCAGCGGCGAAGAAGCGCAGGGGGCGGCGGATCTGAGGGGGGAGCTCGAGGAGCTTGGGGCAGAGGTGAGGATCGTCAGCTGCGACGTCGCCGACCGCGAGCAGGTCGAGGACCTGATCGCGTCGATCGCTCCCGTGCATCCTCTGGGGGCCGTGATCCATGCGGCTCGAGTACTCGACGACGGCGTCCTCGAGTCGCTCGACCCCGAGCGCCTGCAGCGGGCGATGCGACCCAAGGTCGACGCTGCCTGGCACCTGCACGAGCTGACGGAGGGCATCGAGCTCACCCACTTCGTGATGTTCTCTTCGGCCACTGGCGTCCTCGGTGGCCCTGCCCAGGGCAACTATGCCGCCGCCAACGTCTTCCTCGACGCGCTCGCCGCGCATCGCCAGGCCCGGGGCCTGCCCGCCACTTCGCTGGATTGGGGAGTGTGGGCGCAGGAGCTCGAGGAGGGCGGGGACGACGCCGAAGGAGCTCGGCTGAGGCGTCTCGGCTTCATGCCGATATCGCCGGAGCGGGGCTTGGACCTGTTCGATGCGGCTTGTGCTCTCCATGAGCCGCAACTGGCGCCCGTGGGGTTCGATGTCCCGGCCTTGCGCGCCCACGCCTCGGCGGGGGTGCTTCCCGCGGTTTTGCGGGGGCTGGTCCGGGCTCCCGCACGGCGAGCGGGAGAGGCTGGCTCGCTGGCCCGGAAGCTGACCGGCCTTCCCGAGCGCGAGCGCGAGGCGGTTGTGCTCGAGTTGGTCCGCAGTCACGCCGCCGCGGTGCTCGGTCACGACTCCGCCGAGGAGGTGGAACCCGACCGGGCCTTCCAGGAGCTGGGCTTCGACTCGCTGGGCGCGGTCGAGCTGCGCAACCGCCTCGGCAGCGCCACCGGATTGCGCCTTCCCTCGACACTGATCTTCGACTACCCGTCATCGTCGGCACTTGCCAGCTTCCTGCGCGGCCAGGCGGAAGGAGAGAGACGCGGAGCCAAGATCGAGCCGCGTGTCGACGTCTCCCCCGAGGAACCGATCGCGATCGTCGGCATGGCATGCCGATACCCGGGAGGCGTGAATTCCCCGGAGGCTCTCTGGACGCTTCTGGAGGCTGGTGGAGATGCGATCTCGGACTTCCCCGCCAACCGGGGCTGGGATTTGGAGCGCCTCTACCGTTCCGACTCGGGCACCCCTGGTACCGGCTTCGTCCGCGGCGGCGGCTTCCTCGATGACGTCGCCGACTTCGATCCCGGTTTCTTCGCGATCGGTCCGAGCGAGGCGGAGATGATGGATCCGCAGCAGCGGCTGATGCTGGAAGTCTGCTGGGAGGCCCTGGAAGACGCCGGCATCGACCCCCGTTCGCTGAAGGGTTCGCAGACCGGCGTCTTCGCTGGAGCAAGCTCGGGCGACTACTGGCAGATGCTCGGATCGGCGCTCGGGAATGCGGGAGCTTCCCTGGTGGTTGGCGCAGCGGCAAGCGTCATCTCCGGCCGCGTCTCCTACGCGCTCGGCCTCGAGGGCCCGGCGATGACGGTCGACACCGCCTGCTCTTCGTCGCTGGTGGCCACGCACCTGGCGATCCAGGCGCTGCGCGGTGGCGAGTGCAAGCTGGCGCTGGCGGGAGGCGTCGTGATCATGTCCACGCCGGCGCTGTTCATCGACCTCAATCGCCAGGGCGCTCTCTCCCCAGACGGACGCTGCAAGTCGTTCGCCGAGACGGCGGATGGCGCGGGCTTCTCCGAGGGCGTCGGCATCGTCGCCTTCGAGCGGCTCGCCGACGCGCGCGAGAACAACCACCCGGTCCTCGCTGTCGTGAACGGGAGCGCCGTCAACCAGGACGGCGCCTCCAACGGCCTCGCCGCCCCCAACGGCCCCTCGCAGGAGCGGGTGATCCGCCAGGCCCTGGCGAACGCGAGGCTGACCCCGCAGGACATCGACGCGGTCGAGGCCCACGGCACAGGCACCACTCTCGGCGACCCGATCGAGGCGGGCGCCCTGCTCGCCACCTACGGCCAGGACAGGGATGAGCCACTGCGCCTGGGGTCGATCAAGTCCAACATCGGCCACACCGCGGCCGCGGCGGGAGTCGCCGGCCTGATCAAGATGGTGATGGCGATGCGCAAGGGCGTCCTGCCGAAGACGCTCCATGTCGATCGGCCCTCCTCGAAGATCGACTGGTCGGCGGGGAACATGGAGCTCCTGACCGAGCCGGCTCCCTGGCAGCGCAACGGAAAGCCCAGGCGTGCCGCCGTCTCCTCCTTCGGCGTCAGCGGCACCAACGCCCACGTGATCCTCGAGGAAGCGCCTGCACCGGAGCAGGCCGAGCCCGAGGCCGAGCCGGCGACAAAGGCGCCGGCGCAGCCCCTGCCAGCCCCGATCCCCCTTGCCCTCTCGGCCAACACCGAGCCAGCCCTGCGCGAGGTGGCCGCCCGCCTTCGCACCCGCCTCGAAGGGGACCCCGATCTCGACCCCGTCGATGCTGCCTATTCCCTCACCCATACCCGGACCCTCTTCGAGCACAGGGGCGTGGCTCTGGGGACCGACCGCGCCGAGCTCCTCGGCTCTCTCGCGGTCCTGGCCGAAGGAGGAGAGGCCGACACCGTCGTCCGAGGGGTCGCCCGCACCGACAGGCGCCCCGTCTTCGTCTTTCCCGGCCAGGGCTCCCAGTGGCTGGGGATGGGCCTCGAGCTGCTCGAGGTCTCCCCCTGCTTCGCGGCGCACATGGCAGCCTGCGAAGAGGCCCTGGCTCCTCACGTCGACTGGTCGCTGCGCGACGTGCTCGGCGGGGCCGAGGGGGCCCCCTCGCTCGAGCGCATAGACGCGGTCCAGCCCGTGCTCTTCTCGGTGATGGTCTCCCTTGCCAAGCTCTGGCGCGAGTGTGGGGTGGAGCCTGTGGCTGTCGTCGGTCACTCCCAGGGGGAGATCGCCGCCGCACACGTCTGCGGCGGACTCTCCCTGGAGGACGCGGCGCGCCTGGTGGCCCTGCGAAGCAAGAGCATCGCCGCGCTGGCGGGCCAGGGCGGCATGGTCTCGGTGGCACTGGGAGGCGAGAGGCTCGATTCCCTGCTCGAGCCTCTCGCGGGACAGGTGTCCGTGGCGGCCCACAACGGTCCCTCGTCGACCATCCTCTCCGCCGATCGCGCGGCGCTCGATCTGCTGCTCGGCCGCTGCGAGGCGCAGGGGGTACGCGTTCGCAAGATAGCCGCCGCTGCCGCCGCCTCCCACTCGCCCCAGGTCGAGCCCCTGCGCGAGGAGGTCCTCGAGGCACTGGCCCCGATCGCCCCTCGAAGCGGTGAGATCCCCTTCCACTCGACCGTCACGGCGGCGAGCCTGGACACCAGCGAGCTCGGTCCCGAGTACTGGTACCGCAACATGCGCGAGCCGGTTCTCTTCGAGCAGGTGACGAGGGGGCTGCTGGAGCAGGGCCAGCGCACCTTCATCGAGGTCAGCCCCCATCCGGTCTTCGCTCTGGCGATGAGGGAAACGATCGAGCAGGCCCTCCCCGATCCCGGCAATGCGGCGGTGCTCGCCACCCTGCGCCGCGAAGAGGGAGGCCCGGACCGCTTCGCCCTCTCCCTCGCCCAGGCCCACGCATCCGGCGCCTCGGTCGATTGGGGCGCGTTCTTCGCGGGATCGGGCGCCAAGCAGGTCTCCCTGCCCACCTACCCCTTCCAGCGCAAGCGCTACTGGGTCGACGCCGCCCCCGGCGCCACGGACCCCAGCGCAGCCGGCCAGAGCGATGCCGATCACCCACTGCTGGGGGCCGCGGTGGAGCTGGCGGGAGACGAGGGCCTCTTGCTCACCGGTCGCCTCTCGCTCCGAACCCACCCCTGGCTGGCCGATCACGCGGTCTCGGGCACAGTCCTCTTCCCCGGAACCGCCTTTCTGGAGCTGGCCCTGGAGGCCGCGGAGCATCTCGGCGCCGCCCAGGTGAAGGAGCTGGCGCTGCAGTCCCCTCTCCTCCTCGCCGAGCAGGGAGCGGTGCAGATCCAGCTCGTCGCCTCGAAGCCCGACGGCCAGGGCGAGCGCGAGATCGCGATCCACGCCCGCCCCGAGAGCCCCGAGGCGGAGGACCGTTGGACCTGTCACGCCCGGGGCAGGCTCTCCGCCCACGCCAGCGCCGCCGCCGAGCCCCTCGATGCCTGGCCGCCACAGGGGGCGGAGCCGGTCGACCTCACTGACCTCTACGAGGACCTCGCGGAGGCCGGCGTCGAATACGGGCCCGCCTTCCAGGGCCTGAGCGGTGCCTGGAGGAACGGAGAGACGGTATATGGCGAGGTGAGCCTCGATCGGGCCCAGGTGGGCGAAGCGGGGCGCTACTCGATCCATCCCGCCCTTCTCGACTCGGCGCTCCACGCCGCCACCCTGCTCTCAGCCCCCGCGGAGCAGGGAAAGCCGACCCTTCCCAGTTGCTGGCGCGAGATCTCCCTCCAGGGCGGCGGCGTCGCCGAGCTGCGAGTTCGAGTCGCTCGCCTGGCCGACGGCGCGATCTCCCTTGCCCTCGCCGATCGGAGCGGGGCGCGGGTGGCGGCGGTCGGCTCGATGAGCGCCCGGGCGCTCTCCTTGGAGGAGGTGCCCAGGCCGGAGGCGGACGGCGAGGGAGGCGCAGCCCTCACCCGGCGGAGGCCGCACGCTCGCCGACGCCGCGAGACGGCCTCGCTCGCGCCCCAGCTCGTCGACCTACCCGAGGCTGAGCGCGAGCAGGCGGTGCTGGCGCTCGTGCGGGGCGAGGCGGCCGCCGTGCTCGGCCACGAGACGACGGAGGAGGTGCCGGTCGATCGCACCCTTCAGGAGCTCGGGTTCGATTCGGTGGCAGCGGTCGATCTGCGCAACCGAATCAGCGCCGCCACCGGCCAGCCGCTGCCGGTTGTCGCACTGCTCGATCACCCGACCGTCGCCGGGGTCTCCGAGTACGTCGTGGCCCAGCTGAGCGCTCAGAACCGACCTGCGCGCGAGCTCACCTTCATATCGATGCTGAGCAGGGCACGAGAGCAGGAAACCCTCGATGCGTTCATGGAGATGCTGATCGACGCGTCGCGGTTCCGCCCTGCGTTCGAGGCGCCACCTGGCGCCGATGACCTCCCCCGTCCCGTCCGCCTTGCCAGCGGTGCCCAATCTCGGGACCTCATCCTGATCCCCTCGGCCACTCCGATATCCGGTCCCCACGAGTACGTGAAATTCGCCGCTGCCTTCGAGGGGGAACGAGATGTGCACGCATTTCCCATCCCGGGCTTCATGCCGGGGGAGGCGCTGCCAGGCGACGTCGCGGTGGCCGCGGACACACTGGCCGAGGCGATCCTGCGCAGTGACGTCGGTACGGACTTCTCCCTGGGCGGTTACTCCTCGGGCGGGTGGGTTGCTCATGCCGTCGCGAGTCGGCTCGAGCAGCGGGGCGTATCGCCAAAGGGTGTGATCCTCCTCGACACGTACCTGCCCAACGGTCAGGTGTTCAACCAGCTGAAGCCGCTGCTCCTGAGGGCGATCGATGACGCGATTCAGACCGATGTGGGAGTCGACGATGTGCGCCTAACCGCGATGGCCGGCTATATGCGGATCTTCGCTGGCTGGAAGCCCGAGCCGCTGGACGCCCCAACACTGATGGTTCGAGCCGGCGAGCCGGGTTGGGACGTGTCGGTAGGTATGGAGGACGACTGGCGGGCGTCGTGGGAGCTGCCTCACACGGATGTGGAGGTACCGGGGAACCACTTCACGATGGTGCAGGAACACGCGGACCACACAGCCGCTGCTGTTCGCAAGGAGCTTAACGGTGAGTGACGAGAGAGCGAATAGAAAGGTAGGGAAATGTCTGTGAAAGAGAGAGCAGCCGAGGTGGACGATCAACAGGCTGAAGAAGCGGTGTACTCACGCGCCATGCTGCGGGCGTATGACACCCTCGTGTACAAATTCAACGCGCCGTTTGTCTGGCGCTGTCCGGTGGCGCGCTTCTCCGAGCTGTATGCAGAGAACGTCTCGGCCAACCACCTCGAGGTTGGTGTGGGCACCGGCTACCTGCTCGATCGATGCCGGTTCCCCGTGCCGGATCCACGCATCACGCTGATGGATCTGAACATGAATCCACTCCGTTTCACATCCCGGCGCTTGGAGCGGTATTCGCCGCAGGTTCACCAGGCAAGCGTGTTGTCTCAGTGGGGGTTTGAGCCGGGTTCCTTCGACTCGATCGGGATGTCGAACATGCTGCACTGCGTACCGGGCACGCTGCGCGAGAAGGCGGTGGCTTTCGAGCAGGCGAGATCGGCGCTGGCTCCCGGCGGAACGCTGTTCGGTTCGACGATATTGGGTGAGGAGGCCCCCGAGCACACACGGCGTTCGCGGTGGGCGATCAAGCGCTTGAACAAGCGCGAGGTCTTTCGCAATCTCGACGACCGCCTGGAGGACCTCGATGCGGGGCTTGGACGTGCGTTCCCGTCGCATCGGATCGAGGTCCAAGGGGTGATCGCGATCTTCGTGGCCCATGCCGATGCTTGACACGAGCACAGTCGCGAAGCTGGACGTCGAGCCCGGAACCCTGCCGGAGACGATGACTGCGTGGGTGATCCGGCAGGAGCGTGAGGGCGAACCCCGTTCCGCCTTTGAGCTCGAGCAGGTCGAGGTCCCCGAGCCCGGTCCGTTCGAGGTGATCGTCAGAGTGATGGCGGCCGGGGTCAACTACAACAACGTCTGGGCTGCCCTCGGCAAGCCGGTCTCGGTCTTCGGCTATGGCGACCATCCCGAGTACGGCCACCACATCGGCGGCTCCGACGGGGCGGGAATAGTCTGGAAAGTGGGTCCGGGGGTCACTCGCTGGAAGCCGGGCGACGAGGTCGCGATGCACCCCAGTCAGACCTCCTACGAGGACATCGAGGTGCACGGTCTCGATCCAATGGCCGGCCCCACCCAGCGAGCCTGGGGGTACGAGTCGACCTGGGGCTCCTTTGCCCAGTTCACCAAAGTACAGACCCAGCAGCTACTCCCGCGCCCGCAGAACCTCTCCTGGGCCGAGTCCGCCTCTTACGGGCTTACCTACGTCACCGCCTACCGGATGCTGATCGACCAGTGCAAGCTGCAGCCGGGCCACAACGTCCTGATCTGGGGCGCGGCCGGAGGTCTTGGGACCTTTGCCGTCCAGCTCTGCAAAGTGGCCGGAGCGAATGCAGTCGGTGTCGTCTCCTCGGCCGAGAAGGGAGAGCTGGTCAAGCAGCTCGGCGCCGTGGGCTATATCGACCGCAATGAGTTCAACGAGATGATGCGCACCCCGGAGAACCTCGTCGATCCGGTCGCCGACAAGGAGCGCTTCAAGGCCTCGCGCGGCTTCGCCAAACGGGTCAAGGAGATCCTCGGCGACGCCCCCGACATCGTCTTCGAGCACGTCGGCCAGGCCACCTTCCCGACCTCGGTCTTCGTCTGCAAACCCTTCGGCAAAGTCGTGATCTGCGGTGCCACAACAGGCTTCCGGCTCGACTTCGATGTGCGCTACCTGTGGATGCGCCAGAAGCAGATCGTCGGCTCGCACGGGGCTAACGGCTACGAGAGCACGCAGGCGAACAAGCTGATCGCCGATGGCAAGATCCGGCCGGTTCTCTGGCGCACGATGGACTTTGATCGCATTCCCGAAGCCCACCAGCTGATGTACGAGAACAAGCACCTGGGCAAGATCTCGATCCTGGTCGGGGCCGAGTCCGAGGAAGAAGGCAGAAACCAAGACGGCCCCGGCGCGATTCGGGTCTGAGGACGGAGGAGTCGAGCATGGTGCTTAAAACCCGTCGCTGGGGGGATCCCCAGCCCCACAGCGTGGTCTGCGTTCACGGCGTCGCCCAGCATGGGGGCGTGTTCGAGGAACTGGGCCGCCGTCTCGGCGAGCGCGGCCACTCGGTCGTCGCCGTCGATCTCCGCGGGCACGGCGATTCGGGTCGCGAGCCTCCCTGGAACGTCGGATACCCACGTCGGAGATCTGCTCGAGACCCTCCACGCCGAGGGCATCGAACGCGCGAGCTGGATCGGCCACAGCTTCGGGGGCTTGCTCGTGGCGACGGCGGTGGCGCATGCACCCGATCGCACCGAGCGGATAGCGCTGCTCGATCCCGGCATCGAGGTGCCGCCCGAGCGGGCGCTGCGCAGCGCCGAAATCGAACGCCTCGACTGGAGCTTTGCCACTATCGACGGCGCGATCAATGCCCTGCTCTCGAACGACTCGATGGTCGCGCCGCCTCACGACGTGGTCGAGCGCCTTTGTCAAGGACGATGTTCGCAAAGGCCCCGATGGCCGCTTCCGCTTCCGCTTCAGTCCTGGCGCCGCGGTGGTTGCCTGGAGCGAGATGGCGCTGCCAGCGCCGCCGGTCTCCCACGTTCCCACCCTCGCGGTCTTTGCCGAGGTCCCACTGTTCGACGGTGCTGCCTTGAAGCTGCGCTACCAGGAAGCTCTTGGGGACCTTCTGACCGTGGTCACGGTCCCCAATGGCCACAACTTGCTCTGGGAGTCTCCGGCCGAGACGATCGCGGCGATCGAGGAGTTTCTCGGGCCGTCCTCGCAGCTGCGCACGCCGCCGATCCCGGGGCCACCGTCGCAGTAGTCGCAGCCGCCGCCGCCGTAGAGCTGGTCGCCGCCGCGACCGCCGAAGAGCCGGTCGTTGCCGGCTTCGCCATGGCAGCCGTCCTGGCCCGACGCCCATCAAGCATATGTCGTCGCCCGGGCCCGCCCCAGCAGCCATCGCTGCCGTTGCTGGTCCTGCAGTAGTCGTCGCCCGGACCGCCGACGCAGTCGGTGTTGACCGGCCCCGAGATGCAGACGTCGTCTGCCGCCGCCGCCGATGCAGCGGTTGCGCGGCTGGTCCCTTGCGCGTAGCAGGTGTCTGACTCGTCGTTGCCGATCAGCTTGTCCGAGCCGGAGCCGAGGTAGGCGGTCAGCGGCACCGGCAGCGGGTCGAGCACGGTGATCTTGTCGTTGGCAGGACCCATTTCGATCACGATCGAGCGCTGCTGCGGCAGAGCGGGCAGGCGGCGGCGCTGTAGCCCCGGGTGAGGCGGCAGCCGGTCGGCGCGACCGCCGGCGAGACGGCCGTTGACGAGGAGGTGCGGGCCCTCGACCGTGAGGCGCAGGTGCGAGCCCGAGGCGCGGCGCGGATGACGATCTCGCGCTGCGGCGCTGCGCTAGCTGCTGCCGCCGAGGGCGAGCACCAGCGCCACGACGGCGATGCCTAGGGCGAGCCGCGGCGCAAGCTCAGCCGCGCAGCCGGGCGAGCGCGTCCTCGCGGCTCGGGTGGGTTGGGATCGTCGACTCGAGGCCGGTGATGTCGAGCACGCGCTCGACCTGATCGCCGACCCCGCAGAGGGCGAAATTGCCGTTTCCGTCGAGCTCCTGCCAGGCCCTGACGATCAGGGCGATCCCGGTCGAGTCGATGAACTCGCAGCGGCTGAGGTCGATCAGCAGCGCGCGAGTCCGGGGCGGCCAGAGCGGCCTCCAGCTCGCGCCTCCAGCTGCGGTCGCGGTGTTCATGTCCAGCTCTCCCTCGACCAGGATCACGAACACGCCCGCCTCGGTCTCGCTGCGGACTTTGAACGGCGCGGGGGTCAAGAGTGCCACCTCATTTTGCCTGGTCGGCGGGCTGGCGCTTCGCCGCCTTGAAAATTTCTCGCGATGCTACTGCAGCACGCTGCGCATTTTTGCGTAGGGGGCGCGGGGCGTTCGAGCTCTGATGAAACCCCCTCCACCGGTCGGCTGGTCTTGTCTATTGCTGTGGGCAGGGTTACGCGCCGCGCGGCGCGCGATGACCTGTCAATGTCAGTGGGCTCCATGTGATGAGCCTAGGAGGACGGGCAGGACGCATGGGCCCGGCTATCTTGGCCGAGACCGGTCGGGCCCATGCGTGTCTCACTCGCCGAGCAGCTCGTCGAAGCGCAGCGCCGCGCGGCTGGGCAGCACGAATGACTCGCTGCGGTGCAGCGAGGCCGGCGCCGGCGAGGTCGCGCACGGCTCGCTCGACCGCATCGCGCTGGGCGAACGTCTCGCCCTCGCCCTCGATCTCGCGCAGCAGCTCCTCGAGCGTGATCGACGGTCGGGTGCAGGGCGAGCACCTGCTGCAGGACCGCGGACTCGACGATCGTGTCCTGGCCTCTGCGGTGCCTGCGGATTTGGCCGCTGTCGTTCACGGCTGCCTACCTAAGGCGAGCCGTCAGCGCTTCTCTTCCCCCCGCCGTTTGCTCTCTCGCGGTGGTTGCCTGCTTCTGCCAGCGCCGATCGCGCCCAGCTGGCCTCGAAGTCGAGCGGTAGAAGTGCTGGGTCGAGCCGCGGACCTGCTCCGTGCGGGTCAGCTTGCATCGCCTCCGCAGTCGGCCAGCACCCTGACGTGGTAGCTGAGCGTGCTGAGCGGCTCGGCGAGCTCGTTGGCGAGCTCGCGCGGGCTGAGCTCGTCGCTCGGCGTCGACATCTGCCCGCAGGATCCGGCGTCGCAGCGGGTGCCGCGAGGGCGGCGAACAGGTTGTTGCGTCTCCGGGCTTTCGGCGGTTGCCATGGGAGCGGAATATAGAGCAAACGAAATCTATTGTCTGCAGAGCTTCTGTCTGCAGAGGAAAAACGATCTGGTCCCGCCGGCTTGGTTGGGTCAGGCGTCCTCGCGGACGCCGCCCATCTCGGTGAAGACCGCGGTGACGCCGCCGTCGTCGCGCTGCTCGTCGGCGATCACGTGGGAGACGGCGTTGATCAGCGCCAGGTGGGTGAAGGCCTGGGGGAAGTTGCCGAGGTGGCGGCCGCTCGGCGCCTCCAGCTCCTCGGCGTAGAGGTCGAGCCAGCCGGCCGCCTCCAGCAGCCGCTCGCAGAGCGCCCGCGCCCGCCTCGGCTCGCCGATCTCCGAGAGCGCCGAGACCAGCCAGAAGGAGCAGATCAGGAAGGTGCCCTCCTCGCCGCTGAGGCCGTCGTCGGTCTCCTCGACCTTGTAGCGGAGGACGAGGCCGTGCTCGGTCAGCTCGTCGGCGATCGCCTCGACCGTGGCGCGCACCCGCGGGTCGTCGGGGGGGAGGAAGCGCAGCAGCGGGATCAGCAGGGTCGAGGCGTCGAGCGCGTCGGTCTCGTAGTGCTGGCGGAAGACGCCGTCGCGGACGCCGCGCTCGAGGATCTCGGCGTGGATCTCGTCCGCCGTCTCCTCCCACTCCTCGGCGATCTCGTCGAAGCCGAGGCTGCGGGCGAGGCGGGCGCCGCGGTCGACCGCGACCCAGATCATCAGCTTCGAGGAGACGTAGTGCTGGGGCTCGCCGCGCGACTCCCAGATCCCCTGGTCGGGGTTGGGCCAGGCCTCGATCGCCGCTTCCACCTGGTGGCGGATCAGCTGCCGGTCGGCCGGCGTGCCGCGTGCCCCGCAGCGCCTTTTCGTGCAGGTAGATCGAGTCGAGCAGGGCGCCCCAGACGTCGTTCTGGCGCTGGTCGAAGGCGCCGTTGCCGATCCGCACCGGGCTGCGCGCCGCCGTAGCCGCCGAGGTGGTCGAGCGTGCTCTCGGTCAGCTCCTTCTCGCCGCCGATCCCGTACATGATCTGCAGGTCGGGGTCCTTGCGGCAGACGCTGACGATGAAGCGCATGAAGTCGCGCGCCTCCTGGTCGAAGCCGAGCGTGTGCAGGGCCCAGAGGCTGAAGGTCGAGTCGCGGATCCAGCTGTAGCGGTAGTCCCAGTTGCGTTCGCCGCCGGGGGTCTCGGGCAGCGAGGTGGTCGGCGCGGCGAGGATCGCCCCGGTCGGCGTGTAGGTGAGGCCCTTGAGCACCAGCGCCGAGCGCTGCAGGTGGATGCGCCAGGGGTGGTCGGGGAAGTCGCCGTCGCGCAGCCAGCTCGCGCCAGAACTCTTCGGTCGAGTCGAGCCGCTCGAGCGCCTCCGGCGCGCTGCGCGGCCCGCCGAGGTCGCTCTCGCCCCAGGTGACCGCGCAGAAGCCGGTCTCGTCCTCGCGCAGCCGCAGCGTGCCGCGGGCGGCGCCGCCGTCGAGCGAGAGCTCCATGTCGCTGGTCAGGCGCAGCTCGGTGCCGTCGCTGCCGCGGGCGACCGCTTCGCCCAGCTCGCCGCCGCTCCAGGTCGCCGCCTCGGCGCCGTAGGCGAAGCGCGGCAGGCACTCCATCTCCATCTCGACCTCGCCGTCGATGCAGGTCATCGTCCGCAGCAGCGAGTGGTCGGACTCGTGCTCGGTGTCGCGGCCGGCTGCGCCGTCGCCGTCCTGCGTCGACCCACTCGGCGATCGTCAGCGCGTCGTGGATCGACGACCCAGCCGGTGTCGGTCACCCAGGTCGTCTCGATCACCAGCGTGCCGGGCTCGTAGCGGCGGCTGATCGGCACGATCGACGCCCCGCGGCGCCAGCTTGAAGTGGCCGGCGCCGCGGTCGAGCAGGGCGGCGAAGGCGCTGGGCGAGTCGAAGCGGGGCAGGCAGAGCCACTCGACCGAGCCGTCGTAGGAGACCAGGGCGCTGGTGTGGCAGTCGGAGAGGAAGCCGTAGCTGCCGATCGGCGGGAAGCGGTTCGTCGGCGGCGCTCACGGGTGAGTGCCAAGCTACCAGCCGTGAGCCTTCCCCTCGCCCACGTCGCCGGCGCCTTCGCGCCGCTCGAGGTCTTCCCGATCACGCTCGCCGGCGATCCTCTACTGGCACCGGGCGATGGTCCTCTCCTGGGACGGCCGCCCGGTGCCGCTCTGGCGCCAGCTCTGCTTCGGCGCCGGCCTGGCGCTGATCGCGATCGCCCTCTTCAGCCCGATCGGCCACATCTCCGAGGAGCTGGTCATCGCCCACATGGGCGAGCACCTGCTGATCGGCGACATCGCCTCGCTGCTGCTCGTCCTCGGCCTGACCAACTCGCTGCTGCAGCCGATCCTCGCGATCCGCCTCTTCAACCGCCTCCAGGTCCTCGCCCACCCGGCCGTCGCCCTGCCGCTCTGGGCGCTCAACCTCTTCTTCTGGCACATCCCGGCGCTCTACGAGGCCGCCTACGGCGCCGCGCCGCTGCACGCGCTCGAGCACACCACCTTCCTCTTCTTCGGCTGCCTGATGTGGATGCCGGTCTTCGGCCCGCTGCCGAAGCCGGAGTGGTTCAGCGCCGGCTGGAAGGTCGGCTACGTGATCGCCGTCCGCTTCACCGGCGCGATCCTCGGCAACGTGCTGATGTGGTCGGGCACGGTGCTCTACCCGATCTACGCGCCCGGGCGAGCGCTACTGGGGCATCTCGCCGCTGGCCGACCAGAGCACGGCCGGCGCGATCATGATGGTCGAGGGCACCTTCCTCGCCCTCGGCGTGCTCGCCTGGGTCTTCTTCGAGGTCGCCCGCGAAGGGACCGAGAAGCAGCGCCTGCTCGACCTCGCCGAGGAGCGCGGCGTCGACCTCGACGAGCGCCGCGCCCAGCGCGCCGTCGCCGCCGGCCACGGCGCCCTGCTGGAGGAGCGGCTGGTCGCCGCCGGCGATGAGCCCGAGCGCGACCCCGTCTGAGCCCGGCGCTACTGCTGCCGGCGCTCGTCTTCGTCGTCGGCGCCGCCAGCCTCGGCGCCGAGATCGCCGCCGCGCGCCTGCTGGCGCCCTACTTCGGCGCCTCGACGATCGTCTGGGCGAACACGATCGGCGTCGTCCTCGTCGCCCTCTCGGTCGGCTACTGGCTCGGCGGCCGCTACGCCGATCGCCACCCGCACATGCGCGGCCTCTGCCTGCTCGTCCTCGCCGCCGCGGTGCTGATCGCCGCCGTCCCCTTCGCCGCCCGGCCCTTCCTCGGCTTCTCGGTCGACGCCTTCGACACGGTCTCGGTCGGCGGCTTCGCCGGCTCGCTCTTCGGCGTGCTGGTCCTGGTCGCGGTCGCCGGTCACCCTGCTCGGCGCCGCCTCGCCCTGGGCGGTGCGGCTCGCGGTCGCCGACGTCGAGCAGCTCCGGCGAGGTGGTCGGCAGGCTCTACGCGATCTCGACCGCCGGCTCGCTGCTCGGCACGATGCTCGCGGCGCTGCTCCTGATCCCGCTGCTCGGCACCCAGCGCACCTTCCTCGTCTTCGCCCTCGCCCTCGCCCTGGTCGCGGTCGCCGGGCTCGGGCTGGCGCTTCGCCGCGGTGCCCGGTCGCTGCTGGCGCTGGTGATCGTCGCTGCCGGTCGGGACGATCAAGGCGGCCGACACCGGCCGCGTCCTCTACGAGGCCGAGACCGCGCACCAGTACGCCCGGGTGGTCGAACGCGCCGACGGCACGCCGGTGCTGGAGCTGAACGAGGGCCAGGCGGTGCACTCGCTCTACCGGCCGGGCAGCTACCTGACCGGCGACTACTGGGACGGCCACCTGGTGCTGCCCTTCGCCGCGCGGCGCGCGGCCGCCGCGACGGATCGCGATCCTCGGCAACGCCGCCGGCACCGTGGCCCGCGCCTTCGGCCACTTCTTCCCCGGCACCGCGGTCGACGCGGTCGAGATCGACGGCGAGCTGACCGAGCTCGGCCGCCGCTACTTCGACCTGCGCAACCCGCGCATGCGGACCTTCGCCGAGGACGCCCGGCCCTGGCTGCGAGCGCTCCGCGGGCGGCTACGACGCGATCATGGTCGACGCCTACCGCCAGCCCTACATCCCCTTCTACCTGGCCACGCGCGAGTTCTTCGAGCTGGCCCGCGAGCGGCTCGCGCCGGGCGGCGTCGTGATCGTCAACGTCGGCCACCCCGAGGGGAGCGAGGAGCTGGAGCGGGTGCTCGGGCGGACGATGGCGGCCGCCTTCCCGACGCGTCCTGCGCTACCCGATCGAGCCGACCAACACGCTGCTGCTGGCCGGCGAGGGCGCCGCTCTCGGCCGGCGCGCCTGCGCGCCAGCGCCGACGGCGCTGCCGCCGCGAGCTGCGCCCGCTGGCGCCGGAGGCCGCCGCTGCGCTCGCGCCGCGCCTGCCCGGCGGCGAGGTCTACACCGACGACCACGCCCCGGTCGAGTGGCTGGTCGACTCCTCCCTGCTGGAATACGCAAATGAGTGAATAGCCGCCGATACCGGCGCGCCAGGGCCTGGCTGGTCACCGGCCCGCTCGGCCGCGGCCTCGCCTTCGCGATCGACTTCGGCGTCGCCGTGCGCACGGGCCTCGCCCAGCGTCGCGGCTGGCCGCGCGCTCGATTCCTCTAGGGTCTCGCGTCTCGATGCAGACCGACTGTCACAGAGCTGCCCGACTCGCGCGTGCGGGTCGAGGTCGAGGTTCCCGCCGAGCGACGTCGACCGCGGCATCCAGCGCGCCGCCCGCAGCCTCGCGCGGGAGATGCGGATGCCCGGCTTCCGCAAGGGCAAGGCGCCGCCCTCGCTGGTGATCCAGCGGCTCGGCTTCGGCGCCGTCCTGCAGGAGGCGATCCGCGAGTCGCTGCCCGAGTGGTACGAACAGGGCGCTGCTCGGCTCCGGCATCAGCCCGGTCGGCGATCCCAAGCATCGAGATCGTCTCCGCGCCCGAGGCCGAGGGCGAGCCGCTCAGCTTCAAGTTCGAGATCGGCGTGCGGCCGCAGGCCAAGCTGGGCGAGTACAAGGGCCTCGAGGTCGGCAAGGCCGAGCCCGAGCCGCCCGACGAGATCGTCGACCGCGAGATCGAGCGGATCCGCGACGGCTTCGCCAAGCTCGAGCCGGTCGAGCGCGCCGCCGCCGACGGCGACGTGCTGCTGATCGACTTCGAGGGCCTGCTCGACGGCAAGGCCTTCGAGGGCGGCAAGGCCGGCGACTACCTGCTCGAGCTCGGCAGCGGCCAGCTGATCGAGGGCTTCGAGGAGCAGCTCACCGGCGCCAGCGCCGGCGACGAGCGCGAGGTCGAGGTCACCTTCCCCGAGGACTACCAGGCCGAGCAGCTGGCCGGCCAGGACGCGGTCTTCAACGGTCGAGGTCAAGGAGGTGCGGGAGAAGGTCCTGCCCGAGCTCGACGACGACTTCGCCTCCGAGGCCTCCGAGTTCGACACGCTCGAGGAGCTGCGCGCCGACATCGCCGAGCGGCTCGGCGAGGCGGTCGGCGAGCGCGCCGAGCAGGACTTCCGGGTCGCCGCGGTCGACGCCGCGGTCGACGGCGGCGACGGTCGAGCTTCCCGACGAGCTCGTCGCGGCCCGCGCCGCCGAGCGCTGGGAGCGGGTCGAGCGCCAGCTCGCCGGCCGGGGCATGGACCCCGACGCCTACCTGCAGATGCAGGGCAAAACGCGCGAGGAGCTGATCGAGGAGTCGAAGCCCGACGCCGAAGCGCGAGCTGAAGCGCGAGGCGGTGCTGGCGGCGATCGCCGAGGCCGAGGAGATCGAGGTCTCCGAGGAGGAGATGGTCGAGGCGCTCGCCCACACCGCCGAGCACGAGCGCACCACGCCGGAGAAGCTGCTCGAGCGCCTGCGCGAGAACGGCCGCGACGCGATGGTCCGCGAGGACATCCAGGTGCGCAAGGCGATCGACCTGGTCGCCGAGGCGGCGAAGCCGATCCCGCTCGAGCAGGCCGAGGCCCGCGAGAAGATCTGGACGCCGGAGAAGGAGCAGGAGGAGAAGGCGCGAGCTCTGGACCCCGGCGACGACTGAGCGTGCCTGGACAGCCCGCCTGACAGCCTTCTATAGAGTGCCGCGCCATGAGCCCTCTGGTCCCGATGGTGGTCGAGCAGACCTCGCGCGGCGAGCGCTCCTTCGACATCTACTCGCGCCTGCTGAACGAGCGGATCGTCTTCCTCGGCACGCCGGTCACCGAGGACATCGCCAACCTGATCGTCGCCCAGCTCCTGCACCTCGAGTCCGAGGACCCGGACAAGGACATCAGCCTCTACATCAACTCGCCCGGCGGCTCCGTCTACGCCGGCCTGGCGATCTACGACACGATGCAGTTCATCAAGCCCGACGTGCAGACGATCTGCGTCGGCATCGCGATGAGCATGGGCGCGCTGCTGCTCGCCGGCGGCGCCGCGGGCAAGCGGATGTCGCTGCCCAACTCGAAGATCCTCATCCACCAGGTCTCCTCCGGCTTCCAGGGCCAGGCGACCGACATCGAGATCCACGCCAAAGAGATCATCGACGTCCGCCGCCGCCTCGACGAGATCCTCGCCAAGCACACCGGCCAGCCCTTCGAGAAGGTCACCAACGACACCGAGCGCGACTACTTCATGAGCGCGGAGGAGGCGAAGGAGTACAACCTCGTCGACCGCGTCATCGAGCACCACTGAGCGCGCGCCCGCCGATCCCGGTAGGGGTTTCGCTTAACTTTTTCGAGGATCGGGGATTGCTGACGCCCAAGCGGCGTCTGCGAAAAAGTACAAGACGCTTCACCCCTGCCGGGTCGGCGGGCTGCTGGTCGTGGTCGCGCTCGTTGCGCCGGTCGACTCGGTGGGAAGCTACTCGGTGGACGGCGCGCTATTCGCACGTCTTCCCGGTCGACGGGCCGCACTGGGGCGCGTGGCTACATCGGCGAGTTCGGCGCGCCGCGCAGCGGCGGGCGCGGCCATGAGGGCTTCGACGTCGTCGCCGCCTGCGGGACGCCGCTGGTCGCCGTGCGCGGCGGCCGGGTGCTGCGGGCGGGCTATGACCCGGTCCTCTACGGCAACTACCTGCTGATCCACGGCGAAGGCGGAGCGGCGCAGCTACTTCTACGCCCACCTGCCCCGCCCGGCCGCTGGTCCAGAGCGGCGAGCGCGTCTGGACCGGCCAGCGAGTCGGCGCCGTCGGCGAGACCGGCAACGCCCGCACCGTCGGCTGCCACCTCCACTTCGAGATCCACGTCCAGCGGCCAGCCCGATCGACCCCGCGCCCGCCCTGCGCCGCTGGGACCGCTACAGCTGAGCCCACGCCGGTGCATCAAATGTTCCCTCTGTGAGGAGGCACATTTGATGCACCTCGGCTTAGAGGGGCAGCTCGTACTCGATCCACTCGCTGCGCTCGGCGCCGGTCGAGTCGTAGAGGCGCTGGGCGGTCTCGTTGTCGGGGGCGGTCGCCCACTCGAGGCGGTGGGCGCCGCGCTCGCGGGCGACCGCGGCGCTGGCCTCGATCAGGGCGCGGCCGACGCCCTCGCCGCGGGCCGCCGGGTCGACGTAGAGGTCGTTCATCAGCACCGTCTCGGCCGGGACGAGTCGAGGTGAAGCTGCCAGTAGAGGCAGGCGTAGCCGACCAGCTCGTCCGTCGCGCCAGGCGCCGAGCAGCATGCCGTCCTCGCTGGGGGCGATGAAGCGGGAGAAGAAGGCGCGGTTGCGCTCCTCGTCGATCGTCTCGGCCTCGTAGAAGCGCTGGTAGGCGGCGATCAGCGGCAGCAGCGCCTCGAGCTGCTCCTCGGCGATCGGCTCGATTCGCAGCTCGCCTGCCACGCGCTCACCGTATCGCGGCCACGCAAGGTTCGCGGTCACGGGGAGGGACGGCGGCCGCGGCGCAGTAAACGACCGCACCGACAGGGCCGGCTTGCATCCTCCCTCTAAGCTTTGGGGCGCGAGCCGGTAGGCAACCACCGCCCCGCAAGGAGGGGATTCCGCTGGCACGGCCCACAGACTCGAACGAGCAGCTCCTCTGCAGCTTCTGCGGCAAGTCGCAGCGCCAGGTCAAGAAGTTGATCGCCGGCCCCGGCGTCTACATCTGCGACGAGTGCATCGACCTCTGCAACGAGATCATCGACGAGGAGCTGACCCCGCCGCCGGCGCGGTCGAGCTCGAGAACCTGCCCAAGCCGCGCGAGATCCACGACGTGCTGCAGGAGTACGTGGTCGGCCAGGACGCCGCCAAGCGCGCCCTCTCGGTCGCCGTCTACAACCACTACAAGCGCGTCCAGATGAGCCAGGCCGAGGACGCCGAGGTCGAGCTGCAGAAGTCGAACATCATGCTGCTCGGGCCGACCGGCTGCGGCAAGACGCTGCTCGCCCAGACCCTCGCCCGCATCCTCAACGTCCCCTTCGCGATCGCCGACGCGACGGCGCTGACCGAGGCCGGCTACGTCGGCGAGGACGTCGAGAACATCCTCCTGAAGCTGATCCAGGCCGCCGACTACGACGTCAAAAAGGCCGAAACGGGAATCATCTACATCGACGAGATCGACAAGATCGCGCGCAAGGCCGACAACCCGTCGATCACCCGCGACGTCTCCGGCGAAGGCGTGCAGCAGGCGCTGCTGAAGATCCTCGAGGGGACGACCGCCTCGGTGCCGCCGCAGGGCGGGCGCAAGCACCCCCACCAGGAGTTCCTCACGATCGACACGACCAACATCCTCTTCGTCTGCGGCGGCTCCTTCGCCGAGCTCGACAAGGTGATCGAGAACCGCGTCGGCGACCGCGGCATCGGCTTCGGCGCCGCGATCTCCTCGCGCGAGAAGAAGGACACCGGCGAGTGGTTCGAGCAGGTGCTGCCCGAGGACCTGATGGAATACGGCCTGATCCCCGAGTTCATCGGCCGCCTGCCGGTCGTCGCCGCGATCCACCAGCTCAGCCGCGACGACCTGATCACGATCCTGACCGAGCCGCGCCACGCGCTGACCAAGCAGTTCCAGCGCTTCTTCGAGTTCGACGACATCGAGCTGGTCTTCGCCGAGGACAGCCTCGAGGCGATCGCCAACAAGGCGCTCGAGCGCGAGACCGGCGCCCGCGGCCTGCGCTCGATCCTCGAGGAGACCCTGCTCGACGTCCAGTTCGAGCTGCCCTCGCGCCGCGACGTGACCAAGTGCGTGGTGACCAAGGAGACGATCGAGCAGGGCCGCCGCCCGACCCTGGTCACCGAGGCGGCGCCGCAGGACATCAGCGGGGTCAGCGACGAACTGAGCGAGGAATCCGCGTAGGGCGGAGGGTCGGGAGACCCTCGCCTACAAAGCGGGGAGGTTCGGTTGAGGGTTCCCGACCCTCCGCCTGCGCGTAGCTATCTAGACTCGCGCGCGTGGACGCAGCAGCGGCGAAAAAGCTGGAGGAGAAGACCCGCTACGACCCGACCGAGGTCGAGGCGCGGATCTTTGCCGAATGGATGGAGGCGGGGTACTTCCACCCGCCGGCCGAGGGCACGCCGGAGGAGAACTTCTCGGTTGCGATCCCGCCGCCGAACGTGACCGGGGCGCTGCATATGGGGCACGCGCTGAACGGCTCGATGCAGGACGCGCTGGTGCGGATGAACCGGATGCGGGGGCGCAACGCGCTCTGGATCCTCGGCACCGACCACGCCGGCATCGCCACCCAGTCGGTGGTCGAGAAAATGCTGCGCGCCGAAGGCGTCTCGCGCCACGACCTCGGCCGCGAGGAGTTCGTCAAGCGGGTCTGGGAGTGGAAGCGAGGAGTACGGCTCGCGGATCGTCGAGCAGTACAAGCGGCTCGGCGCCTCCTGCGACTACGAGCGCGAGCGCTTCACCCTCGACGAGGGCTACGTGCAAGGCCGTCTACCGCGTCTTCAAGCAGCTCTACGACAAGGGCTACATCTACCGCGACAACTACATGGTCAACTGGGACCCGGGCTCGCACTCGGCGATCTCCGACCTCGAGGTCGAGAACCGCGAGGTCGAGGACACGCTCTACTCGATCGACTACCCGGTCGAGGGCTCCGACCGGGTGCTGACCGTCGCCACGGTGCGCCCGGAGACGATGCTCGCCGACACCGCCGTCGCGGTCAACCCCGAGCGACGAGCGCTACGGCGACCTGGTCGGCCAGCACTGCGTCCTGCCGCTGGTCGGCCGCCGCCTGCCGATCATCGCCGACGAGCACGTCGACCCCGAGTTCGGCACCGGGGCGCTGAAGATCACCCCCGGCCACGACCCCAACGACTTCGAGATCGGCCGCAAGCACGGCCTCGAGGAGATCGTCGTGATCGGCCCCGACGGGCGGCTCACCGAGGAGGCGGGGGAGGGGTTCGCCGGGATGACCGCCGCCGAGGCGCAGGAGGCGGTCGTCGCCGCCCTGCGCGAGGAGGGCGTGCTGCGCGCCGAGGAGCCCTACGTCCACTCGGTCCCCTTCTCGCACCGCTCCGGCGAGCGGATCGAGCCGCTGATCTCGCTGCAGTGGTTCTGCCGCATGGACGAGCTGGCGGCGCCGGCGATCGAGGCGGTCGAAAGCGACCGGGTGCGGATCGCGCCCGGCGCAGTGGAAGCGCGTCTACCTCGACTGGATGCGCGAGATCCGCCCCTGGTGCATCTCGCGCCAGCTCTGGTGGGGGCACCGGATCCCGGTCTGGTACTGCGACCCCTGCGAGGAGACCTTCGTCGCCGAGGCAGCGCGCCCCGAGCGCTGCGGCGCCTGCGGCGGCGAGCTGCGCCAGGAGGAGGACGTGCTCGACACCTGGTTCAGCTCGGCGATCTGGCCCTTCGCCACGCTCGGCTGGCCCGACGACACGCCCGAGCTGCGCGCCTTCTACCCGACCAGCTTCCTCACCACGGCGCGCGAGATCCTCTTCCTCTGGGTGGCGCGGATGATCATGACCGGGCTCGAGTTCGCCGGCGACGTCCCCTTCCGCGACGTCTACGTGCACTCGGTGATCCAGGCCCGCGACGGGCGGCGGATGTCGAAGAGCCTCGGCACCGGCATCGACCCGCTGGAGGAGATCGACGTGCACGGCGCCGACGCGCTGCGCTTCGGCCTGCTGGCGATGTCCTCGACCCAGGACGTGCGCTACTCCGACGCCAAGGTCCAGCAGGGCCGCGACCTCGCCAACAAGCTCTGGAACGCCAGCCGCCTGATCCTGCTCAACGCGGCCGAGGTCGAGGCCGAAGCCGAACCCGCTCGGATCGAGGACCGCTGGATCCTCTCGCGGCTGGAGCGGACGATCGCCTCGGTCACGCGAGAAGCTCGACAGCTACGACTTCGCCCACGCCGCCCAGGAGGCCTACGCCTTCTTCTGGTCGGAGCTCTGCGACTGGTACCTGGAGATCGCCAAGCCGCGGCTCTACGAGGGCGAGGAGGAGGTCTCGGCGAACCTGCTCTGGGCGCTGGAGCGCACCCTCGCCCTGCTGCACCCGATCATGCCCTTCGTCACCGAGGAGGTCTGGTCCTACCACCCCGCCCGCCAGGGGCATCTCGCCGTCCACCCCTTCCCGCAGGCCGCGGGAGTCGCTGTTCGACCCCGAGGCCGAGGCCGAGGTCGAGGGCGGGATCGAGCTGACCCGGCGCCTGCGCGCCTGGCGCGACATGGTCGAGGCGCCGGCGGCGAGCCAGCTCTCGGCTCGGGTCGAGGGAGAGCAGCCGCAGGAGTTCGTCGGCCGCCTTGCCCGCTTCGAGTTCGGCGAGGACGGGGGAGACCCGATCGCCGCGGTCGGCCCGGTCAAGGTCCTCGCCTCGGCCGAGATCGACGCCGAGGCGGTCGCCGCGCGGCTCGAGAAGCGGCGCGAGGAGCTGCGCTCCGAGGTCGCCCGCGCCGAGGGCAAGCTCGCCAACGAGAAGTTCGTCGCCAGGGCGCCGGCCGAGCTGGTCGAGGAGGAGCGGGCGAAGCTCGAGCGCTACCGGGCCGAGCTCGAGGAGCTCGCCGAATAGACCCGCAGGCCTACCTCGACTCGCTGGAGCCGGTCGGCTGGAAGCTCGGCCTCGAGCGGATGCACCAGCTGAGCACGCTGCTCGGGATGCCCCAGCACCGCTTCGCCTCGATCCACGTCGTCGGCACCAACGGCAAGTCCTCGGTGACGCGGATGATCGCGGCGCTGCTCGAGGCGCACGGTGTCAGCGCGGGCGCCTGCGTCTCGCCGCACGCCCTGCGCTGGTCCGAGCGGGTGCTGGTCCGCGGCGCCGAGGAGATCGGAACCGCCGAGTTCGCCGCCGCGGTCGAGCGCGCCGCCCAGGCCGCCGAGACCGTCAACCGCAGCCTCGAGGAGGGCGAGGCCGTGACCCAGTTCGAGGTCGCCACCGCCGCCGCCTTCGTCGCCTTCGCCGCGGCTCGCGTCGAAGGTCGCCGCGATCGAGGCCGGGCTGGGCGGCAGGCTTGACGCGACCAACACGATCCCCTCGCGGGTCACGGTGCTGACCTCGGTCGGGCTCGACCACACCGAGTGGCTGGGCGAGACCGAAGCCGAGATCGCCGCCGAGAAGCTGGCGGTGCTGCGCGACCACTCGACCCTCGTCCTCGGCCGGGTCAGCCCCGAGGTCGCGCGCTCTGGCCGAGCGGACTGCCGCCGAGCGCGGGGCGCGGGCTGGTCGTCGCCCCGGATGATCCCGGCGCGAGCGATCCAGCTGCGCGCCGCCGGGCGCTTCCAGCGGCGCAACTTCGCCCTTGCCTGCGCGGCGGCCGAGGCCTTCCTCGGCGAGCTCGACCCCGCGCGGGTCGCCGAGGTGGCGGCCACGCTGACGGTTCCGGGCCGGCTGGAGCGGATCGCCGCCGACCCGCCGACCTTCCTCGACGCCGCTCACAACCCCGATGGCGCCGAGGCGCTGGCCGAGGCACTTTCCGAAATCGCCGCCGGAGCGACCGGTCGTCGCCTGCCTGGCGGTCCTCGGCGACAAGGACGCCGCCGAGATGGTCCGCGCCCTCGCCCCAGCCTGGAGCGAGTCGTCTGCACCGAGCTGGCGCCCGCAGCGCTGGCGTCGCGCGGCCTGCCCGGCGTCGCCTCGCACAGCACGGGCAAACTCGCCCAGGCCTGCGAGGCGGCCGGGCTGCCGGCCGAGCAGGTGCCCGACTTCGCCACTGCCGTGCGGCGAGCCCGCGAGCTGGCGTCGGGAACGCCCAGCGGCGTCCTGCTCATCACCGGCTCCCACTATGTCCTCGCCCCCGCCCGTGCAGCGCTCGACACCTAATCCCAACCCCGCGGTGCTGGCCGCCCGAATCGCTGTCACTCCGGCCCGGGCCGCTGACATGCGTGCTCGAAGCTATGAGTCCAAGTGCTGGATATTCCCGCTAGCGTGAATTAAATGATCGAACGCATTGTCGTAATCCTTATCCTGATCGTCGTTATTGGTATCCCAGCTGGGATTACCTGGAGCAAGGGGCATCGCGCAGCGTTTTTCCTCGGCTTCCTTCTCCTGGGGATGATCTGGCTGGTGGCGGCATGTCGGCTTGCCCATCCTTCGTCCAGCTGGGCTCGTCGCTTTTACGGTCCAGAGAAGATGGAACGTGCCCGCCGGAGATTTGGAGAACCCAGTCCCATTTAGGCGGTAGCTCTCCCTCGGGTATTGGCCGGGCTTCTCTTGCATTGCTGGAGAGTGGTTCAGCAGCCGGGTCCAGTGGGACGCAAGAAGGTTTCTTCGCCTGATCGTGGCTAGGCTGGGACGGACCATGGGATACGTTCAGAGGATGAAACGCGCCGATGCTGAGAAGCGACTCGCAGGCCTCCTGGCCCAGAGAGGCGCGACGCTGCCCCGAAAAGGCCTGCTGGGCCTTGCTCGTGCGGCATCTGGTCCGGCTGCGGTGGGTCCGCCCAGCGCCAAGGTGCTGGACGAGCTCCGTGAGGAGCGAATCTAGATGGACAAGAGCGCCGGTTCAGAACTGCTGTCGATGATGGCTCTGGTCGCTGCGGTGGTCGCAGCGGTGATCCTGGTCTTCTTCGGCATCGGGTACCTCTTCGGCAGCCTGTTCCTCTGATCGTCCAGCGGTTTTGGCCGACAGGGTTCGTGAGCCCGGCGGCGAAGTAGACTGCCCGTCCCCTCCCGGCGGGCGACCTAGCCATGTCAACAGCGATCTTCGGCATCAGCAACAGCGGCCTCAACCTGGTCGCCACCCTCTTCGTGCTCATGCTCGTCGTTCTCTGGCTTGCCCTGATCGTCTACACCTACATGGACGCTAGGCGCCGGATCTCCGATCCCTTCCTGATCGCCTGCGCGACGATCGGCTCCTTCTTCCCCTATATCGGCACCGCCGTCTACGCGATCGTGCGCCCGCCCGAGTTCCTCGAGGACGCGCACGAGCGCGAGCTCGAGATCAAGGCCGCCGAGCTGCGGGTGCGCCAGCTGACCGAGGCTTCGTGCCCGAACTGCGAGTTCCCGATCGAGAAGAACTACCTGCGCTGCCCCGATTGCCAGCGCCGCCTAAAGGACCCCTGTCCAAGCTGCGGCAAGCCGGTCGACCCGCGCTGGGGGCTCTGCCCCTACTGCGAGACCGCGCTGCCGGAGCGGGCGCGACGGCAGCGGCCGGCAGAGGGGAGAGAGCAGCCCAGGGCCGAGCGACAGAGGCCACGCGAAGAGCGACCGCCACAGCGCGAGGAGCGCCCTGCACCCAAACGCCGTCCACCTGCCCGCGCCAAGGAGGCAGCGGCGAGAGAGGGCAAGGAGACCACGCGCCCCGCCGGCAAGAGAGAGCCGGCTCCCCGGGCCGAGTCCCCGGAGGCGTCGACACCCCAACGAACGAAAAGGAGCCCCGCCCGTGAGCCGGACGCTGATCCTCGTAAAGCCTGACGCCTTCCAGCGCGCCCTGACCGGCGAGGTGATCGCCCGCTTCGAGCGCAAGGGCCTGCGGATCGCGGCGCTGAAGACGATGCGGGCCGACGAGCCGATCGCCAACGAGCACTACGCCGAGCACGCCGACAAGCCCTTCTTCGGCGAGCTGGTCTCCTTCATCACCGGCGGCACCCTGGTGGCGATGGTGCTCGAAGGCACCGAAGCCGTCGCTGCCGCCCGCCAGCTGATCGGCGCGACCAACCCGGTCGAGGCTGCGCCCGGCTCGATCCGCGGCGACTTCGCGCTCGAGGTGACCTTCAACATGGTCCACGGCTCCGACTCGGATGAGTCTGCGGAGCGGGAGATAGCGATCTGGTTCCCAGAGCTCGATTGACATGAGCTCCTGGGCCGGCGGGTCCTGTCACGGTTTTGGTGCCACCACCCCTGCGGTAGCTAAAGCTTCCTCGGGGTGGTCCCCCAAAACCGCGCCACCCGCCGGCAGGATTGGCTGACATGGCCCGCTCGGACCCCCGCGTAGTTCTAGCTTCAGGTTCTCCACAGCGAGCCGAGATTCTTCGCAAGCTTGGTGTTGAGTTCGAGGTCGTCGTGCCGGGAGTGGAGGAGCTCTATGGCGGGGATCCCGAGGTCGAGGTGCTTGAGAACGCGCGGATGAAGGCTGCCGCCGTGAAGCGGGACGGCCTGGTGCTTGCATGCGACACAGATGTGGTGCTCGACGGCAAGGCGCTGGGCAAGCCCGCCGATGCGCCTGAGGCGCGGAGCTATCTGGACCGGATGTCGGGGCGGGCGCACGAGGTGCTCAGCGGGCTTGTCCTCCTCCGCGACGGGGAGGAGCTGAGTGGGCTCGAACGGACCGCGGTGGTCTTCAAGGATCTCAGTGAGGCGGAGAAGGAGCGCTACGTCAGCTTCGGCGAGTGGCAGGGGCGCTCTGGCGGTTACGCGATCCAGACACTCGGGTCGACGCTGGTCGAGCGGCTCGAGGGGAGCGTCTCCAACGTGGTCGGGCTACCGGTCGGCCTACTGGTCGGGCTTGCGCCTGATTTGCTCGAATCGGCCTGAGCCCGCAGGCCGGCTTGGTGCGTCTGGGATGATTTCCCCGCAAGCTCTCCCTTTTCCCAGCAAGGCGGTACTCCACGCATGGGCGTATTTGGCTATCTCAGAGGACTCGGTGGTCGCGACATGGCCATCGATCTCGGGACGGCCAACACCCTCGTCTACGTCCGCGGTCGCGGCATCGTCCTTTCCGAGCCCTCGGTGGTGGCGATCGACTCCCACAACGGTCAGGTTCACGCGGTAGGAGTGGAAGCGAAGCGGATGCTGGGGCGAACGCCGGGGAACATCACCGCGATCCGGCCGCTCAAGGACGGTGTGATCGCCGACTTCGACGTCACCGAGCAGATGCTGCGTCACTTCATCAAGCAGGTCCACTCGAACCGCTTTGCCCATCCGCGCGTCGTCGTCTGCGTGCCCTCTGGGGTCACGGGGGTCGAGAAGCGAGCGGTCGAGGAGGCCTGCCTCTCGGCCGGCGCCCGGCAGGCTTACCTGATCGAGGAGCCGATGGCGGCGGCAATCGGGGCCGGCCTGCCCGTTGCCGAGCCGACCGGCTCGATGGTGGTCGACGTCGGCGGCGGCACCACCGAGGTTGCGGTGATCTCGCTCGGCGGGATCGTCGTCTCGCAATCGATCCGGGTCGGTGGCGACGAGCTCGACGAGGCGATCGTCAACCACTGCAAGCACGAGTACAAGCTGGCGATCGGCACCCAGACCGCAGAGGAGGTGAAGCTCGAGGCGGGTTCCGCCTCGCCGCTCGCCGAGGAGGTGCGCTCGGAGATCCGCGGCCGCGACCTCGTCTCCGGCCTGCCGAAGACGATCACGCTCGGCTCCGAGGAGGTCCGCGAGGCCCTCGATGAACCGGTCGGCCACATCGTTGACGCGGTCAAGGACACACTCGATCGCACCCCGCCCGAGCTGGCGGGTGACATCATGGATCGCGGAATCACGTTGGCGGGCGGTGGCGCCCTCTTGCAAGGACTCGAACAGCGCCTCCGCGACGAGTGCCAGATGCCTTGTCAACTGGCAGAGTCACCACTGACGTGCGTGGCGGTTGGCTCCGGCATCTCACTGGAGGAGTTCGAGGCAATCCACCGCGCCAGTAAGCAGAATTCGGGAACCCGGCACTATGCGTAGCGGTCGCTCCCGCCAAGCCCCAAACTTAGGTTTTCATTGTGTACCGAAAGCAAGTACGCCGCCGTAGGGCGGTTCTCGCCCTGCTGGTCGTCGGCTCGTTCGCGCTGCTGACGCTCACCTACGGCCAGAGCTCAAACGGGTTTCAGCGCGGTGTCAGCACGATCTTCAGTCCGCTGCAGACAGTCGCCGACCGCGCCCTGAAGCCGGCCCGCGACCTGATCGACTGGTTCGACCAGACCTTCGACGCGCGTGGTGAAAACAGCCGCCTCAAGGAGCAGTTGGTGACCGCGCGGGAGCAGGCGGTAGCCGGCAGGGTCGCTCTCCAGGAGAACGACCAGTTTCGCAAGCTGCTCAAACTCACCGGGGGTGGCGCCCTCGCATCCTCCGCCTACGAGGAGGTCACCGGCCGGGTGATCGCGCGCTCGCCGACGGCCTGGCACTCGACCGTGACGATCGACCTCGGCAGCGACGATGGCGTCCGCCTCGACGATCCCGTCGTCAGCGGCGACGGTCTGGTCGGGCGGATCTCCTCGGTCGAGGGAGGCTCCTCCCAGGTGATGCTGATCACCGATCATGCCAGCGCGGTTTCCGCCAAGGTCCTGCCTTCGGGCGTGCAGGGCGTGATCAGGCCCAACGTCGGCGATCCGGAGGATCTGATCCTCGACTTCATCGACTCGACACGAGAGGTTCGCGGGGGTCAGTTCGTCGTCACCGCCGGCTGGCGCGCCCAGGGTCTCGCTTCGCTCTTCCCGCCGAACCTGCCGATCGGTGAAGTCACCAGCGCCTCGGTCTTCGAGCAGGAGGCCAGCCAGCAGGTCCGCCTGCGGCCGCTCGCGGACCTGCGCGACCTCGACTTCGTCCAGGTGTTGACCGGAGGGTCCCGTAATTGATCGTCACGCCGAAGATCCTCGCCCGCCTGATCGCGATCGCGATCGTCGGCGTGCTGCTCCAGCTCTCCTTCTTCTCCCGGGTCGAGCTCTTCCACGTCAGCCCCGACATGCTGCCGGCGCTGGTCGTCTGCCTCGGCCTGCTCGGCGGCAGCATGACCGGTGCCGTAAGCGGCTTCTCGATCGGGCTGCTGGTCGACTGCCTCCTGGTTGAGGCGCTCGGCGTCACCTCGCTGGTGCTGCTCAGCGTCGGCTACCTCGCCGGCCTCTTTCGCGAGCGCTTCGAGATCCACAGCTCGCTGGTGCCGGCTCTGCTCTGCATGGGGCTGACCCTGTTCGCCGAGCTCGGCTTCGGTGCGATCCAGCTGATGCTCGGGGTCGACGCGCCGCTCAGCTCGCTACTGGTCCGCGACATCTTGCTGAAGAGCATCTACGCCTTCTTCCTCGGCTGGCCGATCTACCTCGGCGTGCGGCGGCTGTTGCGCCCGGCGCTGGTCGAGGACTCGAAGCTGCGCCGCCGCAGACAGCCGACGGTGCTGGGAGCGTAGGGCGAGATGTACCTCCGACCCGATGAGCGTGGGCCCGAGATGAGCAACAGGATGGCGCTGCGAATCGCGCTCTTCGGCGGCTTTGCCGTGGTCCTCTTCGGGGTGCTCTTCGTCCGTCTCTGGGGGTTGCAGGTGCTCAACGGCGAGGAGTACCTGGCCGAAGCGAACAACAACCGCACCCGTGAAATCCGCGTCAGCGCCCCGCGCGGCCGGATCCTCGATCGCGACGGCGAGGTGCTGGTCGAGAACCGCACCTCGCTGGCGCTGCAGATCAACTCCCGCAAGCTTCCGGCCGACCCGGCCGAGCGGCGGGCCGAGCTTGCCCAGCTGGCGGAGCTGACCCACAGCAGCCTGAGCAAGGTGCGCAAGACGATGCACGAAGAGCTGAAGCTGGCCCCGAGCGCGCCGGTGACGCTGCGCCGCGACGTCGGCGACTACCTCGTCTACTACCTGCAGGAGAACCAGGACCGCTTCCCCGGCGTCGAGGTGCAGCGGGTCTTCGTCCGCCGCTACCCGCAGGAAACCCGTGCCGCCCACATTCTCGGCAACGTCGGCGAGATCTCCGAAGACGAGCTGAAGGACCGGCGCTACCGCGGCCTCGAGCCAGGCGACGAGATCGGCCAGGAAGGGGTCGAGGACACCTACGACCGCTTCCTGCGCGGGCGGCCAGGGACGACCCGGATCCAGGTCGACGCACTTGGACAGCCGACGCCGGGCGGTCAGCTGGTCTCCAAACTGCCGGTTCCCGGCCGCGACCTCAAACTCTCGATCGACTCCGACGTACAGGCCGCCGGCGAAGGAGCGCTGGCGGCTCGCGGCCTGCCCGGGGGCTTCATCACGATGGACGTCCACAACGGCGAAATCCTCGGCGTCGGGTCCTTTCCGACCTTCGACCCGTCGGTGTTCACCCGGCCGATGACCCAGAGTCAGGTCGACGCCCTCTACCGAGACGACGTCGCGGCGCCGCTGGCGAATCGCGCCATCGCCGGTCTCTACCCAACCGGCTCGGTCTTCAAGTTGGTCACCGCGATGGCAGCGCTGAACAGCGGCAAGGTGACGACGTCGGAGGTGATGGAAGACAGCGGCTCGATCATCGTCGGCGACCAAAAATTTCAGAACGCTGGTGGCGCTGCCCTCGGACCGGTCAGCCTCGTGCGAGCGCTTCAAGTCTCCTCCGACGTCTACTTCTACACGCTCGGGCTGCGCATGTGGGACACCGGTGCTCTGCAGCGCTGGGGTCACAAGCTGGGCATCGGGCGACCGACCGGGATCGACCTGCCGCTAGTCGACGAAACCCTGCTGCCGAGTCAGTCCTGGCGCAACGAGCTTTACAAGGAAGGCAATACCGATCGACCCTGGTCGGCCGGCGACAACGTCCAGCTGGCGGTCGGCCAGGTCGACCTGCAGACCAACCCGTTGCAGCTGGCGATCGCCTACGCGGCCGTCGCTAACGGCGGCACGATCGTCACCCCTCACGTGGGCAAGGAGATCGACGATGCGGCCGGTCGGGTGCTGAAAGAATTCGATCCGCCGGTCCGGCGCCATGTCCACGTGGATCCCGAATACCACGATGCGATCCTCGAAGGCCTGCACGACGCCGCACAGGTGCCCGACGGCACCTCCTACGGCGTTTTCGGCGGCTTCCCTGTGCCGGTGGCGGGCAAGACCGGAACCGCGGAACGACCGCCGAACGCCGATCAGTCCTGGTACGTCGTCCTCGCCCCGTACCCGAATCCACGTATCGTGACGGCGGTGACGATCGAGCAAGGTGGCTTTGGCGCCGATTCCGCCGCACCGGCGGCGCTGCAGATTCTCGAAGCCTATTTCGATAAGCACACGACCGGGCCCGCGGGCCCGAATGGCGGTAGTCCCGGCTGATGTACGCGACCCGCACCCGCCAGGCGCGGCCCGAGCCGTTCGCCCTGCGCCCCGGTATCGCCGAGCGCCTCGGCCTTCCCTACATGGACGGCGCGCTCACTATCTCCGCCCTCGCGCTGGCCGCCTTCAGCGTCTTCACGCTGAGCCAGTCGACGCTGCACGACATCCCCGGCAGCCCCAACTACTTCGTCGACCGGCAGGCGATCTACGCCGGCCTCGGCATCGTCGGCATGTACCTACTTACCCGCATCGACTACTCGCGCTTCCGCGAGCTGCGCGTCGGCATCTACACTTTCCTCTGCGTCAGCGTCTCGCTCGTCTTCGTCTTCGGTTTCGCGGCGCGCGGATCGCGACGTGCTTTTGACCTTCCCTTCTTCAGTTTCCAGCCATCTGAGCTCGGCAAGCTCCTGCTAGTGCTTGCGCTTGCCGGGTTCGTCATCGATGGCGCCAGGCGCGGTTCGGACCGGCAGCGCACGGTGCGCTACCTATGTCTCGGCCTCGCCCCGGCTGCGCTCGTCTTCTTGCAGCCAGACCTCGGCACCTCATTGGTGTACGTGGCAATTACCCTCGCCGTGATGTACGTGGGGGGCGTCCGATGGACGCACTTCGCGGTGATCGGTGCGGCCCTCGTCGCAGTGACAGCGATAGTTCTCGTGGTGGCGCCCACAGTTGGGACGCCGATTCTGAAGGGCTACCAGGAGGAGAGGCTTACCTCTTTCCTGAACCCCAGCGAGGACCCGAGCGACGCCGGCTACCAGCAGAACCAGGCCAAGACCGCCATCGGATCCGGTGAGACGACCGGACGAGGCGATCGGGCCACCCAAACGCGGCTCGACTTCGTCCCTGAGCGGCACACCGACTTCATCTTTGCGGTGATCGGTGAGCGCTATGGATTCATGGGAGCCGCGCTAGTCCTATCCCTATACGCCCTGCTCATCTGGCGGGCGCTGCGGATTGTGACCCTCTCCAAGAACTCCTACGGAATGCTCGTGGCAGGTGGGATTGCCGCCATGTTGCTGTTCCAGGTCTTCGTCAACGTGGGGATGAACCTGGGGATCATGCCGATCACCGGGATCCCCCTGCCGTTGATGAGCTACGGAGGGTCGTCAGTGCTGGCGACCTTCCTCGCGATCGGAGTGCTTCAGAGCGTCCACATGCAAGCGCGGCTCAGCCAGAAGGGCAGGTTCGCCTGGTGACCCCTCGAATGAGGCCCAGGCATCGCGTACCTACTCTGAACTGAGCTGAATCAATGAAAAAGACAATTCTGGTTTCCGCCGATCGCGGCGAGACCCGCGTGGCCGTCCTCGAGTCGAAGACCAAAGGCGGCAAACGCGACGTGGCCGAGCTCTACATAGAGCGCCGGGGCCGCCGCTCGATCGTCGGCAACATCTACAAGGGCAAGGTCGACAACGTCCTTCCCGGCATGGAGGCCGCCTTCGTCGACATCGGCCTCGAGCGCAACGGCTTCCTCCACGTCGACGAGATCGTCCTGCCCAACGGCGAACAGGCCCCGAAGCGGGGGCGCGGCACCGGCCGCCGCATCGACGAGCTGATCAAACCCGGCCAGGAGATCATGGTGCAGGTGGTCAAGGACCCGCTGAAGTCGAAGGGCGCCCGCCTCTCGATGAACGTCTCGATTGCCGGGCGCTACCTGGTCTACGCCGCGCAGGGCAGCGGGGTCGGCGTCAGCCGGCGGCTCTCGGACTCCGAGCGCGATCGCCTGCGCAAGATGGTCGACCGCACCTATAAAGGCCCGGGCGGGCTGATCGTCCGCACCGCCGCCCACGGGGCGAAGAAGTCCGACTTCGTGCGCGAGATCGGTTACCTGCACAAGCTCAACGACGTGCTCGAGCGCCGTACCGAGCAGACCAAGGCGCCCGACCTCGTCTTCCAGGAGGCGGACCTGCCGGTGCGGGTGCTGCGCGACGTCTTCCTCAGCGACTTCGAGAAAGCGATCATCGACTCGCCGAAGCAGTTCGAGCGGGTGACCGGCTTCTTCCAGCGCACCGCGCCGGAGCTGGTCGAGGGGGTCGAGCTCTACGAGGACAAGAAGCCGTTGTTCGAAAAGTGGGGGATCGACAAGGAGATCGAGTCGACCCTCGGCCGCCGCGTCGACCTGCACTCCGGCGGCTACTTGATCATCGACTACGCCGAGGCGCTGACCGTGATCGACGTCAACAGCGGCAGCTTCACCGGCCGCGGCAAGGGCGGCCTGGAGGAGACGATCACCCGGGTCAACACCGAGGCCGCTGACGAGGCGGTGCGCCAGCTGCGGCTGCGCGACATCGGCGGGATCATCGTCATCGACTTCATCGACATGGCCCGTGCGCGCAACCGCGACAAGGTGCTGAAAACCCTGCGCAAAGCGCTCGATGCCGACAAGTCGAAGAGCTACGTGGTCGAGGTCTCGCCGCTGGGCCTGGTCGAGATGACCCGCCAGAACGTCACCGACGGCGTGCGCGAGATCCTCACCGCGCCCTGCCCCACCTGCCAGGGCGAAGGGGTCGTCCTCTCCTCCGAGACGGTTGCGCTCGACGCGATGCGGCGCCTGCCCGACATCGCTGCCGGGGCCAAGGACGCCGAGGCGCTGCTGCTGCGGGTCCACCCGAAGGTCGCGGCGGAGCTGATCGATCCCGACAGCGGCCTCACCGAGCTGGAGCAGGAGACCGGTAAGCAGTTCCACTTCGAGGGCGGCGACGCGCTGCCGATCGACACCTTCGACATGGTCGAGGCCGGCAGCCGCGAGCAGATCGAGGAGCGGGCGCTGCCGTTCAAGGTCGGCGAGGAGGTGCTGGTCAAAATCGACGAGCCGCACATGTACAACGCCGACGACGCGGTGGCCCGGGTCGACTCCTACATAGTCAGCGTCACCGGCGGCGGTCGCTTCGTCGGCGAGCGCAAACTGGTGCGGATCGAGCGGGTCGAGCGAGCCGCCGCGGTCGCCTCGCTGCCGGCCGGCGAGGTGAGCAACGGGGCCGCTGGCGGCGGCAAAAACGGCTCCGAGCTAGAATCCTCCGCCTCGCGCAGTAGCCGTCGTGGCCGCAGGGGCGGTCGTGGTCGGTCGCGCTCCACCCAGAGCGGCAAGGACGAATGAACACGTACGCAGTCATAGAGACCGGAGGCAAGCAGTACAAGGTCGAGAAGGGCACGTCCCTGCTCGTCGATCGCCTCAGTGCCAAAGAGGGCGACAAGGTCGCCCTGCGCCCGGTGATGTTCCGCGACAAAGAGGTCGTCGCCGAGGCCAAGGAGCTGGAGAAGGTCAAGGTCGAGGCGACCGTGACCGAGCACCTGCGCGGCGAGAAGATCAAGGTCTTCAAGTACAAGCCGAAGAAGGGCTACCGCCGTCGCGCCGGCCACCGCTCCGAGCTGACCAAGCTCGAGGTGACCGAGGTCAAACTGCTGACGCGGAAACCGGCTGCGGCGAAAGAGGAGAAACCGGCCGAGGCGAAGCCGGCGGCGGAGGAGAAACCCGCCGCCAAGAAAGAGGCTGCGAAGAAACCGGCCGCCAAAAAAGCCGAGGCGAAAAAACCCGCCGCCAAAGCCAAAAAACCGGCGGCGAAAAAAGCGCCTGCTAAAAAAGCTGCTGCGAAAGCGAAAAAACCCGCCGCCAAAAAGGACTCTGACTGATGGCTCACAAGAAGGGACTCGGCTCCAGCCGCAACGGACGCGAATCCAACCCCAACATGCTCGGGGTCAAGGTCTTCGCGGGCCAGAAGGTCTCCGGCGGCGAGATCATCGTGCGTCAGCGCGGCACCCGCTTCTGGCCCGGCGACGGTACCGGCCTCGGCCGCGACCACACGATCTTCGCCACGCGTCCCGGCACCGTGGACTTCAAGCCGTCGCGCCGCGGCCGCACCATTTCTGTTCTGCAGGACTAAGCGGTCCCCGCCAACACTTGGTGTGGCGCCTTTTGCCCGCATAGCGGGAATAAGGCGCCACTACTCTCCGTAGCTCGTGTACGACAAGGCGAAGATCTGGGTCGAGGGCGGGGCCGGCGGCAACGGGTGCATCTCGTTTCGGCGTGAGGCTCATGTGCCTCGTGGCGGGCCCGATGGCGGGGATGGGGGGCATGGCGGGGATGTCGTGCTGGTTTGCGATGCGTCGAAGCGGGACCTCGCTGCACTGAAGGGAAGCAAGCACTTTCGCGGCGGTCGGGGGAAGCACGGGGAAGGGTCGAATCGGCATGGGGGGCGGGGGGATGAGAAGGAGATCCTCGTTCCTGCGGGGACGCAGGCCGAAGCGGTGGACGGAAGCCAGGTCGATTTGGTCGAAGCTGGGCAGCGGGCGGTCGTCGCGCACGGGGGGCGCGGGGGACACGGGAACAAGCGCTTTGCGACCTCGACCCGGCAGGCACCGCGGTTCTCGGAGAAGGGGACGAGCGGCGAGGAGGGGTGGATCGAGCTGCACCTGAAGCTGCTTGCCGACGTCGGGCTGATCGGCCAGCCCAACGCGGGCAAGTCGTCACTGCTGGCGCGGCTGACGCGGGCGGCTCCGAAGGTCGGCGACTACCCGTTCACGACGCTCTCGCCGGTGCTAGGGACGATCGAGGGCGAGGACCGGCAGGCGATTCTCGCCGACATCCCGGGGCTGATCGAAGGTGCGGCCGAAGGGGCCGGTCTCGGCCATGAGTTCCTCGCCCACGTCGAGCGCTGCGCGATGCTCGTACACCTGGTCGAGCTGGTGCCTCTGGAAGGGGATCCGGCGGCCAACTACGAGGCGGTGAGAGCCGAGCTCTCTTCTTATGGCGCAGGTCTCGATCGGCTGCCCGAGGTCGTGGTTCTCTCCAAGCGGGACTTGCTCACCGGCGAGGAGGTCGAGTCCGCGCTGAGCGAGTGGCGCCAGCGGCTGGGGGAGCCCGCCACGGTGCTGGCGGTCTCCTCGGCAACCGGCGAGGGCCTGGCCGAGCTGCGCGATCGCGTCCTCTCCTCGCTTCCCAAGACCTCACCGGCCCGAATCGAGAGCGGCCGGGGGGATGCGGCCGAGTTCGAGGTCGAGCATCGCGTCTACCGTCCCGTCGGCGAGGGTGGCTACTCGGTCGAGCGCGAGGAGGACGGTGGCTTCCGCGTCCTCGGTCGCGGCGTCGAGCTGCTCTTCGAGCGCCACGACATTCGCAACGAAGAGGCCCTCGCTTACCTGGAGCAGCGGCTAAACGAGATCGGCGTCGTCGCCGCTCTGCGCGGCGCTGGATTCGAGCCCGGCGATGACGTCCGCGTTGGCGAGCACGAGTTCGAGCTCTATCCCTGAGGGCTGAGGTTCGCTGCTGAGGTCGCCTCGACGATCGTCTCAGCGACCAGTTGCGGGTCGTCGAACATCGGCACGTGGCCGACGTCGTCGAGGACGATGAAGCGGGCGCCTGGGACCAGCTCGCGGGCGTGGGCGCCGTAACTGTCGACGGGGAAGAGGCGGTCCTGGCCGGACCAGGCGAGCGTGATCGGGCAGGGAGCGGGGTCCAGCGACGGCAGGTGCGCCGATGAGTTGAGCAGGTCCTCGCTGATCTCGCAGCCGATCGCGTCGTCGGCAAAGCTGAGCAGCTCGTCCCGCGTCACCCGGTCGCCATGCACGGCGCTGTGGCGCAGGGCGTAGTGCCGGAAGCGCCTGGAGCGGGCGAGCAGCGGCAGGATCTTCCTGCCTCGCCGTGTGTCGCGCAGAGCGACGCGCAGGATCTCGATCACCCGGTGCATGTCCGGTCCGTCGAGCTCCCAGGCGCCCGCGGGCGAGAGCGCGCAGACCGTCCGCGCCCGGCCCCGCCGCGCCAGCTCGAGTGCGGCCCAGCCGCCCATCGAGTTGCCGGCGAGGTGAGCCGTCTCGAGTCCCAGCTCGTCGAGCACCCGCTCGGCGTCGTCGATGATGTGGTCGATCCCCGCCGGTCGAACGCTGGGGGTCGGTCCGCCGCGGTGACCCAGCGCGGTCGGGACGATGACCTCGTAGTGAGGAGTCAGCAGCGGCACCACGTGCTTCCACACCTCCTTGCTGCAGAGGACGCCGTGCAGGAGGACGAGCGGCTGGCCGGAGCCCTGGCGAAGCACGCCGCCCCCGTAGCGTGGGGCCGGCGCGACCGCTCATAGACTTGCGGCGATGACGCTTGTCGTAAAGCTGGGCTCTTCGATCGTCGCCGCCGACGACGGCGAGCTGCGCGTCGACGTGCTCGCCTCGGTCTGCGAGCAGGTGGGCGCTCTGGAGCAGAACGGCGAGCGGGTCGTGATGGTCACCTCCGGCGCGATCGCCCGCGGCAGGAAGCTGCTCGGCCTGGCGGCGCGTCCGAGCGCGATGGACGAGCTGCAGGCTGCCTCGGCGGTTGGCCAGGGCGATCTCTTTCGTGCCTACGAGAGCCGCCTGGCCGAGCACGGGACGAGAGCTGCGCAGGTGCTGCTGACCGCCGCCGACATCGCCGCCCGGACCAACTACCTCAACGCCCGCCAGACGCTGCGCCGCCTGATCGAGTGGGGGGTGGTGCCGGTGGTCAACGAGAACGACACCACCGCCACCGACGAGATCACCTTCGGCGACAACGACTTCCTCGCCGCACAGGTGGCGATCCTGCTCGAGGCGCGGCTGCTCGTGCTGCTCACCGACATCGACGGTTTGCACAAGGCCGACCCACGGCTCGATCCGGGAGCCGAGCAGATCGCCGAGGTCAACGACTTCTCCGAGCTGGACGGGCTGGAGATCGGCGACCGCACCTCCGCCTTCGGCTCTGGCGGCATGCGCAGCAAGGTCGCCGCCGCAGAGATGGCCAGTGAGGCCGGCATCGCCGCCGTGATCTGCAACGGAACCAAAGCGGGGACGCTTGCAGCAGCGGCGGCGGGGGATCCGACCGGCACGCGGTTCGCAGCCCAGGCCACGAAGGCGTCCAGCTTCAAGCTCTGGCTCAAGCACGCGAAGCCGGCTCACGGCCGCCTCGCCGTCGACGCCGGTGCCGCCCGAGTCCTGCGCGAGAGCGGTTCGAGCCTGCTGCCGGTAGGTATCACCGGTGTCGAAGGAGAATTCGATGTTGGCGACGCGGTCGATGTCCTCAGCGACGGCGTGGTTGTCGGCAAGGGCATCGTCGACTACTCGGCAGCAGAGCTCAGCCGGGTGATCGGCCTCAAGAGCGCTCAGGTACGCGAGTTGCTTCCCCATGCATCTGACGAGGTCATCCATCGCGACCGCTTCGTGCTGGCGTAGGGCCCCGGGAGCCCCAGCTACCCTTAGCGGTCATGGCTGTCGACGTCACGACCACCACGGTTGCCGAGAGCTGCGTCTCCGCAAAGCGGGCGGTGCAGGCGCTTGGCAGCTCCTCGACAGAGGCACGGAACACGGCGCTGGAGGCAACCGCCCGCCTACTCGGCGAGCGCGGTGCCGAGATCCTCGAGGCGAATGTCGCCGACCTGGCTGACGAGCGCGCCGCCGGCCTGACCGAGGCCCTGCGCGACCGGCTCACCCTGAGCGAGGCGCGGATCGCGGCGATGGCCGAGGGCGCGCGCGCGATCGCCGCCCTCGCCGATCCCGTCGGCGAGGAGCTGGAGCAGCGCAGCCTGGAGAGCGGCCTGGAGCTGCGCAAGGTGCGCGTGCCGCTGGGGGTCGTCGCCGTCGTCTACGAGGCGCGGCCTAACGTGACGATCGATTGCGCGGCGCTGACGGTCAAGAGCGGCAACGCGATCGTCCTGCGCGGCTCGAGCTACGCCGAGCGCTCGAATGGGGCGCTGGCGGCGATAGTTCGCGAGGCACTCGCGGAGGCGGGGTTGCCGGAGGATGCCGTTCAGCTGCTGCCGGTCGGCGAGGGGCGCAACGACCTGGCCGAGCTGGCGACGCAGGACGGCCTCGTCGACCTGTTGATCCCTCGTGGCGGCGAAGGCCTGAAGGCAGCGCTGAAGGGCGTCGCGACGGTGCCGGTGATGTACGCGGCGGCGGGCAACTGCCACGTCTACGTCCACTCCGATGCTGACCTGGAGATGGCGCAGCGGATCGCCTACAACGCCAAGGTCCAACGGCCGGGCGTCTGCAACGCCGCCGAGACCCTGCTCGTCAACGCCGCGGTGGCGGAGAGCCTCCTTCCTGCTGCGCTCGCCGAGCTGCACGGTGCCGGCGTCGAGCTGGTCGGCGACGAGCGGGCGCGAGAGATCAGCGGCGAGGTGGAGGTCGGTGTCGCCGCCGAGGAGGACTGGGGGACCGAGTACCTCGACCTGAAGATGGCGGTCGGCGTGGTCGACTCGCTCGAGGAGGCGATCGACCACATCAACGGCCACGGCACCAGCCACTCGGAGGCGATCGTCACTTCCTCCGAGGACGCCGCCAGCCGCTTCGCCGCTGGGGTCGACGCGGCCGTCGTCTACACCAACGCCTCGACCCGCTTCACCGACGGCTTCGAGTTCGGGATGGGAGCCGAGATTGGCAACTCGACCCAGAAGCTGCACGCACGCGGCCCGATCGGCCTGCGCGAGCTGACGACCTACAAGTACGTCGTCCACGGCGACGGCCAAGTGCGTGAGTAGCCCCGCTCCCTCCGGGTTAGGGGTCCTCGGTTCGGCCTTCAACCCTCCTCACCTCGGTCACCTCGCCCTCGCCCAGGAGGCGCTCTGGCAGCTCGGACTCGAGGAGGTCGTCCTCGTCCCGACCGGCACGGCGCCGCACAAGCGGATCGCCGACGACCCCGGTCGCGAGCTGCGTCTAGCGATGACCAGGCTCGCCGCCGCCGACGACTCGCGCTTCTCGGTCTCGACCCTGGAGGTCGAGCGCGAAGGGCCGTCCTACACGTATGAGACGTTGGAGCTGCTTGCACGAGAGAACGGCGACAGGGAGCTGGTGTTCGTGATGGGGGCGGACGCAGCCGTGGGCCTGGAGAGCTGGCGCGAGCCCGAGCGAGTGACCGAGCTGGCGCGCCTGGCTGTCGCCCGACGTGCTGGGATCTCCGAGGCCGACGTCGCCGCCGTGCTGCGCAGCCTCGGTGCGGAGGGCCGGGCGACGATGCTGGAGATGCCTCAGTTCGGCGTCTCCTCCTCGGCGGTGCGGGAGCGCGCCGCCGCGGGTCGGCCGCTGCGTTACCTCGTCCCCGAGCCGGTCGCCCGCTTCATCGAAGAGAAGGGGGTGTACAGGTGAGCGAGCAGCGGAAAGCGGATCGCTCGGAGGCGCTGGCGCGGCGCCTGGCCGAGTTGGCCGATTCCAAAGCGGCGACCGAGATCCTCATCCTCGATATGCGCGGACTGGTCGCCTACACCGACTTCCTGACTATTTGCACGGCGCGCAACGAGCGCCAGGCGCGGGCGATCGCCGACGAGGCAAAGCTGCAGCTGAAGCAGGAGCAGGATTTGCTTCCCAGTGGGATGGAGATGGAAGGCGCAGACGAGTGGATCATCCTCGACTACCTCGATTGCGTGCTCCACATCTTCACCGCCGAGGCGCGCGAGCGCTACCAGCTCGAGGATCTTTGGCGCGAGGCACCGCGGTTGGAGCCGCAGACGTCGCAAGATGGCGTCCGAGGGCACCTCTACGGTGCCGCGCATGGGTAGCTTGAAGAGGGCGTTTTTCGGCTACCGCCGCTCCGATGTGGATGCGGCGATCGCCGCCCGGGACGCGCAGATCTGGGCGCTGCAGCGCGACGTCGAGGATGCGCTCGGGCGCTGGCGGGGTGCCGTCGACACGGCGGCGGACGCCGAAAGCGAGCTTGCCTCCCTCTCGGCGATGGTGATCGAGCGCGAGCGAGAGATCCGCGGCCTGCACGAGCGGCTCGCTGAGGCCAACGAGCGCCATGACCGCAGCATCGGCTCGCTGGAGTCGGTTTCGGCGCGGCTCGACGAGATCCAGTCGCAGGCCCGGGGCCAGGCGACGCGGATCCGGATGAAGGCGCTGCGCGAGGCGGTCGAAGTCGGCCGCCGCGCCCAGGAGCTGACCGAGGCGCAGCAGGCGGAGCAGGCCCTGCCGTCCGCGAACGGCAACGGTCACGCCGCCCGCGATCCGCAGGGCGTCTTCGAGGGTCTGGTCAAAGTCGAGATCGGACCGCTCGACGACTTCTCCCAGCTGGTTGGCTTCGAGGACGCCGCCGGCCAGATCGACGCCACCGCGGAGATCTCGGTCGAGCGCTTCTCCGAGGGCCGCGCGACCCTCTCGATGCGCCTCGACGAACCGATCGACCTCCTGCGCGAGCTCGAGCAGCGCTCCCCACTCGACTTCCGCGTTCGCCGCACCGCCAGCGACAACCTGATCCTCGACGTCGACGAGGATCAGGGCCCCGAGCAGCGCGCCGCGTAGCGCCCTGTCTGCCACAGCCGTCTCGTTAAACTGGCGGGACCTGGGGCTGTAGCTCAGCTGGAAGAGCGTCGCGCTGGCAGCGCGAAGGTCAGGGGTTCGAGCCCCCTCAGCTCCATTACCCTCCCGGGCTCTTGGATCAGCTCGTACAAGTGATCGGCGCGCTCTTGATCCTGAGTGCGTTCGTGGCCGCCCAGCTCGGGTCCATGGACCCGCACTCGCGCGCCTACCTGGGCCTCAACCTGATCGGGTCCCTGGTCCTGACGGTGTTGGCCTGGCACGAGCAGCAGTGGGGATTCCTCATGCTGGAGGTGGTCTGGGCGGCGGTGTCCCTGTGGGGCCTGGTCCAGGTCCTCCGCGGCCAGGCTCCGCCGGCCGGGCACTGACGCAGCTCAAATCGCCGCCGCCGGCTGCCGATGGTTGAGCGATGAATACCGCCAACGAGCACGTCTTCTCGCACGGGATGGAGGACACGCGGGCGGCGCTGGCGACCTGGAATGGAAGGCCGTGGGACGTCCTGCGCGGTTGGCTGGCGCTGAGCCTGGCGATTACCTTCACGCTGCTCGGGGCGGTTTGGGTCGTCGCCGGCCTGCTCACCCCCGACCTGACTCCGATCCACCTGCCCGGTGTGACCGAGCCCACCGAGGCAGACGACATGCTGCCGATCCTCTGGCGCAACTCCCTGGTCCTGGCGCTTCACGCGACCGCCTGCGTCGCCGGCTTCATCGCCGGCGCCTCGATGCCGATCGCCGCCGCTCAGCGCAGCGGCTTCTCGCGCTGGATCCACGTCAAGGCAGGCGAGCTGGCGATCCTCTTCGTCGCCGCCGTCACCCTCTTCTCTCTCTCGACGCAGGTCCTCTACCTCGGCTTCCAGGGTTCGACGATCGCCTTCCAGCTCGACATCTCCAACGCCGAGCTCATCCTCAGCGTCCTGCCCCACGCGGTTCCCGAGCTGACCGCCCTCTTCCTGCCCCTCGCGGCCTGGCTGATAGCCAGCCGCCGCAGCGAGTGGAACCAGCTCCTCGCCGCCACCCTGATCACCGTGCTCCTGGCGATCCCAGTCCTCCTCGTCACCGCGACGATCGAGGTCTACCTCTGGCCTCAAATCCTCGACGCTCTCTCTCCAGTCGTCTGAAGCGCTCGCCCGCGGGTCCTGTCGCCGCGGTGGGGCACCCTCGGCGGCCCTCCGTGCTGCTCCGGGCGCCGGGACCCTTCGAAGCTAGAGACGAAATCCCGCCCTCCGCAACCTTCGGGTCCGGCGAGTCCACCCCACCCCGACGCCACCCGCGGAAGGAGCCGCAGCGAAGTCGAGCCCATCGCTCTCGCTCGAAGCTTGGCTGCTCGAACGGGACGTCTCTCGCGGGGGGTGGCGCCGTAGGGGGACCCGACCCCGAGGAAGCTTTAGCTACCGGAGGGGGTGGGGGGTCCCCTGCGGCGACAGGACCCGCCGCGCCTGGGGCTTCGTAGGATCCGCTCATGGCTGGGTACTCCGGAAGGCCACTGGCGCAAAAGCTTGGGGTCAAGCCGGATTCGACGGTGGTCTTGCTGGACCCGCCCGAGGGCGTCGAGCGGATGTTGGCGCCACTGCCGGAGGGTGTGGCGATTCGCAAGGGCAACCGCGGCAAGCGTGAGATGACGATCTGGTTCGTGACCTCGCGCCGCGAGCTGGAGCGCCGCTTTGCGGCCGTGGCCAAGGCGGTGGGGGAGGGGACGCTCTGGATGGCCTGGCCGAAGCGGTCCTCGGGGGTCGAGACGGACCTGACCGAGGACTCGATGCGCGACGTCGCTCTCCCCGTAGGCCTGGTCGACAGCAAGGTCTGCGCGATCGACGAGACCTGGTCGGGGTTGCGCCTGACGCGCCGCCGCGGCTAGCCCTCATAAGATCGCTGCTCATGGCCGGCTACGACCCAAAGGCAATCGAGAGCAAGTGGCAGCAGGTATGGGCTGAGGAGAAGACCTGGGAGGTCGCCAATCCCGGACAGCCCGGCTTCGACGACTCGAAGCCGAAGGCCTACGTGCTGGAGATGCTGCCCTACCCGTCGGGAGAACCCCACGTAGGCCATCTCAAGTGTTATGCGGTCGGCGACGCGATCGCCCACTTCCGCCGCCGCCACGGCTTCGAGGTGATCCACCCGATGGGCTATGACGCCTTCGGCCTGCCGGCGGAGAACAACGCGATCAAGACCGGTGAGCCGCCGCGCGAGGCGACCGAGCGCTCGATCGAGTCCTTCCGCCGCCAGTTCCGCGAGTGGGGCATCTCGATCGACTGGTCGCGAGAGCTCGGCACCCACACGCCCGAGTACTACCGCTGGACCCAATGGATCTTTCTGCAGTTGTTCGAGCGCGGGCTCGCCTACCGTGAAGAGGCGCCGGTCCAGTGGTGCCCGAAGGACGCCACCGTGCTCGCCAACGAGCAGGTGGTCGACGGCCGCTGCGAGCGCTGCGGCACCCAGGTCGTGCAGCGCAAGCTCGAGCAGTGGTTCTTCCGCATCACCGAGTACGCCGAGCGCCTGCTCGCCGACTTCGACCTGCTCGAGTCCTGGCCCGAGCACGTGATCACGATGCAGCGCAACTGGATCGGCCGCTCCGACGGGGCCGAGGTCGTCTTCCGCTGCGAGGAGCTCGACCTCGATTTCCCAGTCTTCACCACCCGCCCCGACACCCTCTTCGGTGCGACCTTCTTCGTCCTCGCCCCCGAGCACCCGGAGTTGGAGCGGCTGGTTGCCGGGACCACGGCCGAGGCGGAGGTTCGCGAGTACGTCGACCGGGTCGCCCGTGAGTCGGCCGAGGAGCGCGGCGCCGAGGATCGCGAGAAGACCGGCGTACCGCTCGGCCGCAGCGTCGTCAACCCGGTCAATGGGGAGGAGATCCCGATGTTCGTCGCCGACTACGTGCTGATGGAGTACGGCACCGGGGCGATCATGGCCGTGCCGGCTCACGACACGCGCGACTACGAGTTCGCCAAGGCCTTCGGTCTGCCGGTGAAGCGGGTGATCGAGGGCGAGGACCCCGAGCTGGCTCGCGACGAGCAGGGCCTGCCCTACCCAGGCGATGGGCCGATGGTCAACTCCGGCCGCTTCGATGGCAAGGGCAACCGCGAGGCCTACGAGGAGATCGTCTCTTGGCTCGCCTCAGACGATCGCGGCCGCTCCGCCGTCAACTACCGCCTGCGCGACTGGCTGGTCTCGCGCCAGCGCTACTGGGGCGCGCCGATTCCGGTCGTCTACTGCGAGAAGTGCGGCATCGTTCCGGTGCCCGAGGACCAGTTGCCGGTCGAGCTGCCCGAGGTCGACGACTATGCCCCGCAGGGGAAGAGCCCGCTGGCGGCAGCCGAGGACTGGGTCGCCACCGAGTGTCCCCGCTGCCAGGGTCCCGCCCGGCGCGAGACCGACACAATGGACACCTTCGTCGATTCCTCCTGGTACTTCATCCGTTACCTCGACCCCCGCAACGGCGAGGCCGCCTGGGATCGCAGCGCGGCCGACCACTGGCTGTCCGTCGACCAATACATCGGCGGCGTCGAGCACGCGATCCTGCACCTGATGTACGCGCGCTTCTTTACTAAGGCGCTGGCGGACATCGGTCACCTAGACGTGCAGGAGCCCTTCGCCAACCTCTTCGCCCAGGGGATGATCACCCGCGACGGGGCGAAGATGTCGAAGTCGCGGGGCAACACCGTCAGCCCGGCCGAGTACGTCGAGCGCTACGGCGCCGATACGGCCCGCACCTACGTCTGCTTTATGGGTCCGCCCGAGCGTGGCGGCGACTGGTCGGACGAGGGGGTGGAGGGGGTCAACCGCTTCCTCTCCCGGCTCTGGCGGCTCTGCGGAGAGGTGGAGGAGCGAACCAGCGCGACCGAGCCCAACTTCGAAGCTGAAGACGAGGGGCGCGAGCTGCTTGCCAAGGCGCACTGGGCGATCGACAAGGCGACCCGCGACTTTCAGCGTGGATTCCAGTTCAACACCGCGATCTCGGCGGTGATGGAGCTCGTAAACGACACCTACCGTCTCAAGGACGGCCTTTACAACGACCCACAGCGTGCTGCCACGGTGCGATTTGCGACCGCAACGGCTGCCTCGCTGATCTTCCCCTTCGCGCCCCATCTCGGCAGCGAGGTGTTCGAGCGCCTGACAGGCGCTCGGGTTTGGGAGCAACCTTGGCCCGTAGCCAACCCCTCCCTGCTGATCAGCGACACCGTCACCCTGGTCGTTCAAGTCAACGGCAAGCTGCGTGACCGAATCGAAGCGGCTGCCGACGCTAGTCGCGAGGAGTTGCTGAGCCTTGCGCGCGAGAGCGAGAAGGTGAGCAAGCACGTCGACGGCAAGGAGATCGTCAAGGAGATCGTCGTGCCGGGCAAGCTGGTCAACCTGGTCGTTCGCTGAGGTTTTTACGGCTTTAGGCCAACTTTCTGGTACAAAGCGCGCGTGCTCGTCAGAAGGCTCGAGGAGGCGCCGATCGAGGAGTGGCACCGTCTGCGTGCCCACGTCCTCATGGACGCGGGCGAACTTGGCTCGCGGAACATGTCCGTGACCTGGCTCGAGGTCCCGGCCGGAGCTGAACAGACATTGCACTCTCACGAGGAGGCTGAGCAGGTCTACGTGGTCGTGCGCGGCACCGGCACGATGTCGGTGGCCGGCGACACGCAGCGGGTCGCCGAGGGGGACCTGATCCTGGTTCCGCCCGCGACCGATCACGCCGTCGCCAACGATGGCGACGGCGAGCTCGCCTGCGTCTCGGTGCAGTCGCCTCCGGTCGCGGCCTCCGAGCTCTACAGCGACCAGTTGGCTGAGGTCGCTGGCTACGACGACGAGGATTTGTAGCCAGATCGTTTGATTGCGCGCGCCACGCGCGTGCCGGGTGCGGGGACGGTTTGGGCCATGCCCGAGCTGAGCAGATCGCAGCTGGTCGTCTATGGCGCTGTTGCCGTTGCCCTGCTCCTGGTCGGAGCGCGGGCAATTCGGGCGGAGGGTGGAGGTCAGCCGGCCTACCAGGCGGCGTCGGCGTCGGGCCCGTCTTCAGAGACTGACGACAGCTTCGCCTTCAGCAGCGACGGAGGCGGCCCCGACGTGGTCGTCGACGTCGCTGGCGCCGTGGCTCGGCCCGGCGTCTACCGGCTGCCAGCGGGGGCACGGGTGATCGACGCGGTCAAGCGGGCGGGAGGGGAGACCGGCGGTGCCCTATTGGAAGCGATCAACCTCGCCGCGCGCCTCGCCGACGGTCAGCAAGTGGTCGTCCCGCAGCGAGGGCCGGGAGGTGCCCCCATGGGAGTGGCCGGCATAGCAAGCGACGAAGGGCCGATCAGCCTTGGCACCGCAACGGTCGAGCAGCTGGACACGATCGACGGGATCGGCCCGGTCACCGCACAGGACATCGTCGAGTTCCGCGACGAACACGGAGGCCTCGCCTCGGTCGACCAGCTCGACCAGGTGAGCGGGATCGGGCCGGCGACGATGGAGTCGCTGCGCGCCCGCCTCCAGCCCTAGGCCGGACATGCGCGCGGGGCGCCCACCGACGCTTCTCGTGCTCGGCATCGCCATGCTCGCCACGCTCGCGCTCGCCCAGCGGGAGGGGATTCGAGAGCGCGCGATCGATGCCCTCGGTCGCGGCATGCCGGCACGCGAGGCCGAGCTTGCGCGTGGCTTCGTCCTCGGCGAGGACGACGGAATCGATCGCACCACTGTCGAGGACTTCCGGAGATCTGGTCTCAGTCATCTTCTTGCCGTATCTGGGCAGAACGTGGCGCTGCTCGCGCTTCTGGCTATGCCGGTCCTGGCGGCGTTCGGCATCCCAATGCGCACCCGCCTCGTCTGGGTCCTCGCCATGATCGCCGTCTACGTGCCGCTCGCCGGCGCCGGGCCGTCGATCCAGCGGGCAGGGGTAATGGGAGCGCTCAGTGTGCTGGCCACGCTGGCCGGACGCCGCGCATCCCGCCTCTACGCCCTCGTGCTGGCCGCGCTCGTCACGCTCGCGGTCGATCCCGGCATCGCCAGAGATGTCGGCTGGCAGCTCAGCTTTGCCGCCGTGCTCGGGATCCTCGCGATCGCCTCCCCTCTGCGCGAAGCGATCGCGGACCGGATCGGCCGCCGTGGCTGGCAACGCGCCCTCGCCGAGGGGGCGGCGGTGACGATCGCCGCGACCCTGGCCACGGCGCCGCTGATCGCCTTCCACTTCGGCACGATCTCGACCGCCGCCCTCCTTGCCAACCTGCTCGCGCTGCCGGCAGTGGCACCGGCGATGTGGCTGGGGATGGTGGCGGCGGCCGGTGGACAGGTCCCCGGCTTCCCGGCCGAGACGCTCAACGCCCTCAACTCCCTCCTCCTCGCCTATATCGCCCAGGTGGCCGCGTGGTGCGGGAGACCGAGCTGGGCCTATCTGCACATACGGCTCGGTCCCACCGGCCTAATCGCGTCGTACCTCGGCCTTGCCTTGGGAACGGTCGCCGCTCCGCTGCTCGTGCGGCTCCGGATTCTGAGAAGAGGAGCAGCGGCCCTCGTCGCTCTGGCGCTGGCCTGGGCAATCGCCGGCGGTGGGACGGCGGCAACCGATCCGGTGGCCGGGCTGCGGGTGACGGTGCTCGACGTGGGCCAGGGCGATGCCATCCTGCTCCAGCCGGCGGGCGCTCCAGCGGTCTTGGTCGACGGGGGGCCGCCCGGAGGCGGGCTGGCGGGGCAGCTGAAGGCTGCCGGCGTCGAGCGGCTCGGCGTGGCAGTGGTCACTCACGAGCAGTCCGACCACGCAGGCGGGATCGAGGAACTGCTCGGCCAGATCCCCGTTGCCCAGCTTGTCTTCGCCCGCCTGGGTCGGCACTTGTTGGGAGAAGCGGAGGAGGCGGGTGTTGTTCCGGTCCAGATCACTGCGGGTGCCCGGCTTGGCTTCGGGCGCCTCTCGATCGAGGTCCTCTGGCCACCGCGGGAGCTGCTCTCGGAATCCGGCGCCGGCAGCGATCCGAACCGCCTGGCGCTCGTCCTCCTCGCACGTTGGCACGATTTCTCGATGCTGCTCACCGCGGATGCGGAGGCGGAGACGACCCCGATCGACGGTGGGCCGGTCGACGTGCTGAAGGTCGCCCATCACGGCAGCGAGGATGCCGGTCTCGAGGCGCTGCTCGACCGTGGGGCGCCGAGACTGGCGGTGATCTCGGTCGGGGAGGACAATTCCTATGGCCATCCCGCGCCTGTGACCCTTGCCACGCTCGCTGCTCACGGGGTCCGCACCCTGCGGACCGACCGCGACGGAACAGTTGTTCTCGACGTGGATCGACGATCGGTAAGGGTCGGCGTGGGGGCCGAGAATTAAGTACGGCTCAACGGATCGTCGACCTAAAATTGGGTTTTCCTAGCCCTAGCCCTTCCCCTGACGGTGGATTCGGTCGATGGTGCCATTGGTGTCCTCTAGGCTTGGACAAATGTTTTCATCTTTGTTCCACCGACTCGGCTCGGATGGCGATGGCTTGCTCAGAATCCGCAATACCTCGATTGCGTTGCTGGGCCTGGTCACGGCGATCGGCCTCGGGCTGATCGCCTTCGTCTCCCAGCAGGGATGGCCCGGCGTCGTCAGCGGTCCGATCCCCAGCGGCCCGACCCGCGTCGTCGAGAACGATCCGATCGTTCATACGCAGGCCACGGGCGAGCTCGCGCCGGCGCCCGGTCAAGCCCAGAGCCAGGGACGAAGCGGGGGATCGAATCCCCCCCTCGTAGCGTCCAATGGCGGAACGACTGCCCACTCGACGGTCGGTTCCTCGCGCGAGATTGGAGTCGCGCCGACGGCGCCGACGCACCCGTCTGCTCAGCCGCCCGCTGATACCCCCAGTTCTCTGCCGGCCCCCGCGCCGCCGACACCCCTGCCGCCAGCCGCCGCTCCGGTGGCGACTCCGGTCTCGACGCCGCCGGCTGCATCGACGGGCGATCAGCCCTCGAAGCCCGTCTCGTCGGGCACATCCAAGGGCGGCACGTCCGCCGACGATCCTGCCGAGAAGTCGGAGGACGATTCGTCCAGCGAGTCGGGAGACGAGTGGTGGAGCAAGTCGAAGTCGAGGGGATATTCCTCCGGCAGCTCGAAGAGCACCGGGTCCAAGAAGTCGAAGCCCACCTCCGACGTCGAGTACGAGGACCCGACCTCAAAGCCGCCCTACACGCCCCCCGCTGTGCCGAGCGGGTCCGACAAGGCGAGCAAGGACGCGGCGGCGGCAGCCGAGTACTCCGGCGAGTACGGAAAGTCGGGCAAGGACGACCAATAGACTCGGCCCGGTGGCCGAGCTGGGATCGCTCTATCTGATCGCCGGGACCGACCAGGCGAAGATCGATGCGACGCGGTCTCGCCTGCGGGCGCGGGCGGAAAGCGATGGTGGTGCTGCGGCGCTGGAGGTATTCGAGCCGAGCGAGGGCCGTGGGTCCCCGGACCATGAGGCGCTGCTGGGAGCGATTCCCGCGATGTCCCTGACCGAGTCGCGCCGCTATCTGCTCGTCGACGGCGTGGAGCGCTGGCGCGACCGGCAGCTGGACGCTGTGGCGGCGGCGCTGACCGAGCTCCCACCCGAGTTGACGGTGGTCCTGATCGCGCGTGCGAAGGCACCGGCAAAGCTGCTCAAGGCGACCAAGGCCGCTGACGGAGAGATCCACGAATTCGAGGCGCCGAAGGCGAGGGAGCTACCTCGCCTGCTCGTCGGCGACGCGAAGCAGCTGGGCTTCGGGCTGGAGCCAGCCGCGGCGAGGATCATGGTCGACCGCATGGGGGCCAATCCCGTTCGCCTCCAGCAGGAGCTGGCGCGCTTGGCCCTTTGGGCCGGGGAGAGCGGCCGGGTCACCGCCGCCGACCTCGACGCGATGATCGCCGATACCTCAGAGGCAGCGGTCTGGGCTCTCTCCGACGCTCTGCTGGATCGCGACCCCGCCCGCGCGGCGACGATTGGCGAGCAACTGATCTCCCAGGGTGAGAACGTGACCGGGTTGATCTACGGCCTCGCCTCGCGGCTGCGCAATGCCTGCAGCGCGGTCGCTCAGCTCGAAGACGGAGTCCCTCCGAAGCGGGTCGAGTCGAGCCTGAAGATGCATCCTTACGCGGCAAAGCAGCTGGTCTCCCGACTCAAGGAGACCAGCCTCGAGGACCTGGGCGATGCGACGGTTGCCCTCGCGGACCTCGAGGTCTGGTGTCGCGGCGGTGCCGACTACGGTGACGATCTGGCGCTGACGCTTGCGCTTAGACGGGCTGCAGGCGCTGCCGCGGCTTAGGAGGGCTGCGCGGCGGAAGCCGCGATCCGGGCCGCACGGGACTTCTTGCGTGCGCCGGTGTTCTTGTGCAGGGCGCCCTTCTGCACCGCCTTGTCGATCTTCGAGACGAGCGACTTGTGCTCGGCCGCGATCGTGCCGGCATCGCCGGCCTCGACCGCGCTCTCGAGGCGACGGAAATACGTCTTGACCGTGCTGGTGATCAGCCGGTTCTCGGTGCGCTCGCGCTCGCTGCGTAGGATCCGCTTCTTCTGTGAGGCTATGTTGGCCATGTTTCGGGCGGCCGACTATAGCGAGTGAGATAGAGCTTGGAGACCCCCCGAACGCCGGAAGAGCCAGTCCAGCGCGGCCGCTTGGCCCGTTCGACCGCATTCTTCTCGGTCGCCACCGCCGCTTCGCGGATCGCCGGCCTCGTTCGCGAGATCGTCGCGGCGGGGTATTACGGCGTCACGGGGCCGATGTCGGCCTTCACGATCGCCTTCCAGGTTCCCAACCTGGTTCGCGCCCTCTTCGCCGACGCGGCGCTGCAGCCCGCCTTCGTGCCGATCTTCACCGAGCAGCTGGAGAAGAAGAACTACCGCGAGGCCTTCCGCCTCGCCTCGACGCTGCTGCTGCTCGTCACCTTGGTGCTGGGTGCGATCACGGCGCTCTTCGTGCTGCTGGCCCCGGTGATCATGCCGCTCTTCGCCCCTGGCTTCGAAGGCGAGATCCTCGACCTCACCGTCACCCTCTCCCAGGTCCTCTTCCCGATCCTGATCCTGCTCGGGATGAGCGGCGTCGTCGTCGGCATCCTCAATAGCTACGACCGCTTCGGCGCCTTCGCGATCGCGCCGCTCTTCTGGAACCTGACGATCATCCTGCTGCTGGTCGTGCTGGCGCCGATGTTCGAGGGCCAGGACCGGATCTACGCCTACGCGATCGGCATCCTCGCGGGCACCCTGGTGCAGCTCTTGATCCCCGTCTTCGACCTGCGCAACACGCCGTTCAAGTTCGGCTGGAGCTTCGACTGGCGCAACAAGGACGTGCGCCGGGTGCTGCTGCTGATGCTGCCGGTGACGATCAGCCTCGGCCTGATCAACTTCAACCTGCTGATCAACAGCCTCTTCGGCAGCCTGGTCAGCGACCAGGCGCCGGCGGCGATCGACAAGGCGTTCCGCATCTACCAGCTGCCGCAGGGGATCTTCTCGGTGGCGATCGCCACCGTCCTCTTCCCGACCCTGGCGCGCTTCGCCTCCCGTGGCGAGCACGACAACCTGCGGGCGACGATGGCCAACGGGATGCGACAGATCCTCTTCGTCCTCGTCCCCGCCGCCGCCGCCGTCCTTGTCCTCTCCGAACCGATGATCCGCCTCGTCTACCAGCGTGGCGAGTTCACCCCCGAGCAGACGACGCTGGTCGCCACCGCGCTCTTCTGGTTCGCCTTCTCGCTGCCGACCAACGGTCTCTTCCTGCTCCTCACCCGCACCTTCTTCAGCCTCCAGCGCCCCTGGGTGCCGACCGCGATCGCCGCCGCCAACCTCGCGGTCACCGCCCTGGCGGCGCTCGGCCTCTACCACCTGGGGGTCGGCGGCATCGTCGCCTCGACCGCGATCGCGACTGGCGTCAGCGTCGTCGCCCAGTGCGTGGTCCTGCGACGCCTGCTGGGAGGCCTAGAGCTGGGGCGTCTCCTCGAAGCTGGAATCCGAATCACGATCGCCGCCGCGGCCCTCGCCGCGGTCAGCTTCGGCATCTGGGACCTCCTCGACAACGCCCTCGGCCGCGGCCTGATCGGCCAGATCGTCTCCCTCGGCACTGGGCTCGCGCTCGGCGGCCTGGTCTACCTGGGGGCGTCGAAGCTGCTCAAAGTCGCCGAGCTGGAGCAGATCCTGCGCCTAGTGCGCCGCCGCTAGATGCTCGACCTCGGTCGTTACTTGCTGGGCGTCGCCGAGATTGGCCTGCTCGTCGGCTTCGCCTGGCTGGGCGCCTCGACGGTGCGCTCTCGCTTGCTTCCGGATTTCTCAGGCGCCCCGGCTCACCTGGCGTCCGCGGTGCTCGCCCTCGCTCTTCTGCTCTGGGTCGCAGAGCTGCTTGGCACCGTCGGCCTGTTTGAGGCCGCGCCCTACGTGCTCGCAGTGGCGCTAGTCGGGGCTGGGCTTTGGACGCACTCCCGCGGGTGGCGTCGGGGTGGGGTGGACTCGCCGGACCCGAAGGCTGCGGAGGGCAAGGTCTCGACGCCTTCGAGCGAGCTGTCCCGGCGCCCGGAGCAGCGCGGAGGGCCGCCGAGGGTGCCCCGCCCCGACGACAGGACCCGCGGCCGAGCGCTCGATGTCGCGACCCTGATTGCCCTGGCAATAGCTGCGATCGCGGTTGTGAAGTTCGGGCTGGAGATGAAGCCGAAGCTGTCGACGGGGATGACCGGGTTCGATTCGACTTGGTACCACGGGCCGTTTGCGGCCGGGTTCTTTCAGGGCGGCGACACGTGGAGCTTGCATTTCATTGCGCCGCAGTTCCTGGCTTGGTTCTATCCGGCGAACTCGGAGGTGTTCCACGCCGTAGGCATGCTGGCGTTCGACCGGGATGTGCTGTCTCCGCTGCTGAACCTCGGCTGGTTCGTTGGCTGCCTGGTAGCTGCGTGGTGCATTGGAAGGCCGTACGAGGTGGCTCCGGTTTCGCTGGCGCTCGGAGCAATCGCTCTGAGCCTCCCCGCGCTGTCCGACCAAGCGGGCGAGGCGCGGAACGACATCGTCGGGATCTTCTTCCTACTTGCTGCTGTTGCGATCGCTGTGAACGCTTGGGCTTCCCGTTCGGACGGAGATCGCTTGCCGCTGGGAGCGATCGCCGTCGTTGGGCTCTCTGCTGGGCTGGCCGCAGGGACCAAGCTCAACTTCCTCCTGCCTGCAGCGGTCCTCATCATCGGCCTCGTCGCGATTGCTCCGAGAGGGGGGAGGTGGCGAGCCCTTACAACTGGCGGTCTGGCCGCGCTTGCCGGCGGTGGCTACTGGTACCTGCGCAACCTCGCCAACAGCGGCAACCCGCTGCCCTGGTTCGACCAGATCGGCCCGATTTCCCTCCCAGCCCCCGATCAGGCGCTCGGCGGCCGCGAAGCGCACAGCGTGCTCGGCTATCTGACCGACGGCACGGTCTGGTCGGACTGGTTCCTTCCAGGGCTGCACGACGGCCTGAGCTTCTTCTGGCCGCTGATCGGTGTCCTTGCGCTTGCCGGTCTGGTCCTGTGCCTTGGCCGCAGCGCAAGCCCGCTTCTGCGGGTCGCAGGACTCACCGGCCTGGCTGTCGTCCTCGCCTGGCTGATCGCGCCAACCTCCGCCTCCGGCCCCGACGGGATGCCCCGCGGCTTCGAGTCGGGCCTCCGCTACCTCGCCCCAGCTCTTGTCCTCGGCCTCGCTCTGCTCCCAGGAGCTCCCCTGCTGCGCAAGCGCCTTGCCTCCATCGTGGGGGTGAGTTCGCCTTTCTTCGCCGATAAGGCGAAAAAAGGCGAAGTCAGCAGAAGGGTTGGGGGGCGGACGGTGCTCGTGGTTGCCGGGGGTCTGGTGGTTCTGGCGGTTTGTGTCGGGTATCCGGTCCAGCGGCACTACCTGGAGGATCGCTACGAGAGCCCGACCTTCACCACCCCCGGCCTGAATGCGGCCTTTGCCTGGTCCCGCGATATCTCGGACGCCCGCATAGCCACCACCAGCACCCGCCAGTACCCCCTCTTCGGCACCGACCTCTCCAACCACGTCCAGTTCGTCGGCACAGAGCGCCCCCACGGCGGCTTCACTGCTCCAACGAGCTGTCGTGCCTGGAGAACCCTCCTCAACGCCGGCGACTACGACTACGTAATCGCCACCCGCGACCGCATCGAACCGAACAAGTCCGCCTACCCACCGACAGTTGCTTGGACGGTTGGCCCAAGAGCAAAAGTCATCCTGAGCACCCCACCCACGGCAGTCCTAAAGCTAAGGACCCCCCTGGATCCATCGGGGTGCCGATGACCGCGCTTCTCCGGCGGGTGGCGTCTGGGTGGGTGGACTCCGCCGTCCGGAGGCTGTGAAGCTGAGGGCTTGGCCCGCCACGCGCTCTCAACCCGGCCAGCGGAGCAGCGCGCAGGGCAAGGAGGGTGCCCGCCCAGGCGACAGGACCCGCCGGCCAGAAACGCCCGCCATACTCCGCTCCCCGCCCATGGACCACATCCGCAACTTCTCGATCATCGCCCACATCGACCACGGCAAGTCGACCCTGGCCGACCGCATCCTCGAGATCACCCGTGCTGTCGACCCGAAGAAAATGCGCGCTCAGGTGCTCGACTCGATGGACCTCGAGCGCGAGCGCGGAATCACGATCAAGGCCCAGGCGGTGCGGGTCGAGTACGAGGCCTCCGACGGCGAGATCTACCACCTGCACCTGATCGACACGCCCGGCCACGTCGACTTCTCCTACGAGGTTTCGCGCAGCCTCGCCGCCTGCGAGGGGGCCCTGCTGGTCGTCGACGCTGCCCAGGGCGTGGAGGCGCAGACCGTCGCCAACACCTACCTGGCGATCGAGAACGGGCTCGAGCTGATCCCGGTGATCAACAAGGTTGACTTGCCCGGTGCCGAGCCCGAGCGCGTCGCCGGCGAGATCGCCGACCTGCTCGGCAGCGACCCCGGCGACGCGATGCCGATCTCGGCAAAGACGGGGGAGGGGGTGGTCGACGTCCTCGAGGCGATCGTCGCCCGGGTCCCGGCGCCGACCGGAGAGCCCAAGGCCCCGCCGCGGGCGCTGATCTTCGACTCCGAGTTCGACCAGTACCGCGGCGTGATCGCCTACGTGCGGATGGTCGATGGCGCCTTCCGCAAGCACGAGCGGATTCTGGCGATGCAGAACGGCACCGAGGCCGACATCGACGACATCGGCTTCTTCCGGCCGGCGATGACCGGCGTGCAGGGCATGGAGGCGGGCGACGTCGGCTACCTGATCACCGGGATCAAGGACGTCGCCAAGCTGCGCGTCGGCGACACTCTGACCGCGCTCGAGCGTCCCGCCACCGAGCCGCTGGAGGGCTACCGCGAGGTGCGGCCAATGGTCTTCTGCGGTCTCTTCCCAATCGACACCGACCGCTTCGAAGACCTCCGCGACGCGCTCGAGAAGCTGGCCCTCAACGACGCGGCGCTGTCGTGGGAGCCGGAGACCTCGGAGGCGCTCGGCTTCGGCTTCCGCTGCGGCTTCCTCGGCCTGCTCCACATGGAGATCGTGCGCGAGCGGCTCGAACGTGAGTACGGCCTCGACCTGCTGGCGACGACCCCGAACGTGCGCTACCACGTGCACCTGACCAACGGCGAGGAGGTCGAGGTCCACAGCCCCACTGACCTGCCCGACCCCGGCACGATCGACCAGGTCGAAGAGCCGTTCATCCGGGCCACGGTGATCTGTCCCTCCGAGCAGGTCGGCGCCGTGATGGAGCTCTGCCAGTCGCGCCGCGGCACCCACGTAGACATGCACTACCTGAGCCCGCAGCGGGTGCAGATCCGCTACGACATGCCGCTGGCCGAGATCGTCCTCGACTTCTTCGACCTCCTGAAGTCCTCGACCCGCGGCTACGCCTCGCTCGACTACGAGCCGATCGGCAACCGCGCCTCGGACCTGGTCAAGGTCGACATCCTGCTCGCCGGCGACAAGGTCGATGCGCTCTCGATCATCGTCCACCGCGACTTCGCCTACGAGCAGGGCAAGCGCCTGGTCGAGCGGCTGCGCAAGACGATCCCCCGGCAGCTCTTCGACGTGCCCGTGCAGGCCGCGATCGGCTCCAACATCCTCGCCCGCGAGACGGTCAAGGCGCTGCGCAAGGACGTCACCGCGAAGCTCTACGGCGGCGACGTCACCCGCAAGCAGAAGCTGCTCAAGAAGCAGAAGGCGGGCAAGAAGCGGATGAAGTCAGTCGGGCGGGTGGAAGTGCCCCAAGAGGCGTTTCTGGCTGTCTTGGAGATTGATGAGTAGGAGCCGCCTGGCTGGCTGAGCAGATAGGGTCCCGCGCCATGGCGATCAAGACAGATGCGATAGGCAAGGAATGGCCCGCCACGACCTACGAGGTGGGCAAGGAGAAGATCGGGGAGTACGCGCGGGTAATTGGGCTCGACAACCCGGTCTACGCAGACCGCGAGGCCGCCAAGGCCGCCGGCTACCGCGACGTCGTCGCGCCGCCGATGTTCTGCGTCGTCTACAGCGCCCCGGCCCTGGGGCCGGCGATCTTCGACGACGAGGTGGCGATGAACTTCGCCGCGATGGTGCACGGGGGCCAGGAGTTCGAGTGGGGCGAGCCGGCCTGTAACGGCGACGAGATCACGACCACGGCCAAGTGCCTGGAGATCTACGAGAAGGACGGCAAGGGCTTCTACGTCTTCGAGACCAACTCGGTCAACCAGAACGGCGACCAGGTCGTGCGCGGCACCTGGACCAACATCGTGAGGGGGATCTGAGCATGAACGTCGGAGACCAGATCGACGGGCTGAGCGTCATCCCGGACAAGTACCTGCCGCACCGCTACGCCGGTGCCTCGGGGGACTTCAATCCGATCCACATCGATCCCGAGTTCGCGAAAGCGGTTGGGCTACCGAACACGATCCTCCACGGCCTCTACATGATGGGCTTGGTCGCGCGTTCCGCGACGGACGTCGCCGGGGGCGATCCGAAGGCGCTGAAGCGCCTCTCGGTCCAGTTTCGCGGCATGGGCGCGCCGGAGACGGAGATCGTCGTCAGCGGCACGGTCAAGTCGGTCGACGGCGACCGAGTGACGATCGACACGGTCGCCGCCCAAGGCGACAACCAGACGATTCGCAACGCAGAGGCAGAGCTTCAGCTGTAGCTGTAGGCCGGGAGGAGCGCCGGGCAACCCCTCCCAAAACGCTCGGCGGGAGCCTCGCTTGAGTGTTTTGGGAGGGGTCACCCGGCGCTCCTCTTAGACTTCGAAGCAATGCTTTCGCAACGGCAAGAGCTGATTCTCGGGCGTGTTGTCGACGCTCACCTTGCGTCGGGCAAGCCCGTGCCTTCTAAGGAGATTGCGGCTGAGGTGGAGTGGGGACCATCCACGGTGCGGGCCGAGCTGGCGGCGCTGGAGGCAGCCGGCTACCTGACTCATCCGCACACTTCGGCCGGACGGGTTCCCACCGCCGCCGGCTATCGCCGTTACGTCGACACGCTTCCGGCCTCGGCCACCCCGCCGGTCGCCGCGACGGTCGACCTGGAGTTGTCGCAGCTGCGCCGCGAGGTCGACGAAGCGATGCGCGAGACGATCGGGGCGCTGGCCCGGGTCAACGACCTGATGGCGCTGGCGACGGCGCCGCCAATGGCATCGGCGACGATCCACCGGGTCGAGGTGCTGCTGCTGCAGCCGCACGAGGTGATGGTGATCGCTATCGCCTCGACCGGTGCGATCGCAAAGCGGGTCTTCGAGTTCGAGGGCGCGGTCGATCCCGGCCTGGTCGAGTGGGCCTCCAGCTACCTCAATGAGTCCCTCACCGGGATGGGCGTCGGGGCACGGATGATCGCCACCAGGCTCGCCGATCCCGAGCTCGGCGCAGGCGAGGCCGAGTTCGTCGCGACTCTGGGCACCGCCTTCACCGAGCTTGAGCGCAAGGAGGCCGGCGAGACCCTCTACGTGGACGGCGCCTCCAGGCTCCTCTCCGAAGCGCATGTCGCCGATCTTCCCCGGGCGGACGAGCTAATGACCGCACTCGAGGGGCGGGCGAGCGTGCTGCGGATGCTGCGTTCCGCCCTCGATGAGCGCTCGGTCTTCTCTTGGATCGGCGGCGAGAACCCACAGCCGGAGCTGCGCTCGGTCAGCGTCGTCGGTGCCAACTACGGCCTCGCTCACCGCAATCTCGGTGCGGTTGGGGTCGTCGGTCCGTTGCGGATGGACTACGCCACCGCGATCGCCTCGGTGCGCGGTGCGGCCCGCGAGCTGTCGCGCTACTGCGAGACCGTCTACAACGGCTGATTGGCGCTCGCTCGATGCCACGCGACTATTACGAGGTGCTCGGTGTCGGTCGGGACGCCGATGGGACGGAGGTGAAGAGGGCGTTCCGTCGTCTCGCTCGCGAGCTGCATCCAGACGTCAACGCTCACGACCCGGAGGCGGAGGAGAAATTCAAGGCGGCGGCGGAGGCCTACGAGGTCCTCTCCGATCCCGAGCAGCGCGCCACCTACGACCGCTTCGGCCACGAGGGCCTGCGCTCAGGCGGGTTCCCGCCAGGCGGCAGCGGCTTCGGCTCGGTTGAGGACATTTTCCAGGCGTTCTTCGGCGGTAACTTCGGCTTCGAGGTGCGGCGCGGCCCGATGCGCGGCCAGGACCTCGTCCATGCGGTCGAGCTCTCCGCGGTCGATGCGATGCTCGGCAAGAGCATCAAGATCCCCAGCCACGAGGGCGAACGGGAGATCGAGCTGCCACAGGGGATCCAGCATGGAAGTCAGTTCGCCCTGCGGGGCCACGGCCTTCCCGGCGCCAACGGTGGTCCTCCTGGCGACCTGGTCATCGTCGTCCACGTGATCGTCCCGACCGATCTCTCCGAGGACCAGCGCGAGCTGGCAGAGAAGCTGGGGCAGAGCCTCGAGCCGCACAACCTCCAGTCGCGCCAGGGCGAGGGCGAGGGCTTCTTCTCGCGCGTCCGCCGGGCCTTCGGTTGATCCGGCTCGCTGTCCGCTGTACGCCCGAGCAGGCGGAATTCGTGCTTGCCGAGCTGACGGTGCTGGCGCCGAACGGGGTCGAGGAGGAGCGGGGGCCGGGCTACGTCGAGTACGCGATCTACGGTGGCGAGGGCGAGCTGCCGGAGCTGGGACGGATCGAGGCAGCAGCCGGGGACGGCTTGGTCGAGGTACGGGCGACCGAGGTGCCCGACGACTGGGCCGATCGCTGGCAGGACTTCCACAAACCTCTCCTGGTCGGCGAGCGGCTCTGGCTACGGCCTTCCTGGGAGCCCCCGCATGGCGACCCCGCCGTCGTCGACGTCGTGGTTGACCCCGGTCGCGCCTTCGGCACCGGCGCCCATCCCACCACCCGGCTATGCCTAGAGCTCCTGCTGGAGCTCGCGGCGGCCGGCGAGGCCGGCGGCCCGCTGACCGACCTCGGCACCGGCTCCGGCGTCCTGGCGATCGCCGCCGCCAAGCTCGGCTGGAGCCCCGTGCGCGGCTACGACCACGAGGCGCCGGCTCTGGAGGCAGCTGTCGCCAACGCAACAATCAACGGCGTCGAGATCGAAGCCGAGAGAGTCAACCTGCGCGAAAACCTCCCCGACCTTTCACCGACGACGGTAGCCAACCTGACAGCTCCGGTTCTCAGAGCAGTGGCTGAGCGGCTCGGGGGGAGCCGGGGGAGGGCTCGGCGGAGCCTCCCCGCTGTTGCTCAGACAAGTCCTCCCCCGGCTCCCGCCACCTTGGTCTGCTCCGGTCTGCTCCCCTCCGAGCTCGACGAGACCGCCGCCGCCTTCGCCCCCGCTGGCCTCATCGAGGCGGATCGTCGTCAGCAGGGCGACTGGGCCGCCCTGCTCCTGCGCAAGCGGGCCTAGTTGGCGCCTTTTTCCCGCATAGCGGGAATAAAGCGCATCTCTTTCATCCCGTCGGTATGTTTCCCCCGATGCTGGCGACCATCGTCGACCCTGGCTACAAGATCGCAGTGTTCCTGCACGTGCTTGCGGTCGTGATCGCGTTCGGGCCGACCTTCGGCTACGCGCTCTTCTTCTCGATCGTGCCTCAGCACCCGCGGGCGACGCCGGCGATCCTCGCCGGCATCCAGAAGACCGACCGCTACCTCGTCAATCCGGGCATGATCGCCCTCCTTCTTGCCGGGATCTACCTCCTCGCCGACGGCCCCTGGGAGACGAGCGATGCGTTCGTCAGCGTTGGCTTCGTCGCGATCTTCGTCCTCTTCGGTCTCCAGCATGCGTTCTTCCAGCCCAAGGTGAGGGAGGCGCGTCAGCTGGCGGAACGGGACCTGAAGGCCGGCGATTCCCTCAGCGACGAGTTCACGGCGCTGAGCGAACGGGTCGGCAAAGTCGGATCACTGGCCGGGCTGATCGTCGTCGTCACGATCTTCTTCATGGCGTACAAGCCCTTCCTCTAGGGCCGATCCTGGCGTCTCCACCTGTCACGGACGCCGGGCTCGACGCCTCGCTCCCGATCGCGATGTTCGACTCGGGTGTGGGCGGCCTCACCGTTTTGCACGAGTGCTTGGTCTCGCTGCCTGAGGAGGACTACGTCTACCTCGGCGACACGGCCTGGTTCCCCTACGGAGTCAAGGACACCGAGGAGCTGCGGGCGCGAATCCGCCGCATCGCCGAGCTCCTGCTCGGCGACGGCGCCAAGCTGCTGGTGATCGCCTGCAACACCGCGACCTCGATCGGCGCCGACGTGGCGCGTGAGGTGGGGGCGCAATACGGGGTCGAGGTCGTTCCCGTGGTCGAGCCCCAGGCCGAGATCGCGGCGGCGATCACGGATAGCGGACGGGTGGGCGTGCTGGCAACGCCGAACACCGTTGGCAGTGCCGCGTATCGCCACGCGCTGGAAGGGCAGGGTCGCACGCTCGAGGTGACGGAAGTGGAGGCGCCCGACCTCGCTCCCTTCATCCAGGACGGCTCTCCCTTCGACGAAGACGTCCTGGAGATGGCCCGTGCCTACTGCGCGCCGCTGAGGCGGGCCGAAGTCGACACCCTGATCCTCGGTTGCACCCACTATCCGCTGGTGGCGCCGATGCTCCAGCGCATCCTCGGCCGCGACGTGCGCCTGGTCAGCGGCGGCCACGCCGTCGCCGCCGCGGTCCAGCGCACCCTCGAGCGCTCCGGCCTCGCCCAGGACCCCGACGGCGAGGGCACCTATCGCTTTCTCTGTAGCGGCGACGTCGACTCTTTTTGCGACCTTGGCACCCGCTTCCTGCAGATGCCGCTCGGCGAGGTCGAGCGGATCGAGATAGCGGCGGCCGACTACCCTTAGATCCGGAATGAGCATCCTCGAGCAGGTTCAGGCAGACGTGCGTACCGCGATGAAGGCGGGGGATCGTCCACGGGCGGGAGCGCTGCGGCTGATCGTCGATTCGCTTCAGAAGGACGCGAAGCTGGGCGACGGTGACGAGGTTGCCGTGCTGCAGCGCGAGCGCAAGAAGCGACTCGAAGCGGCTGAGGCCTATGGCGAGGCCGGTCGCGACGAGCAGGCAGGGGCGGAGCGCTTCGAGGCTGAGTTGATCGAGGGCTACTTGCCCCAGCAGCTCTCCGACGAGGAGCTCTCAGAGCTGGTTGACGCCGCGGTCACCGAGACCGGGGCCAGCGAGCAGAAGCAGATGGGCCAGGTGATGTCGGCGCTGATGCCGAAGCTCGGCGGGCGTGCCGACGGCAAGCGGGTCAGCACGGCGGTGCGTGAGCGGCTTGGCGCGTAGGCAGCTGACCCTCGACAACAGCGTCGCTGCCGAGCTGGCGGGCTCCGAGGATGCCGTGCTGCGGGCCCTGCGCGGTCACCTCGACTGCGACTTCCATTTGCGCGGCAACGTGCTTACCCTCGACGGCGAGTCCGACGACGTGCAGACGGCGGCCACCGTCGTCGACGAGCTGGTCGAGCTGATCGAGCAAGGACACGACGTCGCCCCCGGCACGATCGAAGCGGTGACCGGGGCGCTCGACGCGCACGAGAGCCCGGCCGAGATCCTCGAGGACGTTGTCTGGCGCCATCGCAACACGAAGGTCTCGCCGAAGACCCTCAACCAGAAGCGCTACGTCGACTCGATCCGCGATCACACCGTCACCTTCGGGATCGGTCCCGCCGGCACCGGCAAGACCTTCCTCGCCGTCGCGATGGCCGCCGCGGCGCTGGCGGAACGGCAGGTCCAGCGGATCATCCTCACCCGGCCCGCGGTCGAGGCGGGCGAGCGGCTCGGCTTCCTGCCCGGCGATATCCAGGCCAAGGTCGATCCCTACCTGCGCCCACTCTTCGACGCGCTCTTCGACATGCTCGACCCCGACCGGGTCAACGGCTACTTCGAGCGTGGCGTGATCGAGGTGGCGCCGCTTGCCTTCATGCGCGGCCGCACCCTCAACGATTCCTTCGTCATCCTCGACGAGGCGCAAAACACGAGCCCCGAGCAGATGAAGATGTTCTTGACCCGGCTCGGCTTCAACTCGCGCATGGTGGTCACCGGCGACGTCACCCAGATCGACCTGCCCACCGATCAGCGCTCCGGGCTCGTCGTCGTGCGTGACATTCTCGACCGGGTCCAGGACATCTCCTTCGTCCACTTCGGCGGCGAGGACGTCGTCCGCCACAAGCTGGTCCAGCGGATCGTCGCCGCCTACGGCGAACACGCCGAGCGGCGAAAAGACCACCCGCCAGCGGCGGACGCGGGAGCGAGTGAGCGAGATCGCCGGTGATGATGAGCGCGAGCGAGCGGGAGCAGAGCACGCTGGCGGAATTGATTTGACAGCTGACCTCGCCGACGTACCGGCCGAGCTGCGCGATGCGGTCGCCGCGACCCTGAGGGCGGCCGGCGTCAGCGACGGCCATTTGGCGGTCGAGATGGTCGGTGCCGAGCGGATCCGCCAACTTAACCGCGAGCACCGGCAAAGGGACGCGCCCACAGACGTGCTCGCCTTTCCCCTCGATGGCACCGGCCCGACGGCGGGCCCGCGCGAGCTGGGTGACGTCGCGATCTGTCCCGAGCACTGCAGCGACGTGACCGAAGCCGCGGTCCATGGCGTCCTGCATCTCTGCGGGATGGACCACGAGATCGACGACGGGGAGATGCTGCAAACTCAAGCCGAAGTGCTCGAGAGCCTCCAACGGTGACCCGCTCCGGATTCATTGGACTCGCAGGCCGGCCCAACGTCGGCAAGTCGACGCTGGTCAACGAGATCGTCGGCAGTCGCGTCGCGATCGTCTCGATGCGCCCGCAGACGACGCGACGGGCGATTCGCGGCATCCACACCGACCTCGAGGCCGGGCGACAACTCGTTCTCGTCGACCTGCCAGGCGTGCAGCGTCCCCGCGACATCCTCACCGAGCGGATGCAGAAGCGGGTCGAGCGTGAGCTGGCCGATTCCGACCTGGCCCTGATCGTGATCAACGGGGAGGAGGGGGTTGGTCCCGGCGACCGCTTCATCGCCCGCGCCCTGCTTGACGCCGGCGCCGATCTGCCGGTGATCTGCGCCGTCAACAAGGCCGACCGAATCGGGCCGAACGAGATGGTCCCGGTTCTCTCCGAGGCGGCCGAGCTAGAGGGCGTCGACGAGGTATTCCCGATCAGCGCTCGCACGGGGGAGGGGCTGGAGGCGCTGGTGCAGCGCCTCGGCGAGCTGGTCCCGGAGGGCCCCTACATGTACCCGCCGCAGGACCACAGCGACCAGTCGAGCGAGCTGCTGCTGGCGGAGCTGATCCGCGAGCAGGTCCTCAACCGCACCCGCGACGAGGTCCCGCACTCGGTCGAGGTCGCGGTGAAAGAGATCTCGGAGCGACCCGACGGGCTGGTCGAGGTCGCCGCTGAGATCTGGGCCGAGACCGAGTCGCAGAAGGGGATCCTGATCGGCAAGGGGGGCGCCAAGGTCGGCGAGATCGGCACCGCAGCCCGGCGCTCGCTCGAAGCCGAGCTCGGCGCCAAGGTCCACCTCGAGCTCCAGGTCCGGGTGCGCAGCCGCTGGCGCCGCGACGCGGATCTTCTCGACCGGCTGGGCATCGAGTAGCCAACTACGATTGCTTGATGTTCGAGCAGGTTCAATTCGACGAACGCGGCCTGGTGCCGTGCGTGGCGCAGGACTTCGCCAGCGGCGAGGTGCTGACGCTCGCCTATGTCAATGCGGAGTCGCTGCAATTGACCGTCGAGACCGGCGAGCTCCACTTCTACAGCCGCTCGCGCGAGGAGATCTGGCGCAAGGGGGAAACCTCAGGCAACGTGCTGAAGCTGCGCCAGCTGCGCTACGACTGTGACGGCGACGCGATCGTCGCCCTGGTCGAGCCGACCGGGCCCGCCTGCCACACCGGGGAGCGCAGCTGCTTCCACCGTTTGCTGGACGGCGACGGGGAGCCTGCGCCGGCCGTCCACGAGGCGCTGGCGACTCTGGAGCGGACGCTGCGCAGCCGCGCGGCCGAGCGGCCCGAGGGCAGCTACACGGTGAAGCTGCTCGACGACCCGCACTTGATCGGCGAGAAGGTCGAGGAGGAGGCAGAGGAGGTGGTCCGCGCCGCACACGAGGAGTCCGACGAGCGGGTCGCCGAAGAGGCAGCGGACCTGCTCTACCACCTCGCTGTCCTGCTCGCCCAGCGCGAGGTGCCCCAGTCCGCGGCGATGGAAGTGCTCAATGGCCGTCGCCGCTGACTCCGAGCTGCGCCTCGAGCCGAGCCTGGAGGAGGCGCGCGCCCTGACCGCCCAGGGCAACGTCGTTCCGGTGAGCCTGCGCCTCGTCGACGACTGCGAGACGCCCGTCTCCGCTTTCCTCAAGCTGCGCGCGGGAGAGCCCGAGGGCGCGCCCTGCTTCCTGCTCGAGTCGGCGGAGCAGGGCCAGGTCGGTCGCTATTCCTTCGTCGGCTTCCGCCCCCGCTCGGTGCTGCGTTGGAGCGACGGGGTGCTCTCCGACGCCGCCGGAGCGGCAAGCGAGGCCCCGGATCCTTACGCGGCAGTCGCCGAGCACCTCGAGAGCTTCCAGCTCGCGCCGGTCGAGGGCCTGCCCCCGTTCTGCGGCGGGGCGGTGGGCTTCTTCGGCTACGACCTGGTGCGAACGGTCGAGCCGCTCGGCGACCCCAATCCCGATCCGCTCGGGCTCCCCGACATGGCGCTGATGGTCACCGACCTGCTGCTCGTCTTCGACCACCTGCGCCACGAGCTGACGATCATGGCCTGCGCCTTCGCCGACGACGAGGGCGGCATCGATGCTGCCTACGAGCGTGCCGCGGCGGCGATCGCCGACGCTCGCCAGCGCCTGCGCGGTGCCGTCCCGGCACCGGAGTCCCCGGTCCTCGCCGAGCCGCCGCGCTTCGCCTCCAACATGGAGCGCGAGCAGTTCGAAGCGGCGGTCGAGCGGATCGTCTCCTACGTCCACGCCGGCGATGCCTTCCAGGTCGTCCCTTCGCAGCGCTTCTCGGCCCCGGCCCCGGTGGAGGCGTTCTCGATCTACCGCGGCCTGCGCGCGGTCAATCCCTCCCCTTACATGTACTACCTCGAGTTCGGTGACTTCCAGATCGCCGGCGCCTCGCCCGAGCCGCTGGTCAAAGTCAACGGCCGCCGGGTCGAGACCCGCCCGATCGCCGGCACCTACCCGCGTGGCACCGACGAGGAGGAGGACCGCCGCCTTGCCGAGCGTCTCATCAACGACCCCAAGGAGCGGGCGGAGCACGTGATGCTGGTCGACCTCGGCCGCAACGACCTGGGGCGGGTCTGCGAGTACGGCACGGTCGGCGTCGACGAGCTGATGGTGGTCGAGACCTACTCCCACGTCCTCCACATCGTCAGCCAGGTCTCGGGGACCCTGCGTGACGGAGTCGGTGCGATGGACGTGCTGCGCTCGGCGCTGCCGGCGGGAACGCTCTCCGGCGCTCCAAAGGTGCGCGCGATGCAGATCATCGACGAGCTGGAGCCGGTTAAGCGCTGCTCCTACGGCGGCGCGATCGGTTACCTCTCCTGGAACGGCGATCTCGACACGGCGATCCACATCCGCACCGTCGTGGTCAAGGATGGTCAGATCCACGTACAGGCCGGCGGCGGCACCGTCGCCGACGCGAAGCCGGCCTACGAGTACAACGAGTCGGTCAACAAGGCCAAGGCGGTCTTCCGTGCTGTCGAGCTGGCCTGCGAGCAACCCGATTGGGTCTAGCGATGCGAGTCCTAATCATCGACAACTACGACAGCTTCACCTACAACCTGGTCCAGTACCTGGGCGAGCTGGGGGCGGAGGTCGACGTCGTCCGCAACGACAAGGCGACGGTGGAGGAGTTGCTAGGGCGTGGCACCGACCGTCTCGTGGTTTCACCTGGGCCGTGCACGCCCGCCGAGGCGGGGATCTCGGTCGAGGCGATCCGCAGCTTTGCCGAGGCCGGCACCCCCGTGCTCGGGGTTTGCCTCGGCCACCAGTCGCTGGTCGAGGCCTTCGGCGGCCGCACCGTCCAGGGCGAGCCGGTTCACGGCAAGGAGGCCGAGATCGAGCATGACGGGCGCACCGTCTACACAGGCCTGCCGAGCCCGCTCGTCGCCGGCCGCTACCACTCGCTCGTCGCCGATCCGGACCTGCCGGATGAGCTCGAGCTGAGCGCCAGCCTCGGCGACGTGGTGATGGGCGCCCGCCATCGTGAGCTGCCCGCCGAGGGGGTCCAGTTCCACCCGGAGTCGGTGCTGACCCCTCAGGGCAAGCACCTGCTGAAGAACTTCCTCGGGAACGGCGATGGCTCCTAACGACGTTGTCAGCAGGGCGATCGACGCGGTCTGCGCCGGTGACCACCTCACCGCCGACCACGCCTCCGCGGTGCTGGCCGAGATCATGGAGGGACGGACCGATCCGGTCCAGACCGGCGCCTTCCTGATCGCGCTGCGGGCAAAGGGCGAGACGGTGCCCGAGCTGGTCGGCCTGGCGCGGACGATGCGCTCGCTTGCGACCCCCGTCGTAAGTTCAAGAGCGGACCTGGTCGACACCGCCGGGACCGGCGGCGGGCCGTCCACTTTCAACGTCTCGACCACGGCGGCCCTGATCGCGGCGGCGGCCGGCTGCGCTGTCGCCAAGCACGGCAATCGCTCCTACACGAGCAAGTGCGGCTCCGCCGACCTGCTCGAGGCGCTCGGCGTCAACATCGAGCTCACGCCCGAGCAGGTGGGCCGCTGTATCGACGAGATCGGCTTCGGCTTCATGTTCGCCCCCCGTCATCACGCGGCGATGGCCAACGTCGTGCCGGTTCGCAGGGAGCTCGGGGTGCGGACGATCTTCAACTTCCTCGGGTCGCTGACAAACCCGGCGGGGGCGCAGCGGCAGCTGCTCGGCGTCTCCGATCGTCACTACCAGGAGACGATCGCCGAGGCGCTGGTCGGGCTGGGCAGCGTGCACGCGATGGTCGTTACGGCCGAGGACGGGGTCGACGAGCTCTCGATCTCGGCTCGCACCCGGGTGATCGAAGTCGCCGATGGCAGGACGGAGGAGAGCTTCGTCGAGGCTCGCGATCTCGGTCTCGCCGGGGCGGAGCTGGAGCAGGTGGCTGGCGGCACCCCGGAGGAGAACGCTGCTGCCTCGCGCGCCGTGCTGGCAGGGGAGACCGGCCCACGCCGCGATCTCGTCCTGCTCAACGCTGGCGCCGCGATCTTCGTCGGCGGCGTCGCCGAGAGCCTCGCCGACGGGGTGGAGAAGGCCACCGCGGTAGTGGACTCCGGCGCCGCGCGGGAGCTTCTCGGGCGGCTGGTTGCGGCTACCAACGAGCTCGCCGACTAGGCTTCTCTTCTCAAGTGGCAATGATCGAGCAGCTCATCGCAGCCGCGCGGGAAGAGGTGAAGGAGCGCCGCGGGCAGGTCCCGCAGGCGGACCTCGAGTCCCGCCTGCACAGCCGGGGCGAGGACCGGCCCTTCAGCGAGGCGCTGGTGCGCCCCGGGCTCTCGGTGATCGCCGAGTTCAAGCGGCGCTCGCCGAGCGCCGGTGAGATCTCCGCCTCGGCGTCGGTCGAGGCGCAGGTGGCCGCCTACGAGCGCGGCGGCGCGGCGGCGCTCTCCGTCCTCACCGACGAGCGCCACTTCGGCGGCTCGCTCGAGGACCTGCGGGCGGCCAGGGCTGCCTGCGACCTGCCGATCCTGCGCAAGGACTTCATCGTCGATCCCTACCAGCTCTACGAGGCGGCGGTCAACGGCGCCGACGCCGTGCTGCTCATCGTTCGCGCCCTCGACGACGGCGCGCTGCGGTCGATGTATGAGGAGGCACGCGGGCTCGACCTCGACTGCCTGGTCGAGGTCCACGATGCTGAGGAGCTGCAGCGGGCGCTGGAGCTCGACGCCGACGCGATCGGGATCAACAATCGCGACCTCGACGAGCAGCGGGTCGACATCGCGACCACGTACGAGCTGATGCCGGACGTGCCGGCTGGCAAGACCGTCGTCGCCGAGAGCGGCATCTCCTCTCGGGCCGAGCTGGAAGAGCTGGAGCGGGTTGGTGTCGACGCGGTGCTGATCGGGGGTGCCCTGATGAGCGCTGCCGACCCCGAGGCGAAGACGCGTGAGCTGACCGGTGCCGACGAGGGCACACGCGAGCACCACCTGCCCTAAGCGCTGCGCCTTCAGCGAGTTTTTCGAGGCCGTTTAGGAACGATTCAAAGTCCAGCTTTAGATTCGCTGTCATGAGCAAGACCAGAGGCCTTCTCCGCACCCCGTTCTTCTCCGCACTCCTGGGTGGGGCCGTGGTTGCCGCCTTCGGCTGGATTGCGATCGCCTCGGGCTGGATCGAGGCCGAGGGCGGCTCCACCAACACTGTCTCCACTCCGGTTGCCACTCCCGTCGTCAGCCAGGCCAGCGACGAGCCCGGTAGCGAAGCCAGCCTCGTTAACCAGATCTACCGTCGCGATGGCCAGGGCGTTGCCTTCATCGCGGCCGAATCCTCGGAAGGACCGTCTGGCGCCAGTCCATTCGGCCAGCCGGAAGGTGGCGGCACCGCGACCGGCTCCGGTTTCCTGATCGATACCGAAGGGCACGTCATCACCAACAGCCACGTAGTCGAAGGGGCGGACCAGGTCGAGGTTACCCTCGGCTCTTCGGAGACGAGCCACACAGCGGAGGTGATCGGCTCGGACCCGGCCACCGACGTTGCCCTGCTCAAGGTCGACGTGCCCGCCGACCAACTGCACCCGCTGGCGCTTGGCGATTCCTCGAAGGTCCGGGTCGGTGATCCGGTGATCGCGATCGGCAACCCGTTCGGGCTCGACCGCACGGTGACCAGCGGCATCGTCTCGGCGCTGCAGCGACAGATCGAAGCGCCCAATGGCTTCTCGATCTCGCACGTGATCCAGACCGATGCGGCGATCAACCCCGGTAACTCCGGCGGGCCGCTGATCGGTGCCGACGGCAGCGTGATCGGGATCAACTCACAGATCCAGACCCGCTCTGGAGGCAATGTTGGCATCGGCTTCGCCGTGCCGATCAACACTGCCAGCGACGTCGTCCGTCAGCTGATGGACGACGGCGAGGTCGAGCACGCCTTCCTCGGGGTCAACGGCGGCACCATCACCCCCCAGCTCTCCAGCGCCCTGAACCTGCCCGTCGACAAAGGCGTGCTGCTTGCCGAAGTCGTCGAGGACGGCCCCGCCGACAAAGCGGGACTGAAGGGCGGCACCACCGAAGCGACGATCGAAGGAGCCAGAGTCGAGCTCGGCGGCGACATAATCACCGAGGTCGACGGCGACCCGATCACCTCGATGGACGAGGTGATCAGCACCGTCAACAGCGCCAAGCCCGGCGACAAGCTGGAGCTGACGATCATGCGCGATGGCAAGACGAAAACCGTGACCGTCACGCTCGGCGTCAGGCCGGACTCCGCCGAATAGGCGCGCGGGTCCTGTCGCCGCATCCGCTCGCGTACTCTGGAGCGTGTGAGGGTCAAGATCTGTGGGATCACGAATCTGGATGACGCGGCCGAGGCTGTGAGGCTTGGGGCCTGGGCTGTCGGCCTCGTTCACTACGACAAGAGCCCACGATGCTGCGAGCCGGCCGAGGCGGTGCGAATTGGAGCTGCGTTCAGGCGCAAGTGCGAGGTGGTTGGGGTCTTCGTCAATCCCGAGCTGGAGGAAGTTGCGAAGGCCGTTGAGAACGCGGGCTTGACGATGGTGCAGCTGAACGGGGCAGAGGGGCCGGCGTTCTGCGGCGAGGTGGCGCGGCGAACCGGGGTCAAGGTGATCAAGGCGATTCATGTCGCCAGCGCCGCCGACGTCCACGGTGCTGAGGCCTTTCGCACCGACTTCCATCTCTTTGACCGCCGCGGGAAAGGGCTCTGGGGCGGTACCGGGCAGAGCTTCGACTGGGGGCTGCTGCGGGGGCATCGCTCCGAGGTGCCGGCGATCGTCGCCGGCGGGCTGCGTCCCGAGAACGTCGCCGAGGCGATTGCCGTCGCCCACCCGTTCGCGGTCGACGTGGCAAGCGGCGTCGAGGCAGAGCCCGGCCGCAAGGACTACGGTGCGATGACGGCCTTCTTCGAGGCCGCCGGGGTCGTTAGCGTCTCAGCGACATGACCATGGTCGAGGAGCGATTTGGCCCCTACGGGGGTCGCTACGTGCCGGAGACGCTGATCGCAGCGCTCGACGAGCTGACCGCCGCCTGGGCCGAGGCGCGGGAGGACGCGGCTTTCCGCGAGCGGCTGGCGCTGTTGCACCGCGACTTCATCGGCCGCCCGACGCCGCTTTATCGCGCCGACCGGCTCTCAGAGCGCGCCGGACGGAGGGTCTATCTGAAGCGAGAGGACCTCGCCCACACCGGCGCTCACAAGATCAACAACGCGATCGGCCAGGCGCTGCTCGCCCAGCGAATGGGCAAGCCGCGGGTGATCGCCGAGACGGGGGCCGGGCAGCACGGGGTGGCAACGGCTACCGCCTGCGCCTTGCTCGACCTCGAGTGCGTCGTCTACATGGGTAGCGAGGACATCCGCCGCCAGCGGCCGAACGTCGAGCGCATGGGCCTGCTCGGGGCCGAGGTCGTCCCGGTCGAGGCAGGCATGCGCACGCTGAAGGAGGCGAGCAGCGCGGCGATTCGCGACTGGGTCGCTAGCGCCGGCACGACCCACTACATCATCGGCTCCGCGGTCGGCCCGGCACCGTTCCCCGCGCTGGTCCGCGACCTGCAGCGAGTGATCGGCGAGGAGGCGCGTGAGCAGGCACTCGCCGCCGAGGGCGGGTTGCCGACGCGGGTGATTGCCTGCGTCGGTGGCGGCTCGAACTCGATCGGCATCTTCACCCCCTTCATCGCGGACGAGGAGGTTGCACTGATCGGCGTTGAGGCGGCGGGGGAGGGCGTGGACACCGACCGCCATGGTGCCTCGTTGGGTGCGGGACGCACCGGTGTCCTGCACGGATCGCTCTCCTCGGTACTCGCCGATGAGGAGGGGCAGATCCTCGAGGCCCACTCGGTCTCGGCTGGGCTCGACTATCCCGGGGTGGGGCCCGAGCACGCTTACCTGCGCGACACCGGCCGGGCCAGCTACTTCGCGATCACCGACGCGCAGGCGCTTGCCGCCTTCGCTGAGCTTTGCCGGCTGGAGGGGATCATCCCGGCGCTGGAGTCCTCGCACGCACTCGCCTGGCTGCTCGAGAACGGCGGCGGCGAGGGTTACGACATCGTCTGCCTTTCGGGCCGCGGCGACAAGGATCTCGCTGAGGTGATGGAGCAAACGGGTGGCTGAGGCGACGCTGACCGGGGTCGAGCGAATCGCGGGGGCGTTCGATGCCGCCCGCGCCGAGAACCGCGCCGCCCTGATGCCCTACATGATGGCCGGCTTCCCCGATCGTGAGTCTTCGCTCGCGGTTGCCGGCTCCTATGCCGATTCGGGAGCCGACCTGATCGAGCTCGGGGTGCCCTTCTCGGACCCGCTGGCCGACGGCCCGACGATCCACGCAGCCGCCACGGCTGCGCTCAAAGCGGGGGCGACACTAGGCACTGCGCTGGAGATCTGCGAGTTCGTCTCCGATCGCGTCCCCGTCGTCTTCATGGTCTACACGAACATGGTTTTCGCCAACGGCGGCGCGCCTGAGTTCGCCCGTCGCATCGCGGCGGTTGGCGCCGCTGGGGCGATCATTCCGGATCTGCCGCTAGGGGAGGCGGAGGACGTGCGCGAGGCCTTTGCCGGCGCCGGTCTCGCCCTCGTCCCCCTGGTTGCGCCGACGACGCCCGTCGAGCGCCGCGCCAGGATCTGCGCCACGGCGCTCGGCTTCGTCTACGTCGTCTCCACCGTGGGCACGACGGGGGAGCGCGACGAGATCCCGCCAGCGCTGGCCGACCTCGTCGCCGAGACCAAGGCCGAGGCGGAGGTTCCGGTTGCGGTTGGCTTCGGGATCGGCACGCCCGAGCAGGCCGCGCAGGTGGGCCACCTCGCCGACGGGGTGATCGTCGGCAGCCGCCTGGTTCGCGCTGCTGATGAGGCAGGCTCCTCTGGGGCCGCCGCAGATGCGGTTGGCGACTTCCTGCGCGAGACGCGCGTCGCCCTTGAGGCCGGGTGAGGTGAATTTCCGCACCCACGGATGACGCGCCTGGCACGGCGCCGGATCGGCACCCACAGCCTTGCGCGTAGCGATGCTACGCGCTGCGACCGCGTGCGCCGCCCGGCTTGGCCAGTCACGCCCCCGCGGTCACGTAAATTCACCTCACCCGGCCTAATAGCTAGGATCCGCCCCTCATGGGCATGGTCGTAACGCTCTTTCTGGCGCTCGCCGCGATGACGGTCTCCTACTCCCTCGAGCAGGGGGGCCCGGTTGCCGGCCTGATCTTCTTCACCGTGCTCCTGATCGGCGCGGTGATCCGCGTCCTGCAGCCCAAGTCCTAAAACGTCTCGGCGCCCTAGGCGCGCGTCGCGACGACCTGCAGGTACTCGGGCTTCAGAATCATCCCCCGGTCTCCGCCCACGTTGTTCTGCTCGAGATAGCTGCGCAGGTCGGCCTCCAGTGCCGCCTCGCCCTCGGGCCCTACCCGTTCGAAGGCGACCTTGGTCGGCCCGAAGTAGGTGCGGAAGAAGTCTAGGAAGTGGTCCGCGGACCTGAACGCCTGCCGCGCCGAGCGCCGTTCGACCCGCAGCTCGGAGATCCCGTTGCCGAACAGCTCCCGTATCCGCTCCTCGGTTCCCCAGAGCAGGGGTGGGTTGACTCCGGGCGGGGGAGGGGCGTGTTTGGCGATCGTCATGAACATCTGGCCGACGCCGCCGTCCGGGACCCAGTTGGCCATGCCGATCCGGCCGCCGGGTTTGCAGGCGCGCAGCAGCTCGGCTGCGGCCGCCTCCTGGTCGGCGGCGAACATCGCCCCGAAGATCGATGTCACGACGTCGAACTCGCCGTCCTTGACGGGAAGCGCGGTCGCGTCGCCCTCGATGAACTCGATATCGAGCCGTTCCACCGACGCCCTTTCGCGGCCACGCTCGAGCAGTGCCGGCACGAAGTCGACTCCGACGACGCCGCCCCAGGTGCGCCGTGCCGCGGCGACCGCCCCGTTGCCACTGCCGCAGGCTACGTCCAGCACCCGCTCGCTGGGTGCCAGATCGAGCGTTTCGGCCAGCTCCTCCGCGACCATCATCACCAGGCCGGCGACCATCGCGAAGTCGCCCTCCGACCAGGTCTTCTGCTGCATCTGCCCGACAGCTTGTAGATCGACTGCGTCGTTCATCTCTTCTCCCTTCGCTTGCTCTCAACGAAACTACCGCGTTATCAGCGGACCGGCCGCACTAATCTGAGCCGATGCGGATCGGCGTACTGACCGGCGGGGGCGACTGTCCCGGACTGAACGCAGTGATCCGCGCCGTTGTGCGCAAGGGGGTCGAACACTGCGGACATGAGTTCGTCGGCTACCGCGATGGCTGGCGGGGTCCACTCGAGGGCGACAGCCGCCCACTCGGGGTGCCCGATGTGCGCGGCATCCTGCCTCGCGGAGGCACGATCCTCGGCTCCTCGCGAACCAATCCCTTCGCCGAGGACAACGGTGCCGAGCGGATCGCGGCGAACCTCGCCGAGGCAGGGGTCGACGGGCTGATCGCGATCGGCGGCGAGGACACCCTCGGAGTCGCTTCGAGGCTTCACAGCGAGCACGGGGTCGCAGTGGTCGGGGTGCCGAAGACGATTGACAACGACCTCAGCGCCACCGACTACACCTTCGGCTTCGACACCGCGGTCAACATCGCGATGGAGGCGATCGACCGTCTCCACACCACGGCAGACAGCCATCACCGGGTGCTGATCGTCGAGGTGATGGGGCGCCATGCGGGCTGGATCGCCTTCCACGCGGGGCTAGCCGGCGGCGCCAACGTGATCCTCATCCCCGAGCTGCCGTTCGACCTCGAGCGGGTCTGCGAATTCGTCGGTCGCCGCTTCGACAGCCACTACGCGCCGATCCTCGTCGTCGCCGAGGGGGCGCAGCCGGTGGGCGGGATGCCCGAGATCGACAGTAAGCACCTCGACGCCTTCGGCCACGTCCGCCTCGGCGGCATCGCCCACTGGCTCGAGGGCGAGATCGAGCAGCGCACCGGCAAGGAGACGCGGGCAACTGTGCTCGGCCACGTGCAGCGCGGTGGCACCCCGACCGCCTTCGACCGCGTGCTGGCGACTCGCTTCGGCCTGCACGCGATCGATGCCGCCGACGCGGGGCGCTGGGGGACGATGACGGCGCTGCGCGGCACCGACATCGAGCTGGTGCAGCTGACCGAGGCGACTGCGGAGCTGAAGACGGTTCCCAAATCGTTGTATTCGGAGGCAGAGGTTTTCTTTGGCTGACACTAGGCGGGGGTGGGGCGGGCATTCCCCCGGCGGAACCCGCGTCGGGATCTCAGCTAGGGCTCACTTGTCAGTGGCTCACAAGTTCCTTTGGGGGAATGCCCGCCCCACCTCGGTCTTGCGCAAGGCCGTCGTAACAGCTGTTTGCACCTTGGTCACGGCTGCGGTTGTTGCTGGCTGCGGGGACGAAGGCGTTGCGGAGAATGCCGTCGTAACTGCTTACGTCGAAGCTCCCCTCTGCGTGGCGGCGAAGCAGGAGCTGGCGGACCAGGGGGGGCGGGCCGGCGATGTTCGGGTTCGTGCGATCTGTTTGCCGAGCGGTCGGGAGGGGCAGAAGCTCAGTCTTTCCACCCTCGGCGCCAATGCTCGTCGCGCGACCGAGGACTCGACGACTGTTGGCTATCTAGAAGCTCCCAACCCCCGGGCCGCTCGCTTCACCCACCCGATCCTCGAATCCGCCGGCATCGCCTGGACTTCCAAAAGCTCAGGCAAAGCAGCGATGGCGCGCTTGCTCCAAGCCATCGAAGACGCCGGAAGCTCCGGCTCCCTCCGAGAGTCAGTCCGCGACGCCCTGCCCGAGACCTGAGGAGCGACGGGCATTCCCCCAAAGGAACTTGTGAGCAACCTTGAAATGAGCCCTAGCTGAGACCCCGACGCGGGTTCCGCCGGGGGAATGCCCGTCGCTCCCCCGACCTAGAGCAAATCTTCAAGCGCCGGATCCAGCTCCGGAAACCGAAACTCGTACCCGAGGTCCAGCGCCCGTCGCGGCACCACCCGTTGCCCACCCCTGAGCACCTTGCCGAACTCGCCCCCGTACATCAGGTCCAGGGTGAGTCCCGGTATCGGTAGCACCGCCGGTCGCCCAAGCACTTTGCCGAGCGCCTTGGAGAAGACCTTGTTCGTGACCGGATTTGGCGCGGTCGAGTTCACCACCCCGCTCACCTTCGCCTCGTCGAGCGCCCAGAGCAGGATCCCGATCTCGTCCTCGACGTGGATCCAGGAGACGTACTGCCGGCCGCCGGCCAGCGGTCCGCCGACGCCGAGCTTGAACGGCGTCAGCAGCTGACCGAGGAAGCCGCCGCGCGGATCGAGCACATGGCCGGTGCGAACGACGACGAGGCGAACGCCGGTGCTTTCGGCCTCGCCGGCCGCCTTCTCCCACTCCTTCACGACCTCGGCGTCGAAGCCCTCTCCCGGCGACGCCGACTCGTCGACGATCGCCTCGCCGCGGTCGCCGTAGAAGCCGATCGCCGACTGGTTGACCAGCACCGCCGGCTTGCGCTCCAGCCCGGCAATCGTCCCGATCAGGTTGTGGGTGCCGGTGCGGCGGCTCTCCATGATCCGCTGCTTCGCCTCGTCGGTCCAGCGTTGGTTGATCTTCTCGCCGACCAGGTTGACCACCCCGTCGACTCCCTCGAAGGCGGCCGCAGGCGGGCGTTCCAGGGTCGGCTCCCAGGGATGCCAGAGAACGCTGGGATTCGTCTGTCGCGCCCGCTCGGGGTCGCGCGTCAAGCCGACGACCGTGTCGCCCCGGACCAGCAGCGAGTCGCAGAGGGACGACCCGATGAAGCCGCTGGCTCCGGTGACGAGGACCTTCACCGCGTCAGCCGGCCTCCACGGTGGAGAACGTCCCGGTTTCCTCGTTGAAGCGGGCGATGCCCTCGCGCTTGGCCTCCTCGACGACCGCTTCGGCGACCTTCGGGGCGACTTCGCGGTTGAAGACGCTAGGGATGATGTAGTCCTCGGAGAGGTCTTCCTCGGTGACCGCCATCGCGATCCCCTGGGCGGCGGCGAGCTTCATCTCCTCGGTGATCCGCGGCGCGCCGGCGTCGAGGGCGCCGCGGAAGATGCCCGGGAAGGCGAGCACGTTGTTGATCTGGTTTGGGTAATCGGAACGCCCAGTCGCCATGATCCGCACGTAGGGGGCGGCGTCCTCGGGCATCACCTCGGGGTTGGGGTTGGCCATCGCGAAGACGATTGCGTCGTCATTCATCTTGCCCAGCGACTCGGGCTTGATGATTCCCGGCCCGGAGAGGCCGATGAAGATGTCAGTTCCCTCGATCACGTCGTCGGGCTGGCCGCTGAGCTGTTCCGGATTCGAGTTCTCGGCATACCAGCGCTTGATCCCGGTCATCTCGCCCGACTCGTAGTCGGCGCGACTGGTCGAGAGCGCGCCCTGGCGGTCGCAGCCGACGATCTGGGTCACTCCGGAGGCGAGCATCATCTTCGTCACGGCTACCCCCGCGGCGCCGAGGCCAACCATCAGCACCCGCAGCTCCTCGATCGGCTTGCCGACGATCTTCAGCGCGTTGAAGAGCGCCGCCATCGCCACCACCGCGGTGCCGTGCTGGTCGTCGTGGAAGACGGGAATGTCAAGCGACTCCTTCAGCCGGTCCTCGATCTCGAAGCAGCGCGGCGCCGAGATGTCCTCGAGGTTGATGCCGCCGAAGGTGGGGGCGATCAGTTCCACCGCCTTGATGATCTCCTCGGAGTCCTGCGTGTCGAGGCAGATCGGGAAGGCGTCGACGCCGGCGAACTCCTTGAACAGCATCGCCTTGCCCTCCATCACCGGCATCGCGGCCTCCGGTCCGATGTTGCCGAGGCCGAGCACGGCGCTGCCGTCGGAGACGACGGCGACGGTGTTCTTCTTGATCGTGAACTCGAAGGCCTTGGAGCGGTCGTCGTGGATGTCCTGGCAGACGCGGGCGACGCCGGGCGTGTAGGCCATCGAGAGGTCGTCGCGCGTCTTCAGCGGGTACTTGTTCTCGACCGAGATCTTGCCGCCACGGTGCATCTGCATCGTGCGGTCGACGTAGTCGAGGACCCTGGCGCCGCGGGTCGAGCCGATCCCGCGCAGGATCCGCTCCCAGTGCTCGCGGTCTTGGGCATCGATCGTGAACTCGCGCACCCGCTTCCCCTCGCCACCGGCCCCCGGTACGAGGTCGACGCCCTGCAGCTGGCCGCCCGCCTCGGCGATCTCCGCGGTCAGCTTGCCGAGTGGCTCCTGCCGCGCGTCGAGCTCGACCCGGATCGTGACGCTGTATTGGGCGCTGACAGTCATTGGCGGCTATCGAATCAGATTCCGCCTCTCGGCCTGTGCGAGGCGCGAGTGCTGAGGCCCCTGGATCGTTACCGTGATGTGGTGAGTGTTGGCGGGATGATGCGCAGGATCGCGACGCAAGGGGCGGTGGTAGCTGCCTGCCTGGCGGCGCCGGTCGCTGTCGCAACGGCAGCGGACCCGGCGGCGGAGCTCTACGACCCTGGGCGGATGCACGTGATCGAACTGTCCTTGCAGCAGAAAGACAGGGAAAAGCTAGAAGCGGACAGCGACAAATACGTGGCGGCGAAATTCTCGCTTGCCGAAACCGACGGAACTCCCGACGGCGTGGAAGCCTTCTCCACGCCCCTGAACATCAAAATGAAGCTGAAGGGGAGCGCCTCTCGCCGGCCTCTCAGCGGCAAGTCGGCTTTCAAGATCAAATTCGAAGAGGCGTCCTTCCGCGGTCTCAGGACGATGACCCTCAACAGCATGGTCGAGGACCCCTCGATGATCCACGAGACACTCGCCTATACGGTGTTTCGCGGCGCTGGTGTCCCCGCCCCGCGGACCGGCTACGCCTACGTCTACGTCGACGGAGAGGACTACGGCGTCCATCTCAACATCGAGACCCTCGACCGTGTTGCTCTGGAGAAGATATTCGGCTCCTTCCAACCCGACGTCGAGCATCTCTACGAGTCCGAATACGAAGCCGAGGTGACGCCCGACCGGGAATGGATGTTCGAGATCGACGAGGGGGACGGCGATCGCAGCGACCTCAAAGCCCTGGTCCAGCGGGTCAACTCCGACGGCTCCACGAGTTGGGCGGAGCACGTTGCGCCGGTCGCCGACCTCGATGAGATGACGAGGATGTGGGCGGGCGAGAAGTACATCGGCCAGTGGGACGGCTACGCCGGCACAGAGGCCCCGTGGCTGCCCAATAACTATTACCTCCACAGCGACCCGAACGGCGTCTTCCGGATGCTGCCCTCGGGGAACGACGAAAGCTTTCAGCAGGCGTACCACCTGGACTTCGACGGTCCGGCCGGCCTGATGTTCGACCGCTGTCTCGCAGACGCGTCCTGCGGGGCGCTCTACCGGGGATCGGTGGCGACAGTGCGCGATGCGGTGGCGGGAATGGACCTCGATTCCCTCGCGCTCGGCAGCGCCGCCCTGCTCGCCCCCTGGCAGGAGATGGAAGACGACGAGAGCACGCGCGAGGAGCACAGTCTCGAGGAGATCGCAGAAGGAGTGGCCGAGACCCGCGAGTTCATCGCCACGCGCCCGGCGGAGGCCGCTGAATGGCTCGGGGATGATCTCGAGCCCGACCCCAATCTTGCTGGACCGACATCGGTGCCGCCGGGCAGCTCCAATCAGGTCGGTCTTCCTGGCCCCAGCCTCAAGGTCATTCGGACCTGGGAGGCAGGAGGAGTCCTGCATACCCAGATACGGCTGCGCACGAGTGGCACGGTTGCCCAACGGGCACTGATCGCGACCGGCAAGAAAGGACGGGTTGTCTGCCGCGATCAAGCACAGGTTGAGCAGCCCCGTGACCTCACCCTGCACTGCTCCCTGCCGACCGCGATCCGCAAACGGCTGCAGCAGAGATGGCTGGGCCTCACCGTTGCTACCCGCTTTCTCCCTTCGGGCGGAAGCTCAGAGAACGTAGCCCGCCGAATCACCCTGCCGCGCGGCTAGCACTGCCGCACGTTCTGTAACTGCGCCATGTGCGATTGCAGCCATATGCTGTGTTTGCAAACGCATGGGGTACTACAAGAAAACTTCCCTAGTACGGACGGTTTTGGCATTTTGCTTCGCTGCGGCCCTGATCGGGGCAGGCTGCGGCTCGGACAGCAAATCCGGAGAAGCCCAGCGTGAATTTCAGCGGCAGACAGCACAGGAAGCTCAGCGCGCCAATGAACGGCAACGTCTCCGCGAAGCCCGCAAGGCAGAAGCGAGGGTGCGACGAGCGGAGCAGGCTCGAAGGCAGGCGAGGCGGGAAGCGGCACGGGCACGTGCTCGCCAGAGGGCCAGAGCGTTGCGAGAAGAGGAAAGAGAAGAAGTCCAAGCGGAAGAGGAATCGAGCGAATGCGATCCCAATTACAGCGGCGCTTGTCTCGATCCGTATGCCTCTGACTACGACTGCGAAGGTGGAAGCGGCAACGGGCCTGTCTACACCGGCCCGGTTGTTGTGGTCGGCGAAGATCACTATGGCCTCGATTCCGACAGCGACGGCTCGGCCTGCGAGGCCTACTGAGGGGGAGGGCTCTCGATGGTGGCGCCTTATTCCCGGTATGCGGGAAAAAGGCGCCAATCCCGATCTCGTGGTGTCGAAGATTGCGACTCGGCAGCACGGAGTCATCACGCAGGCGCAGCTGCTTGCAGCGGGGATCAGCACCAGCAGCGTGTCGCGACGAGTGGAGTCTGGTCGGCTGTACCGGGTTCACCGTGGCGTCTATGCCGTTGGCCACGGTCCTCTCGTGGACGAGGTGCATTGGATGGCGGCGGCCAGGGCCTGCGGAGCGGGCGCGGTCGTCAGCCACCGCAGTGCGGCGGGGCTTTGGGGGCTCTTGTCTGGGGGGACTGAATTGATCGATGTTTCGATCCCCAGCAGTAGCGGGAGAAAGCGACGCAAGGGCATTCGCCTCCACCGGTCAAGGACGTTGTCGCCTAAGCACACGACACGTCACAGGGGTATTCCAATTACCACTCCCGCGCGGACAATCGCCGACCTTCGTTGCATCGTCTCAGGGGTGGAGCTGCGTCGGGCTATCCGCCGGGCCCACGTGCTTGGCCTGTCTGCCGGACCAGAGGCTGTTGTGGACCGCACTCGCAGCGAGCTCGAGCACCTCTTCCTTCGGCTCTGTCGGCGGTATCGCCTGCCGGCGCCTGAGGTGAATGTGCGTGTCGGGTCGCTCCTCGTCGACTTCCTTTGGCCTGAGCAGCAGCTGGTGGTCGAGACCGACGGCTATCGCTACCACCGGGGACCAGTCGCCTTCGAGGACGATCGCAATCGTGACCTCGAGCTCCGCGAGCGGGGATATGAGGTCCTCCGCTTCAGTTATCGCCAGGTGACGGCCGAAGCGGAGCGAGTCGCGGCCGCTTTGCGCGACGGGCTCTCGCCATAGAGTTGGCGGCCGATGGCCGACGACGGCAAAGAGCTCATTTTGATCGACGGTAACTCGCTCGCCTACCGGGCGTTCTTCGCGCTGCCGGAGTCGATCGGGACCAGCGATGGGCGGCCGACGAACGCGATCTACGGCCTGGCCTCGATGCTGGTCAAGATCATCGACGAGCACCACCCCGCTGGCGTCGTCGTCGCCTGGGACGCGGGCATGTCCGGGCGAGAGGTCACCTACGACCTCTACAAGGCCCAGCGCAAACCGCGGCCCGACCTGCTGCGGGAGCAGTGGCCCAACCTGATGCCGCTGGTCGAGGCGTTCGGCTACACCAACGTCAAGGTCGAGGGCTATGAGGCCGACGACGTGATCGCCTCGCTGGTGCGTCAGGCCGGTGAAGAGGGGATTCCGGTGATGGTCGTCACCGGCGATCGCGACGCTTACCAGCTGGTAGGCGACGGCGTTCGCGTGATGAGCACCTCGCGCGGGATCACCGAGACCAAGATCTACGACAGCGACGCGGTCGTCGAGCGCTACGGGGTCGCGCCGGGGCTGATCACCGACCTGATGGGGCTGCGCGGCGATACCTCCGACAACATCCCCGGCGTCCCGGGGATTGGCGAGAAGACGGCGACGCAGTTGCTGCAGCAGTTCGGCTCGCTGGAGGACGTGCTGAGCAGCGTCGACGAGATCTCCGGCGCGAAGCGCAAGCAGAACCTGGTCGAGCACGCCGACGACGCCCGTATGTCGAAGCAGCTGGCGACCCTGCAGTACGACATCGAGACCGGCGTCGATCTGACAGCAGCGATGGAGTCGGAGCCCGATCGCGGCGCCTTGCGCGAGTTCATGCGCGAGTTCGAGCTGCGAGCGGTTCTCGAGCGACTGGAAGAAGCGCTGCCCGAGGGTGAGGCGGTGCCGGGGCGCAGCGTCGAGACCGAGCTCGAGGTCGAGGCGGTGGAGGGGACCCCCGCCGATCTCGGCGAGGGCGCGGTCGCTCTCGCGATTGAAGGCCGCAGATGGGCGGGGGCCGACGGCGAGCGGGTTGTGACCGGCGAGACGACCCAGGACGAGCTCGCGGCCGTCCTGGCCGGCCGCCCGCTTGTTGCCCACGACACCAAGTCGCTCGGCGGCGGCCGCCACGGGCTGCTTGCCGCGGCGGCGCGGGAGGGGGTCGAGCTGACCCTCGACCACGACACGATGCTGGCTGCCTACCTGCTCGAGCCCCAGCGCCGCACCTACGAGCTGACCGAGCTTGCCGCCGACGCCGGGATCGGCATCGCCGAGGGCGCGGCCCCCGCGGCCGGCGACGATGCCGACGGCCAGCTCTCGCTTGGCGAGGGGAGCGAGGTCGCCGGCCTCGATCCCGCAGAAGAGGCCCGCCTCGTCGCGGCGCTGACGGACGTCCAGCGGCCCCGCATCGAGGAGCTCGGACTGGAGCAGCTTCTGCGCGAGGTCGAGCTGCCGCTGGTCCACGTGCTGGCTGCGATGGAGCGCGAGGGGCTGAAGCTGGACGACGAGCGTCTGGCCGAGGTCGGCGCCGGCTTCGGCGAGCAGATCGCGACGCTGGAGAAGGAGATCTTCGAGCTGGCCGATGAGGAGTTCACGATCGGCTCCCCGCAGCAGGTCGGCCGCATCCTCTTCGAGAAGCTCGGGCTCACCCGCAAGCGCCGCGGCAAGACCGGCTTCTCGACCGACGCCCGCGTGCTCGCCCAGATCCGCGACGAGCACCCGATCGTCGAGAAGATCGAGTCCTGGCGCGAGCTGACCAAGCTGAAGAACACCTACCTCGACACCCTGCCGGAGCTGATCGACCCGGAGACCGGCCGCGTCCACACCACCTTCAATCAGGCCGCGACGACCACCGGTCGCCTCTCCAGCACCAACCCCAACCTGCAGAACATCCCTATCCGCACCGAGATCGGCCGCCCCGTCCGGGCCTGCTTCGTCGCCGAGCGTGGCGCCCGTCTGCTCTCGGCCGACTACAGCCAGGTCGAGCTGCGCGTCCTCGCCCACGTCGCCGAGGAGGAGGTTCTGAAAGCGATCTTCCGGGCCGGCGAAGACGTCCACGCCGCCACCGCGGCGGAGGTCTTCGAGATCTCCCGCGACGAGGTCGACGTCGGCCAGCGCTCGAAGGCGAAGATGGTCAACTTCGGCATCGTCTATGGGCTGACCGGTTTCGGCCTCGCCGATCGGCTCAACATCCCCCGCAAGGAGGGCGAGGAATTCGTCGCCCGCTACCTGGAGCGTTTCCCGGCGGTGCGTGCCTTCCGCGAGCAGGTGGTCGAGCGAGCGCAGGAGGAGGGCTACGTCACCACCCTGATGGGACGGCGGCGGCCGATCCCCGAGCTGCGCTCCGGCAATCCCAACACCCGCCGCCTCGGCGAGCGCCTCGCGGTCAACACGGTGATCCAGGGCACCGCCGCCGACATCATCAAGGTCGCGATGGTCCGCTGCCAGCGGGCCCTGCGGGGGGTGGGGACGAAGACCCGTCTCGTCCTTCAAATCCACGACGAGCTGCTCTTCGAGGGCCCGCCGAGTGAGATGGACAACGCAGTCGAGCTGGTGCGGCGCGAGATGTGCGCCGCCTACGAGCTCGACCCGCCGCTGGAGGTCGATGTCGGGGTTGGCCGGGACTGGCTCGATGCCAAGTAGCGGCTGAGCCGATCAACCGCCGCCGCTAGTCGTCGAAATCCCCACCGCCTGGTCCGCTGGAGTCGTCCGAGCCGCCGGAATCGGAGTCGATGTCGTCCGGCTCCGAACCGCTGCCGGGACCGGAGCTATCGCTCTCTTCGAGGTTGTCGCCGGGTTCGACTGCGCCACTCGATTCTGAGCTGCCGCTGTGGCCCGAACCGCTGGAGCCCCCACCAGACCGGCGCCCGGAGCCACTCGATCCCGAGCCGCTGCTGTCGTCGTCCGGCCGGTCGCCACCCTCGTCGGACGAGCCGCTGTGGCCCGAGCTGCCTCCGTCGTCGTCGTCGGGCCCCGATCCACTGCCGTGACCGGAAGGGCCGCTGCGTTCGCCGTGGTCGTCGTCGGCCACGCGGCCATGCCCGCTGCGATCGTCGTCTCCGCGACGACCTCGATCGTCGCCACGCTCTCCCTCGCCGGAAGGCCCGCTGCGATCGCCGCCGCTTCCGCTACTGGAATCGCCGTCTCCGTCGCTTGCAACCGGGACACCGAAGGCGGACGGCGCCCCCGAGCTGTCGCGCGAGGAGCTTGCCGGTCCTGCCGTATCCGGTGTTCGTTCGCCCTGCCGATTCTCGTTGAGGGCGACGCCGGCGCCGACCGTCCCGGCGACCAGCACGGTCGCCGCCGCGGCCTTCACCGCCACGCCGGCTCCGGCCGCGCTTCCCACGCCTGCGGCGCCAGTCGCCACCTCGGCGCCGGTGGCCGCAGCCCCTCCCGCCAGCAGGGTTTTCAGCAACGGCAGTGGCAGCAGCAGCCCGACGCCGTCGCGCAGAGCCCGCCGTGCTCGGTAGATCGCCTGGCGGGCGGCCCCGCCGCTCATGCCGAGCGCGGCGGCGATCTCCTCGTGGCTGAGGCCTTCCAGCTCGCGCATCACTATTGCCGCCCGCTGCGGCTCCGGCAGGGCACGTAGCCGCTGCATCAGCTCGGTTATCTCCTCGTGCCGCTCGGCCTCCTCGGCGGCGGAGCGGCCGCCCTCGAGGACTTCTGCCAGCTCCTGGGTCGTCGGCGGCCGGTCGCGCAGGTCGTTGAGGGCGGTGTTGCGGACGATTCTGTACAGCCAGGGCCGCAGCTCGATCTCGGCGTCGTTGTCACGGCGCAGCGCCAGCAGTGCCTTGGAGAAGGCGTCCTGGGTGACGTCCTCGGCGCGGTTGCCGACGATCGCCGCCGCATAGCGCCCCAGCGGCTTGCCGTAGCGGCGGACGATCTCCTCGAACGCCGTCTCGTAGCCGCTGCGAACGAGCGTCACCAGGCGCCGGTCGGGCTGCGTGCGCAGCGCCGGGCCGAGGACGAAGCGGGAGGCGAATCCCTCTGCTGCTGGCGGTGGCATCTCTGTCGTGTAACACGGTACGCCCCCGAAGATCACCACCAAAGGGGGTGAGTTCGTGTTTTGTCTTGCCTGGAGACAACAAAAGGCGAACTCACCGTCGAGAGGCCGGCCTGATATGACGGACGACATGGATCGGGGACTGGCCGTGATGCTCACCGCCGTTGCCGGCGGGCTGATCGCGCTGCAGGCGCCGATCAATGCCGGCCTCGGCAAAGCCACGGGCAGCCTGCCGGCGGCGCTGATCTCCTTTCTCGTCGGCACGGTTGCGCTGGCAGCAATCGTCGTGCTCAGCGGCAAGGCCGGTGGTCTCAGCTCGACCTTCGACGTCAGCTGGTACTACCTGCTCGGCGGCCTGCTCGGCGCGGTCTACGTCGCCAACGCGCTGGTTGCCGTCTCCGCGATCGGCGCCGGCGGCGTCGCCGCAGCGACGATCACTGGGCAGCTCACCGCCTCTGTGGTGATAGACCGCCTTGGGCTATTCGGCCTCGACCAGGTCGCGCTCAGCCCCGAGCGCATGGTCGGGGTGGCGCTGCTGCTGGCCGGAACCGTTCTGGTCGTGCGCTGAGGGCGAGGCGAACTCCGGCGGCGCTATTCGCAGGTAGTGGCCGAAGGACCAGTCGATGAAACGCTTGGCGCCGAAGAAGCGGATCATCGGACCCAGCACCCGCGGCGGGACCTTGGGGATGAGGCGCTGCACGCGCAGCATCCAGCGGAACTTCCACTCGTGCGAGTCGTTGAACTCGGCGTAGCGGGCGGCGGCTTGCTCGCGGTCCTGGTGGCCCTCGATGACGCCGCGCAGCTCCCGGCCCAGGGCGATGCCGAAGTAGAGCGCGGTGCGAATCCCCTCGGCGCTGAGCGGCAAGCAGTGCCCGGCCGAGTCGCCGGTGAAGAAGATGCCGCCTTCGGTAGCGCCGCGCAGCTTGTGTGGGATCCAGTTGCCCTGGTAGCGGACCCGGTCGCGGCCGAGCTCTTCGGCCAGCAGCTCGGTCGTCTCGCGGACGTGGAAGCGCGGGTCGAAGGAGCCGATGCCGATCCGCAGCTCGTCCTTGGCTGGGAAGGACCAGCCGTACCCGGCCGGGACGTAGCGACGGTCGATCCAGATCTCCAGATCCTCGCCCTCGCCCTCGGGGTGCACCTCGAGGCCGCGCGAGAGCGGTGCGTCCGGCGGTTGATAGCCGTCGCCGTTGGCCAGTACCCGGCGCCAACCGAGCGCATCGACGACGAGCGGGGCGGAGAGAACGCCGCGGTCGGTCTCGATCTCGATCGTGCCGCTGCCGTTGGACGCAGCGGCCCGCCCGTTCACCTTCGCGGTCTCGAAGGTCGCATCGCAGTCGCGCCAGAGAAGCTGGCAGAGCTCTCTGTAGTCGAAGGTGGAGAAGGTCCAAGGCAAGCGAAAGCGGGCGTCGCCGTGGGGGGTGTGCATCAGCAGCGAGTCGAAGCGCTGGCGCTCTGCCTCCATCAAGCCCAGCGCTCGCATCCACTCTGTCGGGATGCCGCAGGCCGAGGTCTGGCGCTCGCCGATCTCGTAGCGGTCGACGATCATCACGTCGGCTCCCGATCCGGCCAGCTCGCGCGCCACCGCGAGCCCGGCGAAGCTGGCGCCGCAGATCAGCACGTCATGAGATCCTGTCAGCGGGGTTCTCTCCTCGCCGCGCTTGGTGGCTCTAACCGGCACGACGTGGAGCGTATCCACTCTGCAATTATCTGCCGCTGTGTCCGTGACCGATACGACCTTGACCGATACGACCCCGTCCCCTGCGCCCGCGGGGACACCTGTCGAGGGCTCGAACGGACTCCTGCTTCAGATCGAAGGCAAGATCGTCCCCAACTACGCGGCGACGATGGTTTCCTTCGACGAGGGCGACGTCGTCAAAGGCAAGGTCGTCCGCATCGACAAGGACGAGGTCCTGGTCGACATCGGCTACAAGTCCGAGGGCGTCATCCCCTCTCACGAGCTCTCGATCCGCAAGTCGGTCAACCCGGCAGACGAGGTCGAGCTGGGCGAAGAGGTCGACGCCCTCGTCCTCACCAAGGAAGACGCCGAGGGACGGCTGGTCCTCTCCAAGAAGCGCGCCCGCTTCGAGAAGGCCTGGCGCCGGATCGAGGCCGCTGCTGAGTCCGGAACCCCGGTCGAAGGCAACGTGATCGAGGTCGTCAAGGGCGGCCTCATCCTCGACCTCGGCGTGCGCGGCTTCCTGCCCGCCTCGCTGGTCGACATCCGCCGCGTCCACAACCTCGACGAGTTCATGGGCCAGACGCTCGAGTGCAAAGTGATCGAGCTCAACCGCAGCCGCAACAACGTGGTGCTGTCACGGCGCGCCGTGCTCGAGGAAGAGCGCAAGGAGGTCCGCGAGCAGATCCTCGGCCGCCTCGAGTCGGGCCAGGTCGTCGAGGGCAAGATCTCCAACATCGTCGACTTCGGCGCCTTTGTCGACCTCGATGGCATCGACGGCCTGATCCACATCTCAGAGCTTTCCTGGAGCCACGTAAACCATCCCTCCGAGGTCGTCGCGATCGGCGACACCGTTCGGATCAAGGTGCTCGACATCGACCGCGACCGCCAGCGCATCTCGCTCGGCCTCAAGCAGACGCAGGAGGATCCGTGGCAGCGCGTAATCAGCGCCCACCGCCCCGGCGACGTGCTCGAGGGCGCGGTGACTAAGGTCGTTGCCTTCGGTGCCTTCGTCGAGATCCTGCCCGGTGTCGAGGGCCTGGTCCACATCTCCGAGCTTGCCGACCACCACGTCGAGAGCCCGAGCGAGGTAGTCGAGCCCGGCACGAGCCTCAACGTCAAGATCCTCGAGATCGACGAGGAGCGCAGGCGCCTCTCTCAGCATCAAGCAGGTCGAGGACCAGAAGATGGCGATGGGCGATCTTGGGCAGCAGATCGAGGAGGCCAAAGCGGGCGGCACTTCCGCTGAGGGCTCAGAGGCCGAGGCCGCGGGGCCTGACGCCGAGGGTGACCCTCCGGCGAACACCCCGGAGGGCGCACCCTCGACGCCACCCGCGGAGGAGGCGTCTGAGGCTGAGGCTCCGGCCGCTGAGGATGAAGCCCCGGCCGCTGAGGCAGCAGAGCCGGTGGCCGAGGTCGCTGAGGCAGAGGTTCCGGCTGTCGAGGAGCCTGTAGCGGATGAGGGTTCGGACGTCGAGCAGGCACCGGAGCCGGCCGCTGAGGAGCCCGTGGCCGAAGCGGAGACTGCCACCGCCGAGGAGGAGCCCGCTGCGGAGGATGCTCCCGCCGCGGAGGAGCCTGTTGCTGAGGCGGAGACGCCTGTCGCCGAGACTCCCGAGGAGGGGGAAGAGGCGGAGCAGGAGGGGGAATCTGTGGTTGAGCGGCCGGATTCGCCCGATGACGCCGGTGGAGCTGACGGCGACGACGAGCAGACTGGCGAGTCCGAGCAGGACTGAGCGGCGACCGTGTCGGCGCCGCTGACGATCGGGCTCACCGGGGGCATCGCCGCCGGGAAGTCTGAGTCTCTTGCCGCCTTCGAGCGACTTGGGGCAGCGACGATTTCCAGCGATCTGGTCGTGCACGAGCTGCTCGACAGCGAGCCATTGCTCGGCCGGCTGACCGAGCGCTGGGGTGAGGAGGTTGCACCCGATGGCCGCGTCGACCGGGCAAAGATCGGTGAGATCGTCTTTGCCGACCCGGAGCAGCTGACCTGGCTGGAGGCGCAGATCCACCCGCTGGTGGGGGAGAGGATCGGTTCCTGGCTCGTTTCTCTGCCGAACTCGGTCAAGGTCGCCGTCGTCGAGGTCCCCCTGCTGTTCGAGTCCGAGATGGAGAAGGTCTTCGACACCACTGTGGCCGTCGTCACCGCCGATGACGTCCGTCGCGCACGGGCCGAGGCGCGCGGCCACACGCTGGTGGGGGAGCGCGACGCACGCCAGCTGGTGCAGGAGGAGAAGGCCTCTCGGGCCGATCACGTGGTCGAGAACGACGGCTCGCTGGAGGACCTCGAACGTGCCCTGTCCGCCCTCGTCGAGAAGCTTGGGGGATGAGCGCGGGGCGAAACCGTGTGATTAGGAAACGGAGAAGACGCCGCCTTGCGATCGGGGGAGGGGTCGTCGCTGCCGGTATCGTCGCCGGCGTGCTGCTGGGATTGGTGGGGAAGCTCGATCAGGCGATTCAGGAGTTGACCCTGCCCCTGCGCCACGAGGACATCATCCGTCAGCAGGCAAGGGAGAAGGACGTCGACGCTTCGCTGATTGCCGCCGTGATCTATTCGGAGTCCAAGTTCAAAGACCAGACCTCCAGCGCCGGCGCGCGAGGGCTGATGCAGATAACGCCGCTGACAGCGAACGAAATCGAGCGCGACAGCGGTGGGACAACCTTCGAGCTTCGGGACCTCTCCGACCCCGAAATCAACATCCGCTACGGCACCTACCTGCTGCGTGAACTGCTCGACCGCTACGACGGCGACGAGGCCGCGGTCCTCGCTGCCTACAACGCCGGCCCCGGCAATGCTGACGAGTGGGGCGGCTCGGACCTGACCGTGGACGAGATCCCGTTCCCGGAAACACGCGGCTACGTCGAAGAGGTGCTCGAGAAGCGAGACGAGTATCGCGACGAGTACGCGCGGGAGCTGGGCTACCGATGAGCGAGGCACCGAAGCCGCGCACCGCGGCGCTGGCGCTTGCCGTCGCCCTTGTCCTGGCCGACTCCTCGATCGTCGTCCTCGCCCTGCCGCAGATCTACCGCGAGCTGGACGCCAGCGTCGCCGCGGTTACCTGGGTGCTGATCTCCTTCAACCTGGTGATGGCGCTGGCGGCGGTCCCGGCCGCGCATATAGCCCGCCGGGTCGGTCCCGGCCGCGCCGCCGCGGTCGGCCTCGCCGTCTTCGCCGGCGCCAGCCTCGCCTGTGGGATCTCCTCCGACCTCAGCACGCTGATCGCGGCCCGCTGCGTGCAGGCCCTTGGCGGTGCCGCCGCGGTGACGGCCGTGCTCGAGCTGCTCCCCGCCACGGTCGGCTCCGAGCGCCGCGCGACCGCGCTCTGGGCCACCGCCGGGGCGACCGGCGCCGCCCTCGGTCCGGCGCTCGGCGGCTTGCTGACCGAGCTGGTCTCCTGGCAGTCGATCTTCCTGATCCAGGTTCCGATTGCGATCGCCGCCGCGGTGCCGATTCTCGCCGTCGCCAGACACGAGGCGGCGACCGGGATCATCTCGACCGAGCTGCGCCAGACGGGCCGGCCGCATCTCTCGGCCAATCTGGCTCTGGCGATGATCTCGGCGGCAATCGCCGCTGCCCTCTTCCTGCTCGTGCTGCTGCTGATCGAGGGCTGGCGCCTGACCCCGATCGGCGCCGCGATCGTCGTCACCGTGATGCCGCTTGCGGCCCTCGCCGGCAGCCGCCTGGGCGGAGTGGTGCCGAGCTCCCGAGCGCGGGCTGCCGCCGGAGCGATCCTGGTCTCCGGCGGGCTCGGTGGCTTGGCCCTGCTGCCCAAGGCAGAGGTAGCGCTGACCCTGCCACCCCAGGTAATGGTCGGCCTCGGCCTCGCTCTGGTGCTCTCGGCGCTGACCGAGACGGCGCTGAGCGGGCGGGCACCGCAGGCGATCCATGGCGGCTGGACGATCTCCGCCCGCCATGCCGGTGTCTGCCTCGGCCTCTTGGCGTTGACGCCGATCTTCACCGCCGACATCGCCGAGCAGCGCAACGACGCGATCGACGCTGGGACGGCGGTCGTCCTCGACTCCTCCGTCAACCCGCTGTTCAAGATCGAACTGGCACAGCGGATCGAGGGCCAGCTGGAAGGGGAGCGGGGGAGGGTGCCGACGATCGAGCCAGCGTTTGAGCCGCTCCCAACCGACGAAAGCGAGCGAGCCGAAGTGGTGCAGCTGCGTGACGAACTTCAGGAGCAGCTCAACCGGGCCGCGACGCATGCCTTCAGCCCCTCTTTCGGACTCGCCGCGCTGCTCGGCCTGCTGGCCTTGATTCCGATCGTCCTGGCCCGGAGAGTGGAACTGTGAGCGGCGACTCGAGAGCCCGGTTCCTAGTCGTCGGGGCGATCATCGCCGCCGTCGTCCTGCCCGGTATCTACCTCGCCGCCGGCGGCTCCTCATACGCACCGGCCAAGACCCAGGACCCGTGTGAGAAGCGGGCCTGGCGCGATCCGGAAAGCCTGCAACAGATCGCCGAGCAGTTCTCGCTCTCGGCCCTCGACGGCGCCGCCTGCGAGCTGGGAGTCACCCGCGAGACGCTCGCCCGCGCGATCGCCACGCCGGAGGCACGCGAGCGCTTCAGCGAGCGCTATGGGATCGACGAGACCGAACTGGCCAAGGCGATCCGCGCTGGCCTGCTGCGGGCCGTCGACGATGCCGAAGATGCCGGTGCACTGAACCCGCTCATCGCTGCTCCTCTGCGCGAAACGCTCCGCCAGATTCCGCTCAACGAAGCGATCGAACTCGTCCAGAACGCCCAAGCACTGCTCGGCGAACTCGAAGGCTTCCTCGGTCCCGCCCAGAGCCTGCTCGAACAGTTCCTGCCCTGAGCGACGCCGCCTCCTCGCTCCGGGGGGCGGCTACTACTTTTTGAACTGGTAGCGGCCCTTCTTGCCCGACTTGCTCGGCACCCAGCTGATGCCCTCGCAGAGCTTTGCTGGTGTCGTGTCGAGAGAGCCCGCGAGCTTGACGATCGTGCCGAGCCGAGGCTCGCGTCCACCGCGCTCCAGCAGCGAGATCTCGGTCCGGTGCAGCTCGCAGCGGAAGCCGAGCTCCTCCTGGGAGATTTCCTTGCTTTGGCGCGCTTTGCGCAGATTAATTGCGAAACGCTCGCGTGGTTCCATTCGGAGATTCTCTGTCTGCGACGACAAAAGCGCTACAGACAAAAGATCGACAGACAAAACTGCGCGTTTACGATACCAATCAGTCGCGCGTCGCCCGCCACACCCAGAGCATCGCCAGTGGCTGCAGCGGCAGGCGCGCCCAGAGCGCCCAGCGTGGGACCCGCTCCAGGTCGAGGCCCTTGACCTGCTCGGGATTCACTGCCATGTGGATGTTGGCCGGAAAGACGGCCAGCAGCAGGCTGAGCAGCCACCATCGAGCAAAGCGGCGGGTGGGGCGGTAGAGCACCGCAGCCCCGCCGGCAATCTCGGCGACGCCGCTGACGATCACCGCCTCGCGATGGCGAGGCAACGACGGCGGCATCGTCGCTTCGTAGCTGCGCGGGATGACGAAGTGCATCGTCCCGGCGAAAGCGAAGAAGCCCGCCAGAGCTTTCTGAGAGCGTGTCATCGGCCGCGCAGTCTTCCAGTTCGGGAGAAAGGACGTTTTTTCGCGGTTAGCGCGACTAACTCGCCCGCTATCGTCACCGCGTGCCCGAGTTCAAGCTCAACCCCGCTTATACGCCGACCGCTGATCAACCGAAGGCGATCGCCGGGTTGGCTGAGGGCCTGGGGGAGGGGGAGACGTTCCAGACCCTGCTGGGTGCGACCGGGACCGGCAAGACCTTCACCATGGCCGCGACGATCGAGGCGGTCCAGCGTCCCTCGCTGGTGATCGCCCACAACAAGACGCTGGCCGCGCAGCTTTGCAACGAGTTCCGCGAGTTCTTCCCCGAGAACGCGGTCGAGTACTTCGTCTCCTACTACGACTACTACCAGCCCGAGGCCTACGTCCCGGCCCAGGACCTCTACATCGAGAAGGACTCCTCGATCAACGACGAGATCGACCGCCTCCGCCACGCTGCCACCGCCGCCCTCTTCGCCCGCCGCGACGTGATCATCGTCGCCTCGGTCTCCTGTATCTACGGGATCGGATCGCCTCAGGTCTACAACGAGAAGATGCAGATGTTCAAAGTCGGCGAGTCGATCGACCGTGACGAGGTGCTGCGCAAGCTGGTCAAGATGCAGTATCAGCGCAACGACTCGACCCTCGGCCGCGGCACTTTCCGCGTCCGCGGCGAGGTGCTGGAGATCATGCCCTCCTACGCCGAGTCGGCCTACCGGATCGCCCTCTTTGGCGACGAGATCGAGGGGGTCCAGCACTTCGACCCGCTCACCGGCGAGATCCTCGACACGATCGACCACGTCTCGGTCTGGCCGGCCTCGCACTATGTGACCAAGGACGAGACCCTGGAGCGGGCGGTCGATGAGATCCGCAACGAACTCAACACCCGCACCGCCGAGCTGGAGGCCGAAGGCAAGCAGCTCGAGGCGCACCGGTTGCGGCAGCGCACCGCCTACGACATCGAGATGCTGAAGGAGCTCGGCTTCACCTCGGGGATCGAGAACTACTCGCGCATCCTCGACGGCCGTCCCGAGGGTAGCCCGCCGCACACGCTGATCGACTACTTCCCCGACGACTTCGTCGTCTTCGTCGACGAGTCCCACCAGACGATCCCCCAGATCGGGGGGATGTACGAAGGCGATCGATCGCGGAAGCAAACCTTGATCGACTACGGCTTCCGCTTGCCGTCGGCGATCGACAACCGGCCGCTCAAGTTCGACGAGTTCCTCGAGCGGGTCGACCAGCTGGTGATGGTCTCGGCGACGCCGGGGCAGTTCGAGCGGGCCGAGTCGACCCGGATCGTCGAGCAGATCGTCCGCCCGACGGGGATCATCGACCCGGCGATCGAGGTACGCGAGACGAGGAACCAGATCGACGATCTGATGAACGAGATCAAGGTCCGCGCTGACGCCGGCGACCGGGTGCTGGTCACGACCCTGACCAAGAAGATGGCCGAGGACCTGACCAACTATCTGCTCGAGTACGGGATCAAGGTCCGCTACCTGCACTCGGAGATCGACACGCTGGAACGGATCCAGATCATCCGCGACCTGCGCCTCGGCGAGTACGACGTCCTGGTCGGGGTCAACCTTCTGCGCGAGGGCCTCGACCTGCCCGAGGTCTCGCTGGTGGCGATCCTCGACGCCGACAAGGAGGGCTTCCTGCGCGGGGAGACGAGCCTCGTGCAGACGATCGGCCGTGCCGCCCGCAACGTCAACGGGCGGGTGCTGATGTACGCCGATAAGGAGACCGACGCGATGCGGGCGGCGATGAGCGAGACCGACCGCCGCCGCGCGATCCAGCTCGCCTACAACGCCGAGCACGGGATCACCCCTGAGACCGTGCGCAAGGGCATTTCCGAGATGTCCGAGTTCCTCGCGATGGAGGACCGGGCGCCGCGCAAGCGCCGCAGCAAGCGGGCGACGGACTTCGCTGATCCGGAGGAGCTGGAGCGCACGATCGTCGCTCTCGAGGAGGAGATGCTCGCTGCCGCCGACGACCTCCGCTTCGAGGAGGCGGGCCGCATCCGTGATGAGCTGAAGGAGCTGCGCCGCGACCTCGAGGGGATGCGGGCCGGCGCTTAGGCCCCGCGTCGTGCCGACCTCGGGTCGAGGACCTGCCGGCCAGCGTTCGCGAGCGAGCGGCCAGAGCGTCGCCCGACCTCGGCCTGCGCGACCTGCTGCGCATCCCCGCCTCGGCGACGCCAACATGGACTAGGCGAACCCCGGTCCGGCCGTGGCCAGGGCGCTCGCGCCGACACCACCACGCTGCGGATGGCCTTCCCGAGTCGACTGCATATTCGGCTCCGCGATGGTTCAGTTCGCGTCGTCGACGGAGAGGAGCCCGGCTCCTGCGGCCGCCCCCTCACCGAGCAGCGCCGTTGTCGAGGAGCGACTCGCGGTCGCCGGGCTCTCTGTGGGCGCGGCTGCCTAGGCCAGGACCTTCGCTGCCTTGGCGCTGTCGGCGTAGAACTCGCCGCGCACGATCTTGCCGTCGGCGACCTTGAGTAGGTGGGCGAACGGCGCTTCGAAGCTGCCGCTGTCGTTGCCCGCCCGTTGCGTTCCTCGTACGACGACCCACTCGCCCCCGTCGATGAACTCCTCCGGCTCGACGCTGAACGACGACCAGTAGTTGGGGATCTGGGTGAAATTCCCGATGATCTCGTCGCGTCCTTTCGTTTCTCCTCCGAGCGGCAGCTCGTCGGATGTGAGCCAGGTGCTGTCCTCGCTCAACATCTCCTTCAGCGCTTCCAGATCGCCACGGCCAAAGGCCTCATAGGCCGACCGGGCGGTATCGACGTTCGACATCTCTCCACCTCCTGGGCTGAACGGTCCCCGCCCACAACGACCGTACGCCTCAATGCCGTTTCACGCAACCACTGGCTCTAGCGCCGCTGTGCAAGCAGCGTGGCGAGGCGCTTCATCACCACCTCCGGTTCGCGTTCGAGGCGAACGTCGGTGATCCGGACCATCTCGATCCCGGCCAGCTTCAGCTCCTCCTGCCGGACCCGATCCTTCTCGAACGCGGTGCGACCTCGATGAAACTTGTAGGTGTCGAGCTCGACCGCGAATCGCTCCCGCTCCCAGTACATGTCCAGCTCGAAGCCGGCGACGAAGAGGTTGGCCGAGGGCACCGGCAGTCCCATTTTGCGCACGAGAGCAAGGAAGTACCGCTCAAGACCGGAGCGCGTGAACCCTGGTTCGCGAAACGGATCGGTCGCGTGGCGAAGCTTCCGCGTGCCGGGGTGCTTCCCGGCTCGACCCAGCAGAGAGTCGATGGCATGGAGGTCGAAGATCCCGAGTCGGTCAGCCCGGTCCAGCGCTCCCTTCAAGCCGATGCGCGACTCCCTTGCTGCGAGATCGAGGAATGTGCGCGCGAGCCCCGTAAGGCGTAGCCCCTCGCGTTCCGCTCGATCATCGACCCCCAGGCCAGGGGCGTGGTGCACCCGAATCGCGCTTCTGCGGTGGCCGCGGCTTGGCCGGATGACCTCGACTGGCAACGCCAGCCTCGGGTGCAGTCCCCACAGCCATGCGGCGGAGGTGTGGCTCAAGAGGGCCTGTCGTCCACAGGCGAGGAGCGCTGCCTGGCAGTAGCCATGGGAAGAGAGGCGCATGTGGCCGACGGCATAGACGCCCCGGTGGATGTGGTGCAACCGTCCCAGGTCTGCTGCCCGGTCGATGGCACCATCGCTGTACCCGAGCGCTTGAAGCTGCTTGCGCGCAACGACCCCGTGTTGCGTGCCAGCCAGCGCGGCGAGGTCGTGGTGCGCTCGCACTTTTCCTCGCATACCGAAGAGAAGTGCGAACGCAAGGACTCTCGCCCCCGTGGACCCAGCTGGGTTTGGCCTCTACGGAGCCGGTTCAGTTCGCAGTTTCCTTCGCATAGAGGGGAAAAGTGCGAACGGAAGCAAGGGGAACGTCTGTTCGGGTGCGTAGAATCGCCTCAGTGCCGGCTTCCGATCGAATCGTCATCTCAGGCGCCCGAGAGCACAATCTCAAGGACGTCGACGTCGAGCTGCCTCGAGACGCGCTGATCGTGATCACCGGGCTCTCGGGCTCGGGGAAGTCGAGTCTCGCCTTCGACACGATCTACGCCGAGGGCCAGCGCCGCTACGTCGAGTCGCTCTCCGCCTACGCGCGCCAGTTCCTCGGCTTGATGGAGAAGCCCGATGTCGACTCGATCGAGGGGCTCTCGCCAGCGATCTCGATCGACCAGAAGACGACCTCGCGCAACCCGCGCTCGACCGTTGGCACCGTGACCGAGATCTACGACTACCTTCGTCTGCTCTGGGCGCGGATCGGCGTGCCGCACTGCCCAGAGTGCGGTGAGGAGATAACCGGTCAGACCCAGGAGCAGATCGTCGACCGGCTGATGACCCTCGAGGAGGGGACGAAATTCATGGTGATGGCGCCCGTCGTGCGCGGGCGCAAGGGCGAGTACGGAAAGTTGTTCGAGCAGCTGCGGCTCGAGGGCTACTCGCGGGTGGAGGTCAACGGCGAGCTGCGCCGCCTCGACGAGGAGATCGTCCTCGACAAGAAGTTCAAACACGACATCTCGGTCGTCGTCGACCGGCTGGTGATGAAGACCGACCTGCGACGCCGGCTCTCGGAGTCGGTCGAGGCGGCCGCCGGGCTCGCCGCCGGCCTGGTCGAAGTCGAGATAGTCGACGGCGAGACGCTGCTCTTCTCGGAGCAGTTCGCCTGCCTCAACTGCGGCACCTCGATTCCAGAGCTGGAGCCGCGGATCTTCTCCTTCAACTCGCCGCACGGCGCCTGCGAGCGCTGCCACGGGCTCGGCTTTCAGCGGGTGATCGACCCCGAGCTGGTCGTCCCCGATCCGACGCTCTCGCTCGCCGAGGGCGCCCTGCAGCCCTGGAACCGCGGCATCTCCGCCTACTGGAAGCGTTTGATCGCCGCCGTCGCCGAGGAGTACGGGGTCGACGCCGATAAGCCCTGGGCGAAGCTGAAGAAGTCCGAGAAAGAGATCTTCCTCTACGGCACCGGCTCAGATCGTCACCAGGTCACCTACACAAATCGCTTCGGTCGTCGGCGCTCCTACAAGGTGCGCTTCGAGGGGATCGTCAACAACCTTCAACGCCGCTACGAGGAGACCGACTCCGAGACCAATCGCGAGCGGATCGAGAGCTACATGGCGGAGCAGCCCTGTCCCCAGTGCGATGGGGCGCGGCTGCGGCCCGAGAGCCTCGCGGTCAAGGTCGGCGGGATCAGCATCGCCGAGTACAGCGCGATGTCGGCGCGTGGCGCGGCGGAGTGGATCGCAGCATTGGAGATGACCAAGACCGAGCGGGCGATCGCGCGCCTGATCGTGCGGGAGATCTCCGAACGGCTCGCCTTCCTCGAGAACGTCGGCATCGGTTATCTCTCACTGTCACGCTCTGCCCGCTCGCTCTCCGGCGGCGAGGCGCAGCGGATTCGTCTCGCGACCCAGATCGGCTCGCACCTCGTCGGCGTGATGTACGTGCTCGACGAGCCCTCGATCGGCCTGCACCAGCGCGACAACGAGAAGCTGATCGCCACCCTCGACCGCCTACGCGACCTCGGCAACACCGTGATCGTGGTCGAGCACGACGAGGGCACGATGATGGCCGCCGACCACCTCGTCGACCTCGGCCCCGGCGCCGGCGAGCACGGCGGCCACGTGATCTCCGAGGGCACGCCTGCCCAGGTATCGAAGGACCCCTCCTCGTTGACCGGCCAGTACCTCTCCGGCAAGCGCAAGATCGAGCTGCCGGCCGAGCGGCGGGAACCAACCGGCGCGCTGCGCGTACGCGGCGCCCGCGAACACAACCTGAAGGGGATCGACGTGGCGATCCCGCTCGGCGTCTTCTGCTGCGTCACCGGGGTCTCCGGCTCAGGCAAGTCCACCTTGGTCAACGAGACACTGCACCACGCGGTCGCCAACCGTCTGCACCAGGCGAAGCTGCGGCCCGGTGCGCACGACGGCGTCGACGGGCTCAGCCAGATCGACAAGATCATCAACATCGACCAGTCGCCGATCGGCCGCACGCCGCGTTCCAACCCGGCCACTTACACCGGCGTCTTCGACCACATCCGCCAGCTCTTCACCCAGACCCAGGAGGCACGGGCACGCGGATACAAGCCCGGCCGCTTCAGCTTCAACGTCAAGGGCGGGCGCTGCGAGGTTTGCCGCGGTGACGGCCAGATCAAGATCGAGATGCACTTCCTGCCCGACGTCTATGTGCCCTGCGAGCAGTGCCACGGCAAGCGCTACAACCGCGAGACGCTGGAGGTGCGCTTCAAGAGCAAGAGCATCGCCGACGTGCTGGAGATGTCGGTCGAGGAGGCGGTCGTCTTCTTCGAGAACGTGCCGAAGATCGCCCGCCGCCTGCGCACCCTGCACGACGTCGGCCTCGATTACATCCGCCTTGGCCAGGCGGCGACGACGCTCTCCGGAGGCGAGGCGCAGCGGGTGAAGCTGGCGACCGAGCTCTCCAAGGTCGCCACCGGCAACACCCTCTACATCCTCGACGAGCCGACCACCGGCCTCCACTTCGCCGACGTGCAGCGCCTGCTCGACGTGCTCGGCCGGCTGGTCGACGCTGGCAACACGGTCGTCGTGATCGAGCACAACCTCGACGTGATCAAGACCGCCGACCGTTTGATCGACCTCGGCCCCGAGGGGGAGAAGAGGGGGGAGAGGTGGTCGCTACCGGCACCCCCGAGGAGGTCGCCGCGGTCGCGGGCTCCTACACAGGCAGCTTCCTTGCCGGGCTGCTCGAGCCGGCGAAGCCGAAACGCGCCACACGCAAGCGGCGCGAGCCGGTTGCTGCATAGCCCGCCCGCGCCTGCTTAAAAAGCCTCCACTTCGGGTAAGTCCCGCGCAGGACGGGGTGACATAGGAGGAAGAGATGTCTCACTCTGCGTTCAGTCGGTTCACGATCGCCCTCGTTGCCCTGCTCGCGATCGTCCTGATAGCCGCGGGTTGTGGCGGTGACGATGACGGCGGAGGTGGCGGAGGTGGCCCGACGATCGCCCTGTTGCTGCCAGAGAACCAGACCCCGCGCTACGAGGCTTCCGATCGGCCGCGCTTCGAAGAAAAGGTCGAAGAAATATGCCCTGACTGCGAAATCCTCTACAGCAACGCCACCGAGGACGCCTCCAAGCAGCAGAGCCAGGTCGAAGCGGCCCTGACCCAGGGCGCGGATGTGCTGGTGCTCGATCCGGTCGACGCGGCTTCAGCGGCCGCAAGCGTCCAGAAGGCCGACGCCCAGGGCGTCCCCGTCCTCAGCTACGACCGCTTGATCCTCGGCGCCGAAGTGGCCATCTACGTCTCCTACGACAACGAACGGGTGGGCGAGCTGCAAGCCGAATCGCTCTCCAAAAAGCTGAAAGAAGACGGCAGTCCCAAAGGGCCGATCGTGAAGATCAACGGCGACCCCGCGGACAGCAACGCCGCCCTCTTCAAGGCAGGCTCAAACAAAGGGTTCGAAGCCGCCGGTGTCGAGATCGCCAAGGAATACGACACGCCGGAATGGTCGGCGACCAACGCCCAGAACGAGATGCAGCAGGCGATCACGGCGATCGGCAAAGACGGCTTCGCCGGGGTCTACGCGGCCAACGACGACACCGGCGGCGGTGCGATCGCGGCGATGAAGTCGGCCGGGATCGATCCGGAAGAACGTCCCACTACCGGCCAGGACGCAACCGTAGCCGGCCTGCAGCGGATCCTTGCTGGTCAGCAGTACATGACGATCTACAAGGCCTACAAGCCCGAGGCTGCGATCAGTGCCGAAATCGCCATCGACCTCGCCGAAGGCAAAGAAATCCCGCAGGGCAAAGTCACGGATGAACTCGACAACGAAGCTGGCAAAGTGCCCTCGATCCTGTTCGAACCGGTCGCGGTCACCAAAGACAACATCAAACAGACCGTGATCGCGGACGAAGAAGTGTCGGTCGACGAACTCTGCACCGAGGCGTACGCGGAAGCCTGCAAAGCGGCTGGTATCTCCTAGTCACGGGGACGAAAGTGAGCTCGAACTCCCCTCTTCTCGAGCTCGATGGGATCAGCAAGCGATTCGGCCCGGTCCAGGCGCTGGACCGGGTCGACTTCGCCGTCCACGGTGGTGAGGTGATCGGCCTGGTGGGGGACAACGGTGCCGGCAAGTCGACCCTGGTCAAGACGATCGCTGGGATCCACACGGCCGACGCCGGCAGGATCCGTTTCGAGGGGGAGCAGGTCTCGATCTCCCGGCCCCAGGACGCCACCGCACTAGGCATCGCCACCGTCTACCAGGACCTTGCCCTCTGTGACAACCTCGACCTCGTCGCCAACCTCTTTCTCGGGCGCGAGGAGGTCTCGCCGGGCCCCGGCACGGTCTCGCGCCAGCTCGACGAGGCGCGGATGGAGCACCGCACCGGGGAGCTGCTTTCCGGCCTTTCGGTGACCATTCCCAACCTGCGTAGCGAGGTCGGCACCCTCTCCGGCGGTCAGCGCCAGCAGGTCGCGGTGGCGCGCTCGCTGCTCGGCGAGCCGAAAGTCGTGCTGCTCGACGAGCCCACCGCTGCGCTCGGGGTGGCGCAGACCGCCCAGGTCCTCGACCTGATCCGGCGCTTGCGCGAGCGCGGTCTCGGCGTCGTCGTGATCAGCCACAACCTCGTAGACGTCTTCGAGGTGGCGGACCGGATCTTCGTCCTGCGGCTCGGCAAGGCTGCCGGCAGCTTCGAGGCGGAATCGACCACTGAGGAGCACGTCGTCTCCGCGATCACCGGCGTCGGCAGGGGCGACAACGAAGAGCCGGGAGAAGAGGCATGAGCGCGGAGGGGGCCGCCAGTCCCACGACGGAGGGGGCCTCCAGCACCAGGTCCGAGACCCTGAGGCGCTTCATCCAGGGCGACCTCGCGTCGCTGCGAGTCGTCCTCGGGCTGGCCGTGATCTGGGCGATCTTCCAATTCGAGAACGACCGCTTCCTCTCGGCGGAGAACCTGACCAACCTGATGCTGCAAATCACCGCGGTCGGGCTGATCTCGATCGGCGTCGTCTACGTGCTGCTGTTGGGAGAGATCGACCTCTCGGTGGGTGCCGTCAGCGGCCTCGCCGCAGCGATCGTCGCGGTACTGAATGTCAAGCACGGCTGGAGCCCCTACCTGGCAATTGCGGCGGGAGTCCTCGCGGGGACGGCGATCGGCCTGCTGCAGGGAGCGCTGTTCAGCCGCTTCGGCGTCCCCTCGTTCGTCGTCACCCTCGCTGGCCTGCTCGCCTGGCAGGGCGCCCTGCTGCAGGTGCTCGGATCGACCGGCTCGATCAACATCACCGATCCCAAGATCACAGGCCTCGCCAACACCTTCTATTCCGAGGCCGCCGGCTGGGTCTTCGCCGCGATCGTGATCGGCGCCTACGCCGCCGTTGTCCTGGTGGGCCACCGGCGGCGAGCGGCAGCCGGCCTCACCGGTGAGAGCCTGGCCCCACCTCTATTGCGGATCGCCCTGGTCTCGGTCGTGGCGATCGTCGTCGTCGCGGTCCTCAACTCCGACCGGGGCGTGCCGCTGGCGCTCCTTATCCTGCTCGCCTTCGTGGTCGGGATGGAATACGTCGCCAAGCAGACGACCTTCGGTCGCCACGTCTACGCCGTTGGCGGCAACGCCGAGGCGGCGCGCCGGGCGGGCATCCCGATAAACAGGGTCCGGGTCGCGGTCTTCGCGATCGCCGGCACGATGTCCGCGATCGGCGGCATTCTCGCCGCCTCGCGCCTGCTTGCGGTCAACCAGAGCTCCGGCGGCAGCGAACTGCTGCTGCTGGCGATCGCCGGCCCGGTAATCGCCGGTACGAGTCTCTTCGGCGGCCGTGGTGCGGTCTGGACGGCGCTGCTGGGCGCCCTCGTGATCGGCTCGATCTCCAACGGCATGGACCTGCTCGCGCTCTCCTCCGCGGTCAAGTTCATGGTCACCGGCGGCGTCCTCCTGATCGCCGTGATCATCGACGCGATCGCCCGCCAGCAGCGCCAGGCGGCCGGCCGGGTGTGAGACCGGCCGCCTGGAGGTGGGAGTTCTTGTCTAGTCGCGGGCTATGTAGACGTTTCCACCGCCGACGCCTTTGACAGTCACCTGAGCCGTGAGCTGCAGGTCAGGGGGGCAGACACCCGCCCCGCCGGCCACCTTTACGAGTCGACTCCCAATCAGCGTCATCTGACTCGGATTCATGCCGGCGCCGTTGACTACGTAGCCCCAAAGGCGCGGAGCCGTGTATTTGCAGGTGGGGAGTGGGTTCATGCCGTTTTCGATTTCAAACTTGATGTCGACCATATTCGCTCGGACCTCGAAGCCTCCCTGAGGGTTGAAGACGCTTTGGTAGAAGAATTTAGCGTCGCGATATGACAGGCCTTCTACCGTCACTTTCACCGGATTAGCGGCTTCGAAGCTTCCGGAGCACGGTTTATTTGGGATGCCACCGACTATGCTGGAAAAGGCGAGTTTGTTGATGCCGCCATTGACCGCGGCTTTGGTTCCATCGCTTTCGAACTGTCCTTCATAGGTCGTCTGATTACAGCTGACCCCCTTCGCGGGTTCCGCCATGGATTTGAATTCCGCGTTTCCGGCCGCGAGTTCGCCTTTGATTTCGCCGGAATAGGATTTTCCAGTGGGGCATTTCAGTTTCCCCATGACCGTTTCCGGCGGTTCTGAGCACAGTAACGTTCCTGCCACCTGGGCCTGGGCTACAAAGACATATCCGCTGCTTGGTGCGTTCAGTGTGTAGGTTGCCGTGAACGTCGTTTTGGCGCAGGCACCTTCGCCGGTAAGAGGCTCTTTCGAGGCGATGATGCTGCCAGGTTCGCCTCCGTCCATCGTCAGTTCCAGATTTCCGCTTGCGCTGCAGTTGATGATTTTTCCGCATTCGAATTTCACGGTCGGCGTTTTTTCTTTGCTGCTGACGAGCAACGTGCCTTCATCGCCGCTTGTGTAGGTGAGTTTCGTGTTGAAGGGCAGAGTCGAAGCTGTCACGGTGCAGCTGGTTTCGCCGGATTTGCATGCAAGGAGTTTCAGCGAGGCAAGCGTTCCGGTCAGCTGTCCGGCTTCTTTTTCGAGCGATTGCCCTTCTAGGATCGATTCCGAGCATTTGACAGAGCCGAAGCCCCCTTCGAAGGTGGCTTGAGTGCCTGATTTGAGCACACCGGATACCGTTGTTTTGGCGGGATAGATGTCTTCTTCGGGACATGCAATGGTCCCAATTTCACACATCACCGTGGCGGTGGAGGGTGCAGCGAATGCTGCTGCCATCACAGTCACCATGGCCGCGGTGAGGATGAGAACGCGAACGAGTCTCATGGGATCTCGCTTTCCGCCAGGCGGGTCGGCCGCCGGGCAGGACTGGTGACGCTATCCCGTACCACACGCCCCTGGATTAGTCAAGAAATAATTTGTATTAGCGAGCGAAGAGGAGGGAGGCGCCGACGGCGCCGCCGAGGTCGCCGAGCGAGGCCACGCGCACGGCGGGCGGGCGCTCGTCGACGAAGAGGTGCTTGCCCATCTCCTTGGTCAGCGGCTCCATGTAGCGCTCGCCGAAGCGAACCCCGAGCCCACCGCCGATGATCACCGCTTCGGGGTCGAGCAGGTTGATTGCCGAGGCGATCCCTGTTCCCAGCGCCTCGATTGCGCGGTCGATCAGTTTCTCCGCGAGGTGGTCGCTATGGTCGAGCGCGCGCTCCCAGATGCCGCTGGTCAGCCGCGGTTTCTCGTGCTTGTGCATCAGCTTGAAGAGATCTGTCTTATGGCCCTCCTCGTGCTGGCGGCGAGCCTCGGCTTCCATCGCCGCTCGTCCCGCATAGGCCTCCATGCAGCCCTTGCGCCCGCAGGGGCACTTGGCGCCGCCACGCTTGACCACCACGTGGCCGATCTCGCCGGCTGCGCCGCGGCCGAGCCATGGCTTGGCGTCGAGAACGAGACCGCCACCGACCCCCGTCCCCCAGAAGACCCCAATCAGGCTGGAGAACTCGCGCCCGGCACCGAGGTGAAACTCGGCCTCGGTCGCGACCTGAACGTCGTTGCCGACGCGGACCTCGGAGCCCAGCGCCTCCTTCAGGGTGTCGGCGAGCGGGAAGCTCCCCTCCCAGCCGGGCAGGTTGCGGGCGCCGGAGACGACCCCGGTGCGCTCGTCGGCATCGCCCGGGGAGCCGACTCCGATGCCCTCCAGGGCGGCGGTCTCGACGCCGGCTTCCTCGGCCGCCTCGCGCAGCGCGGCAGCCATCTCGTCCGCAACGTCCTGCGGTCCCCCGTCGGTCGGGGTGGGACGACGTGACTGGCCCATCACTTCGCCGCCGGAGTCGACGATCGCCGTCTGGATCTTGGTCCCTCCGAGGTCGATTCCTCCGCGCAGCGCCGCCATGCGCCGCAGTCTATGCCGCCTGTCTGGAATGCTGCCGATGTGGCTGGCGAGCACAGGGGTTGGCGCGTCTGGTGGGCGAAGCGGCGCTGGTACGAGCGCAACGGCCGTCTCCTGCGCCGCTTGCGGCTCGCCCGGCACGCCGCCCGCGGTGGCTTCTTCATCCGTCAGCCGCTGGAGGGGGAGGCGCTGGAGGCGCTCGACGAGGGGCGGCTGAAGATCGGCGAGGGCACGCTGCTGGAGCCAGGCTGCTGGCTGACGCTGGCGCCGCAGGCCCGGATCGAGATCGGCGAGGACTGCTTCCTCAACCGCAACACGATGTTCGCGGCGCTCGAGCTGATCGAGGTCGGCGACCACACGATGTTCGCCAACGGTTGCTTCGTCGGCGACTCCGAGCACCGCTTCGACGATCCCGAGACGCCGGTCACGCAGCAGGGCTTCACCTCGAACGGCCCAGTCAGGATCGGCTCCAACTGCTGGTTCGGGGTCAATTGCGTCGTCACCAGCGGGGTGACGATCGGTGACCGCTGCGTGATCGGCGCCAACTCGGTGGTAACCCGCGACCTGCCGCCAGGCACGATCGCGGCCGGTGCTCCGGCGAATGTGATCAAGGCCACCTAGTTCCGCCGGGCAGTCCCTATAATCGGCCTTCGGCCGTGACCCCCAGGGCATGGACCTTATGAACCTCGTCGAACTCGTCGATTCCCCACACGTGACTGGCGACGTGAAGCCCCTCCGAGCAAAGGATGAGCTTCGAGCCGCGCTAGCCCCTGCGCGCCGCGAGGGCGCCTCGATCGGCCTCGTGCCGACGATGGGCTTTCTCCACGAGGGCCACCTCTCACTGCTGCGCGCCGCTCGCGCCGAGTGCGACGTCGTCGTCATGAGCCTCTTCGTCAACCCGACCCAGTTCGGCCCGGGCGAGGATCTGGACCGCTACCCGCGGGACGAGGAGCGGGACCTGCGCCTCGCCGCGGAAGCGGGCGTCGACTTCGTCTACGCGCCGCCGGTCGAGGGGGTCTATCCGGAGGGCTTCTCCACGCTGGTCGAGGTCGAGGGCGGCCTCACCGACGTCCTCGACGGATACCCGGCCCGGCGCGGCCCGGAGCACTTCCGGGGCGTCACCACCGTCGTCGCCAAGCTCTTCAACTCGGTCCAGCCCGACGTCGCCTACTTCGGCCAGAAGGACGCCCAGCAGGCGGCGGTGATCCGCCGCATGGTCCGCGACCTCGACTTCCCGGTCCGGATCGAGGTGCTACCGACGGTGCGCGAGCCCGACGGCCTGGCGATGAGTTCCCGCAACGCCTACCTCGGCCCCGAGGACCGCGAGCGCGCGGCAGCGCTCTCGCGCGCCCTCCGCCTCGCCGAGGAAACGGCCCGAGCCGACTCGCTCGCCGCCGGCCTCGCGGCCGCCCGCGTCGAGCTCGAGGCAGCGGGGATCGAGCCTGAGTACCTGGAGGCGCGTGACGCCGAAAGCTTGCAGCCGGTTGCCGCGTTGAACGGCAGTCCGGTTCTGATCGCGCTCGCGGCCCAGGTGGGCGGTGCGCGTCTGATCGACAACGTAGTGATCCGACCTTGACCCACTGAACCCACGAGGAGCCGACGGAGGCGCCATGCAGAGGCAGATGTTGAAGTCAAAGATCCACCGGGCGACGGTGACCGATTGCGACGTCGACTACATCGGCAGCATCACGATCGACACCGAGCTGATGGCCAGCGCCGACCTGATCACCAACGAGCAGGTCCACGTCTGGGACATCGACAACGGCGCCCGCTTCGTCACCTACGTGATCGACGGCGAGCCCGGCTCCCGAACGATGCAGGTGAACGGCGCCGCCGCCCACCTCACCCGTCCGGGCCACAAGATCATCGTCGCCTCCTTCGGGGCATACGACGAGAGTGACCTCGAGACCTACTCGCCCGTCGTCGTCCACGTCGACGACGACAACAAGATCAACGCCGTCGACAGCCGCCCGGAGGTACTGCTCTCATGAGGTCCGAGCCGACCGGCGCCGCCGAGCGTAAGCCCGTCACCCTGCCGCGCCTCGCCGAGATGAAGGAGGCCGGGGAACCGATCGTGATGGTTACCGCCTACGACTATCCCTCGGCTCGGGTCGCGGAGGAGGCCGGTGCCGACATCGTCCTCGTCGGCGACACCGCGGCGATGGTCGTGCTCGGCTATCCCGGCACAGAGGCGGTGACGATGGACGAGATGGTGATGCTCGGCCGCGCCGTCCGCCGCGGCCTGCGCGCGCCGCTGATGGTCGGCGACATGCCGATGGGCAGCTACGAGGCCAGCAACGAGCTCGCCGTCCACAGCGCCCAGCGGCTGGTCAAGGAAACAGGCTGCCAGGTGGTCAAGCTGGAGGCGGGGGGGACCTCGGTCGAGCGGGCCAGGGCGATCATCCGCTCCGGGATCCCGGTGATGGGCCACGTCGGCTTGACTCCGCAGAGCGCCACCGCGCTGGGCGGCTACAAGACCCAGGGCAAGACGGTCCAGGGCGCGATCCAGCTCTGCGAGGACGCCCTCGCCCTGCAGTCGGTCGGCTGCTTCGCGATCGTCTTCGAGGCGGTGCCGGCCGCGATCGCCGAGGCGATCGCCGAGAAGCTCGAGATTCCGACAATCGGCATCGGCGCCGGCCCTGCGACCGCCGGCCAGGTGCTCGTCTTCCATGACCTGCTGGGTATCACCACCGGCCGCACGCCCAAATTCGTCAAGCGCTACGCCGACGTCCACGCCGCGATGGTCGACGGTGTCCGCCAGTTCACCGAAGAGGTCCGCTCACGCCACTTCCCCGAACCCGACCACGTCTACAGCGTCGAGCCCGCCGAGCTGGCCGAGTTCCGCCGCTACCTCGAACAGGAGAGCCTTTCCTCGGCAAAGGCCTGGGACTGGGAGCCGCTCTCCTAGTCGCTCCCCTCAGTGCCGGTGCGAATTACGATGGCGGGACGATGCCCGTCTACGAGTTCGAGTGTGAGGACTGCGCCACCCGCTTTGAGGAGCTAACGGCCGTGGGGACCGAGAGCCTCGCCTGTCCGGCCTGTGGGTCGCGGCGTACGCGGAGGCTCTTCTCGCGAGTGTCTCCAGCCGGGCGGCAGCCACGGGGGGCGGGCGTGAAGTCCGATGAAGCAAGGCGCGGTGAGCGCGAAGCAGCGCGTGGTGAGCGGCTGGCTGAGACCAAGCGCAAGCGGGCAAAAGGGGAGCTCTGATGGGGGAGGCCGCCGAGCAGCGGCGTGAGCAGCTGGTCGCTCTCTATAAAGAAGTCCAGGACTGCACTCGCTGCCCGCTGCACGAGACCCGCACCAAGGCCGTTTTCGGCGCGGGGGATGCGAACGCCGACCTGATGTTCGTCGGTGAGGCGCCGGGGGCCGAAGAGGACCGCCAGGGGCTGCCCTTCGTCGGCCGGGCGGGGCAGCTGCTCAACCAGATGCTGGAGGAGATTGGGCTCTCGCGCGAGGAGGTCTTCATCGCCAACGTGCTGAAGAGCCGCCCGCCCGGCAACCGCGACCCGCAGCCGCTCGAGATCGAGGCCTGTCGCCCCTACCTGTTCGAACAGGTGCGACTGATCGAGCCGAAGGTCGTCTGCACGCTGGGCAACTTCGCCACCAAGCTGCTCAGCGGCAACCCTGCTGGGATCACCCGGGTGCGAGGGGCACCTCAGGTGCACGAGCTGGGGGGACGCACGGTTTTCCTGCTGCCGCTGTTCCACCCGGCGGCAGCGCTGCGGACGCCGGCGGTGAAGGAGACGCTTCGCAAAGACTTCGCGACCCTGCCGAATCTCCTCGCCGGAGCCTCGCCCGCTCCGGTCGAGGCTGTCGAGGACGAGGCGCTCGAGGAGGACGAGAACGCCGCCCCGCAGCCCGAGCCCTCCGCCGACCAGCTCGACTTCTTCGGGTGAAAGAGGAAACCCGCTCCGCCGAGGAGACAGAAGCGCTCGGGGCGCGGCTGGCACAGCGGCTGGGGCCCGGCGACGTGGTCGTGGTCAGCGGCGAGGTCGGTGCCGGCAAGACGACATTGATCCGCGGCGCCTGCCGCGCTCTGGGGATCGAGGGCCCAATCACCTCGCCGACCTTCACGATCGGCCACCGCTATGAGGGCGGGCGGCTCCCGGTCTCCCATCTCGATCTCTACCGGCTGGCAGGCCTCGAGGACGAGGATCCCGCTCTGCTCGAGGACTACCTGGGTCTAGGCACGGTCGCTTTCATCGAGTGGCCCGCGGTGGCGGGGCCGCAGCTCGCCGGTCGCACGACGCTAGCTGTGCGGCTGGCTCACGCCGGCAGCGACCGTCGCGCAATCGAGCTGAGCGCCGCATCCTCCTGCGGATAGGAGTGTTCGGGAGAGGGGACCGTGCCGTGTAGCATCGGTCCGCTTAATTTCGAATCTGAACGCGAACGGAGGATGCGGCCGATGAAGGGACTGAAGACGCTGACGGCAGTGCTGCTGGGCGCCGCGCTGCTGGCGAGCGCTGCGCCCGCAGCCGCGCAGGGGGCCGCATACAGGCACTACGTCGCTTGCGGTGTCTCCCAGAACGCGAAACCGTCGCATGCCTGCCCCAAGCCGAGCAAGAAGGGCGCCTTCTTCAAAAGCACCAAAGCCGATGTCTTCTACACGGTCTGCGTCAAGTTCCCGACCGGGAAAAACCTCTGCGCCCCCAAACAGGAGGCGATCCAGGGAACGCTCTACGTCAACAAGGTCACCACCAACATCCCGGGCAAGCACAGGGTGAGCTGGTTCGTCTCGGGCAAACGCGTCGGCGTCTTCGCCTTCAACGTCCCTGGCTGAGCACGGCGGCAGAGCACCGCTTGCGGTTGTCGGCTTCGACACGGCGACGGCAGACACGGCGGTCTGCGCGGCACGCGGCGGCGAGGTGCTGCACGAGTCCCTGATCGGGCCCGCCGCTGACGGCAGCCCGCGTCACTCCACCGCGTTGCTTGCTGAGGTCGAGCGTGCGGCGGCCGCGGTCGGGGGATGGAAGGAGGTCGGGACGATCGCCGCCGGGCTCGGGCCCGGCTCCTTCACCGGAGTACGGATCGCGATCGCCACCGCGGGGGGGCTGGGCTCGAGCCTCGGCCTTCGGGCGACCGGTGTCTGCACCCTCGATGCCGTGGGAAGAGGGTTGCGCGAGGTGGCCGGAGAGGCACTTTCCCTGGCTGTCCTCGATGCTCGCCGAGGTGAGATGTTCGCCGCGCTCTACTCGCCGGCGGGGGAGCGGCTCTGGGAGCCGCTCGTCGTGCCTCCGGCTGAGCTTGCCGAGCGAGTCGCAGCACTGCCCGAGGCCCCTTTGGCCGCTGGATCGGGGGCGGTACGATTTCGGCAAGAGCTGGCGAGTCGGGGCGTCGATGTGCCCGACGACGCCGACCCCGTGCACCGGGTCGCCGCGCGGCATATCTGCGCTCTGGCGGCGGCTGAGGTTGATGGGGACGGCAACTCCCTCGCCCCGATCTATTTGAGGCCTCCAGACGCAGAGCGATGGCGTGAGCGACACGATTCCAAGACAGCGGGGTGAGGTGGAGGAGACGACGGTAAGGCGGCTCGCCTACAGCGACCTGCCCGCCGTGATCTCGATCGAGCGACGCTCCTTCCCGACCCCCTGGTCGCTGGCGATGTTCGTGCTCGAGCTCTCCAAGCCCTCCGGTATTTGCCTCGCGGCCACCACCGGCGACGAGCTGCTCGGCTACCTGGTCTGCTCCCGCTACGACCAGGTCTGGCACCTGATGAACGTCGCCGTCGCCCCCGAGCGCCGCCGCGCCGGCGTCGCCCGCCGCCTGATATCCCAGCTACTGGAGGCGTCAGGCGGCGAGCTGCCGTTCACGCTGGAGGTCCGAGTCTCAAACCAAGGTGCGATCGCCATGTACGAGCGACTTGGCTTCCGTTCAGCTGGAGTGCGTCCTCGCTACTACCAGGACAACGGGGAGGACGCCCTGATCATGTGGCTCGATTGATCCTCGCTATAGAGACCTCCTGCGACGACACCTGCGCGGCGGTGCTGGAGGGGCCGCGGGTGCTCTCGAACGTGATCTCCTCACAGGCGGAGGCGCACGCGGGGTTCGGGGGGGTGGTTCCGGAGGTCGCTTCGCGGCATCACCTGGAGCTGGCTGTGCCGGTGGTGGAGGCAGCGCTGACCGAAGGCGGCGCTTCACTCGATGCGATCGAGGCGGTTGCGGTCACGACCGGTCCTGGGTTGATCGGGGCGCTACTGGTCGGGGTGAGCACGGCGAAGGCGATCGCGGCGCCACGGCGGCTGCCGCTGATCCCGGTCGACCATCTTCAAGGGCATGTCGCCGCCAACTTCCTCGAGCCCGAGCCGCTCGAGCCGCCCTTCCTCTGTCTGGTGGCGAGCGGTGGGCACACGCTGCTCGCCGCGGTTCGCGATCACCACGGGCACGAGATCCTTGGGCAGACGCTTGACGACGCCGCCGGGGAGGCGTTCGACAAGGTCGCTCGGATGCTCGGGCTGGGATACCCGGGCGGGCCGGCGCTGGAGAAGCTGGCGCGGGAGGGTGACCCCGAAGCCTTCGAGATGCCGGTGGCGATGAGTCGGGACCCCGGTCTCAACTTCAGCTTCAGCGGGTTGAAGACGGCGCTCGTCTACCTCTGCCGAGACCTCGGCGAGGACGGGGTGGAGGCACGCCGCGCCGACCTCGCTGCGAGCTTCCAGGCGGCGGCCGTAGGGCAGCTGATCGCGAAGCTGGACCGGGCGCTGAAGAGGGGGGAGTGGAAGGCAGTCGCGCTCGGCGGTGGGGTCGCCGCCAACGGGGCGCTGCGGGATGCCGTCGCTGCGCTCTGCGATAAGCGAGAGGTGCGCCTCAAGCTCGTCTCCCGCGAGCTCTGCACCGACAACGCAGCGATGATCGGCTCCGCTGCCCGCTTCGCCGATCCGGTCGCCTACCCCGATTACCTCTCTTTCGACGCTTTCGCCACGCGCGGCCGCGCGGCCGCATGACCAGCGTCACCGTCTACTCACGCCCCGAATGCCACCTCTGCGCCGAAGCGATCGAGGCGATCGTCGCCCTTCACGACGAGGGCTATCGCTTCGAGCTACACGAGGTCGACATCGAGAGCGAGGAGCTGTTGCTGCGACGCCTGCTGGAGAAGATCCCGGTGGTCGAGATCGACGGCGAGGTCGTCTCCGAGCTCGTCCTCGACGAGGCAGCCGTTCGGGCGAGGCTCGATACTGTGAGGACGTGAGCGCCACGATCGAAGAGCAGGACACGGGCGGGGGGCTGATCGTCGACGGCGAGCGGCTCTCGCTCGGCGTTGCGGCTCGGCTCTCGCGCTACCTCCAGGTCCTCACCCAGGCCCGCAAGATGGGCCGGGAGACGATCTCCTCGCAGGAACTCTCCGAGTACACGCACATCAACCCGACCCAGATCCGCCGCGACCTCTCCGGCTTCGGCAAGTTCGGCAAGCGCGGCGTCGGCTACAACGTCGACTCGCTGGTGGCCGAGGTGCGCAAGATCCTGCGCACCGCGGGCCAGCACAACATCGCCCTCTTCGGCGCCGGCAACCTCGGCCAGGCGATCGCCAGCTCCGACATCTTCGCCGACCACGGCTTCCAGATCGTCGCCATGTTCGACGTCGACTCCGACGTCGTCGGCACCGAGGTCGGCAACCTGCGGGTGCGCGACTTCAGCGAGCTGGAGGCGATAGTCACCGAGCAGGAGATCGTCGTTGGCGTCCTCGCTGTGCCCGCCGCCGCCGCCCAGGCCGTCGCCGACCGTCTGGTCAAGGCCGGGGTGAAGATCATCTTCAACTACTCCGAGCAGCTGCTGCAGGTGCCGCCGGAGGTGACGGTCCACACCTCGAGCCCGGCAGTCGACCTGCTCTACGCGCTCTACTTCTATCTGACCTGACTCTCTGTTCATGGACCTCGACCTCGCCCGGGAGAGATTCGAGTCCTCCACCGACTTCACGATCGGCCTGGAGGAGGAGTTCGCGATCCTCGACCCGGCGACGCTGGAGCTGGAGCACCGCTTCGAGGACGTCTATGCCGCCTGCCAGCAGGATGACCTGCTTGCCGACTCGGCCGCCGGCGAGCTGATTGCCTCGGAGATCGAGATCCGCTCCGGGCGCGCCGAGAGCTTCGCCGAGGCGGTTGGCCTCCAGCGCGAGCGCCGCAACCGTCTCTTCAAGCTCGTCGACGGCATGGGCCTGGCACTGGGGGCGATGGGCACCCATCCCTGGGCCGACTACCTCGACCAGCGGATCATCGACACCCCTCACTACAACAGGCTGCGTGAGGAACTCGGCTGGGTCGCGCAGCGCAACAACACCTGGAGCATGCACGTCCACATGGGGGTGCGCGGAGCCGACCGCGCGATCGCCGTCTGCGACTGGATGCGCGAGCTGCTGCCGCTGCTGCTCGCGGTCTCCGCCAACTCGCCCTTCCTCGACCGTCGCGACACCGGACTGCACACGGTGCGCACCGAGATCTTCACCCGCACCTTCCCCCGCTGCGGCATTCCCAGCCCCTTCGTCGACTGGAGCCGCTACGCCGAGTTCGTCGACATGCTCGTGCGGGCCGGCTCGGTGGTCGAGTCGACCCAGCTCTGGTGGAGCGTTCGCCCCCATCACTCCTTCGGCACGGTCGAGGTCCGCATCTGCGACGCGCAGACCCGCGGTGACGAGTCGTTCGCCCTGGCCGGGTTGATCGCCGCCTGCATCGCGCAGACGGCGTTGGAGTACGACGAGCACGGCTACGACGGCGCCGGGCGGCCACTCGAGGATCGCGAGATCGAGGAGAACCTCTGGCGGGCGATCCGCCACGGGATGGACGGCAAGCTGATCGATTTCCGCCGCGGTGCCGAGGTCGAGGCCGCAGCTGCGCTCGACGGCCTGCTCGCCTGGACCGAGCCGGCTCGCTCGCGGCTGGGGATCGAGGTCGAGCTGCCGGAGCGCAACGGCGCTCAGCGCTCTCGTGACGCGCGCGCCGCGGGAACAGCCATCGAGGACATTTATCGCGAAGCCGTGGCGGAGACCAAACGCACCTACACAGCCGATGTCGGCGCGCGTAGATAGACTCCCGCGCCGCTTAGAACCCAGCAGCCGGAGGAACTTAACTTGACCAGCTTCTTGACCGACTACGGGGTCGTCGTCGCGCTTGTCTGCGCGGGCGCCGCCGTCCTATATGGACTCATCATCACCCAGCGCCTGCTCAAGCGTCCCGCGGGCAACGACCGCATGCAGGAGATCTCGGGCGCCGTCCAGGAAGGCGCAACCGCCTACCTGAACCGCCAGTACACGATCATTGCCGCGGTCGCCGTGCCGATCGCGATCGTGCTCCTGCTGCTGCAGAACTGGGAGACCGCCGTTGGCTTCGTCATTGGAGGCGTCTTCTCGGGTGCAGCCGGCTTCATCGGCATGAACCTCTCAGTGCGGGCCAACTCGCGCGTTGCCGAGGCCGCTCGCGGCGGCGTGCCGCCGGCGCTCGACGTTGCCTTCAAGGGCGGCTCGGTGACCGGCATGCTCGTCGTCGGCCTGGCACTGCTCGGCGTCGCCGGCTACTACGGCATCCTCGTCGCGACCGGCAGCACCGACAAGCACGCGGTCGACGCCCTCATCGGGCTCGGCTTCGGCGGTTCGCTGATCTCGGTCTTTGCCCGGCTCGGCGGTGGCATCTTCACCAAGGCCGCCGACGTCGGCGCTGACCTGGTCGGCAAGGTCGAGGCGGGGATTCCCGAGGACGACCCGCGTAACCCGGCCGTGATCGCCGACAACGTCGGTGACAACGTCGGCGACTGCGCTGGCATGGCAGCCGACCTCTTCGAGACCTACGCGGTCACCTCGGTCGCCGTGATGCTGCTCGGCGTGCTCACCTTCACCGGTGCCGGTGGCGAATTCGCCCGCGAGGTTGCGATCTACCCGCTGGTGCTCGGCGGCGTGGCGATCATCGCCTCGATCATCGGTGCGCTCTCGGTGCGGACCAAAACCGACCGGGTCGAGGGAGCCCTCTACCAGGGCCTGATCATCTCCGGGATCATCTCGATCGCGGCCTTCTACCCGATCACCGAGTGGCTGATGAGCGATGCGGTGCGGCTCGGGCTCAGCACCGCCGCCGATGCGGTGACCACCACCGACCTCTGGCTCTGTGCCGTGATCGGCATCGCGGTGACCGCGCTGCTCTTCGCGATCACTGAATTTTATACCTCGACCCGCTTCCGGCCGGTGAAGGCGATCGCCCAGGCATCCGAGACGGGCCACGCGACGAACATCATCCAAGGGCTCGCCCAGGGCTTCCAGTCGACTGCCGCTCCGGCAATCGTCCTGGCGCTGGCAATCCTCGGCGCCAACGAGCTGGCAGGCATTTACGGCATCGGCGTCGCCGTGACCGCGCAGCTCTCGCTTTGCGGGCTGATCGTCGCCCTTGACGCCTTCGGGCCGATCACCGACAACGCCGGCGGCATCGCCGAGATGGCCGAGCTGCCTGAGGAGGTGCGCAACGTCACCGATCCGCTCGACGCGGTCGGCAACACGACCAAGGCCGTGACCAAGGGTTACGCGATCGGCTCGGCCGCGCTCGCCGCGCTGGTGCTGTTCGCCGCCTTCAAGAGCGAGCTGGCCGACGAGGCGCCCGCCGGGTTCGACCTCAACAGCCTCTTCAACCTGACCAGCCCGGACGTGCTGATCGGGCTGATCATCGGCGGCATGATGGTCTACCTGTTCTCGGCCTTCGCGATCGAGGCTGTCGGCCGCGCCGGCGGCGAGGTGGTCGAACAGGTTCGCGAGCAGTTCCGCGAGCACCCCGGGATCATGGACGGCACGGAAAAGCCCGAGTACGGCAAGACGGTGGCGATCGTCACCGCCGCCGCGCAGAGGGAGATGATCCTGCCCTCGCTGATCCCGATCGTGATCCCGGTGATCGTCGGTCTGCTCAGCGTCAACGCGCTGGGTGGCCTGCTGATCGGCGTGATCGTCGTCGGCCTCTTCGCTGCCGTCTCGATGACGGCCGGCGGTGGCGCCTGGGACAACGCCAAGAAGCTGATCGAGGACGGCGCCCACGGTGGCAAGGGCACGCTGGCCCATGAAGCCTCGGTGACCGGCGACACCGTCGGCGATCCTTATAAGGACACTGCCGGCCCGGCGATCAATCCGATGATCAAGGTCGCCAACATCGTCGCGATCCTGATCATCCCGATCGTCCACTTCTAAGCGCGCAGCGCTTTCTTTCCTAGGCCGGGAGGGGCATTCGTCCCTCCCGGCCTTTTTGCTGTTGCGCTCGTCCTCGGTCTCTGGTACTAATTGAATTGCTTTTAGGTACGAGGCGGTTGCTGACGACCGGGAGGGAGAGCAGGTCTTTGCGGCATTGGTCTGCGGGAATGGGGAGCGTGGATGACTGCGGCCACTGAGGCACCGCCGCTACGGCCATCCGACCGCTCTTCAGAGAGCGGTTACCGCAAGCTGAGCCCCGGGCCTGGCCTATCCGCCCCGGCGGTCGCTTCCCACCAGAGAGCACGAATTCACGGGGCGATGATCGAGATCGCTGGCGAGCGGGGCTATGACGCTGTCACGGTCCGAGAGCTCACTCGTCTCTCCGGAGTCTCGACAAGAGCCTTCTACCAGCACTTCGGCGGAGGCAAGGAGGAGTGCCTCCTTCGTACCTATGAGCTCGTTACCGAGGAGGTCGCGGACCGGATCGCGGCTTCTCAGAGCAGCGGAAGCGACTGGCGGCAGCGTCTGAAACGAGCCCTCTGGGCTTTCACCGACGAGCTCATACGCGAGCCGCAGGCGGCTCGTCTCGTCCTGATCGAGGCATTTGCAGCAGGCCCGGCCGCTCTCGAACGCATGCAGCGGGCGGAGGCGAGGTTCGAGGCGGTGCTCTCAGAGGTGTTCTCCGATTGCACCGAGGGGAAAACAATGCCCCCGCTTCTCCTCCAGGGGATCGTCGCCGGTGTCGCGCATGTGGCACGCGCGCAAATGCTCTTCGATCGCGGAGAGGCGGTTGCCGACCTCGCGGACGAGCTAGTCGACTGGGCTTCCACCTACTGCGGAGAGACCGCTGCCTCTCTCGAGGAGGGCGGGTGTCGATCCGTACCGATGAATGACTCGATCCACCCTGCCACCATCGATAGGCCCGAGGAGATATCGACCGACGATCGGGCATTGATCCTCTCTGCCGCGGCGAAGCTCGCGGTCGCTGACGGGTACGAGGAGCTTTCCGTTTCCCGTATTCGCACAGCGGCCGGCATCTCCCGTAGGCGCTTCCATACTCATTTCAAGGGCGTCGAGGATTGCTTTCTCGCCCTCCTCGAGCTGCGCATAGGGAATGTCGTGGCAGATGCGGCCGCTGCTCGCACAGGGGCCGGCGCTTGGCCCGAGGGGATCCACCGAGCGATCTCCGCCCTTTGCTCCGACATCGCTCGCGATCCAGCTCTCGCCCGGCTTGGCTTCATAGACGTCTTCGGGCCAGGGCTTGACGGGATGCAGTCTCGCGAGCGCCTGATCACGACGGTAGCCAAGCTTTTCCGTGAGAGCGCTCCGACTGAGCAGCGGCCAACTGAGCTCATCGCGAAAGCCTCAGTGGGCGCAATCTGGGGCGTCCTCTACCAGCAGGTCGCGAGCGGCAGAGCGCAGCAGCTCCCCCGCATCGTGCCGACGCTTTCCTTCCTGGCCCTCGCGCCCATCATCGGTCCGAAGACCGCTGCAAGCGCAATCCGTCGCGAGCAATCGCCATAGATGGAAAACTTTAGATCAGAAAACTTGACCGGTGTTCCTCGAGATGCGATGCTGGGGACAAGCGGAGCATTTTCAGCTTCGCCGACCGTAACCAAATCGAGAGGAACAATCAGACATGAGTAACACAAAGAAGGGACTCCGGGCCCTCGGCCTGTCCTTCCTGGCTGTGCTCGGCTTCATGGCGTTCGCCGCTGCGGGCGCCCAAGCACAGACACCCGGGAAGTTCTTAGACGCGGGCGGAGAGCTTGCCGTTGGAACCAAAGCTACAGGAGTACAAGAGAAACCAGGCTCTCTCTTAGTCGCAAATCTGAATATGGCAATTTTATGCCAAACAGCCGACGTTGAAGAAGGGGTAGTGACCGCAAAAGAAGGCGGAGGAGTCGGCGGCACCGCCCATGCCACGATTAAATTCTTAACCTGCACTGTCGACACAGCCGCTTTAGTAGCCCTGGGAGCCTGTGTAGTAAAAGGCGGATCAGTTACAGCCAAAGTCAAGCTGTTAGCTAGATTAGCTAGTGAAGCGCACGGTAAAGAAGCGTTCGTATTAGCTGAGCCGTTAACAGCAGGAACACCTTTCGCCACGATCGTAATCGCCAACGCGGAAGGCAAATTCTGCTCGGTTTCTGGGACCTATGAAGCGCTAGGCTCTCTTGCCCTGAAACCGCTCGCTGGGAATAACAATCCGCAGTTAGTCATCCCGTATGCAAACCAGGCGTTATTAGGTGACGAACTCCTGCTCGGTAAAAATCCAGCGGTGCTGGATGCTCAAGCAACAATTGAAATCACCACCGCCGGCTTAGCAGGTGCCGCCTTCGGGGTCTGCTAACCGCAGCATAGGAGCACCTTAAGAAGCACCAGTACCAAGCAACACAGCACCAACCCAACCGACCCGGGACCGCCTCCAAGCGGTCCCGGGTCAACCGGGTAGCAACTGGGAAATCAAGCAGTAAGGGTAAGAAGTAACAGGGGAATAAAAAACAGGGGAGTACGAAGAAACTGATACTTATCGAACCGCAGGGGGTTCCAGGGACAGGGAGGGGGAATCGGTGAGACCCCTACGTCAGAAGATCGACCTGCCAATCGAAAGGGGTTTTGACCGATGTTTCAAAAGCTGACCAACCACTTCGGCATTCCGGGTGTGATCGCGGTGATCGCGCTCGTCTTCGCGATGCTGGGCGGCGCCTATGCCGCCAACAACTCAGGCGGCGGCGATGCCACCGCCTCAGCCAAAGGACCCCGCGGCAAGCAGGGCAAGCGAGGAAAGCCAGGTCCCTCCAGGTCCAGCAGGCCCAGCCGGCGCCAAGGGCGACACAGGAGCGCCGGGCGCCACTGGCCCAGCAGGCAAAGACGGAACCAACGGAACCAACGGCACCAATGGGACAAACGGCAAAAGCGTCAAAGTCAAAGTCGTCCCGACCGAAGAAGCCGTATGCAATGAACGCGGCGGCGCCATAGTCGAAGAGGAAGGCGGCGGCTCCGAAGCTGAAGTCTGCAGCGGCGAGGAAGGCTCCCCCTGGACCGCAGGCGGGGTCCTGCCCCCAGGCGCCACCCAGACCGGCGGCTGGGCCCTCACCGGCAGCGATGCAACCCCCACGATGCTGGCGCCGATCTCATTCACCCTGCCTGTTAACGAACCGCTGAAAGTAGAGCACGCCCACTATCAACCCGCCGAAGGAGAAACCGCAGCCATCGCAGAATTCGAAGACGTCTGTGGCCCTCTCGAAGAAGGCTTCATCAACCCGACGGCTGACCCGGGCGAGCTCTGCGTCTACTTCAACCCCTTCTTCAGCGGACCGGTCAACGCGACGTTCAGCCACATCTCTCCTCTGTTCAGCCTCGCTGAACCAACAGCTGGAGGACTGGCATCGGGAAGATCGGGCTCTGTTCTCGTCTTCGACTTCAGTGGCCTTGCAGGCGAAGAGGCCACCGCCAGCGGTAGCTGGGCAGTTACCGGTTGCAGCGCAGTGGTCGGCGATCCATTCGAGTGCCCCGCTCCATGAAGCAGAGCTTCAACGGCAACGGTCCTGAGAGCCACAGACGACGCAAGCGCCGTCTGTGGCTCAAGGCCCTGCTCGTTGCTGCGCTCATCATCGCCTTGATGGCTTTCTTGGCGGCGATCGCAGCAGCGGTTCCGCCAACCATCACCAACGTCGCTTTCTCGGGGATAGGCCCCGAGAAAGCGACGCTCGAAGCGCAAGTCGACCCAGAAGAAAAAGCGACGCTCTATCGCTTTGAGTGGGGCAGCGCTCCCTGCTCTGCAAACCCCTGCACCAAAGTCCCGGTCCCGGATGGCCAGGTCCCCAAAGGGCCAGACCCGGTCCTCGTCAAAGTCCAGCTCGAAGGTCTCACCCCACAGACCACCTACTTCTTCCGCGTCATCGCCAAAAACGGCGACGGCACCACCACCGGCACAGATCACAGCTTCACTACTCACACAGCCCTCTTCGAAGGCCTGCCCGATGGCCGCGCCTATGAGCAGGCAAGCCCGGTCAACAAGAATGCCGGCGACGTTCGCGGCTACGCCGTCTGGGTCAGGGCCTCGATCACAGGCGATGCGATCTCCTACCTTTCCCTCTCAGGCATACTCGGCTCCGAAGGCGCCCAGGAGTTTCCTCAGTACCTCTCCAGCCGCGGCGCGGACAGCTGGTCGACCCAGGGACTGATGCCACCGGCCACCGTCGCCTCCAAGGTCAACATCAAAGGCTGGACACCGGACTTCTCTGAGGTCTACTCGCTCGCGAGCTTCATCGCAGGGCCCCAAGGCTTCTCCCTACTGGCTCGCTCGAGCGCCGACGGCTCCCTCGATGAAGTCGTCCCCTACGGCTCAGGGCTAAAAGACCAGCTCAGCTTCGCCGGCGCCAGCCCCGATGGCTCGATGGTCGTCTTCGAAACCACAACCAAACTCCTGCCCAAAGCGATCGAGGGCAAATCCAACGTCTACCTCTGGCAGCGCGCAACCAAAGAACTCAGCCTCGTCAGCACCCTCAACGACGGCAACTCCCCCCCAGAGGGTGCCTTCGTCGGGCCCTATGACTGGATCTCTGGCGAACCTCTCTCCAAAGCCCTCAGCGAAGGTGGCGCCAGCGCCGAATACTACGTCCAGGACCAGCGCGCGATCTCCACTAACGCAGACCACGTCTTCTTCACCGCCGCCGGCACGGGCCAGCTCTACCTGCGTCGCAACCCGACCAGGGAACAGAGCCCGACCAACGGCGAAGGCAAATGCACCGACCTTGCCAAAGCCTGCACCCTGCATCTCTCTGCCTCCAAACGAACGATCCCAGATCCCCTCGGGACTAGACCAGCTGCCTTCCAGATCGCCAGCACCGATGGCTCCAAGGCCCTCTTCACTTCCTCAGAGGAGCTGACCAATGACGCCAACACCGGGCCCGAAGCCGAACCGGCGGGGATCGCAAGGGCCGAGATCGACGGCGATCCGGTCGACCTCGGCTTCCTGCCGGCCTCTGCCTTTGGCGTTGCAGTCGACGCCACCCACATCTACTGGGCAGACCCAGTGGAAGAGATGATTGGGCGAGCCGAGATCGATGGCGATAACCCAGAACCCAACTTCATCTCCGTCCCTCAGATCGAAGTCGAACCCGGCGTCGACTCCGAGGCAAACCCGCAATACGTGGCGGTCGACTCAGAACACATCTACTGGACCAATGCCGTCAACGGCAAAGACGGCAAAGGGACGATCGCAAGGGCCGACATCGACGGCGATCCGCTCAGCATCGAGATGGACTTCATCCCCGGTGCCAGCAACCCGCAGGGAGTTGCGGTCAACGCCACCCACGTCTTCTGGGCCAATGCGGGGGAAAAAGTCGAGACCCGGACGATCGGCCGGGCGGAGATCGACGGAGAGAACCCTGAACAGGGGTTTATCCCGGTGGATTTCGGGATTCAGGGAAGAATCCCCCAGGGAGTGGCGCTGAGCCCAACGCGGGTCTACTGGGCTTTGCGCAACGCTTCCAACGATGACATCCTCGTCTCGCGTGAGCTGGACGGCAACGAAGCCAGCGAAAAATTTCTCTCCGATGGAGGAGGCGCCGAAGTACGCGGCATCGCCACCGACGCCACCCACGTCTACTGGGCACGTAAGGGCAAAAACGCGATCGGCCGCACCCTGCTCGACTTCACCAGCCCCGAGCCGGAATTCATCAAAGACGCCGAAAAACCAGAAGGCCTGGCGCTAAACGCCACCCACCTCTTCTGGTCGGCAAACCAGGAAACCCTCGCCCACCCCGGCAACGACCTCTACCGCTATGACGCGGGAGCGGAAACGCTCACCGACCTGACTCCCGACGCCACCGACAAAAACGGCGCCGACGTGCAGGGAGTGCTCGGCGCCTCATCAGACGCCAGCCATGTCTACTTCGCCGCCAACGGCAAACTGGACGGGCCCGGGCTGCCGGGGGCCTGCGAGGCTTTGGTCGTTGCCGGCTTCCTCAACGCAAAAGGCCAGTGCAGTCTCTACCTGTGGCGGGAGGGGATGCCGATCACCTTCATCGCGCCGCTTGAGGCCGGTGGCAGCACAGGCGACGCGACAAACTGGCTGCCGCTGGCCATCGGGCGGCGACTGAACCGAACAGCCCGCGTCACCCCAGACGGCCAGACCCTGCTCTTCAGCTCCCGTGAGCAGCTGACCGGCTATGACAACGAAGGCCAATCCCAGCTCTACCGCTTCCGGATCGGCGAGGGGATCGGCTGCGTCTCCTGCAACCCGACCGGGGTGCCGCCTGGCGCCTATGCGCCGGGCCTGGCTGACATCGGCCTGTCGTTCCTGAACCCCGAAAAGTTCCCTGCCTTCACACTGACCCGCAACCTCTCCACCGACGGTAACCGTGTCTTCTTCGAGTCGAGCGACGCCCTGGTCGCAGGCGATGTCAACGGCGCGACGGGCTGCCCAGAAGAAGGCTCCCCGCAAGTCACCTTCCCCACCTGCAAGGACGTCTATCAGTGGGAGGCAGTGGGCACCGGCTCTTGTGAGAAAGCAGTCCAGGCAGGCGGCTGCCTCTACCTGCTCTCCACCGGCACCAGCCCCCATACCTCCTTCTTTGCCGATGCCTCGGCAAGCGGTGATGATGCCTTCATCATCACCCGCTCCGCCGGGCTGGTCGGCCAAGACCAAGACCAGCTCTATGACGTCTTTGACGCCAGAGTGGGAGGGGGGCTTGCAGCTCAGAGCCCACCGCCCATAGTCAACTGCGAAGGCGAAGCGGGCTGTCGTCCCGCTCCCACGCCTGCCCCGGCGGCTGAAACGCCCGGCACCGCCACCTTCGTCGGCCCCGCCGATCCCAAACCGAAACGCAAAGCCGCCAAAAAAGGCAAAGGCAAAGGCAAAAAGCAAGGCAAAGGCAAAAAAGGCAAAGGCAAGAAAGCAAAGCAGCACAAACGAGCAGCCAAGAAGAACGGGAGGGCAAGCCGATGAAGCTGGGAAAGATCCTCCTCGCCCTCGCCTGCCTCGGGGCATGGCTTGCACCGCAAGCCTCTGCCCAAGCCCCGGCTCCGGTTTGGCAGTTGATCACGTTTCCGATGCCGACCCATTTCCTTCCCGGCTCAAAAGCCGAAATCCTGATGGTCGCGACCAACATCGGCGGCGCCCCTGCCACCGGCCCGATCACGTTCTCCAACACCCTGCCGGCGGGGATCGAACCGATTGAAGCGGCCCCGCGCGAGGACGACTCAAAAGCGGCTGATCCAACCTGCGCTCCGATCACCACCCAGACCATCACCTGCACCAGCGCCGGCCCGATCGGCCCAGGCCGCCAACTGGAACTGCGGCTCGTCGTTGAAGTCAGCGCCCCCGAAGGCGCCCTGACCGACGAATCGAGCGTCAAAGGCGGCGGCGCGGTCGAAGTCAAAACCACCACCCCGCTGCAGGTCAGCCCGACCCCTCCGGTCTTCGACTTCCTCGCACCCCCAGCGGGCCTCAGCGCGCCGCTGACAGAAGCAGACGGCAGCCCCGCCACCCAAGCCGGCTCTCACCCCTACCAGCTCACCGTCAACCTCGGCTTCCCCACCGAAAGCCCAGGCAGCGGGGCACTGGTCGCCGCCGGGCACCTGCGCGACTCGTTCGCCGATCTGCCGCGCGGCATGGTGATCAACCCCGCCGCCACGCCTGTGCTCTGCACCGAGGCGGAGCTGATCACCGAGGTCAAACCGAGCTGCCCCCTGGCCTCCCAGATCGGCACCGTCTCGGTGATCACCCTGGCGGCGACGCTCGAAGCCCACAGCGTGCCCCTCTTCAACATGGTGCCCCCACCGGGAGTGGCGGCTTCGCTGGGCTTCGATGCTCTGGGGATAGGCGTCTTCCCCCACATCATCGGCAGCCTCAGGAGCGACGGGGACTTCGGCCTCTCCGGCGGTGCCACCGACATCCTCGCCCGTTCTCTGAACCCGGTCTTCGGAGCGCGCCTAGAACTATGGAGCGATCCCTCCAGCCCCGTCCACGACGAAGTGCGGGGCAACTGCATGTCCGATCCCGACCTCGAAACCTGCCCGACCCCGCAGACCAAAACCGCCCTCTTGACGATGCCAAGCGATTGCTCTGGCTCCCAGCTCACCTTCAGGGCCCGGGCCAAATCCTGGGAGAAACCAAACGAGACCAAGGAAGCGACCTACCAAAGCGCCTCTTTGGAGGGCGCCCCGGTGACGGTCGGCGGTTGCAACGAACTGCAGTTCAAACCGAAAATCGAAACCAAGCCGACCACCAACCTCACCGACAGCCCCTCCGGCCTTGAATTCAACCTGCACCAGCCCCAGGAAATGAAGCTGGGGGGCCGCTCCACCGCAAACCTCAAAGACACCGTCTTGACCTTGCCCGAGGGCCTGGTGGTCAATCCCTCTGCCGCCCAGGGCCAGGGAGTCTGCACCCCGGCCCAGATCGGCCTAAGGACAGCGGTCGGACAGAGCCCGCCGCGCTTCTCAAAGGATCCCGCCAGCTGTCCTGACTCGGCCAAGGTCGGCACGCTCAAAGTGAGCACGCCGCTGCTTGCCCAGACCGACGAAACGAAGGCCAAAGTCCAATACGACGCCGAAGAAAACGCGATCCCGCGGGTACTGGAGGGCTCCCTCTACCTCGCCGAGCCCTTCCAAAACCCCTTCGGCTCTCTGCTTGGGATCTACTTCGACATCGAGGACGCCCAGTCGGGGACCGTGGTCAAGCTCGCCTCCCAGATCCACGCGGATCCCGTAACCGGTCAGCTGCGCGGCACCCTGATCGAAAGCCCAGAGCTGCCGCTCGAAGATGCCGAGCTGAGGTTCTTCAATGGCGCGCGCGCCTCGCTGCGCACCCCGCCGGCCTGCGCCCCCTACTCAACGAGCGCGGAGCTCACCCCCTGGTCAGCACCCCAAGCCGGCAAAGCCACCGCCACCGACTCCTTCTCCCTAACCGCTTCCCCCGATGGCGGGGCCTGCCCGGCCTCAGCCCCAGCCGCCCCCCACACACCGGGCTTCACGGCAGGCACGATCACCCCCAAAGCCGCCGCCTACAGCCCCTTCCTGATGCGGCTCAGCCGCGAGGACGGCTCCCAGAACCTCTCGGGCTTCGAAGCGACCCTGCCCGGCGGCCTGACCGCAAAGCTCGCCGGCATCCCCTACTGCTCCGAGGCCCAGATCGCCCAGGCCCAGGCCCGTAGCCATCCCAACGAAGGGGCGCTCGAGCAGGCAAGCCCCTCTTGCCCGGCGGCCTCTGAAGTCGGCAGCGTCGACGTCGGCGCCGGTGCCGGCCCCCTACCCCTGCACACATCCGGTCGCATCTACCTAGCCGGCCCCTACAAGGGCGCTCCGCTCAGCTTCGCCGTGATCACCCCGGCGATCGCCGGGCCCTTTGACCTCGGCACCGTCGTGGTTAGGGCTGCCGCCTACCTCAACCCCGAAACAGCGATCGTCCGCGCCGTCTCCGATCCCCTGCCGACGATCCTCGAGGGCATACCGCTCGACGTGCGCTCAGCCGCGGTCAAGATGGGCCGCCCCCAGTTCACCCTCAACCCGACCTCTTGCGATCCAAAGACGGCGAGCGCCAACGTCACCTCCATCTTCGGCCAGACCGCGGCGCTGACCAGCCCCTTCCAGGTCGGCGGCTGTCGCGACCTGGGCTTCAAGCCCAAGCTCGACTTCAAGCTCAAAGGCCCGACCAAGCGCACCGGCTTCCCGGCGCTGACTGTCACTGGCAGCTTCAAGGCAGGCCAGGCAAACGTCGAGCGTGCCGCCGTCGCCCTGCCCGCATCTGCTTTCCTCGAACAGGCCCATATCGGCACCGTCTGCACCCGCGTGCAGTTCGCCGCCGACAAATGCCCAGCCAGGTCGGTCTATGGCTTTGCCAAAGCAAAGACGCCGCTGCTAGACAAACCGCTCGAAGGCCCCGTCTACATGCGCTCCTCAAGCCACGAACTACCCGACGTGGTCGCCGCCCTGCACGGACAGGTGGACGTCGTCTTGGTCACCCGGATCGACTCGGTCAAAGGCCGCATCCGCGCCACCGTCGAAAACGCCCCCGATGCCCCGGTGAGCAGCTTCCGCCTGGAAATGCGCGGCGGGCGCAAGGGCCTTTTGGTCAACTCGACCAACCTCTGCGCCAAGCGCAGCTACGTGAGGGTGAAGCTCGACGCCCACAACGGCAAGACCCACGACTTCAAGGCACCGATGAAAAACGACTGCTCCAAGAAGTCGGGGAAAGGGAAAGGGAAAGGTAAAAGCAAAGGGCGCTAGGCCCGAGATCGACGATCCCCCATAGCACCAAAGCTTTGCGAGCAGTCGATATCCAGTCAATCGAAGCCACAAAGGAGCAAATCCAGTCATGCGACAGAAGCGAAACACAGGGGGGAGGGCCGCCACGGCATTCGTTGCCGCAGCGCTTCTCTCCCTCGCCCTCGCCGGCATTGCGCAGGCGAAACTAACGGGTGATTACACCAGGTTCCAGCAGTGTCCCTGGACCACCGCCGGGGTCTTCCGCTGCCTCGTGGCCACCACCACAGGCGGAGAAATCGTCCTTGGCAACAAGACGGTCAAAGTCGAAAAAGAAGTGGTCCTGCAAGGCGGCTACACAGCACCCAACGAAGCCGAAGGCGGCTTTGCGAAATTCTTCGCCGCCAAAAACGGCGTGACGCTCTCCAAAGCCTCACAGAACGTCCCTGGCGGTCTGCTTGGCATCGTCCCGCCTGAAAAATCACCAACGCTGGTCAAATTGCTCTCAGCCTTCTTCTTCGAAAACGGGCTGACCGGCGTCTCCTCGACGCTTGAACTGGCAAAGCCGGCGACCGACATCCGCATCCACGAGCAGAACCTGGCATTCGGCGAAAAAGTCGCGATGAAACTGCCAGTCAAGATCAAACTGGAAAACCCCTTCCTGGGCAAATCCTGCTACGTCGGCTCTTCCACCACGCCGATCAATTGGGAACTGACCTCAGGAGTGACCTCACCGCCCTTGCCCAACAAACCGATCACGGGTAAAACCGGCGAAGTCGAGTTCCTCGATGAAGGGGCGATCCTGAAGCTCAAAAACTCAGAAATCGTCGACAACGCCTGGTCGGCACCGACGGCGACCGGCTGCGGAGGGATCCTCAGCTTCCTCGTCAACCCGATCATCAACGCACAGGTCGGGCTGCCCGCGGCAGCTGGCAAAAACACCGCCAAGCTGGTCAACCAGATCTACCAGTCGCCGGCTGGCGCGGTGAAATTCAACGACGAATCCAACCCCTAAACACGACCCTAAGAAAAGGAGATGAAGAAAATGAATCGCAAAGCAACCATCTTCCTGCGGGGCGTGTTTGCAGCCCTGGCGCTCAGCGCGGTCTTTTCCGCCAGCGCCAGCGCTGCCCCTGCCTGGAGGTTCAACGGCACCGAACTAACCGGCTCAGAAGTGATCCTGGGCGCGGCGATCGACAGCAGCATGACGATCCCGGGTCTGACAACTAAATGCGAAAATTTCCTCTACAAACTGTCGATCTCAAACAGCGCTGGGACCGGCAAAGGGGAAGTCACCGAACTACCGCTCTATAACTGCACCACCACGAGCAAATACTGCACGGTCAAAACGATCGGCGCAGAAAGCCTGCCCTGGCCCTCGAACTTGAAAACAGTGAGCTCCAACCCCTACATCATCGTCGAAGGGGTCAAAGTAGGCATCGTCTACAGCGGGGAACTGTGTTCGGTAAGCGGGCTCCTGGTATCGGTCAAAGGCACAGCCGGAGGCCTGATCTCAAACGTAACCGAAACAGCCACCTTCAATAAAGCCAGCTTCACGGCGACAGGGACCAAACTGACGGCCCTGGGCAGCGAAATTGAATGGAACGGCGTCTTCCCAACCGAAGCATTCCAGTGGAAGAGAGAACAGGCGCTAAGCGTCTCATAGCGCCTTGGGCAAAGGCCAAGGCCGCGAGCGCAACTGCGCTCGCGGCCGCGGCCCTGCTCGCAGGCTGCGGGGGCTCAGATGACTCTGGGTCGACGTCGGCGAGCGCGCAAAGCACCGAAGCGCAAACCGAGACCACCGCACCCACCAAATCCTCATCTGGCCAAGGCCAAGGCAGTGCGGCCAAGGGAACCAGCGGCAAAGCACCCCAGGCCCCTGCCAACCCCAAGGGCCAAGGCAAGGGCAAGAAGGCCCCGCCGATCGTGCTTCCCGAAGGCGCACCCGAACCAGGGCCTACTCCCGCCGAACGCGCCCAAGCGACGGTGGCCAACATCTTCTTGTCGATCCCAGCCCTGACAGCCTCAGCCGAAGGCACCCCCGCCCTTCCCGCCCCCTACACCTGCGATGGCAAAGACACCTGGCCCTCGCTCAAATGGCAAGGTGTCCCAGCCGATGCGGGGGAACTGATCCTCTTCGCGATGGGGATGGAACCGGTAGACGAAGCCCTCTTCTTTGACTGGGCAGTTGCCGGCCTTGACCCGAAGCTAGGAGAAATCGAGGAAGGCAAGCTGCCGGCAGGAGCGATCACAGGCAAAAACAGCTTCGGTCAAAACGGCTACTCGATCTGCCCCCCACAGGGCAAGCCCGAAACCTTCCTCTTCTCGCTCTATGCGATCCCCAGGCCACTGGCGCCAAAGCGCGGCTTTGATCCCGCCGCCCTGCGCGAGCAGATCCTCGCCCAGGCCGGCAACGTCGGCCTGCTCGCAGCGACCTATCGTCGCTGAGCCTAGAGCCAGGATAGAAAACCGATCCAAATAGAAGTTGACCTCGCCCGGAGTGGGAGGGATGCTCACTGGTGCGCATAGAGCCCCAACGGCTCAGCGCAAACCGTGACTACCAGTGAGAGGAGTTGGAGATGAGAGGCGCCTAGAGTGGGCTCAGAGCTCCGGGCTTGCCTTTTTGACCGTGCTCGGGTTGATGGCGTTTGGTCCTGCGGGAGCTCAGGGACAGGAACTGGGAAATTCTTAATTCTTGGGCCTGTGGCGCACTCATAGGAGATCTAGAAACTTTTCGCCAAAACTCGAGTTTGCAGAAACCGTAACTAACAAAGAGAGGAAAGAAGAGATAAGCAATAACTGAAAAACCGGAAGATGTTCTCCAAGCTAAGTACTCACTTCGGGATTCCAGGGGTCATCGCCGTGATCGCCCTGGTCTTCGCCATGTTGGGGGGCGCCTACGCCGCCAAACAGCTCAGGAGACAGCGTAGGCGCCACGGCCTCAGCCAAATACTCCCGGGACAAACGAGGCAAGCCCAGTAAGCAAGGCCCCGCCGGTCCAGCAGGCGCCACCGGTGAAAACGGCCCCGATGGAGCCCCCGGCAAGAGCATCATCCCACCCAGGTCCCACAAAGAACCCGAATACGAAGAACGCGGCGGCGCGATTTTCGGAGAGGAAGCCAACGAACCCTCCGCTACCGAAATCTGCACCGGCGAAGAAGGTTCCCCCTGGACCGCGGGCGGCACCCTCCCGCCGCCATTCCCTTTTCTCCTTGACCCAACGATGCGATCCGGCTCGAAACCCGGATGAAAGCCCTCCTTGACTCGAGCGCCAAGCTGCCCGACTGCCGCGCCTTTGAGCAGGCAAGCCCGATCGAGAAGAACGGCGTCGATACCCGGGGCATGGCGGCCTCGGTCAGGGCCTCGGTAAGCGGGGACGCGGTCAGTTTCCTGACCACCAGCGGCATCCCGGTGGCGAAGGGCACGACCTGCCGACCTAACTGGCGCCGCAGCACGGGGCTGGTTGACTCAGGTGCGTCCTTTAGTTCTTGGGCCTGTGGTGCACTCATGGAAGATATAGAAAACTTCTCCGCAAAAAGCTTGACTGTCTAACAGAAACCGTAACCATAAGAGAGAGGAAAGAAATAGATAAAAGTAAGGACTGAGGAGCCTCGGCCTTGCGATCGCGGTCCTCGTCGTCATGGCGGTCATGGCCGGTCCACGTAGTTTGGCCTGGACAGGACAGTAGGGCTCTCTAGCGATGAATCAGATTTTGTCCTGATTCATGCCCACCCGCTGCGTGTCGACAAGGGGACTCTCAATTTGGACTCCATTTGTCTCGCCCGTTGAATTATACCCCGCTCCGCGCTCGCTTCAGCACCCCTTTGCAAGGGGTTACTCGTCCTTCGGGCTCGCCTTCCGTTCACAGCGGTCGCGGTGTGGGTCGGCTCCAAATCCACAAGGAGTCGAAATGAAAGTTGTTCGTCTTTCGATAACCGCGGTTGGCGTCAATGCCATCGGACAGACCCCTGACTACTACGTCCACGCGATGGCGATCTTCGGGATCATGCTCCTCTTGATCGTCATCGGTCATGCGGTCCTGGGCCTGCTTCGCAACCTTCGGGACTTCCGCAACGGTCACTGACGAAACTTCCGAGAGTTCCACGGCTTTCGCTATGCGTATGCCTCCGCCACCTTCACGCAGGGGTTGGCAACCCTTTCGAGGGGTCTTTCCCGGTACAGAGGGCTCGGGGTTGGATCTAGGGATGTTTGCATCGGAGTCGACGAAGTCGCCCAAACAATTGAAGCTGGACCAAACTAGACAGCCGTCTCCCCAGGTCCCTTGCGGTATGCCAGCACAACCTAGAATGCCGACATTGATAACAGCATCTGCCGCTGTGAAAGAGGAGCATGGGACGTCCTGAGCCCCTCTTTGAAGTTTCCCAACTAGGTGTCCCCGCAGCCGGCCTCGTCTGCCCGCCAGCGCCAGCGCTGCCCCTGCCTGGAAGTTCAACGGCACCGAACTGACCGGCTCAGAAGTGATCCTGGGCGCGGCGATCGACAGCAGCATGGCCCTCGAACCTGAAAACAGTGAGCTCCAACCCCTACATAATCGTCGAAGGGGTCAAAGTAGGCATCGTCTACAGCGGTGAACTGTGTTCGGTAAGCGGGCTCCTGGTATCGGTCAAAGGCACAGCCGGAGGCCTGATCTCAAACGTAACCGAAACAGCCACCTTCAATAAAGCCAGCTTTACGGCGACAGGGACCAAATTGACGGCCCTGGGCAGCGAAATTGAATGGAACGGCGTCTTCCCAACCGAAGCATTCCAGTGGAAGAGAGAACAGGCGCTAAGCGTCTCATAGCGCCTTGGCCCTGCTCTGCCCGCCACAGGGCAAGCCTGAAACCTTCCTCTTCTCGCTCTATGCCGGGATAGAAAACCCATCTAAATAGAAGTTGACCCCGCCCACAGTGAGAGGGATGCTCACTGGTGCGCACAGAGTCCGAACGGGCTCAGCGCGAACCGTGACTACCAGTGAGAGGAGTTGGAGATGAGAAGTGCGAAGAATGGACCTAGAGCGCTGGGCCTGTGCTTCCTGGTCGTACTGGGGTTGATGGCGCTTGGCGCCGTGGGGGCGCAGGGGCAGGACTTAGCTGGAAAGTTCTTAGATTTAGATGGAGGAGCAAAAGAGCTTGCCGTTGGAACTACCTTCACGGGAAAACAAGAGGGTACAGGTTCTCTCTTAGTTCCGACGCTGAACATAGCGATCTTATGCACATCAGCCGACGTTGAAGAAGGGAAAGTTACCGCAAAATTAGTCGCCGGCCCCCACACACCCCCGGAACCGCTCATGCCACAATTAAATTCTTAACCTGCACTGTCGATTCAGCCGCTTTAGCTGCTTTGGGGGCCTGCAAAGTTGGAGGAGGCAAAACGATCACAGCCAAAGTCAAGCTCTTAGCTAAACAATCTGCAGTGGGCCATAACGTGCCGTTCATATTAGCCGAGGGGTTAGAAGAAACAGAAGAAGGAAAAGGAAAAGCATCTTTCGCCACAATCAAAATTGAAAACGAAACCGGCAAATTCTGCGCGGTTACTGGAACCTATGAAGTGACAGGTACGCTTGCCCTGAAAGTGCTTGCCGGGCATGCAAATCCGCAATTAGTCATTCCGTATACAAATCAGGCCTTATTAAATGATTCCGGACTCTTCTTCATCGGGCAGCCAGCGACGCTGGATGCTTCGTACATAATAGAAATTACCGGTCCCGGAGCGTTAGCAGGAGCTCTTTGGGGAGTTTGCTAACCCTCGACATTAGCTAAGCAGCTAAGAGCAGCTTAGAAGCACAAGCACCAGGCAAGCACGAACCCAACCGACCCGGGACCGCCTCGAGTGGTCCCGGGTCCGGGCCTATCAGGATCAAAGGCAGGGACGAGCTCCTGCATCGAGCGCGCCTGGGCAGGACTGCCTACCGAAATAAAAAACCTATCCAAAAAAAACTTGACCGCGCTCTATCGGTGCGAGAGATTTGGCCCGCGGGTCCTTCAATGCCCGCTAACCGTAACTCGAATGAGAGGAACAACAAACATGAGTCACACAAAGAAGGGACTCCGGGCCCTAAGCCTGTCCTTCCTGGCCGTGCTCGGCTTCATGGCGTTCGCCGCTGCGGGCGCCCAGGGTCAGTCAGCTGGGATGTTCTTAGACGCAGGCGGAGAGCTCGCCGTTGGAACCACTTTCACGGGAAAACAAGAGAAAGTAGGTTCTCTCTTAGTCGCGAAACTGAATATTGCAATTTTATGCGTAACAGCCCACATTACAGAAGCGGAAGTTACTGCTAAAAAAACGGGAGAAGTCGGCGGCACCGCACATGCCACAATTAAATTCTTAGAATGCAGCGTCGATACAGCCGACTTAAAAACTCTTCTGGGAGCTTGCAAAGTCGGCGAAGGCAAAACAATTACAGCCAAAGTCAAGTTCTTAGCTAGATTAGCTGGGGCTGCTCATGCGAATGAACCATTCATATTAGCTGAGGCTTTAGATGGAAAAAGATTCGCCTTAGTCTTACTCGAAAATGAAAAAGAAAAATTCTGCTCGGTTTCTGGAGACTATGAAGCGAAAGGTTCGCTTGCCCTGAAGCCACTTGCTGGGCTAAAAAATCCGCAGTTACTCATCCCGTATCCGATCCAGACGTTATTAGGTGACGACTTACTCCTCCTCGGTGAAAATCCAGCGGTGCTGGATGCTGAAGCAGAAGTAGAAATCCTGGGCCCCGTAGGCTTAGCAAAAGCCGCCTTCGGAGTCTGCTAACCCTCAGTATCTAGGAGCACCTTAAGCAGCACAAGCACCAAAGCAACACGCATCACAACCCGACCGACCCGGGACCGCCTTTCAGGGTGGTCCCGGGTCAACCGGGTAGCAAATGGGAAATCAAGCAGTAAGGTAATGAGCACAGAAGTAACAGAGGAATAAAAACAGGAGAGTACGAAGAAACTGATACTTATCGAACCGCAGGGGGTTCCAGGGACAGGGAGGGGGAATCGGTGAGACCCCTACGTCAGAAGATCGACCTGCCAATCGAAAGGGGTTTTGACCGATGTTTCAAAAGCTGACCAACCACTTCGGCATTCCGGGCGTGATCGCGGTGATCGCGCTCGTCTTCGCGATGCTGGGCGGCGCCTATGCCGCCAACAACTCCGGCGGCGGCGACGCCACCGCCTCAGCCAAAGGGCCGCGTGGCAAGCAGGGCAAGCCAGGTAAACCCGGCAAACCAGGTCCTCCAGGTCCAGCCGGCGCCAAGGGCGACACCGGTGCACCAGGCGCCACCGGCCCAGCGGGTAAAGATGGGACCAACGGCACCAACGGCACCAACGGTGTAAACGGCAAAAGCGTCAAAGTCAAAGTCGTCCCGACCGAAGAAGCCGTGTGCAATGAACGCGGCGGAGCGATAGTCGAAGAGGAAGGCGGCGGCTCCGAAGTTGAAGTCTGCAGCGGCGAGGAAGGCTCCCCCTGGACCGCAGGCGGGGTCTTGCCCCCAGGCGCCACCCAGACCGGCGGCTGGGCCCTCACCGGCAGCGATGCAACCCCCACGATGCTGGCACCGATCTCATTCACCCTGCCTGTTGACAAACCGCTGACCGTAGAGCACGCCCACTATCAACCCGCCGAAGGAGAAACCGCAGCCATCGCAGAATTCGAAGACGTCTGTGGCCCTCTCGAAGAAGGCTTCATCAACCCGACGGCTGATCCGGGCGAGCTCTGCGTCTACTTCAACCCCTTCTTCAGCGGACCGGTCAACGCGACGTTCAGCCACATCTCTCCTCTGTTCAGCCTCGGTAAACCAACAGCTGGAGGACTGGCATCGGGAAGATCGGGCTCTGTTGTCGTGTTCGACTTCAGTGGCCTTGCAGGCGAAGAGGCCACCGCCAGCGGTAGCTGGGCAGTTACCGGTTGCAGCTCAGTGGTCGGCGATCCGTTCGAGTGCCCCGCTCCATGAAGCAGAGCTCCAACGGCAACGGTCCTGAGAGCACCACACGGCGCAAGCGCCGTGTGGTGCTCAAGGCCCTGCTCGTTGCCGCGCTCATCATTGCCTTGATGGCCTTCCTGGCGGCGATCGCAGCAGCGGTCCCGCCAACCATCACCAACGTCGCTTTCTCGGGGGTAGGCCCCGAGAAAGCGACGCTCGAAGCGCAAGTCGACCCAGAAGAAAAAGCCTCCCTCTATCGCTTTGAGTGGGGCAGCGCTCCGTGCTCTGCAAACCCCTGCACCAAAGTCCCGGTCCCGGATGGCCAGGTCCCCAAAGGACCAGACCCGGTCCTCGTCAAAGTCCAGCTCGAAGGCCTCACCCCACAGACCACCTACTTCTTCCGCGTCATCGCTAAAAACGGCGATGGCACCACCACCGGCACAGATCACAGCTTCACCACCCACACAGCCCTCCTCGAAGGGCTGCCCGATGGCCGCGCCTATGAGCAGGCCAGCCCGGTCAACAAGAACGCCGGCGACGTTCGCGGCTCCGTCGCCTGGGTCAGGGCCTCGATCACAGGCGATGCGATCTCCTACCTCTCCCTCTCGGGCATGCCCGGCGCCGAAGGAGCCCAGGAGATACCCCCCTACCTCTCCAGCCGCGGTGCAGACAACTGGTCAACGCAGGGGCTGATGCCAGCGGCCACCGTCGCCTCCAAGATCAACGTCAAAGGCTGGACGCCGGACTTCTCTGAGGTCTACTCGCTCGCGAGCTTCATCGCCGGGCCCCAGGGCTTTGCCTTGCTGGCTCGCTCGAGCGCTGATGCCTCCCTCGACGAAGTCGTCCCCTATGGCTCGGGGCTGAAAGACCAGCTCAGCTTCGCCGGCGCGAGCCCCGATGGCTCGATGGTCGTCTTCGAAACCACAACCAAACTTCTGCCCAAAGCGATCGAGGGCAAATCCAACGTCTACCTCTGGGAGCGCGCAACCAAAGATCTCAGCCTGATCAGCACCCTCAACGACGGCAACTCCCCCCCAGAGGGTGCCTTCGTCGGGCCCTATGACTGGATCACTGGCGAACCTCTCTCCAAAGCCCTCGGCAAAGGAGGCGCTGGCGCTGCCTACTACGTCCAAGACCAGCGCGCGATCTCCACCAGCGCAGACCACGTCTTCTTCACCGCCGCCGGCACAGGGCAGCTTTATTTGCGTCGCAACCCGACCAAAGAACAGAGCCCGACCAACGGCGAAGGCAAATGCACCGACCTCGCCAAAGCCTGCACCCTGCACCTCTCTGCCTCCAAACGGACGATCCCGGATCCCTTGGGGACCAAACCCGCTGCCTTCCAGATCGCCAGCGCCGATGGCTCAAAGGCCCTCTTCACCTCCACCGAGGAGCTGACCGACGACGCCAACACCGGGCCTGAAGCCGAACCGGCTGGGATCGCGCAGGCCGAGATCGACGGCGCTCCGGTCGACCTCGGCTTCCTGCCCGCCTCTGCCTTCGGGGTGGCGGTCGACTCAGAACACCTCTACTGGGCAGATCCAGTGGAAGAGACGATTGGGCGAGCAGAGATCGACGGCGACAACAAAGAACCCAACTTCATCGAAGTCCCGCAGATCAAAGAAGTCGAACCCGGCGTCGACTCCGAGGCAAACCCGCAATACGTGACCGTCGACTCAGAACACATCTACTGGACCAATGCCGTCAACGGCAAAGACGGCAAAGGGACGATCGCAAGGGCTGACCTCGACGGCGATCCGCTCAGCGTCGAGATGGACTTCATCCCAGGCGCCCACAACCCACAGGGAGTGGCGGTCAACGCCACCCACATCTTCTGGGCCAATGCGGGGGAAGACGGATTGGCCGTGGGCGAAAAAGTCGAGACCAAGACGATCGGGCGGGCGGAGATTGACGGGGAGAAACCTGAACAGGGCTTCATCCCGGTGGACTCCGGGCTGCAGAAAAGAAGGCCAAAAGGAGTGGCGCTGAGCCCAGCGCGAGTCTATTGGGCTATGAACAACGCCGCCAACGAAGGCATCGTTGCCTCGCGTGAGCTTGACAGCAACGAAGCCAGCGAGAAATTGATCGACGCCGGAGTTGAAGTACGCGGCATCGCCCTAGACGCCACCCACGTCTACTGGGCCAACAAGGGCAAAAACGCGATCGGCCGCGCCCTGCTCGACTTCTCGAGCATCGAACCCGAATTCATCAAAGACGCCGAAAAACCAGAGGGCCTGGCGCTCAACGCCACCCACCTCTTCTGGTCGGCAAACCAGGAAACCCTCACCCACCCCGGCAATGACCTCTACCGCTATGACGCAGGAGCGGAAACGCTCACCGACCTTTCCCCCGACGCGACCAACAAAAACGGCGCCGACGTGCAGGGAGTGCTCGGCGCCTCATCAGACGCCACCCATATCTACTTCGCCGCCAACGGCGATCTGGACGGAGCGGGGCCGGCGCTGCCGGGGGCCTGCGAAGCTTCGGTCTCTGCCGGCTTCCTCAACGCAAAAGGCCAGTGCAGCCTCTACCTGTGGCGGGAGGGGATGCCGATCAGCTTCATCGCCCGGCTTGACGCTAGCGGCGGCAGAGGCGACGCGACCAATTGGCAACCACACGGTGGTGTGGTCGAACGCACAGCCCGCGTCACCCCCGACGGCCAGACGCTGCTCTTCAGCTCCCGCCAGAAATTGACGGGCTATGACAACGAAGGCCAGCCCCAGCTCTACCGCTACCGGATTGGCGAGGAAATCGGCTGCGTCTCCTGCAACCCGACTGGGGCGCCGCCTGGCGCCTATGCGCCGAGCCTGGGTGACATCGGCATCTTCGTAAAGCCCGAGAAGTCCCCCGCCTTCACGCTGAGCCGCAACCTCTCCAGCGACGGGGACCGGGTCTTCTTCGAGTCAAGCGACGCCCTGGTCGCCGGCGATGTCAACGGCGAGGCGGGCTGCCCAGAAGAAGGCTCCACGCAAGTCGCCTACCCCACCTGCAAGGACGTCTATCAGTGGGAGGCGGTAGGCAGCGGCTCTTGTGAGAAAGCGGTCCAGGCAGGCGGCTGCCTCTACCTGCTCTCCACCGGCACCAGCCCCCACACCTCCTTCTTTGCCGATGCCTCGGCAAGCGGTGATGATGCCTTCATAATCACCCGCTCGGCCGGGCTGGTCGGCCAAGACCAAGACCAGCTCTATGACGTCTTTGACGCCAGAGTGGGAGGGGGGCTTGCAGCTCAGTTCCCACCGCCGAAGCCGATCTGCGAAGGCGAAGCGGGCTGCAGGGGACCAGCGCCCGATCCCCCGGTAGTTGAGACTGGCGGCACCGCCACCTTCGTCGGCCCCGCCGATCCCAAACCGAAACGCAAAGCCGCCAAAAAAGGCAAAAAGCAAGGCAAGAGCAAAAAAGGCAAAGGCAAGAAAGCAAAGCATCACAAACGAGCAGCCAAGAAGAACGGGGGGGCAAGCCGATGAAGCTGGGAAAGATCGCACTTGCCCTCGCCTGTCTCGGAGCATGGCTTGCACCACAAGCTTCTGCCCAAACCCCGGCTCCAGTTTGGCAGTTGATCACGTTTCCGATGCCGACCCATTTCCTTCCCGGCAAAAACGCCGAAATCCTGATGGTCGCGACCAACATCGGCGGCGCCCCTGCCACCGGCCCGATCACGTTCTCCAACACCCTGCCGGCGGGGATCAAACCGATCGAGGCGGCCCCACGCGAGGACGACTCAACCGCGGCTGATCCAACCTGCGATCCGATCACCACCCAGACCATCACCTGCACCAGCGCCGGCCCGATCGCTCCAGGCCGTCAACTGGAACTGCGGATAGTCGTTGAAGTAACCGCCCCCGAAGGGCCCCTGACCGACGAATCGAGCGTCAAAGGCGGCGGCGCGGTCGAAGTCAAAACCACCACCCCGCTGCAGGTCAGCACCACCCCTCCGGTCTTTGACTTCCTCGCAGATCCCCCCTTCAGCGCGCCGCTGACAGAAGCAGACGGCAGCCCCGCCACCCAGGCGGGCTCTCACCCCTACCAGCTCACCGTCAACCTTGGCTTCCCCACCGAAAGCCCAGGCAGCGGGGCGCTGGTCGCCGCCGGGCACCTGCGCGACTCCTTCGCCGATCTGCCACGCGGCCTGGTGATCAACCCCGCCGCCACGCCTGCGCTCTGCACCGAGGCGGAGCTGATCACCGAAGGTAACCCCGGCTGCCCCCTGGCCTCCCAGATCGGCACCGTCTCGGTGATCACCCAGGTGGCGACGCTCGAAGCACACACCAGCCCCCTCTTCAACATGGTGCCCCCACCGGGAGTGCCGGCTTCGCTGGGCTTCAATGCTATCGGGATCGGCATCTTCCCCCACCTCATCGGCAGTGTCAGGAGCGACGGGGACTTCGGCCTCTCCGGCGGAGCCACCGACATCCTCGCCCGCTCCCTCAATCCGGTCTTCGGAGCGCGCATAGAACTATGGAGCGATCCCTCAAGCCCCGCCCACGACGAAGTGCGGGGCAAATGCATGTCCCAGGGTGGCACCTGCCCGACCCCGCAGACCAAAACCGCCCTCCTGACGATGCCAAGCGATTGCTCTGGCTCCCAGCTCACCTTCAAAGCCCGGGCCAAATCCTGGGAGAAACCAAACGAGACCAAGGAAGCCACCTACCAAAGCGCCTCCCTGGAGGGCGCCCCGGTGACGGTCGGCGGCTGCAACGAACTGCAGTTCAAACCGAAAATCGAAACCAAGCCGACCACCAACCTCACCGACAGCCCCTCCGGCCTTGAATTCAACCTGCACCAGCCCCAGGAAATGAAGCTGGGGGGCCGCTCCACCGCAAACCTCAAAGACACCGTCTTGACCTTGCCCGAGGGCCTGGTGGTCAATCCCTCTGCCGCCCAGGGCCAGGGAGTCTGCACCCCGGCCCAGATCGGCCTAAGGACAGCGGTCGGACAGAGCCCGCCGCGCTTCTCAAAGGATCCCGCCAGCTGTCCTGACTCGGCCAAGGTCGGCACGCTCAAAGTGAGCACGCCGCTGCTTGCCCAGACCGACGAAACGAAGGCCAAAGTCCAATACGACGCCGAAGAAAACGCGATCCCGCGGGTACTGGAGGGCTCCCTCTACCTCGCCGAGCCCTTCCAAAACCCCTTCGGCTCTCTGCTTGGGATCTACTTCGACATCGAGGACGCCCAGTCGGGGACCGTGGTCAAGCTCGCCTCCCAGATCCACGCGGATCCCGTAACCGGTCAGCTGCGCGGCACCCTGATCGAAAGCCCAGAGCTTCCCCTCCAAGACGCCGAGCTGAAGTTCTTCAATGGCCCGCGCGCCTCGCTGCGCACCCCAGCGGCCTGCGCCCCCTACTCAGCGAGCGCGGAGCTCACCCCCTGGTCAGCACCTCAAGCCGACAAAGCCACCGCCACCGACTCCTTCTCCCTGACCGCCGCCCCCGGTGGCGGCCCTTGCCCGGCCTCAGCCCCCGCCGCTCCCCACCAGCCGGGCTTCAGCGCCAGCACGATCACCCCCCAAGCCGCCTCCTATAGCCCCTTCCTGATGCGGCTCACCCGCGAGGACGGCTCCCAGAACCTCTCCGGCTTTGAAGCGACCCTGCCCGGCGGCCTGACCGCAAAGCTCGCCGGCATCCCCTACTGCTCCGAGGCCCAGATCGCCCAGGCCCAGGCCCGTAGCCATCCCAACGAAGGGGCGCTCGAGCAGGCAAGCCCCTCTTGCCCGGCGGCCTCTGAAGTCGGCAGCGTCGACGTCGGCGCCGGTGCCGGCCCCCTACCCCTGCACACATCCGGTCGCATCTACCTAGCCGGCCCCTACAAGGGCGCTCCGCTCAGCTTCGCCGTGATCACCCCGGCGATCGCCGGGCCCTTTGACCTCGGCACCGTCGTGGTTAGGGCTGCCGCCTACCTCAACCCCGAAACAGCGATCGTCCGCGCCGTCTCCGATCCCCTGCCGACGATCCTCGAGGGCATACCGCTCGACGTGCGCTCAGCCGCGGTCAAGATGGGCCGCCCCCAGTTCACCCTCAACCCGACCTCTTGCGATCCAAAGACGGCGAGCGCCAACGTCACCTCCATCTTCGGCCAGACCGCGGCGCTGACCAGCCCCTTCCAGGTCGGCGGCTGTCGCGACCTGGGCTTCAAGCCCAAGCTCGACTTCAAGCTCAAAGGCCCGACCAAGCGCACCGGCTTCCCGGCGCTGACTGTCACTGGCAGCTTCAAGGCAGGCCAGGCAAACGTCGAGCGTGCCGCCGTCGCCCTGCCCGCATCTGCTTTCCTCGAACAGGCCCATATCGGCACCGTCTGCACCCGCGTGCAGTTCGCCGCCGACAAATGCCCAGCCAGATCGGTCTACGGCTTTGCCAAAGCAAAGACGCCGCTGCTAGACAAACCCCTAGAAGGCCCCGTCTACATGCGCTCCTCAAGCCACGAACTACCCGACGTGGTCGCCGCCCTGCACGGACAGGTGGACGTCGTCTTGGTCACCCGGATCGACTCGATCAAAGGCCGCATCCGCGCCACCGTCGAAAACGCCCCCGATGCCCCGGTGAGCAGCTTCCGCCTGGAAATGCGCGGCGGGCGCAAGGGCCTTTTGGTCAACTCGACCAACCTCTGCGCCAAGCGCAGCTACGTGAGGGTGAAGCTAGACGCCCACAACGGCAAGACCCATGACTTCAAGGCCCCGATGAAAAACGACTGCTCCAAGAAGTCGGGGAAAGGGAAAGGGAAAGGTAAAAGCAAAGGGCGCTAGGCCCGAGATCGACGATCCCCCATAGCACCAAAGCTTTGCGAGCAGTCGATATCCAGTCAATCGAAGCCACAAAGGAGCAAATCCAGTCATGCGACAGAAGCGAAACACAGGGGGGAGGGCCGCCACGGCATTCGTTGCCGCAGCGCTTCTCTCCCTCGCCCTCGCCGGCATTGCGCAGGCGAAACTAACGGGTGATTACACCAGGTTCCAGCAGTGTCCCTGGACCACCGCCGGGGTCTTCCGCTGCCTCGTGGCCACCACCACAGGCGGAGAAATCGTCCTTGGCAACAAGACGGTCAAAGTCGAAAAAGAAGTGGTCCTGCAAGGCGGCTACACAGCACCCAACGAAGCCGAAGGCGGCTTTGCGAAATTCTTCGCCGCCAAAAACGGCGTGACGCTCTCCAAAGCCTCACAGAACGTCCCTGGCGGTCTGCTTGGCATCGTCCCGCCTGAAAAATCACCAACGCTGGTCAAATTGCTCTCAGCCTTCTTCTTCGAAAACGGGCTGACCGGCGTCTCCTCGACGCTTGAACTGGCAAAGCCGGCGACCGACATCCGCATCCACGAGCAGAACCTGGCATTCGGCGAAAAAGTCGCGATGAAACTGCCAGTCAAGATCAAACTGGAAAACCCCTTCCTGGGCAAATCCTGCTACGTCGGCTCTTCCACCACGCCGATCAATTGGGAACTGACCTCAGGAGTGACCTCACCGCCCTTGCCCAACAAACCGATCACGGGTAAAACCGGCGAAGTCGAGTTCCTCGATGAAGGGGCGATCCTGAAGCTCAAAAACTCAGAAATCGTCGACAACGCCTGGTCGGCACCGACGGCGACCGGCTGCGGAGGGATCCTCAGCTTCCTCGTCAACCCGATCATCAACGCACAGGTCGGGCTGCCCGCGGCAGCTGGCAAAAACACCGCCAAGCTGGTCAACCAGATCTACCAGTCGCCGGCTGGCGCGGTGAAATTCAACGACGAATCCAACCCCTAAACACGACCCTAAGAAAAGGAGATGAAGAAAATGAATCGCAAAGCAACCATCTTCCTGCGGGGCGTGTTTGCAGCCCTGGCGCTCAGCGCGGTCTTTTCCGCCAGCGCCAGCGCTGCCCCTGCCTGGAGGTTCAACGGCACCGAACTAACCGGCTCAGAAGTGATCCTGGGCGCGGCGATCGACAGCAGCATGACGATCCCGGGTCTGACAACTAAATGCGAAAATTTCCTCTACAAACTGTCGATCTCAAACAGCGCTGGGACCGGCAAAGGGGAAGTCACCGAACTACCGCTCTATAACTGCACCACCACGAGCAAATACTGCACGGTCAAAACGATCGGCGCAGAAAGCCTGCCCTGGCCCTCGAACTTGAAAACAGTGAGCTCCAACCCCTACATCATCGTCGAAGGGGTCAAAGTAGGCATCGTCTACAGCGGGGAACTGTGTTCGGTAAGCGGGCTCCTGGTATCGGTCAAAGGCACAGCCGGAGGCCTGATCTCAAACGTAACCGAAACAGCCACCTTCAATAAAGCCAGCTTCACGGCGACAGGGACCAAACTGACGGCCCTGGGCAGCGAAATTGAATGGAACGGCGTCTTCCCAACCGAAGCATTCCAGTGGAAGAGAGAACAGGCGCTAAGCGTCTCATAGCGCCTTGGGCAAAGGCCAAGGCCGCGAGCGCAACTGCGCTCGCGGCCGCGGCCCTGCTCGCAGGCTGCGGGGGCTCAGATGACTCTGGGTCGACGTCGGCGAGCGCGCAAAGCACCGAAGCGCAAACCGAGACCACCGCACCCACCAAATCCTCATCTGGCCAAGGCCAAGGCAGTGCGGCCAAGGGAACCAGCGGCAAAGCACCCCAGGCCCCTGCCAACCCCAAGGGCCAAGGCAAGGGCAAGAAGGCCCCGCCGATCGTGCTTCCCGAAGGCGCACCCGAACCAGGGCCTACTCCCGCCGAACGCGCCCAAGCGACGGTGGCCAACATCTTCTTGTCGATCCCAGCCCTGACAGCCTCAGCCGAAGGCACCCCCGCCCTTCCCGCCCCCTACACCTGCGATGGCAAAGACACCTGGCCCTCGCTCAAATGGCAAGGTGTCCCAGCCGATGCGGGGGAACTGATCCTCTTCGCGATGGGGATGGAACCGGTAGACGAAGCCCTCTTCTTTGACTGGGCAGTTGCCGGCCTTGACCCGAAGCTAGGAGAAATCGAGGAAGGCAAGCTGCCGGCAGGAGCGATCACAGGCAAAAACAGCTTCGGTCAAAACGGCTACTCGATCTGCCCCCCACAGGGCAAGCCCGAAACCTTCCTCTTCTCGCTCTATGCGATCCCCAGGCCACTGGCGCCAAAGCGCGGCTTTGATCCCGCCGCCCTGCGCGAGCAGATCCTCGCCCAGGCCGGCAACGTCGGCCTGCTCGCAGCGACCTATCGTCGCTGAGCCTAGAGCCAGGATAGAAAACCGATCCAAATAGAAGTTGACCTCGCCCGGAGTGGGAGGGATGCTCACTGGTGCGCATAGAGCCCCAACGGCTCAGCGCAAACCGTGACTACCAGTGAGAGGAGTTGGAGATGGGCTATGCAAGGAAAGGGCTCAGGAGTCTGGGGCTGAGCTTTCTGGCCGTGGCTGGGTTGATGGCGTTTGGGGCTGCGGGGGCTCAGGGGCAGTTAGCTGGGAAGTTCTTAGATGCAGGTGGAGAGCTTGCGGTTGGAACTACCTTCACGGGAGCGCAGGATAATGCAACAGGTTCTCTCTTAGTCCCAGCATTTAATATCGCAATTTTATGCACAGCAACCGACTTTGAAGAAGGGAAAGTTACCGCCAAATTAGTCGCTGGCCCTCCCCACACACCCGGAACCGCCCATGTCAAACTTTTATTCTTAAACTGCACTGTCGATACAGCCGCCTTAGTTCCTCTGGGAGCCTGCAAAGTCGGCGAAGGAAAAACAATTACAGCCAAAGTAAAGGTCTTTGCAATGTTAGCTAGTGCGGCGCATGGTGAAGAACCATTCGTATTAGCTGCTGCGTTAGATTTAAAACAATTGGCCTTAGTTTTAATCCAAAATGAAACCGGCAAATTCTGCTCGGTTTCTGGAGACTATGCAGTGACAGGTACGCTTGCCTTGAAAGTGCTTGCTGGGCTCAAAAATCCGCAGTTAGTCATCCCGTATGCGAACCAGGCCTTATTAGGTGACGGACTCTTGTTCAACGGGCATCCAGCGACGCTGGATGGTTCGGCACTAGTGGAACTGACAGGTCCAGAAGCAGGATTAATCAAAGCTCCCTTCGGAGTCTGCTAACCCTCAGCATCTAGGAGCACCTTAAGCACCAGTACCAAGCAGCACAGCACCTACCCAACCGACCCGGGACCGCCTCGAGCGGTCCCGGGTTCGGCTTATGAGGAATCAAGTGGCAAGGACGAGCTTCTGCAGCGAGCGTGCCTGGGCAAGACCGCTCACCGAAATAAAAAACCTATCCAAAAAACTTGACCACGCTTCATCGATGCGAGAGATTGGGTATCTTGAGTATTTCGATTCTTACTAACCGTAACTCGAATGAGAGGAACAAACAACATGAGTAACACGAAGAAAGGACTCCGGGCCCTCGGCCTGTCCTTCCTGGCTGTGCTCGGCTTCATGGCGTTCGCCGCTGGAGCCGCCCAGGGCCAGTTAGCTGGGAAGTACTTAGATGCAGGCGGAGAGCTTGCCGTTGGAACTACCCTCACGGGAAACCACGAGGGTGGATTCCTAGCTCTCTTAATCGCAAAATTGAATATGGCGATCTTATGCACAGCAACCGACGTTGAAGAAGGGGTGGTGACCACTAAATTAAACGCTGGCCCCCCTCACACCGCAGGAACCGCACATGCCAAAATTAAATTCTTAGGCTGCACTACCCTAACAGCGGCTTTAGCTGCTTTTGGAGCCTGCAAAATCGGCGAAGGCAAAACGATTACAGTCAGAGCCAAGCTCTTAGCTATGTTAGCTAGTGCGGCGCACAATGAAGAGCCGTTTATGTTAGCTGAGCCTTTAGATATTTCAAAAGAACCTACAGCTCCTTTCACTACGGTTATAATTGAAAATGAAACCGGTAAATTCTGCCCGTCTACCGGAGCCTTTGTAGTGAGAGGCACGCTTGCCCTGAAAGTGCTTGCTGGGCTTAACAATCCGCAGTTAATCATCCCGTATGCAAACCAGGCCTTATTAGGTGACGAACTTCTCTTCGGTGGGCATCCAGCGGTATTGGATGCTTCGCTACAAATACAAATCACCGGCCCTGCCGGATTAACAGGTGCAGCCTTTGGAATCTGCTAGCCCCTTCGACATTTAAACCACATAGAAGCACCAGCACCAAGCAACACAGCACTGACCCAACGACCCGGGACCGCTCGAGCGGTCCCGGGTCAACCGGGTCGCAACTGGGAAACCGAGCAGTAAGGTGAGAAGTGACAGGGAGTAGAAACGAGGGAGTACGAAGAACTGACACTTATCGGACGGCAGGGGTGCGGAAAGTGGATTTGATGGGGCGCGGGGCTCCGGCGGCCCCTCGTCGATCTGTCGAGGAGTTGGAAAACATTGCGGCAAAAAACTTGACCGCTTTGCTTTTGGGCGAGATGCTACTGGCGATTGGGGGGGATGCTTCGCACGGCAACTCCTCCTTGCCATTGGCTCAGGTCCTCAAGTTAGGAGCGGGATATGCGACAGCTGCGGAATCGAACGGCTGTGGGCTTCACGGCGGTGCTGGTAGGGGTGCTAGCCACCCTTGCGCTCGCTAGCGGTGCCTCGGCGAAACTGACGGGCGAATTCACGAAGTTCCAGCAGTGTCCCTGGACAGATGCTGAAGCTTTTCGGTGCGCCTACTCGCTCACATCTGGCGGTGAAGCTGTCCTTGGCAGCAAGAAAGTGCCGATAGTCAATCCGGTCGTCCTGCAGGGTGGCTATTCGGCGCCCAACGAAGCCGAAGGGGGATTTGCGAAATTCATTGCAGCGACGAATGGCGAAACGCTTTCGAAATCTCCCCAACCTGTTCCAGGCGGGCTACTTGGCCTAGTCCCCCCCGAAGGATCTCCGCCACTGGTTAAAGCGGCACTGAAATTCTTTCTCGAAAATGGCCTGACCGGTGTCAATACCACCTTGGAACTGGCGAAACCCGCAAGCGACATAAGGATCAGCGAGCTCAACCTGGCTCTCGGCGAAGGGGTTACGCTGAAACTTCCGCTCAAGGCTCGTCTCGAAAATCCGTTCCTTGGCAGTAACTGTTATGTGGGCTCGAGCAGCGACCCGATCATTTGGGAACTAACTTCGGGGGTAACTAGTCCACCCGGGCCCAACAAACCAATCAGTGGTAAAACGGGCACGGTCGAATTCTTTGAAGAAGGTGAAATTGTCAAGCTTGATGAAAGCGTACTTGTGGACAATTCCTGGTCTGCCCCCGAAGCGCAAGGCTGTGCGGGAATCCTCAGCTCTCTCGCTCGACCCCATTATCAACTTGCAAGCCGGACTGCCTTCGGCGAAAGGCCTCAACACCGCGATTCTAATCAACGCGATATATGAGTCACCTGCCGGCGCGGTTAATTTTAACAACGAAAATAACTAGTAAAAACTAGAAGGAGTAACAAAAGAATGCGAAAGCAACGAAACATCATGGGGGTGGTGTGCACGGCGCTATTGTCCGCGGCACTGCTTACCCTTGCGTTCGCCGGTAGCGCTTCGGCGAAACTAACGGGCGACTACGTGAATTTCCAGCAATGTCCGTGGACCACCGCTGGAGTATTCAGGTGCCTCCACTCGACAACCACAGGCGGGACAGTCACGCTCGGTAGCAAGAAAGTGCCGATCGTCAATCCTACGGTCCTGCAGGGTGGCTACTCCGAACCCAACGAAGCCGAAGGCGGATTCGCGAAATTCTTCGGCGCGAAAAACGGTGTGACGCTGGAGAAAAAAGGACAACCGGTTCCCGGTGGTCTAGCCGGGTTCGTGAACTGCCCTGAAATCAGCATTGGCTTCATTCGGGAAGCTTGCAAAGCCGTCTTCGAAAACGGCGTTACCGGTGTGAATGCCATACTGGAATTGGCCAGACCGGCAAGCGAGATTCGGGTCAATGAGATAAACCTGGCCTTCGGCGAAAAAGTCGCGCTGAAACTGCCGGTTAGGACTCGTCTCGAAAACCCGTTCCTGGGCAGCGAATGCTACGTCGGCTCCAGCACCACCCCACTCAAATGGGAACTGACGACTGGTGTAACGGCGCCGCCAGGGCCCAATACACCGATCACCGGTAAAGTCGGCGAAGTCGAATTCCTCGACGAAGGGGCGATTCTGCGCCTCAAAAACGCAGAACTTGTTGATAACGCTTGGTCGGCACCTTCGGCCACCGGTTGCGGAGGGATCTTCTCCTTCGTCATCAACCCGATCGTCAACGCTTCTTCCGGGCTGCCCTCGGCCGCCGGGAAAAACACGGCGATCCTGAAAAACACGGTTCTCCAGAGTCCTGCTGGAGCAGTCAAATTCAACGACGAAAGCAATCCGTAAAAAGAAGCAGGAAGCGCCAGTCACTGCGAGCGCCGGGGTCAGCCCGGCGCTCGCAGTCGCATTTTCGCTTGTAGTTAGACGGCTAGGCTCGATGGGTCATGAGCGGAGGTCAGCCCATCAATGTCGCCGATTTCGAGCGACTCGCCGCGGAGAAGTTGGATGCAGGCGTAGCGGGCTATTTCTTCGGTGGGGCCTGCGATGAGCGGACGCTGGCCGACAACGTTGCCGCCTGGGGTCGCTGGAGGTTGCGACCGCGAATGCTGGCGGGGTGCTCCGCGTGGCGGACCGGGGTGGAGCTCCTCGGCGCGACGCTCTCTATGCCAATCCTGGTGGCGCCGGTGGCCTATCAGCGGTTGGTGGATGAGGAGGGAGAGGTGGCGATGGCCCGTGCTGCCGCCGCCGCAGGCACCGTGATGTGCCTTTCGACCCTGGCTACTGCTCGGCCCAACGAAGTCGCCGTTGCGGTACCGGATGGGCGGCGCTGGTTCCAGCTCTATTGCTTTCGGGACAGGGCCGTAACGAGGGCGCTGATGGAAGAGGCGGTCGAGTCCGGGTTCGAAGCGATCGTCGTCACCGTCGATGCGCCGCGCGGGGGAAGGCGCGAGAGAGATCTGAGGACTGGTTTCAGGATCCCCGCGGGACTCGGGGTCCCCAGCGTGCAGGCGGCGCTGGGTTCCGCGCGAGAGGTGTCGATCGAGGAGACGTTCGCTCTGATGGATCCGGCACTCAGCTGGAAGGATCTCGAGGGTCTTGCTGCTGAGTCCAAGTTGCCGGTGCTGATCAAGGGCGTGTTGACCAGCGAGGATGCGAGGCTTGCGATCGAGCACGGTGCTGCTGGGGTGATCGTCTCCAATCACGGCGGGCGCCAGCTCGATTGCGTCTTGGCCGGCGCCGATGCGTTGCCAGAGGTGGTCGATGCGGTTGAAGGGCGCGGCGCGGTCCTGGTTGACGGTGGGATACGACGCGGCACCGACGTCGCGATCGCCTTGGCGCTTGGCGCCGACGCTGTGCTGGTGGGACGGCCGGCGCTCTGGGGGCTTGCCGTCGCCGGCGAGCAGGGCGCACGCCAGGTGCTCGAGCTGCTGCGGGACGAGCTGGAACTCGCTCTCGCTCTCTGTGGCTGCGCCTCGCCGGCCGAGCTGACCCGCGCCCACGTGCAGCGGGCACCGGCCGCGTCCGTATATTCGGGCTGATCTGCACCTCGCTCTACATCTAGATGGCCCAGCGCATCCCCCGAGACGAATCGCTGAGCCGCGTTCACGGCGTCGGCGCGCTGTTCGCGGCGGCCTACGGCAACGTGGGCTCGTCGATCTATTACGCGCTTGGGGTCACCGCTGCTTTCGCGCTCGGCCTCACCCCTGTCGCCTTCGTCATCTCGGGCTTGATCTTCGCCGCCACTGCCGCCACCTACGCGGAGGCAACGGTGATGTACCCGGAGGCGGGGGGGTCGTCGAGCTTCGCCCGCCACGCCTTCAACGAGCTGGTCAGCTTCGTCGCTGCCTGGGGGCAGATGCTCAACTACGTGATCACGGTCGCGATCTCGGCCTACTTCGTGCCCCACTACCTGGCGGTCTTCTGGGAGCCGCTGGGGCGCGGGCCCGGGGACATCATCGGCGGCGCGGTGCTGATCGTCGCCCTTGCCCTGCTCAACATCCGCGGCTCGCAGGAGTCGGCGAAACTGAACCTGGTCTTGGCGGTCGCCGACCTCGCCACCCAGGTGGTGCTGGTCGGGATCGGCGTCTTCCTCGTGTTGAGCCCGGAGGTACTGGCAGACAACGTCCAGCTCGGCGTCGCTCCGACCTGGAGCGACTTCGCGCTCGGAATCGCGGTCGGGATGATCGCCTACACCGGGATCGAGACGATCTCCAACATGGCCGAGGAGGCCAAGGACGCGGCGCGTACGATCCCGCGTAGCGTCGGCCTCACGGTCGCTGCCGTGCTCGCCCTCTACCTGCTGATCCCCGTCGTCGCGCTCTCGGCGATGCCGGTAACTCAGGACGCCGCCGGCAACTTCACCACCGCCCTTGGCAGCGAGTTCGCCAACGACCCGATCCTCGGCATCGTCGAGAACCTCGGTCTCAGCCATGGGCTGACCGAAATCCTCCGCTTCTACGTCGGCATCCTCGCTGCCGTAATCCTTTTGATCGCCACCAACGCCGGGTTGATCGGCGTCTCCCGCCTCACCTACTCGATGGGCCAGCACCGCCAGCTCCCCGAGAAGCTGCGCCAGGTCCATCCTCGCTACCGCACCCCCTACATCGCGATCCTCGTCTTCGCGGGTGTGGCAATGATCACCCTGGTCCCGGGTCAGACCGACTTTCTGGCGACGATGTACTCGTTCGGGGCGATGCTCTCCTTCACGATCGCCCATGTCTCGGTTATCTGGTTGCGCCGCCGCCGCTCCGAGGACGAGCGGCCCTGGAAGCCGCCGCTCAACTTCCGCCTCTTCGGCACCGAGGTGCCGCTCACCGCGGTCCTCGGCGGCCTCGGAACCTTCGCCGCTTGGATCGTCGTGATGGCGCTCAACCCGACGACCCTGGCGGTCGGAATCGGCTGGATGGTCTTCGGGGTCACCGTCTACGTGCTCTACCGGCGCAATCAGCGCCTGCCCTTGACCGAGACCGTCAAGGTCCTGACTCCGGAGCCGCTGGGCGTGGAGGAGATCGAGTACCGCAGCGTCCAGGTCGCCTTCGAGGACGGCGAGCCGTTCTCCGAGGAGATGGTCGCGACCGCGGTCAAGCTCGCCTCCAAGCGCCGCCGCGGCATCCATATCCACTCGATGCTGACGGTGCCCACCCACCTGCCCCTGGACGCTGAGCTCCCCGAACAGGAAGCCGAGGCACAGAGCAAGATCGAGCAGGCGAAGCTGATCGGCGGCCAGCGGGTGACAGGTCACGTCGAGCGCGTCCGTCCGGGGCAGGCCGGCTACGCGATCTCCGACGAGGCGAAGCTGATCAACGCCGCCGCCGTGGTGGTGGGGCTGCGCTACCGCAACGGTCGCCCGCTCTACGACAAGACGCTCCAGACCGTGCTCGGCGAGCGGCCCTGCCGCGTAATCGTCGTCTCTGACCAAGGTGCCCAGCGGGGCACCGAACTGGCGCCGACGCTGACCTAGAATCGCCCCGATGCCTTCTTCTCAGCAGCTCTATCGCGGTTCCGTCCGGATCCTCTCCCTTTGCTTCATTGCCCTCGGCCTTGTGATCCTCGTGAGCACGTTGGCGAATGGCGGCGGTCCGCTCTCGCTCGGCATGCTCCTCGGCATCGCCTTCGTCGCCGTCGGGGCCGGCCGGCTCTGGATCGCCTCGCGGACGAGTCCTTGAGCGAGCCGGAGCAGCCGCAGCGTCCGCCGCGGTTGGAACCGCTGCTGCGCCGCGGGCTCGGCGTCCCCGGTCTCTTCGTCGCCGTCTACTCGGCGGTCGGCTTCTCGATCTACTTCGCCCTCGGCGTCGTTGCCGACCGCGGCCTCGGTCTCACGCCGCTGATCTTCCTCGCCGCCGGTCTCCTCTTCGTCCTGACCACGCTCAGCTATGTCGAGGGCGGGGCGATGTTCCGCGAGCGCGGCGGCTCCTCGAGCTTCGCCCGCCACGCCTTCAACGAGCTGATCGCCTTCATCGCCGGCTGGGCGATCCTGATCGACTACCTGATCGTCGCCGCGCTGGCGGCGATCTCGGTTCCTCACTACCTGGAGCCGATCTCCGCCGACCTCTCCAAGCCGGGGCTGGAGATCGCGATCGCTGGCGCGGTCATCGTCGCCGCCTGTGTGCTCAACGTCCTCAACGTGACTGGGCGCGGCAGCGAGCGCCCGCTGGCGGTGCTCGCCCTCGCCGACATCGCCCTGCAACTGGCGGTGATCGTCGTCGGCGTCCTCGCCGTCTTCCACCCAGACCGGCTCACCGATCAGCTCGATCTCTTCACCGACCCGAGCTTCACCGACGCGATCTACGCCGGGGTCGTGGCGATGCTCGCCTACGCTGGGATCGAGGCTGCTTCCGACCTCGCCCCCGACATTGAGGTCCACCCGCGTGACCTGAAGCGGATCGTCACCCTCGGCGCCTTCGCGGTGCCGCTGGTCTACGCGGGAATGGCGGCGATCGCGCTGATGGCGGTGCCGGTCGTCGCTGGCCCGCATGGCCCGGAGACGGCGCTCGGCGGCGAGTTCGTCGAGGCGCCGCTGCTCGGGGTGGTCTCCGCCTACCACCCGGTCTGGATCGCGGACACGATGCGCTGGGTCGTTGCGCTGGTCGCCGCGCCGGTGCTGTTCTGGGCCGCCACCACCTCGATGCTCGGCGTCTCGCGTCATATCTACACGCTGGCCATCAACCGCCAGATCCCGAGCTGGCTCGGCAAGCTGAACAAGCGCCACGCGACCCCGCACGTCGCGATCGCCATCTCCGGCGTGATCGCCATTGGCCTGGTCGCGCCGACCAACGTCAAGCTGCTGGCGGGGATCTATGCCTTCGGCGCGATGCTGGCGATTACGATCGCCCACCTCTCGATCCTGCGCCTGCGGGTCACCGATCCTGAACGCCCTCGGCCCTTCAGAGTGCCCCTCGATGTCCCCTGGCGGGGCGCACGCCTGCCGCTGCCGGCGCTCTTCGCTGCCTTGATCAGCGGCCTCGCCTTCCTCAGCGTGCTCGTCTACCACGACACCGCCCGCTGGGTCGGCGGCGGCTGGATGATCTTCGGGCTGCTGTTCTACGTCATCTACCGCAAGGTCTTCGAGGGGACGACGCTGACCAAGCGGGTCTCGGTCAGCGAGAGGGCATTGACCAAGCAGGTGGCGGAGGTCGCCTTCCGCAACATCCTCGTGCCGGTCTTCGGCACCAAGCTCGATGACGACATCGTCGCTACCGCCGGTCGCCTCGCCGCGGCCGAGCAGGAGGAGGCCGACGGCGAGGTCGACGACGCCCGCCTCGCCCTGATCTACGTGATCGAGGTGCCGCTGACCTTGCCGCTGGACGCTGAGCTGCCGCCCGAGCGCGAAGCCGAAGCCTGGCGCGCCCTGGCGCGCGCCGGTGAGGTCGGCGACGAGTACGAGGACGTGAAGGTGACAGCGGAGGTCATCCGTGCCCGCGGCGTCGGCCCCGGGATCGTCGAAGCGGCCCGGCGTACCGGCGCCGAGGCGATCGTGATCGGTGGCGAGCCGCCGACCAAGATTCGCGGCGGCGCCACCCTGGGCGGGATCAGCGCCGCCAAGCCCGCCGAGATCGGCGCCGCGACCGAGTACGTGCTGAAGAAGGCGCCCTGCCGGGTGCTGCTCACGGCGCCGCCGGAAACGCCCGATGAGCCGACGGCCGAGCCGTCCCTGGCGGACTAGACTCACGACCATGTTCATCTTGATCGTCGGCTGCGGCCGGGTCGGCTCCTCCGTCGCGCGCGCGATGCTGCGCGAGGGCCACGAAGTCTCCTGCCTCGACGAGGACCCAGAGTCCCACGCCCGGCTCGAGGTCGGCCTCGACAAGGGCTGGGAGGACCTCGGCGGCCAGTTCACGGTCGGCGCCGGGCTGGAGACCGACGCGCTGGTTGCCGCCGGGATCGAGAAGGCAGACGCCTTCATCGCCTCCACCGACGGGGACAACACCAACATCGTGATCGCCCAGATCGCCCAGCGGCGCTACGAGGTGCCGACGGTGATCACCCGCATCCTCGACCCGCTGCGGGCCGAGTGGTACGAGCGCCAGGGCATGCACACCGTCTGCCCGACAAGGGTCGCGATCGACATGCTGGAGACCGCCGTCCGCGAGGGCGCGCCACGCGGCACCAGCCCCTCTAACGGCTCGGCCGAAGCCGCCTAGGCGAGGAGGCGGGAACGCATGTACATCATCGTCGTCGGAGCGGGGAAGGTCGGCTGGAACCTGGCCCGGGAGCTGCTCGAAAAGGACCACGAGGTGACGGTGATCGAGAGCAACCGGCGCCGCTACCTCACGGTCGAGCAGGAGCTCGAGCACAACGTCTCCTACGGCGACGCCTCCGAGCTCTGGGTGCTGGAGCGGGCCGGGATCCAGCGCGCCGACATGGTGATCGCGGTCACCGGCGACGACGAGGACAACATGCTGATCTGCCAGGTGGCCAAGGAGAAGTACGAGGTCGAGCGGATCATCGCCCGCGTCAACAACCCCCGCAACCGGCCCCACTTCGACCTGCTCGGGATCAAGCCCTCGGTCTCGGCCACCGACCTGATCCTGCGCTTGCTCGAGCACGAGGTGCCTGAGTACGGCCTCGTCCACCTGCTCGACCTGCAGGAGGAGCAGCTGGAGATCATCGAGATGCTGCTGGGCAAGGACTCGAGCGTCACCGGCCGCCGCGTCGGCGACCTGCAGATGCCCGAAGGCAGCCTGCTGATCTCGGTGCTGCGCGATGGCAAGGGGTTCGTCCCCGGACCGGACACCGTGCTCGAAGTCGGCGACGAGATCCTCGCGGTGCTCGACCCCGGACGCGAGGACGACCTCAAGGTCCTCTTCGGACCCGGGAACAACGGCTCCGGTGGCTGACCGGAGCGCCGACTTCCTCCTGATCGGCGGCGGTCTTGCCTCCGCCCACTGCGCAGCCGAGCTGCGCAAGCGTGGGGCGGAGGGATCGATCGTGCTGGTCGGCCGCGAGCCGGAGCCGCCCTACGAACGCCCACCGCTCTCCAAGGAGTACCTGCGCGGCGAGGCCGGGCGCGAGGACGCTTACGTCAACCCGGCCTCCTGGTATGAGGAGAACGGGGTCGAGCTGCTGACCGGGACCAACGCGATGTCGCTCGACCCGGCGGCGAGGACGGCGAAGCTGCAGGGTGGAGAGGAGGTCGGCTTCGGCAAGGCGCTGCTTGCCACCGGGGCGATGGTCAACATCCTTCGCGTCGAGGGCGCTGAGAACGAGGGCATCCACTACCTGCGCGCCTACGGCAACTCCGACGCGATCCGCGCCGACGCCGAGGCGGCCGACCACGTCGTGCTCGTCGGCGGCAGCTACATCGGCTGCGAGGTCGCCGCCTCGCTGACCGCGAAGGGCGCCAAGTGCACGATCCTGATGATGGAGGACGTGGCGCTCTCGCGAACCTTCGGCGAGGACGCGGGGCGCTGGTTCCAGGAGCTGCTCGAGTCGAAGGGCGTCACCGTCCACGGCGGCGAGGAGCTCGAGGCATTCGAGGGCGACGGCCGGGTCAAGGCGGTGGTGACCAAGAGCGGCCTGGCGATCGAGTGCGACACGGTCGTCGTCGGCGCCGGCGTCCGCCCCGACGCGATGCTCGCCCAGCGCGCCGGGCTCGAGGTCGACGACGGGATCGTCTGCGACTCGAAGCTGCAGACCTCTGTCGAGGGCATCTACGCCGCCGGCGACTGCTGCTCCTATGACAGCGTCGTCCACGGCCGCCGGCTGCGGGTCGAGCACTGGGACGTAGCGATGCAGCAGGGGATGCACGTCGCCGGCAACATGCTCGGCGACGAGAGCGACTACGAGGTCGTCCCCTACTTCTTCAGTGATCTGGCCGACTGGGCCGGGCTCGAGTACGTCGGCCCGGCCTCCGATTGGGACGAGGAGATCTGGCGCGGCGACCGCGACAGCGGCGATTCTCTCTCTGGTACCTGAAGGACGGCCGCGTCGCCGGCGCACTCAGCGTCGACCGTCCCGAAGACCTGGCTGAAGCTCGCCGCCTGCTCGCCGACCGCGTCGACGTCTCGGCCGCCAAGGCCCAGATTGCCGACCCCGGCAGCGACCTCGGCCAGATCTCCTAGAATCGCCTGGTTGTCCCTTTGCGGCCTGGTGTAATGGCAGCACGCCTCGCTCTGGACGAGGTAGTCGGGGTTCGAGTCCCTGGGCCGCAGCTGAAAGCCCCTGCACAGAGCGTCTAACCGCTCTGCTACGGTCGCGCATTCGATGAGACGGCGTACTTTGACCCTTCTGGCACTGCCTCTGGCTGCCCTGGTCATCGCCGGATGCGGCGGAGGAGGCGACGATGGCTCGACTTCCTCTGCGCCCGTTGCGACGATTCCAACTACGACGGCGCCGAGCAAGGATGAGCTGATCGCCCAGGGCGACGCGATTTGCGCCGAGGTCAACGCTGCCGTTGGCGCGGCTGGCACGTCCGAAGTCGGCGCCGAAAGCCAGAGGACCCAGGTCGCCAACCTCTACATCGGCATGGTTCGAGAGTCTCGAGGGGCTGGGACTCCAGAAGACGCCAGCGGCTACTCCGAATTCAGCGCCGCTGCCGATGAGCTGTCAGCTGCCGAGAGCGCGGTGAAACTCGCCACCGAACGCGAAGATAGCATTGCCGGCGAAGAAGCCGCCACCGAAGCGGCAACGGCTCTCGAAGATTTCCAGGCGGCCGCCGCGTCCTACGGCTTTGAAGATTGCAGCGAAGGACCGAGCGCGCCGGTCGCCCCTACCGAAACGCCCTCGGTCGAAGAAGAAGCTCCGGCGGAAGCCCCCGAAGTCGAAGAAGAAGCGCCGGCCGAACCGGCCCCCGAAGAAGTCGTTCCCGAAACCGGCGGTGCCGGCAGCGCCGAAGGCGGCGGTACGGCCGGAGGCACGGAAGGCGGCGGCGGGACCACCGGCGGCGACTCCGGCGGCATCGGCCCCGGCTGAGCCCGTCTCATCTTCGACTGAGGCGGGCCGCGTTCGCTTGCCGTAAATCCCTCTTTGGATTAATTAGATAACTTAAAGTTATTCATGAAGCTCTGGTCCGCACCGATCGTCGCCTTCTTTCTCGCCTTGCTGCTGGCTGGGTGTGGGGGTGGGGATGAGGAGGGATCCGCGGCCACGGTGCCGGTGCCCGAGACGATCCCGGCGACCAAAGCGGGACTGACCAAGGCCGAGCTGATCTCGCAGTTCACTCCGGTCTGCGCCAAAGTCGATTTTTACCTCCGCAGACTCCCCAAAGAATTCCTTGTGCACAGTGAAGAAACAGATGAAGAAGCAAGGCTCTATGCGTTCCTCGGCTACGGGCTGGAAGACCTTGGCGCTCCAGAGGAAGCAGAGGGTTATCCTGAGCTCTACGCTGCCATGGACCATTTGGCCGATACGGCGGACCAGGTCGACATCGCCTTCGAGATCACCCTCGAAGAAGATAATTCGCCGAAATCAGAAGCCAAGTTCGCCGCTTGGAAGGAGAAAGCCGCCGCGGCGCTCGAGTCGTTCCAAGCAACTGCGGAGGAGTACGGCCTCAAAGGGTGCAGCGACTTCAGCGGCAAAGGCTTCGCCTAGGACGCCGAGGACTCCGCCCAGGCACCGTAGAGGCGCGAGTAAGGACCGCCGGCCTCGATCAACTCCTCGTGGGTGCCGGCCTCGGCGACACGACCGCCTTCGAGGACGACGATCTTGCCGGCGCGGCGGATTGTCGAGAGGCGGTGGGCGATGACGATCGCGGTGCGTCCGGCAAGCAGCCGCTCGAGGCCTTTCTCGATCGTTTTCTCGGTCCGCACGTCGACGTTCGAGGTCGCCTCGTCGAGGATAAGGATCCGCGGCTCGGCAAGCAGCGCCCGGGCGAAGGCGACCAACTGGCGCTGGCCCGCCGAGAGCTGGACGCCGCGCTCGCCGACCTCGGTCTCGATCCCCTCGGGCAGCGCCGCGATGAACTCGGTTGCCCCGACCGCCGCGGCTGCCTCCTCGATCTCCTCTAGCGTCGCCTCGGGCCGCCCGAAGGCGATGTTCTCGCGCACGCTGCCGGAGAAGAGGAAGCCCTCCTGCGGGACGATTCCCAGCTGTCGTCGCAGCGCCCGCTGCTGCATCCCCTTCAGGTCGTGGCCGTCGACCAGCACCCGGCCCCGTTGCGGGTCATAGAAGCGCGCCACCAGCTTGGCGAAGGTCGACTTGCCCGCTCCGGTCGAGCCGACCAGCGCCAGGGTCTGGCCAGGCGGCACGTGCAGGTCGACGTCCTCCAGCGCCCATTCCCCCCGTTCCTCCTCCGGCTGAGTTCGTGTTTCTTCGTCCACAGGGCGAACAAAGGCGAACTCAGCATCGTCGGCGTAGGAGAACCAGACGCCCTCCATCTCGATCTCGCCTCGCAGCGTGCCGGGGTCGATCGCCTCGGGTGCGTCGACCATGTCGGGCTTAGTGTCGAGCAGGTCGAAGATCTTGTCCAGCGCCGCCATGCCCTGCTGGTAGGTCGTGTAGAGCTGAGAGAGCTGCTGAATCGGTTCGAAGAAGACCTGGAGGTAGCCGACGAAGGCGACGATGACGCCGATCTGGATTGCATTGTCGATCGCTTGGGTGCCGCCGTAGAGCAGGATCGCCGCGGTGCCGACCGCGGCAAGCAGCTCGACCGCGGGGAAGTAGGAGGCGTTGAGGTAGACGGTCTTCATGTTGGCCTCGCGGTTGGCCTCGTTGAGCTCGGTCATCGCCGCCATGTGGCGCGGCTCCTGGCCGAAGCTGCGCACCACCCGCACTCCGCTCAGCGTCTCCTGCAGGTAGCCGGTGATCGCTGCGATCCGCTCCCGTGTCGCCTTGTAGGCGCCGTGGGAGACGATGCGGAAGACGATGCTGGCGATCGCGAGCAGGGGAAAGGTGAGGAAGGTGACCAGCGCCAGCTGTGCGTCGAGGAACAGCATGATCACGACCACCCCGATCAGGGTCAGGGTGGCGGAGAACATCGTCACGATGCCATCGGTGACGAGCTGGTTGAGCGCCTCGATGTCGTTGGTCATGCGGCTGATCAGCACGCCCGGGCTGCGCCGGGTGAAGAAGCCGATCGACATCGTCTGGAGGTGGGAGAAGACCCGCTCGCGCAGGTCCTGCAGCGCCCGTGTGCCGACCCAGCCGACCAGGTAGGTCTGCAGGTAGGTGGCTGCCGCGTAGAGGGTGGCGACGATGACGAAGGCGACGACGATCCAGTCGAGCGCGGAGACGTCGCCGGCGATGATCCCGTCGTCCACCGCCCGCCCGGCGAGGTAGGGGGGAGCGAGGCCAGCGCCGGTGGCCACCAGCAACGCGACGAACATCAGCGCGACCTTGCCGCGGTAGGGACGCAGCAGCCCGATCATCCAGCGCACCTTGCGGCCGCGCTGGTCCTGGCCGCGGATCAGGCGCCAGAGCGCGGCGAAGAGGAGATAGATCTCGCGGAAGCGGTTGCGCTCGTTGTTCACAGCCGTGCCATCTCCTCGCGTTGCTCAAGGTCACGCTGCAGGAAGACCGAGTCCGCCAGGCCGTGCTCGGCGATCTCGCGGTAGAAGCCGCAGCCCTCAAGTAGCTCGGCATGCGTGCCGCGGTCGACGATCCGGCCGCCGTCCATCACGACAACCTCGTCCGCGAGCGAGACCGTGGAGAGGCGGTGGGCGATGATGAAGGTCGTGCGGCCGGCCATCGCCTCGCGCAGCCCCGACTTGATCGCGGCCTCGGTGGTCGCGTCGACCGAGGAGGTGGCGTCGTCGAGGATCAGGATTCGTGGGTCGGCGAGCAGGGCCCGGGCGATTGCCACCCGCTGGCGCTGTCCGCCAGAGAGGGTCAGCCCCCGCTCGCCCACCACCGTCTCGTAGCCGCCCGGCAGGTCACGGATGAACTCATCCGCCTGGGCCCGCCGCGCCGCCGCCTCGATCTCCTCGCGGCTCGCCTGCGGCCGCGCGTAGGCGATGTTCTCGGCGACGCTGGCGCTGAAGAGGAAGCTCTCGTCGCCGACGAAGGCGACGTCGGAGCGCAGCGAGCCGACCTCGACCGAGCGTACGTCGGCGCCGTCAATCCGCACCGACCCCTCGCTCGGGTCATAGAGCCGCGCGATCAGGGCGACCAGGCTGGTCTTGCCCGACCCCGACGGCCCGACCAGCGCCACTGTGCGTCCGGCTTTGACCTCCAGATCAATGCCCTCGAGCGCCGCAGCCGACCTTGACCCTGCTGGAGCATGGTCGAAGTCGGAAGCGGTGCCGTCGTAGTGCAGTGTCACCCCCTGCATCTGCACTTGCCCGCCGCCTTCCGGCAGCGGCGGCGCATCGGGAGCGCTCTCGATCCGTGGCTCGCGGTCGAGGATCTCGAACAGCCGGTTGCCGGAGGCGATCGCCCGCTGTGCCATCCCCATCGCGACACCCAGCATCCGCATCGGGCCGGCGAGGATCACCACGTAGGTATAGAAGGCGGTGAAATCGCCGAGGCTGAGGTTGCCGGCGATCACCTGGCGACCCCCGACCAGCAGCACCAGGGCGATCCCGAACTGTGGCAGCAGCCCGATCAGCGGCGAGAAGAAGGCCTGCAGGCGGGTCGAGTAGATGCTCTGGTCAAAGACGCGGGTTACGGCCCGCTGGAAGCGGTGCAGTTGGTGCTCTTCGCGGGCGAAGGCCTTGACGATGCGGATGCCGGAGACGTTCTCCTCCGCCTCTGCCGTCAGCTCGGCGATCCGCTGCTGCACCTCCTGCAGCGCCGGCCGCGAGACCCGGTTGTAACGGGAGGCGGTGAAGACGATCAGCGGCGCGGGGGCGAGGGCGATCAGCGCCAGCACAGGGTCGAGCGCGACCATCACCACGGTGACCAGAGCGATCGTCAGCAGGTTCTGGGTGATGAAGATCAGCCCGTAGCCGAGGAAGAAGCGGATCGACTGCAGGTCGACCGTCGCCCGCGACATCAGCTGACCCGTCTGCTGACCGTCGAAGAAGCCAAGCTCGAGCCGCTGCAGATGCGCGTAGAAGCTCTGGCGCAGATCGAACTCGACCGCGAGCGAGACCCTGCCGGCGACCACCCGACGCACCACGGTCAGCCCCAGGCGCAGGATCCCCGCAGCGAGGATGGCCAGGGCAAGGGGGAGCAGGTCCGGCTGTTCGCGACTCTCGATCGCATTGACCGCCCGCCCGATCAGCCACGGGATCAGCACCGTCATCCCCATCGCCAGCCAGGCAAAGACCAGCGAACCCCAGAGCTGGCGGCGATAAGGGCGCAGGAAGCCCATCAGGCGACGGTATGTCTGCATCGAACCTCACTATACAAAGTGAAGTAATGCTGGCTGGCGCCGTTGCGGCGCCCTCAGTCGAAGGCGGCCGCCTTGGCGCTCGGCACCTTGCCGCCCTTGCACGGGTGGCCGCCTTGGCCGGGGCGGGGGAGGATCTGGAAGTTGGTGACCGCGTGGAAAGGTGTGGTGGAGCCATCGTTCTGGGCAAGGTTGATGACCAGCCGGTAGAAGCCGGGGGGGAGGTCGTGGTAGTAGATCTCGGGCCGGGTCGCGGGCGAGTAGCTGCCGTCGCTGCCGATTCGGGCGGCGAGCACGCCATTGGGCCCGGCGTGCTCGGGGTAGTCGAAGGAGGCACCGACCAGGCGGCCGTTACCGAACGGGCTCTCGATCGCGCGCTGTAGCTTGACCGGGTCGACGCAGTCCGGCACCCGGTTGAGGCCGAAGCGAATGTGGCCCTCGCCGAGCTGCGGTTCGCCGCCGAAGTGATGCGGCGCGAGCTGGAAATTGTGGACCTTGACCTTGACGACGACGGCATGGCTGACCTGCCGGGCGCCATTTCGCGGCGAGACGATCTCGACGCTGGGTTCACCGACGCTGACCGCCTCTGCCTGAGCAGGCTCGCTGTCCTTGCCGTTGCCGAGCACCAGGACGAGGATCAGCGCCGCGGCGACCGCGACGGCCACGAGCATGGATATGGCAACCTTGCCCCACATTCGGATTGGAACATTAGGTGACCGCCCCGGCGCTTCCGTCCGATCGAGCGGCTGAGATTCAGCCCCCTTAGGCTTACCCGCCCAGATGACGAACCGAATAGACCAAATGGAGCGCACGCCGTGAGCGCCGCTGAATTCGCCTATCGGCTTGGCGCCGCCGCCCGCCGCCCGGCCAGCTGGCTGCAGCTGCTCAAATTTGGCGTCGTCGGCGGCTCCGGCTATCTGATCAACCTGGCGGTCTTTGCCGTCCTCGCTGACAACTTTGGCCTGCACCACGCGGCCGCCGCGGTCGGCGCCTTCTGCGTCGCCGTGACCAGCAACTTCTTCTGGAACCGCCACTGGACGTTCGCCGCCAAAGACGGTCATCCGGGATTCCAGGCTGCACGCTTCTTTGCCATCAGCATCGGTGCGCTGGCGATCAACCTGGTCGTGCTCGAGGCCCTGATCAGCGGGACGTCGCTCGGCACTCTCTCCTCCCAGGCGATCGCCGTTGCGGTTGCGATGCCCTTCAACTTCCTCGGCAACAAGCTCTGGACCTTCGCCTGATGGAAAAGACCGCGGCAAGCCGCTGACGAAACGCGTCAATTCCGTCAGCGCCAGTAGCGACGGTGGTCAAGCGTCACCGTAGTTTCGCCTCTGCCGCAAAAGCGCTAATCTTTTTGATCAATGTGGGCGTCTAGTTCGGTGAACGTCGCCGTACCAGCTTCCCATTGGGGAGGGGCTCGATGACCCCTGTCGAGGTTCAGGAAGATTGGTATCTGAGGGCCTTCTCGCCCGAGATGACCGAGGTCAGGCCATGGGCCGACCGGACCGAGTCCGAAGTCGACCGCGCGCTCTCGATGTTGAAGCCAACCGAGCCTGGGCGCGTGCTCGATCTCGCCTGCGGGACCGGGCGGCATGCGCTGGAGCTGACCCGCCGCGGATTCTCGGTTGTCGGGGTCGACATCTCAGAAGACCTGCTCGAGATCGCCAGGAGCGACGCCGCCGAGCAGTCCCTGGACGCATCGTTCGTTCAGGCCGACCTGCGTGAGTTGGACTTCGAGGACGAGTTCGACCTCGTGCTGAACCTGAATGACGGGGCGATTGGTTACTTCGAGACGGAGGAGGAGAACCATCGCACCTTCGAGGTCGTCGCCCGGGCCCTGCGCAGCGGTGGCGGCCAGCTGATGCAGCTGCCGAACGTCCTCTACGCCGAAAACCACCTGCCGCAGAAAACCTGGATCGAGGGCGGATCGATGATCGAACTGATCGATCACCACTGGGATAGCCGCACCCGCTACTTAGAAGGTTCGACCACGCCGATCGTATTTGGTGAGGTCTTCGAGGGAGTGACGCCGATCCCATTTCGGCAGCGCCTCTATTCCCTGGAAGAGCTGGCGACGATCTACGAGTCCGTTGGGATGAAACTGGCCAATGCCTTCCGGGGAAACGGCAAGCCCCGTCAGCCGACGGACTCCCAGTTCGAGGTGTTCGTCGAAGGTCGTAAGCAGTAGGCGGAAGCCGCCTACCATTCCCCTTCCAGCCAGCGCAGCAACTCCGGCGCGCGGCCACGTAGATCGGGATCGCCAGAGGAAAGCTCCGCCCGGGCTAGTTGGATTGCCCCTCCCAGCGCCAGGGTCGCTCGGCCCGAGCCGATGCCGAGGCACGACTCCAAGCGTTCCAAGGTGACCTGATCTCCCTGCAGCGTCCACAGCGCCTCGCACGCCTCGTCGGGGTCTAGCTCGGCGATATCGATGACCGCTTCGAGGCCGTTGCGGATCCGATCTTCCCGCGCCCCTTCGCCTGCAGCTTCGAGCGCCCGCTCCACCAGTCGTTCGTCCAAACGCCCGTCGACGACCAGTGCGAGTTCTCTACTCTCTGTCATGTTGGGACCTCCTCTTCAGGTCTCGGCCACGCCCCGGGGTGTCGCAAGCACCGCCGGGGCCGATCGTCCAATCTCGATGATCGAAACTAGGATCGGCTCCGGACGCCGAGGGGGTCGGAATAACCCTCTTTTGACCCTCGTATCCTTTTTGTTGCAGAGTCGCGACTAAGAAGACTCCAAATGTAGACTCAGTCGAGACGATAAGCGCCCGCCGTTCAATGGTCAAATTTTCTCACCCATGACGAACAAAGCGGTACGCGCATGGGGAGGCCAGACAAGATGAGTAGCGCACGATCCATCTATGACCCGGGAGCGGTTGAGGCTGAGCGTCAGGCAGCCTGGGCGCAACGCGCTGCCTTCGCCACGCCGGAGCCAGCCGAGGGTCAGCACGGTGTCTACGTCAAGCCCTCCAGTCCCTTCACCTCGGGCAAACTCCACATGGGTCACGTCCGCGACTACTCGATCGGCGACGCCTACGCCCGCTTCCGTCGCGCTCTTGGCGACGCCGTGCTGCTCGGTTTCGGCTTCGATGCCTTTGGACTCCCGGCCGAGATGGCGGCGATCGAGCGCAAGGTACCGCCGGCCGACTGGGTCGAGCAATGCGGCGAGCGGATGCTGGACCAGATGAAACGGCTCGGCTTCTCTTTCGACTACGACCGCGTCTTCTACAGCTCCGATGAGGCGCAGTACCGCTGGTCGCAGTGGCTCTTCCTGACCCTGCTCGAGGCCGACCTGATCTATCGCGATGACGCCACGGTCGACTGGTGCGACAACTGCCAGACCACCCTCGCGGCACTCCAGGTCGAGGACGGCCGCTGCTGGCGCTGCCACAACGAGGTTCGCCTCGTCCGCCGGCCAACCTGGTTCCTGCGGATCACGCCCTATCTGGAGGAGAACGACAGCCGCCTTGCCGATCTAGCCGACTGGGACGAGATCTCCCTTGCGACCCAGCGCTACATCCTCGGCCGCGGCGATGGGGTGGAGGTGGAGATACTCGACTCCGACGGCCAGCCTCTTGTGGTCTTCACTCCGCACCGTGAGGCGATCGCCGAGGCAAGCTTCGTTGCTCTCTCGCCTCGCTATCCGGGTATCGAGCGCTGGGTTTCCGAGCCCGCCGTCCAGGCGCAGCTCGACGAGCTGCGCTCAGGGGGCTGGGAGCGCAGCGCCCGGGACGCCAAGTCCGTTCCCGTGATCGACACCGGGGCATCGATGCTGTCGGGATGGGGTGAGAGCTCACTGCCAGTCGTCGTCTCACCGATCGTCGATGCACGCTTCGGGCCCACCGCCGTTCTGGGCATCCCCGCTGCCGACGAGACGGATGCAACGATCGCCTCTCGGGTGCCCAGGCTCGCCGATGCCTCGAGCGAGGGCACTGAAACCGAGGCCGAGCCCCGGACTCAGCCCGCATTTCGCTACCGGGCATCGGATTTCTCGATCTCCCGTCAGCGTTTTTGGGGAACGCCGATCCCCGTCATCCACTGCCAGAGCTGTGGCGCGGTCCCGGTTCCGTTCGAGGACCTGCCCGTGGTGCTGCCGCGTGATATCGAGCCGACCGGAGAGGGCAACCCGCTCGCCGAGCGCAGCGATTTCGTCGACGCGCCCTGTCCTCGCTGCGGTGAGCCCGCAAAGAGGGAGACGGACACCCTCGACTGTCACTTCGACGCACTCTGGCTATGGGTGCCGGCGGCGGTCCCGCCGGAGGCCCGCGGCGAGGCGATGTTCGATCACCCTGATCTGCGCAGGTGGCTTCCCGCCGAGCGCCTCGTCGCCGGGGCCGACAGCGGTGGCTTCGTCTTCGACCAGCGAATCGTGACCAAGGCCCTGCGTGACATCGGCCCGCTCTCGTTCCTCAAGGATGGCGAGCCCTTTGCCGGCTGCCTCTTCCACGAGATGGTGATCGCCGACGGTCGCAAGATGAGCAAGCACCTCGGCAATGTCGTCGACCCCGACGAGCTGGTCGATCGCTACGGCGCCGACACCGTGCGCCTTGCCGTCCTCTACGCGGCTGGCCCGGCCAAGACGCTGAACTGGAACGATGGCGCCCTGCGGTTTGCGAGCAGGTTCCTCAACAACGTCTGGGATTACTCCAGCCAGCGCTTTTCCTCTCTGGTCGAGACCCCTGAGGACGTCGAGGCGGCTGCCGACACCGAGTTCTTGCGTGAGCGCTTGCGCAAATGGTGCGACAACGGCATCGCCCGGATCACCGCCGACGTCGAGGAGCTGCAGATGCACAAGGCTGTGCGCAACGTCACCCGCCTCTTCGAGCGCATTCAGGACTTCGAGAAGCGCGTGATTGAGCGTCGCGGCGAGCTGAGTCGGGCAGACGCTGAGGCACAGGTCACCGCCCTCACCGCGCTTGCCCAGGTCCTCACTCCCTTTGCCCCCCACATCGGCGAGGCGCTGCTGCTCTCCTCCGGCCGCCTGGATGACTCTGGGCTGCTGGGTCGCTGGCCCGAGCGACTCGATCTTCCCGCCGCGGCGAGCACGCTTGGCGCCTAGCTGACGAGGTACTCAAATGCCGTACCGGTTTGTTTGATGGAGTGCGAGATGTAGTCGCATTTCACACTAAGCCCCCCTCGTTTTCACCGTCCAGTTCAAAACGTTTGACTAGTGGATAGTGCTAACGTATTTGGCGCTGACGCACGCTCTGGCATCACGATTGAAGCCTAGGAGCCATGGGAACAGAGGGAAGAGGAGACGGAATCTCATACGATCCGGCTGCCCTGGACGAAACCGAGCGCTTGTTCTGGCGCGAAGTGTGGGATTCCGTGGTGGAGGATGCGGTGGAAGAGCGGGGGATCGAGCTGGAGACGTTCGGTCCCGTCCAAGCATCGATAGTCGCCGATCTGCCGGATGTGCAGATGCTCAATCTCGTGCTCGGTGCCGCCGAGCCGGGTGCCGCCGATGAAGGACATCTCGCCGAGGCGATCGATTGGGTTGAGTCACGCGGTGTCAACTACTACGTACCGGTCACTCCGCGGGCGCCTGGAGCCGCTGCGGCAGAGGATTGGCTCAATCAGAACGGTTACGAGCGCGGCTATTCGTGGATGAAGTTCGTCCGCGACGCTTCCCCGCCCGATTTCGAGGGCCCGCCGGAGGTCGAGGTCTTCGAGATCGGTGAGGACGAAGGCGAAGGCCTAGCTTGGATCGCGGCCGAGGGCTTTGGGCTTCCACGCTGGGCGACGGCGTTCTTCTTCGACTTGCCGGGTCGCGTGGGGTGGCGCTGCTATGTCGCGGTGGTGGACGACGCGGCCCAGGCGTGTGCCTCGATGTTCCTTCATGACGGCATCGCCGAGTTTGGAATCGCGGCCACCCTGGAGGATGCCCGTGGACGGGGGTGCCAGACGGCTCTCCTGCACCGCCGGATCCGTGACGCCACCGCGGCGGGTTGTCACACCCTCTTCGTCGAGACCGGAGAACATCAGCCCGAGCGGCCCTCGGCCAGCTATCGCAACATCCTTCGGGCCGGCTTCAGGGAGGCCTATCTGCGGCCGAACTGGCAGCCGTCTCCCTTCAACGGGGGGCTGCCGCGAAGCTAGGAGGCCCGAGGATCCATCTTTACTTTGAAAGACTTGACCACTACAGAATGATCTGTTATACCTACCCCCGCTGACGACCAAGCGCCAGCGGAGAGTTGAGATCGGAAAAAGACGACTCGCCTTGCAATGGCTAAGGAGTGTCCAGTCATGAGTCGAAACAGCGGCTGTATCGGGTACACAAGGGAGGCGACGGCACCGCGTGTTCTGTCCCACCTCAAGCCCGCGGTGTCGCCCCACAGAGCAGCCCCCTGTTTTCTCAACTCCAGCAGGTACGTCCCCGAAGAGGGGGGATGGCCATGTAGTGGGCCGCGGTGCCCAGGAGGGTGGCCAGCTTGGTCCGGCCACGGCAGATGTCGCGCCGGGGGCTGGGTGTCCTGATCCCCGACGCAAGCCGTAACTCAAGCCGGCGCCGCAAGGCGACGGTTGTTGGGCCCGCTTCACGGAAGGCCGCGCTTCCGTGAAAGCGGGCCCAATTCTTATCGCCGCTGGCCGGCGAGGGAGACGGTTCGACAGGGCCGGGGGGCTCGGAGTACCCTGGTCGGAGGAAATTTCGCCATGCTGAACTCCGAGGACCGCACCCGCTCCTGCGCAACCGAACTGGTCTGCCGCGACTGCGGGCGGCGCCTGCCGCTTCTAGATACGACGTCCAAGTGTCTGGGGTGCGGCCAGGGCCTCGACATCGACTACGACTATGAGCTGGCGACCTCGCGCCTGGCGGAGCGCCCGCCCGCCGAGCGCCCGCTCGACATCTGGCGTTTCGAGGAGCTGCTGCCGATCTCCGACAAACGAGCCCAGAAGCGTGTGGGCCAGTACAGCGGCCGCACGCCGCTGATCCATGCCGAGCGCCTTGGTGCCGAGCTCGGCCTGCGCAAGCTCTACCTCAAGGACGATTCGACCTCTCGGCCCAGCCTCTCCTACAAGGACCGTGTCGTCTCGATGGCGGTTGCCCGCCTCCTGGAGCTGGGCAAGGATGAGATCGGATGCGTCTCGACCGGCAACGTCGGCACCGCGGTCGCTTCCCTGGCCGCCGCGGCGGGAGTCACCGCTTACGTCTTTTACCCCGCCAACCTCGAGAAGGGCAAGGCACGCGCCTGTCGAGCTCTGGGCGCCGCTGTCTGTCAGGTCGACGGCAACTACGATGAAGCCAACCGGGCTTGCCGCGAGCTCGCGCTGACGAGCGGCATCCAGTTCGCGAACATCACCCTGCGGCCGTTCTACGCCGAGGGCGCCAAGACGCTCGCCTACGAGGTCGTGGAGCAGCTGGAGTGGGACGCACCCGAGCACCTCGTCATCCCCGCCGCGGGCGGAACCCTCTCTTCACGTGTGCACAAGGGCCTTGGGGAGCTGGAGATGGTCGGCTTGGCCGAGACCGCCCAGACCAAGATCAGCGTCGCCCAGCCCGACGGTTGCGGGCCGATCGCCGCGGCGATCCTCGACGGCTCAGGCGAGATCGAGCCACAGTCCCCCCATACCGCTGCCCACTCACTGGCGATCGGTGCTCCCGGCGACGGGTCGCTGGTCGTCGACGCGGTGATGTCGCGCGGCGGTACCGCCGCGACCGCCACCGACGCCGAGATCTTCGACGCGATCGACCTGCTCGGCGCCACCGAGGGCGTGCTCACCGAGCCCGCTGGCGGCACCACCGTCGCCTCGACGATCAAGCTCGCCAACGAAGGCAAGTTCGATCCCGACGACACCGTCGTCGCCGTGATCAGCGGCAACGGCTACAAGACCCTCGACGAGCATCCCGACAAGCCCTGGGCCGAAATGGTCTCCTGCGACATCGAGTCGATGACCGAGATGCTCAACGAGTTCCGCCAGCACGGCGTCGGCGCCACACTCAGCTAGTAGTGCCGGAGGAGGGACTCGAACCCCCGACACGCGGATTATGATTCCGCTGCTCTAACCAGCTGAGCTACTCCGGCGGGACGGCGGATGCTACCGAGGTGGAGGCTGGCCTCGCGGGCGCAGGGGAAGGCTTAGCCTTGTCACGTGACAGAAGCGCTGGACAGGGCGGTACGGGCTGTGCTGCGGGAGTGCCTCCGGGTGGAACCGGGCGAAGACGTGCTCGTGATCTGCAACCCCGTCACCGAGGACCTCGGCGAATTGATGCGGATCGAGGCCCAGGGAGACGGTGCGGACGCGACTCTGGCCGTGATCTCCGAGCGGGATTCGCATGCCGCTGAGCCGCCGACTCCGGTTGCCGCGGCGATGATCGCCTCCAACGTGGTCCTGGCGCCAACGATCCAGTCCCTCTCCCACACCTATGCTCGCCGTGCGGCGAATCAGGCCGGCGCCAGGATCGCGACCCTGCCCGGCGTCACAGAGGACATGCTCGCCCGCCTGATGGGCGCCGACATGAAGGCACTGCGACGCCGCGGCGCATCCGTGGCGGCGGCATTGCGCAGCGGCGAGGAGGCCCGAATCACCTGCCGCCACGGCAGCGACCTGCGCCTCGGCCTGACCGGACGCATCCCGATCGCCGACGCTGGCGTTCTCACCGCCAAGGGCGCCTTCGGCAACCTTCCCTGTGGCGAGGCGTTCGTCGCTCCGGTCGAGGGAACGGGAGAGGGGACGCTCGTTGTCGACGGGTCGATCGCTGGGGTCGGAAGGGTCGAGACGCCGGTTGAGCTCACCGTTCGCGGCGGCCATCTGATCGACGCGACCGGGGCGGAGGGAGCCACGCTGCTCGAACTGCTGACCAAGCACGGGCCCGACGGGACCAACGTCGCCGAGCTGGGCATCGGGACCAATGAAGAGGCGATCCTCACCGGCAACGTGCTCGAGGACGAGAAGATCCTCGGTACCGCCCACGTCGCCTTCGGCGCCTCTGCGGCGATCGGGGGGCAGGTCCAGGTTCCCGTCCATCTCGACTGCGTGGTGGTCGAACCGACCGTGGAGATCGACGGCAAGGCGATCGTCTCGGCCGGCGAGCTGCTCGTCTGACCGTTGGCACCGCCGCTGCTTGCCGTTCCCAACGTCTCCGAGGGGCGCGACGACGCCCAAATCGCCGGCTTGCGGAGCGCTTTCACCACCGGCGTCACCCTGCTCGACCAGCATTCCGACGCCGATCACAACCGCACCGTCTTCACCCTCGCAGCGGGGTCGAACCCGCTGCGGGAGGCGCTCCTGCGCGGCGCTGAGCAGGCCGTTGAGACAGTCGACATGGCCGGCCACCAAGGCGTCCATCCCGTGGTTGGGGCGCTAGACGTCTGCCCGCTGGTGTGGCTCGACCCGTCTGATCGGGAGGCGGCCCGGGCCGAGGCGGTCGAGGTCGCGCAGCAGATCGGCGGCCTCGGTGTTCCCGTCTTCCTCTATGGCGAAATGGCGAGCCGGCCAGAGCACGTTGAGCGTGCCTACTTTCGCAACGGCGGCCTAGCTGAGCTCTGGTTGCGGATGGAGGGCGGCGAGCTGCGCCCCGACTTCGGCCCCGAGTGGCCTCACCGAACCGCCGGCGTAACCCTGGTCACGGCGCGCCCCCCTCTCGCCGCCTTCAACGTCGAGCTCGACAGCGGCGACCTCGAGCTGGCTCGGGCGGTCGCCGCCGAGTTGCGGGAGTCCGGCGGCGGGCCAGCAGGCGTGCGGGCGATCGGCCTGCTTCTTGCCAGCGGTCGCACTCAGGTCTCAACCAACGTCCACGATCCGCTTGCCGTGCCGCTGGCGGAGATCGTCGAGCGGGTCCGCGCTTTGGCGATGCCACTCGGCGCTCGCCCGCTTGAGGCGGAGCTCATCGGCCTGATCCCGGAGGGGGCCCTGACGGGCTATCCGGATGACGTCCCGATCAGGGGTTTCGACCCAGCCGTGCAGACGATCGAGCGGCGACTGCCAGCCACCTCTTGAGGCGCATGGACCGCTAGATTCAGGCAATGGCTCAGACCAAGAAAAAGCGCCGCCGCAAGCGCCGTGGGACGCAAGGCGGCCGGATAGACACCAACCGTCGTGCCTCCCGACCCCGTAGCCGAGCGGAGGCGAAAGCCCGAGCTCGCGCCGGCAGTAAACGTGCTCCGCGTGGCGATCATCCGCCCACCTGGCGCAGCGCCATCATCCGCGGTGCAGTCGCCGCGGTCATTTTCGTCGCCCTTCTCTTGCTGATCTTCCAGCGCCCGCTTGGGGCGGCACTCGGCCTTGGCGCCTTCATGCTCGCCTTCTACATTCCCGCCGGCTACTACGTCGACCTGACGATGTGGCGGCGCCGCGAGCGCGCCCGGATCCGCGCCGCAGAAGAACGTTCGTGAGCCTCGATGTCCGCAAACTCACGGTCGGCGCGATCGCCGAGAACTGCTTCATCGTGCGGCGCGAGGGATCTGGCCGGGCTCTGATCGTCGATCCCGGCGAGGAACCGGACCGGATCCTGGCTGAGGTCGAGGAGATCGGGGCGAAGGTCGACGCGATCCTGATCACCCATTGTCACTTCGACCACATCGGGGCCGTGGCCCCGGTGGCGAGGACGACGGGTGCTCCCGTCTACTGCCCGGAGATAGAGGTGCCGGTGCTAGCCGACATCATGGCTTTCGTGCCGATGAGCGGCTTCGGCCCCTACGAGAGCTACGAGGCAGACGAGACGGTGAAAGGCGGAGAGACTCTCGAGCTGGCCGGCCTCAGCATCGACGTGATCTTCACCCCCGGACACAGCCCCGGCCACGTCACGTACTCGGTGCGGGGCGAGGATGCGATCTTCTCTGGAGACGTCCTTTTCCAGGGCTCGGTCGGGCGTGTTGATCTGCCGGGCGGGGACGGCCCAACGCTGATGGAGTCGATCCGAACCCTGGTCGAGTCCCACTCGCCTGAGACCGGCGTCTATCCCGGTCACATGGGCGTGACGACGCTGGGCGCCGAGCGGGCTTCGAATCCCTTTCTCGCCCAGCTGGCAGGGTAGGGCCGGGTTCTCCCGGGCGCAGGTAAGGTCGCGACCACTGTGGCGAGAGGCGAGCACTACCAGGCCCCGCGCGGGACCTTCGATGTCCTGCCGGACGCCGCCCGCAGCCGTGCCCGGATCGAAGGCACCGCGGCGCAGGTCTTTGCCCGTGCGGGTTACGAGCCGATCGCGACTCCGGCCTTCGAGGACACCGAGCTCTTCGAGCGCGGGGTGGGACGCTCGACCGACATCGTCCGCAAGGAGATGTTCACCTTCGAGGACAAGGGTGGGCGCAGCATCACCCTGCGACCCGAGGGCACGGCGCCGATCTGCCGCGCCTACGTCGAGCACGGGATGCAGAAGCTCGCACAGCCGGTGAAGCTCTCCTACCTCGGACCGTTCTTCCGTCACGAGCGGCCGCAGGCCGGCCGTTACAGGCAGTTCCACCAGCTCGGCGTCGAGGCGATCGGCACCGATTCGCCGCTGGCCGACGCCGAGGTGATCGGGCTGCTCGCCGAACTGCTGGCCGAGCTAGGGGTGTCGGGGGTGGAGCTGCGGCTTGGCAGCCTCGGCTCACTGGAGGCGCGTCGCGCCTATCTGGAGGAGCTGCAGGCACACCTGCGCGCCCACGAAGGCGATCTCTCGAAGGAGGTGCGGGAGCGGATCGATGCCAACCCGTTGCGGGCCTTCGACTCCGACGACGAGGGGACGCAGGGGGTGATGGCTGAGGCCCCGAAGCTGGTCGAGCGGCTCGAGGGGCCTGACGCCGAGCACTTTGACGAGGTACGGGCACTGCTCGACGCTGCCGGCGCCGAGTACACGGTTGACCCCACCCTGGTGAGGGGCCTCGACTACTACACACGGACGATCTTCTCCTTCGTCTGCGAGCGCCTCGGTGCCCAGTCCGAGATCGGCGGCGGCGGTCGCTACGACGGCTTGATCGAGCAGCTCGGTGGCGAGCCGACCCCGGCGATCGGCTGGGCGGCTGGGATCGAGCGAATCCAGCTTGCGCTGGATGAGGAGGAGGCGGCGCCAGGACGCGACGTCTTCGTCGCCGTTGCCGAGGACGGTCCAGAGGGCCGGGCGAAGGCCCTGGTGCTGGCGGGCGAACTGCGCAAAGCAGGGCTCTCGGCCGAGGTCGACCTCGGCAAGCGCGGGCTCAAGGGCCAGTTCAAGCACGCCAACCGGATCGGCGCTCGGCGCACGCTCATCCTCGAGTCCGACGGCAGCGCGCAGTTGCGCGACATGGAGAGCGGCGAGCAGCACCCGATCGACACCGCGAAGCTGATCGACGAGGTGGGGGGCGGATGAGCGAGCGCGGCGATACCGGCTTCCCGGCTCTGGCCCCGAACGGCTTTCGCGACACCTGGTGTGGTCAGGTCCTGAGCGACCGGGTCGGCTCCGAGGCGCGAGTCGCGGGCTGGGTCCACCGCCGTCGCGATCACGGTGGCCTGATCTTCATCGACCTGCGCGACCGCACCGGGATCCTCCAGCTCGTCTTCCACCCCGATCAAGCCGGAGACGCCTTCGAGCTCGGCCACAGGCTGCGGCCGGAGGACGTGCTGAGCGTTGCTGGCAGCGTCGTGCAGCGCTCGCCGGAGACGGTCAACCCGGACTTGCCGACCGGAGAGGTCGAGCTGAAGGTGAGCGCCGCCGAGCTGCTCGCCGACGCGGAGACGCCACCGTTCCAGATCGAGGGATTCTCGGGCGAGGTGGGCGAGGACGCGCGGCTGCGTCATCGCTACCTCGACCTGCGCCGCGAGCAGATGCGCGACGCGATGATCCTCCGCCACCGGGTGACCGTGGCGATTCGCGAGTTCCTCGACGGCGAGGGCTATCTGGATATGGAGACGCCTGTCCTGACCCGCTCCACCCCCGAGGGCGCCCGTGACTTCCTCGTCCCCAGCCGCCTCCAGCGAGGCTCGTTCTACGCGCTGCCGCAGTCGCCGCAGCTGTTCAAGCAGCTGCTGATGGTCGCCGGCTTCGAGCGCTACTACCAGATCGCCCGCTGCTTTCGTGACGAGGATCTACGCGCCGACCGCCAGCCCGATTTCACCCAGCTCGACATCGAGATGTCCTTCGTCGACGGCAACGACGTGATCGCGGCCAACGAACGATTGCTGGCCCACGTCTTCGATCGGGTCGGCGGTCCCAAGCTCGAGCTGCCGATGCAGCGCATGTGTTACGACGAGGCGATGGGCCGCTTCGGCACCGACCGGCCCGATCTGCGCTTCGGGCTCGAGCTGGTCGATCTCGGCGACGCTCTGCGCGAGACCGAGTTCAAGGTCTTCCGCTCGGTGCTGGAGGGCGGTGGCTCGATCCGCGGCATCAACGCCGGCCGCCGTGAGATGCCGCGCTCGGAGCTCGACGGCTTGATCTCTCGCGCCCAGGAGTTGGGGGCAAAGGGGCTGGTCTGGGCTTTCCGCGAGGGCGACGGCTGGCGCTCGCCGACTGCCAAGTTCCTCAGTGAGGCGGAGCTGGTCGATCTCAACCAGCGGCTCGACGCCGAGGAGGGCGACCTGCTCCTGCTCGTCGCCGATGAGCGCCGGGTCACCGACGCGGTGCTGAGCCAGATGCGGATCGACCTGGCTGAGCGCTTCGGGCTGATCGACGAGGACGACCACCGCCTGCTCTGGATAGTCGATTGGCCGCTGATGGAGTGGAACGTGGCAGAGGACCGCTGGGATCCGCTGCATCACCCGTTCACCGCGCCGACCGGGGACTTTGACCCGGAGAACCCCGGTGCCGCCCGGGCGCAGGCCTACGACCTCGTCTGGAACGGCCAGGAGATGGGAGGCGGCTCGATTCGCATTAGCGACGCCGACCTGCAGGGGAAGGTCTTCGCGGCTCTCGGGGTCGATGCCGCCGAAGCGGAGGCCCGCTTCGGCTTTCTGCTCGAGGCACTCCGTTTTGGAGCCCCGCCGCACGGCGGTATCGCCTATGGCCTCGACCGCCTGGTCCAGCGACTCGCCGGCGCCGATTCGATCCGCGACGTGATCGCCTTCCCGAAGACGGCTTCTGGAGCCGACGCGCTGACGGGTGCCCCGGCACCAGTCGACGAGCCCCAGCTGCGCGAGGTTGGCCTTCAGCTTCGCGCCAAGAGTCCACCGCCACAGAAATGAGCCTTTTCGACCGGCTCCGGCGTGCGCTGCGGGGCGCCTCGCCCGGCCCGGGCCAAACTCCGGTCCACGTCGACGACCCCAGTTTCGACAGCTGGGAGGTGGTGCGCGACTTCACCGATGTGAAGGCCGCGCGGGCCTGGCATCAGGCGCTCGAAGAGGCGCAGATCGAAGCCGTCCTCACCGCCGACTGGCCGCTCGACCGTTTCGGCAGGGGTGACATCGCGCTGCGCGTGCAACCGCACGACTGGAGCGAGGCCGAGCTACTGCTCTCCAACCTGGACTGATTGGCCTCTGGCCACCGGGCCCGCCCGGTGGTACGGTTGGCCCGAGGCTCGAGCCCGTACGTGAGCCGTCTCACCGTTTGACCCAACACAAACGGCGCGGGAGCTGATCTCTCTCGATCCTGTGGGATTGCGAGGAGGCGCCCACCCTTTACTTCAAGGGATCAAAGCCAGAGGCGGTACCGGCGGGCTGGAGCCTCCTTCAACCTGGCTCGGTCGGGTTGGGCGGGCGTCTGGCGGCGGCGGACCGGCACGATGCGGCGTCCTCGTCTGCTCGCGTGGCGCTGCCACGCCACGCAGACTGCGTCCTTGCCTCGCTTGGTCCGGCGCTCACCAGCCGCACACCCAACCCTCCCTCGACAGGTTCATACTTTTTAGATTGATGATGGATAGGGAGATATTCGAGACCTACTTGCGGGACGAAAGTCGGCTGGGACCGGCTTTGGATGGGGCTTTCACGGGGGCAGCGGGTGGGGCCGCCTGTGGGGATCTCTCGCGGCTTTCACTGACGATCGAGGATGGGGTCGTTGCTCGGGTGACTTTTGATGCGGAGGGGTGTGGAGCGACGCGGGCGGCTACGGCGGCGGTGGCGGAGATGGTCGATGGGGAGAAGGTTCTGGACGTTGCGCGGATTGGGATCGATGAGGTCGATGCGGCGATCGGGGGGCTGACGCCGGCCAAGCGACATGCGGCTCAGCTGGCTGCGGACGCACTGCATCGGGGATTGGCCAAGGCGGCTGCCTCTTCTGAGCGGTTGGGACAGGCCAGTGGGGATCGGGTCCTCGTTGCGATGTCAGGTGGCGTCGACAGCGCGGTAGCCGCTTTGCTCGAAGCTGAGCATGGGGCGGAGGTCGTTGGCGTGACGCTGAAGCTCTGGGCCGATCCTGAAACCGACGGGGCCAAGGCGTGCTGCTCGCCGGAGGCGGTGATCGGGGCGCGATCGCTGGCTCACTCGCTCGGCATCCCCCACTTGACGCTCGACCTCGAGGACGAGTTCCGTCGCCGGGTCGTAGCTGGCTTCGTCTCAGGCTACACAGAGGGGAGCACCCCCAATCCCTGCATCGTCTGCAACGGCGAGGTGCGGATCGCGGCGATGGTCGACCTCGCCGAGCGGCTCGGTGCCACCCACCTGGTCACCGGCCACTACGCCCGCATCGTCGACGATGGAGCCGGGCCGCTGCTGGCCGCTGCCTCCGACGAGGCAAAGGACCAGAGCTACATGCTGGCGGCGCTGCCGCCGGGACTGCTGGAGCGCGTGCGGTTCCCCCTCACAGAGCTGACCAAGCCTGAGGTTCGCGAGATCGCGGCCCGTCACGACCTGGCCGTCGCCCGCAAGCCCGAGAGTCAGGACCTCTGCTTTCTCGCTGGTCAGGGCAAGGGGGCTTTCTTGCGGCGCCACGGCGGCCTGCAGGAGCGCGAGGGAGACGTGCTCGACCGCTCGGGCAGGGCAATCGGGCGACACCGCGGCCACCACAACTTCACCGTCGGTCAGCGCCGCGGCATCCGCGTTTCCGCCGATGAGCCTCTCTACGTGGTTGCCACCGACGCCGCTGCGAACACGATCACGGTTGGTGGTCGTGAGGATCTGGCGGCGCACAAGGTGCGGATCCGCAACGCGATTCTGCATCGCGAGGGCGCCAGCGTCGACGGAGCCCGCCTGCGCTACCGCTCCCGTGTCGTTCCCGCCTCTGTTGCCGCGCTCGGGAGGGGCCGCCATGCCGACCTCGACGTCGAGCTGGCTGAGGCTTTCACGGGTGTCTCCCCGGGCCAGACCGCTGTCCTGCTGGCGGGAGAGGCGATCGTCGGCCACGGCACGATCGCCTCCGCTTCCTAAACGCCCTCGCTGACTTCGCCTTTGTTCGTCCATGCGGCGAAGAAACACGAAGTCAGCCCGACCTGTCGTGAGTCCTTAGGCTCTCTGCCATGAAGGCCAGCGACATTCGCCGCACCTACCTCTCCTTCTTCGAGGAGCGGGGGCACAAGATCGTTCCCTCGGCCTCACTGGTGCCCTCTGTTCACGATCCGTCGGTGCTGTTGACGACGGCCGGGATGCAGCCCTTCAAGCCTTACTTCCTCGGCCGCGAAGAGCCGCCCGCCCGCCGCCTGGCCGATGTGCAGAAGTGCTTCCGCACGACCGACATCGAGGAGGTCGGCAACACCGCCCGTCATCTCACCTTCTTCGAGATGCTCGGCAACTGGAGCTTCGGCGACTACTTCAAGGCAGAGTCGATCCCCTGGGGCTGGGAGCTCTCGACCGAAGGGTTCGGCATGGACCCGGAGCGGATCTGGGTAACGGTCTTCGGTGGTGACGAGGAGCTCGGCTTTGGCCCCGACGAGGAGGCGATCGATGTCTGGCGGGGGGTGGGGGTGCCCGACGAGCGCATCGTCCACCTCGGTCGGGCCGACAACTTCTGGCAGGCGGGGCCGGCCGGCCCCTGCGGGCCCTGCTCGGAGCTCTACCTGGACCGTGGTGAGGACTTCGGCGCTCCCGGCGAGCGGCCCGGCGATGACACAGATCGCTTCCTCGAGTTTTGGAACCACGTCTTCATGACCTACGACCTCGCTGCCGACGGCAGCCTGACCGAGCTGCCGATGCGGAACATCGATACCGGTATGGGCCTGGACCGGATGGCGGCGATTCTCCAGGACGTCCCCTCGGTCTTCGAGACCGACCTGGTGCGGCCCCTGATCGACCTCGCCGAGGAGCTGTCAGGTCGCTCCTACGGCGCCGATCTCGGGACGACCCGGGCGATGCGGATCGTTGCAGACCACTCGCGCGGTGCCGCTTTCCTGATCGCCGACGGCGTCGTCCCCTCGAACGAGGATCGCGGCTACATCCTGCGCCGGATCATGCGGCGGGCGATCCAACAGGGACGTACGCTTGGCCTCGAAGCGCCCTGGCTGGGCCGCTTCGCCGAGCGAGCGATCGAGGTGATGGGGGAGGCCTACCCGGAGCTCGTCGCCGAGCGCGAGACGATTGAGCGCTGGGTCGGCGACGAGGAGGAGAGCTTCGGCCGCACGCTCGAGCGCGGGACAGAGCTGCTTGAGCGGCTGGTCGAGGAAGCGAAGGAGTCGGGGACGTCGTGGATCGACGCGGCCGATGCGTTCAAGCTGCACGACACCTACGGCTTTCCCTACGACCTGACCAAGGAGCTGCTGGCCGAGCAGGGGCTCTCGGTCGACGACAGCGGCTTCGAGGAGCTGATGGAGGAGCAACGCCAGCGTGCGCGCATCGGCGCCGCTACCGCGCACGGCTCCGAGAATCGTCACGAGAAGGTGATCGCCTTCGCCAGTGCCGCTCCACCGACCCGCTTCGTCGGCTACGAGACGCTGCGGACGACCACGGGTCTCGCCGCGGTCGAGAGCGACGACAGCCGCGCCCTGGTCAAGCTCGAGGAGAGTCCCTTTTACGCCGAGGGCGGCGGTCAGGTCGCCGACTCTGGCCTGCTGCGCTGGGATGGCGGGGAGGCAAGGGTCCTCGACGTCCACCGCGTAGGTGAGGACCAGGCGCTCGAGATCGAGGCGGACGGCCCGCTCGGCAGTGGGACGTCGGTTTCGGCGGAAGTCGACCGCGAGACGCGTCACGCGACGATGCGCAACCACACCGCGACCCACCTCCTGCACGCGGCGCTGCGCGAGCGGCTCGGCACCCATGTGCGCCAGGCGGGTTCCGCGGTTCGCCCCGACAAGCTGCGCTTCGACTTCACCCACGGCCAGGCGCTTGGGCCCGAGGATCTGCGCGAGATCGAGGACCGTGTGAACGGCTGGATCAAGGCGAGCCACCCGGTGCGCTGGCTGGAGATGGAGCGCGCCGAGGCCGAGCGACTGGGGGCGATGGCTCTTTTCGGCGAGAAGTACGGCGAGTGGGTGCGGATGGTCGAGGTCGACGGGGTCTCACGCGAGCTCTGCGGTGGGACCCACGTCGCCAACACGGCTGAGGTCGGCATCTTCAAGATTGCCTCCGAGGGCTCCAGCGCCGCCAACGTGCGCCGGATCGAGGCGCTCAGCGGTCCCGCCGCGATCGACTGGTTCCGCGCCCACGAGGAGCGGCTGCGCGAGGTCGGCGAGCTGCTTGGCTCGCCACAGGATCCGCTGGCCGCCGCTCGACGCGCTGCTGAGCGCCTGCGCGAGGCTGGCGAGGGCGCCGAGCAGGCGCAGAAGGAGCTGCTCGGCGAGGAGACGAAGCGACTCGCCGGTGAAGCGGGTGATGTCGGTGGTGTAAAGCTCGTCGTCTCACGGGCTCCCCTCGCCGATCAGAAGCAACTGCTCGATCTCGCCAACCGGGTCCAGTCCTCGCTGGGCGGCGAGACGGCGATCGCCCTCGGCGGGGCCGAGGGCGGCAAGGTCGGGCTCGTGGTGCTGGTGTCCAAGAGCGCGGTTGGCCGTGGTCTCTCGGCGGCAGAGGTCGTTCGCGAGGCGGCGCCGGTCGTTGGCGGCGGTGGTGGCGGGCGCGAGGAGATGGCACAGGCCGGCGGCAAGGACGCGGAGAAGCTCGACGAGGCCCTGGGCGTGGCGCGCGAGGCGATCGAGCGGGGAATCGGCTAGCGCGAGATGCGCGTCCTCGCCCTCGATCACGGCACGGCCCGAATCGGCTGCGCGATCTCCGATCCCAGTGGCACCCTGGCGACACCGTTGCCGGTGATCGAGCCGCCGGAGGCGCGCTCGGTGGCCGAGCTCGTCGCCAAGTACGAGGTCGAGCGCGTGGTCGTCGGCTTGCCCCTGCATCTGAGTGGCGAGGAAGGAAGCCAAGCGGGCCTGGTCCGCAGCTTCTGCACTGAACTGGAAGCGATTCTCGATATCCCGGTTGAGGCCTACGACGAGCGACTGACGACGAGGATGGCGGAGGCGAGCAAGCGCGCAGGGGCGTCGGCTCCCTCCGATTCGCTGGCAGCCGCGCATCTGCTGCAGGCGTTCCTTGCCGGGCAGGCGGCGATCGAGGAGGGCGACGATGTCTGACGACGGCTTCACTGGCGACGCCTTCGCCGATCCCAGTGATCCCGCAGCGGCCGAGCGTGAGCAACGGCGCCGCGAGCGCGAGGAGCGCCGGCGCAAGCGCGACGCCAAGCGCACGGAGAAGGAGGCCGCCATGCCGCCGCCCCAGCCACCTCCGCCTCCACCTCCTCCGAAGGCGCCGCGCACTGCCGAAGAGGACTTCTGGAACGAGCCCGCTGCCGAGCAGACCGCGCCACCGCCGCCTCCGAGCGGGCCTGGCCGCTCTCGCGGCGGGTTGGTGGCCGCCATCCGCCGCCATCCACTGCGAGTCGCGATCGCCCTGGCCGCGATCGTCCTCGGATTCGCGGCGATCGCGGTTGCCGCCTATCGCCACTTCAACCGCGAGCCGCCGCCGCCCGTCGTCGTGCGGACCTTCACGATGACGATTCCCGAGGGCTACAGCCGCGCCCAGACGGCGCAGCTGGCCAAGGAGGAAGGCATCGCCGGCAACTACATGAAGCAGAGCGTGCGCTCCAAGTACCTCAACCCCGCCAGCTACGGCGGTAAGGGCGCAAAGAGCCTGGAGGGATTCCTCTTCCCCGACACCTTCGAGCTCGAACAGAAAGCCAGCGCCGCCGATCTAGTCCAGCTCCAGCTGCAGGACTTCAAGCAGCGGATCAAGGGCGTCGACATGAGCTACGCCCGCTCGAAGAACCTGACCGTCTTCGACGTCATCACGATCGCCTCGATGGTCGAGGAGGAGGCGCAACTGGAAGGCGAGCGCAAGCTGGTTGCCGCGGTGATCTACAACCGCCTGCGCGACGGGATGCCGCTGGGGATCGACGCAACCACTCGTTTCGCCACCGGCAACTACACGCAGCCGCTGACCGAATCCGAGCTGGCGACGGATTCGCCCTACAACACCCGGGTCAACGCGGGCCTGCCACCGGGACCGATCGACAGTCCCGGTCTCGCCTCGATTGAAGCGGCGGCGCGCCCGGCCAAGGTCGATTACCTCTTTTACGTGGTCAAGCCCGGCACCTGCGGCGAGCACTCCTTCTCCTCGACCGAAGCCGAGTTCCAGGCCGATGTCGCCCGCTACGAAGAAGCCCGAGCTGAGGCGGGCGGCAACTCGCCGGACTCCTGTTGATGCGTCTCGCCGTACTCGGGCATCCCGTCGCCCACTCCCGCTCGCCGGCGATGCACAACGCGGCCTTGGCCGAGGTGGGGCTGGCTGAGGGGTGGAGCTACGAGGCGATCGACGCAGCTCCCGATGCCTTCGAGGCGCGGGTACGGGCGATGCCGGGAGAAGGCTTTGCCGGAGCCAACGTCACCGTTCCCCACAAGGGGGCTGCGTTGGCGCTCGCCGATGCGCTCTCCGAGACCGCACGCGAGATCGGAGCCGCCAACACGCTCGTCTTCGCCGGCGAGGAGATCCGGGCCGAGAACACCGACGCCGAGGGGCTTCTGAACGCCTTGCCTGCATCGCCTGCCGGCAAGCGGGCGCTGGTGCTCGGTGCCGGCGGAGCCGCCCGCGCGGTTGTCTGGGCACTGCTCCGCGAGGGCGCCGAGGTAGAGGTCTGGAACCGCACCGAGCTGCGCTCGCATCACCTCTGCGGGGAGCTCGGTGGAACGCCGATCGCCGAGCCGGACCAGACCGGCTTCGACCTGATCGTCAACTCGACCGCGGTGGGGCTGGGAGGCGAGGACCCCTTTGCCGAGCTGCCGCTCTCGGGCGAGAGCTTCGTTCCCGGGCAGACCGTGGTCGACATGGTCTACGGCGGCGAGCCGACGGCGCTCCTGCGAGCCGCCGAGGCCTCAGGAGCGAACGCCGTCGACGGGATCGAGGTCCTAGTCCAGCAGGGGGCGCTGTCCTTCGGCATCTGGACCGGCCGCGACGCCCCGCTGGCGACGATGCGAGCCGCGGCCCGCCGATAGCCTAGGCGGCGCATGAGCACGAGCTTTCGCTTCACCACCGCAGGCGAGTCGCACGGCCCCGGCCTGGTTGCGATCGTCGAGGGCATGCCCGCCGGGCTCGTCCTCGAGCGCGAGGCGCTCGACCGCGACATGGCCCGGCGCCAGCTCGGCCACGGGCGCGGGGGGCGGATGAAGATCGAGACCGACACGGTTGAGATCCGCTCCGGCCTGCGCCACGGCCGCACCCTGGGCAGCCCAATCGCCGTACTCGTCGCCAACCGCGACTACGCCAACTGGGAGGAGCGGATGAACCCCTGGCCGGTCGACGCAGAGGTCGACGAGGTCCACCTGCCGCGGCCCGGCCATGCCGACCTGGTCGGCGCCCAAAAGTACGGCCACGACGACATCCGCAATGTGCTGGAGCGGGCCAGCGCGCGTGAGACCGCCGCCCGCGTCGCCGCCGGTTCGCTTGCTCGCGGATTTCTCACCACGCTCGGCGTCAGCGTCCACAGCCACGTGATCCAGATCGCCTCGGTCAAGGCGCCGGAGCAGCCCGGGCTCGGCCCGGAGGACTTCGCCGGCGTCGACGACGATCCGGTTCGCTGCCTCGACGCCGAGGCGAGCGCGGCGATGGTCGAGGAGATCAACCGCCTGCGCAAGGCCAACGAGAGCCTGGGGGGCAGCTTCGAGGTGCGTGCCTTCGGACTGGTCCCCGGCCTCGGCTCCCATATCTCCTGGGAAGACCGTCTCGACGGGCGTCTCGCCGGCGCGGTGGCCTCGATCCAGTCGGTGAAGGGGGTGGCGATCGGGGAGGCCTGGGACGTAGCTGGCCGGCCTGGCTCCGAGGCCCACGACGAGATCTTCTGGTCCGAGGAGCGCGGCTACTTCCGCGAGACCAACCACGCCGGCGGGCTCGAGGGTGGGATGACCAACGGCCTGCCGCTCTCCGTGCGCGCGGCGATCAAGCCGATCTCGACCCTGACCAAGCCGCTGCGCTCGGTCGACACCGAGACCAAGGAGCCGGCGCAGGCGCTGCGCGAGCGCACCGATTCGACCGTCGTGCCGGCAGCCGCTGTCGTCGCCGAGGCGATGGTCTGCCTCACCCTCGCCCGTTGCTACCGGGAGAAGTTCGGCGGCGACCACATCGACGACGTCCTGGGCGCGGTCGCCGCGTACAAGAAGCGCATCGACTTCCGGGGCTGAGCGTGAGGCCCGCCCTGGTCTTTATTGGCTTCATGGGCGCCGGCAAGAGTGCCGCGCTTGCCGCCGCCCGCGAGGCGGGCTTCGAGACAACCGAGATCGACGACCTGATGGAGCAGGCCTTCGGCAAGCCGATTGCCGACGCCTTCGAGCAGGACGGCGAGGAGGCGTTCAGGGGGCGCGAGGCCGAGGTCGTCGGCTCCCTCCTCGAGCAGGCCGATGGCGGCGCGATCGCTCTCGGCGGCGGCAGCGTGCTCTCCGAGCGGGTGCGCAAGGCGCTCGAGCGCCACGTGGTCGTCTGGCTCCAGGTCGGCCCGACGGAGGCCTGGCGCCGGATCGCCCACAGCGATCGTCCCCTGGCTAAAAACGCTGCCGACGTCGCCCGCCTCCTGGAAGAGCGAGAACCCCTCTACGAGGCACTTGCCAACGCGATCCTGCCGCCGGGCGATCGCGGCCTGATCGGTCGCGCGATGCCCTCGCTGTTGGTGTTGGCCGAGATGCCGCCGGGGACGAAGATGCTCTGGGTCGCCAGTGCTTCTGGGGAGTACCCGGTCTTCGCCGGTCCCGCCCTTCTAGGTAAAGGGCCATGGCCCTTGCCGGGGCGACGTTTTTGCATCACTGACGCAAACGTTGGTCCGCTCTATGCAAATCAGATTGAGCCACTCGCTGCGCGAATCGAAATTGCCCCCGGAGAGGATTCTAAGAATATTGAGGGCCTTCCTGACCTCCTAGAAGAGATAGGGGAGACCGGTATGACTCGCGAGGATCACTTCGTAGCTCTGGGCGGAGGGGTAGTGGGTGATCTGACTGGATTCTGCGCGCACATTTATCAGCGGGGGGTTCCAATAGTCCATGTACCGACATCATTGGTTGCGCAAGTCGATTCAGCCTATGGCGGTAAGACTGGCGTAGATACGCCTCATGGGAAGAACTATGTAGGGGCTTACCATTTGCCCGCCGCCGTACTGGCAGACACCTCAACCCTTGAGAGCTTGCCTCGTGATGAGCTCGCTGCTGGCTTTGTCGAGGTATTGAAGACTGGTTTGCTAGCAGGAGGGCGTCTCTGGGATCGAGTCCGAGAACAAGACAAACTCGATCCTACGGACCTATTGGATCTGGTTTTTTCTTGCGCTCGCTTTAAGTGTGAAGTGGTTGCAGTAGACGAGCGAGACTCTGGCTGGCGGGAGATTCTCAACCTAGGCCACACTGTGGGTCATGCGATTGAGGCCGAGAGTCTCTACTCGTACCGCCACGGGGAGGCAATTGGATTGGGTTTGCTAGCCGCCCTTCGCTTGTCCGATGCGCCGCAACTCCGAGAGGAAGTCAAGAACGTTCTTCTCAAACACGAACTGCCAGTCACGCTCAAAGGTGCAGACACCGCTGTGCTTCTAGATCTCATCGATCACGACAAGAAGCGAACTTCGGATGGTGTTGGCTTCGTGCTTCTTTCTGAGCCAGGAGCTCCGCGAACTGGACAGCTCATCGACCCGGCTAAGGTCCAGGCTGCCGTGGAGGAGCTCTACCGATGAACAGCGCCCACAACCGTGTCGCCGTCCTGCACGGCGTCAACTTCGACATCCTCGAGCGGCGTGACGCCAGCGTCTACGGCGGCCTCTCACTGAGCGAGCTGGAACACAGGATCGGCGGCTGGGCGCGCGAGTTGAGCCTGGAAGCGATCTTCTTCCAGACCAACTCCGAGGGCGAGTTCGTCGAGTACCTGCACCGGTTGCCCGAGCTTGCCGACGCGGCGCTGGTCAACGCCGGTGCCTGGAGCCACTACAGCCGTGCGATCGCAGATGCACTCGATGTCGCCCGCCTGCCCGCGGTCGAGGTCCACCTCTCCGACGTCGAGTCGCGGGAGGACTGGCGCAGGCTCTCGGTCTTCGACGGCCTGGTGCTGGCGAAGATCTGTGGCAAGGGCCCGGATGGGTACCGCGATGCGCTCGAGACCCTCGCCCGCGAGCTCGGCGTGCTCGAGGCCGGCGGCCAGTGAGAGGCCGCGGGGACCGGCTCGCGGCGCTCTTGGAGGAGCGCGAGCTGGACCGGATCCTCGTCACCAACCTGGTCAACGTCCGCTACCTAACCGGCTTTGGCGGCACCAATGGCGCCTGCATCTGCGGCGCCGACGTCCGCCTCTTCCTCACCGACTTCCGCTACACCGAGCGGGCGGCCGACGAGGTCGATGGCTGGGAGACGATCACCGTCAGCGACGACTGGCTGGGCGGAATCGCCGAACGCCTCGCCGGCAAGACCGGCTTCGAAGACCACCACCTCTCGGTTCGGACTCACGGGCGGCTCGAGAAGAAATTGCCCGATGGGGTTTCACTCGAGCCGGCAGGGGAAGCTGTCGAGAAGCTGCGACGAGTGAAGGACGCCGAGGAGCAGGCGGCTATCACCGCCGCCGCCGAGCTCGCCGACGAGGTCTGGCGTTGGGCCCTGGAACGTGGGCTGGCTGGCCGCAGTGAGCACGATGTCGCGGCAGCCGCGGAAGCCCGGATGCGCGAGCTTGGCGCCGAGCCCTCTTTCCCTGCGATCGTCGCCGCTGGCCCCAACGGCGCCCTACCGCACGCAGAGCCGGGCGAGCGGGAGATCGGCCGTGGCGAGCTCGTCGTCTTCGACATGGGCGCAAAGCTCGACGGCTACTGCTCGGATGGCACCCGCACCTTCGCCACCGGCGAGCCCGGCGAGCAGGCCCGCGAGGCCTACGAGGTCGTACGCGAGGCGCAGGCTGCGGCCCTCGACGCCGTAATCGCCGGAGCCGGGGGAGAGGCGGTCGACACGGTCGCGCGCGAAATCATCGCCGCAGCCGGTCACGGCGATCGCTTCGGTCACGGGCTGGGCCATGGGGTCGGCCTCGAGGTGCACGAGGGGCCACGCGTCTCCCAGCGCTCAGAGGACGTGCTCGAGGCGGGCGAAGTGGTGACGGTCGAGCCCGGCATATACCTGCCTGGCGAGCTCGGGGTGCGAATCGAGGATCTCGTCGTGGTTACGGCGGAAGGTTGCCGCAACCTGAGCGGGCTGCCCAAGGAGCTTCAGCTGGTCGAGTAGGCGGTGGGCCGGGTGCAGGGTTAAGCGCTGGGGCCGAACAGTCGATGGTGAGGCATGCCATCGACCGTGGACAATTCGCTCGAGTCCCTGGCGACGATCCGCAAAGAAGCTCGCCGCGAACGCCTGCTCGACATGGAGCGCCGGGTCAGCCGCTACCGCGCAGCCTGCTTCGCGATCCTGGCCCTGGCCCTGGCGTCGACCGGGCCGCAGGTCGGGGGGTTCTGGATCGTGCTCATTCTCGTTGGCATCGGCGGCTTTGCCGTGGCCGACCGCTTCATGCAGGCCAGTCCACGTCCCTGGCTCTGGGTCGCTGGCGCTTGGGGCGCGCTGCCGTTGCTGCTCGCCGCCGCGGTGATCGCCACAGGCGGCTCGACCAGCCCGGCGGTGATGTGGTTTGCCCTGCCCGCGGTCACTCTCGGTGTCCGCTTCGAGCCCTGGGGGATGGTGGTCGGCACCGCCTACCTCCTCGCGGTCTTCCTGGTCAGCACGGTTGCCGTCGACCCGGCGGGCGCGGCCGAGCACAGCCAGACCCTGATCGCCGCCGTTGCCCTGATCCTCTGCACCGTGATCCTCTCCGGTGCCCTGGTCGAGTCCGACCGCGCGCACCGGCGCCGCTCGACCCTGGATCCGCTGACCGGCCTCTTCAACCGCAATGCGTTGGAGCAGCGCCTGGGAGAGCTGCACGGCCAGCCCTGCAGCAGTGAGAAAGAGCAATCCCACGCTCTCCTGCTCTGCGACCTCGATCACTTCAAGCGGGTCAACGACGAGTTCGGCCACGCTGCCGGCGATGCCGTTCTGCAGGACGTCGCCTACACGATGCGCGCCGCTTTGCGCGCAGGCGATTCGATCTACCGGATCGGCGGCGAGGAGATCCTCGTCGTCCTCCCCGGTGCCAGTGAGGAGGACGCGGTGGGGATCGCCGAGCGCCTGCGCCAGGCCGTGCGCAAGCGGCGACCGGGGGGAGTGGAGGTGACGATCAGCATCGGCGCCGCCGTCTCCAAGCCCGAGACCGTCGATACAGATGACCTAGTCGTGCGGGCCGACGCCGCCCTTTACTCGGCGAAGGCAAACGGCAGGGACACCGTCTTCGTAGCGAACTGACCAGTCCCAGGCACCTAGCCCCGTCAGCTATCGAGTGAGGTCGATGCCGTCGTCGAGGCGCGAGGCGAAGGCGGCGATCAGCTCGACCGTGCTCTCAAGGTCGGCGAGGTCGACCGTCTCGACTGGCGAGTGCATGTAGCGAAGGGGGATCGAGACGAGCCCGGTCGGGATGCCTGTGCGGGAGATCTGGATCGCGTCGGCGTCGGTGCTGGTGCCGCGGCCGGTGGCGCCGACCGTGTGCGCGATCTCGGCCTCCTCGGCAGTCTCGACCAGCAGCTCGAAGACCTTTGGCGAGAGGGTCGACCCGCGAAAGATCACCGGACCCGAGCCGAGTGCGTGGCTGCCGAGCTCCTTCTCGTCGACTCCCGGCGCGTCGGTTGCGTGGGTTACGTCGACCGCCAGCGCCAGGTCGGGGCGGACGGCGAAGGTCGAGGTCCTGGCGCCGAAGAGACCGATCTCCTCCTGGACGGCGGCGATCGCGGCGAAGCTACCCTTGAGCGATTTGCGCTCGTGACAGCGCCGCAGCGCCTCCAGGGCGACGTAGGCGCCGAGGCGGTTGTCCATCGAGCGGGAGATCAGCCGGTCCCCGGCCAGGCGCAGCGGCTCGGTTGCGATCACGGCCGGGTCTCCGACCCTGACCAGGGCCGCGGCCTCATCGCGATCCTCGGCGCCGATGTCGATGTGAAGGCTCTTCAGCTCGACCACCTTCTTCCGCTGGTCGGGCTCGAGCAGGTGAATCGGCTTACGCCCGACCACTCCTGGCACCGCACCATCTTTGCCCTGGATCTCGACCCGCTGGCCGACCAGGATCTGCGGGTCCCAGCCGCCGATCGGCGCAAACCAGAGGAAGCCCTTCTCGTCGATGTGGGTGATCAGCAGGCCGATCTCGTCGATGTGCCCGACCACGGCCAGCAGCGGCAACTCTTCGCCGATCTGGGCGATCGAGGAGCCGATCCCGTCACTAGAGAGTGATGCGAACGACGCTTCCTCTCGCCAGACAGCGGCCGCCGGGCCCTCGTATCCGGACGGCGCCGGCGCGCGGAGAAGACGATCGAGCAACGGCGGCGTCTCAGTCACGGTGCGGCAGTATGCCGAACTCAAACAAACGTTCGCGGCCTGCCCATTCGAATAGATTCCAGGGGTGAGCTCGAGCGCGCCGGCATTTCTGATCACAGGCGCCTCCAGCGGGATCGGCGAAGCGACGGCGAGGCGTCTCGCCAGGGAGCCCAACACCGAGCTGGTGCTGGTTGCCCGGCGCGAGGAGCGGCTGCGTGCGCTGGCCGAGTCGCTGCCGTGCAGGGCGACCCACGTCGCCGTCGACCTCACCAACGCCGATGCACCCGAGCGGGTGCGTGCCCACGTCGCCGAGCAGCATGGCCAGCTGACGCTGCTCGTCAACAACGCCGGGGCCTCCTGGCGCGGCAGCTTCGCCGAGGCTGGCTACGCCAACGTCCACCGCCATATGGAGCTCAACTTCGATGCCGTCGTCCGCCTCACCGAGGCGCTGCTGCCGCTTCTGCGTGCCTCGACGCCGAGCGCGATCGTCAACGTCGCAAGCACCGCGGGGCGGGTCTCACGCGCCCGTACCGGTGCCTACTCGGCGAGCAAGTTCGCCCTGATCGGCTGGACCGACTCCCTCTTCGCCGAGGAGCGCCCGCACGGCGTCCACGTTGGCATGGTCCTTCCGGGCTTTATCGCCACCGAGGGCTTCCCGGCGACTGAGCTGCGCGAGCGAGCGCTGACCCGCTGGATCGTCTCCAAGCCCGAGTTGGTCGCCGAGGCAATCGTCGAAACCGGCCTGCAGGGCAAGGCGGAGCGCTACGTCCCGCGTCCTTATGCGCTCGCTGGCGTGGCGCGGATCCTGATGCCTCGCCTGATACGCCGGGTGCTCTCCGGCGGTGGGGCGGCAAGCCTTACGACGAGCACCGGGCCGGAAGCCGAAGGCACCCGGACGCCCTCTGCCTGAAGTCGCTCGGCTCAGCTGAAGCGAGAGGGGGTGATGCGGCAGTAGACGAAGTCGAAGACGAAGCTGACGTTGTTGGCTGCGTTGCTGCTGCGTTCGACCCGGATCGATTCGTGCGCGGCCTTGATCTTGTCGCCTTCGAGCAGCGCCTTGCCGAGATTTCGCAGATTTTTCGTGACGATCTCGAGCTGCCCGAACCACTTCACTAGCCGGGCGTCATCGGCGACTGGGCGTGGCACCGCGGCGATCTTCCCGGTCGTCTTCCCGAATGCCTCCGAGGCGCGGATGAACTGGTTGCCGGCGGCATTCAGCTTGCCGTTTCTCGCCTTGACCCGCACGTTCTTGAGGATCCTCTTGTTGGCGAGCGTGTTCGCTTCGCAGATCGGCTCGACCTGGGCTTTGTATTCGTCGCGGCTCGGACCTTCTTCGGCAGCCTGTGCGCCCGCCGCGAAGACGAGCATCGCGGCAGCGGTCAAGACGGCGATTCGAAACGTTCCCCTCATCCCTAGCGAGAACAGCATAGGGGGGTCCAGGTTTCGCCCGGGTTGAAGCTGCGGTTAACTCGCCTCACGAGAGAAAGGCCCTAGGATTCGCCGCCGTGATCTCCACCAACCAGTTTAAGAACGGATCGCACATCGAGATCGATGGGACGATCTTCAGGATCATCGAGTTCCAGCACGTGAAGCCGGGCAAGGGTGGGGCGTTCGTGCGGACCAAGCTGCGCAAGATCGAGGACGGGTCGGTGCAGGACAAGACCTTCCGTGCCGGAGAGAAGTTCCGGCCGGTGCGAACCGAGTCGCGCAAGATGCAGTACCTCTACGACTCGGGCGAGGCGGCGGTCTTCATGGACAGCCGCGACTACGAGCAGATCGAGATCCCCCGCGAGGTCGCCGGCGAGGCGATGCAATGGGTTCTCCCCAACGCCGAGGTCGACATCCTCTTCGTCGACGAGCGGCCCAGCGACGTGCAGGTGGCAAGCGCGATCGATATGAAGGTGACCCAGACCGAGCCGGGCGTGAAGGGCGACACAGCCTCGGGCGGCGGCACCAAGCCCGCAACGCTGGAGTCGGGGGTGACGGTCCAGGTGCCGCTCTTCATCGAGGAGGGCGAGACGATCCGGGTCGACACGCGCAGCGGCGAGTACGTCTCTCGCGCCTGACCCCCTAGCAATAAACGAGCAGGTACGCCATGATGGCGGAACTCGCATGGGAGACGTGGCGAGAGAGGGCGGAGAGGGGCGACTGGGCGAGCTCGAACGCCGGCTGGAGGAAAGCCAGAGGCGGCTCGAAGAGACCCAGGCGCTGACCCGCGTCGGCAGCTGGGAATGGGACATCGACGCGAAGCAGGCTCGCTGGTCGAGGGAGCTGCTGCGGATGTACGAGCGCGACCCCGACGGTCCGGCACCGACCTTCAAGGAGCTGGTCGATGCGGTGCACCCCGACGACCAGTCGGGGATTCCCGGGCTCAGGCAGAGGGTCGGCACGATTCCCGGTCCGTTTCAGCACGCCTACCGGATCATCGACTCGAGTGGCGAGATCCACTACATGGAAGCTCGCGGTCAGACGGTGACCGACGCGAGCGGCCGGCCGGTGCGTGCCTACGGCACCACACAGGACGTCTCAGCGACGAAGCGCTCGGAGCAGGATCTGCGGCTGCGGATCGAGCAGCAGGCGGCGGTCGCCTCGCTTGGGCGCTTCGCCCTTTCGGGTGCCGGGCTCCTCGCCCTGATGGAGGAGGCGGTTCAGATGGTCTCCGCCGTGCTCTGCGTCGATCTGGCCGGAGTGCTCGAGCTCGACCAGGGCAAAGAGGTGCTGCAGATGACAGTCGGGGTGGGCTGGAGGCCGGACGCGCTCGGCACCACCGTGCGCTCGAACTGCGCTGGCATAGCCCGCGCCCTCGAGGAGGGAGTGGCGCTGATCACGGACTATGAGAACGAGGGCGATTCGGATCCACTTGCTGTCCTGCGCCGGCACGGCGCCCGCAGCGGCATCGCCGCGGTGATCGAGGGAGCAGATCAGGCTTACGGGGTAATCGGCGCGCACTCGCTCGACGCGAGGCGCTTCTCGCTCGACGATGCGCACTTCCTGCAGGCGGTCGGCCACGTGCTCGGCGCCGCGATCGAGCGCAGTCGCACCGATCAGCTCAAGGAGCAACTGGAGCAGGCGCAGCGCCTCGAGGCGGTCGGCCAGCTCGCCGGCGGGGTGGCACATGACTTCAACAACCTGCTGCTGGTGATCCTCAGCTACACCGAATGCCTGATTGCCGACGGCGACGATGACCAGACGCTGGCCAGCTTGAAGGAGATCGAGCGCGCCGCGGCCAGCGCCGCCGATCTGACCCGGCAGCTCCTGCTCTTCAGTCGCCGCGATCGCCAGGAGCGTCGAGAAGTCGATCTGGTCGCCGCGGTTCGCGAGACCGAGGCGCTGCTGCGTCGCACGATCGGCGAGCACGTCCAGCTCGGCGTCGAGATGCCATCCGACTTGCCTTCGGTGAACCTCGGTCCCGGCGAGCTGGACCAGATCCTGATCAATCTGGCGGTCAACGCACGCGACGCGCAGCCTATGGGTGGCACGGTCAAGGTGACGGTGGAGGCGATGGAGCCCAAGGCCCTGGGATCCCAGACACCGTGCCTGAAGCCGGATCGTGGGCATGTCGCCGTCGCCGTCGCCGACGACGGCGAGGGGATGAGCAAAGAGGTCGCCTCCCAGGCCTTCGATCCCTTCTTTACGACCAAGCCACGGGGTCACGGCACGGGCCTCGGTCTCGCCACCGTGTACGGCATCGTCAACCAGGCCGGTGGGTCGGTCGAGATAGAGAGCGAGCCGGGGCAGGGAACGACGGTGCGGGTCTTTCTACCGGTGGCCGAGAGCCATGGACAGGCGGTTCCCAAGCAACGCGCGACGGGCGGACCGCCTGGCGACGGCAGGACGATCCTCGTCGTCGACAACGAGGAGGCCGTGCGCACGATCGTCTGCCACGTGCTCGAGCGGAACGGCTATAGGACCCGCAGTGCTGCTGGTGGGGCAGCCGCGGAAGAGATTCTCGCCAGCTCGAACGGCGACGTCGATCTATTGCTCACCGACGTGCTGATGCCGGCGATGTCCGGTCGTGAGCTGGTCGAGCGGGTGCGCACCGAGCGGCCCAGCCTCAAGGTGGTCTACATGTCGGGCTACAGCGGCGACGCCGCTTCCCCGCTCGGCCCCTGGGACGACGATGCCGCGCTTCTGGAAAAGCCCTTCACAGGGGCACAGCTGATTCGCACCGTGCACGAAACGCTGGGCTGACGGGCCACGCCTCCGCTCGACCGGGAGAAGCGCGAAGATACGTCCATGCGCAGGTCAGAACAGCGCCGCGACGCCGTCTTCGCCTGCTATCAGCGCGATGTGACCGGTCGCCCTCTGGAGGAGCTGATCGCCGAGTCGCGACCGTTCACGCGGGAGCTGGCGGAGGCGGTCGAAGCGCATCGCGATGCACTCGACGCGACGATCTCCCGCCACGCCAAGGGCTGGGAGCTGGAGCGGATCGCGCCGCTGGAGCGAAACCTGATGCGGGTCGCCCTCTACGAGATCGAGCACAGCGACGACGTGCCGGTCGAGGTGGCGATCGACGAGGCGGTTGAGATCGCCAAGGAGTACTGCGGCGTCGATGCCCCCGGCTTCGTCAACGGCGTGCTTGGTGCAGCAGTCCGCGAGCGGGAGGGGGTTCGGTGAATCGCCTGCGCGAGATCTCCGAGCGCTTGAGCGCGATCGCGCGGGGGCTGGAGGGTGAGGAGGCCGACGACGCCCGAGCCGCCGAGCTGGCGAACGAGGCTGCCGAGCTGTCGGCGGAGGCGGTCGAGGAGACCAACCGCCGCATTCGCGAGGGCGAGGCAAGCAAAGAGTGAGCGGCAGCAACCGCTCGTGAGCTATCCGGAAGACCTGCGTTCGCTGGTCGACGCCGAGCTGGAGCAGCTTCGGTTCCCCGCGCCGGCGGCGACGGCGGGCCTGGAGGAGGCGATGCGCTACTCGCTGCTTGCCGGTGGCAAGCGGGTTCGCCCGGTGCTTGCCCTGGCGACTGCCCGGGCCTTAGGCGGCAAGCCCGAGCGCTTCCTCCCTGTTGCCTGTGCGATTGAGCTGATCCACACCTACTCGCTGATCCACGACGACCTGCCGCCGATGGATGACGATGAGCTGCGCCGCGGGTTGCCGACGTCCCACGTCAAGTACGGCGAGGACGTTGCGATCCTCGCCGGCGATGGTCTCTTTGCGGAGGCGGTGCGTCTCTTCTGCGAGCAGCCTGGCGATCCGGCTCGTGTCCTCGCCGCGCTGCGCGAGCTGACCGCGGCCACCGGTGTCGACGGCATGGTCGGTGGCCAGTACGTCGACGTGGCGGTCGAAGAGCGCGACGCCGAGGGCCTGCGTGCGCTGCACACGCTGAAGACCGGGCGGCTGATCGCCGCCAGCGTCGGTGTCGTGCTGACCCTGGAAGGCGTGGCCGAACCTGAGACAATCCCCTATCGCCGGTTCTCGAGCGAGCTGGGCGTCCTCTTCCAGATCGTCGACGACATCCTCGACGTGACCGGAAGCGACGAGCGGCTCGGCAAGCCACACGGAAGCGACGAGCGACATGGCAAACTCACCTACGTCAGCCTCTTCGGCCTCGAGCAGGCAAGGCAGCTTGCGGCCGAGTCCCACGCGAAAACGATCGAGGCGCTGGCTGAGGCCAGCGGCGAGACGGGCGACCTGAGGCGCATCGCCGACTACATCTTCACCAGGAACGAATGAGCGACAAGCGAGAGCAGCCCGAGCACGAGAACGAGGGGGGTTCGACCCTGCTGGATGGGATCCACGGCCCGGCCGACCTGCACGGCCTCGACGACGAGCAGCTGCGGCAGGTGGCGCAGGAGATGCGCACCTACATCATCGACACGATCGGTGAGATCGGCGGCCACTTCGGCGCCAACCTCGGCACCTGCGAGCTGGCCGTGGCGCTGCACAGCCTGCTCGACTCTCCCCGCGATAAGGTCCTCTGGGACGTCGGCCACCAGGCCTATCCGCACAAGATCCTCACCGGCCGCCGCGAGGGGCTGCCGAGCATCCGCCAGTACGAGGGGCTCGCCCCGTTCTGCTCGATCTTCGAGTCCGAGCACGACATCATGGGCGCCGGGCATGCCTCGACCTCGATCGGCTACGCGGTCGGCCTCAAGGAGGCGATGCGCAAGGGGATCGGCGAGGACGGGAAAGTTGCCGCGGTGATCGGCGACGGGGCGCTGACCGGCGGCGTCGCCTACGAGGCCCTGCATGCGGCCGGCGGCCTGCAGACCCCGGTCGTGATCGTGCTCAACGACAACGGCATGTCGATCTCGCCGAACGTCGGCGCTCTCTCCCGCTACTTCAACCGGGTCCGGCTCAACCCGCGCCTCTACCACGCCCGCGAGGGGGTTGAGGACCGTCTGACCAAACTGCCGCTGGGGTTCGGCAAGCGGATCGAACGGCTCGGACCGGAGATCAAGTCGGCGATCAAGGCCTACTGGGCGCCCGGCCTCTTCTTCGAGGAGCTCGACCTCGCCTACCTGGGAGTGATCGACGGGCACGACGTCCACGCCCTGCGCGAGGCCCTGCGCGAGGCCTTCGACGCCGATCGCCCCGTGGTCGTCCACATCCATACGGTCAAGGGCAAGGGCTTTGCCCCCGCCGAGGAGGGCGGCCTCGAGGGGATGGAGAAATGGCACGCCGCGAAGCCGAAGAGCATCGTCAACGGCGCTCCGGCCTCGAAGCCGGTCGCGGTCAAGGAGTCCGACTCGCCGGACTCGATCGCCCCCGAGCGTCTCGAGGCCCCGCCTGCCCCGAGTGCGCCGCCGCAGTACACGCAGGTCTTCGCCGACGCGATCGTCGCCGAGGCGCGGCGCGACAAGCGGGTGATCGGGATCACCGCTGCGATGGCGGGGGGGACCGGCCTGCAGCGGCTCGCCGACGAGGAGCCCGAGCAGTACTACGACGTCGGCATCGCCGAGCAGAACGCGGTGCTCTTGGCATCGGGCCTGGCGATCCAGGGAGCGAAGCCGGTCTGTGCGATCTACTCGACCTTCCTCCAGCGCGCCTACGACCAGATCATCCACGACGTCTGCCTGCAGGAGCTCGACGTCACCTTTGCGATGGACCGAGCGGGCTTGGTCGGCGATGACGGCCCAACCCATCACGGCGTCTTCGACGTCTCATATTTCCGCCCGATCCCCAACGTGGTGGTGATGGCCCCTCGCGACGAGGCGATGCTGGTCCACATGTTGCACACGGCGATTGCCCACGATGGGCCGGCGGCGCTGCGCTACCCGCGCGGAGCAGCGGAGGGGGCGGCGCTTCCCGCGAAGCCAGAGGAGATTCCGATCGGCAGCGGCGAGGTGCTGACCAAGGGCGAGCGGGTCGCGCTGCTCGGCTTCGGCTACGGGGTCACCGTCGCCAAGGATGCCGCAGCGATCCTCTCCGGTCATGACCTCGAGCCGACCGTCGCCGACGCCCGCTTCGCCAAGCCGCTCGACGCCGAGCTGCTGGAGAGGCTCGCGCTCGATCACGACCTGGTGGTGACGATCGAGGAGAACGTCCTGCCGGGAGGCTTCGGCTCGGCCGTGCTCGAGCACCTCGAGGACGCCTTCGCCGATCGTCCGGGGGAGCGAGCCCGCGTGCTGCGGATCGGCCTCCCGGATCGCTACGTCACCCACGGTAAGCCGGCGCTGCTGCGTGGGGAGGTAGGCCTCGACGGCGAGTCGGTGGCGGAGCGGGTGCTGAGCACGATGCGCTCGGCGACTCCGGCACTGGGCTGAGTCCTAGGAGGGACTAGGCCTTTTTTCGAGCTTGAACCAAAGCGCTCAATCTTGTACGCTTCCGCGGTCTCTTCTGGGGTTACTAGAGGGAGAAGAGACATCTCTATGTATGTGGATCCGCACGTAGGGAGCGTCGTGGATCTACCGAGGTAACCGCGCCCGTGCCAGTGAGCACGGCGTCGCGGTGTCTGGGGTCGGCGCTCTGTCAGTCGCGTCGATGCACTTCGGTCGCCGTCGCCTGATCGCGAGGCCTGACGAGGATCTCATCGACGTTGACGTGCGCCGGCTGCGCCAGGGCCCAGCGGATGCACTCGGCGACGTCCTCGGCCCGCAGCGGCTCCATGCCGCGGTAGACGCGATCAGCGGCCTCCTCGTCACCGCCGAAGCGGACCAGCGAGAACTCGGTCTCGACCATTCCCGGTGCGATCTCGGTGATCTTGACCGGCTCACCGAGCAGCTCGAGCCTCAGGGTGCGAAGCAGCGCTCGCTGCGCGTGCTTCGCGGCCGAGTAGCCGGCCCCGCCCCGGTAGACCTCGAAGGCGGCGATGCTGGTCACGGCGACGATGTGGCCGTCCGCTGCCTCGGTCAGTCGCGGCAGCAGGGCGCGGGTCATCCGCATCGTTCCCAACACGTTTGCCTCGTACATCTGCAGCCACTGCTCTTCGTCGGCTTCCTGCAGTGAGTCGAGGCCAAGTGCGCCACCGGCGTTGTTGACGAGTGCGTCGCACTGCGGGACCGCGGCGATGAATTTCGTCACCGAGTCGGGGTCGGTGACGTCGAGGTGCAGCGCCTGACCGCCAAGCTCCGCGGCCAGCTCCTCGAGTCGGTCGATCCGCCGCGCGCCGAGGACGACCCGGTAGCCGGCGCCCGCAAGCGCCCTCGCCGTTGCGGCGCCGATGCCGCTCGAGGCTCCGGTGATCACAGCTGTCTTGGCCATCGACTCAACCTATATGTTGGCCCCGTGGGCGAAAGGCAGACAGAGAAGGGCGCTCGTTTCCGCGCCCTGCACGAAGGCAGCCCGTTCGTCATTCCCAACCCGTGGGACGCCGGTTCGGCCAAGGTGCTCGCGGCGCTCGGGTTCGAGGCGCTAGCGACGACCAGCTACGGGTTCGCCTTCACCCTTGGCCAGCCGGACGGCGGCGTCACCCTCGACGACGTGGTCGAGCACGCGCGAGCGCTTGACCAGGCGACCGAGCTGCCGCTCTCGGTCGACCTCGAGAACGGCTACGGTGCCGCTCCCGAGGATGCGGCGAAGGCGATCGTCGCGATTGCCGAGGCGGGTGCGGTCGGGGGCTCGATCGAGGATTTCGATCCTGAGGCTGGGATCTATCCGCTCGACCTGGCGGTCGAGCGCGTGGCGGCTGCCTGCGAGGCCGCTAAGAGCCTCGACTTCCCCTTCGTGCTCACTGCCAGGGCGGACAACTACTTTCGCGGCAACCCAGACCTAGACGACACGATCGCCAGGCTGCAGGCCTATGAGCAGGCCGGCGCCGACGTCCTCTACGCACCGCGCCTGGGCAACGTGGAGGAGATCGGTGCCGTCGCCGAGGCCGTCGGCAAGCCCCTCAACGTGCTCGCCCGCCCGAACCTCTCGATGGAGGAGATGGTCGGCGCCGGCGCCCAGCGCGTCAGTGTCGGCGGTGCCTTGGCCCTGGACGCGATCGCCGCGCTGAGCGCCGCCGCGATCCGCATCCGGGATGGCGGCGACTTCTCATCATCGCCCGAGATGGGACAGATCCCCGACTGGCTCTCCGCCTAGTCCTGCCTTTCCTCTCTCCCCAGTTGCTCCGTCAGTAAGACCAGCTCTGAGAGCGGCACCTCCAGCACTCCGACGATCCGCCGCACGGTCCCCCAGGCCGGGTTCGCCCGTCCCGACTCGATGTGGGAGATCCATGTCGGATGGATCTCAGCCCCGTGCCCCAGCTCCTCCTGACTGAGCTGTCGGTCCTTGCGCAGCCGGCGAATCGCTCGACCGAGCGCGGGTTGGGGTTCGGTGCGGGGAGGCATCGTTGAAGACGCTTCCCGCCAGGATTGCCGCGGTCTATAGACTCGAACCCAAGTATGGCCCCGGAGTTGCCCCCGCGTGCCTGAGTTCGAAGTTAACGCCGAGAACTGGCGTGAGCTTCACGCCCTCGGTTTCCGGCATTTCCTCAACGTCACCCCCGAGAAGCTGAGCGAAGGCGAGTTCCTCGACCTGGTCGCATTCGCCAAGAGCGTCGCCGGGGGAGAGGAGCACTTCGCCTTCGGTGTCTTCTACGACGAGCTTCACGGCCCGCTCGACACCCACGGCGATCTGGGTCTCTATGTCAGGCGCCCCAAGGGCTGGGCGCCGATCTAGCAGGCCTCCGCCAGCTCCCGCCAGGGCCCGATGTCCCAGAACTTCCGGGCCGCGCCCGAGGTGGAAGGCAGGACCCAGACGGCGGCCCCGCCGATTCGCTCCTCCTGCAGCCCGTAGTTGACGTTTTGCTCGAGTGCGCCACGAGCGGCGTTCTTGCCATTGAAGGCGACGATGACCGGTTCGACCTCGGCGATCCGAGTCTGGAGGCCGGCGACGTCGAACTCGGCCGTGCCGACCTCGAGGTCGGAGCCGTGAAGCACCTTGCAGATGTCGGTAAGGCCGATCCCGAACTCGGGAAGCCGCTCGAATTCAGCCGGCTCGAGCTGGACCGGCGTCAAGCCGACCGAGTGAAGCGTCGCCCAGAACGAGTTGCCGGGTCCGGCGTAGTAGGCGCGGGCCCGAGCCGACGCCGTACCCGCGGCAGTGCCGCAGAAGACGATCTTCAGACCGGGTCGAAGGACGTTAGGTAGGACGTCGGCCTCCTGGGTCTACGACGCCTCTGCGGCAGGGCCCCGGTTGAGCAGCCGCATCGCCAGGCCGGCAAGCAGGTAGGCAATCGCCGTCGCGAGGAGGATGAACTTGAAGGAGGCGAAGATCGTCGCCAGTAGGGGAAACGCGGCGCCGGCGCCCTCGATAGTCAGCAGCAGGCAGACGTTCTCGAGCGCGTCGAACGCGGCGCCGAGGGCGCCGAAGGAGACGACGACCCCGCCGATCGCAGCAAGGCGGCGCCAGCCTCGCTCCCTGGCGAGGTCGCGAATCGCCGCGAGGGCGAGGGTGAGAAAGGTCCCGTAGACAACCAGGAAGCCGAAGTCGATCCAGAGCGACTCGCGAGCCGCGTCCTGGCCGTCCTCACCCCATTCGGCAAGGATCTCATCGGCCCGATCCTGGCTCCCCGCCAGCTCAAAGGGGACTATTCCCGGGCCGCCAGTGTCCTGCATCCGCTCGTCCGCGGGCGCCATCGCCAAGAGCAGGACCACCGTTGCGATCCCAGATGCGATCAATCCCCACCTGCGCGTCACGCGGGGATTATCGCCTTTATTGAGCCTTCAGCCCAGAAGAACCATGATCTGGAGTTCGTCGAGGCTAAAGCCCCTATACGGCCTGCTAGAGCTCCCACAACAGAAAACGCCCCGCCGGAGCGGCGAGGCGTTTTCGAGGGATTGCCGGGCTGCGCGGAGGCGTCAAGCACCGTTTTCTCCGCCGATTGCTGGTTTCGGGTCGTTGCTCTTTTTACGTGGGGCTTTGTGTCGTTTACTCAACTCGGACTGTGGCTCCAGCGCAATCGACCCACGCTGGGCCGAGTTACGGGGTTTGCGGTAATCGGCCGCGAGGCTCATCAGGGCCTTGGATGCGCCGACCCGTGAGTTGGGGTGGACGACCCGAATCCAGAGCGCTGCAGACCAAGCATCGAGTTCGATCCCCACATGCGAGAGCAGCTCGACCAAAGTCTTCACGGTCGCAAACGCCGCACTCGGAGTGGGCAGGCTCCTGATCGGGTCGACAAGCTGGAGCGCCAAGTCCCCGAGGAGGTCCTCGCTGGCTGCGAGGCGTCGCTTCGCGTGGAGCTCCCGTACGCACGCTGCATAGGAAATCCGCAGCTCGTTGACGACTTCCGCCGACGAGCCCGCGCCAAGGACCTTGATCACGCGAGCCATTTCTTCGGCCTCCGCCCCGGACAAATCGGCGAGCATCCCGATCTCAGTGGCTTCGCAGATATCGTCGTCGCTCTCGATGCGCTCGTAGACGCAGCGGAACTCCTGGCCCGCTCTGGGATCATGTGGCGCATCGGCCATCACAGCCTCGCGGGTGGTCCGCAGAATCGTGCGAAAGTAAAGGCCTTCAGGCAGAAAGCAGCCAGAATTCCCACCCAGCGCTGGGTTTGGAGCAAAGCCATTCATAGTCAACCCCCTCGGTCATTCATTGGTTGAACGCCATGCCTCATCCATGGTTTTTTGAGCTGCCCGACCCCTCTGGGGAGCCCCACTTGTGGTGAATCCGATCTCGTCTTGCAGAAGGACGCGTCGAACGGTGTTTTGCCTATCGAGATCTCGCACGATGGCCTCACGAGCGAGTGCGGAAACGTTGGTGCCCTCGTCATCCGAGATCTGCTTGATGCGATCAGCAATGTGGGCGTCCACGACATAGCTCACCCCTTTTGGCCATTGGCGCATGGGGCCTCGCCGCCCTTTACGACGCGACTCACCGAACCCTGATACCTCCCGTCTCGAAACGATTCCCGTCTGGTCTACTTCGCTGACGAGTCTCGTCACGGCACGCCTTACGAAGACCGCGACCGGGATTGCCTCTTCGTCGGCGCGGGTCTGGATTGCGTCTAGAAGCTCGCTGGAGAGTTGAACCGTGAGGCGCGGGCGGTTTTCCCCCGCCCGGAGGGCCTTGCGCTTTCGAGGCTTGATGTCGGGGTTCTTGATCGTCTTGTCCATTGCGTTCCTTTCGATTGCTCTGGCCGGGATAGCTCGCCGTTTTTCGGCGATGCCGAATACCATGGTCTCAAATCTGCCATGCTTATGCCAGGAAGGTTTTTCTCGATACCCCATCGGTCCCCTTCAGGAATTCGAAAAGGAGCAGGGAAATGGCAGAGGAGAGACGCTTTGTTCAGGCCCAGGACGGCGCGCTTGCTGGTCTGAAGGTCACGATTATCGGCCGCGGCCCGCTCGGTCTTTTCACCGCGTTGGCACTCGCGCAGAACGGTGCTCTCGTTCAGGTTCACGCTGCGGCGCCGCTGAGCCAAGGGCTGGGGTTTGTGAATGCCGCGGGCTTGATCGAGCCGGTCGCAACCTTGGAGCCGCGTTCGCCACGTTGGACACGCGACACGCTGACCTTCTGCGAATGGGCCGCTCCGGATCCGCTGTGGGGATTGGTCAGGCGGAGCGTTCTCTTCCTGAGCGATGACGAGGACGCGACCAAACAGCCATGGATGAGCCCGATGAATTGGCGCGCGGCAAAGGAGAGTGAGCTATGCGGAGGTCGGGCACATGGTGCCTGGTTCGATACGTTCGTGATCCAGCCCGATCTCGCGATCCCGGCGATCCAGCGCGAGTGCAAGAACCTGGGTGTTCTGGGCGGGGCGAAGGACGTTTTGATCGGTGCCCCGGTTGCGATGCGCTCAGTTGAGGAAACGGCGATGCTGGCGAAAACCCAGAAATCCGACCTCTTCATCCTTGCGCCGGGGCTTGGCCTCGCGAGCATGAGCGACGTCGAGGACTTGGTCGGAATGGCTGCCGGGCTGAGTGCTGGTATAGGAGTAACGATCCGGATCCCGGCCGAGCGCTTCGAGCAGCGCATCGATCACGTTCTGATGGATGACGACGAGCTGGGGTATTTCATTCCCCAGCTGACCCATGTGGTCGCCGGGGGGACCAACGACATCACCGAGCACGACGATCCGGTTGTTACGGCGGGTGCTCACCCGGCACTGATGAACGAGTGGGAGGCGGAGGTCAGGAGCAAGATGGAGCGCCTGCTTCCTGGGTCCAGAGGCCTCGAGGGCGAGCTTCTTCTCGGCGCACGCCCAATGCGGGGCAGAACGCTTACCCACTGGACCGCGGAGTTCGACCCGCCGGGCTTGCTGCTCAGTGGAGCAGGCGGTTCGGGCTGGACCTTCGGCGTCGGAATCGCGCACGATGTCTGCCGACTTGTCGGCCGTCGTTTCGAACGCGACGACAACCTATTTGCCCTGGGAACCAGGGCCATTCTCCCTACGGGTCCCGGGGAAGACTGGGACGTTGCCGCCTAAAGGGATCGCCGTGTGATCACACAACAGAACTCGCCCCTCCGGGGAGGAGGGGCGAGTTCTGGGGTTACTACAGGAGGAGAGATAGGCGAGGCCGCGGCATCAGCGGAAGACAAAACATTCCGCCGCCGGGCTGGCTACGGTCGGCGCGGCCGATGAAGGGCACGCTCAACCAGAAGAAGGCAATCAAGCTGCTGAAGGAAAACGGCTGGACGCAAGCTCGTGGTGGCAAGCACCAGGTCAAGATGACCAAGGAGGGCTGCCGTCCGATCACGCTCCCACAGCACAAGGGCCGCGACTACCAGCCTGGGCTGACCAGCGCGATTCTCAAACAGGCAGGGCTACAATGAGCAGTCGAGAAGGAAATTCGTCATGGAGTTGACCGCTCGTATCCATATCGAGGAAGGCAGCTACTGGGCAGACGTTCCAGAGCTTCCCGGCTGCTTTGCCTCCGGTGACACTCTTGACGAGCTCTTCGAGTCCCTGCAAGAGGGCGTCGCGTTGTATCTAGCCGATGAGGGCGAGCAAGGCGGCCCGCTGCACGTCGCCACGGCGACGCTGACGGACCGTCCTCTCACGGCTGCGTAAGCGCACTCGGCATCACCCGATTATCCACGCCTTCGCCTCATTGATGATCGACGCTGGAGCAAACCCGAAGGCGATTCAGGAGTTCATGGGCCACTCGGAAATCCAGACCACCTTCGCCCTCTACGGCCACCTTTTGCCGGGCGGTCGTGACGAGGTTCGCGAGCGCATGGACTCCTGTCTGCGATGCAATAGCGAGCCACCGTCAGCATGACTGCGATCTGACGGTGGCCCCCGCTACGCTGGCCAGTCGATGGACGATGGGAAGGACGTAGTCATTCGGCCGCCGGCAGCAACGGCGGTAGCAAGTGCTCCGACACCACGGGTCCTGATGTCAGTCCCGCTCTGGATCTACTGGTGGCGGATCGCCGAGGAGCGCGCTAACGCCGCTGAGAAAGACGGCGAGGCGGGCGATGGCATGGAGGCTTCGATGGTGGCGATTCTCGCTTCGGCTTCAGCTCTCGAAGGGATGCGGGGATCCCTTGGCCAGCACACGGACTGTCCACTTCCCAAGCTCGCTCGGGCCACGCGGCAAGAGGCGAAGATCATGGAGACGTTCAAGCGCTGCTTCGTCGTCGGTTGGCAAATGCAAGGTTGGAAGGAATCGTTGGACTGGCTTCGAGTTGCGAGATCCAGTCGTTCACTCGGAGGAGAAGCTCAGGGAGGGTGTCATCTCCCCGGACAACCCCGACTTGATGATGCCGGTGGAGAGCAGAGATTATTCACCCACCAGCGCTAAGAAAGCTGTCGGGCTGGTCCAGGAGATGATCGGAACGTGCATCGAGTAACCGAAGCCGTGCGCGGAGGAGTGGTGCGAGCGGCGGCGAACGGTTGTTCGGCGAATTCTCGCCGACCCACTTAGAACCGCGTCCAGATAGTCCGACGGGGCGGTTGCCGTCAGTTCCTTGATGCCCAAGCGAGGGAGAGATCGTGCCGTTGACGCCCTAGAGTCGCGTTACTAGCGATAAGCACAGATCGCCCGAAGGAGCAAGGCAGGGCCATGGACGACGATGTCGTCCTCTGAGATGTCGATGCTCATCTCGTTAAGTGCGTCAACGAGACCCGGCAGCGTCTCTTCTATTGCATTGCGCTCCAACGGCGTGGCCGGTCCGCCTCTAAGAAGCCGGATCACTTGATGATCTTGCCCCTCGTCGAGAATCCTCTCGACCTGGGCGATGATGGTTACCTCGCCCAGAACGTCGTCTGCCTTGACCTCCAAATCTTTCGCTGGGACTGGCATCAATAGCCGCGGAAGCTGGTTCTCGGTGGTGGTCGGTTGGAGCAGCGTTGCGGCGCTGGCGCTCCCGGTTCCAGTGATGACGCCCCATACCTTGAGAATCTCCTTCAGATCCTTCGCTGGAAGCTCTTGGCCGAACTTCGGACCTACATCGAGCAATGACCTCAGCATCTGGTCTGCCTGATGCAGCGGATGGAGCAAAAGCTCAGCACGGAACTCAAGAACCATGCCTACCTGGATCTGTGCTGCAACCTCGAGGTCGAGAGGACCGTCGACGACGCCAATTGATTCCCGCGCGTGAAGTGCTTCCAGTAGCTTCGCTGCGGTGGCATGCCGCGTCCGAGCCTTGCGAATCTCTTCCTCGACCTTCCGCGTTTTGGACTTCTTCCCCCTTGCCTTGGCGGGGCCGAGACCCAGTTCGCCGCCGGCTGAACCCTCGCCCTGTTCGGCACTCCTCGTGAGGATCTCGTCAACTTGGCCGCCGTCGATTGCGCTGAGCGCAGATACGACGCCGTCGGCGTCGAGGATTACGAATTGCTTGAACGCACTCTGCTTGGGTGCCTGGAACGGCATGGACCTCGCGACCCTAAGCGAGAACGTCCGAAGGCGCTAATCAGCTGCGAGCCGTGCCGTCTGCATAACCATCTTCGGACTGTGGCACCGACCGTGGCACGGCGGCTTGCGGTAGATCCGCGAGTCCCTTCCGCGGTTGGGGTAGATGCCCCGCATTCCGCTTACTAGAGCCCCACACAACAGAAAACGCCCCGCCGGGGAGGCGAGGCGATTTCTGGGGTTACTACAGGGAGGAGAGATATGTATCTCTATATATGTGGATCCGTGGGAGGTAGGTGGGCCCTTGATGCACCGCGGACGCGTCTTCGTGGGAAGCGAAGAGCGCCATATGGGCGGCGCGGAACCCAGCCAGGAAGTTTGTTGTTCTACCCCTTATCGTCGTCCTCTACGAATCCTTGAACAGCGTACGAACATACGTGCGATTTGTGTGTGAGTGGGATCACAGACGCTTGGGCAAGCCAAGCGAGGCCTATAGGAGACCAGGCGAGGCCTAAGTCTGGTTAAAAAGTTGTCTCCGAAGTCGAACGAATGGCTAGGGCCGCTGGGCGGCTGTACCGTTCCAGCGGATGAAAAAGGCCCGGATAGACGCGGTTTTGGCCGAGCAGGGCCTGTTTTCCTCGCGCACGGCCGCGGCGGGTGCGGTGCGCGCCGGCGCCGTGCGGCTGGGAAAAGACGGGCCGGTTGCCCTGCGTCCGAGCCAGTTGGTTGAGCCCGAAGCGACGCTGATCGTCGACGAGGGCCCGCGCTTCGTCTCACGCGGCGGGATCAAGCTCGACAACGCGCTCACGGCCCTGGGGATCGACGTCAGCGGACGCGACTGCCTCGACGCTGGCGCCTCCACCGGCGGCTTCACCGACTGCCTGTTGCAGCGGGGCGCCGCCCGGGTCGCGGCGCTGGATGTTGCCTACGGCCAGCTCGACCTGAAGTTGCGCGAGGATGCTCGAGTGACCGTGATCGAGCGCCTCAACGCGCGCGAGCTCCAGCCCGCCACGCTTTCTTTCGCACCCTCGCTCGCAACTGTGGATGTCTCCTTCATCTCTCTGACCAAGGTGTTGCCCGCCGTTGCCCGCTGCCTAGCACCGGGGGGCGAGATTCTGGCGATGGTCAAGCCGCAGTTCGAGCTGGGTCGCGAGCGGGTCGGCAAGGGCGTGGTTCGCGACGCTGGAGATCGGCGTGAGGCGATTCTCGCCGTCGCCGTAGCCGCTCGCGAGATCGGTCTTGCCGTGCGCGGCTTCGCCCCCTCTGGCCTGCCTGGGCCGAAGGGGAACCTGGAGACCTTTGTCTGGTGTGGTGGAGACGGTGAGGAAGTCGCTGACGTAGAGGCGGCGATCCTGGCGGTGGAACCTTGAGCGGCAGGGTCGCAGCGCTGATCACCCACTCCCATCCGCCCGCCGCGACCGAGGCAGTGGGGTTGGTGAGCGCCGCCGCTCGCGAGGCGGGCTGGCGCCTGGTGGGGACCGCAGAGGAGATCGCAAAGCATGGCGAGGCGGCCGCCGGAGTCGAGGCGGTCAGCTCGCTGCCAGAGAGCCCCGATCTCTGCCTGGTGCTCGGTGGCGACGGCTCGATCCTCTACGCCCTGCGCCGCTTCGCCCGCACCGGCGTACCCGTCTTCGGGGTCAATTTCGGCACCGTGGGCTTCCTCGCCGCGGTCGAGCGCGACGATGCCGAGGAGGGGATCCGACGGGCGTTCGCGGGGGAGACCGAGGCGATCGACCTGCCTGGCCTCGCGATAGAGATCGACGGCGAGACGCGGCTTGCCTTCAACGACGTCAGCTTCAGCCGTCGTCCCCACGACCGTATCGCCGAGCTGAGCTACGGGATTGCCGGTGAGGAGGTCGGCCACGTTCGCTGCGACGGCCTCGTTGCCGCCACCCCCGTCGGCTCGACTGGATACAACCTCGCCAACCAGGGCCCGATTCTCGCCTGGGGGGTGAAGGGGTTCGTGGTCAGCTACATCTCCCCGCACTCTCTGACCGCGCGAGCGCTGGTCGTTGCTCCTGAGGACGTCCTTAGCATCGCCAACGCAGCTGGGCGCGAGGCGGTCGACGTGGCTCTCGACGGTGGGCATGTGGGAGCACTTGCACCGGGCGCGGGGCTGGAGGTTCGCTTCGCCGACAAAGTCGGCTGCCTGGCCCAGCTGCCGGGGACGAGCTTCTATCAGCGCATCCGCGAGAAGTTCGGTCACCTGGCTGTGTAGCGCCCCCAGAGTCTGTCGTCTCGCGGTGCTAGACAGGGTCTGTGCTGAGAGAGCTCCGGATCGAGAACCTGCTGCTGATCGAGCGGGCTGAGCTGCGGCTTGGCGAGGGGCTCAACGCGATCACCGGCGAGACCGGGGCGGGGAAGACGGTGCTGGCTCACTCGCTCGATCTGCTGATGGGGGGCAAGGCGCGTCCGCAGATCGTCCGGCCGGGTGCGGAGGAAGCTTGGGTAGAGGGGGTCTTCGACCTTCCCAACGGATTGCTCGAGGAGCCGGAGATGGCCGAGCTCGCCGAGCGCTTCCCGAGTGGAAGCGAGGAGGTCGTCCTGGGGCGACGCGTCTCGGCGAGCGGGCGGACCAGTGCCTTTGTTGGCGGCCGCGCCGCCACAGCCGCCGATCTGAAGCTGCTCGGTGGGCGGCTGCTGGCGTTCTACGGGCAGCACGAGCATCGCAAGCTGACCATCTCCTCTGTGCAGATGGAGGTGCTGGACGGGTTCGCCGGCGCCAAGCACTTGGAGTTGCGGCAGAGCTACCGGGAGACGCATCGCGAGTGCCTGGAGCTTGCGGCGGAGCTGACCGAGCTGCGCGAGCGCGATGGCTCGCGCGAGCGGGACCTCGACCTCTACCGCTACGAGCTCTCTGAGATCGAGTCGGTGGCGCCCGACCCCGGCGAGGAGACGGAGCTGATCGCCGAGCGCGAGCGCCTGCATCACGCCGAGGGCCTGCGCGAGGCAGCTGCCGGCGCTCATACCGCCGCGCTCGGCGTCGAGGAGGACGGAGGTGGGGCCGCCGGCGCCCTCGCTCAGGCCGAGGCGCTGTTGCAGGGCGTTGCCGGCGTCGACGCCGAGTTGGACGCGCTATCGGGCCGACTGGGCGCACTTGCGCTCGAGCTGGGGGACGTCGCCGGTGAGCTGCGCGGCTACCAGGAGGGGATCGACGCCGATCCTGGGCGTCTGGCTGCTGTCGAGGAGCGACTTGACTCGCTCGATCGCCTCCGGCGCAAGCATGGAGGGAGTGTCGAGTCGGTGCTCGCTCATGCCGAGCGCTGCCGGGGGGAGATCGAGCGGCTGGAGGGCGCTGAGGAGCGGGGAGTCGAGGCCGAGGCAGCGCTGGGCGAGGCGGAAGGCCGCCGCGCTGATCTCGGCAGCAAGCTCGGCAAGGGCCGCACCCGCGCCGCAGGCCCCTTGGAGAAGAAAGTGGCAGGTGAGCTGGAGCGACTGGCGATGCCGGGGGCGAAGCTCGAAGTAGTGCTGGAGCCGCACCCCGACGGCTTCGGTCCGAACGGCACGGAGACGGTCGAGCTGCGTGTGGCGCCTAATCCGGGAATCGAGGCGGCGCCGCTTCGCGACGCGGCTTCTGGCGGCGAGCTCTCGCGGGTGATGCTTGCGCTGAGCGGCGCCGGCGGGGACGCCGGTACGGGTGTGCTCGTCTTCGACGAGATCGACGCGGGCATCGGCGGAACCACGGCCCGTGCGGTGGGCGAGCGCCTGCGGGCGCTTGGCGAGTCCCGCCAGGTTCTCTGCATCACCCACTTGCCGCAGGTCGCCTCGCTGGCGACGACCCATTTCACCCTGGAGAAGAACCTCTCCGGCGAGCGAGCCACGGCCACGGTGCAACGCCTCGACGGTGAGGGCGTTGTCGAGGAGATTCGTCGCATGCTCGGCGGCGAGCGCTCCGACGAAGCTGCTACCCGCCACGCCCGCGAGCTGCTCGCAGCCGCCTGAGCCGGCTTGCGCCGCTTGCCAGGGCGGTTAACCTGAGCCAGTGGCAACCGCCAGTCGCCGTCGTCTCCCTGCTCTGCTCTCACGCCGTAACGGGGCGTCTACGGACGAGGCGATCGAGGGGGCCGCGCGGCTCGGCCGTCGTACCAAGCACCTGGTCAAGCGGCTCGGTCCCCGTGACATCGCCGTCATCGACCACGTCAACATCGACCGGATCGCCGCCGAGGAGCTGATCTCGACCGGCGTACGAGCGGTGCTCAACGCCTCGCCGTCCTCCAACGGCCGCTACCCGAACGCCGGCCCACTGCTGCTGGCCCGGGCCGGGGTGACGCTGGTCGACGTCGAGGACGGCGACCCCTTCGAGCTACTCCGCGACGGCGAGCGGGTGACGATCGCCGGAGGTGGGGTGATCGTCGGCGAGCGCGAGGTGCTGCGGGGCAGTGCGCTGGAGGTTGAGGAGCTCGAGCGCCAGCTCGACCAGCAGCGCGAGCAGGTCGACGAGGCGCTCGCCGAGTTCGCCGAGAACACGGTCGCCCACGTTCGCCAGGAGACCGACCTGCTCACCGGCAGCATCGAGTTCCCATCGACCCGCGCCTCCTTCCGCGACCGCCACGTCCTGATCGTCGTCCGCGGCGATCGCCACCGCCGTGACCTCAAGGCCCTGCGCGCCTACATCCGCGACGTCCGTCCGCTGGTCGTCGCGGTCGACGGCGGTGCCGACGGGGTGTTGGAAGCGGGGATGAAGCCCGACGTGATCCTCGGCGACATGGACTCGGCCGGGGACGAGGCGCTGCGCTGCGGAGCGGAGCTGATCGTCCACGCCTATCCCGACGGTCGCGCCCCCGGCCGCGAGCGCCTGCTCGAGCTGGGACTGGAGCACACGCTGTTGCCTTCGGCGGGCACGAGCGAGGACGTGGCGATGCTGATGGCCTACGAGAAGGGCGCGACGTTGATCGTCAGCGTCGGTGCCCACTTCAACCTGATCGAGTTCCTCGACCGCAAGCGCGGCGGCATGTCCTCGACCTTCCTCACCCGGCTGCGGATCGGCGAGAAGCTGGTCGACGCCAAGGGCGTGAGCCGGCTCTACAACCCGAGCTCCCCCTTCGGGCCGTTGGCGCTCTTCCTTGCGGCCTTCATGATCGTCGTCGCGATCGTGGTGATCAGCGCGCCTGCGCTCAGCGACCTGGTCGACCTGATCTGGCTGAAGATCAAGATCTGGCTCGGGCTTTAGGACCGCTGGCTCGGGCTTTAGGACCGCGGCTCGGGTGGGCCGAGCGTCATCACGACGAACTGCACCGAGTCTCCATCGCAGCTGGCGGTCCCCTTCGCGTTCACCCTGAGCCAGTCGCCATTTCTGAAGCCGGGCACCGAGCGCCGCAACACGAGCCCGAAGTTGCCATGGCCACCCCAGTTGCCACTGAACTGGAAAGAGAGAAGCCCGAGCCTGTCGCCCACTTCGTTGCGCCTGCGGAAGTAGTCGATCAGGGTTCCGCGGTTTCTTGCTTTCGGGTTCTCCCGCTTGCCTGGGGCAGATGATGAGTACCACTGAAACGCTGGCGCTTGGGCAAAGAGGTCTTCGAGCCTCTCGTCGTCGCCGCGGTTGAAGGCGGTCACGAACGAAACGACAGCCGAGCGGGTTGCTTTGGCTGCGCAAGCTGATTGCACGGAGGTCAACGCGCTGCTCGAGGCGGTATCCAGGCCGCCTTGTCCCGTGCCTGTGCAGGCGAATCCCAGTCCGACGACGCAGCTGGCGAGCAAGGTAAATCGGTGACCCCCCGGCACGATTTCGAACGGTAGCAAGAGAGACCATCTAGCCTTCCGACCCGCCGATGGGATACAGCGCTCGATACCACGCGACCTCGCTGGTCGCTGTCTTCCTCGCCCTTGCGATCGGGATCCTGATCGGCGCCGAGTTCGGTGGTGACGCGCTGACCAACACACGCAAGGACCTGGAGCGCAGCCTCACAGGCAACCTTCAGGACGCACGCGACCGGGCCGACGAGCTCAACGGAGAGCTGGCCCGCGCCAACGAGTTCGCCGACGGCGTCTACCCAGCGCTGGTGCGCAACCAGCTCGACGGCAGGCGGATTGGCATCGTCGCCCTTGGCGGCCTGCCCAGCGACGTCTCGGCCGAGATCGAGGAGACGCTGGGGCCCACTGGCGCGCGGCTAGTCGGGGTGGGGGTGATGCGCGAGCCGGTGGACCTCAGCGCCCTGGCGGGCGATCTGGCTAAGACCCGCTTCGCCGAAATCAGGCGCAACCCAGACACGCTCACCGCTTTCGGGACCGGAGTGGGGCGGCAGATCGTCCGCGGCGGGACTCTGCTCGAGCGGGTGCGGGGGCATCTCTTCTCGCGCGCCAGCGGCAACTTCGGCGCGCTCGATGGGGTAATCGTCGTCCGCGATCAGCCCGAGGACATGGGGCCTTTGCAGCGCACTGCGGCGGGCCGGCTCGAGTCGGCAATGATGAGTGGCATCGCCGGGACCCGGACGTCCGCCGTGGGGGTCGAGGACTCCACCGACGAGGAGTCCTCGGTCTCCTTCTTCCAGGGCAGTGATCTTGCCAGCGTCGATGACATCGACCTTCCTGCCGGCCAGGTCGCGACGGTCTTCGCCCTGCTCGGCGCCGAGGGCAGCTTCGGGGTCAAGGGGTCGGCGGACCGCCTACTGCCGGACCTGCTCTCTCCGGCGGGGGCTCCCTGAGCGTGACCTGGGTCGGGTTCCCGGTCGCGATCTCCCTGGCCTTGCTCGTAGTGCCGGCTGGCGTGCGAGGCCTCTTCGACGCCGGCCTGGTGCGAGAGAACTACCGCGGCGCCCGCTTGGCCTTTCCCCTAGGTGCCGTGCTGGCGACGGCGGCGCTGGTCGCTCTGGCGCCGCTTGCCTTCCTCAACGACCGCGCCGACCTCGAGCTGCTCGACCCCGAGCTGCGCCGCTGGATGCCGTATCTGCTCGGAATCGCCTTTCTCGGCTTTCTCGACGATGCGCTGGGGCGGGGCGAGGCGGTTGACGCGCCGCGTGGCTGGCGCGGCCACGCGCGGGCGCTGCGTGAAGGGAGCCTTTCGACGGGTGCTGTCAAGGCGCTGGGGGCCCTGGCCCTGGCCGCTTACGTCGTCTCGGGTCGGGGCCTGGAGTCGTGGGGCTATCTCGCCGACGTGGCCCTGCTGATCCTTGCCACCAACCTGTTCAACCTGCTGGACCTGCGGCCGGGGCGGGCGGAGAAGGGGCTGGTGCTGCTCGGCCTCGGACTTTGCCTCGGCGCCTGGACGATCGCGCCGGTCGAGCTGCTGGGGATATTTGCCGCACCGGTTCTGGTCGGCGCCTGGTTCACACTGCGCGAGCGAGCGATGCTCGGGGACACCGGGTCGAACCTCATCGGCGCAATCGCGGGGGTCTGGCTGCTGACCACCCTCGGCTCCGATGCGCGGTTGATCGCCCTCGCCGCGGTCGCCGGACTGACCATTTACGGAGAGTTGCGTTCGATCTCGGCGACGATCGACTCGGTTCCGCCACTGCGCTGGCTAGACTCGCTCGGCAGAGCATGAGCAGGCCCCCCCAAGGAGATACACGCTTCATCTTCGTCACCGGCGGGGTGGTCTCGGCTCTCGGCAAGGGCATCGCCGCGGCCTCGATCGGCCGCCTTCTGGTCTCTCGCGGCTACCGGGTCCAGCTGCAGAAGTTCGACCCCTACATCAACGTCGACCCGGGGACGATGAGCCCGTTCCAGCACGGCGAGGTCTTCGTCACCGAGGACGGGTCGGAGACCGATCTCGACCTCGGCCACTACGAGCGCTTCACCGACGAGAACACCTCGCGCGCCTCCAACGTCACCGCCGGCGCGGTCTACAACTCGGTGATCAACCGCGAGCGCCGCGGCGACTACCTCGGCGCCACGGTGCAGGTGATCCCCCACATCACCAACGAGATCAAGAACCGGATCCTGATCGTCGCCGAGTCTCAGGCAGTCGACTTCGTCATCACCGAGATCGGCGGCACGGTCGGCGACATCGAGTCGCTGCCGTTCCTCGAGTCGATCCGCCAGCTCTACACCGACCTTGGGCCGAAACGCTCGATGTTCGTCCACCTGACCTTGGTTCCTTACGTCGGTCATGCCGGCGAGCTGAAGACCAAGCCGACGCAGCACTCGGTCAACGAGCTGCGGCGGATCGGGATCCAGCCACACGCACTCGTCTGCCGCTCCGAGGGCCGCCTCGACCGCGAGATCCGAGAGAAGATCGCCCTCTTCGCCAGTCTGCCGGTGGACGCGGTGATCTCGGCCCACGACGTCGACAACATCTACAAGGTGCCGCTCGTCTTTCGCGTCGAGGGGGTCGACGACCTGGTGCTCGACCACTTCGGCATGGAGGCGCCCTCTCCCGACCTCGGCGAATGGGAGGCGATGGTGAAGCGGGCCGACGCAGCCGAGGGCAAGGTGCGGATCGCCTTGGTCGGCAAGTACATCCAGCTCGCCGACGCCTACAAGTCGGTGATCGAGGCGCTCGAGCACGGCGGCATCCACCACGGCGTCAAAGTCGAAGTCGAGCTGGTCGACTCGGAGAACTTCGAGCCGGAGCGGCTCGAGAACGCCGATGGCATCCTCATCCCCGGCGGCTTCGGCGAGCGCGGGATCGAGGGCAAGGTCGCGGCGGCGCGGATTGCTCGCGAGCGCTCGATTCCCTACCTGGGGATCTGCCTCGGGATGCAGATCGCCGTCGTCGAGTTCGCCCGCACCGTGGTTGGAATGGAGGGTGCCAACTCGGCCGAGTTCGACCCCGAGACGCCTTTCCCGGTGGTCGACCTGCTGCCCGAGCAGAAGGAGGTCTCCGAGATGGGCGGCACGATGCGCCTCGGTGCCGACCCGGTGAAGTTGCACGAGGGGACGCGGGCCCGCGAGATCTTCGGCGAGGCGGTCATCTACAAGCGCCACCGCCACCGTTACGAGGTCAACAACCAGCTGCGGCGGCGGCTCGAGGACGAGGGGCTCGTCTGCGGCGGCACTTCGCCCGACGAGCGCCTGGTCGAGATGGTCGAGTTGCCCGACCACCCCTTCTTCGTCGCTTCCCAGTTTCACCCGGAGTTCAACTCGCGACCTAACCGCCCCGAGCCGCTCTTCCGCGAGTTCGTCGGTGCTGCCGCTCGCCACGCCGGCGAGCGCCCGGCGGAAGGCGCAGAGTTGCCGCAGACCGAGGATTCCTCGGTCGCCCATTAGCCTTCTCCGCGTGGAGAGGCTGCACGAGACGTTCGTTCGACTCTGCGAGATCCGCAGCCCGACGGGCGAGGAGCGCGAGGTCGCCGACACTCTCGTCGCCGAACTGCGCGCGCTCGGGCTGGAAGTTAGCGAGGACGACGCCGCCCAGCGGGCGGAAGCGGGGGCCGGCAACATCCTCGCCCGCCTGCCGGGGCAGAGCGATGAGTGGGTGATGTTCTGTGCCCACCTCGACACCGTTCCCCACGACGGTCTGATCGAGGTGGTCCAGTCAGACGGGGTCTTCCGCAGCGCCGGAGAGGCGATCCTCGGTGCGGACAACAAGGCGGCGGTGGCTGTCTTCATCGAGCTGGTCGCTCGCCATGCGGAGCAGCCGCCGCCGGTGGGGATCGAGCTGCTGCTGACGGTCGCCGAGGAGCAGGGCCTTCGCGGCGCCAAGGCCTTCGACGTCTCCACCCTGCGCTCGAGCCGGGGCTTCATCCTCGACCACGCCAGCGCCGTCGGCGAGGTTATCGTCAGCTCTCCGACCCAGCACCGGGTGCTTGCCGACTTCGCCGGGGTCGAGGCGCACGCCGGGATCCGGCCCGAGGACGGCAGCAATGCGATCGCCGCCGCTGCTGCCGCGATCTCGCGGATGGAGCTGGGCCGTCTCGACGAGGAGACGACGGCCAATGTCGGCGTCATCTCCGGCGGCACCTCGGGCAACGTCGTCCCCGGCCACTGCCAGATCGTCGCCGAGGCGCGCAGCCTCGACGCGGGTCGCGCCGCCGAGGTGGCGGGGGCCCTCAGCGACGCCTGCGCCTGGGGCGCAACCGAGCATGGTTGCGACGCCGACGTCCGGGTCGAAGAGCTTTTCCGTGGCTACAAGCTGCCCTCGTCCTCGCCGGCGTTGGCGCTGGCCGAGGCCGGCTTGCGCCGCGCTGGCGTCGAGCCGGTGCGGACCGCGACCGGCGGCGGCAGCGACGCCAACGCGCTGATCGTCTCCGGCTTCGACTGCACCCTGCTCGCCAACGGCACCGAGGCCAATCACACGCCGGATGAGAGCGTCAGCGCCCGCAACCTCGATGCGATGCTCGAGGTCTGCGAGGGCATCGTCGCCGAGGCGGCCGGATAGGTGGCGCTGAAGCTGCGGCGCGGCGTCGTGGTCGCCGAGAAGCCGCTGATGGTCGAGATAGGCGGGGAGCGGCGGGCGGCCTGGGCCGACACGACGCTGCTGGGGGAGATGCGCGAGGGCGACGAGGTGGTGGTCAACGTGGAGGCCCTCGACCTCAGCCTGGGCTCCGGCGGTTTCGACGTCGTCCACGTCAACCTGACCCGTGGCCTAGAAAGTGGGGGAGCGAGAGGCGAGCACGTGATGAAGCTCAACTACACCTCGCTCCAGCACCCGGTTGAGCCGGTCGAGCGCGCCGCCGGCGACAACGCGAAACGCTCGCCGACCCCCGTTCTCGTACTGCCTCTGCACGGTCATCTGGCGCCCGCCGCCTGGGCGGCGGCGCAGGCGATGCCGGGGGCGAAGTTCGGCTACGTGCAGACCGCCGGCGGCGCTCTGCCCGGCTCGCTCTCGCGCGACGTGGCGGAGCTGCGCGAGCGCGATCTGCTCTGCGGCCACGTCACCGCAGCGCCGGCATATGGCGGCGAGCAGGAGGCGATCTCGGTGGCAGGCGCCCTCGACGCCGCGGCGACCAGGCTGGGCTGGGACGCCGTTCTCGCCGGCCCAGGTCCCGGCATCATCGGCTCGGAGACCAAGCTGGGCAATGGCGGTACCGCCGCGCTCGACACCGCCCACGCCTCTCTCGCCCTGGGCCTTCCGACCCTGCTCTCGCCCCGTCTCTCCTCCGCAGACCCTCGCGAGCGCCACCGCGAGGTCAGCCACCACACGCTGACGGTCCTGGAGCTGCTGCTCGGGGCGGTGGAGATTCCGGTGCCGACCGGACAGGTGGTAGCGATCGCCGTGCTGGCGCAGGCCGCCGGCTGGCGTCATCGTCTTCGCGAGCAGCCTGTCGACCTCCCCGGTTACGCCGCCAGTGGCCTACCGGCCCAGACGATGGGGCGCAGCCTCGAAGAGGATCCTCTCTTCTTCGCTGCGGCTCTTGCCGCGGGCGCCGCCTTGCGTCGCAAGGGTTGAGGCGATGCGGGGAGAACCACCCCGCCATGGCCGTCGCCGTCAAACCGCCGCCCACCGCGGCTGCGGCCGCAGATGCCCGCTTCGGGGGGCTCGTTCTCGACTTCCTCTCCTACCTCGAGCTCGAGCGGGGACTTTCCCGTAACACGCTCAACGCCTACCGCACCGATCTCCTCCAGTACGGGGAATTCCTCGCCGGGCACCACACCGACGCACTCGCGGTGGGCCCGGCGGAGATCTCAGAGTTCCTCGCCGAGTTGGCGACCGGCAACGGCAGGCCGGCCTGCTCGTCAGCGACGATCCATCGCAAGGCAGCCTGCTTGCGCTCCTTCTACAAGCAACTACGCCGCGACGAGCTGATCGTCGACGATCCGACCGCGGCGCTGAGCGCCCCGCGGCGGGCGAAGAAGCTGCCGCACGTCCTCAACTACTCAGAGGTGCAGAAGCTGCTCGCGGCGCCGCGCGGTGACGAGCCGACGACGCTTCGTGATCGAGCCCTGCTCGAGGTGATGTATGCGTGCGGGCTGCGTGCCTCGGAGACGATCGGCTTGGAGCTCGCTGACATCGACCTGCACGAGGGCTTCCTGCGGGCGCGGGGCAAGGGATCGAAGGAACGGCTGGTCCCGCTGGGGCGCAAGGCGATCGCCGCAATCAGCGCTTATCTGCGCAGCGGCAGGCCAAAGCTGATCGGCGAGCGCCACGAGGCGAAGCTCTTCGTCAACTTCCGCGGCGGGCCGCTGACTCGCCAGGGGCTCTACAAGATCGTCCAGCGCAATGCCCGTGAGGCTGGCCTTGCGGGCAGGATGAGCCCGCACACACTGCGCCACAGCTTCGCCACCCACCTGCTGGCCGGTGGCTGCGACCTGCGTGCCGTGCAGGAGATGCTCGGCCACGCTGACATCTCGACAACCCAGATGTACACGCACCTCTCCGGGGAACGGTTGAAGGAGGTCTACTTCAACTCCCACCCCCGCGCTACCGCCGGCTGACCCCTCTGCTGAGTTCGTGTTTCTTCGTCTTATCGACGAACAAACACGAAGTCACCGTCGTGTAGAACTGCGGGGTGCCCGAGCTGCCTGAGGTCGAGACCGTCTGCCGCCAGCTCGACCCGGAGCTGAGCGGACGGGCGATCGAGCGGCTGGAAGTGCTCGACGAGCGCTGGTGCCGGCCGATGCCGCCCGGGGAGCTGGAGGCAGCGGTCAAAGGAGCAACGATCGAGGGCCTGGGCCGGCGCGGCAAGTACCTGCTGCTGGCGCTTGCCGGCGGGCGGACGCTGGTCATGCACTTGCGGATGACCGGCAACCTGGTCCTGGTCGAGGGCGATGAGAAGCTCGATCCTTCTGAGGGCCGGCGGCTCTACGAGGGTGAGCGCTCGGTCTCCGAGCGACATCTGCGGGCACGCTTCCTGCTCGACGACGGTCGCCAGCTCTGGTTCACGGATCCGCGCCGCTTCGGCGAGGCGTTCCTGATCGATGACGCCGATCTCGAGCACCGCTTCGAGCGGCTCGGCGTCGAGCCTCTCTCCGGCGACTTCACCGCCGAGGCCCTGGGTGAGATGGCCGGGAGGCGCACCGCGCCGCTGAAGTCCTTTCTGCTCGACCAGTCGGGTGTCGCCGGGGTCGGCAACATCTACGCCGACGAGGCGCTCTTCCGCGCCAAGCTGCACCCACTCTCGCCCGCCGGCTCGATGAAGCCCGAGCATCTAGATGCCCTGCGCGATGCCGTCGTTGCCGCGCTGGAAGCCGGGATCGACGGGGGTGGGGCCTCGATCGACGACTACCGGGATGGCCGCGGTGAGAAGGGGACGATGCAGAACGAGTTCCTCGTCCACACCCGGGAGGGGGAGCCGTGCCCCCGTTGCGACACAACGATCGTGCGGATCGTCGTCTCCGGGCGTTCGACCTATTACTGCCCGAGCTGCCAGGTGCGACTGCGCCGCCGGCCCCGTCGCCGCCGTCCGGCTCGTCGTTCAACTTAGAGGTCGATGCCCGGTACGACCCTGAAGACGGAGGCCGTGATCCTCCGCAGCATCCGCTTCGGCGAGGCGGATCGCATCCTCCATCTCTACTCGAACACACGAGGCAGGATCAACGCCATCGCCAAGGGGGTGCGGCGGCCGAAGTCCCGCTTCGGCGGCCGCCTGGAGCCCTTCTTCCGGCTCAACCTGATCCTGCACGAAGGGCGCGGGGAGCTGCTCACGGTGACCAACGTGGCGACGCTCGACGGCTATCCCAGATTGCGCTCCTCCGGCCCGGCGCTGGAAGCTGGCGCGCGTGCCTGCGACGCGGTGCTGCGCCTCTTCGACTCGACCGAGCCCAATCCACCCGTCTACAACCTTCTCTGTCGCTACCTGGCGATGCTCGACGATCCGGCGGCGGAGCGGGCATCCGCCGTGGAAATGGCGCTCTCCTTCCGTCTCAAGCTGGCACTCGCCGCCGGCTTCGCGCCGGAGCTGGCGTCTTGCGCTCGTTGTGGAGAGGCCGAGCACCTGGCCGGATTCTCAGGTGCGGCCGGCGGCGTCGTCTGCGCCAGCTGCGAGGCCGGTTCCTTTGCGCTCTCCGAGCAGGCCCACCGCTTCATGGTCGAGGCGATTGCCAGCCCGCTGGCCGAGGCGCCGCAGGCGGAGCAACGGGAACTGCGCCAGGTCGAGCGGGCTGTGCGGGAGACGCTCGAGCACCACGCACACGTGCAGTTGCGACCCGCAGCGTAGGATCGGGGCCGTGGAGGCCATCGCCACTCTCGAGGACCGGGTACGAGCGTGGGAGGCAGAGTTCCTCTCCACTTCGGCCACCTCGTCCTACCCCGCCCACCGCCGAGCAGAGGAGGCCGACAGCCCGGTTCGCACCCCGTTTCAGCGCGACCGCGACCGGATCGTCCACTCGAAGGCGTTTCGCCGGCTCAAGCACAAGACCCAGGTCTTCGTCGCCCCCGAAGGCGATCACTACCGGACCCGCCTCACTCACACGCTGGAGGCCTGCGGGATCGCTCGCACCGTCGCTCGCGCGCTGGGCCTGAACGAGGACCTGACCGAGGCGATCGGGCTCGGTCACGACCTCGGCCACCCGCCCTTCGGACACACCGGCGAGGAGGCTCTCGACACCGCTCTGCGTGAGCGTTGCGACAGCGGCTTCAAACACAACGTTCACTCGCTGCGCGTGGTCGACGTACTCGAGCGTGACGGCCAGGGGCTGAACCTGACCGAAGAGGTCCGCGACGGCATCCTCAACCACACCGGCTCCAGCAAGCCGGCGACCCTGGAGGGGCGGATCGTCAAGCTGGTCGATCGCGTCGCCTACATCAACCACGACATCGACGACGCGCTGCGGGCGGGGATCCTGCGGGCAGATGATCTCCCCGTTGCGGAGATCGACCTGCTCGGCACGACCGGGTCGGCCCGGATCGACAAGCTGGTTCGCGACATCGTCGAGCGCTCGGCCGAGGCTGGCGACATCGTGCAGAGCGACGAGATCGGCGGCGCGATGCTGCGCCTGCGCAAGTTCATGTTCGACCGGGTCTACCTCGGTCCGGTGGCCCGTAGCGAGCACGAGCGGGTCCACCGCGCGATGAGCGGACTCTTCGACCACTACATGGAGCATCCCGAGGAGGTTCCCGAGCTGGAGCCGGGTGCCGACCAGTGCCAGCGCATCACCGACTATCTGGCGGGGATGACCGACCGCTACTGCATCGCCAAGTTCACCGAGCTGACCGTGCCCGAGAAGACCCGTCTCTGATGGCCTTGATCTCGACCGAGAGCCTCGAGCGCGTGAAGCAGGCGGCGGACATCGTCGAGGTGATCTCTGCCCACACCGACCTGCGCCGCCAGGGCAGCCGCTGGGTCGGCCTCTGCCCCTTCCACGAGGAGCGCACGCCGTCGTTCTCCGTCGACGCCCAGGAAAAGCTCTACCACTGCTTCGGCTGCGGGGTCGGCGGCGACACGATCAAGTTCATCGAGGAGAAGGAGGGGCTCGGCTTCGCCGAGGCGGTGGAGCTGCTCGCCGAGCGCTACGGGGTCGAGCTGGAACGTGAGAAGGAGGACCCCCGCGCCGAGGCAAAGCGCCAGCAGCGCCGCCGACTCTCCGAGCTGCTCGATCGCACCGGGGCCTTCTATGCCAGCTTCCTCTGGGAGGCCGAGGAGGCCGCCAAGGCCCGTGAATATCTGGCCGGACGAGGTTTGGAGGAGGAGACCTTGCGCGCTTTCGGCGTCGGCTACGCCCCCAGCGCCTGGGACAAGGTGCTGGTGCGTGGACAGCGGGCCGGCTTCAAGGTGGATGAGCTGCGCCAGGTCGGGCTGGCTCAGCGAGGGCGGGGCGGGGGCGAGTACGACCGTTTTCGCTCGCGGATCATGTTCCCCATTCGCGACCGCCGCGGGCGCACGCTCGGCTTCGGCGGCAGGGCGATGCGCTCGGACCAGGGGGCGAAGTACGTCAACACAGCAGAGACCGATCTCTTTCACAAGAGCCACTTGCTCTACGGCATCGATCTCGCCAAGGCGGCGATCGCCAAGGCCGGTCGGGCGGTCGTGGTCGAGGGCTATACCGACGTGCTCGCTCTGCACCAGGCTGGGGTCGAGGAGGCAGTGGGAGTGATGGGGACCGCGATCACCGAGGAGCAGGTGGCAGCGCTCTCGGGGATGGTCGACGAGGTCGTGTTGGCGTTGGACGCCGATTCAGCTGGGCAGGAGGCGATGCTGCGGGCGCAGCGGGTCGCTGGCGACCGCAAGATGCGCCTCCGCGTCGCGGCGATGCCAGCGGGGGAGGACCCGGCGGAGATGGTCGTGGCCGAGGGCGGAGCCGAGCGGTTCCGCGAGCTGCTCGAGGCGGCTGTGGAGCTCGCCGCGTTCCAGGTTGGGTTGGTGTTGGCGAGGACCGATACGTCCTCGCCGGCCGAGCGCGACCGTGCCCTCGACGAGGTGGCGCCGATCGTTGGGGGGATGGGGGAGAGCGTCAGCCGCGACGACCTGGTGCGGCAGGTGGCCGAGAAACTCGACCTGGAGCCGGCGATGGTGATGGGCAGGGTGGTTGCCTCGCGGCCGGTCAGCGGCGGCCCCGCTGCTGCGCCTAGATCCGGGGGCGCGCCTGCACCTGCACCGCGCCGGCCGGCCGAGCTGACCTCGCGCGAGCGCCGTGAGCGGGCCCTGCTGGCGATGTGTATCGCCTTGCCGGAGGAGGGCCGGGACTACCTGACCCGCCTCACCGAGGACCACCTCTCGCAGCGTGGCGGGCGTGCTCTTGCCTGGCTGCGAGAGCACCCAGAGGACCCTGCCTCCAACCTGCCCCACGACGATGCCGATCTTGCCGGCCTGATCGCCGAGCTCGTCATCCTTGCCCATGACGAGCCGGCCTCGGTCGAGGCGATGGAGCTCAACTTCCTCCTGCTCGAGCAGCGCCGGCTCGAGGGCGAAATCGCCACGGCGGGCGGCGAGGGCGACCCCGAGCGCCGCGCGGCCCTCAGTCGCGAGCGCGCCGCGTTGGTCGAACGGATCGCCCGCACCGAGCGGGTCGGCGGTTAGTCGGTAAATTCCTCAGCGTTCATTCCGGGGTAGCTCAATTGGTAGAGCACGCGGCTGTTAACCGCGGGGTTGTGGGTTCGAGTCCCACCCCCGGAGCTTCTCTCAGGGCGATGAGCGCTTGCGAGCGAGCTGCTCGACCAGCTCGGCGCCGCGCTCGGCGCCGTCGTGCTCGCGGCTCCAGGCCGCGAGCTGCTCGGCTCGCTCCGCGAAGGAGCGGTCTCCCAGCAGGCTGCGTGCGGCCCAGCGCAGCGGCCCCGGCTGGCAGAGGCGCCAGGGGACGGAGAGGCCTGCACCCGCCCAGGCGACGCGCATCGCGGTCTCGCTCATATCGCCGATGATTGGGCAGACGAGGACCGGGGTGCCGGCTCCAAGCGCGCGGGCTACGGTGCCGTGGCCGCCATGGGAAACGACCAGGGACGCAGCCGGCATCAATTGCTTGTAGCTGAGCCAGTCGACCAGGATCGCGTTGGCGGGGACGTCGATCGGCCGTTGTGGCACCACGCGGTTGGTCGTTGCTACAACGCGCACCGGCTCGCCTGCCAGAGCCTCGAGTGCCGTGCGCACCAGGTGGTTGTCGGAGTCGTGGGCGGTGCTGGGTGCGACCAGGACCAGCGGCTCCTCGCCCGGTGGTAGCTCGATTTCGGGATGGGGTACCTCGAAGGTCATCGGCCCGGTCACCTCGACCCCGGCCGGCCAGCGGCGCGGGTACTCGAGCTGGGGGAAGGTGGCGACGAGCGCGAGGTCGGTGCTGATGCCACCGTGAAAGCGCTCGAGGGGAGGCAGGCCGAGCCGGGCACGCTGCCGGTTGAGATCGCGCCGGCCATGCTCGAGGCCGATGTTCAGCGCCCGCTGTCCGGCTCGCCAGACGCCCCTCCCGACCGGTGTTCGCGGCGGTCGCAGGCCGATCGCGAAGAAGGGGAGACCCGGCTCGACCACGGGATAGATGTGGGGGATCAGCGTCGCCAGCGGTACCCCCGCCTTCTCTGCCGCCAGCGATGGGGCCAGGGTGAGGATGTCGCTGACCACGACGTGCGGCTGCATCTCCTCCAGCAGCGGCAGCAGGGCCATTGCCGCTTCGGCCGCGTGGGCGCCCTCGGCGGAGTCCGGGTCCGGCGGGGGGAACATCCGGTATTCCTCTGCGGCGGCAAAGCCTAGGCCGGCGCCTTCGACAGCCTCCCGCCGCTCCTCCCAGGTCTCGACCGTGACCTCGTGGCCGTGGCTGCGCAGCGCCTGCCCCAGCGCGATCGCGGGGAAGGCATGGCCGGCGTCGCCGAACGCGGCGACCAGGATTCGGAGGCCTGACGGCCCGCTAGGGACTATCGAGCCCCTCGCCCGCTCGTGTGAAGACGATCTCCGGCACGTTGCAGTTACGCGAGGTGCGCAGCAGGAAGCGGACCGCCTCGCCCAGGTCCTCGGGGCGGATCATCTCCTCGCCGGGGACCTGCTCCTTGGCGAACTCGGTCATTGGCGTGTCGACGAAGGCCGGGGCAAGAGCCGTGCACTGGATGCCCGCGACGCCGATCTCCCGCTGCGTCGACTGGGTGAAGTTGATCACCGCGGCCTTGGTCGCGGCGTAGATCGAGAGCCAAGCCTGGCCGCCCTTGCCGGCGATTGACGCCGTGTTGACGATCAGCGCCTTGCCGTGCTCGGCGCCTGCCTCGCGCAGCAGGGGCAGCCCCTCCCGGGTGCCGATGATCAGCGCCCGCAGGTTGACGCCGAGCTGCATGTCTAGGTGCTTGGTCTGGATCTCCTCCATCGGAGCGCCGATCCCGACGCCAGCGTTGTTGACCAGGACGTCGAGACGCCCGTAGGTCTCGCGGTGCTTGGCGAAGACGGCGAGGAGGTCGTCCTCGGAGGTCATGTTGGCGGCGACGCTCTGCACCTCGAAGCCCTCGCCGCGCAATCCCTCGGCGGCGGCCTCGAGCTTCTCGGGGCGGCGAGCGGAGACCGTCAGCGCGTAGCCTTCTTCGCCGAGGACACGGGCAATCGCCAGGCCGATGCCACTCGACGCTCCGGTGATCAGTGCCGCTCGCTCAGCCAACTGGGGTCTCCTCGTGCTCGCGTTTGGTCGCGCGCACCTTACCCCGTTGTTCAGGCACGGGGAAGGAGCGGATGCAGGGCCAGGCCGCCGAATAAGATGCCGCGAATGCGCGCGACCCGAGTCCCGGCTGCTCTCACCTGTCTGCTCGCGGCTGCTGCGCTGATGATCGGCGGTTGCGGCGGCGGGGACGATTCCTCGACCAGCACCGTCGTGGACGTTGGTGAGAGCCGAGCGGCGCCACCGAAGAGCGACTTCCCTGGCGCCCAGGGCAAGAGCCTGGCCGAGGTCCTTGAATCGGCCGACGGACCGTCGGAACTGGTTGTATCTCCGGCCGCGCGGGTCTTCTACAAGGGCGAGAACCGCTATCCGTTCGGCGTCTTCCAGCGCGACCGGGCTCAGGTTCCGGATGCAAAGGTCGCCCTCTACTTCGCCAAGGTGCCGTCGAAGAAAGGGGGATCGGGCAAATTCAGCGCCGCGGTGACGGACCCGAAGACCGCGGCGCAGGCCCTCGATCAGCCGGCGGTGGGTCCGTTTCCGGCGGCGATCGAAAGCATCCAGACCCAGCCTGCCTTCAGGGCTCAGACGACGACCAGCGACCCGGATGCCGCCTCGGTCGTTTACGTAACCGACGTGAACTTCCCCAGTGACGGCGAGTGGCGGATCGCGGCTCTGATCGAGCAGGACGGTAAGACCACTGCCTCGCTGCTACCCAGTGCGGTGGTCGGCAAGTACCAGCGTGTACCGAGGGTTGGCGATCAAGCGCCCCTGATCCACACGCCGACGGCGTCCGATGCCGGCGGTGACCTCTCCAAGATCACAACCCGCATCCCGCCGGACACCCAGAACAAGGTCGACTATGCCGACGTTCTCGGCAAAGAGCCGATCGTGCTCTTGTTCGCGACCCCCCAGTTCTGCCAGAGTCGGGTCTGCGGCCCGGTCGTTGACGTGGCCGAGCAGGTCAAGCAGCTCTACGGCGACGAGGTGGCGTTCATCCACATGGAGATCTACGAGGACAACGATCCAGGTAAGCCCGTGCGCTCACAGGTGCGCGCCTTCCACCTGCCGAGCGAGCCCTGGCTGTTCGCGATCGACAGCCAGGGAAAGATCGTGGCGGAGGTCGAGGGAGCCTTCGGGGTCGACGAGTTGACCGGCGTTGTGATGGGATTGGCCGGAGAATGAGCGAGAAAACCACTCCAGACCCCGAGCTACTGGCTTCTTTCGCCGAGGAGGCTCGGCGCCGCTGCGACGTGATTGCCGCTGGTCTGGCCACCGAGACGAGCGATTTCGAGACGATGCGGGCCGAGGCCCACGCGCTCAAGGGGACGGCTGGTGCTGTCGGCCTGCGCCGCCTGGCCGAGCTCGCTGGCCTGATGGAATCCGACCTCGCCGAAGCGAAGAAGACCGGCCTCATCCGCGGCGGCCGCTCTCACCAGATCGCCGATGCCGCCAAGGCACTCGCCGAGGGCGCCTCCGCCGCCGCCAAGGGCGAGGAAGAGCCACCGGACGTCGGTCGCTCCCTCGCCCAGCTCTTCAGCGCCTAGCCAGCCCCTCTCGCGCTACCCTCGCCCTTCCCGGGGCGGTAGCTCAGTTGGTTAGAGCAGCGGACTCATAATCCGTCGGTCGAAGGTTCGAGTCCTTCCCGCCCCATAGATTGCCACGAGCCCTTTGGTGTCTTGACCGGACCCCGTTCATCGGTCCACCCCGTGTGAGAGCCCGGGGTTTGTCTGTGTTGAGTATCGCTCCTGATCGCCGCCTCGAGTAGCGAGCCCAGAGGGCGAGCGCAGCGAGGCGGCGAAGCGCTCGGGCGACATCATCCCGAGCGCCGAGTGAGGGTGGTTGGCGTTGTAGTCCTCACGCCAGTCGGCGGCCAAGACCTGGGCCTCGGCCAAAGAGGTGAACACCTCGACGTTCAGCAACTCGTCGCGCAGACGGGAGTTGAAGGACTCCACGTAGGCGTTTTGCCAGGGCGAGCCGGGCTCGATGTAGGCGGTGGCGGTTGATCGCTGCCGGCACCATTCACGCAGCACGGCCGCGGTCAGCTCGGGGCCGTTGTCGCAACGGATGTTGGCGGGGGCGCCACGCTCGGCGGCGAGGCGCTGAAGGACCGCGACGGTCTGCTCGGCGTTGATCGTGCGGTCGACCTCGATCGCCAGTGCCTCGCGGGTGAACTCGTCGACGACGTTCAGGAACTTCAACTCGCGGCCGTCGTCGCTGGCGTCGTGCTGGTAATCGAGCGCCCAGACGTGGTTGGGATGCTCGGCCTTGAGCCTGTCGGCCGCCGTGGTGGACTCCCCGAGGCGCCGGCGCTTCTTGGTCTTGGCGGGCACGCGAAGGCCCTCCTCGCGCCAGATCCGCTGCACCCGCTTGCGGTTCAGCGAGAGGCCTTCGGAGAGCAGGTGGCCGTGGGCGCGGCGGTAGCCCCAGCGAGGCCGCTCTTCGGAGAGCTTGCGCAGGCGGGCCCGCAGGGCTTGTCATCGGGGGCCACCAGAGGGCGGTGGCGCTGGGTCGATCGGTTCTGGCCGGTAAACCGGCACGCCCGGCGCTCGGAGAGGCCGAGGCGGTCCTGCAACATGCAGACCGCCCGGCGCCTCCGGGACGGGCTCAGAAGTTTCCCTTGGAGATCTCCTTGAAGGCGCAGCATTCCAGCTCCTTGTCGGCGACCAAGCTGCTTCAGCTGGCCGTTCTCGCGTCTCGAGTTCCTTCAGCCGCTTGGCGTCGTCGGCCTTCATGCCGCCGTACTGATTGCGCCAGCGGTGGAACGTCTGCTCGGAGACCCCCAGCTCCTTCGCTGCCTCTCCTACGGTCTTGCCCTCCGAGAGCATCTGCTCCGCGGTACGCAGCTTGCGGATGATCTGCTCGGGGGTATGCCTTTGCCTCTTCACCTGCTTCGGTCCTCCTTTGCCCATTGTCGCGGGCGGGAAGGACTCTCAAACAGGGCGGACCGATTTCAGGGGGTCGGACCAGTGGCATGGCTTGGGAGTTCCCTTCTTCTAGGTAGGAATCCTGGTTTCGAGGTCCGTCAAACCCGACCTGGCTCACTCTGCATTCGGCCAAGGAGGGAGACAAATCGGATTGCCGTCCCGCTTTCCCTAGGCGCTAAATAGCTCTATGACCGCTTTGCGAAACGAGCCTGGGTCTATTGCGGGGAAGCGATAGAGATCGGGTTCTATCGACTCAAACTGGCTGAGAGCCTCCGCTGGATCGACCAAGCCATTAGCGATCATCTCTTGGACGTCTTGAATGTCCTGCGAGTGCCCACGCTCGGCCTTCGAAAGTGCCTGAGCTATAGGATCGAAGTGGTGGAAGGAGAGCTTTCCCTCCCTGCCGATAAGTGGGCTTCGATCCTCCCATCCCGGGGGGAGCGGAATGAAATCGGATGGTGCAGCAAGCTCGATGTTGAGGTCAAGCTTCTCCTTGAGGCGAGGTATCTCTCGGAGAATCTCGTCGCGATCCGGAATGAGCTTAATGTCCACATCGATGGTCGTCGCTCGCCAGCCGTAGAGAACGGCAGTCGCGCCGCCCGTGAGATAGACGCGACCTTCGACCTCGACGGCCCTGCCGAGTTCTCGCATGAACCGCTCGATGCGATTCAAGTCGGCTAGTTCGCGCATGCGGCCGCTCGCTCGAAGCTGACGAGCCGGCGGATCAGAGCGTTGTAGGCAGAATGGGCTGCGTCGCCCTTTTCCCTGGCGAGAAGCGCGTAGAGCTTGTGCTCGGGAGACGCAATCGGCAAGGAAAGCTCGATGCCCACGGACCGCAGGCGTGGGGCGCCAATGGAGACGAGCAGTGCCTCAACGGATTCACGCTCGGCGTTCAAGTCTTCGGCGCCCCGCTTGACGAGGGTCCCGCCTGGAAGGCTCTCAAGATTGACGAGCTTGGTCATCCCGGTTGAGAGTAACGACTCGCTGGTCATTCGCATGGCGTAATGATGCTCAAAACTTGGTCCCGAAATTGGTCCCCAACTCCACCGAACTCATGCGAACTCCTTGGACTGAGATTGCTCTGCTGGACGGGATCTAGCTCTATGGACGGGTTCCGGCGGACTCATAATCTGTCGGTCGAAGGTTCGAGTCCTTCCCGCCCCACTAGGAAACCGGCTGACCGGCGAAGATCCTGAAAAGGAGGGCCTCGTCGCCTGTATGGCGGTCACCTATTCTCGCAGGCCCGACCAAGTTATACTGGCGGTATGACTCACAAGGTAGGGATCAAGGGCCAGGTCGTTATTCCAAAGGCGATTCGCGAGGAGATCGGAATCGAGCCCGGCGATGAGGTGGCGTTCGAGGCGGATGGTGGCGAGGTACGGATTCGCCGAGCTGCGGACGATCCAGAGGTACGCGCAAGAGAGATCAAGGCGCTGCGAGGTATCTGGGCCGACACGACAGGCGCAGGCACTAGCGAGCTGATGGAGGAGCGGCGCAAGGAGCGCGAGCTGGAGGAGCGCAAGGCCCAAAGGTGGGGCGTTGGTCGTTCTTGATAGTTGGGCTCTGCTCGCATACCTGAAGGACGAGCAGGCCGCGGAGCGAATCGAGCAAGAGTGGATATCGCAGGGGGCGGCGATTTCTTCTGTCAACCTCGGCGAGGCGCTCTACATACGAATCCGAGAGAGCGGCGAGGCTGCAGCAGCAGCGGATATCGAGACGATCCGCAGGCGCAGCAAGATCGTCAACCCGGATTGGCCTTTGGTCTTCTCCGCCGCGCGAATCAAGGCACGCGGAGGCCTCGCTTATGCCGATGCTTTTTGTGTAGCGACTGCGGAGCGCCTGGAGGCACCTCTTTGGACGGGGGATCCAGAGATCATCGGGGTGGCCCCGAGTGTGCGCTGTGAGGTCGTGGACCTACGCACCGGAAACTGATCTCACGGAGAAGGGGTAAGCGGCAGCTCGCGCTCTCGCACGGCCTCGGCTGCGTAGCGCATGGCATCACGAACGTCCTCGGCCTCCAGGTCTGGACAGGCAGCCAGGATCTCCGCCTCGTTCATGCCGTCGGCGACCATGCCGACAACCGTCGCCACCGGAATCCGCAGGCCACGGATGCATGGGACCCCGCCCATCTGGTCGGGTCGCACGGTGATCCGCGTGAAGCTCATCGACTCAACCTAGTCAGAACCAGAGACGAAATCAGAAAACTGAGCCAGGCCGGGTTTGACGGAGTCCGTGATCTACCCCAGTTCTGATGGAGTCCGGTTTCTAGAGTCCTTCGCCCCAAGGAGGATTCAGATGCCCCGTAAGTACCCCGCAGAGGTTCGCCGTCAGGTGATCGAGCTAGCTCGATCAGGCACCAAAGTCGCCCAACTCGCCGAGACCTTCGGGATGAGCGACGCCACCATCTACACCTGGCTAAAGCAGGAGAGAATCGACCGCGGTGAAGTCGAGGGCCTGAGCACTGACCAGGCCCTCGACCTCGCCGCCGCCAAGCGCCGGATCAAGTAGCTGGAAACCGAGCTGGCGGTCTCGCGAAAGGTCGACGAGGTCTTCCTCGAGGGAGACCTCCCCCAAAAGGCTCTTCCCGGTGATCGACTCTCTGATCGGGCAGGGAATCAACACCCGCCACGCCTGCCGGGTGCTCGGCGTCTCGGAGTCGGGCTACTACGCGTGGAAGGGTCGCCCCGACCCCGCCAAGGACCCTGCGACGGATCTGGCTGGCCGGCGAGATCGCCGACGTCCACAAGGCCTCCGGTGGCACCTATGGCTACATGCGGGTGACGGCCGAGCTGCGCTACGGGCGCGAGATCACAGTCGGCCACAACACGGTCGGCAAGATCATGGGCGAGCTGGGGATCAAGGGACTGCCGACGCGGCGCCTGCCAAAGGGCGCGCGGATGGCGCAGGTCACCTCCCTGGACCTCGTCCGGCGCGAGTTCGGACGCGAGGGTCCCAACCAGCTGTGGATGACCGACATCACCGAGCACCCGACTCGGGAGGGCAAGGTCTACTGCTGCGTCGTCCTCGACGCCTTCTCGCGACTGGTCGTCGGCTGGTCGGTCGAAAGTACCCAGACGACGGTCCTGGTGACCAACGCCCTCGGCATGGCCACCGCCCGCCGCGATCGCGCCGACGGCCTCGTCATCCACTCCGACCGCGGCGTGCAATTTACGTCTTGGGCCTTCAGCCGCAGAATGAAAGACGCCGGCATCGCTCCCTCGATGGGAGCCGTCGGCAGCGCCTACGACAATGCGATGGTCGAGTCCTTCTGGGGGCGGATGCAGGTCGAGCTCTTCAACCGCAAACGCTGGAAGACCCGGATCGAGCTCGCCACCGCCATCCACGACTACATCGAGCTCTTCCACAACACCCGCCGTCGGCGCTCGGCGCTCGGGATGCTCACACCGACCGAATACGAGGATCTACACGCAACCAACAGGCCGCCTGATTCCAGAACCCAGACTCCGATTTATCGGGGGTAGATCACGGTCTCCGTCAAACCCGGCCTGGCTCACTGCGAGCAGGCCGACGTTGCCAGCCTGGGCGAGGATCTGCTCGCGCAGGGTGGCGGGGTCAAAGCCGCGCTTTGGCGCCAGTGGCCTGGGGATCGCATAGAGCGAGAAGAGAAAGGTTTCGGGTTTGCCCTGTGGCGGCTGGGACGCCTTGCCATTTGAGCAAGGGCCAGGTGTCTTTGCCATCGCAGGTTGAGGGGGGCGGGAAGGGAGGGGGTGCCTTCGGCTGAGGCCTGTCACTTCTTACCTTATTGTTTGATTTCCATTTCCTACCCGGTTGACCCGGGACCGCTTGAGGCGGTCCCGGGTCGGTTGGGTTGATGATGTGTTGCTTTGCTGCTTGTGGCTTCTAAGGTGCTCCTAGATGCTGAGGGTTAGCAGACTCCGAAGGCGACTTTAACTAAGCCTGCGGGGCCCGTGGTTTCGATTGTTGCCGAAGGATCCATCACTGCTGGATTGGTGCCGAGGAGCAGTTCGTCATTCCCTAATAATTTTTGGTTTGCATACGCGATGACTAACTGCGGATTCACATTCCCAGTCAGCACTTTAAGGGCAAGCGTGCCTTTCGCGTCATAGGTTCCACTAAGCGAGCAGAATTTCCATGGCGCAGGGATAATTTTGATCGTGGCGAAGGGTTGTCCTGCTGTTAACGGCTCAGCTAACACGAAAGGAGTACCGTGTCCAGCTCCAGATTTCATAGCTAAGAGCTTGACTTTGGCTAGAACTGATTTGCCATTTACTTCACAGGCTCCCAAAGTAACTAAAGCGGCTGTTTTGACGATGCAGTTTAAGAATTTGATTGTGGCATGCGCGATTCCTGCTACTTCGGCGACTAATTTAGCGGTAACCACCCCTTCTTCAACGTCGGCTGTTTCGCATTCGATTGCCATATTCAGTTTTGCGACTAAGAGAGAACCTTTACCCTCTTGCGCTCCCGTGAAGGTGGTCCCAACGGCGAGCTCTCCGCCTGCATCTAAGAATTTCCCAACTTCCTGACCCTGGGCGCCCGCAGCGGCGAACGCCATGAAGCCGAGCACGGCCAAGAAGGACAGGCTGAGGGCCCGGAGTCCCTTCTTTGTGTTACTCATGGTGTTTTGTTCCTCTCATTCGAGTTACGGTTAGCGGGTAGCGAAGCACCCGCGATCTCAATCTCTCGCACCGATGAGGCCGCGGTCAAGTTTTTTTTCAACAGGTTTTTTATTTCAGTAGGCAGCCCTGCCCAAGGCGCGCTCGATGCAGACCTCGTCCTCGGCTTTGACTCCTCATAAGCCGACCCGGGACCGCTCGAGGCGGTCCCGGGTCGGTTGGGTCGTGCTGTGTTGCTTGGTGCTGGTGCTTTTATGTGGTCTTAAATGCTGAGGAGCTAACAGACTCCAAAGGCGGCTTTAACTAGTCCAGCCGGGCCGATGATGTCTATTTCTGCCGAAGCATTCAGCACCGCTGGATTTGCACCGAGGAGGAGTTCGTCACCTAATAAGGCCTGGTTGGCATACGGGATGACTAACTGCGGCTGGTTATTCCCAGCAAGCACTTTGAGCGCAAGACAGCCTTTCACTTCATAGGGTCCTGAGCCAGGCCGGGTTTGACGGAGACCGTGATCTACCCCCGATAAATCGGAGTCTGGGTTCTGGAATCAGGCGGCCTGTTGGGTTGCGTGTAGATCCTCGTATTCGGTCGGTGTGAGCATCCCGAGCGCCGAGCGCCGACGGCGGGTGTTGTGGAAGAGCTCGATGTAGTCGTGGATGGCGGTGGCGAGCTCGATCCGGGTCTTCCAGCGTTTGCGGTTGAAGAGCTCGACCTGCATCCGCCCCCAGAAGGACTCGACCATCGCATTGTCGTAGGCGCTGCCGACGGCTCCCATCGAGGGAGCGATGCCGGCGTCTTTCATTCTGCGGCTGAAGGCCCAAGACGTAAATTGCACGCCGCGGTCGGAGTGGATGACGAGGCCGTCGGCGCGATCGCGGCGGGCGGTGGCCATGCCGAGGGCGTTGGTCACCAGGACCGTCGTCTGGGTACTTTCGACCGACCAGCCGACGACCAGTCGCGAGAAGGCGTCGAGGACGACGCAGCAGTAGACCTTGCCCTCCCGAGTCGGGTGCTCGGTGATGTCGGTCATCCACAGCTGGTTGGGACCCTCGCGTCCGAACTCGCGCCGGACGAGGTCCAGGGAGGTGACCTGCGCCATCCGCGCGCCCTTTGGCAGGCGCCGCGTCGGCAGTCCCTTGATCCCCAGCTCGCCCATGATCTTGCCGACCGTGTTGTGGCCGACTGTGATCTCGCGCCCGTAGCGCAGCTCGGCCGTCACCCGCATGTAGCCATAGGTGCCACCGGAGGCCTTGTGGACGTCGGCGATCTCGCCGGCCAGCCAGATCCGTCGCAGGGTCCTTGGCGGGGTCGGGGCGACCCTTCCACGCGTAGTAGCCCGACTCCGAGACGCCGAGCACCCGGCAGGCGTGGCGGGTGTTGATTCCCTGCCCGATCAGAGAGTCGATCACCGGGAAGAGCCTTTTGGGGGGAGGTCTCCCTCGAGGAAGACCTCGTCGACCTTTCGCGAGACCGCCAGCTCGGTTTCCAGCTACTTGATCCGGCGCTTGGCGGCGGCGAGGTCGAGGGCCTGGTCAGTGCTCAGGCCCTCGACTTCACCGCGGTCGATTCTCTCCTGCTTTAGCCAGGTGTAGATGGTGGCGTCGCTCATCCCGAAGGTCTCGGCGAGTTGGGCGACTTTGGTGCCTGATCGAGCTAGCTCGATCACCTGACGGCGAACCTCTGCGGGGTACTTACGGGGCATCTGAATCCTCCTTGGGGCCGAAGGACTCTAGAAACCGGACTCCATCAGAACTGGGGTAGATCACGGACTCCGTCAAACCCGGCCTGGCTCATAATCCGTGGAGCGCAGGTTCGAGTCCTGCCCGCCCCATACGACGAGCCCTTGTTGTTCAGTGTCGCTTTTCGCGCAAAGCGAGAGCGCCCGAACACGACGAGCCCGCCTCGACGAAAGCCGGTTGGACCTCCGCACCTGATACACACTCGCTGCTGTGAGCAGCGAGGAACACGAAAGGGATGACAAGCCGTTCGAGGGTTTCGACCACCTGTCACCGGGAGCAACGTTCCTGCGGGCCGACCTGCACATACACAGCTACGGTGTCTCCACCGATGTAACCGATGACGGTATGACGGTCGGTGGGATCGTAGCGACGGCGAGGGAGCGGGGGCTCGATCTCGTAGCTATCACTGACCACAACTCGATCGACTCAGTACCGGCGCTGCTGGCGGCGGTCGAAGCGGAGAACGACCTGGTCGCATTCGCCGGAGTCGAGATCACAACAGGTCAAGGGCACGTCTTGGTCTACTTCGCGGCCGAGGACCTCGAGGCATTCGAACGGTGGTTCGGCAAGCTGGAGTTCAAGGAGGACGAGGCGAGCGGCGACCGATACGTGCTCACTCAGATCCATGAGCTCATGGAGGAAGTGAAGGAGGCTGGCGGGGTCGCGATTCCGGCCCATATCGGGCGCGAGGGCACCGGATTCGAAGCGCGTGTCTCACCACAGGTAAAAGAGGCAGTGATCTGCAGCCCCGCGCTGGCGGCGGTAGAGGTGGACGACGCGAGCGAGACAGAGTGGTATTCGACGAGCGAGAGCGGGGTCGAGGCCGAGCCGCGCCGGAAGTTGTTGAGGAAGCGCGAGGAAGCACTGGGTGAGGGCGGGCGGCGACTGGCGAAGCTGCTCTTCTCAGATGCCCATTCGCTGGAGCGAATCGGGCTCGACCGCGAGGGCCGCGAACGGGTGACCCGGGTGAAGATGAGCGAGCCGAGCTTCGCCTCCTTCAAGACTGCGCTGGCCGACCCCGATGCACGGGTCAAGCTCGAGGCCAAGGTGCCATCGACCTATCCGCGAATCATCGGGGTCCGCCTTAAGGGGGGTTTCCTCGACGGAGCGGAGATCGCCTTTAGTAGCAACCTGACCTGCCTGATCGGCGGGCGGGGAGCGGGCAAGTCAACAGCGCTTGAGAGTGTCGACGCAGCGTGCCGCTCGGAGAGCCGAGAATTCGACCAGGCCGGCAACTCTCCGGACACGGTGCAACTGCTCTACCGAGACGAGTTCGGAGCGCTGCATTACCTAAAGCGCGACAGCGGCAAGATGACGTATGAGTTGAGCGACGGTGGAGCGACGGAGACGAGCATTGAGATCGAGGGCTATGGCCAGGACCGTGTGGCGTCGATCATCCGCGGCTACCCGGAGAAGCCACGGCCGCTTCTCGCCTTCCTCGACCAGTTTGCGGTGCTGGATGAGGTCGACGAAAAGCTGGGCGAGCTGGCACAGCTGCTGCGGGCGAACGTGGCGGCGACCAAGCCGCTGGCTGGGGCGGCGCAACGAAAACAGGACGCCGAAAAGGAGCTTGAGAAAACGCGGCTGAAGTTGAAGGCGCTGGAAGAGTCGAACCTCAAGGAGGCACTCGAGTGGCGACGCAAACTTCATGCAGAGCGACGGCTGCGGGGTGAGCTGGAAGAACGGCTGGGTGAGATTGAGCGGGCAATCGAGGGTCTGGATCTGTCACTTGACACCGCCCAGATGGCGGCGCGGGCGGAGGTCGACCTCCAGAACACGCCGAGCGCGGACCTGCTTAACGGAGGGGCCGACGAGCAGGGCCTGATCGCCGCGCTTGCGGCGTTCGGCCTCGAGCTGGGCTCACTGCGCGCGGAGATGAAGACGAAGCTTGCTGAGAGACGAGGCGAGCTCGACGGGCGCCTCGACAGCTGGAAGACACGCGAGCAGGTGATCGAGGCCAAGGTGCAGGCGGTGCTCGAGAAGCTGCGGGCGGAAGGGATCGACCCGAAACTGGCGGAGATGAACAGGCTGACCACCGCCGAGACGGCTCAGCTGAAGACAATCGCAGAGGCGAAGGCGCAGAGCGAGGATCTGGCGAAAAAGACGGCGGAGAGGAAGGGCCTGCTGAAGGAATATGAGGGCGCGCAAGTGAGACGAGGGCAGCTGCGCTCGGCGGCAATGATGTCTCTTACAGAAAAGCTAAATGATGCCTTCGAGGACTTTCAGGTCAAGCTCGACTTCCGTCAGGGTGCGCTGGTCGATGACTACGCTGGATGGGTGCGCCAGCAGATCGGCAATCAGTTCTTCCAGAACGCTCGGCTCTGGCAGCTCTGCGAAGCGATCAGCCCGATTGAGCTCGCGGCGGTGGTGAGGAGAAACGACTTGGCACAGCTAGCGGCACTGACTGACCACCAGGGAGGCGCGTTCTTCGCCAACAGCGAATCGGTGAGCCAGTTCATCGGCGCTCTTGGTGGAGAGAAGATCTGGAGCTTGGAGGAGCTGACGCGCGATGACACGCCGGAGATCACGATGACCACCTTCGGCGAGAAGGTTCGCACGGTGAAGTTTGAGAGTCTCTCCTTCGGGCAGAAGGCCTCGATTCTGCTGGGGGCACTGCTCTATTCGGCCGAACAAACGCCGTTGATCATTGATCAGCCTGAGGACCACCTCGACAGCCAGTTCATCGCGCGCACCGTCGTCAGGGTGCTTCGTGACGTCAAGGAGTCGAGACAGGTGATCATCGCGACCCACAACGCGAACATCACGGTGCTGGGTGATGCGGAGCAGATCGTGCCGATGCAAGGCTGGGAAGGCAAGGGGTTGATCAGGCAAGACGAGGTCGGCTCTGTCGATGCGGTTCAGACGCGGGCGCGGGCCTGCGAGATCCTCGAGGGCGGAGAGGCGGCCTACCGGCGCCGCGGGGAGATGTACGGGTACGAGGTGGAAACCTAGGGCGAGCAGTCACAAGCATCTGAGATGCTGATCCGATACCGCAAGCTTCGAGGATCTGCGACGGTGAGCGCCCCCAATGTCCGCCTGGGCTCCCATGGGCCAATTTACGGTGTGGAGTGGTGCTGGTGAGGCTCGCTGCTTCCGCGTGGAGACAGCCGTCGGCCAATGGCAGCACTGGTAGCGCGGCCTACAAACCCAGCGCAACGGCCGCCGGGATCACCGGGGCGCGCCGACCATGGACGACATCAACGATCTCGCCACTCTCGATCCCCTGTAGATAGACCGATGTGATCCCGAGGTCCGCATGGCCGAGCTGGCGTTGGATCACATTCAGGGGCACGCCCTCGCGCGCCATCTCGACGGCGTGGGCATGGCGGAGCTGGTGCGGGGCGAAGCGACGGCGCACTGCTGCGCGGTCGGCCATGTGGCGGAACTGCGTCCGTGCTGCTGCGGCCGACCAGGGTCGGCCAGCCGTGGGTCCGTTGATCACGCAGAAGAGTGCGCCGACCGGCAGTTGCGGTCTGAACCCCAGCCAGGGATCGAGCTGGTGCCATCCCCAGTCGTCCATTCCAACCTCACGGCGCTTGCCTCCCTTGCCGTGCCGCACAAGCATCGCTCCGCGTGCGCGCTCAAGGTCTCCCTCGGAGAGCGCCAGGGCCTCGCTGATCCGAAGGCCGGCGCGCCAGAGCACGACGATCAGACCGCGAAGACGCAGTCCGGCTGGGCGCTCTCCTGCCTGGCGCATCACGGCGACGATCTCCTCCACCCTGGGCGGGTCGGCTGGGTACCTGCGGCCCTTGTTGCGGGGCGCGCGGCCAGAGTGGTAGCCGGGGAGCGTGGCTGGCGAACGCCGACGACCGGCGGCGTCCAGCTGCATTGTGGGGTCCATGGGTCTCCTCCTTGGTTCGTCCTGAACAGAGAGGAGACCGTAGGGTCAGAATCCTGAGCCTGAGCTGCGTCACGGTTGGATGGCCGTGAGGACCACCACCGGCTAACCCTGCTCGCGCATAGGGGTAGCGGCTCTGCGGAAGTCGCTGGATATTGCTTTGTAGGGGAAAGCGACCTCACGCGATACCGGGCCGGCGATGTCGCATGAACTTGAACGCCGTCGGGACAAGGTCGCGATTAGAGGAGCAGCCCGCGCCGAAGGCAGTCGAGGATCGGCTGCTCGACTGCCTTAAGGGTTGACACACGTGACACCTAGATGAGATGGTTGCGCTGTGGAGGCGAGTACGCTTGGAGGCGATAAACCTGCGGTTCAGATTCAGGTCCCGGAGGCCGCCCCCGTAAAGGGGCAGCCTGGAACCAGGAACGCCATCCTGGGCCTCGCAGTCCCGGTCCTGGTTGGCATCGTCGCGTTTTCGTTGGCCGGCGACCAAAAGATCTCCGTTCTCAGCATCTCCTTGATCATCGCGGCGGGGGCATTCGGCCTTGGAGCGTTCCTGGGCTTCCTTTTCAGCGTCCCGCGGGGAGCCGAGTCGAAGGACGATGCGGGCGCAGCGGGGCCGAATACGAATCTGGTGCAGATGTCGGATTGGTTCACGAAGGTCCTGATTGGCGCGACACTTGTTCAGCTCACGACCTTCGTGAATTCCATCGGGCATTTCGCCACGAACACGCTGGCTCCAGCCCTCGGGAACGACGACGCAGCGAATGCATACGCCATCGCTCTGCTCGTTGGCTCTTTCATTGCCGGCTTTCTAGTCACCTACATCTACACGCGACTCGTCCTTCAGGCGCGGATCGCCGCCTCGGACCAACGCTCCTTCGCAAAGCAGGTTGCGGCTGAGCTCGAGCCTGCGGTGTCCAGCGCTGCGGGCCAGGCGGTGGCCGACACCGTCGATCCTGAGGCCATGGCCAATGCCCTCAAGAGCGCGGCGGAGAAGATCGCAAACCCGACGGGCACCCCACCCCCACCATCTGGCAGATAGACGAAAGGACCGCCTCTCGCGCATAGCGGCAGCGCGGTCGCGCTCCTCATCCCGCCCTAGCGGTCAGGAGGAAAGGCCGACTCGTCAAACGGCTCGCCCTCGAAGCGTCGGGCGAGCGCCTTTACAAGAGCCTCGAACTCGGGCTCGGTGAGGTCCGTCTGCATGCGGTTAACAAGCTTGCATGCCAGAACGACACTGCTCTCGTCGCCCGCCGTGAGGTGCGCCCACTCAGCCGACCTCCGCGTCCCCGCGGCGAGCTCTAGTGGCACGTTTGTGAAGTGGCAGCGATAACCGTCGATCGACGGGTCGAACTGCCGCTTCATCGCCCGCAGCCGCGCTTGCTTGTCAACGGCCCGCCCGCGCCCCTGGGGGTCCTTGCGGGTCTCTATGCGGCCCATGATTGGCCGGCAGCGGGCACACACGTATGACCCCGCGACCGACTGCCCGCCGCAGGCGCGGCAGGTCGTGCTGGCTGCCCAGTAGGGGTCGCTCATCACCGCGCTGGAGCCTAAGGCACTGTCACTTCGCCGCCGACGTCCGCTTTCGCGTGAGAGCAGCGTCCGCGCCTCCTACCGAAGGCTCCCGTCCGTCCGAGCGTTGGCTTAGTGTCCCCCCTTACTAAAGGATCTATTCGAGATGCAAAGGGAAGGGCTTGATTGAGTGCCGACTCGGGCGAATGACAATCAAGTCTGGGCAGGGCTCGACCTCAGCGGGGCACCAACCGATCATTTCCGGACAGAACTGGAGCCTTCTACCGGAAGTCCGCTCGATCTCATGCCAGCTCAATGGCTGGCTGCTTAACCCGTCCCGACGAATGCGTGACCGCCGGCGCTTAGCGCTACGCAGTACGCCGCCGAGGGACAGGAGACGTCTAGCAGGTACCCATAGGGGATATCGGCGTTGATGTCAGCAAAGAGCCATGAAGCGGCGCCGCCGCCTGGGTCCGCGGAACTCCAGACGCTGTCGCCGGAGCCGCCGCCGACCGCGGCGCACATGCTCACGGTCGGACAGGCGACGTCCTGGAACAGGCTGAACTCGAGCGTCGGGGGGACCAGCGAGATGGTGGTCCAGGCATCGGAACCACCTCCCGGGTTAGCGGAGGTGACCAGGCCCGTGAACTCGCCGACGGCAGTGCAGAAGGAGGGCGTCGGGCAGGAGACGGCCAGCAGCGGTTCGGGCGTCAGAACGTTGTTCAAGTAGTAATTGTGGGTGTCGACACGGAACCGTTTCCACTCCGGCACGACTGCTGCCGGAGAGGAGGAGACCGACGCCTCCCCGCGGCGGTCCACCGCCACGCAGTAGCTGTTCGTGGGGCAGGAGACATCGGAGATGTAGACGTTGGCTCCAACGAACGAGGGGCTCCAGGCCTCTTCGCCGCCGGTCGGATCGGTCGACGCCCACATGGTTCCTCCACTGGACGTCGCCACGCAGAGCGCCGCGGACGGGCAAGCGACCGCGGTCAGCCGTTCGTAGGGGCGCAGCAGTGTCTTCGTCCATGTGCCTGCGCCGCCGGTCGGGTTCGTTGAGGTGAGCACGTAGCCCCGCTCGTCGACCGCCACGCACAGGCTCACGGTCGGACAGGAGACGTCGGTGAGGGAGGTCAGCGATTCTTCGGGGGGATCGACGTCGGGGCTCAGATTCCAGGTGCCGCTGGGGTCCGAAGTCCAGATCACGTCGCCGCTGGCGCTGACGGCGACGCAGCGCGTCGCGGTCGGGCAGGAGAGGCCAGTCAGCGGCGTGTATCCGGTTTCCGCCGCCACGCCCCAGGCCGCGACGCCGTTGAGCGGGGCGGTTGCGGCAAGGATCTTCCCCAGCGGCGCGTCGAGGGCGACGCAAAACGAAGCGATCGGACAGTCGAGATCCTCGGGCGTGTAGCCCCCGGTCCCTTCGGCGGTCGTCCATCCACCCGCTGGGTTGCCCGGTTCCGTCGAGGTCAGTACTTCGTCGTGCGAGTTGGTCAGGTAGCAGCGCGAGGCTGAGGGGCAGGAGAGGTTGGTCGAGAAGATACTCGGGTCCGCCGCGCCGACGGTCTTGGCGAACCAGGAAGCGGGGTTGGCGGGGCTCGTCGAGGCGATCACCCGACCGCCCTGGTCAGCCGCTACACAGAGGCTCGCCGATGGACAGTCGATCTCAGTCAGCCTCCCGCCGATCTGCACCGGCTGCCAGGCATGCGCCGGGCCGGTCGGATCGGTTGAAACGAACGCCTCGCCGTCGAGGTCGACCGCGGCGCAGAGCGAGGCGGTCGGGCAGGAGACAGCAACGAGAGTTTGGGATCCGAGGTCGACCTGGTGCCAAGCGCCCGGCCCACCCATCGGGTCGGTCGAGCTGAGGATGTCGCCTGCGTTACCGACTGCGACGCAGAGATTCGCGCTCGCGCAGGAGACGCTTTCGATGTAGCTGGCGACGTTAAGGGGCTGGAAACGCTGCCAGGAGCCGATGCCGCCGCTCGGGTTGGCCGAGGTCACAATCGGGCCGCCGCCGGCAGCAAGACAGAAAGAGGCGGACGGGCAGGAGATCGAGCGCAGCGAGACGATCGAGACCCGGGTAGTCAACCAGGCGCCGCCGCCGCTCGGATTCGTTGAGGTAATCGCGTTTCCGGACACATCGACGGCCGCGCAGAAGGAGATCGTCGGGCAGGAAACGCCTTCGAGGAAGTTAGTTTGCGTGTACGGCGGGTGGTCGTAGACCAGCTGCGGCGCTTCCCAGTCAAGCACGCTGCCGAGGCCGCCAACTTCTACCGGCGGTGCGCTCGGAGGGGCTCCGGATCCGCCGCCGGGCGCCCTGGGGTAAGTCGGCGATGGCGGAGTGGGACTGGGTCTGTAGACAGGCAGCGTCGCAAACCCCCTATCTCCGTCGGCGCAATCGTCGGCAAGCCAGGGGCTGCCGAAGTGCGTGGGTGAGAACTTGATGCACTTTCCGCGCCGGATGACGTCAACCGCGACATCGAACTCGTGCTTCGACTCGAACATGGAGCCGAGGGCGCGCCCAGTAGACGGGGCGAACGTGCACCCCAAAGAACCGAGGACACCCGCCGGTCTTGCGAGCGCGCCCAGGACATCGCTGGCCCAGCTGCAGGCGGCACTGAGGTACCTGACAGGCTCCTTGGGATCGTCCGCGAGATCAGCGGCAGAGCACACGCCGTCGGCAAACACACCCAACCTCTGCGAGCCCTTGCCGATGACCTGAGCCAGCATCCCGCAGACCATGCTCGAGCTGATCGGGAAATCCGCGCTCGGCTCCAAACCGAAGCGGTAGCAAAGGATCATCCGAACGCTTTCCTGGCGGTTGTACCAAGTCGTCTTACCGATGGTCTTTCGGCGCGCATTCGGGAACGCTGCTTGACAGGGAGGCGTGCTGCGCTTCGTCGCAGCCTGCGCCGCGCCAACCGACCCGTCGCCTCCGATGGTGGTCAGAGTCGTTGCTGCCATAACACCGAACGCCAGACTCAGCCCGATTCGCTGCTGCGATCGGCCTCGTGAACGGCCCTTGCTTCTTCCCCTCCGGAATCTCGCCAATCCTGCATTCACCATTCGCCAGTCGATCTGCTGGGCAAGGTATCAAGGCGTACCCAAAAAAGGGCCATGGTCATGGTTTGACTGGGGCTCGCTCGACGAGAAGATGAGTCCTCAAAGTACCCAGTGGGCGCAAGCCTGCTCCTCTGGCTCTGCCCGGGCCGATAAAGCATCTGATCAGTGAAATAGGTTTCGGGTCTTACTAAGGTTTCTGTTCGAGAGGCAAGGGTGGAACTCGAACCCATTCCGATGCCCCACCAGTCATCCTCGCAGCGCCGGCATCACCTTCTCGGCCACGAGCTCGACGAGTTGCTCGACTCGTTGCCGAGCGACCAGAGGAAGACCCGCTCTGGTTCCGCGCGTTTGCGCGGCCACGGGTTCAAGAGCGGCGGCGAGAGTAGCGAATGCGCGTCCAAAGCAAACGGGCCCTTAGTCACACGTAGGTCCCGACCAAGCCCGGCAGCCTCGCCGCAACCTGGAGGCTCTGGGCCAGCCACCCTCGCCGGTAACGCAAAAGCACCTCTAGCGCACGCATTACCGCTGCGTGGGTCATCTCAAGTCGCTTACGCTCTTCGTCTCCGTCGATCGGAAGGGAAGCAAACTGCCAGTTTGTGACCAGCTTCAGAGAGTATTCGGCCGGACGTAGTGCGCAACGTTTTATCGAGACGGAACAACTCGATCCGCGCAGCGTGTTGCTGGTTAGTGATTGTCATCTCCTGGAACGCCTGAGAGAGGTCGACCATCTCGATGTCGGTTAGCTTCAGCGCCAGCGGTCCCCGCGGCTCATCTCTCCATCCCTTCGTGGACAGGGAGAACCCCCTCGGGCCACCACTCTCCATCTTTCTGCGCGATCTCCAGCAGCGCGCGCGCCTCGTACAGCTCACTTCTCAGAATCAGCGCGGTGGCGTACGCCGCCGCCCTCTCTGCGCGGCGGGCCATGCCATAGGTGGTGAGCAAGGAGATCGCTCCGCCGAGGGCGACCGAACCCAGGATCAGGAGTGGGTCTGCCGTCTCCTCCACTCGCCGAGCCTAGCGGCCTCAAGCTGAATGTTCTGGCCGCTCATGGCGATTCGTCGGCTGACTCGGCTGGATGCCGTTGCAGCCCGTCCCCGAAGGAATGCGGAGGCGTTGGTCCTGCTGGTCAAGCTGACGGTCAACTCTTCATCAAGCGGCTTATTGAGGTCGACCTAGATGCTCGACCGCCGATCGTAATCGGCGGCCCGTCGAACCCCGGTCCTCGAGCGGGTTGGTGGCACAACCGGACCTTCAATCCGGCGTGGCTGGCGATCGGTGCACGAAGCCCGTCGGGCGCATTAACTAGATTGCACTAGAGATGAGCCCCGAGGGCGACATCTCTGAGTCCGGACGGGGCCATCGCTTTGGCGTGACGGCAGCAGTAGTCGCCGCGACGTTGACCCTCGTTACGGCGATCATTGGATTGATCAACGTTGTCGCCGATGATTCCGGCAGCTCCAGCAGGGATACCAGCGGGGAAATATCCACCACTCTCGAGCCACAAGAGAGCAAAAACGGCAAAAGCGAGGGGCATGGCTCCCAAGGAAGTGGGTCCCAGCTGGATCCATCGCATGACGGCAATTCCCGTGCTACAGCCAAGCGCCTTGAGGCAAACCAGCTAATCGAAGCGTCGATCGTCGCCTCCAACGATGTGGATTGGTACGTCTATCGCGCGCCCAAGTCGGAGACTGCCACATTCAAGTTCGTCAAGGGTGATGGAGATTGGGGCTTCGATGAGATACGCGTGACGATCTGGGAAGGGCTGAAGGAAATCGAAAGCGTCGACATAGGTAACTCCGAATCCTATGCGGTGCCGCGCATCGTCTTGTCGGGAGCGCGCCTTTTCGTAAGCGTAGAGGACATGTGCACAGCAGAAGCTGGAGAAAGTGCCAGCTGCGGGGTCGGTCCCTATAGCGTCATAGTACGAACGGGTCCGCCGGGATAGACAAAGAGGACTTAGCGTCGCGGCTTCGGAAACTGGAGAGCAACGTAATGCTCCCAGAGCCGCTCAGAGTGGGAGTTTGCTCATCTCCTTCGTTGCACGAAAGGCCTCGTGGAGGTGGAGACAATGGCTTTGGGTCGCCATGAGGACTTGCGTACTGCCCTTCTGAGTTCCCCGCCATCGTCTGGCGGCGGCGGAGATCGACTCGGTGTCAGCCGCTAGCGAGTCGAGTTCTCCCAGCAGGGTCCGATCATGCTCGGCGGCGAGAAGAACGAGTCCGGCGAATCGATAGGTGCCGAAGGTGAGGGCGTTTAGCCGCGCATACTCGCGGAACGCATCGGAATGCAGGTGGTCGAGCAGAGAGCGCCAAAGAATCGGTGCCTTGATCGCGGTCTGAAGATTCCCATTCCCCGCTCCCTTGTTTAGAAGCAAGCGCGTCATCTGGTCCGGATGGGCTTGCAGAACCTCGCGGATCGCCTCGGCCGCCTCCTCGGACATTGCGGCGGCAGTGACGATCTCCACCCAACGGCGCCTTCGACAACTGACGCGGGAAGTGGCGCTCGCCGCAAGCGCTCCGGATTCGACCAGGGCTGGAATCAGCTCCGCGTGGAGACGAGGACAGAATTGTCGAAACCGGCGCAGCGTCAGGGAGACTTCGGCCGGCCTGCGTCTTGCTTCCAGCGCCAAGCCACCGAGATCGATGCTGCCATCGCGGAGGCACTGTTCTGCGGCTTGGCGTAGCGACTTACGGGCCCCTCTCACCTGCTTGCGCGCTGCCAGACAGACGCCGACGAGATCCTCGAGCCCCGCCGAACCTACGAATTTCTCCAGCTCCGCTTGAGACATGGTCAGGTCGGCGAGCAGATCATCGGAACCGAAAACCGAGTTGAGCATTGCGATCCGCTCTTGAAGCGAGCCGCTGTCCAGCACCGCCAGGAAATCAACGATGGATCTGCCGGTAGCGAACCAGCGGCGGAAGATTGCCTCGCCGACTTCGCGTCGCCCCCCTTGGATCAGCCGGTATGCGGTCTTGCACGAGGTGGCAAATGCGTCGGGATCGTCGTCGCTCTCAGCCGTGCCGGCGAAATCCCCCAGCTCGGCACCGGCGGCACTGACGATCAGCTCGCCCAAGCCGGGATGGATCGTTCGCATCTCTCCATCCCTCCTCTCCAACAGACCGTCGGCCAGCGCGTCGGAAACCAATGAAGGGAAGACCAGATGTTCGGGTGTCGAGAGCTCGAAAGCGGAGCGGTCCGCCACGATGCACAGCGCCCGCTGCTCCTCAGGGGCGAGCCCGGAGAGGTAGCGATCGTGGATCGAGGCCCGGGCATCGGATGGCGCAAGCAGCCAATCCGGTGGACCGGGTTTGGCGCGAGACAGTGCCACCGAGAAGGCGATCATGTCGCCGCCGAAGATGTTCTCCCACCTCTTCAACACCCCCTTGGGAGGCGGCTCTCGAGAGAGACCGACGCGGTCGCGCAAGCGGGCATGGATACCGACCAGCAAGGCGCGGTCGACGTGGAGCTCGACTGCATGCTTGGCTAGTTCCTCCAGCGGCGGTGTGATGCCTCGGATCGCGCTGCGCGATTCCGATCGACGTCCCAGGAGAAGCAGCTGCGCGCCGTCTGATGCATCACTCCATTGCCTATAGAGCTCCGCCGCGGCGCTTTCATTTCGGTGGACGTTGTCGACGATGAATAGGACTCCGTCGTCACCTCTCGTGATCAAAGTCTCCGCAGCGGCCCTGACGAAATCCGTACCGGAGGTGGCTTCATCGGCAAGATCGACGTAGTAGACGGGCCGCCCCTTCTCGAGCAGGGGCCAGCCGATGCAGGCAGCGAGCGCCGTCTTGCCCGAGGCGCCCCGACCCACCACGTAGGAGAAGTCAGACCTGGCCAGGCGCCTCATCACCTCCGAGGCGATTCGGGGTTGCTTGACCTTGCCTTTGGCATGCTCGGATTTGGTTGGAACGAACTGGGCACTTCCGTCGGTTCCATAGATCGGCGCATCGCGAAGGTCATGGAAGGGAAAGGCCGAGACCGAGATACCGAGGTTGGCAGACCAGACATGCGCGAATCGCCCGTTGCGGAGTGCCTTGATCAGGCCCTGGCGGAAGACGAAGGTCTGCCTTCCCTCTGGGATTCCGATCTCCGCCAGGCGCTGTCTAGGAGGGATCATCGTCGCCGGAGCGGGTGTCCGCCCGAGCGTGATGAACGCGATGCCTCCGAGTCCCGGGGCTGGGAGCGCGGCCGCCTGCTCAATGTCGGAATCGAGATGTTCGCGCCAGTTTCGAACGTCACGCGTTGCCTCGAGGGCGTCAATGCGGCCATCGCGCATCACCGCGTAGGAGTCTGGCCAGCCGGTTGTCGTCGAGCCCCTCGAGTTCCGGCCCAGGATCGCCTGGTTTTTGAACCGCTCCGGAAGCTCGATTTCGGCATAGACCTCGGCCAGGCGCTGAAACTGCTCTGGCCCAAGTGACTCCAGGGCCTCCTCTAGCGCTCGTTCGGAGGGGAGCATCGCCGTTCGGGTTCTATCTGAACCGAGGTTACTTTGACGCAGTGGCACAGCTTTTGCCCCTGTGTCCGCGGTGTCAGGAATGGACCGAAGCGGCGAGGCGAGCGCGGCGACGCCGGTCAGGTACCTAGCCTGGGAATCGTGACGGAGGCGATATTCGGACTGATCGGCGTGGTGATCGGCGGGCTGCTGAACGGTGGGGTGTCGTGGCTTGCGGATCGGCGAGACGCCGAGCGGAAAGCGCGTATCGGCTCCCGACTAGTTCTCAGCGAGTTGGATGAAAACCAACGCGCCGTCAGTTTGGCGCTAAAGGCCGGGTCATTCGGCCATCTCAAGTCGCTGGAGACGAAGGCGTGGAAGGACTGGCGAGAAACTCTCGCGGACGTGCTGTCCGACAACGATTGGGGCGTCGTCGATTCGTACTTCGTGATGGCCACAGCGCTAAAGGAAGTCACGGAGCGGCACGACTACCCGGCGTTCACGGAGGACCAGGATCGGCGGCTCTGCCAAACCACCCTCAAAGGTGGCTTGCGAGCCCATGCAGCAATGAGGGCGCATGCCCTGAAACGGTCACGCGGGCGACAGGAGACGCAGGAGGGTGCGGCGTGAGGGCTGTGGTGTGGTGCTGTGGTGGCGCCTGTAGGTGGCGATGTGCCTGCCTCTCTGGCGGGGGTGGAGAGGGTGAACCAGCCGCCGAACTGCAAACCGATGGTCGTCGCGGACCTTGACGGAAAAGGCCACCAGCCGCCGAGGTCGTGGCACTCAAGTCCGTTGGGCTCTTGGTCTCGCGTGAAAGCGACAGCGTGGGATGTCGCGGTTTTTGGGCCGCCGAAAACTTGGTCCCGAAATTGGTCCCCGACTCAGCCGAACTCCTTAGACGTGATTCGCTCTATCAGGCCAGACTTGGCTCTATAGCCGGGTTCCGCCGCGACTCATAATCCGTCGGTCGAAGGTTCGAGTCCTTCCCGCCCCATAAATAGAAAAGCCGCCCTACAGAGCCGGGATCGGGCTGAGCATCGATGCATGGCAGGGCCTCAACGCAATTGGCGAGTCGGCCACCGAGAACCCCCTACCCTGCCCTTATGTCTCAAGGTGCAAGCCAGCAGCGTCGGCATCACCTGGACGCCATTCGTGTCTCGGCAATCCTCCTCCTAATTCCCTACCACGCTGCCCGCTATGTCCAGAAGGGCAACGGAGGTGCGGAGATCGTCGATGCCGTCGTCTGGTTCGTCCATGCGTGGCACATGCCCCTGTTCTTCGCCATCTCCGGGTTCCTTGCCGCCAGCGCGCTGCGACGATCCACCGCTGTCCACCAGCTACGTGCTCGGTTTCGCCGACTCGGGTTGCCGCTGGCGGTGGGGATGCTGACGGTCGTGCCGCTGGCGAACTTCCTCGTCATCGGCGCGGCGGCCCTCTGGCCGCGCAAAGGTGCGCTTCCGCCGAAGCGAGAACTGGACATCGCCAACGTCTTCAGCCTCTCGCCGCGGCACCTGTGGTTCATCGCCTACCTGTTGATGATCTCTCTGATCGCGATCGGAATCTGGTTGGCGATCCAGCGCGCACCTGGACTCGGGGCAGCCATCAACCGTGGCTTTCGCAACCTGATCAGGTCATGGTGGGCGGTTCCTGTCCTGGCGTCGATCAGCGCGGCGATCCTGATCACCAAGACCGGCTGGGTGGCCGGAGGAACCGCATCCAACTCGCTGGTCCCCGCCCCGACCCTCTTCGCGTACTACAGCCTCTTCTTTTTCTTCGGCTGGCTTCTCAGTGGTCAGACCGACCTGCTGGAGGATCTCAAGCGCGGGGCCTGGCTGCGGCTCGGGGCCGGAGTGCTTATCGCCGTGCCAGCCTTCCTTCTCTTCTACGACAGTGGCGATTTCACCGGCAACGTCGGCACGCCGGGCATCCTGGCCGAAATCGATGAGCTGCGTCTTTATGGACTGTTCACCGTGGGCATGGTCTGCTGGCTAACCCTGTTCGGAATCTGGGGCGTGCTGGCGCGATACGTCCGCAAAGAGTCGCGCGTGCTGCGCTATTTGGCGGACGCAAGCTTTTGGATCTACCTCGTTCATATCCCGTTCCTTGTCGCGCTGCAGAGTTCCCTCTCCACGACTGAGCTGGCAATCCCCGTCCGCTGGGGACTTGCCGTGAGCGGGACGCTTGCGTTGGCTATCGGGACATATGCCCTGATCCGTGGGGTGCGCAAGCTGGCGACGAAGCATGCGCGCCCTCGCGGCGCTCCCGGCTAGACGGTGGATTCCTACTGACCGTCTACTAGAGGGACTTCTCGGCGCAGGCGATCCAGGACACGCAGGGCCCCGAGATTCCGCAGCGCATATCCCTGTCGCATTCCCACCGGCCGGAAGTCAATCCCGGTGCAGGGTGGGCAGAGAACGCTCGGGTGGACGCCATCGCGACTCAGACCCGCGTGGGGAACCCCCGGCTCGACCATCTGTCGCCAGTAGTTCCAAAGCGGCAGCGCCCGGTTCTCGGCCAAGGCGGCGATCTCGGCATTGAACCGCGCGACCCGTAGCGAGAATGGCTGTCTTGCTCGGGGCGGGATCGTGCTGATCACAGGAATGGTTCCCGCTTCGGACACGAGCCGTGCAACTCGAGCGAGGTCAAGGCGGAACTGGACCGCGGTGATCTCCTCCAGGTCATTGGTTCCAAACATGATCAGAGCCACCGCTGGGCGGAGCAGCATTAGCTCGCAGCTGATGGCAGGTATCCCCTGGCATTCCAGGAGGGATTCGCGTGGCAAAAGGGCATCAGCCGCTCGCCATCCTCCCACCGCGGCTACACCCAGGCGCGAGTAGCTGTTGCTGACGGCGCACTCAGCTTCCTCGGAGCCCTTCGGCACAGCGGTCCGCCCGAAGAATCCAAGCGTCCCACGGAGCTCGTCCCATTTGCCTAGGTGGGGCGGTGAACACGCCAGCGCCTGGAGGAACGATGGCGATGCGGTGATGCTGTCGCCGATCTTGGCGACGACTCCGGGGTTATTGCCGAGTTGCGCTCCGCGGCTTGCAACCTTCTCGAGATGGCTGGTGACGACGGGGCCAAGCGTTGGCGCAACGGGCAGCTCCTGCCATCCCGTCGCACCGGACTCAGAGGGGAAGATGGAGCCAAGCGCTAGCAGGGCCGAGGCTATGAGGACGGCTTTCACAGCCAGCATTCTGGTGAAGGTGCGCGATCGACGCGCTTCAGCCTGGCTTGCGCTGGCAGCGCAGAGTGCCCTGCAGCGAGCCTGGGGCCGGAGGTGGCAGAAGCGAGGGCGGTTGCGCCTGGTGGACATTGCGCAGTTGGCGGGCCGTGGACCTGGCGACGCTCCGATGAGTGGCAAAGATCACCACCGTCGTGCGGCCGGTGAAGATTTCCAATGGGTTTCCGATGCCGTTTCCACTCCCGACTGCCTTCGCCCCTCGGAAATCGAACAGGTGGTGCTTTCGGTGGAGCAAGGCGGCCCAACGACGGCAGGTGCTGTAGTTCTGTATCTGAAGGGGGGGCGCGCAGCCACCCTCAGCGAAAAGACCGCTGGGCGGGTCACAGTCGCCGTAGTAGAAGTTCCAGCCGATCAATTGCTCATCCCTTTGCCACTCCTCCCCTTCGATGTCTTCGAGCGGAAGCCCGCTGACTTCCTCCCCCGCGTAGTAGACGCGGCGGGCATCGAACTCTTTGACTGCACTCAGATTGGGAGTGCCGTCGCCGTCTGTGCCGCAGCCGGAGAGGATGAATCCACAGAGGAGGCTCAGGCAGGAGACGCGGGGGATTCGATGGAGGTTCAAGGCTCACACCTTCTTTCTTAGCGCAAGCAGTCCAACCGCACCCAGGGCGAGAGCAGCCAGCGCTAGGGCACCTGTAACGAGCTCCGGATTGCGCGCCGTGAGCGAGCGCGTGTCTGGGGGTGGCTCGAAGGCTGGGTTTTGGTGCTCTGATCCCAACTGGCCGTGTACAGCGGGTTCGACCCCAAGGGCGCCCGCTGGAAGGCGAGCGAAGTCATAGTTGGGAGCGTTTGCGTGTGAGCTTCCGTAGTAGACGGTGTAGGGGGATGGGTGTCCACCCTCGAGTCGGAAAGCGTGCGAACGACTCCACGCCGAGATATCGATTTCGCGCAGCGGCGGGTCGTCCCCGTTGTCGACCTCGATTCGGATATAGCGGTGATGCGCGCCGATCGAGATCGGCGCCGAGCCGGAACCGGGGAAGCGGACGATCCTGGCTGCCGTCAGCGGCTCGAACCGCTGCCCAGTGTCCGACCCAAATATCTCCACAGGGCGCTCATAGCGCGCGGTCTCTGCAGCGATTCGAAGCTCGTCAACCGGAACGTTGCGGAACCCGAGATCGAGGGTGACGATCGTGCGCGCCCCCGTTTGGTGCACTGGTGCTGACCTGACCGCGCGTCGCAAGAGCCGCGGCCGCTCGCCAGCCCCGGACACCTTTGCGCCGGCAATGCGGCTGACGCCGCTCGCCCTGACGAGCAGGTAGCGGAAGTCGCTCGGCGGGAAGACGGCGACCGTGCTGCGTGCCGGTTGCGCCCCGCGAGCATCGTAGATCCCGGTTGCCGAGAGTCGTGTGAACGGACCGCGTCGATCGTCGGCCCCGAGGACCACTGCGCGACCGACGAAGCCCCGGTTCGGGACATCGAGCGCCACACGGTCGCGGATCCTCCGCTGCGCCCCGAGGTCGAGGAGGGCGACGGCGAAGCGCCCCTGGCGACCGCTGTTCAGGACCGGCACTGCCTCGGGCGCGGTGCTCCCTCTGCTCTGGGCGCGCCGCCACGCTACCTCGTGCCCGCGCGCATCCGCGATCCGCAGATCCGCGAAGCCAGGCAGCGAGTGCTCGAAAAGCGCCCCGTCAGGCTCAACGAGAACAGGCTCGCCACTGGGGGCCGTGACCAGCGGACGCAGGTAACGGTAGTCGGCACGGTCGATCTCGGCCGCTGTAGCCGGCTGGACGCCGACCACGAGCGACCCGAGAACGGCAATGGATAGAACGATGCGTCTCATCGGGTCGCCTCCCCGGTGTCGCTGCCCGCGCCGACCTGAATCCGCTGGTAGGCGAAGGCGCCCACGAGCAGGAGCAGCCCGAGCGCGATGAACGAGAGCACTCGCGAGAGCTCGTCGAGCTCAGCCATGTCGTAGGTGTAGACCTTGGCAATGGCGAGCGCGAGCAGCGCCAGCCCGGCGAGACGGAAGCGCTTGACATCGCGCAGCAGGCCGTAGACGATCGCACCGAGGCCGGTCAGCGTCCAGAAGGCTGAGAGCAGGACCTGACCAGCCTGCCGCGAGTCTCCCGAGTTGGTCACGCCGAACGTGTCGATGATCGTTACCGACGCGAGGTAGACGAGTGCGGCAGCGCCGACGACCTCACACACCTGAGCCACCTGGGGGCCGAAGTCGCGCAGAGCGAACCGGCCGTAGAGCGAGGCGGCGGCGCAGACGCCGAGACCGGCGAGTGCACCGCCGAGATCGTCCACCCCCGAGAGGATCGCGCTGGGCGGCGCTTCGAAGGCGAGCACATGCCCGAGGGCAAGGCCGAGATATGCACCCGCCGCGATCAGGAGACGCTCGGCGTTCGAGCCGTAGGGCTTGGGCTCCTTGCTCGCGCGGGTTGCCAGGTACGCGAGCGTGACTGCCTGCAACGCCCAGCCGAGCACGAGGGCGGGGCCGTCGAGAGCATCCGCGAAGCCGAACGCCGACAGGCCCAGGCCAGCGGCGAGGAGCAGCGAGCCGATCTCGCGGTTGATCGCGCGGCGGAGCGCAAAGGCCCCGAGCAGGATATGGCTGGCGGCCAAGCCCAGAATCCACGCGACCGCGGCATTCGGGTGGCCGGTTTCGGTGAGTCCGAAGTAACCGGCGCCCGCGATCAGGACGACGTTGGCGAGCAGCAGGAGCCAGGATGCGACCGGGGGCTCATCCGGAGTTCGGGGGCGCAGCTCATAGCCGATCGCGGCGACCACATAGAGCGCCCAGAATCCAGCCAGCACGCCCAGTGAGGCGAGCAGCCGCTCGTCGTAGTTGTCGACGAACCACACCAGAAGCTGCGGTGCCGAGATTATGAAGGCCCCGAGCGAGAGCTCGTTCCACCTCTGCCAGAGCAGGACCCCGACAGCGGCTGTCAGGGCGATCGCCATGAAGGCGAGGGAAAGCCCGGAGGTCCCGCTGTCGACCAGGACCGGTGCCAGCAGCGCGCCGAGAATCCCGATTGCGGCAACAGTCATCGATTCCCAGCGGACCGCGAGCACCACACCAACGATCCCGATCAGGCCGGCACAGGCAAGCCCGATCTCCGCAGGGATCAGGTCATAGACCTGCGTCCCGACCAGGACCGTCGTGTAGAGGCCGGAGAGAGCGCTCGCAACGGCTGCCAGTGCTGCCTCGGTGCGCCCCTTGCGCTCGTAGAGCCAGACTCCGGCAAGGAGGAGGGAGGTGGAGCCGAGGAGGCCGAGGACGGTGCGCATCGGCTCGTCGATCCAACCACGGTCGATCGCAATCCCGAACAGGAAGACGAACCCGAGCAGGATCGCGACGCCGCCGATCCAGGCGAGGACGCGACCGCCGAAGATCTCCTCGAGGCCGCGCTGTGGGGGTCCCGAGTCAGGCCGGGGTGGTGCCGGTCGCGCGGGGGTGCCTGCGCGGTGGGCAGCGGCTGCGGGCACGGGGCGTGGCTTTTGGACGGCGGCGGCGGATGGGAAGCCCCGGCGTTCCATCCGCTCGAGCCGGCGCGTCAGATCCGCCAGCTGCCGCTCGTTCGACTCCAGTCGACTGTCGACTCCTCCTTCGGTCATGGCTCCTCCTCTTCTCGTTTGCTGACCGACGGTCAACAAAGTAACAGACTTGTCGACCGAGAGTCAACAAGTAGCTACAATGCAGTCGCAATGACCCGTCCTGCTTATCGACGGCTTCAGGCCGAGGAGCGGCGCCAGCAGCTGCTCGAACGTGGCGCCGAGTTGTTTGCGAGCCACTCCTACGACGAGCTCTCGATGCGCGAGATCGCCCGCAAGGTGGGGATCTCCAAGCCGCTGCTCTACCACTACTTTCCGAGCAAGCAGGCGTTCTTCGAAGCGACGCTTGCCCAGGCGGCCGCGCAGCTGCGAGCGCGCACCGAGCCCGACCCGAACCTGCCGCCGCTCGATCAGCTGCAAGGGAGCCTCGAGGCCTTCCTCGAGCTGATCGACGACAACGCGCTTGCCTACGGCAAGTTGATGCAGAGTGTCAGCAGCGTCCCTGAGGTGCGAGAGCTTGTCGATGAGGTCCGAACGAGAACGGCCGCTCGGATCCTCGAAGGCCTCTACTCAGGCAGTGTGCCGCCCAAGGCGCGCGCCGCCGTGCACGGCTGGCTCTGGTTCATGGACGGGGCCTGCCTCGACTGGATAGAGCACCGCGATCTTTCGCGCGACGAACTACGCGATCTGCTGCTGGGAACGCTGCTCGGTGCACTCACCGCCGCGGACGCAATACCCCTCGAGGCATTTGGTGGAGAGGCGAACGCCGCGGCTGCTCGATCGAGCTGAAGCCTGGCACGCCATGCAAGAGGCTGCCTCAGGTAGCTGGGATGCAGGGGGCCGAAGGGGTGCTGGGGGGTTTCCCTTGGCAGGAGCCGTAGGGCGGGCGCTCGGTGAGGCGGCCAACTCGGAAGTGGAAGGAGGTGGGCGGACCCTTGGCGCCGCCCGGAGCCATAGCCCGCACCCTGAAGACCTGCTTTCCGTTGGCGGCGCGGTAGCGCAGCGGCGATTTGCAGGAGCGGTAGCGGTGACCTCTGACCTTGCACTTGAAGCGGGTGACTCTGCCGACCGCGCGGAAGCGAAAGGTGACTTTGACGCCGCCTTTGCGGTGGCCGAGTCGCTTCGGCGGGTGCGCGGTGATCATCACACGAGGGCGCCTCGAGTTGGGTGGCGGGACCTTCGGCGCATCGCGGACGAAGGGATCGGTCGAGGTGATGATCTGGCTGTCCTGGCCCGCGACGACACAGAGTGAGGTGAGCGGGCAGGAGATGCCGAACATGCCGTTGCCGTCGCCAGGGCCTTCCGAGCCGTAGGAGAGCACGTTCTTGAACCACCACGCACCTGGCCCACCGGTGGGATCTGTCGAGGCGACCACGTCGGCGTTGTTGTCGATCGCGGCACAGGCGGACGTCGTCGGGCAGGAGACGTCCTTGATCGGCAGCCCGGTGCCGGGGCTGACCACGGTCCAGCTCCCAGCAGCGGTCGGGTCGGTCGAGGCGAGGATGCCACCCGCACCCCCGGTTACGCAGAGGGATGGCGAAGGGCAGGAGACCCCGTTCATGCTGTGGTCGCCAGCAGGCGCTCCAAGCGGCTTCCAGGCCGCCGATCCCCCGGTCGGGTCGGTCGAGGCGAGGATGCTCCCTTCGTTGCCGACGGCGACGCAGAAGGAGGGCGAGGGACAGGAGACGCCGCGGAGATCGAACGGCTGCCCCAGCTCGGTAACGACCCAGGCGGATCTGTCGCCCGCCGGGTTGGTCGAGAAAGCCAACTTGCCGCTGTACGCGACCGCCACGCAGAGCGAGGGGGAAGGGCAGGAGATCCCACCCATGTGAGCACGTGGTTTTTTCTCTTCGCTGAGCGGGACGACCTTCCAGGCTGAGGCACTGGTGGGATTGGTGGAGCTGTAGATGCGACCGTCGAAGCTCGCTGCGACGCAGAGACTCGTCGAGGGGCAGGAGACGTCCCTGATCTGGGCGCCGGCGTAGATCGGGTCGCCGCCGCCGGGGAGATCGACGCCTCCACCCGGGCGGACGACGGTCCAGGCTCGCGCTCCTCCGGCTGGATTGGCCGAAGAGGCGATCGTGCTGTTGGCGCCCACCGCGACGCACAGCGGCGCTGGGTGACAGGTCACTCCGTACAGCGCCGCCTGGACCGAGGGGTCCGGCAGCTTCACGGTTGTCCAGGTCGACGCCCGAGCCGGAGTCGCGAGGGCCGCCGAGATGAGGAAGACTGAGAGCAGGCCAAGCAGTGAAGGCTTTGCGACCCCAGGCGTCCCGCGAACGACCTTTGCCCCCCAACGAAGGATCATCCCTCCCTAAACCGTCGCCACGGTGGAAAGTTCCACCCGAGCTGTTTCAATGCCGGCAAATGCCACGGACTACCGCTCTGCGCTCGGCCCCGCTGGGCCTCCTCATCGGGCTGTTGATTTCGCTTCTTCTGCTGATGGCGACGTCGGATGCCCGGGCCGAACTCGTCTTCAAGCGCCCGAACGGATCGACGATCCAGTTCAAAGGGGCACCGCGAGCGTGGTGCGGTCCGTGGGAAGCGGATGTGGCACGTCCGTCGATCCACGTCGCTCTGAGAAACGCGAGGCGCGGCTGGGAGTTGAGCGCGGTGCGCCGCGACGTCCAGATCGGCCAGTCGATCGAGTTCCCTAATGACTTCGTCTGGAACAAACCGCGTGGCGCGCAGCTATTTGCCTTCGATGCGCCGATCGAAGCGTCGACTGCGGAGGAGGAGAGCTCGGGCTCGATGGTGTTCTCGCATCTGAGCTGCCAGCTTGGGGGTGTCGTGGAATTCAGCATTGAAGCGGTGCTCGGGAGCGAGCTCTTCAACGGCAAGTCCGCGCAGGTGTCAGGCACCTATCGCGGGCACGTGTCCAAACGCCCCTTCCCATAGACCAAATATGGTCCGCGCGTGAAGCTCTACGTGTGCTGGGGGACGTTCGGGACGCCGGGTCATGCGCATCCGTGTCGTACCGCGCACCAGGCACTACTGAAGGCGGGATATGAGCCTGAAGTGATCAAGGTTCGCGGACTTGGCGTTGGCCCACGCATCTTCCAGTGGATCACCGATGGCCGGCGCGAGGTCGAGGAGCTAAGCGGTCAGCACGCGGTGCCGGTCCTGGTCACCGACGAGGGAGAGGTGCTCGCCGAGTCGAAGCGGATCGCCGAGTGGGCGGCCGCCCACTCGAAGTCTTCGCTAGTCACTGTCTGAAGAGCGCCGTTTTCGGTTCGCCTTCAGCTCCTGGCTCTTCACCTTTGCGTCCTCGTACGAGGACCGGACGAGCTGCTTGCCGCCGGACCAGCCGAATACCCAGGAGACGAGGATGATCGCGAAGATCACGTCCCAGGCGGAGATGACCAGCTGCTGGCCAATCGAGTAGGCGGTCGCAGTCGAGGCCGAGGTATCGCCGGAGAGGGCAGCTGTGTTCATTGCCTGGGTCACTCCGACACCGCCAGGCGTGGCCGAGACGCTGTTGGAGATCGAGTTTGAGGCGGTTACGGTGGCGACGTTGTGGAGGGTGACCGGGATTCCGTAGGCGCCGAGGAAGACCGCGACGATGGCAAGTCGCGCCAGATAGCTACCGAGCTCGGGCAGGACCAGATCGGTGAGGGCCCTGCGCGGGGAGCGCAGGATCGCCCCACCCGCCGCCATCTGCGTGCGCAGTTTCGCCAGGCGCCCCCAGAAGATCCGTGCCAGCAGGATGACCAGGACGGTCGCCCCGACCGCGATCATCGCGATCAGTGCCTGGTGGTCAGCAACGAAGCCGAGCTTGATCGAGAAGGAGCCGCTGACCGAGAAGAAGAGGTAGAGGTAGAGCGCGACGTTGAAGACCGAGAAGGGGATCTTCTGGACCACCAGCCCTGAGATCAGCAGCGGGAAGGTCGCCCCCACGATCAGGGTCGTGAACATCACCAGCATCACCAGCGTGCCGAGGTTGGCAGGGAGGAAGCTGTTGAGGGCAACCGCGACCGCATAGGAGGCGAGGACGAGGCGAAACGAGATACCGGCCCGCGGCAGCGCCGCCCGCAGGATCCCGAACCAGGCGAGAGCAGCGAGGGATGTCTGCGCCGTCTCCAGCAGGACCCCGGCGACGACCGCCCAGAGCGGTACCTCGCCGACCTTGTCGAGCAGATCGTCGATCCAGGCGAAGGCCGGCACGCCGAGCAGCTCGAGCAGAGCGAGGAGGAGGGCGACGCCGCCGATCCAGATCGCGATTCGCGCCAGTCGGCGGGGGAGAGGCTGCCTTTGGCCGGCTTCGGCAGCCTCAGCGATGGTTTCCACGATTCGGCACCCTAATGACAGAAGCGGCGCTGGCCGGTCGCCGCGATCGGTGCAAAGATCGCCTGCACTACCGACGAATCGAGAGGAGTGGATGTGTCTGTTGGAGACTTGAAGCGGAGGATCTGGGTGTTCCCACTGGCGCTGGCGATTGGAGCCGCGAGCATCGGTGCCGCGGGGTGTGGCGGGGACAGCGACAGCGATAGCGACGGCGCTGCATCGCAGATCCAGCAAGGCATAGAAAAGGGAACCGAAGAAGCGAAGAAGGGCATCGAAAAGGGCGCGGAAGAGGCAAAGAAGGGTCTGGAAAAGGCCGAAGAAGAAGCGCGGCAGGGCGGGGAACGGAGCAAAGAAGAGGCCAAGACCGGCGCTGAAAACGCCAAGGACGAGGCCGAACAGGGCATCGAGAAGGCGACCGAAGAAGCGCAAAAGGGCATCGAAAAGGGCAAGGACGAAGCCCAAAAGGCAATCGAAGAAGCCGAAGACCAGGTTCGGCAGGGGAACGGCAACTAGGAAGCGGCTGGTGGCCAGCGCCGATTCTCTCGACGAGTTCGAGGCGCTGGTCGCCGACGCGATCGACGCGCTGCCGGAGCAGTTCCAGAAGCTGCTGGAGAAGGTCGCAGTGGTCGTCTCCGACCACGGCGCCGAGGCGCATGCCTACGGGCACTACTTCGGCGACGGAGTGGCGCGCGAACGCTATGAGGACCGGATCGTGATCTACCGAGACACGCTCGAACGCGATTTTGGTCACGACCGAGAGCTGCTCGCAAAGCAGGTCGAGCGCACTTTGCGGCATGAGCTCGCACATCACCTCGGCTGGGACGAGGAGGGGGTCGGAGGTCTGGGTCTCTAGCGGACCTTGCAGTTGCGGGCGAGGGCCATCGTCACCCGCTGCCCGTTGGCGAAGCTGAAGCTCGCTTTGGCCAGCTTGAAGGGGGCACCGGGGAAGCCGACCGGCGCGGCGCAACTGGCGCTGAGGAAGCTGCGCTCCTTGCCGGCGAAGCGGTACTTGCGTCCGATTGTCAGCTCGATGTCCGTGACGTAGCCGAGGTCGGAGGCGATCTCAGGGATCCTGGCCGAGAACACGGTTCCGAAGTCACCGTCGCCGGGGCGACTGACCTCGAAGGGCAGCACAAAGGTGGCCCGCGCGGGACTCGCCACGTAGATGTGCAGCAGCAGGGCCGGCCGGCCGCGGTACCTGCCATTGAAGGCACGCACGTCTCCCACCGCGGGGATGAAGGTCGCATTGGGAAAGTCGAGGTTTACGCCGAAGCGGCCGTGACCGACCAGCGCGCCCCGGCAGGCCAGCAAGGCGGCCTCGGTGCTCGACTGCTTGAGCGCCTGGATCGGGCAGATGGGCAGGCCCTGGAGAAAGAGCTGGCCGTTGCGGTTGACGGCAATCGAGATCGTCCGCAGCTGCGGGGGACGGCTGCCGTCGGCGGTGCCGATCGAGCCGTCGAGCAAGACGGAGACCGGAGCGGGTCGGTCGCGGGGCAGCTCCCGGGGCGAAAGCTCCCCATCGAAGGAAACCCGCAGGCTGCCGCGCTGGACGATCTCGCCGTTGGCGGCAACGGCTGCCAGCAGGGCAGCGAGGACAAGCGCTATCAAGACGATCGAGCGTCGCATGGGCTCACCAAGTCTAGGTTCCGTGGACCGCGACCGTTCGAACCGTTGGTTATCTGCCGATTACGTCCGCCGAGCCCGAGCCTGAGCCCCTAGGGTTGGAGGATGGCTGAGCTGAGCCAGTGGATCGAGTTTTCGGAGGGCGATGAGTTCGCCGGCTACAGAGTCGAGCAGAGGCTCGGGCGCGGCGGGATGGGCGTTCTCTACCTGGCAACCGAGCCTGGCCTGGAACGTCGCGTTGCACTGAAGTTGATTGCCCCCGAGGCCGCCGCCGACGAGGTCTTTGCCCGCCGTTTCGCCGAGGAGTCGAGGATCGCCGCCTCGATCGAGCATCCCAACGTGGTACCGATCTATGCCGCCGGGGAAGAGGGAGGCGTTCCCTACATCGCGATGCGCTACGTCTCGGGCGCTGACCTGGGCAAACGGATCGCCCGCCAAGGGCGGCTCGACCCCGCAGTCGCGACGGCGTTGATCGCCCAGGTTGGCAACGGGCTCGACGCCATCCACTCCGCCGGCCTGGTCCACCGCGACGTGAAGCCGGCCAACGTCCTGCTCAGCGGGAGCGATGACACAGAGCACGCCTACATCACCGACTTCGGGGTCGCCCGCAACGTCGCCACCGAGTCCGGCTTGACCCAAACCGGTCGCTTCGTCGGCACGCTCGATTACGTTGCGCCGGAGCAGATCTCCGGCGAGGCGATCGATGCCCGCGCCGACGTCTACGCGCTTGGTTGCCTCCTTTTCAAGCTGCTCACCGGCGAGGTTCCCTTTCCAAGGGAGGGAGAGGCCGCGCGCCTCTATGCCCATCTCAACGACCCGCCTCCCGCACCCTCGCTGTACGTGCCAGAGATTCCGATGGCGCTGGACGACGTCGTGGTCCGAGCGATGTCGAAGCTGCCGGACGACCGCTACCCCTCGGCCGGAGACCTCGGCCGCGCGGCGCTGGCAGCGCTGAGCGGGGAGAAACCGGTCGTGCCGGAGCGGACGGTCGCCACCGGAGCGGCAGCGACTAGGGAGTCGCCCGTCTCGGCCCGGGCCACAGAGCCCACCGCCGAGACAAGGCGGGTCGAGGCCGAACCTGACACTCGGCTGTCGTCCCGAGGGAAGTCGTCCCGTCGTGGGCGGCTCGCCCTGGGCGGGGCGCTGATCGCAGTCGCGGCGATCGTCGTTGCCGTGATCGCGCTTGGGGGCGGCGACCCCGGGCTCGACACCGACGCTGGCGGTCCGCCGGCCAGCGGAGCTGCAAGCGGCGGCTCCAAGGTCAGCACCACGTCGGCGAAAACCGAGTCCGGGAAAAAGGCGGAGCCTGAGTCGCTGAGTAGAGCCGAGCTGGTCGAGCGGGCCGACCAGGTCTGCAAGAGCAGCCAGCGTCGCTACCTGGAGCTCCGTGACATCGAACGGGAGTACTTGGCCGACGTGCCCTACTCGCAGGCCCTCGTCGAGTTCGCGCGGGCGCGGGTTCGCGGGCTGCGGCAGCTGACCCCGCCACAGTCGCTTGCCGAGCCGTACAGGGAATACGTCAAAGCCCAGGAACGGGTCTACGACACGGATGTGCAAGCGCTCGAGGCCGCCAAAGACGGCGACGCAGCCGGGGTGGAAGCCGCACGCGATCGACGCGACGCAGAGGACTCCCTGCGCACGGGGCTGGCGCGTGAAATCGGGTTCGCGGTTTGCAGCACTCCGCGGGGTTGAGGAGAGGCGGATGAAGTCGTCGCAAATCGAGGCCTGGGTCGCTGGCTACGAGCGCGCCTGGCGCATGGCCGGGACCAGTGGCCTGGGGGAACTGTTTGCCGAGGACGCGACTTACCGGATGTCCCCCTACGAGGAGCCGGCGGTCGGACTGGCCGAGATCGCCGAGCTCTGGGAACGAGAGAGGCAGGGGCCAGGCGAGGAGTTCGAGATCGAGCACGAGACCGTGGCCCTCGACGGCGACACCGCGGTGGTCCGGGTCGAAGTCCGCTACGGCGGACCGGAGAAGCTCAAGTATCGCGACCTCTGGGTCATCCGCTTCGACGCAGACGGCCGTTGCCAAGCCTTCGAGGAGTGGCCGTTCTGGCCGGGTCAGGGAATCGTCGCCAAAAGGAGGAACGCGTGAAGTCCAACACTGCCTACATGACCTTCAACACGAGCCAGAGACGCGAGCTGATCCGGATCACCGAGGAGGTGCAGGCGGTCGTCGAGGAGGCCGGGATCGCCGAGGGGATGGTGCTGGTCTCGGCGATGCACATCACCGCTGGGGTTTGGGTCAACGACGATGAGCCCGGCCTGCACGAGGACGTGCTCGAATGGCTCGACAAGGTCGCGCCACCGAGCTGGAAGCCGGCGGCGAACGAGGTGGCCGGGGAGTTGCTGCCCGACGAGGGGGACTACCGCCACCATCGCGGCGGCGAGGACAACGGCGACGCTCACCTCAAGAACCTGCTCGTCCACCACCAGGCGATCGTGCCGGTCACCGGTGGCCGGCTCGACCTCGGCCCCTGGCAGCAGGTCTTCTACTGTGAGTTCGACGGCGGGCGCCCGAAGCGCCTCGTGATCAAGGCGATGGGCGAGTAGCTAGTCCGAGTCGGCCCGATCGATGCCGGCGACCCGTTCGGCCCTGGCCCGGACTTCGTCGGCGGCCTCGCGGGTGGCGGCGAGGGCCTCTTTCTGGACCGCCGCCACTCCCTCGCTCGGCTTGCCGCCGACGATGTCGCGGAAGGCGTTCTTGAAGCGCTCTGTGTGGCGATCGGGCGGGAAGCGCTCTTCTGCCGCCTTCTGCTTGGCCGGATTGCGCTCCCCGTAGCGCTTGCGCGCCCAGGGAGAGCCCGGCTTCCCCAGGCGCCAGGCACCGTAGATCGAAATCGGCAGCACGAAGAAGCCGATCCAGCCGTGCAGGAGGCGCTGCTTGGCGAAGCAGAGCGCGACCATCGCGAAGAGGAAGAGGGCGCCAACGATGCTGGCGATGATCTCCGTGGGAGAGCTGGTGTCGAAGCTGAACGGCGTGAAGCCGAGCAGGAGCAGCACCATGCCCGCCGCGGCGATCACCGTCGCGTCGATCGAGCTGCGCCCCTCCTCGGCCCAGTAGACGTCGTCGAGGTAGACCCAGAGCGCGAACTCGTCGATCGTCAGGCCGGCGCCGACGCCGAAGAAGAAGGCGCAGATCTCAGTCAGCGGGCTGTCGCCGAGGGCGGCGAAGCCGAGGGTGCCGGCGATCATCATCGTGACGATCCCGAAGACGAGGTGGTGCAAGTGGACGCCGCTCTCGCTTACTACGCTGCCGGGCCACCAGGGCACCTTCGGGCTCCGCATCAGCCGCGTGCTCATGCGGATGAAGGCGAAGGAGAGGATGAAGCCGGCGAAGACGAGGAAGAGCCCCTGCTCTTCGTGTTCGGCGAGCTGGTTCCAGAAGTTGGTGAAGATCGAGGCGGTCACGGGACCGGCTTCGAGTGTAGTTCGACCCCGCCGCCCTTTTCCTGGATGCGGTCGACCGCGATCAGCACCGCGGCAACCGCGTAGAAGGGAGTGAAGGCCACGTTTGCGACCAGGTCGGCCAGCCACTCGGAGAACAGCGTGTCGCCGAGCAGGTCGTGGGCAAGGACGGTGAGCAGGTTGGTGAGCGTGTCGCCGACGATCTCGATCGGCAGGAGAACGGCGAGCACGATCAGGAACTTGCCTCGCACCAGCTCGATGCTGCGGGCGAAGGCGGCACGCACTCCCCGGTGCTCGATCTCGACCACCGGTGCGGCGAGGCCGAGCCAGACGAAGAGGAGAAGCCCCGGAACGATGAAGAAGACGAAGCCGATCGCGACAAGCACGCCGTAGATCAGGTCGATCGCGATCAGGCGCCTGTAGTTGATCATCGCGGCGATCTCGCGCAGCGATGGCGGTCTGTCGCCATGGGGGTGGGTGAGCGAGATCGCCACCGCACCGGTGTAGAAGACCTCGCCGAGCAGGCCGGTCACGGCGAGGGCGATCACAGCCGCGACCAGGGCGAAGATCTGCAGGCCGCCATCGAGGTCGAGCGAACCGACGTCGGCGTTGAGGGTGATCGCGTGGATCAAGCCCAGCGGGATGAAAACGACCACGGCGAGAAGCACCAACGACGGCGCCCATCTGATGTAGGTGCGGACGATCCGTCCGTAGATCGAGGACAGCTCGGCGCGTCTGGTCACGTCAGCGGTGGCGCCGCCCGGAGGGGCGCTTGCCACGCTCCTCCAGCCTCGGCTGGCTCGACTCCGAGACGGGGACCCGCTTGACGCTGCGCAGGTCGGGAACCAGCAGCTCTTCCGCGCACTGCCGGTGCCAGTGGTGATGTTCGGTGCCGCCGAGGCGGAAGACGTACTGGACGACGACGTGCTCGGAGCCGATCTCGATCTCTCCGTGACATGCCGGGCAGCGGTAGAGCTTGCGGGAGATGCCGCGGATCAGCCATGCCTCGTCTCCCTCTTCGGTGACACCTCGCAGGCTCCAGCGCTTGCTGGGAAGCCCGGCGTGGTCCGCCACGTGGTTACCGCCTCGAGAGCCAGGCGAAGCCGGCGGCCATCGCCAGGTTCGATGCGCTTGCCAGCCGCAGGCCGAGCTTTGCGCCCGGACGGCTGACGGCGGGCGACTCCGCCCAGAGAGCGTCGGTTGCAATCTCGGTGCCGCGAAGCCAGGCCAGCGCCCACCAGTCGCGCTGCTCTCCGCGCCGGTCGGCGATCGCGTGGGCGGCGGCGAAGGTGAGCCAGATCGGGCCGCAGCGGCGGAACAGGTGCTTCGCGTCGGGGGAGGGATGGTCGTGCCCCAGCACCTTCAGCGTCGCCTCGGGTGCGGCGATCGCCGCCGTCCCGAGGATCAGGTCGAAGGCGATCATGTTGCGATTGTTGAGGCGCAGCGCCTGCTCGAGCGTCATCTGCAGCGCTCATCCAACCAGATCGAGCGGTTTCGGGGCGAAAGAGCAACCTGCCGGAAGGGAAAGCACCGGCACCGGCGAAATGGACCGCCGTGACCAAGACCGCGACAAAATCACCCCAACTCAAGAGCCTTTCCGAGTACATCCAGGAGCGCTTCGACGAGTTCTCGCGCTCGCAGAAGGACGTTGCCCGCTACATCGTCGACCATCTTGACGAGGCAGCCTTCCTCACCGCCGAGGAGCTGGCCCGGAGAGCGAGCACCTCGTCATCGACGGTGGTGCGCTTCTCCCAGGCCCTCGGCTTTGAGGGCTATCCCGAGCTTCAGCAGGCAGCGATCGAGGAGTACCGCAGCGCCGGCGGCAGCGCCAACGGCGCCGCCAACGCCGGTGCTCTTTTCTCTTTCGACCACTCGGAGCTCGAGGGATCCTTGGGTGCTGACTACGCCAATCTCGAGGAAACGGCTCGCAACCTGACCCGGGAGCAGGTTGACGGAGCGGTTGCCGCACTGGCTGAAGCCCAGCGCGTGGTCATCGTCGGCGTCGATCAGATGGCTTTCTTCGCCAGCTACCTACGTCACACACTCAGTCTTCTTGACATCCGCGCCGAGATCGTCGCCAGCACTGGCGGTGAGTCGCTGCAGCGCCTCGGTCGGATCGACGGCGAAACGCTGGTGATCATTCTTTCTTCCGGACGCGCCCACCCGCTCTTGCTGCGAGCGATGAAGCTCGCCCTCCATCGCAACGCCCGCACGTTGGCCATTTCCGATGCCTCGATGTCCGAGGTCGGCGAGCACGCCGAGCTGACCCTCTACTTCTCTTCCAACAGCCCATCGTTTGCCCGTTCCAATACGGCTCTGATGGCGCTTGTTCAAGCATTGGCGCATGGGCTGTACGCCAGGGACGAAGCGGCCCACAAAGACCGCATTCGTGCCTACAAGCTGAAGTAGCGAAGCGCTCCCGGCCGCGGGTCCTGTCGCCGCGTTGGGGTGCTCTCGGCGGCCCTTCGCGCTGCTTCGGGCGCCGGGACCCTGCGCATCTCAGGCTGAAGCCCTGCCCTCCGCAGCCTGCGGGTCCGGCGAGATCACCCCAACCCGACGCCACCCGCGGAGAAGCGCTTTCGCTTGAAGCTTCGTTGTTCGGGCGGGACGTCTCTCGCGGGGGGTGGCGCCGTAGGGGGGCCCGCCCCCGAGGAAGCTTTAGCTACCGGAGGGGGTGGGGGGTCCCCTGCGGCGACAGGACCCGCCGCGCCTGGGACGTAGTATTCGAGCCCATGGCTGAGCGAGCTACTTTCAGAGTCAAGACGGGTCTTGCCGAGATGCTCAAGGGCGGGGTGATCATGGACGTGGTCACGCCTGAGCAGGCGCGGATTGCCGAGGAGGCGGGAGCTTGCGCGGTTATGGCCTTGGAGAGGGTTCCCTCGGATATCCGCAGGGACGGCGGGGTCGCGCGGATGTCGGACCCGGCGATGATCAAGGGCATCCAAGAGGCGGTGACGATCCCGGTGATGGCCAAGGCGAGGATCGGCCACATCGCCGAGGCCCAGGTCCTGCAGGCGCTGGAGGTCGACTACATCGACGAGTCGGAGGTCCTGACCCCGGCCGACGAGCGCAACCACATCGACAAGCTTGCCTTCGAGGTCCCTTTCGTCTGCGGCGCGACCAACCTCGGCGAGGCGCTGCGGCGGATCGGTGAGGGCGCGGCGATGATCCGCTCCAAGGGCGAGGCAGGCACCGGCAACGTGGTCGAGGCCGTTCGCCATATGCGCGAGATCGTCACCGGCATCAAGCGCCTGGCGCAGCTCGGCCCGGAGGAGCTCGCCGGCGCCGCCAAAGAGCATCAGGCGCCGCTGGAAGTGGTCCGCGAGGTAGCTGACAGCGGCAGCCTGCCGGTGCCGCTGTTCTGCGCCGGCGGCATCGCCACGCCGGCCGACGCGGCGCTGATGATGCAGCTGGGAGCCGAAGGGAACTTCGTCGGCTCGGGAATCTTCAAGAGCGCCGATCCCGAGCGCCGCGCTCGCGCGATCGTCGAGGCGACCACCCACTTCAACGACCCCGAGCGAGTAGCCGCTGCCTCGATCGGCCTCGGTGAGGCGATGCCCGGCCTCGAGATCGCCGAGCTCGCGGCCGCCGACGCGCTGCTCCAAGACCGCGGAGCCTGAGCTGCGCATAGGGGTCCTAGCCGTGCAAGGGGGTTTCGAAGCCCACGCGCGGATGCTTCATGGACTAGGCGCCGGAGTTCGAGAGGTTCGGGCTCCCGAGGATCTCGACGAGCTCGATGGCCTGGTGATCCCAGGCGGCGAGAGCACGACGATCTCGATGGGTATCGAGTCGGCCGGCCTGGAGCCGGCGATTCGGGCGCACCACGAGGGTGGGGGCACGGTTTTCGGCACCTGCGCGGGAATGATCGTCTGTGACGACACCCACCTTGGGCTGATCGATGCTCACGCGGCCCGCAACGCCTTCGGGCGCCAGCTGCAGAGCTTCGAGGCAGACCTCGAGCTCGATGGGCTCGGTGACGAGCCGTTGCGCGCGGTGTTCATCCGGGCACCCTGGGTCGAGAGGCATGGCGAGGGGGTGGAGGTGCTTGCCTCCTACGCAGATCATCCAGTTGCGATTCGCGAAGGGAACGTGCTTGCCTGCGCCTTCCATCCCGAGCTGACGGAGGATCCGCGCATGCACGCTCTCTTCATGGCAATGACCACGACTGCCCGTGAGCGTGTAGCGAGCGAGCGAGATTTCCGGTGATGATTAACGAGAGCGAGCGAAGCGCGAACATTTATGTTCTGCGCCTAGCACGCGGGCGAGAGGAGGCTGAGACGTGAGAGATCCGAGAGTGGAGGGACTAGCGAAGATCCTGGTCGGCTACTCGACTGCGGTCAAAGCAGGAGAGGTGGTCTCGATCGACGGTGAGAGCGCGGCCGAGCCACTGCTGCTCGCCGTCTACGAGGAGGTGCTGAAAGCGGGAGCGAACCCGATCCTCAACGTCTCGCTAGACGGCCAGTCCGTCTCCTATTACAAGCACGCGAGCGACGAGCAGCTCGAATGGATCTCCCCGGTGACGGAGTGGATACTGGAGAACGTCGACGTCCGCATCGGGATCGGGGCCAGCACCAACACCCGCGAGCTCTCGGCGATCCCGCCGGAGCGCCAGACCCGCCGTCAGAGCGCGACGGGCGATCTGATGGCGAAGGCGATGGATCGCAGCGCCGCCGGCGAGCTGCGCTGGTGCTACACGCTCTACCCGACCAACGCGTACGCCTCGGAGGCGGAGATGAGCTTCACCGACTACGCGGACTTCTACTTCGGCGCCTGCCTTGCCGACGACGGCGATCCGCTGACCGCCTGGGAGCGGGCTTCGGCCGAGACCAGGCGGCTCGCCGAGTGGATCGAGGGACACGAGGAGGTGCGGGTGACCGCTCCAGGAACCGACATCAAGCTGGGGATCGCGGGACGCAAATTCATCCCCTGCTGCGGCGAACACAACATGCCCGACGGCGAGTTCTTCACCGGACCGATCGAGGACTCGGTCGAGGGCGAGGTGACCTTCCACCTGCCGGCGGTGATCGGTGGCCGCGAGGTCTCCGGGGTGCGGTTGCGCTTCGAGTCCGGCAAGGTCGTCGAGGCCAGCGCCGAGCGCGGCGAAGAGTTCCTGATCGAGCTGCTCGATACCGACGACGGTGCGCGGCGGCTCGGCGAGCTCGGGATCGGCACCAACTACGCGATCGACCGCGGCACCCGCGAGGTGCTGCTCGACGAGAAGATCGGCGGCACTGTCCACATGGCCGTCGGCCGCAGCTACCCAGAGTCGGGCGGAGTCAACGAGTCGGCTGTCCACACCGACCTCGTCTGCGACCTCCGTCTCGGCGGCAAGCTCGAAGTCGACGGCACGGTGATGCAGGAAGACGGCAAGTTCGTCGTCTGACTACTGATTCGGGATCGGCGAGCCGGCGAGGAGGAAGAACCAGATCGTCAGGGCGAGGGCGGCGAGGATCACCGATCCCATCAGCACCGCCTCGACCACGGTCGTCGATCCCGCCTGGGGCGAGGTGTCGCGCATGCTCTTCAACCAGGCGGGGCGCATCGGCCCGAGCCGGTTGGTGCCGGTGATCTGGACGTAGAGGCTGTTGAGCCTGCCGAGCAACCAGGCGACGAGGAGGATCGAGAGGATCGTGCCGATCGCGACGACGGCGTACGGCCCGCCGCTCGGGAACTGGGTTTGAGAGACCTTGGACCCGATGTAGATCCAGCTCAGCGGGATCGCGGTCCAGATCGAAAGCGCGGCGAGCAGCATCGCGAGAAAGACGATGCTTGCGACCAACCCCCTGAGTGGCCCTCCGCTATGCGAGTCCGTGGCCATTTCCTCAGTCATAGAATGACGGATATGTCCGGACATTCGAAGTGGTCTTCGATTAAGCATAAGAAGGCAGCGGCCGACGCCAAGCGGGGCCAGCAGTTCACCAAGCTTGCGCGGGCGATCACCGTCGCAGCGCGAGATGGCGGCCCCGACCCCGACGCGAATCCGACCCTCGCGACGGCGATCCAGAAGGCACGGGACGCCTCGATGCCGAAGGACAACATCCAGCGTGCGGTCGACCGCGGCAGCGGCGTCGGCACCGATGCCGACGCGATCGAACGGATCGTCTTCGAGGGCTACGGACCCGGTGGGGCAGCGGTCCTGGTCGAGGCCCTGACCGACAACCGCAACCGCACCAGCGCCGACGTGCGCCACGCCTTCAGCAAGCACCACGGCAGCCTCGGCGAGCCTGGCTCGGTCGCCTGGATCTTCGAGAAACGCGGCGTCGTCGTGGTCGACGGCAGCCGCTACGGCGAGGACGATCTGATCGCCGCGATCGACGCCGGCGCCGAGGACGTGCGCGAGGACGGCGAGCAGCTCCGGGTGATCAGCGAGCCAAGCGCGATGACCGCGGTGCGCGAGGCTCTGGAGGGCTCGGGAGTGGAGGTTCAGGCATCGGACCTGGCGATGGAGCCGAAGAGCACGGTGGTGGTCAAGGGGACAGAGGCCGAAGACCTGCTGCGCCTCTTCGAGGCCCTGGAAGAGCACGACGACGTCAACGAAGTCCACGCCAACTTCGACATCCCGCAGGAGATCATCGAAAAGGTCGCCGCCTAGCCCGGCCCCCGGCCGGTAAAGGCATCCGAGCCTCTTCCCAGAATCAGTTCCCATGCAAGTCGTGATGGGGATCGACCCCGGGGCAGCCAACCTCGGTTTCGGCATCGTGCGAGTTGAGGGCACCCGTATGGTCGCCCTCGACGGTGGCGTGGTTGAAACCTCGCCGGATCGCCCGATCGAGCAGCGTCTCGAGCACATCCACGGCGCCCTCAGTGAGCTGATCGAGTGGCACGAACCGCGGGCGATGGCGCTCGAGGACATCTACTTCGGCAAGAACGTGCACTCGGCGATGGCGGTTGGCCGTGCCAGCGGCGTCGCGATGCTCACCGCCGCCCAGCGCGGGGTGAGCTGCTTCACCTACACGCCGCAGGCGATAAAGAAGGCCGTCTGCGGCTCCGGCGGGGCCGGCAAGGAGCAGGTGCAGAGGATGGTCGGGACGCTGCTCGGGTTGCCCGAGCCGCCGACGCCAGACCACGCCGCTGACGCGCTTGCGGTCGCGATCTGCCACGGCGGAGGCGCCGGCAAGCAGGCGGCGGTCGAAGCAGCGGAAGCGGTGGCCGGATGATCGCCGCGGTCCGCGGCGAGGTGATGGTGCGCCGCCCAGACCACGTGGTGATCGACGCTGCCGGGGTCGGCTACCGGCTCGCCGTTTCCTCCGAGACCCTGAAGGCTGTGCCGGCGACCGGCCGGGAGACCTTCCTGCACGCCGAGTTGATCTCACGCGAAGACTCGCTGGCGCTTTTCGGCTTTGCCTCAGAGGAGGAGCGCGATCTCTTTCGCGAGCTGATCTCGGTTAGCGGGGTCGGGCCGAAGGTCGCGATCGCTGCCCTTTCTGGCGGCCCGGCGCGCGAACTGCTGCGCGCGATCGCGGCCGGTGACGCCAAACGCTTCCAGGCGGTGCCGGGGATCGGCAAGCGCACTTCCGAGCGGATCATCGTCGAGCTGCGCGAGAAGGTGGCGGGCGCCCTGGAGGAGGAGGTGTCGCTGAGCTCTGACGGGGCAAGTGCCCGCGACCTGGCCCGTGACGGGCTGGTCAACCTCGGCTACGCGCCGCTGGAGGCAGAGCAACTGCTCGATGGGATCGAGGCCGAGGAGGCGGAGGAGCTGATCTCCGCCGCCCTGCGCAAGGCCGGCTCGAGCAGGAGCAAGGCGGCATGAGCGAGAACCGGATTCGCACGCCAGGCATCGACGACCCCTTCCCGCCGGAAGAGGAGACCGCGGTCGACGACGTCCGGGTCCACGACGCGCGAGCGGACGCTCCCGACGAGGACCTCGATCGGTCCCTTCGCCCCCGTGCGCTTGCCGACTTTGTCAACCAGGTCCAGGTCACCGAGCAGCTGGCGATCTTCATCGAAGCGGCCAAGGGGCGCGGCGAGTCGCTCGATCACGTCCTCCTCGCCGGCCCGCCGGGGTTGGGCAAGACCTCGCTCGCTCACATCGTCGCCGCCGAGCTGGGGGTGCCGATGGTCCAGACCGCCGGTCCCGCCCTGGAGCGCAAGGCCGACGTCGCCTCCTTCCTCACGGCGCTGGAGCCAGGCAGCGTCTTCTTCGTCGATGAGATCCACAGGCTCGGCCGGGCGGTGGAGGAGACCCTTTACCCGGCGATGGAGGACGGCGAGCTGCCGGTGGTGCTGGGGCAGGGCGCAGGCGCTCGCACGGTGACCCTGCCCCTGCCGCCGTTCACACTGATCGGCGCCACCACCAGAGCGGGCCTTTTGACGACACCCCTGCGGGACCGCTTCGGTCTCTCGCACAGACTCGAGCACTACAGCCCCGATCATCTCAGCGAGATCATCATTCGCTCGGCCGGAATCCTCGGGGTGGAGATCGACGCCGAGGGCGCCTGGATCGTTGCCGAGCGCTCGCGCGGCACCCCGCGGGTGGCCAACCGGCTGCTCAAGCGCGTTCGTGACTTTGCCCAGGTGAAGGACCGTGGCGCGATCGACGCCGGCGTTGCCACCGCGGCGCTGGAAATGCTCGAGGTCGACGCCGGGGGCCTCGATCGCAGCGACCGCGCCCTGCTCGACGTCGTCGCGACAAAGTTCGGCGGCGGGCCGGTCGGCCTCTCGACCCTTGCCGTCGCGATCGGCGAGGAGGCGGACACGATCGAGGACGTTCTCGAGCCCTACTTGCTCCAGCAGGGCTTGCTCAAGCGGACTCCTCGCGGACGGGTGATCACGGAGCGCGCCTACGCCCACCTCGGCCTCCCGGTTCCGGATACCGCAAGAAGCCTCTTCTAAAAGTCACTCTCAGTAACCTGCGGGGGGATGCCGTTCTTCATCTGCCCCAACTGCGGCCACCGGGAGGTCAGTGCCGAGCGCACGGCGGGTTTCAGCACCCGTCCCAAGGGCTGCTCCAAATGCGGCTTTGGCTTCGTTTTCGAGCTACTTGACGACTATTACCCTGCTCCCAACGCGGCCTTCTTCGTCTGCGACCGCCAGGCGCGGGTAATCGATGCCGGACGCGGCAGCTTCGAGCTGACCGGGCTTACCGACGAGGACGTGATCGGCCGCCCCGTGCAGGAGGTCCTCGGTCTGCACTGGCGCCAGGAGGGTGATGGCGGCGAGACGGCCGATACCAACGGCGACGGGGTCACCGACCCGATCGAGACCTCATTGGAGTGGGGGGTGCGCTCGCTCGGTAAGCGGGTGTCCGTCAACGCCGAAGGAGACATCCCCGCGGAGGCCGTCGCCGACGTCTTCCCCGCCTACGACGACGATGGCGGCCTGCTCATCGTCCTCACCCCGGAGAGCTGAGACGAGCTCATGGGGGAGGGGGAGTGATGAAAAGGAAACGGCGCTGGAATCTCTTCATCCTGCTCTTCGTAGCGGGACTGATCGCCGCGTCGCTGCTCGCGATCGCGACCACCTCGACCAAGCTCGGCCTCGATCTCAAGGGCGGGGTCGAACTGATCTACCAAGGCCAGCCGACCAACCAGGTCAGCGAGGTCTCCGGCGAGGACATAGAACGCTCGATCGAGATCATCCGTGAGCGAATTGACGAGCTCGGCGTCTCCGAGCCCGAGGTCTCCCGCCTCGGCACCGCTGAGATCTCGGTCAGCCTCCCCGACGTCACCAACGCACAGCGGGCGATCGATCAGGTCGGGACCACGGCCCAGCTCTTCTTCTACGACTGGGAACCGAACCTGATCGGCCAGGAGCGGCTGATCGGCGGCTTCCCCGGACAGACCCCACCACCGAAAGCGATCGAAAAGGCGAACGAAGAATGGAAAGACGCGGGGCGCAGCATCAGCAGCCGCGAGAGCCAGCAACTTATCTTCGCCGGCGCCTTTCCGAACGCCTACGGCGCGGTCAAACTCGCATCTGAACAGAAACCGGTCGAGGACTGCACTACCTGTTCGACCAGCCGCCCCCGCTACTACCTGTTCGGCAAAGACTTCCTGCACAAACTGATCGCCGGTCCCGAGTTCACCAAAGCAGACCTTTTCCTCACGCCCACCGGCAAGAAGCGCCCCAAAACGGGCACGGTGATCGAAGTTCCGCCCGGGACGGTGGTGGTCTCGGAAAAGCCCAGTGACGCCAGCGGTCAGATCCTCGAGGAGGCGGAGCCCGGTTGGTACGCGCTGAAGGACCGCCCGGCCCTCTCCGGCACCGACATCACCGACCCGAAGCAGGAATTCGACCCGGTCACCAACCAGCCGAACGTTTCCTTCAGCTTCACCGACGAGGGTCGCAGCGCCTTCCAGGAGGTGACCCGCACGATCGCCCAGCGCGGCCAGGCGCGCGCGATCGGGCCGGCCGCTGGCCAGCAGGCCGAAGAACTCTCAGGCCACTTTGCGGTGGTGCTCGACAACGAAGTCAAGACCCGCCCGATCATCGACTTCTCCCAGAACCCGGACGGAATCGACGGGCGTTCAGGCGCACAGATCTCGGGCGGCTTCACCAGCATCACCGAGGCGCAGGACCTGGCGACGATCCTCCAGATCGGCGCCCTGCCGATCAACCTGAAGCTGATCAGCCAGACTGAGGTCTCGGCGACGCTGGGCGAACAGGCCCTGGACCAGGGGCTGAAGGCCGGCATCATCGGCCTGCTGCTGGTCGTCCTCTTCCTGATCGGCTACTACCGCTTCCTCGGCGTCGTCGCGACCCTCGGCTTGATCGTCTACGGGATCGTCTTCTTTGCGCTGATCAAGCTGATCCCGATCACGATGACCCTGCCGGGGATCGCCGGGCTGATCCTGACGATCGGCGTCGCGGCGGACTCCAACATAGTCATCTTTGAGCGAATAAAGGAGGAGCTGCGCGCGGGGCGATCGATGTCGAGCTCGATCGCGGTCGGCTACCGGCGGGGGATCGGGACGATCATCGACGCCAACGTCATCACCCTGCTCACCGCCTTCATCCTCTTCGTCCTGGCGACAGCCGGCGTGAAGGGATTCGCCTTCACCCTCGGAGTGGGAACGCTCGTCTCCCTCTTCACCGCGGTGGTCTTCACTCAGGCTTTCCTCGGGGTCTTCGGCCGCGGCCGCGTTCTCTCGATGGCGCAGCCGCCGGGAATCGGCGATTCAGGCCCGCGTTGGCATTTCAACTTCATCGGTGCCAGCCGTTGGTTCTTCTCTGCCTCGGGAGCGATCCTCGTCGTTGGCGCCCTCGCCCTCTCGGTCAACCAGCTGAACCTGGGCATCGACTTCGAGTCCGGGACCCGCCTCAACTTCGCCCCCGAGCGCACCGCCACGGTCGAGCAGGTGCGGACGGCGCTAGAGGAGCAGGACCTGGCGGATGCCGAGATCCAGGAAACCGACAACGAGGCCTTCGGCAAGGGCTTCCAGATCCAGGCTGCCGAGCTGCAGCCGGGCGGGGTCGAGGATGTGCGCTCCGGGCTCGAGTCTGACTTCGGCATCCAGCCCGGCAGCTTCGAAAACACCAGCGTCGGTCCAACCTTCGGCCAGCAGGTGGCCCGCAGCGCGATCCTCGCGATCATCTTCTCGCTGCTGCTGATTTCCGCCTACGTTGCGTTCCGCTTCGAAGCCAAGTACGCGGTGCCGGTGCTGATCGCGGTGGCGCACGACATCCTGATCACGGCCGGTGTCTATGCGCTGTTTGACCGCGAAGTGTCGAGCGCAACCGTCGCCGCTTTCCTGACCATTCTCGGCTACTCGCTCTATGACACCGTGATCGTCTTCGACCGGATCCGCGAGAACGTGCCGCGGATGCCTCGTGCGGCCTTCTCGCAGATCGTCAATCGCTCGATGAGCGAGGTGCTGACCCGTTCGCTGATCACCGGCCTCTCGGCCGTCTTCCTGGTCACCGTGCTGCTGATCTTCGGTGGCGAGACGCTGAAAGACTTTGCCTTCGCGATGCTGGTGGGAATCGCTTCCGGCACCTACTCGTCGATCTTCATCGCCGCGCCCGTGCTGACCGCCTGGAAGGAACGCGAGCCCGGATTCGCGCGGCGCAGAGAACGGATCATCGCCCTCGGTGGCGGCATGCCCGCCTTCGCCGACGAAGTCGAGATGGCAAAGCTCGGCGGTGAGGACGAGGGTGAGGAAGGGGCCGCCGTGGTCGCTGCGGTGGAGCAGGAAGCGGAGCCGCAGCCCCAGGCCGTGGCGACGGTCGAACCCCCTGCCGATGGCGATGGGATGGGGCCGTCGACGAACGGCGAGCCGGACGCTCCCGTCGATCCCGATGCGGCCAAGCAGCAGGAGCGAAGCGAGCGGCGGCGAGAACGGCGCCAGCAGCGCCGCAAACACGGGAGGAATAGATAGATGGCCCTGGTCGTCTGGTTCACGATGGGCCTCGCCCTCTGGCACTTCACCGTCTTCCTGCCTGATCGCTTCTGGCAGGGGATCATCGGCGCGCTCCTCGGCTCAACGATCGGCGCGATGATCTTCGGCGCGATCGCGCAGATCGCGCTCGGCCGCGGGCTCGGCGAGACCGACCTTGGAACCGCTCTGATCGCGGTGCCCGGTGTGGCTATCGGCCTGGCGGTCGTCTTCCTGATCGGCGAGCGCTCCAAGCAGCCAGCCTGAAGCTCTCTCTTTCTCCCTCCATTTTGCGCCTGCATTAGGCACGAGATCCCGTCCTAGCCCGTTCTTAGCCTGCTGGAGTGGCCGAGGCTCTCCACGCTTACAGGACCGATCCGTACTCCTACGAGGAGGCGCGGGCGATCGCGGTCGCGCTTGGCCTCAGCGAGCCGGTAGCGGTCACCCTGGTCCGCCGCGGCTACCGGACGCCGGAGGCAGCGCGCGCCTTCCTCGCCGCCGACGAGTCCCACGATCCAAGCGAGTTTGGCTCGATGGCAAAGGTCGTCGAGCGGGTTCTCGCAGCGGTTGAGCAAAAGCGCCCAATCACGGTCCACGGAGACTTCGACGTCGACGGCGTCTGCGCGACCGTCATCCTGGTCGGGGCGCTACGCAAGCTGGGCGCCGAGTGCGACTGGCTGATCCCCGACCGCATCGCAGATGGCTATGGAGTGAGCGACGCGAACGTGCGGCGGCTGGCCGAGCGCGGCACTTCGCTGATCGTCACCGTCGACTGTGGGATAACGGCGGTCGAGGAGGTGCGGCTGGCGCAGGAGCTTGGAATCGAGGTGGTGGTCACTGACCACCACCAGCCGGGCGCGGAGCTTCCCGATTGCCCGATCCTCCATCCCGGCATAGATGGCTACCCATTCGCCGAGCTGTGTGGGACGGCGGTTGCCTGGAAGTTGACTTGCGCGCTGCGGGGGGCGTCGGGGGCGGGGTCCCCGGGCGCGCTTACGCGCGGAGTTCCCGGGGACCCCGCCCCCGACGCCCTTTCCAGCACGGATCTCGACCTGGTTGCGCTTGCCACGGTCGCGGACGTAGTACCGCTGGTGGGGGAGAACCGGTCGCTGGTGAAGCGTGGACTGGAGGAGGTTCGGCGGGCCCAGCGGCCGGGGATGCGGGCGCTGCTGGCGGCGGCGAAATGCGAGCCGACGCTTGTGGACGAGGGGGATCTCGCTTTCCGCTTGGGACCGAGAATCAACGCTGCGGGGAGGCTTTACCGAGCAGATGCCGGGGTTGAGCTCTTTCTCACCGAGGACGAGGCGCGAGCGGAAGAGATCGCTGTCGAGCTCAGTCGCGCCAACGGCGAGCGGCGGGCGACCGAGCGCGAAGTCACAAATGAGGCGGAGGCGGCGCTGCGCGCGCTGCCGGAGCGGCTGAGGGAGGCGTCGGGTCTCGTCGTCGCCGGCAAAGGCTGGCACCCCGGGGTGATCGGGATAGTCGCTTCACGACTGGCCGAGAACCACCACAGGCCCGTGGTCGTCGTCTCGCTGGACGACGAGGGGCGCGGCCGCGGCTCTGGGCGCAGCATTCCGGGCTTCGACCTGCTCGCCGGACTCGAGGCCTGCTCGGATCACCTCGCCCGCTTCGGCGGTCATCGCGCCGCGGCTGGGCTGGAGCTCGAAGCGGAGAAGCTCGATGCCTTCCGCGAGGCTTTCGCTGCCCACGCTAACTCGGTCCTCGGGCCCGAGGACCTGAGACGCACGGATCGCATCGACGCGATGGTCGGAGGGGCATCGCTGGGCCTCGACCTCGCGGAGGAGCTTCGCTGCCTCGCCCCCTTCGGCATGGGCAACCCGGGGGTGCGCTTGCTCGTCCCCTCGGCCCGGGTCCGCGACGTGCGGCAGATGGGCGAAGGCAAGCACAGCCGCTTCAGCCTCCACAGCGGCGCCCACCGTGCCCTTGGGGTCGCCTTCGGCCGGCCCCGGATAGGAGTCGGCGAGGAGGATCTCGTCGATGCCGCCGTGCGACTCGAGGTCAACCAGTGGAACGGGGCGGTCGAGCCGCGGGTAGTCCTGCGCGAGCTCTACCCGCGTGAGGCGGAGCGGAGCGGGGTCGAGGCGGAAATCTGGTGGGAGCGCTTCGAGGCAGAGCTGGCAGCCGACTTGACCGAGTGGCCACCGAGGGCGATCGCCACGGTCGAGCAGAGCGGTTTCGAGCGCCGTGTCCTGACCAGCGCCAATGCTCCCGCGGCGGTGGTCGGTGAGCTGGTCTCCAGCGGCGAGAGCGTCCTGGCCCTGGCCGCTGACGCCGAGCTGCGTTCCGGCATGGCCTTCGATGGCCTGCGGCTCGCCGACTACCCCGAGCTGGAACGCTGTCCCGGCCTGCCACTGGATTTCGCCCATGTCGTTCTCGTCGATCCGCCGCCGTTCGCCCATCTCGAGCAGCTCGCTTCGGCCTCGCGCCAGGATGGCGCCTATCTGCACCCGGTCTGGGGAGAGGCCGAGTGGCGCTTCGCTCTCAACGCTCTTGGCGAGCAGCTCGCCCGGCGCCCGGCCCTGATCGCCGCCTTCCGCGACCTGCGGGAAGCGGGCGAGGCCAGTGGGGAGGGGCTGCGGGCGGCGCTCCGCGGCGGCGCTCCGCATCCACGCAGCCCCGAGACGGCAGCGCGCTGCCTGCGGGTCCTCGCCGAGCTTGGGCTGGTCCAGGGCGACCCTGCCGCCGGCGGCGGAGAGGTCGGGGTCGTATCCTCAGAGAGCACCGATCTGGAGCGCTCGGGCGCATTTCGCGTCTATGGCGCCCGTTACGAGGAGGCTCGCCAATACCTCGAAGGACGCAGACAGCCGTAGCAAACGAAGAGCTCCTCGGAGATCTCTTCGCCGTGGTCGAGGAGTTCGACTCCTCGCCAAGCCACTCGGCGGCCGCGAACGGCGGCTCGGAGAGCAACGGCAACATCGCGGTCTCGGTTGCCACGATCGACCGCGATGCGGTGCGGCGCGCTTTCGAGTTTGCCTGCGACCGACACGCGGACCAGATGCGCCGCTCCGGCGACGAGTTCATCACCCACCCGGTCGGTGTGGCCCAGATCTGCGCCGGGATGCGGCTCGACACAGAGACGCTCTGCGCAGCGCTGCTGCATGACACCGTCGAGGACACCAGCGCCAGCCTCGAGGAGATCAAGAAGGAGTTCGGCGAAGAGATCGCCCAGCTCGTCGATGGCGTGACCAAGCTGACCGGGATCACCTTCGAGAGCCGCGACGAGCGCCAGGCCGAGAACTACCGCAAGATGATGGTGGCGATGGCCACCGACGTCAGGGTGATCCTGATCAAGCTGGCCGATCGCCTCCACAACATGCGCACGCTCGGCGCTCTGCCGAAGCAGAAGCAGGTCGCCAAGTCGCGCGAGACCTTGGAGATCTACGCCCCGCTCGCCCACCGTTTGGGAATCCACGCGATCAAGTGGGAGCTCGAGGACCTCGCTTTCGCCAACCTGCATCCGCGCAAGTACGCCGAGATCAAGCAACTGGTCTCCCAGCAGCGCAACGAGCGCGAGGTCTACGTGGACGACGCCGGCACTTTCCTCTCCGGCGAGCTGAAGCAGGTTGGGATCACTGCCGAGATCTCGGGTCGCGCCAAGCACTTCTACTCGATCTACACGAAGATGACCAAGAAGGGGCGGGAGTTCAACGAGATCTTCGACCTCACCGCGATGCGTGTCATCGTCGGCTCGGTCAAGGACTGCTACGGCACGATCGGCGTCGTCCACTCGCTCTGGAAGCCGCTGCCGGGCCGCTTCAAGGACTTCGTCGCGATGCCGAAGGCGAACATGTACCAGGCGCTGCACACGACGGTGATCGGTCCGGAAGGCAAGCCGCTGGAGATCCAGATCCGCACCGAGGAGATGCACAATCTTGCCGAGTACGGGATCGCCACCCACGTCGCCTATAAGGAGGGGGGCACCGAGGACCCGCGGCGAGAGAAGATGACCTGGCTGCGACAACTGGTCGAGGCCGAGGGCGATCAGGACCCGGCCGAGTTCCTCGAGTCGCTGAAGGTCGACCTCTTTGAGGACGAGGTCTTCGTCTTCACCCCGAAGGGGGAGGTGAAGAACCTCTCGGCCGGCTCGACCCCGCTCGACTTCGCCTACGCGGTGCACACGGATGTCGGCCACGCCTGCGTCGGCGCCAAGGTCAACGGCAGCATCGTGCCCCTGCATTACCAGCTGCGCTCGGGAGACATCGTCGAGGTGCTGACCGCGAAGCAGAAGCGCGGGCCCTCCCGCGACTGGCTGAAGCTGGTGCGGACCAGCCGTGCGCGCAACAAGATCCGCGCCTTCTTCAAGGAGGAGGGCCGTGAGGACGCCGAGCGCCGCGGCCGCGAGGGGCTGGAGGAGGCGCTGCGCAAGCGCGGCCTGCCGATGCAGAAGGTGGGGAGCTCGCCACTGCTCGTCGACGTGATCCGCGAGATGGGCTACCGCAAGGCGACCGACTTCTACATCGCCCTCGGCCAGGGCAAAGTCTCCACAAAGGGCGTTGCAAACAAGCTGATGCAGCGGCTGAAAGCCGGCGAGGCAGTCGAGGACACCGAGCCGCTGGGTCTCTCCGGGGCCCGCGAGGACAAGGCACGGCGGACCAAGGATGCCTCGGACTACGGCATCAGCGTCAAGGGTGCTGACAACGTGGCCGTGCGCCTGGCCAAGTGCTGTCGCCCGGTGCCTGGGGACGAGATCGCCGGCTATGTCTCACTGGGCCGGGGGATCACCATCCACCGCAGCGACTGCAAGAACATGAGGGCGCTGAAGAAGGCCCCCGAACGTTTTGTGGACGTCAGCTGGGACGGTGACAACGAGTCCTCCTATCGAGTCGAGCTGCAGATCGATGCCCACGACCGTACCCGCCTGCTAGAGGATCTCTCGCGAACCTTCTCCGAGGCGGGCATCAACATCCTCGGCGCAAGCTGCACGACCAATCACCCAATGGTCAAAAACAGGTTCGTGGTCGAGGTCGGCGATACCGAGCAGCTGAAGCAGTGCATCTCCCGCCTGCGCAACGTCGAATCGGTCTTCGACGCCTACCGTATTACGCCATCGCCCTAATTTCCACTAGGCAAAGGGCCGAGTAGCGGTTATGTTAGATAGGTATTCGGTGTCAGCGGGTAGTGCAGTCATCAAGCGGTCCTAGTGGCCGGGCAGAAACGTAGGGGAGAAAGGATTTTCGAACCGTGAAGCGGTCCGTAACCGTCCACCTGAAACGGTCGGTGACCGTGAGCTTGGGTGAGCTCGCTCGCGAAGCGCTGGGCGGAGAGGATGGGCCCAACGCCGAGCAGCTGCCTGTTCGCGCCGTGGGCGCGATTCGCTGCTACCTCAACGACAAGGGATCGGGCGGACTGAGATGGCGCTACCCACCCTTCCTTCGGGATGAGGAGCCGGGAGAGGACGTCGAGCTGGAGCTCAACATCGACGACGGCCTCTGGGAGTCGCTCGAAGAGGAGGCCGAGAGCCAGAGCGTCTCCACGGACCAGCTCGTGGCGCACGCCGTGCTCTATTTCGCCGCCGAGGTGCACGCGGGACGCGCCACCTTGCGCATACTCGACGATCTAGAGGGCGAGAACTAGCTGCGGAGGGACTAGGCAGCCGGCGGCGCCACTACCGGTGCGGCGCCCAGCTCGACCAGCTTTGCCTGCAGGGTGCGACGTCCGCGGTGGTGAAGCCCATGAACGGAGCTCTCGGTCTTCTCGAGCGTAGCGGCGATCTCAACCGGGGTGAGGCCGGCGATATGCCTGAGAATGAGCACCTCGCGCTGGTCTTCCGGCAGCTCTTCCAGGGCGCAACGCAAGTCGCGGGTCCGGTTGATGCTGGTCTGACCCTGTCCGGCGTCGACGAGCCTGATCTCCTCGGTCGGGATTGCGCGCCTGGCGCGCATGTGGTCGAGCGCCGCGTTTCGTGCGACCCGCATGATCCAGGCAGCAAATGGGACCTCTCGCTGCTCGTACTTTTTGATCGCTTTCATCAGCTTGGCGAAGACGTTCTGGGTGATGTCTTCGGCCTCGTGATGATCGTGGACGAAGCTGGCCACGTAGCGAAGCACGTCTGGGGAGTAGCGGACGTAGAGGAAGTGCAGGCCTTCGCTGTCTCCAGCCTTGGCGCGCTTGACCGCTTGCTGGACGAGGCGGCTGTTGCCGGCCTCCTCCGCTGCGCTCCCCGACGGACCACTCGAAGCGTTCAGGTCCTGCTCGGGTTGACGACTGGTCACTTCATTCCTCCCCACAGCTATTTATTTCTTTCGGGCGAAAAGGCCCGCTGACAGATGCAAAGAAAATTTGTCGGAAAATGCAAAGTCGCCTCGGAAATGAGCGGCGCTCTTTGCGACAACGAGCAAGAGGATTAAGGACGATCGGTCTAGTTGTCAATGCCAAATATTCGTCCAAATTTCAATCCCAGGCTCAAGTCGCTGCAAATGCACAGGTATTTCAGGCTGAGATTAGGAGGATTCGGCCGGGGCAAGTGAAAATCTTGGACACCCTGAGGGAGTTCATAGGTGGGAGGCAATCAATGAGAATCGCGCTCGGCACATTCGCCTGTTCAGGAATCGAAGCCCATTTAGGGGCTGACGTTCAGGCTGGCGTGAGGGCGGCGCTCCTCCACTACGCCCAGAAGCTCAAGTCGGGGCGCAGGCCGCTAGAGCTTCCTCTCTTCTGCCGCGACCAGAGCGCCGAGGGGGCGACGGTCGCCTTCGACTTGACAGTCGATGCCAATACTCAGGCCGCGCTCGAGCAGGAGGCCGCGAGACAGGGAACGACGGTCAGCAAGCTGGCCGTTCACACGGTCATGGTCTACCTGGCCGAGCTGGATTTTCTCGCCGTTCCGCCCGCCGGCGGCAGGAAGTGCCTCTAGCCGCCGCTGACGCTGCCAGCCGCGACGAGCTGCTCTCGGCCGCTCGCCAAGACCTCGTCGACCGGGCGAACCGCGACGGGCTCTCCGCCCCCGTGTAGCGACTTCTCCAGCGCTTCGAGGCCGAGCACGACCTCCAGACCCAGCCTCGAGCTCGAAACGGGTGTGGTGCCCTCACGGATCGCGGAGGCGAAGTCACTGAGCTCCTGGCCGAGTGGCTCCAGCGCCTCGATTCGAGGCGCAACCATGTCGCCGGAGCGGTAGGTGAGGCGGTACTCGCCGAAGTTGGCCGGCGGCTCGGCGAAGTCGAGCCCGCGGTCGTAGACGCGGACCGAGTCGTCGGCGGCGGTGTCCTCGTACTGGACCATGCGACGGCTGCCGACGACGACCATCTGACGCATCTTGCGCGGCGCCAGCCAGGAGAGCTGCACGTTTGCCTGGGTGCCGCCCTCGAAGCGAAGGGTGAGGAAGGCGGTCTCGTGAACCCCCTCTTGGAAGACGCTGCGACCGGTCGCGGAGACCTCGACCAGCGGCTTGCCCAGCCAGTGCAGGAGGATCGAGAGGTCGTGCGGAGCGAGGTCGAGGACGACCCCGTCCTGCTGATAGAGGCCGAGGTTCATCCGCGAGGAGGTGACGAAGTAGACCTCGCCCAGCTCGTCGGCGCGGATCATCTCGCGGACCTTGTTGACCGAGGGGCTGTAGAGGAAGGTGTGGCCCGGCATCAGTGCCCGGCCCACCTCGTCTGCCAGCGCGATCAGGCTCGCGGCCTCGTCGGCGGTGCGGGCGAGCGGCTTCTCGACCAGCACGTGCTTGCCGGCTTCGAGAGCGCGGCTGACGAGGCTGTAGTGGGTGTGCGGCGGCGTGGCAATCGCCACGGCCTCGATCCGGGGATCGGCCAGCGCGACGTCGAGGTCGCCCTCGACCCAGACGCCAGGATGGCGGCGGCGGAAGTCTTCGGCGCGCCCCTCATCGAGCTCACAGAGGCCCATCAGGCGGAACTCGGGCCTCTCGACGACGTTGCGGACGAGGTTCGGGCCCCAGTAGCCGTAGCCGACGACCATGGTGCCGATTGCTCCTGCTGGGTTCACTCTGCTCCCTTTCTGCTGACCACGACCCAGGGGGTCTTGGCGAGGATCGAAAAGTCGAGCCGCACGGAGCGGCGTTCGGTGTACTCGACGTCGAGACGGACCATTTCCTCGTAAGTGCGCTCGCTGCGCCCGCTGACCTGCCAGAGGCCGGTGAGGCCGGGCTTGACCGTGAAGCGCTGCAGGTACCAGCTCGGGTACTCGGCGACCTCGTAGGGGATCGCCGGTCGCGGACCGACCAGGGTCATGTCGCCGAGGAGGACGTTGAAGAGCTGGGGGAGCTCATCGAGGCTCCACTTGCGGATCCAGCGCCCGAACGGGGTGATCCGGTTGTCGACGGCGAGCTTGTAGAGGTTCTCGCGGCCGCCATCGGGAGTGCTGCCGGTCCCGTTGCCATTGATCAGCGCGGTCACGTACTCGCGGTGACCGCGCGGGTCGGCGTCGAGGCGCATGCTGCGGAACTTGAAGAGGGTGAACTCCCTTTCGCCGAGACCAACGCGACGCTGGCGGAAGAGGGCGGGACCGGGGCTGTCGAGCCGGACCGCTATCGCAACCGCGATCAGCAGCGGCGAGAGGAGCAGGACCAGCGCCAGGGCGGAGACTATGTCGACCGAGCGCCGCAGTGCTGCCCGCCACAGCGGGTCACCCGCAGTTTGGTCGACCGTCTGCTCGCGTGTAAGACCGTGTGCCTCCATTGATCTACCAGACCAACGACTTCGTGCGGGGAACACTTGCGGCGCTTTGCTGCCCATCCGAGGCTGAAAAAAGTCGGGTCTCAAAATGCCCGGCGAAACTTTTCCGGGCGCGCAAAAAGACGCCGATTTCGTGCGTTGATGATGCATGGCCCCCCGAATCGTCTCCGTAATCGGCTCCCGACCCGAGATCGTGCAGGCCGCACCGCTCTCGCTGGCCTACACCAGCTGCGTCGAGGAGATCCTGGTCCACACGGGGCAGCACTACGACCCGAAAATGTCGGACCTGCAGATCGCCGACCTGAGGCTGCCGCTGCCCGGGTACAACCTCGGCGTCGGCTCCCTCCCTAATGAGGAAGGCGTCGCGGTGGCCCAGGAGCGGATCGCCCGTGTGATCGAGAGCGAGCGGCCCGACGCCGTCCTGGTTCGCGGCGACACCAATGCGACGATCGCCGGCGCGCGCGCGGCCGTCGCCGCGGGGGTACTGCTGCTCCACGTCGAGGCCGGCCTGCGCAGCTACCGGACCGACATGCCGGAGGAGCACAACCGGATCGAGACGGACCGCCTCTCCGACCTTCTCTTCGCCCCCTGCTATCACGCCCGCGACGTGCTGCTCGAGGAGAGCGTGCCCGGAGTCGTGCATGTCACCGGCGACGTGCTGGCCGATGTCCTGCTGGCGACCCGGGAGCGTCTGCCCGAGGGTGGGGAGGAGGGCGACTACGTCCTCGCCACCGCCCATCGCAACTACAACACCGACTCCGCCGAGCGCCTCAGCGCCGTGCTCGACTGCCTGAAGACCGCCGAGTGCCGAGTGATCTTCCCGATGCACCCGCGTACCCGCAAGAGCATCGAGAGCTGGAGCCTCGAGGTCCCGGCCAACGTCGAGGTGCGCGACGCCGTCACCTACACCGAGATGCTGACCCTGGAGCGCGACGCGGTCGCGATCGCAACCGACTCCGGCGGAGTCCAGCGCGAGGCCTATCTCTGGGGCGTTCCCTGCATCACGATGCGCGAGGAGACGGAGTGGATCGAGACCGTCTCGACCGGATGGAACACGCTGGTCGGGGTCGATGCCGAGAAGTTCCGCGAGGCCTTGCACAAGCCGATGCCAGCGGAGCGGCCGCCGATCTTTGGCGACGGCAACGCGGCAGAGCGGATCGCCGAGCTCACCGTCACCCATCTTGACCGAGCACTGGAGGAGTCCACTGTCTGAGCAGCTGAGAATCGGAGTGGTCGGTTGCGGCCGTATGGGGGCGTTCCACGTCCGCAACTACGCTCAGCTCGACTGCGCGCGGCTCGTCGCCGTGGCCGAGCCCAACGCCGAGACGCGTCGCCGAGTGCTTGGCGAGACTCGCGTCGCCGAGTACTCGGACTGGCGCGATCTGATCGAGTTCGGCGCCCGCGAGCTGGATGCGATCTCGATCACCTCGCCTTCCGAGACGCATGCGGAAGTCGCGCTGGAGGCGCTTGCCGCCGGGCTTCACGTCCTGGTCGAGAAGCCGATCGCGACGACCCTGCCGGACGCGTTGCGGATGCGGGGCGCCGCGATCGAGGCAGATCGCAAGCTCATGGTGGGACACGTCGAGCGCTTCAACCCGGCGGTAACGAAGCTGCGCGAGCTGGTGGCCGAGGATCGTCTTGGAGCTGTCTATCGCGCTCACGCGACCCGGGTTGGACCGCTGCCGACGCGGATCCAGGACACCGGGGTGGCGATCGATCTCGCCACCCACGATCTCGACGTGATGCAGCACATCCTCGACCTCTCGATCAGCGAGATCTACGCCGACGGCGGCCGCTTCCAGCACAGCTCCCAGGAGGACCTGTTGACCTGCCTGGTCCGCTTCAACGGCGAACGCGAAGAGAATACGCTTGGCCTGCTCGACGTCAACTGGCTGACCCCGGAGAAGAAGCGGGAGATCATGCTGATCGGCGAGAACGGGCTGCTGCGGGCGAGCTACATCACCCAGGACGTCTGGTTCGTCGAGTCGCCCAGTGCCCCCCTGCACTGGGACGGGCTCTCAATGCTGCGCGGCGACGGAGAGGGCGCTGCCGTGCGCTTCTCGCTGGCCAAGGCCGAGCCGCTGCAGGCCGAGCTGGAAGCCTTCTGCCACTGCGTGCTCGACGACACTCCGGAGCCGGTCAGCGCCCACGACGGCGTCAAGGCACTGGCCGCGGCCCTCGCTGTGCGCGAGTCGGCCGCGGTGCGCCGGCCCGTCGAGCTGCTCGACATTCCTACTCCCCGTCCCCTGGAGGTAGTCGCGTGATTCGCTTCGTGATCCCCGCATACAACGAGGCGGAAAACATTCCCCGCCTGCTCGAGGACCTCGCCCCGGTCGCGCGCGAACTGGGCGCGCGCGTGATCATCGTCGACGACGGCTCCACCGACGGCACCGCCGACGTGATCCGCGAGCACTCTCGCGACATGCACCTGGCGATCGTCAGCCACACGGTCAACCGTGGCCTCGGCACGGCGATCAACACCGGCATTCGCGCCGCCCTGGGCGAGTCCTCCGACGACGACGCGATCGTCACCCTGGAGGCCGACACCACCTCGAACCTCGCGGACCTGCCGAAAATGCTCGAACTGTTCGACCAGGGGACCGAGGTCGTGCTCGCTTCCTGTTACGCCCCCGGTGGCAAGATCGTCGGGGTCGCCGGCTGGCGCCTCGCCGCGAGCAAGTCGGTCTCGAACACCTTCCGCTTCCTCGGCGGTCTGCGCGAGATGCACACGTTGTCCTCGCTCTATCGCGTCTACCGTGCCGGAACTCTGCGCAAGGCCGCTGACACATACGGCTACCTGCTCGTTCGCGAGCCCGGCTTCGCCGCCAACGTCGAGCTGCTGCTGAAGCTCTACAACGCCGGCGCCAGCGTCGCCGAGGTTCCCACCGTGAACGACTGGACAACCCGCAAGGGCGAATCGAAGATGCAGCTGAAGCCGACCGTCCTCGCCTACTTCCGGGTGATGGCAGCCCACATGGTCGGCCGCATCCAGCCGCCGCCCGTCTCGCCGCTGGCCGAGGTCACCGCACCGTTGCCGGTGGCGGAGCCGTCGCGCTCCCTGTCGGGATCGTCGGCAAAGGCCGACCGCGAGCCGGTCGTACAGACCGGATGAGCTCTTCGCCCCGCGTCGGGATCGTCGGCGGCGGTGTTCTCGGCACCTCGCTCGCCCTGCGCCTGGCCCAGGCTGGGGCAAAGGTGACCGTGCTCGAGCGCGGCCCCAGCCTCGGTGGCCTGGCCGGAACGATGGACTTCGGCGGCCACGAGGTCGACCGCTTTTACCACGTGATCACGCCCGCTGACCAGCGGATGATCGCGATGGCAGAGGAGGTCGGGCTCGGCGACGCGCTGCGCTTCAAACCGGTTGGCGCGGGCTTCTTCGCCAACGGCGAGATGCATGACTTCAACGGCATCGGCGACCTCTTGCGGTTCTCTCCGCTGAGCCCACCGGCACGCCTGCGGCTGGGCTGGTTCGTCGCCCAGTGCCAGCTACGCAGCTCCTACGAGGCTCTCGAGCAGATCCCGCTCGAGACCTGGCTGCGCCGCCACTGCGGCCGGCAGGTGTATGAGCGGATCTGGAAGCCGCTGCTTGACTCGCGCTTCGACGGCGATCCTTCAGGCCTGCCGGCGACTTACCTCTGGGCGCGGACCAGGCGCATGTCCGGAGCTCGCGCGAGTGGCGGCAGCGGCGGCGAGGAAATGGGGCACATCGTCGGGGGCCACCAGCGGCTGATCGACGCGATGGTCGAGAGAGCCTGGGGGCTGGGTGTGGAGACCCGCACCGATGCCCCCGTCAGTGGCCTCGTCACGAGCGAGGACGGCTCCGTCACTGGGGTCGAGCTCGAGGGCGAGATCCTCGACTTCGACCTGACGATCCCGACCCTGCAGCCGCCTGCCCTTCGCTTCCTGCTGCCGGAGCGCCACCAGAGCCTGCTCGAGCCGTATCCCGAGCGCTGGCTCGGTGTCGTCTGCGTGATCATCAAGGTGCCGCGCTCTCTGCTGCCCTACTACGCGACCAACATCACCGAGAAGACGCCGATCACCAGCGCGGTCGAGACCACCCAGGTGCTCGGGACCGAGCACACCGACGGCCTGCACCTGGTCTACATACCCAAGTACTGCGATCCAACCGCGCCCGAGCAGAGCGAGGACGACGAATCCGTGTACCGGCGTTTCACCGACTACCTGGCCCGGCTCTCGCCTGGTTTCAGCCGCGACGACGTCGTCGATTGGACCGTACAGCGCGCCAAGCTGGTCGAGCCCGTGCATACGCTGCGCCCCGAGGGAGAGCCTCGAGTAGCGCCGATCTGGCCCGGGGTGGAGGGCCTCGCGCTCGCCTCCAACGCCCAGATCTATCCCTACCTGCTCAACGGCGACTCGGTGATGGGCTTTGCGGAGCAGGTTGCTGGCGAAGTCGCCGAGCGGCTTGGCCTGGGTCAAGAAAACGTGGCCGATAGTGCGAGAAAAGGACTAGTCGGATCGTTTCCTAGCTGAGGGCGAAACGCATAGGCCGGCTCGCCTGACCGGATTAAGCCATGTACCAGGTCGAAGCCTCCAAAGCCCTGCTGAAGCCCCGTCTCTGGGCGCGCCGCCCGGCTCGCCTGCGGGTGCCGCGCAACGTCGTCATGCTCGGCATGGTCAGTCTGCTCACCGACGTCTCGTCGGAGATGGTGGCGACGATCCTGCCGCTTTACCTGGTCTTCTCGCTCGGCGCGTCGCCGCTGGCGCTCGGCGCGATCGACGGCACCTACCGCGGCGCCGCGGCCTTGGTCCAGGTCGCCAGTGGCTTTGCCTCCGATCGCTGGCGCCGGCACAAGGAGGTGGCGACCAGCGGCTACGCGCTCTCCGCGTTGGGCAAGGTGGCGCTGGTCACGGCTGGCAACACGATCGGTGGGATCGGGGCGATCGTCGCGGTCGACCGCGTCGGCAAGGGAATTCGCACCGCTCCCCGTGACGCGCTGATCTCGCTTTCGAGCACCAAGGCCGGCCTCGCCACCGCCTTCGGCGTACACCGGGCGATGGACAGCGCCGGCGCCATGCTGGGCCCACTGATCGCCTTCGCGGTCCTGCTCGTGGCTCCGGCCCGCTTCGATGCGGTCTTCGTCGTCAGCACGCTGTTCGCCCTGCTCGGCCTCGCGGTCCTGGTGCTGACCGTGCAGGGCAAGCCGCAGCGAGCCCCGCGTGACGGCGCCGCGCCGTCGCTTCGAGCAGCGGCCGGGCTGATCCGGGATCCGCGATTTGGACTGCTGCTCCTCGCCGCGGGGGTCCTCTCGGTGGCAAGCGTCTCCGACGCACTGATCTACGTCGGGTTGCAGCGCAAGGTCGACTTCGAGCCCGCCATCTTCCCGCTCCTCTTCGTAGTCACGGCCGTGGCGTTCATGGCGCTGGCGATCCCGTTCGGGCAAATCGCCGACCGGTTCGGGAAGGTCCCGGTGCTGCTCGCCGGCCACGCTCTGCTCTTCATCGCCTACGGTGCCCTGCTGATGAACTCGCTCGGCTACGGGATGCTGATCCTCTGTCTGATCGCCCTCGGGGGCTATTTTGCCGCGACCGAAGGTGTGATGACCGCGCTCGCTGGAGCGGTGCTTCCTGAGAAGCTGCAGGCAAGCGGGATCGGGATGCTGATCACCGTGGTCAGCATTGGACGCCTGCTCTCCTCGCTTGCCTTTGGCGCGCTCTGGTTCACGATCGGCCTGCAGAACGCGGTTCTGATCTTCGGCGCGGGGCTGCTGCTGGCGATAGCCTTCGCGGCACCGCTGCTGCTTCGGGCTCAGCGGGCCCCATCCCCAGCGCATGGATAGCGGTCGCAAGAAGATCCTCGCCGCGATCGTCGCGCTCTGCGTCGTCGCCGGAGGCGCGTACGTCGTCGTCGCTGCGCTCAGTCCGAGCAGTACGACCACCGACGCCCGCCCGCGTGCTGGCGAGGTCCCGGCCGGCACCGAGCTGATGGTGCGGGCGGTCGATCCCAGCGATCCACGACTCAACGGCCGCGTCTTCGTCGTCGACGGAGGCGATGTGCAGCGGCGAGCCGGCGGCGAGCTCGCCTGCGAGCGGGTCTATTTCGCTGCCGGACGTGGAATCTGCATGGGCGTCGCCGAGTCCGGCGTCGACTACGTCGCGACGACGTTCGACTCCCGGCTGCGCCCCGAGCACACGATCCGTCTCACCGGCCTGCCGTCGCGAGCCCGCGTCTCCGGCGACGGGCGCTATGGGGCGATGACCGTCTTCGTGGCCGGTCACGCCTACCTCGGCTCGAGCGGCGGCTTCTCGACGACGACGACGGTCATCGACATGCAGAGCGGCGAGTCGCTGGGCCAGCTCGAGCAGTACAGCGTCAGCAAGGAAGGCCGGCCCTTCGACGCGGTCGACTTCAACTTCTGGGGGATCACGTTCGCCGAGGACTCGAACCGCTTCTACGCGACCCTGGGCACAGGCGAGGACCACTACCTGGTCGAGGGCAGCGTCCGCGACCGCTCGCTGCGGGTGCTGCGCGACGGGGTCGAGTGTCCGTCGCTCTCGCCGGACGGCCGCCGGATCGCCTTCAAGAGCCGGATCGGCGACCAGACCCGCTGGCGGTTGCGAGTGCTCGACCTGGCTACGCTCGAGGACCACGGGGTCGCCGAGACGCGCTCGATCGACGATCAGGCCGAGTGGCTCGACGACGACACCCTGGTCTACTCCGACGGCGAGAACGTCTACACCGTTCCCGCCGATGGCAGCGGCGAGGCGCAGCTGGTGGTCGAAGACGCGACCTCTCCCGTGCGGCTCGAAGCGCCGCTCTAGCGGACCCTGGAGACCAGCGGCAGCAGGCGGTCTCTGCTCTCGCCGGCGACCCTGCGCGCAATCGCCAGCGGACGCCTGGGCGGCGACGGGACGGCGCTGACGTCGACCCTGTCCCCGGCCGGCAGCTCCACTTCGACCGTCGTGCCCGGGTCGACCCTGGTCGGCTCCCCGAGCCGTGCCGGCTGCCCGTCGATCCTCAACTGTCCGGGCGGTGCTTCGGCAAGCGCAGTGGGTGGCTCGATGACGATCTGCTCGGCCCCGGGCGGGATCGCGATCCTTGCCCTCCTGGTCAGCAGGCGGACCGCTAGCTCCGGGCCCTCGAGGCGGGTCTCGAAGCTGCCGGCGGCGATCTCGCTGAGCCGGCTCCAGCTCGTCTCGCGCAGCCGGTCGACCTCCTCCACGGCCTGCTCGAGGACGCCGAGCCCCTCCAGCAGGTCGTCGTGGTGGCCATAGAGAATCAGCGGCTGGTCGAGGAACGAGCGCAGCACCAGCTCGGATGCATCACGCCCTGATAGGGGGTGGCGCAGGAGCACCGGCATCCCACAGGCGAAGTCGGCGGGACGCCAGCCGACCAGCGCATCGGCTTCCGCGGGCCGGGCCAGCCATGAGCGGGGAGGCTGCGCCAGCCAAGGAAACGGCTGGGTCATTGAGATCGCCTCGAAGCCGCAGCGCCGCAGGCCGTGCACGGTTGCCTCCGAGCACCTCTCGTGGGGTGGCACCATCACCCGATCGACAGGCAACCCGGTTCGCCGCTCGAAGGCGTCAACGCGGCGCAGCGCCTGGGCTGCCAGGGCGACCCCCTCTGACTCGGTGGCCAGTCTGCCCAGCTCGCCGCCGTTGTGGTCGTTGCCGTGGACGAGCAGGGAGATGCCCCCTTGACTCTGCTCGAGGGCGCGAACCGCGGCCGGCCGGGCGAACCAGGCGTCGAGCGGGATCATCGCCAGGGCGACGTGATATCGGTGGGCGACGGTGTGCGCCGCCAGCTCGCGCAGCCTGACGAAGCCGTAGGAGGGCCAGTGCAGGTTGGGGTCGTCGAAGATCACGCTGGCCCGCGCTGCGGGCGGCTGCCAGCGGGTCGCGGCCGTCAGCTCGCGGAGAAAGTGCACCAGCGGCAGCAGCGCGGCGCTGCGCTCCCTGCAGAGCCGTTCGCGCAGCGCCTCGTCAGGGCCCAGCTCGGCTGGGGCCAGCAAGGCGCTCTCCGCGCCGCCGGCACGGATCCAAGTCGGCTGGCCGCCGCTGGCGGCGAGGACGGTGGCCCGTTCGCTTGGCTCCAAGCTGGCGCCAGCTTGCAGGACAGTGCCGAGGTGGGAATCGGGAAGGGTTGCCTTTCGCAGCCTACGGTCAATCTCTGGCGCCTCGCTCAGCTCGTTGTCGACCGGCGCCCGGGCTGCCCCTGACTCTTCGATCAGCAGGGAGAGCAGCGGCAGGCCGCTCGCCCCGGCTTCTGCTGGCCGACCGCCGTCTAGCTTGACCAACGCGTCGAGGTCGCGCTCCTGATTGGGCTCGCGGCCCTCGAAGCAAACCGGGAACGCGGCTTCGAGAGCAGCGAACAGCCGCCGCCTGCGCTCGTAGCCGGCACGCGGAACGACACCGACGCTGAGCGGGGCGGGCGGCGAGGTCACTTGTCGCGTATCGGGCGAAGTCCGCGGTAGAACTCGCGCAGCGGCGTGCTGCGCCCGAGCGGGACAGCGCAGCGGGCAACCGGCTCGGCCGGGTTGCCGCGCACCATCGTCAGCGCCGGCACCGAGGTGGTGACGACGCTGCCGGCCGTGACCACGGCGCCCTGTCCCACGGTCACATGGGGCAGCAGGATCGACCCCGGCCCGATGAAGACGTCGTCTTCGATCCGCACCGAGGGCTTGCCCTCGTCGGCGACCTCACCCTGCTGGTGGGCGACGATCGTCGTCCGCATGCTGAGGTCGACGCGGTTGCCGATCTCGACCAGGTGGGGGAAGGCAGTCTCGATGATCACGTCGGTGCCGATGAAGCAGCCGCTGCCGATCTTCACCCCGCGCAGGCGGTGCAGCCGCACCCGCGTCGTCTCCGCGCCGGGTCCGTAGAGGGCGATCAGGGCGAGCAGCCGCCGACGTGCTCCCGCCAGTGTCGACTCATACCTCATCCAGGCTCTCCTGCCCGCGCCCTGGTCTGCTCGGCGATGTAGGTGGCCAGCGGATCGAGGATCGTGATCTGCTCGGGGTCGAGATCCTCGAGGTCGATCTCGATGCCGAGCTTGTCCTCGAGGTCGACGATCAGCTCGACGAAGCCCAGTGAGTCGACCAGGCCGCTCTCGCGCAGGTCGAGGTCGCCCGGCGCATCCTCGGGCGCGATGCCGATGCCGGCGAGCGCGGGGGCGCAGGCATCGAGGATCATGCCCCGGATTTCAGCGAGCTCGGCCACCTAGAAGCGAATACGGTAGACGGAGAAAGAGGTGGCCGGATTGGTGCCGCCGAGCCGCGGTCCCTCCCCGAAGGTGGCGACGGGACCGCCGGCGAAGACCCGGCTGGCAAGCAGCCGGTTGTAGTCGTCGCCGAAGCGTTCGAAGCCGTAGCCGTCGAAACGGCGCTTGCTGACCACCGCGTAGCGCACCCCTTCTTGCTCGAGCCTGCGCAGAGCGGCCCGTTGGTCGTCGCGCGAGTCGAGCAGCCCGGGCAGGAACATCACGTCGTAGAGCGCCGGCGGGTGGCCGGTCATGAAGTGGATGCCTGCGTCGGCTGGCAGGGCGAGGATCGGCTCACCCGGCGCGGTGTGGGTGTCGACGAAGTCAACCGCTCCCTGGAGGGCCGGAGCCGAGGCCGGGGTGGTGACGTAGGTGCCGCGCGGTGTGTGGACCTCGGCGCTGTCATCCGGGTAGAGACCGACCTGAGCGTAGGCGGCGAGGCCGATGGCGACGACGGCGAGCATGCCGTACGAGGCCGCGCGCGCCTGCGGCCAGCGTTGGCCGACGCGGTCGTGCAGGACGGCTAGGAGGAGGACCAACAACCCCGCGTAGTAGGGGGCGTAGGAGGCCTCCGCGGTGAAGGCGTCATAGGCCCTGGCACCTAGCGCCGCCGCGGCGGCGACCAGCGCCAGATCGAACCCCCAGGAGCTGGAGATCGGCGGCGAGTCCCCCCTCAGGAGGCGAACGGCGACCACGGCGCAGGCGGCGAAGCCGAGCGCGGGGAGCCAGCTCATGCCGAGCAGCAGGTGTTTCGCCTCGTAGGTGACGGCGGAGCGGCTGGACTCGGCGATGCCGAGCGCGGACCAGGCGACGTCGAGGAAGAGAAGGCCGCCCGCTGCGGCTGCCAGTGGCCAGAGGGCGCGGATGCGGTCACCGGTGTCGCGCGCACGCGAGACCAGGACGGCGGTGGCAACGACGGCGGCGAGGATGGCGCAGTAGACGCCTGCTCGGGCAGTCGTCGCGACCGCGCTTTCGAGGTCGAGCGGTGCCCATGCGCTCTGCGAGTCGAAGCCGGCGATGCGGAGGAAATCGACCGGCCAGAGGTTCTCGGTGAAGAGCGTGCTGGCCCCGGCGTCGCGGGCGAGGATCGCGAAGACAGGCCCGGCGACCAGGAGCGCGGGCAGGGCCAGTCGTGGCAGCGCCCACAGTGCCGCTGAGCGGATGCCGTGCTGTCGCGCCCAGCCGACCAGGAACGCTGCGCCGGCGAGCGCCGCGACCGCCGCGAACTCGGGCCGCGTCAGGCAGACGACGCCTGCGGCCAGACCGGCGGGGATCAGGCGCTCGCGCGAGAGGCCGAGCAGCATCAGCAGCATGAAGAGGATGCCGAAGGTGGCCGAGTTGGTGTGAGGGAGAACGAAGTTGAAGGCGGTGCCGGAGAAGCCGATCGCGGCAACCATCGCGGTGGCGATGAACGCCGGCACGACCCGGAGCAGTTGGCGGGAGAGCGCGTAAAAGGCGCCGAGGATCGCGGCCGCCTGGACCAGGCCGAAGGCGAACGCGGTGGTGAATCCTGTGCCGAAGATCGCGAACGCGGTGCCGAGCGAGTAGACCCCCGCGGGGCCGTAGAAGTAGCGAATGTCGCGGTAGGGCTCGCCGCCTTCGGCGATCGAGGCGGCGACGGTCAGCTCGTGCCCGGCGTCGACCGAGGGGATGCCCCACTTGCGCCAGCTCAGCGCCGCCAGCAGGGCGAAGATCAGGGCGAGGCCGGCGAGCGCCCGTGCGTCGGCGTTCTCGACCAGGCGCCGCGCCTTCGAGGCGCTCTTTGCGGTCCAGGTCTGAGGGGCCGCCGGAGTGCGAACAGCAACGTTCATGCCGACGCGGGCCGAACCGCGCCGACGAGCAGCCGTACCTGCTGCGGCGCCAGCCAAGGCGTGAGGGCACCGTAGAGAAGGGATCCGATACCGATCGTCAGCAGGGGTGCGGCCAGTCCCGACGCGACCGCATGGCCGACCGCGGCGCCGATCCCGAAGCAGGCGGCCGCGGCGAACGCGAACTGCAACCCGTCGCGGGCGAGCTCGCGGGCGATCGGCACGCTCGCGCTTCGCGCGCCGACGACCAGCAGGACGACGGCGAAGGCGAGCGGAACGACGAAGAAGGCGCCGACGACCCCGTTCACCCCGAACAGCGTCCCGGCCAGCGCCGTGACCGCGATGTGCAGGACGACGACGAGCGGTGCCAGGGCATTGACGATCTTTGCCCGGCCGAGCGCGAACAGCGCCGGCAGCAGCAGGTTCACCAGCAGCGCCGCCACCGTCCAGGCGCAGAGCAGCGCGCCGAATACCTTCAACTGCGTCACCTGGGAGGGATCGAAGCTCGAGGGCAGGACCTCGCCGATAAGCGTCGCGCCACCGGCGATCAGCGCCGCCAGCGCCGGGGCGACGATCAACATCGCGTAGCGGAAGCCGGCCGGGACGGTGTCGGCGATCACCTCGCGCCAGTCGGCGAGGGCGCCCCGGCGCATATCGGCGATTCGCGACATCCCCAGCGCAAAGCCGGTGCCGGCGACCAGGTAGCTGGCGAAGAGGTAAGCGTAGGAGAGGACCGTCGCGCCGCCGGCGCCGTACTTGCTGGCGAAGGCGAGGGTGATGACGTAGAGGCCGTTGAAGGCGAGGTAGATCGCCGTGCTGCCGAGTACCAGCCAGGCGCAGCGAGCGATTCGCCGCGGACGGATTGCGGCGGCCAGGCTCCCCGCTGCCGAATCGACGCGGCTGGAGCGAACGCCGTCGATCATCAGTGCGGAGGTGACCACCGCCATCGCCAGCATCGACCAGCCGAGCGAGAGCTCGTCCGCGCTGCCCGCAACGGCCAGGTAGACGCCGAGCCCGGAGACTGCGCCGGCGATGTAGGAGAGGGCGATGCGGTCGAAGCGGTCGCGCACGGCGAGCAGCGTCGCGCCGCCGGCTGCCAGGAGCTGGAGGATCATCGCGATGCCGAGGACCGGCAGGGCGGATTCGGTCACTCCCCGCCCGGCCTCGCCGAGTCCCGGGGCCAGCAGGGCGGCTACGGGGCCGGCGAGCGGAATCGTCGCGATCGCAACCGGGATCGCGATCGAGATCAGGGCGATCCCGAACTCGACCGGGGTCAGGCGCGGCCGCTCTCCGACCAGCAGGGGCGCGGAGGTGACCCGGATGCTCTGGCTGAAGACGCCGAAGCTCGTGTAGAGGGCGAAGGCGACGAAAAACCCGTCGGTGCGGGCGCCGACGCCAAAGGCACTGAGGTAGAGCAGTGCCTGGATTCCCGACGTCGCGCCCATCGCCAGCGTCGCGATTGCCATCGCGACCCCGGCGTGCGCGTGCTTCTCGCGCAGGCCGTCCTTGTGCCCGACCTGCTCAGGGATGGGGGTGGCCGGCGGCGCGGCCGCGGTAGCGCTCATGCCCCACTAACGACCGAACTAGGCCATTACTTGCCGTGCCCGAAACTTCAGAAGTAAGCGATGTTTACGGCCGTTCTTTGGACGTGAGCGCGGTAATGAGAACGACCCTCCTGGAGGGGTTCGTCCGCTCTTCTGAGCGCTTCCCAGAGCGGCCGGCCCTCGAGGTCGCCGGCGAGACGCTGACCTACGGCGAGCTGCGCCTGCGGGCCGCCGGCATTGGCGCTGCGATCGCCAAGTGCAGCCCCGCCGGGGCGCCACCGCTGACGGCAGTCTTTGCCTCGCGCAGCACCACCGCCTTCACCGGCGTGTTGGGAGCGCTCTGGGCCGGTCACGGCTACGTCCCGCTCAACCCAAGCTTTCCCGTGCACCGCTGTCGCGAGATGCTCCTGCGCTCGGGCTGCCGCACTCTCGTCGTCGATGGTGCTGCGGCAGCACAGCTCGAGGAGCTGCTCGATGGCGTCGAGCAGCCGCCTGAGATCATCGCCCCGGACGAGGTGGGTTCCTTGCCAGGGGATGGCTTTGCTCCGGTCGCTCCCTCCGAGGACGCGATCGCCTACCTGCTCTTCACTTCCGGGAGCACCGGACGCCCCAAGGGTGTCGGGGTTGCCCACCGCAACGCCGTCGCCTTCATTGCAGCGGCCATCGAGCGCTACGGCATCGACGAGCACGACCGCTGCTCACAGACCTTTGACATGACCTTTGACCTCTCGGTCTTCGACATGTTCGTCGCCTGGGATCGCGGCGCCTGCCTCTGCTGCCCATCCGAGCGCCAGCTGATGGCTCCCAGTCGCTTCATCCGCGACTCCGAGCTGACGGTCTGGTTCTCGGTGCCCTCGGTCGGTGCCTTCATGCGCAAGCTGCGCATGCTCAAGCCGGACAGCTATCCGAGCCTGCGCTGGAGCCTCTTCTGCGGCGAGCCTCTGCCGGCCGAGCTGGCCCAGGCCTGGGCCGCTGCGGCACCTGCGTCGGTGGTGGAGAACCTCTACGGGCCGACCGAGGCGACGATCGCCTGCACCGTGCAGCGCTACACGCCCGGTGAGAACGAGGGCGAGGTGAACGGGGTGGTCGCGATCGGAGAGCCACTCGGGGAGACCAGGACCCTGGTCGCGGGCCCGGATCTGCGTGAGGTCGAGCCGGGTGCCGACGGCGAGCTCCTCGTCACGGGCCCGCAGGTGACCCCCGGTTACTGGCAGGACCCGGAGAAGACCGCGGCGGCCTTCGTGCTGCCACCGGACTGCGAGGAGATCCACTACCGCACGGGAGACCGAGTGAGGCGCCCCCTGCATCCCGGCGAGCCGCTTTCCTATCTCGGCCGGATGGACCACCAGATCAAGGTGCTGGGCCATCGCGTCGAGCTCGGTGAGATCGAGGCCGTGCTGCGGGAAGAGTCTGGGATCGACGCGGCGATCGCGATTGGCTGGCCGCTGAACGACAGCGGCGCCGGCGGCATCGCCGCCTTCCTTGGTGATCTGGATCTCGACCCCGATGCCCTGCGCGAGGCGCTGACAGAGAGACTGCCGGACTACATGGTTCCTCGGCGCTTCGAGCTGCTCGAGGAGCTGCCGCTCAACGCGAACGGCAAGTTCGATCGCAAGGCAATGCTGGCGATGCTCGAGACCGGGGAGAAGACGCCGGCGCTCGATGCCGCTTGAGCGCGCGGCCGAGCTTCTTCGCTCAGGGTCCGTAGTGCTGGTTGGCTGGGGACCAGGTGACGCCCCTGCCGCTGCGCACGCGATAGTCATCCGCCACAGGGTTGGCGAAGCCGGGCGAGCAGTCCCGATTCGACTTGGGGCTCTTGCGGGGCAGCGTTCCTTCCCACTCACAGAGCGTGTTATCAGCCTCGACGAAATTGGGGAAGCCGTCGCTCCAGTCGCTCCAGATGCGGTAGATGACGTTGTCTTTGATCACGATTCTGCCGAAGGGGCCCTCGCGGAAGGTAAGGGGGGAGCGGTTGCCATCGGTCCAGATCGTGTTCTGAGTGATCTTGATGCCGCGAGTAGGCCCGAAGATCTGCACTATCGATGGAGGCCCACAATCCGACTCCGGCGGTTCGCAGGGGGCAGCGTTGCGCAGCATCAAGTTGTTCTGGATCACGATCCGGGACACCGCCTCGGGCTGATCCTTGACGAAGAAGCCCTGGCAGCGGTTGTCGTGCAGGTAATTACGCCTGAAATAGAGGCTGTCGCCGCCCCATACCGACTGCAGGCAGTCGCTGTGGTTGCCGTTCTCGCGGATTCCGGTGAACTCGTTGCCTTCGATCAGGATGCCGAACGGGTCGGGATCGGAGCTGTCGTGGTAGCGGTTGAGCCGGATCGCGTCCTCGCCGAAGGGACCGGCGAAGAGGTTGTCGCGAATCGTCGTATCCGAGATCGAGGTGCTGGTCGTCGGGCCGGCGTCAACACCGAAGTAGCCACCGCTGATTCGGTTGTGGACGACCGAGATACGCCGTGCGCCAGGCTCGACGGTGATCTCCTCTCTGACCACGAAGCGAGCGAGCGTGATGCCGACGCCGCTGAGGCTGGCACCGTCGAGCGTCGCGCGTCCAGGGTTGGCGGCCCTCACCGTGACGCCGGGGCGGGGCGCATCGAGGTCGAGCTCAAGCTCCTCGTAGCGGCCATTGGTCAGGCAGACCGCCTCTCCCGCCGATGCGGAAGAGGCTGCCGACTGCAGGGCATCGAGGCTGGAGACGGTCACCGAGCACTGTCCTCGGTCAACAGCCGAGGCCGTGCCGTGACTTGCTTTAGCGACGGAGTCGTCATCGCCGTCGCCGGAGCCGAGTAGAAGGACGAGTGCGGTGGCGATGAGGACGAGCACGCTCACGCTCAGCGCCACCGCCCGGCGAGGGTTTTGTATGGAGCTCATATCCCAACAACGCGTCCGGCTCGCCGTTTCTCACCGGCGAGCCGGACCATCTCATTCAGCGGGCTGCTGTCAGAACCCGAAATGCTGTTCAGAAGGCGCCCAGTCGACCCCGCGGTTGGAGCCGGTCAGGCGCAGATCGTCTACAGCCGGGTTGGCAAATGCCGGCGAGCAGTCGACGATCTCCCCTGGTGTCTGCGAAGGCCAGGAGCCGCCACTCGCTTCACGTTTGCATCGCGTGTTGTCTCGATAGATGGCGCCGGAGAGGTCCGTCGAGGTCCAGAATCGGGTGACGACGTTGGATTCGATCACCGTTCCCGGTCCTGAGCCGTTCTGGAAGACAGCGATGACATCACCCTGCCAGATCGTGTTGCGCCGCATCGTGAAGTCCTGATACGGCCCGAAGACCTGGAAGTAGGAGGGCTGGCCGCAACTCGTCAGTGGTGGCCCACAGGGTTCGTTGTTGCGCACGAAGAGGTTGTTTTCGACCGTGATCCCGACGATCGCGCTTGCCTGGTCCTTGACGAAGAAGCCCTGGCAGCGGTTGTCGTGCAGGTAGTTCTTGCGGTAGACGAGGTGATCGCCAACCCAAACCGTCTGCAGGCAGTCGCTGTGGTTGCCGTTCTCACGAATCCCGGTGAACTCGTTGCCTTCGATCAGCACACCCACGCCATCTCCATCGGAATCGTGGTAGCGGTTGAGCCGGATCGCGTCCTCGCCGAAGGGGCCAACGAACTCGTTGCCGGTGATCTCGACATCGTTGACCTGCGTGCTCGACGTCGGGCCGGCATTGACACCCATGTAGCCGCCGGTGATCCGGTTGTGGTCCACCGCCATGCCGGTGGTGCCAGGTTGGACTACCACCTCGTTGGTGATGTTGAAACGCGCCAGGGTGAGACGTGCGCCCTGCATGCTCGCCCCGTCGATCGTCGCTTTGCCAGGGTGCTCGGCGCGTACCGTCACGCCCGGGGCTGACTTCGTCGCGTTGAGCGAGAGTTTGCCGTAGGAGCCGTCGGCCAGGCAGACCACCGATCCCGGAGATGCGGATGAGAGCGACGTTTGTGCGCTGGAGACGCTGGAGACGACGGCCGTGCAGTTACCCGGCGGAGGCGGCGGCGCTGCTCCTTCGACCGTCCAGCTCTGGGTCGCAGGAGTCGTATCGGTGTTTCCCGCTTTGTCGGTCGCGCGAACCGAGAACAGATGCGAGCCGACACTCAGGCCGGAATAGGTTTTCGGTGAGATGCAGCCGCTCCAGCTGCCCCCGTCGCGTTTGCACTCGAAGGTCGAGTTCGCCTCACTGGACGCGAGCGAGAAGCTGGCCGAGGTCGATTTGGTGGTTGCGGGTGGACCGCTCGTGATCGAAGTCTGAGGTGCGGTGGTGTCTGGTGGAGGTGGTGGGGCGGATGCTTCCACCGTCCAGGTTTGGGCTATCGGGGTCGCATCGGTGTTGCCAGCGGCGTCGGTCGCTCGCACCGAGAATTGGTGCGAGCCGACACTCAGGCCGGAATAGGTTTTCGGTGAGATGCAGCCGCTCCAGCTGCCCCCGTCGCGTTTGCACTCGAAGGTCGAGTTCGCCTCACTGGACGCGAGCGAGAAGCTGGCCGAGGTCGATTTGGTGGTTGCGGGTGGACCGCTCGTGATCGAAGTCTGAGGTGCGGTGGTGTCTGGTGGAGGTGGTGGGGCGGATGCTTCCACCGTCCAGGTTTGGGCTATCGGGGTCGCATCGGTGTTGCCAGCGGCGTCGGTCGCGCGAACCGCGAACAGATAGGAGCCTTTGCTGAGGTTCGAGTAGCTCTTCGGAGATACGCATGGCGCCCAGTTGCCCCCCTCGCGTTTGCACTCGAAGGTCGAGTTCGCCTCACTGGACGCGAGCGAGAAGCTGGCCGAGGTCGATTTGGTGGTTGCGGGTGGACCGCTCGTGATCGAAGTCTGAGGTGCGGTGGTGTCCGCCGACGCTCGCGGGGTTGGCGTGCCCGGCTTGCTTGGGGGGCTGTGATGACGGTGCCGGTGCCGGATCGAGCTGACTCGAACCGCTTTGGCCAGCAGGATCTGAGGCTGCTTGCCGTCGGAGCGGGTGGGCTTTGTGGCCTCGCCCAGCATCATGGCCAGTGGGCCATCCGCAAAGGCAAACGACGCTGTTACGCCAAGTGCAGCAATAACGAATGTTATGAGCACTGCTGTGAAGGTACGCGCAGTCCCTCCACCCTGACTGGGAGTTAGCATCTTGGGCCTCCTTTGCGGCATCGCCGGTAACGTCGGCAGTACGCCGGTTGAAACGCGCGCCGGCCCAACACGGCCGACGGATGTTCGATACCCAGTCCGGGGTACGCTGAACCTCAAATTTCAAGATTGGACAGGACGGCGGTGCAGACAGACCGTTACTATCCGCGCTGGAGAGCGAAAAAAGCGTTTTTGCTAAAAGCTGAGTGCTCTCGGCTCAGGGGCCGTAGTGCTTTTCGCTCGGTGCCCAGTCGACCCCGCGGTTGGAGGCGGTCAGGCGCAGATCGTCTACAGCCGGGTCGGCGAACGCTGGCGAGCAGTCGACGGTCTCTCCTGGCGCCTGCGCGGGCCAGGAACCGCCGCTCGCTTCACGCTCGCAGCGTGTGTTGTCCCTGTAGGTGATGCTGGAGAGGTCCGTCGAAGTCCAGAAACGGTCGACCACATTGGCTTCGATCACTGTGCCCGGGCCTGTGCCATCTTGGAAGGCGGCCAGGACATCGCCCTGCCAGATCGTATTACGACGCATAATCAGATCCTGATAGGGGCCAAAGACCTGGAAGTAAGAGGGCTGACCACAGCTGCTCAGCGGCGGTCCGCACGGTTCGTTGTTGCGCACGAAGAGGTTGTTTTCCACGTTTATGCCGGCGATCGCGCTGGGCTGGTCCTTGACGAAGAAGCCCTGGCAGCGGTTGTCGTGCAGGTAGTTGTTGCGGAAGTAGAGGCCGTCGCCACCCCAGACGGACTGCAGGCAGTCGCTGTGGTTGCCGTTCTCGCGGACGCCGGTGATCTCGTTGCCCTCGATCAGGATCCCGAAGGGGTCGGGATCTGAGCTGTCGTGGTAGCGGTTGAGGCGCAGGGCGTCCTCGCCGAAGGGACCGACCAGCTTGTTGCCCCTGATCGTGGTGTCTGAGATCGAGGTCGAGGTGGTGGGACCCGCGTTGATCCCCATGTAGCCACCTGTGATCCGGTTGTACTCGATCGTCATTGTGGTCGCGCCGGGCTGGATCGTGACTTCATCGGTGATGTCGAAGCGCGAGAGGGTGAGATTGTCTCCGTCGAGCGAGGCACCGGCAATCGTCGCCTGGCCCGGGTTCGCGGCCTGCAGGGTGACCTCGGCCGACTTGGAAGCCGACAGAGACACTTGTCCATAAGAGCCATCCGCCAGACAGACGACAGATCCTGCCGCCGCCGAGGAGACCGCGGCGGTTGCGGCGGAGGTGGATGCGACCACGGTCGAGCAGTCAGCCGGAGGAGGCGGCGGCGGTGGAGGCGGCGGGGGAGGAGGGGGCTCTTGCACGGTCCAGCTGTGGGTTGCTGGACTGGCGTCGACGTTGCCGGCCGCGTCGGTCGCACGAGCTGCGAGCTCGTGGGAGTCGAGGCTGAGGTTGGAATAGCTCGGCGAGGGATTGCACGGAACCCAGCCACCACCGTCCAGGTTGCACTCGAAGGTCGAGCTGGTCTCGCTCGAAGCGAGCGAGAAGCTCGCCGAGGTCGAGGTGGTGGTAGCTGGGGGGCCGCTCGTGATCGAGGTCTCGGGGGCGGTGGTGTCGGGAGGCGGGGGGCCGCTCGTTTCGACCGCCCAGCTGCGAGCCGCCGGGCTGGAGTCGACGTTGCCGGCCGTGTCTATCGCGCGAGCACGAAGTCGGTGGGCGCCCGTCCCGAGGTTGGAGTAGCTGACCGTGGGGTCGCATGGGACCCAGTCGCCTGTGTCGAGCTGGCATTCGAACGTCGAGCCGGACTCGGTAGATCCAAGCGAGAAGCTCGCCGAGGTCGAGGTGGTTTTCCCACTTGGCCCACCCGCGATCGAGGTTTGGGGTGGGGCTGTGTCAGCGGGAGGAGGAGGAGATTGCGCGACTGGGTCCCGCTGGAGAGCGAGAGCAGGACGGGCGGCGTCGAGCTGTCCAGTCTGGGGGCCCTGACGGGGCCGTGGCGCGAGGACGGCTACTCGGGTGGCAAGCCCTCTTTGAACCCGACTCTTGCCTCCACAGAGCTTGCGTGGGTGCTGTGAGGAGGCGCTCAGCTGTACCTCGAGCCGCTTGGCGACGCCGGGGTTCATGCAGATCGCCGCACGACGTGGTTCGAGATCTCTGGTTCGCTCGCTTGCAAGGGCGATGCCGGCAAGAGCACAGACCACGACAAGAGTCGTTACGAGGCCTACTCTCCAATCTGGGCGTACAGCCAGGACCGACAGATTCATGCTCCTCCCGAGCCCGATTCAGTATCCCGGTCGGCGCGGATACTACCTGGCAGCGAAGTGCTGAGCGACCTGGGTGGAGGTCATCGCCTGGTTGTAGATCGCAAGCTCATCGAGGGCGCCTTGTCCGAAGAGAGAGCTCTCGTTGCGCGACATGAAGTTAAGTGTGGAATTTGCGAAGTTTCCGGCCCCCGTGCCGCTCGAACCCTTGACGATAGAGACTGCTACGCCATCGACATAGGGAACGATCTGCTGCGCGGCGGGCGCCGCGGCGTTGAGCACGATCGCGTAGTGATGCCAGACGTTCGCCGAGGGGCGCGTGAAGTAGGCGTTGTTACGGGAGCCGTTGCGCCCGATAGCCACTTCGAAGCGGCCGCTGGAAGTGCTCGAGTTGGGGTTGATCAGGAAGCCGCCGTTGGTGTTGTTGAAGTTCGAGGTGAACTCGAAGGCAAGATCGTCGTTGTTGCTGAAGCTGTTCCATCGCAGCCAGAACTCGATCGTCAAAGCCTGGGTGCCTGAGAGATTGAGAGACGCAGATGCGGAGTCGTTACTGCCATCGAAGCTCAGCGCGGTATTGGGGTCGAGTGTCAGGTTGCCGGCGGTTCCCAGCGTGGCTCCGTCCCTTGCCGCGTTTTTGCCCCCGATGCTGTCCGCGAGCGTAGAACCCGAGGACTCTCCGAGTCGCCAGTAGTTGGTCAAGCCGGGAGTGGCCAGGACGGCTGTCTGGTAGCTGCCTCGTACGACCGCGGTCACCGCGGTCGTCGCTGTCGCCCCGCTGTTGTCCGTTACCCGCAGTTCGATCGCGCGGTCGCCGGCGGGCGAGAAGGTTTTGGTGGTGGTCGGAGTGGTGCCGGTGTTCACCTCGAAGGTGCTGTTGCCGTCGAAGTTCCACTCGTATTTTGTGATCGTGCCGTCAGAGTCGATCGAGCCAGATCCGTTGAAGGTGATCGTCGCGCCCGGCAGGGACGGGTTGGGCCCGATCGTGAAGGAGGCCGTGGGTGCTTTGTTCTGCACGGTGAGCGATTTCGTCGTGGTGGCCGTCGCGCCGAGGTTGTCCGTCACGCGCAGACCAATCGTGCGTGCGCCTGGAGTGGGGAAGGATTTAGCCGTCGAGGCTGTGGCACCGGCATCGGTCTCATAAGTGCCGTTACCGTCGAAGTCCCACTCGTATTTCGCGATCGTTCCGTCGGAGTCGCTGGAGCCGCCTGCGTTGAAGGTTGCGTTGGTGCCGGTGGGAACCGGGCTGGGCGAGATCGTGAAGGAGGCCGTCGGTGCTTTGTTCTGCACAGTCAGGATCCGCGTGGTCGTACCCGTCGCTCCGCCGTTGTCGGTCACGCGCAGCCCGATCGTGCGTTCACCTGCGGTGGGGAAGGATTTGATCGTGAAGGAAAGGCTTCCGGTACTCGTCTCATAGCTGCCGTTACCGTCGAAGTCCCACTCGTATTTCGCGATCGTGCCGTCGGAATCTTTAGAGGCGCTGCCGTTGAAAGTGGCGCTGCCCCCGCTGGCGATCGAGACCGGGGAGATCGTGAAGGAGGCTGTCGGCGGGCTGTTCTGCACCGTCAGTGCCCGCGTGGTCGTCGCCGTCGCCCCGTCGCTGTCGGTGACCCGCAGGCCGATCGTGCGGTTGCCGAGGGTGGGGTAGGAGTTGGTCGTCGTCGCTGTGGCACCGGTGTTTTTCTCATAGCTGCCGTTGCCGTCCAGGTCCCACTCGTATTTCGCGATCGTGCCGTCGGAGTCCGTAGATCCCGTTGCATCGAAGGTCACCGTGGCGCCGGTGAATGCCGGATTGGGGGAGACCGTGAAGGAAGCCGCCGGCGGGCTGTTCTGAACCGTCAGCGAACGCGTCGTGGTCGCGGTGCCGCCGTCGTTGTCGGTGACCCGCAGGCCGATCGTGCGGTTGCCGAGGGTCGGATAGGTGCTGGCGGTGCTTGCCGTGGCTCCGGTATCCGTCTCATAGCTGCCGTTGCCGTCCAGGTCCCACTCGTATTTCGCGATAGTGCCGTCGGGGTCGCTCGAGGCAGCGGCGTCGAAGCTCACTTTGGCCCCGGTCAAGACGGGGTTGGGAGCGAGCGTGAAGGACGCCGCCGGCACCCGGTTCTCGATCGTCACGGTGCGGGTCGTGGTAGCCGTCGCTCCGATGTCGTCCGTGATCCTCAGGCCAATGGTGCGGTTGCCGCTGGTCGGGTAGGAGCGGCTGGTCGTCGCGGTGGTCCCGGTGTCGGTCTCATAGCTGCCATTCGCGTCCAAGTCCCACTCGTATTTGACGATCGTGCCGTCGGAGTCTTTGGAGGCGGAGGCGTCGAAGTTCACCGTCGTGCCAGTTGGCGCAGGATCGGGCGAAGCGCTGAATGAAGCGCTTGGCGGGCTGTTCTGAATCGCCACGGAGCGAGTGGTGGTCGCGGTCGCTCCACCGTCGTCGGTGACCCGCAGACCGACCTGCCGGTCTCCGATCGAGGGATAGGAGCTGCTTGCCGATGCCGTCGTCCCGGTGTCGCTCTCGTAGCTGCCGTTGCCGTCAAGGTCCCACTCGTATTTGGCAACGGTGCCGTCGGGGTCTTTGGAGGCGGAGGCGTTGTAGGTCACTTTCGCGCCGGTCAGCGCCGGGTTGGGGGAGACCGTGAAGGAAGCCGTCGGTGGACGATTCTGGATCGTCACGGTGCGAGTCGTGGCAGCGGTGGCTCCGCTGCTGTCGGTCACGCGAAGACCGACGGTGCGCTCGCCCGCGGTCGCGTAGGAGCGTTTTGCGCTCGCTGTCGCTTCCGTGTCGGTCTCGTAGCTGCCGTTGCCGTCGAGGTCCCACTCGTACCTTGCGATCGCGCTCTCGGGGTCGCTGGATCCGCTGGCATCGAAGCTGACGTTCACACCCGTCAGTGCCGGGTTGGGAGAGCTCGTGAAAGATGCCGTCGGCGGGCCGTTCTGGACCGTGGTCGCGTAATGCTCGGCGATGGTCGCCGGGCTCAGCGTACGGTCGTAGATCGCCACCTCGTCGAGGTCGCCGGCCCCGAACAGAGCCGAGCCTGCTCGCGACATGAAGGCGAGGGCCGCGTTGGCGAAGGGACCGGCACCGGTGCCGCTGGTGGGCTTGGAGAAAGCGACGGGCTGGCCGTCGACATAGGGCAGAACCTGCTGCTCCGCAGCCGCGGCGGTGTCGAGGACGAAGGCATAGTGGTGCCACTGGCCGGCGCTCGGCCGGTTGAAGAGCGAGACGTTGCGCGACGAGCCGTTGCCGAGCGCGACGGCGAAGTTGCCGAAGCTGCTGTTCGGATCGACGAGGAAGCCGCCGGCGTTGTCGTTGAAGTTCGCGGTGTGCTCGAAGGCCAGGTCGTCGTCATTGGCCCAGCTGTTCCACTTCATCCAGAACTCGAGCGTCAGCGCGGTCTTGCCGGAGAGATCAAGCGGAACCGTCGCCGCATCGTCTGTGCCATCGAAGCCCACCGCTGTGTCGGTATCGCCAAAGAGGCCGCCCGCAACGCCGAAGATGGGGCCGCCGGAGGTGCCGGCGGGATTCGCGCCCGCACTGTCGGCGAGCGTTGGGCCGGCCGCATCGCCCATCCGCCAGAAATTGATCAGGCCTTCCGTGCCAAGCACGGAGCCGGCGTAGCCGACCGGACCGGCTTTGTTGACGACCAGGGTTCGTTTCCCCGTCGCGGTCCGACCGCCGCCGTCGGTTACGCGCAGACCGACGTTGACCGTGCCCGCTTTTGCGTAGGTCTGACTGGCGCTCGCCGTCGTCCCGGTGTCGGTCTCATAGCTGCCGTTGCCGTCGAGATCCCACTCGTATTTGGCGATCGTGCCGTCGGGGTCTTTGGAGGCCGAGGCGTCGAAGTCGACCTGCTGGCCGGTGACCGCGGGGTTCGGGCTCGCCTCGATGCTCGCGGTGGGCGGCTGGTTGTCGACGATCGAGAGGGTGCGAGTAGCGATGTCGATGGCGCCGGTGTTATCGGTGACTCGCAGGCGCACCGAGACGTCTCCCTCGACCGAGTAGGTGCGGCTGGCGCTCGCCGTCGTCCCGGTATCGGTCTCATAGCTGCCGTTGCCATCCAGATCCCACTCGTATTTCGCGATCGTTCCATCCGGGTCGTGGGAGGACGAGGCGTCGAAGTTCACCTGCTGGCTGGTTTTTGCCGAAGCCGGTGCCTCGAAGGCCGCGGCGGGGCGCTGGTTGGTGCCCTGGCTCTGGAAGTGTTCGGCGATCGTCGCCGCATCCAGCGAACGGTCATAGATCGCCACCTCGTCCATCGCCCGGTCCGAAAAGAGACGAGCCCGCACGCGACATCATGTAGAGCGTCGAGTTGGCGAAATTGCCGGTGCCGGTATTGCTATCGAGCTTGATGAAGGGCGCCTCCGCCCCGTCGACGTAGGGGGTGATCTGATTTGCCCCCGGAGCCGTCGTGTCGAAGACGAAGGCATAGTGGTGCCACTGGCCGGCGCTCGGGCGGGCGAAGAAGACGTTGTTGCGTGACGCTCCGGAGCCGATCGCGACCGCGAAGGTCCCAAGCAGCTGTGGCGCGTTCGGATCGATCAGGAAGCCGCCGGCGTTGTCGTTGAAATTGCTGGTGAACTCCATCGCCAGGCGGTCGTCGCTGGCGGTGCTGTTCCATTTCATCCAGAACTCGACCGTGAGCCGGTTCGTTCCGGAGAGATCGAGCGGCGCACTGGCGAAGTCATCCAGTCCGTCGAAGCTGGCGGCCTTGTTCGGATCGTCGGCCACAGCACCGGGGACACCGAAGGTCGTGCCGCCACCAGCCGTCGCCGTTTTGAGGCCAATGCTGTCGGCGAAGGCGGTACCTGAGGTCTCCCCCATCCGCCAGTAGTTGATGAGGCCCTCGGTGTCGAGGACCGCGTCGCCGTAGCTGCTTGTGCCGCTCAGTTTGATCGTGACCGGAATCGAGCTCGTAGCGGTCTTGCCACCGTTGTCGGTGACACGCAGGCCGACCGCGACCGTCCCCAGTGAGGAGTAAGTCTGACTGGCACTGGCCGTCGTCCCGGTGTCAGTCTCGAAGCCGCCGTTGCCGTCCAGGTCCCACTCGTACTTCGTGATCGTGCCGTCCGGGTCTTTCGAGGCCGAGGCGTCGAAGTTGACCTGCTGGCCGGTTACGGCGGGGTTCGGCGACGCGCTGGCGCTTGCGGTTGGCGCGTGGTTGCCGAGGACGGAAACAGTTCTGGTAGTCGTACCGACGGCATCGTCGTTATCGGTTACCCGCAGGCCGACACTGATGTCGCCTTCGTCCGGGTAGGTGCGATTGGCACTAGCCGTCGTCCCCGTGTCAGTCTCGTAGCTGCCGTTTCCGTCCAGGTCCCACTCGTATTTCGTGATCGTGCCGTCGGGGTCTTTGGAGGCCGAGGCGTCGAATTTCACTTCCTGTCCGGGCAGCGAGCTGGCTGGGGCCTGGAAGGAGGCGAGGGGCCGGCGGTTGGTGGTTATGCCCTGGTAGTGGGCGGCGATCGTCGCCGCCGACAGTGACCGGTCGAAGATCGCCACCTCGTCGAGATCGCCGGCTCCGAACAGCGCCGAGCCCGCCCGCGACATGAAGGCGAGGGTCGAGCTGGCGAAGGGAGGTGCCCCGGTCCCGCTCGCCGGCTTGGTGAAGGCGACCGCCTGTCCGTCAACGTAGGGGAGGACCTGCTGGCCTGCCGCCGCGGTGGTGTCGAGAACGAAGGCGTAGTGGTGCCACTGGCCAGCGCTGGGCCTGGCGAACAGCGCGACGTTGCGCGAGGAGCCGATTCCGAGCGCGACGCCGAAGCTGCCGAAGCTGCTGTTCGGGTCGACGAGGAAGCCGCCGGGAACGTCGTTGAAGTTGTTCGTGTACTCGAGTGCGAGGTCGTCGTCGTTGGCCCAGCTGTTCCACTTCATCCAGAACTCGACTGTCAGCGCAGTCTTGCCGGAGAGTTTCGGCGCTGCGGTGGCAGCGTCGTTGGTGCCGTCGAAGCGCACCGCGGTGTCGGGATCGCCGGCGAGGCTGCCCGGCACGCCGAAGACCGGTCCGCCGGTGGCTTTGGCGGGGGCCGCGCCAACGCTGTCGGCGAAGGTCGTGCCGCCACCATCGCCCAGGCGCCAGTAGTGCAGCAGCCCGGGGGTGTCGAGGACGGCTCCGCTGTAGTCGCTGGCGCCACCCGTGTCGATGTTCACCGGCAGTGTGGTGGTCGCGGTTTTGCCTTCGTTGTCGGTAACCCTGAGGCCGACCGTGTAGGTGCCGACGAAGATGTAGACGTGATCCGCAGCCGGGGTGGCGGTGCTCGTCTCATAGCTGCCGTTGCCGTCGAGGTCCCACTCGTATTTGGCGATCGTGCCGTCGGGGTCTTTGGAGGCCGAGGCGTCGAAGTCGACCTGCTCGCCGACCGTCGCCGGGTTCGGCTCAGCCGTGAAGCTGGCGGCGGGGGGCAGGTTGTTGCCGATCGAGACGATCCTCGTCGTCGTTCCGGTGGCGCCGAGATCGTCGGTGACCCTCAGGCCGACGGTGACTTCGCCGTTCGCCGTGTAGGTGCGGCTGGCCGAGGCTTTGGTCCCGGTGTCGGTCTCATAGCTGCCGTTGCCGTCCAGGTCCCACTCGTATTTGGCGATCGTGCCGTCGGGGTCTTTGGATGCCGAGGCGTCGAAGTTGACCTGCTGGCCCGGCAGCGCTCCGGCGGGTGCGGTGAAGCTGGCGGTGGGCCGACGGTTGGTGAGGTCGCTGTTGAAGTGTTCGTCGATCGTCGCTGCATCGAGGGCGCGGTTGTAGATCGCCACCTCGTCAAGGTCCCCGTCGCTGAACAGAGACGCGGCACCGCGTGACATGAGGTAAAGCGTCGATTTGGCGAAATTGCCGGCGCCAGTGCCGCTCTCGGGCTTGGTGTATGGCACCAGCGCGCCGTCGACGTAAGGGAGGACCTGTTTGTCGGCCGGCGCGGTGGCGTTGAGCACGAAGGCATAGTGGTGCCAGGCACCGGAGCTCGGTCGTTCGAAGTAGGCCGTGTTGCGGGAACCGCCCCGCCCGATCCCGACCGCGAACTGGCCGCCGAGCTGGGGCGCGTTGGGGTCGATCAGGAAGCCGCCGTCATTGTCGTGGTAGCTGCTGGTCAGCTCCATCGCGATGTGGTCGTCGTTGGCGAAGGTCCGTTTCATCCAGAACTCGACCGTGACCGCCTGTGTAGTCGAGAGATTGACCGCGGCGCTGGCTGCGTCGTTGACTCCGTCGAAGCGGGCTGCCCGGTCTGAGTCGTTCTGGACGCCGCCGGGAACGCCGAGGGTGACGCCGCCTTCCGCCGTCGCTGGGCTGGTGCCAGCGCTGTCGGCGAAGGTGGTTCCCGCGGTCTCGCCCAGCCGCCAGTAGTTCACGAGGCCGGGGGTGTCGAGCACCGTCGCGCTGTAGTTGCTGACGCCGCCGGAGTTCACCTGTACCGGCGAGGAGGCGGTCGCGGTCTTGCCGCCGTTGTCGGTCACCCTGAGGCCGACCGTGTAGGTCCCCGCGGTGGGATAGACGCGGTCGGTGGTGGGGTCGTTGCCGGCGTTGGTCTCATAGCTGCCGTTGCCGTCGAAGTCCCACTCGTATTTGGCGATCGTGCCGTCGGGGTCTTTGGAGCCTGAGGCATCGAAGGCAACCGATTCGCCTTTGACGATCACGTCGGGGGTGGCGGTGAAGCTCGCGGACGGGGCCTGGTTGTCGATGATCGTCAGTGTCCGCACCGCGAGGTCGGTCGCCCCTTTGTTGTCGGTGACGCGCAGGCGGACGTCGATCTCGCCCTCGGCAGAGAAGCTGTGGGTGATCGTCGATTTCGTCCCTGCGTTGGTCTCGAATTCCCCGTCCCCGTCGAAGTCCCACTCGTATTTGGCGATCGTGCCATCGGGGTCCACCGAGCTCGATGCGTTGAACGTGACCGCGGTTGCGGTTTTGGTGGGATTCGGTGAAATCGTGAAGCTGCCGGTGGGAGCTTTGTTCGAGCCGACCGGATCGGTGACGATCCCGCTTGGCGATTCGGGCTGCACGCCCATATCGGAGAAGATGTTGTAGGTCGCTTGCCGGATCCTGTCGTCCGAGTCGCCCCAGAGGCCGTAGGACCACATCATCGTTCCGGAGGCGAAGACCAGGGCTCCACTGGGGGCCGTGTACTTGACTGCGCCCACGGTTCCAGGCTGGCCCGGTGGGGGCAGGGTGTTACGTAGCCGCCCCTCGTCCTGTAGCCAGGAGTTGTCGCTGACGTTCTGGACGTTGGTCGAGGAGAGTCTCTTGACCCCCGCTGGCTGCCGCGAGAGATACTGCGCCTGGGTCGGGATCGTGTCCCACTCCCAGTTGACGAGCAGAGCGCCGATATTGGTCGTGCTGTTGCCTGGGATCCCGGTGTTGCGCCAGACCCGATCGGCGGCGAATTCGTTGTTGGCGTTTCCAGGTGGCACCGTGACCGGCCAGCCTCGGGCGTCGTTGTCGCCGACGTACATGACTCCGAACAGCTCGTTCTCCGGCATGTCGGGGCCGACACGCCCCCCAGAAGGCGCAGCCGGGTCTCCCGGTGGCGCTCCGTTGTCGCGGAAAGTCGTGGTCGAGTTCTGCGGTTTGTCGTCGGCCGTCCCGGCTTTGCCGTCGAGGCCGAGGGCGTCGTCAGCGGTTTTCTCGAGCCCGTCCGGGCCCCAGTCGTTGGCGCTGATCGTGCCCGAACCAGCCGAGCCGCCGCCCTCAACGGTCTTGTAACAGACCAGGGTGCGGTTGCCGTTCTCGTAACGCACCTTCCAGTAAGCGGTGTTGGCGCTGAAGGAGGCGATGTTGACGCCGGCGTCGCGAGCGGCCTTGACCGCGTTGAACTGCTCGAGGGACCAGTACTCGGAGTGCCCCGAGATCACCAGCGCGTCGTGCTGGCGCAGCTCGGCGGCGTCGAGGTGAGCCTGGACGTCGTCCGTATAGGAGACGTCGTAGCCCTGATCCTCCATCCAGGCGAGCAGGTCGAAGTCGGGACCGAAGAACCAGTCGTGGTAGCCGCCGGCGCGGTTGAAGGGCCGGTTGAAGGAGACCTTGACCGCGCGGCTGGTGCCGGAGACGGTGTTGCCGCCCTCGGTGCCGAAGTAGAGGGACTTGCCGCCGAAGGTGTTGTAGGCCTGATAGCTGGTGATGGGGAGGACGTAGAGCATCTTCGCCTCGGGCTGGCGATCGTCGTCGCGGACGGTGAAGACCACCTGGTTTTCCTCGCCGGTGGAGGCGGTGAGCTTGGCGAGGTAGACGCCCGAGGCGGGGAAGGCACTGCCCGGGATCGTGTAGGTGTTGGACCAGTTGCCGCAATCGACCAAGCCCGTGGTCGAGTCCATCGGTTCGCAGGCGTAAGTGTTGGTGATCGGGATGTTCGAGGCGCTGTTGACCAGCCTGCCGCCGAGGCCTTGGTAGCTGCCCATCCGGTAGACGCCGATGTTGACGGTCCTCGTCGGGCTCACGGGACCGTCGCGGCCGACCTTGAGCACGACGTTTTCCCCCAGGTCGACGCTGGTGCGGGTGGTGAAGCCGCCGAGGCCGGGGCTGTTCTCGTCGACTCGCCAGGAGGTCGTCCCGGTTTTGCACTGGTTCTCGTTGACGACCGGAACCGGGTTCGGGCAGACGACGTCCGCCTGCGCTGGGGCAGATCCGAGTAGCAGCATGAGCAGAGCGCCGAGGCCGAGACTCAGCCCCGCCATGCGGGACCGAACCGGGCCGGCGCAACTCTCGTTGGAACGCGAGCCGCGCATCCTCTGATCCTCCCAGCCGGAAGCCGCTTCTGGGGGCTGAAAAACGGTCAGATAAATCGTCTTAAGCATTAACCATTACCCTCGATCTGAGGTTGAGAGTTGATTGGAAGGCGGCGCAAGCGCCAGGTCAAGCAAGGTCTCGAAGCGGCGGCTCCATGAGTTCTCGGCGATGAATTCCCGGCGCGCTCCCTCGTCCCAGTGGCCGAGGCCGAGAGCACCCTCAGCCGCCGCGACGAAGTCGGCGCTCGAGCTGGCGAGCATCACCCGCTCTGGGCAGACTCCAGCGACCCCCGGAAGATCGACCGCGGCGACCGGGACGCCGGCGGCGAGGTACTCATACAGCTTCAGTGGGCTCATAGCTTCCGTCTGCTCGCTGCGCACGTGCGGGATCAGGCCGAGGTCGGCGGCGCCGACGAGCGGGACGAGCTGCTCGCGGGGAACGGCCGGGCGCACGTGGACGTTCGCGGTCGACGCCAGCGAGGCGACGGGGCCCCAGTCGGCGCCCGGGCCGACCAGGACGACGGATCCGTCAGGTCGGGCCGCGGCCAGCGCCTGCACCATCGCGAGGTCGATTCGCTCGTCGAGGGTGCCGACGTAGAGCATGCGCGGGGCCGGCAGGTCGAGGAACCATCTCGGTGCGGCACCGGGCTCGATCCACTCCTCGGGCTCGAGCCCGCAGGGGACGATCGCCGACGGACCGCTGGGGGAGATGCTCTGCAGGGATCTCGGAGTCAGCGCAACCGCCCTGCGACCCGCGGTCCGCATCCGCTCGAAGGAGCTCTCGAACGAGGGCCACCAGCGACTCAGAGGCGGAAAGGCGGTGAGGTCGTCGTTGGCGTAGTAGGTCACGGGCCCGGCCCAGTCGAAACGGCAGAAGCCGGCGATCAGCGGGTGGGTCGCGATCACGGCCGGACGCCGCAGGCCGAGCTCGGCCGCGGCCTCGCGAACACTTCGCTCGTAGCGGGCGCAGCTGCGTCCGATCGCCGCCGGCCGGGTCGGATCGGTGCGGCGCAGCCGTACCGGCTCATGCAGGCGACGGCTGGGGGATTCGGGGAAGGCCTCCCCGACGGATCCCGGAGCGGACCGCAGCAGCTTCGCCGGAAGCGAGCGGAAGGGGTTGCAGACGAGCAGGCGGCGGACGCGCGGCGAGTCGATCAGGCTGAGCGTGAGCCGGTCCTCGGCGTGGACCCTGCCCCGTCCGCCCGCACCGGCCCAGGAGGTGTAGCCGAGGATCATCACCACGTCCGAGCTGGACTCCGTGCCCACGAAGGGGCGGCTTGCCGCGAGAGTGGCCATCGTTAGACCAACGAAAGACGTTCCCGGCTGCTTTCGCGCCTGCAAGTCGCCCCTGCGGTGAGCCGTTGGTCTCTATATGGAGAACGCCGAGCCAACCTATGAGCGGCTGCGCGACGCCGCGGTTGCCGGCGTGCGTTGGATCGCGGTCGCCAGGGTCGCCGGCGACAGCGCACAGCTGATTGCCAGCGTTGTCCTCGCCCGCCTGATCGCGCCGGCCGAATTCGGCCATGCCGCGATTGCGCTGATCCTGGTTCCGCTGGCCGCGATTCTCACCTTCGAGGGTTTCGGCAGCGCGCTCGTACAGCGCAAGGAGATCGAGCGCGAGCACATGGAGACAGCGACGCTGGCCAGCCTGGTGGCCGGCTTCGCGCTGACGGCGCTCACCTATCTGGCGGTGCCCCTGGTCGCTGCGCCGCTGTTCGGCGAGCGAACCTCCGAGCTGGTCCAGATGGCATCGCCCCTGTTCCTGATCGCCAGCTTCAGCGCGATCTCGCGCTCCCTGCTCTGGCGCGAGCTGGAGTTTCGCAACGTCAGCCTGATCGAAACCGGCGCGGTGGCCCTCGGTGCTCTGGTCGCGGTGGGCCTCGCCTTCGCCGGCCTCGAGGGCGACGCGATCGTGCTCGGCGCGATCGCCGGCTCGGTGGTTGCGAGCGCGATGCTGATGCTCGTCGTGCGGCCGTACCGGCCGCGCTGGCATGGTCGTCACCTGCGCGAGATCGTCGGCTTCGGTGGTCCCGCCTCGGGTGCGGGCCTGCTGCACGTGGCGATCACGAACGTCGACTACACGATCCTCGCCACCCGTCTCAGCGCCTCCCAGGTCGGCTTCTACTGGCGTGCCTTCCAGCTCGGCGTCGTCTACCAGGACAAGATCAGCGGGATCATGATGCGCCTTGCCTTCCCGGTCTACTCGCGCACCCGCGATCTCGCCGAGCTCGCCCGCCTGCACGAGCGGGCCTCGCGGGTTCACGCCGCGGTGGTGGTGCCCCTTCTTGCGATCCTGATCGTGACCGCACCGGTCCTGATCCCCTGGGTCTTCGGCAGCGCTTGGGAGGCTTCCGTCCTACCCGCCCAGATCCTTGCCGTCGCCGGGATGATCGCCGCCATCCTCACCGGCTTTGCCCAGGTCCTGCTCGCTGCTGGGCGGCCGCAGGAGCTGCTCCGCTTCAACGTCGTCGTGCTCGTCGTCTACGCCGCCGCCGTCTTCGCCACCGTCGGCCAGGGAATCGTCGCCGTCTCGATCGCGGTCGTGGCGGTCTACGTGGCGCAGCTGGTCGCGGTCTACGCGGTTCTCTTCCGCAAGGTGCTCGGGATTCCCGTCGGCCGGATGGTCGGCGACCTCGCCCCCGCGGTTCTGGGCGGCCTAGCCCTGCTGGCAGTCGGCTTCCCAATTGCCCACCTCCTGCGGGAGGCCGGTGCCCATCCGGCGCTGATCGTCGGCGCGGTCAGCGCCATCGGGCTACTGGTTCACGGGCTAGTGGTCCGTCAGCTCTTCCCCGCTGTCTGGCACGACCTGGTGGCGCTGACCCGGCGCGTGCTGCCGTCGCGGCTACTGCCCGCTCGCAGCGCGCCCGCCGCGGCCGAAGCGCTCAGCGCTCGGCAATGAGATGCAGGCAGTCGCCCTCGCCGACCCGGTCGCTGAGCAGTAGAAGGGGCGACAGGGCCCAGGCGAGGATGCGGAAGCCCCGGCCCTCGTAACGCATCGAGCCGAAGAGCGAGTACTGGAGACTGCCGAGTGGGCTCGGCCGCATCGAGGCGGCGTTGGTGGCTAGCGGACGCAGGCCTGCGCGACGGACCAGGCCGGCGAGCGAATCGCGATCGAAGTGCTGGAGGTGGCGGGGCAGGTCGAGCTGGAACCAGGCCGAGCCGAAGAAGCGCCGGTGCCAGCTGCCGAAGTTGGGCACCGCGATCGCCAGCAGGCCGCCGGGGCGGAGCAGGCGGGCGGCGTCGGCAACAGCCTTGGCCGGCTCGTCGATGTGCTCGAGCGAGTGATTGAAGACGATCGCGTCGAAGTGGCCGTCATCCCAAGGAGCGTCGGCGAGCGTGCCGGTCACGGCTTCGACCCCGGCGTCGCGCGCAAACTGGGCGGCCTGCGTCGATGGCTCGATGCCGGCGACCTCCCAGCCTCCACGCTGGAAGACCGCGGCCAGGTCGCCGGTGCCGCAGCCGACATCAAGGAGACGGCCGGGGGGGCGCTGCCACACCCTGCGGTAGGGGCCGAACCGGACCAGCGCCTCCAGGTGCAGCTCGTCGATGCGCTCGCCGATCGAAAGGCGGTCATCGCGCATCCGGGCGCGGGGCACGTAGGCGCTGTAGTCGTCCGGGTAGTAGGTCGCGAAGTCCTCGGGGCCGAGGCGCGGCTCGGTGAAGGCGAGACCACAGTCGGCGCAGGAGACGACCTCGAAGGCGCCCGGGGCGCCGGTCAGCCGGTCGCGGCCGCTAAGCAGGACGATCCTGTCCTCGTCGACCGTCTCGCAGCCGGGACAGCGCACCGCGGACGCGGCGATGCCGTTTGAGAGCGCGGTGCTCATCGCGCCCGTCCAAGATGGGACGGCCTGCTGTCCCCTCGAGCGAGGACCACGGCGATCGCCGCGATGAAGCAGAAGAGGTACGGGAGCTGAGGCTGGGCGAGGAAGTCGAGGATCGCGCCCGAGATCAGCGCCGCGACTATCGCCGTCGCCGCCGCCATCGCCGGCGGTCCGCGATCGGGATCTCCAGAGCGGGCAACGCGGTGGGCGCTGAGGAAGGCCGTGCCGAAGATCGCGAAGTAGCCGAGCAGACCCAGTAGCCCGGTGCCGATCGCCAGGGTCAGATACTGGTTGTCGAGGATCCGGTGCTTCTTCTGGTCATAGCTCTCGTAGCCGCGGCCGAGGACCGGGTGATGGACCAGATCGGGCCTGATCGCGTCGTAGTCTCTGAGCCGGTCCTGGGTCGTGTTGACTTTGTTCACCGCGCCGGGAGCGAACTGGTCGATGACGCCGCCGAGGGCGCCGGGGGCGGCGAAATGGACGACTCCGAGCAGCACTATTCCCAGCGGCAGCAGTCTCAGCATCGCGCGGGGGCGATAGGCGATCAGGACGAGAATGCAGACCGCGGGCCCGACCATGCTCGTCTTCTTCTGGGTCGCTACCGCACCGCCGATCAGCAGCATCACCACCGCTGAATAGAGGATGCGCTGTCGCCGCTCCTTGGCCTCGAGCAGCTGAGCGAAGGCGAAGGGCAGCACCATCGTCAGCATCATCGCCACGGCAAGCGGCAGGATGCCCGGCCCGAGCACCTGCTTGCGCCCGATCGAGTCGAAGGTGCCGATTCCCTCGGGGCGCACGTAGCCGGGGAACATCGGTCCGATCCAGTCGTGGAAGACGTTGGTGCCAAGGCGGTACTCGAGGATCACGGCGAAGGCAGTGATGCAGCCAAGCCCGAGCAGCGCCTTGATCAGCTTCGGGACCTCGGTCGGCCTTATGACCGAAGCGGCAAGCGCGAAGAACATCCCGTAGGAGGCCAGCAGGGCCAGCTGCTTGATCGAGAGTTCGAGCTCTCCGAGGCGGACCAGCGTCTCGGCGTTGACGAGAACGCTGGCGACGGCGATCAGGATGAAGATCCCGAACGCCCAGTGGACGGGGCTCGTGGGAGCCGGCCTGCCTTCGTGGATGGCGGCGGCACCGAGCAGCCAGACTCCGGCGAGGAGCACCAGCACCGGGCGGTCGAGGGTGGCGTCGATGGGGCCGCCGAAGGGCAGGTTGACGCTGTCGAATGGGACCAGCCACAGCATCGCCAGGAAGCCGAAGAGGATCCAGGGGAGGAGGCGCGTCGTATTGGGCCAGTCCGCCTCGCGGGTGGCTCTCGCCGTGGGCGAGATGCCTGCGGAGCGTGCTTCGGGGTCCGGCTGCCCGACGAACGGGCCGACCCGGGTGGCGGCCTCCACTAGGTGGAGGTCGCCGCGTGGCCAGTGATCGGATCCCTGTGCTCGCCGTTGGCCAGTGGCGCCGGGTCGTAGCCGCGATCAGGGTGGTGTGGCTGCTTGACAGGAGCGACAGGAGGCTTGGCCTCACTGGCGTTCGGAACCGGGAAGTCGGGGACCGCATGGGTACCTTTGACCGGCTCGACCCGCTCGACCTGATCCAGCGCTCGCCAGCGCTGGGCGAAGCGGGGCAGAACCAGGATCATCGCGCAGCCCAGGCCGGTGATCGTGAGGAAGGCGAGGGCCATCAGCACGACGTCGTTGCCGCCGCCGATGGCTCCACCCTCGGGGGCGCCGAGCTCGCGCACCGTCACCCCGCGCCTGACGTCCTCGCCATCGGCCTCGAGGCTGTGCACATACTCCTTCAGGGTCCGGAAGGAAGCATCGGCCAGCTGGATCGCCCGCGCCGAGGTCGATGCTTGCGCGTCGACGGTGAGAATCGGTACGCCTTCCTGGGCGGTGAAGACCAAGCGGCTGCCGGCGCCCTCCTCGAGGATTTCGCTGGCGCGGTCCTCTGAGGACTGGGATTCATAGCTGTACTGCCCGGTTGCGGAGCTGAACGGCCCGCTGCTGGAGATCGAGCGGGGTGGGACCCCGACGTACTTGGCGATCTTGTCCCTTGCTTCGAGGCTGCTCAGGTACTCGCCGTAGATCTTCGCCCGGGTCGCGAGTGCGTCGAAGGTTCCCAGCGAAGCCCCGGCGACGAGCGTCGACTTCGGCGAGTCGACCAGGATCTGGCTCGACGCCGCGCCGACCTGGAGCGCGCGGCTCTGCAGCCCTGGCGGACTGAAGCTGACGCGATAGGCGCTGAGCACGGCGACCAGCACCGCGATCCCAAGGATGAGCCCGACGAGGAGCTTGCGCTGCCAGAGATGCCTGATTGCGTCGACGGGTTCCATTGGGCTAAGAACGCATGAAAAACGTAGGAACTTTCATCGTCGTTTCGGGATCGGAATCCGCACCGCCGAAGATTCCCGCAGGTTGCGCACGAGCTCGCAGCTCGCGGGCTACGAAACGCCGGAACTCCTCGTCCTCGACTCGGTCGTCACCTCGGGCGACCGAGCGAAGATAGCCGTACAGGAAGGCCAGGCCCGACGCCCCATAGGGCCGTGAGCAAGCGACCTTGAGCGACCGCAGCGCCACCCACCAGGCACCGTAGCGGAGGATGTAGGCGCACTGTCCGTGGCGGGCGCGGCCCCGCAGGGCACCGCTCCGGGTCCCTACCGGCCGGTGGTGGCGGGCGAGCAGGTCCGGTACGGAACGGGTCGTGAAGCCACGCATTCGCGCATAGGTCTCGTCGATCGTGTCCCAGCCGAGGCGCTCCTCGACACCGCCGATCGCGGCGTAGCACTCGCGGCTGTAGAGCTTGAGCGCACCACGCACGTGGTAGCTGGGCACCTTGGTGGGATGCCAACCCCTGCCGCCCTGCTCGAGCAGCGTGCCGCCGGCGATTCCGAGCTCTGGATCCGCCTCGAAGCACCCCAGCAGGTGCTCGAAGTAGTCAGCTGGGAGCTCGACGTCGGCGTCGAGCTTGCCGATGTGGGTGAACTCGCCGAGATCGGCGGAGGCGAGTGCGAGGTTGAAGGCCCTCGCCTCGGCCGCCAGCGTCAGCCTGTCCTCACCCGCTTGGCCGGCCTGTGGCGCCTGCATGATCCGGACGAAGGGGACCTCGTCAGCGAGACGCCCGAGGATGCGTGGGGTCTCGTCGGATGAACCGTCGTCGATGATCAGCCAGAGGTCGGGCGGGCAGGTCTGCGCGGCGACGGAGCGGATCGTGCGCCCCAGATGCGCGGCCTCGTTGCGGGCCGGCGTGACGAGGAGGACGCGCGACACCTCAGCGGCCTCTCGACTGGGCGACGAGGCCGTCGATCAGCTCCAGGTATTGCTGGCGCTGTCGTCGCCACTCGATCGCCGCGAGCCGCTGGGAAGCACGCTCGGCGCGATCGCGAGCCCCCATCGAGTCGGCGCGGACGCCTTCGATCGCCGCTGCGATCGAGGCCGCGTCGCCGGGCTCGGCGAGCAGCACGTCGTCTCCGAAGTAACGCTCGATCACCGGCAGCCGTGAGGCGACGACCGGCAGTCCCATGTGCACGTACTCGAGCAGCTTGACCGGCAGCAACAGCTCGGTGAAGTCGTCGCGCAGGGTCGGGACAACGCCCACGTGCGCTTCCGCCAGCCGACTCGGGATCTCCTCCACCGGAGTCGGCTGCGGCGCGATCCTCACCCCTTCGGGGGCAAGCTCGGCAGCTGCTGCGGCCAGGCTGCGTGCGGCCTCGGCGTCGGAGCCGTAGACATCGAGCGACACCGGCTGATTGCGCTCGCGCAGCATCGCGACCGCGCGGACGAGAGTCTCGACGCCGAAGCGGTCGGCGAGGCCGCCGTGGTAAATGACGCGCAGCTCACCGCTCAGCGGCGGCATCAGCGGCGGCCGCCGCTCGCCGAAGACGCGCTCGTCGGGCGTGTTCATCACGATCTGCGTCCGCTCGGCTGTCACGCCGCGGGCGCGAAGCAGGTCTCGCGCCTCGGCGGTGACGAAGACGTGACCGTCTGCCAGGGCGGCGCTGAGCCGCTCCTCGGTACGGATCAGGCGTACAAGCGGGTGATCGGGCGAGCGATCGAAGAGGGTTGCGAAAAGCTCCGGGAAGGTGTCGTGGAAGTTGAGCACGATCGGCACCCCACGCAGCTTCGGCCGCAGAGCGGCGAAGACGAGGGCATCCGGCATGTTGTGGATCTCGACCAGGTCGAAGCGCTGGCTGCGGTCGAGCACGCCGACCCTGCGCGCGGCGCCGGCGAGGAAGCGGGCGTTGCCCTCGACGTAGGCGCGAGCGCCACCGCGGGGCTTGCCGGCGGCGGCGCGATGCAGCGAGATCTTGCCCGGGCCAACCGAGATCTCGGCGTCATCGCTGAGGCAGACGCAGTGAACCTGATCACCGCGTTCGGCGAGCGCTCGAGCCTGGCGCTGGATCCTCGAGTCGACCGTGAAGTCCGAGTAGTGGACCATGCAGACCCGCAGGGCCCCGCCCTCGCGTCCACCCTCGAGCGACGGCTGCTCAGTGCTGAGCTGCGGTTTCAAAGCTCTCCACCGCCGCCACGATCTCGGCGATCTGGGAGTCCTCGATCGCGGGGAACAGCGGCAGCGAGCAGTTTTCGGTCGCGAGCCGCTCCGCAGCCGGAAGCGCGCCTGGCCCCAGTCCGAGCTCGGCATAGGCCGGCTGCAGGTGGATCGGCGTCGGGTAGTGGATGGCGCTCGCCACGCCGCAGGAGTCGAGGTGGTCGCGAAGCGCGTCGCGCGCGGTGCTGCGAACGACGAAGAGGTGGTAGACGTGGTCGCTGTCCGCGGCCGCCGGATCCGGGAGGACCAGGTCGCTTCCCCCCAGGCCGGCGCGGAGGGCTGCGGCGGCGTCGCGCCTGCTCTGGTTCCAGTCGTCGAGATGGCGGAGCTTGACCTGGAGGATCGCTGCTTGAAGGGTGTCGAGGCGATCGGTGCCAGTGGCTAGCTGATGGTTATGACGGGGAGACTCGCCGTGCGAGCGCAGTAGTTGAACCTGGCCTGCGAGCGCGTCGTCGTTGGTCACCAGGGCACCGCCGTCGCCCCAGCCGCCGAGGTTCTTGGTCGGATAGAAGCTGAAGCAGCCCGCATCGCCGATCGAGCCGACCCGCTGCCCCCGGTAGCGGGCTCCGTGTGCCTGGCAGGCATCCTCGATCACGGCGATTCCGCGCTCGCGGCAGAGCGCGAGTAGTGGATCCATGTCGACCGGGCGGCCGAAGAGATGAACGGGGATCACACAGCGGGTGCGAGGTGTCAGCGCCGCCTCGACCGCCTCTGTCGTGAGCAGGGCGGTGTCAGGGTCGACATCGACGATGCGCGGCGTGGCGCCAACCGTTGTCACCGCCTCGGCGGTAGCGATGAAGCTGTAGGTGGGGACGATCACCTCGTCGCCAGGACCGATGCCGAGACCACGCAGGGCAAGCTCTAGGGCGGCGGTTCCGGAGGAGACACCGACCGCGTGCTCGGTCTCGCAGTAGGCAGCGAAGTCCTGCTCGAAGCCCTCGAGGATGGGGCCGAGGGTGAAGGCGGCGTCGCGAGCGACCCGCTCGACCACTTCCATCAGCTCCGCGAACAGCTCCGGATGGGCGGCGTCGAGGCGGATGAAGGGCACCCGGCTGCCGGTTGTCGCGGCCAGGGGTAGTGGTGTTCTTGCCTCGGTTGCAGTGCTCACTTGCCGTTCCTCTCAGATCGCGGTCGTCAGGCCGTTTTCGGCGCCGGGCAGGCGCGGGGTCGCCGATTCAAGTTCGAGAAATAGCGCCGCGGCCTCGCGGCGGGAACGCACGCCGAACTTCGAGAAGGCGGAGGAGAGGTGGCTCTTGATCGTGCTCTCCGAGAGGAACAGCTGCTCGGCGATCTGGGCGTTGGTCAGTCCTCTTGAGACGTAGGCGAGGACCTGGCGCTCGCGATGGGAAAAGGTCGGCCTCTCGACGCTGGCACGTACCTTGCGGGGCACGACCGACTGGCCGCTCGCGACGGCGCTCACCGCGACGGCGAGGGTCGCCTCGAGCTCTGACTCGAAGACGATCGCGTCGGCGCCCGCATCGAGCGCGCGGCGGACTCCGGTGCCGGTCGCTTCGGGGGAGACCGCGACGATCGCCGGGCCACGCAGTTCGCGACTGAGGCGGCGCAGGGCCGCCATCTCACGCGGGCGGTCGACGTCGCAGACAAAGACGACGATCGCACTTGGGTCCATGCTCAGCCCGCCGAGCTCGTTCGGAGCGTCCACCTCGAGCAGCGACGTGCCCAGCTCGTGCTCTTCCAGCGTCGCGACTATGCGGCGCTGGGTCTTGGAGGCTTCGGCCCCTACGATCACGCACAGCTGCTGGCTGGAGGTGCGGGTCGCCTCGATCGGTTCGCTTAGGACTGCCACGCACCACCAACGGCGCGAAAGCGCGAAAGTTTGCGCCCAGACTCAGCGCCAGTGCTCGAGAAGATCCTCGTCGGGCACCTGGCGAACGAGCTTTGCCGGCACGCCCATGACCACGCTGCGGGGTGCGACGTCGGTGGTGACGACCGCGCCCGCGGCGACAAACGCCTCTTCTCCGACCTCTATCCCGGGACAGATCACAGCGCCGCCGCCGATCCGGCAGGCTCGCCGCAATAGCGGCCCTTCGAGCTTCATATCCACCGGGTGGCGATCCATCGTGTTGTCGTTGGTCAGGGTCACGCCCGGGCCAATGAAGACGTCGTCCTCGATCACCGTCCCTGCGGTGAGGTAGCAGCGGGTCTGCACGCTGGCCCGCTCACCGACGATGACGCCCGGGTCGACCGAGGTGAAGCTGCCAACCGTCGCGCCGGCGCCGATCTGAGCTCCGTATCTCACCTGGGCGTGATCGCCGATCCGAGCGCCGGCGCCGATCCGCACTCCCTCATGGATCACAACCTGGCCTCCGATCAGAGCCCCCTCGCCGATCAGGACCTTGTCGCCGATCAGCAGCCCGGGGGCCAGGTCGGAGCGTTGAAGGGACCCCCCGCTCATCGGCCGCATGGTAACGCTGCCGGCGCCAGGCGGAGACCGCAAGCTGCACCGACGCCCCTCCGTTATCTGCTTGCGTGCACGACCTCTGCGTAATCATCGTTTCCCACAACGGCAAGCGCTGGCTGGACGCGGCGCTGACCAGCCTGTTCGCCCATGTCGGCAAGCTCTACGTCGACGTCGTCGTGGTCGACAACGGCAGCGATGGCTCGGCCGGCTACGTCGAAGACCGATTTCCGGGAGTTCGCACGATCCGCTGTCCGAATCGTGGATTCGGCCATGCCAACAACTGCGCACTAAAGACGGCGAACTCACGCTACGTGCTCTTCCTCAACCCCGACACGGAATTGCTGGAGGGCAGCCTGGACTCTCTGACCGCGGTCATGGACAGCCAGCCGGGGATTGCGCTGGCCGGTGTCCGACAGCTGCGTGGAGACGGCTCGCTGGCGCCAAGCATCAGGCGCTTCCCCTCGGTCAAGCACATGCTCGCCGAAGCCCTGTCGATCGAGAAGGTGCCGGGGCTGAGGCGGATCCTGGGCGAGCGCGAGCTCGACCCCCGAATGTACGACCGCGAAACGGTCTGCGACTGGACCTCGGGGTCCTTCATGCTGGCCCGGCGAAGCGCGCTGGAGAGCACGGGATGGTTCGACGAGCAGTTCTTTCTCTTCTCCGAGGAGACCGATCTGTGCTGGCGCCTGAAGGACGTGGGGTGGGAGATCGTCCACCTGCCGCAGGTGATGATCTGCCACCACGAGCAGGACCACTGGGAGAACGCGCAGATGGAGGCGCAGGCGGCCTACGCACGCATGCAATTCGCCCGCAAGCACTTCCCCGAGCTGGCATCCGACTATCGCTGGGCACTAGCCCTCCGCTATGCGCTCCGGGTGGGCATCTACTCGCTGCAGCGCCGTGATCAGGTCGGCCGGCAGAAAGCGGCACGGGCGGCACTCAACACGGTCCTCAGCGGCCAGGCTCCCTTTGGCGGCGGCCCGCGACCTGAGCCTCAGGCGACGATCGTCAGCTCGCCGGGGGCGACGCTCAGCACCACCCGCAGCCGCTCGCCGATGTAGTCGCCGTCGACCTGGACCGGGAAGGGCCGGTGCGTCCCGTCCTTGGTCTCCGAGACCGAGGCGACGGTGGCCTCGAGCACGTCTTCGAAGTGGGCGATCTGGCGATGGCCGGCGCCGGCCCGGCGCTCGCTCAGGAGACGCCTCATCAGGGTCGGCATGTCGCGCTGAGCCGCGCGCTTCAGCACTCCGACCGAGAGCGTGCCATCGTCGAACTCGACCCCTTCGCAGACCCGCACCGGGCGCCGGGCGAAGTAGGTGAAGGGATCGGAGTTCTGGGCGAGGGCGGTGATCCCCTCGACCGGGTCGCGGCCCTCGATCTCGACCCGCAGCTTGACCGCGTTGTAGAGGTAGCTGCGGTAGAAGGCCGAGATCGCCGCCCAGCTGTAGTAATAGGGACCGACCCGCGACTTCAGCTTCGGGTGGGCGTCGACCCGCTTGACCACGGTCGCGTCGATGCCGACGCCGCAGGAGAAGACGAAGTAGCGGTCGTCGACCTTGCCGAGGTCGATCCGGCGCGGCGTCCACTCGTCAGCCACCGCCAGCAGATGCTCGGTCGCGTCGACGACGTCGTTGGGGATCCCCAGCGTGCGACAGACGACGTTGGTCGACCCGCCCGGCAGCACCGATACCGGCACGTCGGTTCCGGCGAGCCCGTTGACCACCTCGTTCAGGGTCCCGTCGCCGCCGAAGGCGACGACGATGTCGTAGCCGTGGTCGCGCACCTCGCGACCGATCTCGGTTGCGTGATTCTGCGCCTCCGTGGTGACCGTTTCCACCTCATAGCGCCCCTGCAGCGCGTAAACGACCAGATTCTTCAGCCGGTCCGACACCGTCGTCGCGTAGGGGTTGACGATGATCAGCATCCGCTTCTTGGCGGACTTCCTCAGCTTTCTAGAGCGGATTTTGGCCGACATTCAGATCTGGTGCGCCAGTCGGTGCGCCACTCATCAGGACGCGGGGGTGTGCCGGCACTCGTGCAGAGTAGTGCGAGTTAGGCCTACGAGGAGATCGACAAAGCCCTGGCGCGACGACCCCGAGCTCCAGGAGTACGCCAGCAAGGTCAACATGGCCTGGGGTTACCCTTGCCGCATGGATGAGCCATCGCTCGGCGTGGTCCTGATCGTCCTGGCCGTAATCCTGGTTGTCAGTCTCGCTGACCATGTCTACTGGGCGTTCATTGAGTGGTTTGCGCGCAAGTTCGTCAGGGAACCCTTGGACTGCCGCGCCCAGCGTCAGGCCGAACGTCCTGGTGATGACTAGCTCACACAAACCCGCCTCGTGGGCCTCCGTCTGGCAGCGCCTAAGTAGCTCCGCGCTCCCTCCTCGGTGACGCCTCCATCTTGAGAGGTGGACGGCGGGGCTTCTCAGTAGCCGCAACTGAGCATCCGCTTCTTGGCGGGGCGGTGCTTACTACCCGGTCGCCTCGTAGCGGATCACCTCTCCGTCGTCGGCTTCGCGGATGCGGCCCTCGTTGACGAGCAGGTCGGCGTGGCCGATCACCTCGGAGAGGGTGAGGAAGGCTTGGGTGACGGCGACGTTGCCCCAGAGCGCCTGCGCCAGCTCGTAGCCGCTGCGCGGCTGCTCGGCGATCAGCCCGAAGATCTTCTCCTTGCGACGCTCGTGCTTGACCAGGCGGTCGTCGATCAGGGCGACGTGATCGACGATCGGGTCGCCGTGGCCGGAGAGAACGATCTCCGCCGGCATCTCCCTCGTCTTCTTCATCGACTCGATGTAGGTGACCAGCGCCTGGGGGCGACGTTCGGATCCATCCAGCGGCCGGCTGATCAGTGGGTTGGAGGAGATATGGGCGATCAGGTGGTCGGCGGCAATCAGGATGCGCCGCTCCTCGTCCCAGAAGACCGTGTCGGAGGGGCTGTGGCCGGGGCGGTGGATCGCCTGCAGGGTGCGGTCGCGAAAGGCGAGCTCCTCCCCGTCGGCGAGCGGTTTCGTCACCGCCACGTGCGATCCCCAGCCGCGGAAGCTTCGCGAGACGCTGCGCAGCGCCACCGTCACCTCCTCGGGGATGCCGTTGCGCAGCATCAGCTCGACGGCGAAGCGATCCTCGGCCTCGGCGTCCTCGTCGAAGTTGGCCAGGCGCTCGGCGGCGACGCCGATCGCCGCCACCTCAGCGCCGGAGTGCTGGACGACGATCTCGACCAGGCCGAGGTGGTCGATGTGCTGATGAGTGACGATGACCAGCTCGAGGTCGTCGATCGAGTGCCCGCGCTCGGCCAGCTGGGACTGCAGCTCGTCCAGTGCCTTGCCGGAGTTGGGCCCGGTGTCGATCAGGGTCAGGGGCTCGTCCTCGAGCAGGTAGCAGTTGACCCGCCCGACGGCGAACGGGGTGGGGATGCGGAGGCGCTGGATGCCGGCGTCTTCGGCTTTGCAGAGCGCCAGCTCCGGCGTCAGGCTCACGCCCGTATCAACCCCAGGACCTCGTCCCGCTTCTGCTCCATGTCCTCGCGCGAGATCAGCGACTCGAGGTTGAGCCGCAAGAGGGGCTCGGTGTTGGAGGGGCGGACGTTGAAGTGCCAGTCGGGGTAGTCGACGGATATCCCGTCGAGGTGGGTCTGCTCGCCGTCGCTGTAGCGCTCGCCGATCTCGGCCATCTTCGCCTCCGGGTCGGCGACCTCGGAGTTGATCTCGCCGGAGATGAAGTAGCGCGAGCGAAACTCCGCCATCAGCTCGGAGAGGCTGCGGCCGTCGACCGAGAGCAGCTCGAGCATCAGCAGCGCCGGGATCGTGCCCGAGTCGGCGCACCAGAAGTCGCGGAAGTAGTAGTGGCCGGAGACCTCGCCACCGAAGACCGCGTTCTCCTCTCGCATTCTTTCCTTGAAGAAGGCGTGGCCGACCCGGGAGAGCGCCGAGCGGCCTCCCTCGGCTGCGACCAGGTCGGGAACGGCGCGGCTCGAGCGCGGGTCGTAGAGGATCGTCGCGCCGGGGCTCTTGACGAGGGCGGCGCGGGAGAGCAGCGCGCAGATGAAGTCGCCGTCGCAGAACTCGCCGCTGCCGTCGATGAAGAAGCAGCGGTCGGCGTCGCCGTCCCAGGCGATCCCCAGGTCGGCACCCGTCGATCGCACCCGCTCGATGATCATCCGCCGGTTCTCCTCCAGCAGCGGGTTCGGCTCGTGGTCGGGGAACTCGCCATCGGGCTGGAGGTACATCTCCTCGAGCTCGAGGCCGAGCCCGTGCAGGATCGGCCCTACCATAGGACCGCTCATCCCGTTGCCGCCATCGACGACGACCTTCATCGGCTTCACCTTCTCCGAGTCGACGAAGGAGAGGGCATGGGCGCGGTACTCGTCCCAGATGTCGATCTCCTCGAAGGAGCCGCCGCCGGGGGCGTGCCCGAGCCCTGCTTCGATCTCACGCCGCACGTCGCCGATCCCGGCATCGCCCGAGAGGGCGAGCGCACCCTCGCGGACCAGCTTGACGCCGGTGTAGGCCTTCGGGTTGTGCGAGGCGGTCACCATCGCACCGCCATCGAGGTCGCGCGACCCGACCAGGTGGTAGAGCATCTCGGTGGCGACCATGCCGGCGTCGAGCACCGTGGCCCCCTCGAAGATCAGGCCGTCGCGCAGCTCTGCCGCCATCTCCGGCGCGGTCAGGCGCATGTCGCGACCGAGCCCGACCCGCAGCTCCGCCGGCTGCTTGCCCCGCAGCCGCGCCAGCACCCGGGCGAAGGCGCGGCCGATCGCGTGCGCGGTCGTCTCGTCCATTTCGGACCCGTAGAGGCCGCGGATGTCGTAGGCCTTGAAGATCCCAGGGGGCGCCAGGGTCGGCTGGTCGGTCAAAACACTCCTTTCAGAGCCTCGTAGCTCTGCTCGAGGGTCTGCGGCATCACCTTGGTGTCGGCGATCACCGGCATGAAGTTGGTGTCGCCGCCCCAGCGCGGGACGACGTGGAGGTGGATGTGGTGCTCGACCCCGGCACCAGCGACACGGCCCTGGTTGAAGCCGACGTTGTAACCGTGAGGGTCGTAGACCTCTTCCAGTCGGCTCATCGCCCGCTGTGCCAGCGACATCATCTCCGCCACGGTCTCCGCCGGCAGGTCCTGGATCCGCCCGATGTGCCCGAAGGGAGCGACCATCAGGTGGCCGTTGGTGTACGGGTAGAGGTTGAGGATGACGAAGCAGCTCTCGCCGCGGTGGACGATCAGGCTCGCCTCATCATCCCCTGCTGCCGGCTTGGCGCAGAAGACGCACTCGTCCTCGATGTCCTTGGAAGCGTCCTTCACGTAGGCGAGGCGCCATGGCGCCCAGATGCGGAAATTTGCCACGGGGCGCGGAGGCTACAGCCAGCCGCGACGGCGGAAGTAGGCGACCATCGCGACCAGCATCGCCACCATCGCGCCGAGCAGTATCCAGAAGGCAGTGGTGTCGCCCTCCCCGGGCACATGGACGTTGGCGCCCCAAATGCTGGCGATCAGGGTCAGCGGCAGGACGATCACGCTGATCGAGGTCAGCACCCGGAGGATGTCGTTGACGCGGTGCGAGATCACCGACTCGTTGGTCTCGGCGAGCGCCTCGGCGACCTCCTTGTAGTTCTCGAGCATGTCCCAGATCCGCTCGTGCGCATCGACGATGTCGTCGAAGTAGATCTCGAGATCGAGGTCGGTGGCGAGGTAGCGCTGCTTCACTTTCTCGAGATCGCGCAGGACGGGCCGCTGCGGACGGATCACCTTGCGGAAGTTGATGATCTCCTGCTTGACGTTGGAGATGTCGCGCACGACCTCCTCCGAGCGTCCCTCGAAGATGTCGTCCTCGAGCGCGTCGAGCTTGTTGCCGATCTTGCGCAGCATCGGGAAGCAGTAGTCGAAGCTGTCGTCGACCAGGCGGTAGAGCAGGTAGCCGGAGCCGCGTGAGAAGAGCTGCTCGCGCAGCTCCTCCTTCGCCCGGCAGCGCTCGAAGAGGTACTCGACCGGCTGCAGCGGCTGGTTGGGGATCGTCACCACGTAGCCGGGGCCGACGAAGAGGTCGAGCTCGCCGGTTCCCAGGCGCCCGGCGGCCGGGTCGAAGACCGGGAAGTGGAGGACGATGAAGAGGTAGTCGTCGTAGACGTCGATCTTCGGCCGCTGGTTGCGCGAGAGGACGTCCTCGAGGTCGAGGGCGTGGAAGTCGAAGTGCTCCTCGATCCAGGTCCGCTCGAGGGCACCGGGCCGCTCGATGTTGATCCAGCGCAGCCCTGCGGCGTCGATTTGCTCGACGCGAGGCGCCCGCGGCTCAGCCTGGGATGCTTGAGGGGTCAGCTCGCCGCGCCGGGTAGCCCGACGTAGCCTCGGCTTCGGAAGGTTCGGCATCGCTCTGGCCGATCTTGTCGTCGGGCGTGACGGGCATGGTGAGCAGAAGGTTAACCGTGACCCATCTCAATCGTGACCGGAAACCCCCCTGGTAAGGTTCTCCCAACATAAGCGCCACATCTAGAGGGGTGGAGGGACTGGCCCATTGAAGCCCCGGCAACCACCTCGGACCAACGGTCCGAGGGGAGGTGCCAACTCCAGCAGGTCATGTGAAAGGCCTGGAAGATGTGGGGAAGACTCCGATTCGGACCTCCCCCACAGGCGGAGGTTTTTTCGTTAGGCGACGGAAAGAGAGATCGGATGTCAATCGAGAGCTTGAAGTGCAAGGAGTGCGGGGCGACCTACGAGCTGGCCGCCCACTTTGCCTGTGACAACTGCTTTGGCCCGCTGGAAGTGACCTACGATCACTCCGCCTTCGACCCGGCCGAGACCAAGCGGCGGATCCAGGCGGGATCGCAGGGGATCTGGCGCTACGCCGACTTCCTGCCCTTCGAGGGTCGCCCTGGCGATCCGCTGGAGCCCGGCCTGACCCCGCTGCTGCGGGCCGATCGCCTCGCCGAGCGACTCGGTCTCGACGCCGAGCTCTGGATCAAGAACGATGCCGCCAACCCGACCCACTCCTTCAAGGACCGCGTCGTCGCGGTTGCGGTCGCCAAGGCCCGCGAGCTCGGCTTCGACACCGTCGCCTGCGCCTCGACCGGCAACCTCGCCAACGCGGTCGCCGCCCACGCCGCCGCTGCCGGGCTCGATTCATACGTATTCGTCCCGGCCAACCTCGAGGAGCAGAAGCTGCTCGCCACGGGCGTCTACGGGACCAACCTGGTCGGCGTCCGCGGCAACTACGACGACGTCAACCGCCTCTGCACACAGCTCGCCGAAACCCGGCCCTGGGCCTTCGTCAACGTCAACCTCCGCCCCTATTACGCGGAGGGCTCGAAGACGCTCGCCTACGAGACCGCAGAGCAGCTCGGCTGGGAGCTGCCCGACCGCGTCGTCTGCCCGATCGCCTCGGGCTCGCTGTTCACCAAGGTCGGCCGCGGCTTCCAGGAGTGGCTCGACCTCGGGCTCCTCAGCGGCCAGCAGCCGGTCTTCAACGGTGCCCAGGCGGAGGGGTGCAGCCCGGTCGCCACCGCTTTCGCCGAAGGCTGGGACGTCTGCAAGCCGCAGCGGCCCGAGACGATCGCCAAGAGCCTGGCGATCGGCGACCCGGCCGACGGCCCCTACGCGGTCGAGCACGCCCGCAAGACCAATGGCGCCATCGACTCGGTTACAGACGAGGAGATCCGCGACGCGATCCGCCTGCTGGCGGAGACGACCGGGATCTTCACCGAGACCGCCGGCGGGGTGACCATCGGGGTGCTCGCCAAGCTCGCCGAGCGCGGCGACATCGGCTCTGGCGAGCGTGTGGTCGTCTACATCACGGGCGAGGGTCTGAAGACGCTCGACGCGACGCGCGATAGGTTCCAGATGCACGAGATCGACCCCGACCTCAACAGCTTCGAGGCCGAGTTTCGTCAGGAGGTAGCCGTCTGATGCCAGTCACCGTGAAGATCCCGACCCAGCTGCGAGCAGCGACCGGGGGGGAGGCCGAGCTCGAGGTTGCCGGCTCCACCGTCGGCGAGGTGCTCGACGCCGTCTTCGAGGCGCACGGCGACCTGCGCGCGAGGATCACCCAGGACGGCGATCTGCGCCGCTTCGTCAACGTCTACGTCAGCGGGGAGGACATCCGCTTCCAGGACGGTCTCAACACGCAGATCGACGACGGCGCCGAGGTCACCATCCTCCCAGCCGTTGCGGGTGGCTGAAGCATTCAGCACCCCATAGGGGGCACAGAGCTTTGATGAAGCCTCCGGTGGTGATCCTCTGCGGAGGGCGTGGGACCAGGCTGCGTGAGCGCACCGAGACGGTGCCCAAGGCGCTGGTAGAGATCGGCGGGCGACCGATCCTCTGGCACGTGATCGGCATCTACGCAGCCCAGGGGTTCAAGCGCTTCGTGCTCGCTACCGGGTACCTCGGCGAGATGGTCGAGGAGTTCGTCGAGAGCGAGCGTTGGCCCGGCGGGGTGGAGGTCGAGTGTGTCGACACAGGGCTCGACACGCCGACGGGCGGCAGGATCGCCCGGCTTGCCGAGCGCCTCGACGGCGAGCCATTCTGCGCGACCTATGCCGATGGCGTCGCCGACGTCGACCTGGAGGCGCTGCTCGGATTCCACCGCTCTCACGGCGCCCTTGCGACGGTCACCGTTGTTCGCCCAGCCCTGCAGTGGGGCGTCGCAAAACTCGGCCGGGACGGGCGCGTCGAGGGCTTCGTCGAGAAGCCCCGCAGCGAGCACTGGATCAACGGCGGCTTCCTCTGCTTCGAACCCGGCGTGCTCGACTACCTGGACGAGGAGAGCGTGCTGGAGGGCGAGCCGATGGAGCGGCTTGCCGCCGGCGGGCAGCTGCTCGCCCACCGGCACGAGGGCTTCTGGGACTGCATGGACACCTACAAGGACGCTGTCGTGCTCGACGACCTCTGGACTAGCGGCGAGGCGCCTTGGCGCGTCTGGGCGGCGCCCGAGGTGGAAGCACGATGAAGCGCTTTCTCGTCACCGGTGGCCACGGCTTCGTCGCCTCGCACCTGGCCGGCGCCCTGCTCGGGCAGGGCGGTGCCGTGCGAGTCCTCGACCGGCCCGATCCGCGTACCGCCGACGTCGGCGGTCCCCGCCGCTCCGGCCTCGACCTGCTCGGCATCCGCGATGAGGTCGAGCTGGCCGAGGCCGACCTCCGCGACGCGGAGGCGGTCGAGGCGGCGATAGCCGGCTGCGACTCGGTCTTCCATCTCGCGGCGCAGACGATCGTCGGCGTCGCCAGCTCCTCGCCGGCAGAGACCTTCGAGGTCAACGTGCGCGGCGCCTGGAACGTCTTCGAGGCCTGCCGTGCCCGGGGCGTGGAGCGGGTCGTTTTCGCTTCCTCCGACAAGGCATACGGCGCCAGTCCGGATCTGCCCTACCGGGAGGAGTTTCCGCTGCGTGCCGCCTACCCCTATGACGCCAGCAAGGCCGCTGCCGACGTCATCGCCCGCAGCTATGCGCACGCCTACGGCCTGCCGATTGCGGTGACCCGCTTCGCCAACATCTACGGCGGCGGCGACCTCAACTTCTCCCGCCTGATCCCCGAGACCGTGGTCGCGGTCCTCGATGGCCGCCGGCCGCTGATCCGCTCCGACGGCAGCCCGGAGCGGGACTTCCTCCACGTCGACGACGCCGTCTCGGCCTATCTGGCGATCGCCGAGGCGCTGGGCGGCAACGGAGCCAGGGGAGAGGCCTTCAACGCCGGCGGCGAGCGGCCGCACTCTGTCCGCGAGGTGGTCGAGCTGATCGCCGAGGCAGCCGGAACCGGCATCGACCCCGACTTCCAGGGCAGCGGCACGCCGGACGGCGAGATCGACCGCCAGTACGTCGACTCGACCAAGCTGCGCGAGCTGACCGGCTGGCGTGCCCAAACCGAGCTGAGTGAGGGGCTGCGCGGCACCCTGGACTGGTACCGAAGCAACCCGGAGGCGCGCCCGGCAAAGTAAGAGTATTACCGGTGTTACTCTTACTTCATGTCGAAGATCACCAGCAAGGGCCAGGTGACGATCCCCAAGGAGATCCGGGATGCCTTCGGGTTCTTGCCCGGCACCGAGGTGGAATTCGTTTCGGACGACGAGGGAGTTCGCGTTCGCAGATCGCGCGGCGGGCGAAGACGGGGCGAGGAGGTGGTCAGGCACCTGCGCGAATCGGGGAAGAACTTCACGATGACGACCGAGGAGATCATGAGGCTGACCCGGGGAGAGGATTGGGGCACCGGGCACTTGGAGGAGGGTGGCGGCGACCCTCGTTGACTCCAATGTCCTGATCGACATCGTGGCCGAGGACCCATACTGGGCTCCTTGGTCGCATGAGGCATTGATCGACGCTCTCGACGAGGGGCCCGTCTTCGTCGACCAGATTGTCTTTGCAGAGATCTCGATCGGCTACACCACGGCCGAGGCCTGTCAGCAGGCGCTCGCCGTGAGGGGCGTCGAGCTCATCCCGATCCCCTGGCCGGCCGCTTTCTTGGCCGGCCGGGCCTTCGCCGCATACAAGCAGCGGGGCGGTTCCAAACTCGCGCCCCTTCCCGATTTTTTCATCGGCGCGCACGCAGCGGTCGCCAGTTTGCGCTTGCTCACCCGTGATGCAACCCGCTACCGCACCTACTTCCCAACCGTCGAGCTGATCGCCCCGGAGTAGCGCTGCTCGCCCGGCTACGCTGAAGCCCATGTGCGGGCGCTTCACGGTCACTGCCAAAGACACGAAAACGATCGCCGACCGCTTCCAGGTCGAGCTGGAGAAGGCGCTGGAGCGAAACTCGGAAGGGAACGCTCCACCGCCGACGGCGGAGCGTGTGAAGAAAGCCGAATCGGGGATGGGGCGCTTCAACGTCGCACCCAGCCAGGAGGTGCTGACGATCCGCTCCTCGCCCGATCCGGAGGAGGCGGCGCAGGGCGAGCGCGAGGCGCGGCTGATGCGCTGGGGGCTGGTGCCGCGCTGGGCCAAGGACCTCAAAGTCGGCTACAAGATGATCAACGCCAAGGCCGAGAACCTCACCTCGAGCCGCGCTTACTCGCCGCTGGTCGGCAAGTTCCGCCACCGCTGCTTGATCGTCGCCGACGGCTTCTACGAGTGGATGAAGGCAGAGGACCCGAAGCAGCCGCGACAGCCTTGGCGCTTCACGGTCGACGGGGGAGAACCCTTCGCCTTCGCCGGCGTCTGCACGCGCAAGGAGTGGCAGGACGAAGATGACCGTGGCTTCGACGGCGGCTGGCTCTATAGCTGCACGATCGTCACCACGACGCCGAACGAGCTGGTCGCCCAGGTGCACGACCGAATGCCGGCGATCCTGCCCAGCCCCGAGGCAGAGGCGGCCTGGTTGCGGCCTGACCTCGAGCTCGACGACGCGGTGGCGATGTGCGCGCCGCTGTCCGCAAACCGCATGCAAAGCGCCCCCGCCAACCCAAAGCTGAACAAGGTCGGCAAAGGCATCGAGGGGCCTGAGCTCCTCGTCGCCCCCTAGCTGGAGAGGGCGCCGGCTGTGTGGACCGTCGCCGAGCCTGCTGCGGTCTCAATCGTGCAGGAGATGCGGGCGGCGGGGGTGACGGTGGTGCGCCAGATCGAGATGAAGGGCAGTCGCAGCGGCTCCTGCGGCCGCCCGGCGGGCAAGCCCAGTTGCCATGTCTGGCGACCGATCCGGAAGGGTGGCCACTCGACGACGATTCCGGGTTCACGGGTGTAGCGCGTGCCGAGCACGTCTCCGATTTCCACCGATGCCAGGTCGGTGCTGTGGGAGCTGAATTCGATCAGGGACGTGTCGTGTATTTCCTGGTCCGCCAGGTTCTCGCTGGAGCGGGGATATGAGGCTCGGCTCTTTTGGGTCTTGGCGATGATCGTCCGCTTGGGCACCGCGATCGTGCAGCGCAACCGCCCCTGCCCTACCGCCGAGCCGGCGTCGATCGTCAGCAGCGCCGAGCTTCGGAAGAGCGTGTAGTCGCCGGCGTTGGGTTCGGTGGAGCGGATGGCGGCGTTCGACAGCGTCATCTCGCCGCCGCCCGGAATCGCCGCCGGCTTGGGATCGGGCAGCGACGATTCCTCTACCCATTCCAGCGTGGCCGCGCCTAGCGGCTTGTCGGTGCTCAGCAGCGCCGCGAAGATGCAGGCAAGCAGCCCGACTGCAATGACGGCCAGCGCTCCACGCGGCGGGCGAGTGTCTCGTGGCGCGTCCGTCACAGGCGCGACAGTATTGGAACATGGACGAGGTCGAGACGAAGACGGCAACGGTTCATGGTCGCTCGGTCATCTACGCCGAGGCCGGCTCGGGTCCTGCCCTGCTCCTGGTCCACGGCATGGCAGGCAGTTGCGAGAACTGGCAGGCGGTGATCGAGCCGCTCGGCCGCACCCACACCGTGATCGCCCCCGACCTTCCGGGCCACGGTGCGTCGGCACCGGGGAACGACTACTCGCTCGGATCCCTGGCTGCCGGACTCCGGGACCTTCTGCTCAACCTCGGCCATGAGCGCGCCACTCTGGTCGGCCACTCGCTGGGCGGCGGTATCGCGATGCAGTTCGCTTACCAGTTCCCAGAGATGGTCGAGCGGCTGATCCTGGTCTCCAGCGGAGGCCTAGGGCCGGAGGTCAGTCCGATCCTGCGCGCGGCGGCGCTCCCCGGGGCCAACCGGTTCATCGCGGTGACCGCGGGACTCGGCCAGCGCGCCGGGTCGGTGCTGGGACGCCTGAAGGCGGTTGGGGTGCGTCCGAGCGCCGACGTCGCCGAGGTCGTGCGCGGGTATTCGTCCTTGGTCGAGCCCGAGCGCCGCGCCGCCTTTCTCGCCACTCTCCGCTCCGTCGTCGGCACCCGCGGCCAGCGCGTCGCCGCCGGCGATCGGCTCTACCTCGCCGACACCCTGCCGATACTGATCGTCTGGGGCTCGCGCGACCCGATCATTCCGGTCGGGCACGGCAGATCCGCTCATGACGCGCTCCCTGGCAGCCAGCTCGAGATCTTCGATGGCGTGGGCCATTTGCCCCAGGTCGAGGCTCCGGAGCGGTTCGTAGCCGTGCTCGAGCGATTCCTCGCGACAACTGAGCCGGCGCTGTTCGATCGCGACGTGTGGCGCGCACGGCTCAAGAATGGATGATCGCCCTATGGGGACCGAAAGACGCGCCCGACAGGATTCGAACCTGTGACCTCCGCCTCCGGAGGGCGGCGCTCTATCCAGCTGAGCTACGGGCGCAGAAAGGCCAGTCTATCTTCGGCTGAGTGACGCCCATGTCGCGTAGGCTCGCGACCCATGGATCTCTCGGTGATCTTCCTCGGCACCGGCGGCTCGGTGCCCTCGGCACGGCGCTCGACCGCGAGCGTGCTCGTGGCACGAGGAGGAAAGCGGCTGATGTTCGACTGCGGGGAAGGGACCCAGCGCCAGCTGCAGCGCTCACTCGGCCTGGTCCAGGTGGATGAGATCTACCTGACGCATTTCCACGCCGATCACATCCTCGGCCTGCCCGGCCTGATGAAGACCTTCGACCTGACCGACCGGCAGGAGCCGCTCACCGTCTACGGCCCGCGCGGCCTGCACGACCTGTTCAAGACCCTGAGCCGGGTGATCGGCCGCACCGGGTTCGAGCTGGAGCTGGTCGAAATGGACCCCGGAGACGCCGTCCCTCACGACGGGGCGGAGGTGCGCGCCTTCGCGGTCGAGCACAGCATGCGCGCCAACGGCTACGTCCTGGTCGAGGAGGAACGGCCCGGCCGTTTCGACCCGGAGACGGCCAAGCGCCTGGGCGTTGCCGAAGGCCCCGCCTTCGCCGCCCTGCAGCGCGGCGAGGAGGTCGAGGGCTCGGCCGGACCGGTCCGGCCAGAGCAGGTGATGGGAGAGGCGCGCGCAGGACGCACTGTTGCGATCACGGGCGACACCGCTCCCTGCAAGACCACGGTCGAGGCCGCGCGGGGAGCCGAGCTGCTCGTCCACGACGCCAGCTTCTCAGAGGAAGAGGCGCAGCGGGCGGCGGACACCGGCCACTCGACCGTCGGCCAGGCCGCGGCCGTAGCTCGCGAGGCCGAAGTCAAGCTGCTCGCCCTGGTCCACATCTCCTCGCGCTACCACGTCGGGGCGGTCCTGGAGGAGGCACGCGAGGTCTACGAGCCGACGCTCGCCCCCCGCGACTTCGACCTGATCGAGATTCCGTTTCCGGAGCGGGGCGAGCCCGTTCTCGTGCCCAACGGCGCCCGCGAGCGCCGCGAGGACTGCTAGCCTCGGGGCGTCCTTTAACCCGGTCCCGAGAGGCCAGTAAGGAGCAAGAGTTGAGCGAGAAGGTCGTGCTCGAGCGCGACGATCTGAGGCGAACGCTGCGCCGGATCGCCCATGAGATCGCCGAGAAGAACCCGGATGCCGAGGGCTTGGCGATCGTCGGCATTCACACGCGCGGTGCCCTGCTTGCTCGCCGCCTGCACACGCAGCTCAGCGAGCTGACCGGTGCCGAGGTGCCGATCGGCGACATCGACATCTCCTTCTATCGCGACGACGTCGGGGTCAAGGCGCCCTCCTCCCAGCCCGTCGTCCACGCCTCCCACATCGACTTCGACCTCTCCGGGCGCACCGTCGTCCTCGTTGACGACGTGCTCTTCACCGGACGCACCGTGCGAGCCGCGATCGAGGCCCTCTTCGACTACGGCCGTCCGCGCCGGGTACAGCTGGCGGTGCTCTGTGACCGGGGCCACCGCGAGCTGCCGATCCGTCCCGACTACGTCGGCAAGAACCTGCCGACGGCGCAGGGCGAGCGGGTCAACGTAAGGCTGGAGGAAGTCGACGAGGTCGACGAGGTGGCGATCTCGTCCGCCCGCGAGGCGGAGGTGGGCGCATGAAGCACCTGCTCGCGATCGACCATCTCTCCCGCGAGGAGATCGAGGCGATCCTCGACCGGGCCGAGAGCTTCGCCGAGGTCGGCCGCCGCGACATCAAGAAGGTCCCGACCCTGCGCGGCCGCACCGTGGTCACCCTCTTCTACGAGTCGAGCACCCGCACCAGCTCCTCCTTCGAGCTTGCCGCCAAGCGCCTCTCGGCCGACCTCGTCTCGGTCAAGGCCGCCGGCTCCTCGGTCGACAAGGGGGAGTCGCTGAAGGACACGGTCGCGACCCTCTCCGCCTACGACCCGGCAGCGATCGTGATCCGCCATCCCCATGCCGGAGCGGCCCACCTCGTCGCCGGCTGGACCGGGGCCGCCGTGATCAACGCCGGCGACGGCAAGCACGAGCACCCGAGTCAGGCGCTGCTGGACGTCTTCGCCCTGCGTCGCCGCATCGGCGCGCTGGAGGGCAAGCGGATCTGGATCGTCGGCGACGTCCTCCACAGCCGCGTCGCCCGCTCCAACCTGATCGCCTTCCAGCGGATGGGAGCCGAGGTCGTCGTCTGCGGGCCTCCGACCCTGATCCCGCGCGGGATCGAGGCGCTGGGCTGCGAGGTCTCGCACTCGCTCGACCGGCTTGGTGAGGCGGATGTCGTCTACTCGCTACGGATGCAGCTCGAGCGGATGCAGGAGAGCTTCGTCCCCTCGCTGCGCGAGTACGCGGCCTGCTTCCAGATCGACTCGCGCCGGCTCGGACCGAGGCAGCTGCTGATGCACCCGGGACCGGTCAACCGCGGGGTCGAGCTCTCGGGCGAGGTGATCGACTCGCCCCAGTCGCTGATCGTCGACCAGGTTGGCGCCGGCTTGATGGTGCGGATGGCGATCCTCTACGAGCTGCTCACCGGCGGCGAGGGCTCGGCGCCACTGGCCGAAGGTAAAGGCGCCTCGAGGCCGACTCCGATAGGACAGCCGGCATGAGCCTCACCGCTTCACTTGATGCGCGCCCGGGCGAGAGGGCGAACCTGATCCTGCGCGGTGCGACGCTGCTCGATCCAGGCGCCGGGATCGACGGCAATCACGACGTCGTGATCCGCGACGGCAAGATCGCCGAGCTGGCCGCACCGGGCGCGGCCACGGTCGACGGCGCCGAGGTCGTCGAGGCAGAGGGACTGCACGCCTTCCCCGCCTTCTTCGACCCGCACGTCCACCTTCGTACTCCCGGCCACGAGCACAAGGAGGACGTCGAAACCGGCACCCGTGCCGCAGCGGCCGGTGGGTATTGCGGCATCCTCGCGATGGCGAACACCGAGCCGCCGGTCTCGACCGCCGCCGATGTCGCTGCCCTGCGTGAGCAGGCACGAGCCGATGCCTCGGTTCCGGTCGGCTTCCTCGCCACGGTCACACAGGGGATGAGGGGGGAGGAGCTGACCGAGATGGTCGAACTGCGCGAGGCGGGCGCGGTCGGATTCTCCGACGACGGCCTGCCGATCGCCAGCGCCCGGATCATGCGCCGCGCGCTCCAGTACCAGCGCCTCTGCGGCGGCACGATCGCCCTCCACGAGGAGGATCCAGAGCTGTCGGGCGACGGCGTCATGCACGAGGGCGCCGTCTCGGCGGCGCTCGGCCTCGCCGGTGTGCCCTCGGTCTCGGAGTCGACGATGATCGCCCGCGATGCCGCCCTCGCCGCCTACGAGCAGGCTCGTATCCACGTCCAGCACCTCTCGGCCGCCGAGTCGGTCGACGCGGTGCGTGCCGCCAAGGCAAACGGCGTGCAGATCAGCGCCGAGGCCAGCCCGCACCACCTCTGCCTCACCGACGAGGAGGTACGTAGCCTCGACCCCCATCGCTTCAAGATGAACCCGCCGCTGCGCACGGAGGCCGACCGCCAGGCACTGCTCGAGGGTCTGCGCGACGGCACGGTCGAGTGCATCGCGACCGACCACGCGCCCCACGCGCCGGAGGAAAAGGAAGTTCCCTTCGAGCAGGCGGCGATGGGCGTGACGGGACTCGAGACCGCCTTCGCGGCGCTCCACACCGAGCTCGTCCTGCCGGGAGTGCTCGATCTCGGCCTCGTGGTCGAGCGCATGGCCGGTGGCGCCCCGCCCTTTGGGCTGGAGCGCCCGACCCTGGCCCCTGGCAGCGAGGCCAACGTCGCCCTCTGCGATCTCAGCACCGAGTGGACCGTGGGCGAGGACGGCTACGAGAGCCGCTCCGCCAACTCCTGGTGCGCCGGCCGCAAGCTGCAGGGACGGGTGCTGGTGACGATCGCCGGCGGCCAGGTCGCCTACAGATTGCGGTCTTTCTCGATGGGAGTGGCGGCGTGAGCGCCGCATACCTCCTGCTCGAGGACGGCACCCGCTTGGACGGGCTCTCCTGCGGCCATCCCGAGCCGGTCACCGGCGAGGTCGTCTTCAACACGGCGATGACCGGCTACCAGGAGTCGGTCACTGACCCTTCCTACGCGGGCCAGATCATCGTCTTCACCTACCCGCTGATCGGCAACTACGGCGTCTCCGCCGCGGCGATGGAGTCCGACCGCATCCACGCCCGTGGCGTGGTGATGCGCGAGGCGAAGAACGGCGAGGACGTCGCCACCGCCGAGGGCGGCTGGCTCGACTGGCTCGGCGACTGTGGCGTGGCGGGAATCGGCGGCGTCGATACCCGTGCCCTCGTCCGCCAGATCCGCGACCGTGGCGCGATGCGCGGAGGCATCTTCGGGGCAGAGATCTCCGAGGCCGAGGCACGCGAGATGATCGCCGCCGAGCCTTCGATGGACGGCGCCGACCTCGCCCGTACCGTGACCCCGCCCGAGCCGGTGCGCTTCGAGGGCGACGGCCCGCACGTGGTCGGCATCGACACCGGCGTGAAGCTGAGCATCGTGCGGCAGCTGCGCGAGCGCGACTGCCGCGTCACCCTGCTGCCCTGCACCAGCTCCGCCGAGGAGGTACTGGCCGAGGACCCGGACATCGTCTTCCTCGCCAACGGGCCCGGCGACCCGGCGGCGCTCGGCTACGTGGTCGAAACGGTCCGCGACCTGGTCGGCAAGCGGCCGCTCTTCGGCATCTGCCTCGGTCACCAACTGCTCTGCCGCGCGGTCGGACTCGACACCTTCAAGCTCCCCTTCGGCCACCGCGGCGCCAACCATCCGGTCAAGGACCTGGCCACGGGGAAGATCGATATCACCTCCCAGAATCACGGCTTCGCCGTCCAGGGACCGGGCGGGGAGGCACGGATCGAGGCCGACGAGCCGGTCCGCTGGGAGACCGACTTCGGCGTCGCCGAGCTTTCCCACCTCAACCTCTACGACCGCACGGTCGAGGGCCTGGTGCTGAAGGACGTGGCCGGAGCGACGGTCCAGTACCACCCGGAGGCCGGCCCGGGGCCCCACGATGCCCGCCACCTCTTCGACAGCTTCCTGGAGCTCGCACATGCCTAAGCGCACCGATATAGAGAAGATCCTGCTGATCGGCTCCGGCCCGATCGTGATCGGCCAGGCCGCCGAGTTCGACTACTCGGGGGTACAGGCCTGCAAGGTCCTGCTCGAGGAGGGCTACGAGGTCGTCCTCGTCAACTCGAACCCTGCGACGATCATGACCGACCCCGAGTTCGCAACCGCGACCTACATAGAGCCCCTGCTGCCTGGCCCGGTGACCCAGATCATCGAGAAGGAGCGCCCCGACGCGCTGCTGCCGACGCTCGGCGGTCAGACGGCGCTCAACCTGGCGATGGCGCTCTACGAGGACGGCACCCTGGAGCGCTTCGGCGTCGAGCTGATCGGGGCCGACCATGCCGCCATTCGCCGCGCCGAGGACCGCGAGGAGTTCCGCCGCACGATGACCGAGGCCGGCCTGCGCATCCCCTGGTCGATGACGGTCGAGAGCCTAGGCGAGGTCGAGGCAGCGCTGGCCGAAAACCGCATCACGCTGCCGGCGATCGTCCGCCCGGCCTTCACCATGGGCGGCCAGGGCGGCGGCGTGGGGGAGACCGAGACCGAGCTGCGCCAGGTCGTCTCCGAGGGCCTCGCCGCCAGCCCGATCAACCAGGTCCTGGTCGAGGAGTCGGTCATCGGCTGGGGTGAGTTCGAGCTCGAGGTGATGCGCGACCACAACGACAACGTCGTCATCGTCTGCTCGATCGAGAACGTCGACCCGATGGGCGTCCACACCGGGGACTCGGTGACCGTCGCCCCGGCGCAGACCCTCACCGACCCCCTGTACCAGGAGCTGCGCGACCAGGCGATCCGCGTGATCCGCGCCGTCGGGGTCGAGACCGGCGGCTCCAACGTCCAGTTCGGCGTCAATCCTCGAGATGGCGAGATCGTCGTGATCGAGATGAACCCAAGGGTCTCGCGCTCCTCGGCGCTGGCCTCGAAGGCGACCGGCTTCCCGATCGCCAAGATGGCGGCGAAGCTTGCGGTCGGCTACGCGCTGGAGGAGATTCCCAACGACATCACCCGCGCCACGCCCGCCTCCTTCGAGCCGACGATCGACTACGTGGTGACGAAGATCCCACGCTTCGCCTTCGAGAAGTTCCCCGGCGCCGAGGGACGGCTCTCGACCCATATGCAGAGCGTCGGTGAGGTGATGGCGATCGGGCGGACCTTCCGCGAGTCCTTCGCCAAGGCCCTGCGCTCGCGCGAGCTCGACTCGACCCCCGACGTTCCCACCGCCGACGAGGAGCTGCTCGAGCTGCTCGCCAAGCCGTGCCCGGAGCGCTTCGACCTGATCCTCGAGGCGTTCCGCCGGGGCATCGAGATCGAGGCGGTGCACGAGCGCTGCCTGGTCGACCGCTGGTTCCTGCGCGAGCTGCGGGCGCTGGCCAGGGACGGAGACGGAACCGACGGCCTCGTTCGCACCTACAAGTCGGTCGACACCTGCGCCGCCGAGTTCGAGGCGGCGACGCCCTACTATTACTCGGCTCACGAGCGGCCCTCGGCCGCGTCCTCCGAGGTGCGCCGCGGCGACCGCGACTCGGTCGTGATCCTCGGCGCCGGGCCCAACCGGATCGGCCAGGGGATCGAGTTCGACTACTGCTGCGTCCATGCGGCGATGACCGCCCGCGAGCTCGGCCGCGACGCGGTGATGGTCAACTGCAATCCGGAGACGGTCTCGACCGACTACGACACCTCCGATCGCCTCTACTTCGAGCCGCTGACCGCCGAAGACGTGCTCGCGGTCTGCGAGCAGGAGCGCCCGCAGGGCGTGATCGTCCAGTTCGGCGGCCAGACGCCACTGAAGTTGGCCCGCGCCCTCGAGGAAGCGGGGGTGCCGCTGCTCGGCACCCCGGTCGACGCGATCGACCTGGCCGAGGACCGCGGCCGCTTCGGCGCCCTGCTGCGCCGGCTCGGCGTCAAGCACCCGCCCTACGGAACCGCTCTCTCGGCCGAGGAGGCGGCGACGATCGCCGAGGAAGTCGGCTTCCCGCTGCTCGTTCGCCCCTCCTACGTGCTCGGCGGCCGGGCGATGGAGATCTGTTACTCGACCGCGGACCTCGAGGCCTATCTGAAGGCCCACGTCAAGGCCGACCAGGAGCACCCGCTGCTGCTCGACCGCTTCCTCGAGAACGCGATCGAGGTCGACGTCGACGCTCTCGCCGATGGTGAGGACGTCCACGTCGCCGGGATCATGCAGCACGTCGAGGAGGCCGGGGTCCACTCCGGCGACTCAGCCTGCGTGATCCCGCCGATGAGCCTCGGCGAGGAGATGCTGGAGGAGATCCGGGCGACGACGAAGCAGATCGCGCTCGAGCTGGGCGTGATCGGCCTGATCAACATCCAGTACGGGGTCGCCGGCGGCCGCCTGCACGTGATCGAGGCCAATCCGCGCGCCTCCCGCACCGTCCCCTTCGTCTCGAAGGCGACCGGCGTGCCGCTGGCGAAGCTCGCCGCCCGCCTGATGCTGGGCGAGAAGCTCGCCGACCAGGACCTCGCCGAGACGCCCGCGGGGCACGTCAGCGTCAAGGAGGCGGTTCTGCCCTTCGCCCGCTTCGCCGGCGCCGACTCCGTCCTTGGCCCGGAGATGAAGAGCACCGGCGAGGTGATGGGAATCGCCGCCGACTTCCCGACCGCCTTCGGCAAGGCCCAAGCGGCCGCCGGCGTCTCGCTGCCCACGGAGGGCTCGGTCTTCATCACCGTCACCGACACCGACAAGCCCGCGGCTACGCAGCTCGCCGCGCGCTTCCACGACCTCGGTTTCGAGGTGATCGCGACCGGTGGCACGGCCCAGGCGATCTCGGCGATGGGCGTGCCCGTGACCCCGATTAACAAGCTGGCCGAGGGCTCGCCCCACGTCGTCGACCTGATCCGGGAGCGCCGCTGCGACCTCGTGATCAACACCCCGACCGGCTCCGGCGCGCGCGCCGACGGCTATGAGATCCGCACCGCGGCGGTCCGCCACGGGATTCCCTGCGTGACGACGATGACCGGGGCTTCGGCGGCGGCGCGCGCGATCGCCGCCAAGGTCGCGGGCGAGGCAGAGGTCCGCTCGCTGCAGGAGATCCACCGCATCGCCGCTCCCTCCGCGCACGCGGATGCCTGAGCTCGCACCGCTCGGGCGGCGTCTCTGCGAGGTGACGGAGAGCCGGGCCTCCGGCGGCTACCGCATCTTCTCGCTGAAGGACGAGGGAGGACCGGAGCCGCTCCCTGGCCAGTTCTACATGCTCGCCACGGAGCGCCACTGGGAGCAGCGCGCCCAGCGACCCTTCCTGCCACGGGCGCTCTCCGTGGCCGAAACGGGACCGTCGGCCACGGGCGTTCGCCTCGACTTCCTGATTGAAGGAATCGGCCCGGGCACCGACCGCCTCTGCGAGCTCGAGCCGGGCGAGGCCGTCTGGGTCAACGGACCGCTTGGCAACGCCTTCTCCGAGCCGCGCGAGCTGACCCCGGGCGCCGCCGGCGCGATCCTCGTCGGCGGCGGCATCGGCATCGCCCCTCTGGCCCTGCTTCGCCGCGGCTTCGCTGCGCGGAACATCCCCGCCCGAACCCTGCTCGGCTTCCGCGATGCGGCGCACTCCGGGGGGCTCGACGACCTCTTCGCCTGCTGTGAGGTCCGCCTCGCCAGCGAGGACGGCCACGCCGGCCACCGCGGCTACGTCACAGACCTGCTTGCGGCGATGCTCGACGGCGACGAGGCCGCCTCCGCCGTCGTCTACTCGTGCGGCCCACCGGCGATGCTCGAGGCGGTGCGGGCGATCTGCGCCCAGCGGGGAGTCGCCTGCGAGCTTGCGATGGAGTCGCCGATGGCCTGCGGCTATGGCGCCTGCTTCGGCTGCGCCGTGCCGATGCTGGACGGCGGCTACATGCGCCTCTGCGTCGACGGACCGGTCGTGCGCGGCGACCGCGTCGCCGAGGTGACCCATGCCTGACTTCTGCGGGATCGCGCTGGAGCACCCTGTGATCAACGCCTCCGGGACCTTCGACGCGATCGCCGCGCAGCGCGTCTACGGAGACGCGCTGCTCGAGGCGTTTCCCTTCTCCGCCTTCGTCTCGAAGACGATCACGCCGGAGGCGCGGATCGGCAACGAGCCGCAGCGGATCTGGGAGACCCCAGCGGGGATGATCAACTCGATCGGGCTGCCGAACAAGGGCCTGCAGGGGTTTCTGGCCGATGATCTACCGCAGCTGGCGCAACTGCCGGTGCCCCTGATCGTCTCGGTGATGGGCACCAGCCGCGAGGAGTTCTCACGGCTGGTCACAGGCGTTGCAGAGTGCGACGAGGTGGCCGCGATCGAGCTCAACGTGTCCTGCCCCAACGTCCACTCCGGCCTGATCGTCGGCGAGCAGCCGGAGGAAACCCTGACGCTGCTGGAATCGTTGCGCCCGCTGACCGAGAAGCCACTGATCGTGAAGCTGACACCCAACGTCGCCGACCCCGCCGCGGTCGCGGACGCCGCGGGAGAGGGAGGAGCCGACGCGGTCTCCCTGATCAACACCGTGAAGGCGAGCGCGATCGACCCGAGCAGCTCAAAGCCGGGGGTCGCGGCAGGCCATGGTGGGCTCTCTGGACCCGCCATTCGACCGATCGCGGTGGCTCAGATTCGCGCTGTGGCGGCTGCCACCAGCCTTCCGATCGTCGGCATGGGCGGCGTTTCCAACGGTGCCGATGCGCTCGAATTGATCGCCGCTGGAGCCACCTTGGTGGCGGTCGGCACGGAGAACTTCCGCGACCCGCTGGCGGGAAAGCGAGTCGCGTCTGAGCTTTCCACCTTGGAGGAGACCGCCGCCGGGCACCACTCCGCGGGCCGCTAGACCTCAACCTCGACTGAAGGTTGAGGTGAATTTCCAGGGAAATGGGTGGGATGGGCTTGCACGCTCGTTACCCGCGGCTATACTCGCCGCCCAAGATGCCTGCCCCAGTCAAGACTTCCACCGCCGCCCCGGAGCGGTCGCTGGATCAGCGGATGGACGCCCTCAAACGGGCCAACGACATTCGCACTGCCCGCGCCAAGCTGAAGAAGGACCTGAAAGCAGGCAAAGCGAGCATCCACACCCTGCTGCTGGACCCCCCCGAGTACGTGATGACCGCAAAGGTCTTCGACATGCTGCTGGCGGTACCGAAGTACGGCCGGGTGAAGACCAACCGCATCCTCAACCAGTGCAGGATCTCGCCGTCGAAGACGATCGGCGGACTCTCAGAGCGGCAACGAGCAGAGCTCGTCTCGCAACTCCGCCGCTAGCCGACCGGCACTGCGGTCAATATCCCCGGCCGAAATGCCGAAGGTCTTCGTGATCACAGGGCCCAGCGGGGTGGGCAAGGGAACGCTGATCGGCGAGCTGCTCAAACGTGTCCCTGATCTCGAGCTCTCGATCTCGGCGACGACGCGGGAGCCTCGCTCGGGTGAGATCGACGGGCGCGATTACCACTTCCTCACCCCGGCGCAGTTCGACGAGCGGATCGAGGCGGAAGACTTCCTCGAGTTCGCCACCTACAGCGGCAATCGCTATGGGACCTTGCGTTCAGAGGTGCGACAGCGACTCGACGGGGGACATTCCGTTGTGCTCGAGATCGAGGTGCAGGGTGCGCGGCAGGTCCGCGCCGCGATGCGGGAGTCGGTCCAGGTCTTCATCGCCCCGCCGGATCCCTCCTCGCTGCGTCATCGGCTCGAGTCGCGCGGCACCGACAGCTCCGAGGCGATCGACGCCCGGCTTGAGGTCGCCGAGCAAGAGCTTGCCGCCCAGGACGAGTTTGCCCACCTGGTCGTCAACGACGATCTCGTGCGTGCGACGGACGATCTGGAGGGGATCGTGCGCGCCGAGTTGGGCTTACCTCTAGACTCCCAGGCCGAATGATCAAACCACGCGTAGACAAGCTCCTCGAGCACACCGATTCCCACTATGCAGCCGTAGTCGTCGCAGCCAAGCGGGCGCGGCAGATAAACAGCTACTTCCACAGCCTCGGCGAGGGCAGCTTTGGCGAGTACCCGCCGCCGATGGTGGAAACCGCCGCCGACCGGAACTACCTCTCGATTGCGCTCGAAGAGGTCGCCGAGGGCAAGCTCAAGTACGAGTACCGCTCCTAGTCAGCTTCCGGCGCGACCGGATCAGGAGGAAAGATGGCCCGAATCCTGCTTGGCGTAAGCGGTGGGATCGCCGCCTACAAGTCACTAGAGCTAGCCCGCCTCGCCACCGTCGCCGGCCACGGCGTGCGGGTGTTGATGACCGAGACGGCCACGCGCTTCGTCGGCGCCGCCTCCTTCGAGGGGATCGTCGGGGCGCCGGTGCTGATCTCCGAGTTCGATCGCGACCCTCTCGGCGGCGCTTTTCCCGGTGACCCACGGCCCGAGCACGATCCGATCGGTCATCTCGAGGTAGCGGCCAACTGCGATGTCTTCCTGATTGCCCCGGCCTCAGCCAACACCATCGCCAAGCTGGCCGCGGGGACCGCCGACTCCATGCTGACGACCTCCTTCCTCGCCTGCGCCGCGCCGCGTCTGGTGGCCCCGGCGATGAACGACCGCATGTACGCGGATGCCGCGACGCAAGCGAACCTGGCGACGCTGCGCGAGCGCGGTGTCGCGGTGATCGAGCCAGAGGAGGGTGCGCTGGCCTCGCACGGCGAGGCAGGGCGGGGAGACTCCCCGACCCGGCACGCCTCTTGGCCCGGGTGGAATCGGAGCTGCCTGCGGGGCAGCGCCCCTGGGACGGCCTACGAGTCCTAGTCACCGCAGGCGGTACCCGCGAGCCGATCGACTCGGTCCGTTTTCTCGGCAACCGCTCCAGCGGCCGCATGGGCATCGCGCTCGCCGCCGCCGCCGCCCGCCGCGGGGCCGACGTGACCCTGATCGCCGCCAACGTCTCCCTCGCCGAGCCAGCCGGCGTCCACCGCATCGACGTCGAGACCGGCGAGCAGCTGGCCGATGCCGCCCGCGCCGAGTTTCCCCAGGCCCACGTCCTGCTGATGGCCGCAGCCCCGGCCGATTTCCGGGCCACAGAGCCCAGCGAAGGCAAGCTTCAGCGCGAAGGCAGCCTGGACCTCCACCTGGAACCCACCGAGGACATCCTCGCCAGCCTCACGGCCACGCGCACTGACGAGCAAACCGTCATCGCCTTTGCCGCCGAAGCCGGCGAGAACGTGGACCGAGCTCGCGAGAAGCTGACTCGCAAGAACGCCGACCTGATCGTCCTCAACGACGTCTCAAACCCCTCGATCGGCTTCGAGAGCAGCGAAAACGCCATAACCCTGATCGACTCAACGAGTGCCGACTCCGTCCCACAAGCTCCCAAGAACCTCATCGCTGAGGCAATCCTGGATCGAGTGGGCGCTTTGCGCTGGGAGGGGGAGTCCTCTCAACGGGCGGATACTCAGAGCAGCCCGTAAGGGCTGCGAGTCCGGGGAGAGGACTCCCCCTCCCAGCGCCCCACGCGAGCTATACTCGCCCCAAGCTTTTGCCTTACCCGATGTACCCGAAGTGGGCCTGGCCCACTTTTTTTACGGCCTCAACCCGATGCAAGACCTCCAGCAGGACATCCGCCAGCAGCTTCAGGAGCTCGACTCCGAGCTCGACCTGGTCGCGATCGAGCAACCCGGCAAGGAATCGCTGCGGCTCTTCATCGACCACCCGGAGGGCGTCGATCTCGCCCTCTGCGAGCGGGTGACCAAGCACCTCAACCATCTGCGGGCGGAGTACTCGTTGGAGGTCTCCTCACCCGGTCCCAAGTACCGCGACAACAAGGAGATCCAGTGAGCAAGGAGATCGTCGAAGCTGTCAAGGCGCTCGAGCAGGAGAAGGGGATCTCCGCCGACAAGCTGATGGACGCGCTCGAGGACGCGCTCCTCTCGGCCTACAAGAAGACGCCTGGAGCGGCCAAATACGCCCGCGTCGACCTCGACCACGAAACCGGCGACTTCCTCGTCTTCGAACTGATCCTGCCGCCCGAGCTGGAGGAGAAGCTGCTGGCCGAGGCAGCCGAGGCCCAGGAGGAGGAAGAGCGCGAGATCGATCCCGAAACGGGCGAGCTGCGCGAGCCCGAGGACCCCGAACTGGATCCGGAGATGATCGCGCCTTATGAGGACCAGATCAGCACCCGCGACGTCACCCCCGAAGACTTTGGCCGGATCGCCGCCCAGACCGCCAAGCAGGTGATCCTGCAGCGGATCCGCGAGGCCGAACGGATGATGATGTTCGACGAGTACCAGGACCGGGTCGGCGAGCTGATCACCGGGATCATCCAGCAGTCCGACAAGCGCTACACGCTGGTCCAGCTGCGCGAGCGGGTTGAGGCACTGCTGCCCAAGTCAGAGCAGGTCTACAACGAGCGCTATGACCACGGGATGCGGGTCAAGGCCGTGATCACCGACGTCTCCGACTCGACCAAAGGCCCGGCGATCGTTGTCTCGCGGCGCAGCTCGGAGCTGATCAAGAAGCTGTTCGAACTCGAGGTCCCCGAGATCGCCGACAAGCTGGTCGAGATCGTCGGCGTCGCCCGCGAGCCGGGCTACCGCTCGAAGATCGCCGTCATCTCCCACGCCGACGGAGTCGATCCGGTCGGCGCCTGTGTCGGCCCGCGCGGCTCGCGGGTGCGGATGGTCGTCTCCGAGCTGCGCGGCGAGAAGATCGACATCATCCCCCACAACGACGAGCCCGCCCGCTTCGTCGCCAAGGCGCTCTCGCCGGCGAGGGTGCGCGAGGTGATCGTCGACGACGACGAGCGCCAGGCGACCGTGATCGTCCCCGACGACCAGCTCTCGCTGGCGATCGGCCGTGACGGCCAGAACGCCCGCCTCGCCGCTCGCCTGACCGGCTGGCGGGTCGACATCAAGTCGGAGACCGAGTTCTCCCAGGAGGACCAGGATGTCGAGTACGAGGGCGAAGAAACATTCGACGGGCGCTGCCTGGCGGTGCTCTCGAACGGGCGCCGCTGCCCGAATGCGGCGATCGCCGAATCGACCTACTGCGGACTGCCCCAGCACCAGGCACTGAGCCGCTTCGACACCAACCAGATGCTCGTTCTGGCGACGGTCTCCGAGGCCGAGGTGGAGATCCTCGCCGACCCCGATGGGGATCAGGGCCAGGTCGCCGAGATCGTCGCCCGGGCCGAATCCGAGTTCGACGAGGCCGCGGCTGAAGCCGAGGCCGAGGCCGAGGTCGTCGAGGAGGCAGCGGCCGAGGGCTCAGAGGAATCGGCCGCGGGTCCTGTTGCCGAGGATGACCCTCCGGCGAACACCCCGGAGGGCGCATCCTCGACACCACCCGCGGAAGAGGCGCCCGAGGCAGAGCAACCTCAGGATGAGGAGGCTGGTGAGCTCGCCGAGTCGCCCGCCGAGCCCGTGGCCGAGGAGGCAGAGCAGTCCTAGTGGCCAAAAAACGGGTTCACGAGATCGCGAAAGAGCAGGGCCTCAGCAGTAAGGAGCTGCTGGCCGCGCTGAAGGGTGCAGGCGTAGAGGCAAAAGCTGCGGCTTCCAGCGTCGAGGAGGCCGATGCGCTGAAGGCGATCCAAGCTGCCAAGGGCGACGGCGGGGCGGCAACTGCGACCAAGCCCAAGCCGGCGGCCCAAGCCGAGGCGCCAGCGAAACCCGCAGCCCCTCAACCGCCGTCCAAACCCGCGCCGACGTCGAAAGGCCCTGTACGGCCCGCGGGCAAACCCGCGACCGGCGGGGGCGGTGCCAGCTCGAAAAAGCGCCGCGTCGTGATCGATTCACAGGCTGCGCGCCGCGATCAGATGGGCGGCCCGCCGCCGCAGCGCCCGCCGCGCAGGCGCGGAGGGCGAAGGCGCAGGCCGCTGCTGGAGGAGCCGCCGCCCAAAGTCGAGGCGGCTGAGCCCGAGGCGACCAAGGTCCCCTCGGGAGCGACAGTGCGCGAGGTCGCCGAGCTGCTCGGCCTCGGCAGCGCCGAGGTGATCAAGAAGCTGATGACGATGGGGGAGATGGCGACCCTCACGCAAACCCTCACCGACGAGTCGATCTCGGCGATCGCCGACGAGTACGACCGCAAGCTCGAGATCGTCACCGCCGCCGACGAGGAGCCCGAGGCGCCCGAGTTCGAGGACAGCGACGAGGAGCTCGCCGATCGGCCGCCCGTGGTCACGATCATGGGCCACGTCGATCACGGCAAGACCTCGCTGCTCGATGCGATCCGCGAGACCGAGGTTGCCGCCGGCGAGGCTGGCGGCATTACCCAGCACATCGGCGCCTATCAGGTTCACCATTCCGACAAGACGATCACCTTTCTCGACACCCCCGGCCACGCCGCGTTCACCGCGATGCGCGCCCGTGGCGCCAAGGTCACCGACATCGCCGTCGTTGTCGTCGCCGCCGACGACGGCGTCATGCCGCAGACCAAGGAGGCGATCGACCACGCCCGTGCCGCCGACGTGCCGATCCTGATCGCGGTCAACAAGATCGACAAGGAGGGCGCTCAGCCCGACCGGGTCCGCAACGAGCTTGCCGCCGATGGCCTCACTCCGGAGGATTGGGGCGGCGAGACGGTTTACTGCGACGTCTCCGCCAAGACCCACGAAGGCCTCGACAAACTGCTCGAGATGATCCTGCTGGTCGCCGAGCTCGAGGAGCTGGGAGCCAACCCCGAGGCCCCCGCTTCGGGCACGGTGGTCGAGTCCCAGCTCGACCCCGGCCGCGGCCCGGTGGTCACGATCCTGGTCCAGCGCGGCACGCTCAACGTCGGCGACTCGCTCGTCGCTGGTCCCCAATGGGGACGGGTACGGGCCATGCACGATTTCACCGGCAAGCGGGTACAGAGCGCCGGCCCCGGGATGCCGGTCGAGGTTCTTGGCTTTGACGGCGTCGCGGACGCTGGCGAGTTCGTGCGTGCGGTCGAGAACGACCGTCGCGCCCGCCAGGACGCCCAGGAGCGCGCCAACCGGCTCAAGACCGAGGCCCTGGCCCGCCGCCAGGCTCGCAAGGTCAGTCTCGAGGAGGTGTTCTCCAGGGTGCAGGAGGGGGACATCAAGGAGCTCAACATCGTGCTCAAGGCAGATGTCGCGGGCTCGCTCGAGGCACTCCAGGACGAGATCGCCAAGGTGCCCCAGGAGCAGGTGAGCATCAACATCATCCACTCCCAGACCGGCGGCATCAACGAGTCCGACGTGATGCTGGCCTCGGCCTCCGACGCGATCATCATCGGCTTCAACGTCCGCCCCTTGGCCGATGCCCGCCGTGCCGGCGAGCGCGAGGGCGTCGACATCCGCACCTACTCGGTGATCTACAAAATCACCGAAGACCTGCGCAATGCAATGGAGGGCCTACTCGAGGCGATCGAGGTCGAGGAGGTCCTCGGCGAGGCCGAGATCAAGCAGACCTTCAAGGCCTCCAAGGTCGGCCGGATCGCCGGCTGTATCGTCAACGAGGGCAAGGTCCAACGCGATGCCAGCGTCCGCCTGATCCGCGACGGCACGGTGATCTGGGACGGGAAACTCGGCTCGCTGCGACGCTTCAAAGACAACGTGCAGGAAGTCGAGGAGGGCCAGGAGTGCGGCATCGTGCTCGATGGCTACGCCGACGTCAAGGAGGACGACGTGCTCGAGTTCTACAAGACGAAGCAGGTCGAGCAGACGCTGGAGTAGGATGGCCACCCCTCGCATGCGGCGCATCAACGAGGTGCTTCGCGAGGTGATCGGCGCTGCGGTCGCCACCGAGTTGGGCGATCCGCGCATCGGCTTCGTAACCGTGACTTCGGTTGAGACCAGCCCAGACCTCCGCGCCGCCAAGGTATACGTCAGCGTGCTCGGCTCCGAGCAGGAGCGCGAGGAGACCCTGGCCGGCCTACGCTCGTCGCACGGCGTGCTGCAGTCGAAGATCGCGGCGGAGACCCGAATGAAGCGAACCCCAACCCTCACCTTCCACTACGACAGCACGGTCGAGCAGGGCATGCGGATCTCCCAACTGCTCGACGAAAAAGAGGAATCGTGAGCGAGGCGACCGGCGTGGCGGCAGCCGGAATCGAGCAGGTCGCCGACGAGCTGCGCTCGCGCGACCGCTTCCTGCTCACCGCCCACGAGGGCCCCGACGGCGACGCGCTCGGCTCGCTGCTGGGCATGCACTACCTCCTCACCGCGCTGGGCAAGGACTCAGTGATGTTCCTCGCCGCCAAGGAGTTCCCGCTGCCGATCGAGTACCGCTTCCTGCCGCTCGAGGAGGTCTTCCACGAGGCCCCGGCGGACATGGCCGACCGCACGGTGATCTTCCTCGACTGCGGCAACATCGACCGCATGCCAGTCGACTTCCTCACCGATGGGGACAACTTCACGATCAACATCGACCACCACCACGACAACACCCTCTTCGGCGACATCAACCTGGTCGACACGAACTCCTCTTGCACGGCAGAGATCGTCTACGAGCTCGCGACCCTGCTCGGGGTGAAGCTCACCCCAGAGATTGCTTCGGCGCTCTACGTCGGCCTGGTCACCGATACCGGCAAGTTCATGTACGAGAACACCGACGCCCGGACCCACCGCATCGCGGCCGAGCTGATCGAAGCCGGGGTCGAGGTCGACGACACCTATCGCCGCCTCTACGAGCACGTGCCGCTCGAGAAGCTGCGGTTGGTCTCGCGCGCCCTGGAGGGGATCCAACGCCACTGCGGCGATCGCCTCGTCCTTGCCTACGTCTCGGCGGCCGACTACGAGGCCAGCGGAGCGGGAGAGGAGATGACCGAGGGGATCATCGACCACCTGCGCTCGGTCGAGGGAACGAAGGTGGCGGCGCTGATCCGCGACCAGGGCGACCGCGGCCGCGCCGCCCGCAAGGTGAGCCTGCGCTCCAGCGGCGGCGACGTCGACGTCTCGGCGATCGCCCGCAAGAGCGGGGGAGGGGGGCACAAGCGTGCCGCGGGCTTCTCCACCGATCTCGAGCTCGAGGAGCTGATCCCCTTCCTCTGTGACGAGGTCAAAGCGCAGATCGGCTCCTGACCATGGCCGGTGAGGCCGTGGCCGCCGTGCTGCTCTGCGACAAGCCGGTGGGGATAACCTCGCACGACATGGTCGTACGGGTGCGGCGAGAACGCGGCTGCAAAGCAGGTCACGCGGGGACGCTCGACCCGTTCGCGACCGGTCTGCTGCTCGTCCTGCTCGGCCGCGCGACGCGCCTGCAGCCCTTTCTCACCGGATTGCCGAAGACCTACGTGGCGAAAGCGCAGCTCGGCTGGCGCTCGAGTACCGGCGATCCCGACGGCGAGCTGACGGAGACGGGACGGGTGCCATCCTCGCTCGAGCTGCCCACCGGCAGAGTTCGTCAACGGGTGCCCATGACCTCGGCCGTGCGAGTCGGCGGCGAGCGGCTCTACAAGAAGGCCCATCGCGGAGAGACCGTCGAGACGCCGGAAAGGGAGATCGAGGTCTATCGCGCGGACCTGCTCCAGCACGACGCCGAGAGCGCCAGCTTCGAGATCGAATGCTCGGCCGGGACTTACATCCGCACCCTGCTCGAGACGCTCGACGACGCCTACTGCGCGGAACTGCGCCGCACCGCGATCGGACCATTCAAGATCGAGAACGCGGGAGAAGAAATCGGCCTCGAACAGGTCGCCGAGCTGGTCCCCGCCACCGCGGAGGCCTTGCGGTGAGCATCGAGGTCACCTCGCTGCCCGATGCCCAGCCACGCCCGCGGCACGTCGCGATCGGCACCTTCGACGGGGTCCACCGCGGTCACCAGGCGGTGATCGACGACGCAGACACCGTGCTCACCTTCGACCCTCATCCGCTCGAGGTGCTGCACCCGGCGGCCCTACCGAAGCTGATCATGCCGTTCGCGGTCAAGCGGGACGTGATCGAGGGCCTCGGCGTGCAAGAGCTCGTCGTGATCCCCTTCGACCGCGAGTTCGCCAGCCGCAGCGCCGAGGAATTCATCGAGCAGGTACTGGTCGAGCGGCTCACCGCCTCGCGCGTCTCGGTCGGCGAGAACTTCCGCTTCGGCGCCAAGGCAAAAGGCGACCCGGCGATGCTGGCGAGCCACTCCGAGTTCGAGACCCGAGTTGTGCCGCTGGTCGAGGTCGACGGCGAGACGGTCTCCTCGACCAGGATCCGGGCGCTGGTCGCGGCCGGCGACATGGAGGGGGCCAGGCACTGCCTCGGCGCCCCTTTCATGGTCGAGGGAACCGTCGTCGGCGGCGACCAGCGTGGCCGCGAGCTCGGCTTCCCGACGGCCAACATCGTCCCCGACGACCGCCTCGCGATCCCGGGCCACGGCGTCTACGCCGCCTTTGCCAACGGCGTCCCGGCGGCGGTCAACGTCGGCGTGCGGCCGACCTTCGAGACCGGGCGCGGGGTGCTGATCGAGACCTACCTGATCGACTTCGACGGAGACCTCTACGGCACCGACCTTCGCGTGGCCTTCGTCGCCCGCCTGCGCGGCGAGAAGCGGTTCGCGGGCGTGGAGGAGCTGATTACCCAGATGCGCCTCGACGTCGAGGACGCGAAGAACGTCTGCGCGGCGTTTCAACGTCCCTGAAAGATCTCTCTCTAGGAAGTCGAGGAGAGCCGGCATCCTGCTCACTCGCAACTCGTCGAACAGAAGCTTGCGAGCTGCCGCCCCTTGGTCCTCGCTCCTCCCGCGCAAAACGTTCGCAGGACGCCGGCTCTCCTCGTTTCTCAGGGACGCGGTCTGTCGGGGCGGTTGGGGTGCCCCTCCGAACGTTTTGCGCGGGAGGAGCGGTGAGCCTCGGGCGTTAGCGGCAGCGGCTCCATCGACGAGTTGCGAGTGAGGAGGGGTGCCCCAACCGCCCGCCCAACGACGGTCTCTGTGCTAGCTTCCAACGGCCGTGAGCCCTTCTGGGCGCGGCACTTTTTACGAGATGAGCCTGACCAAGGATAAAAAGAGCGAGCTGATTGGCAAGTACGGTCGCGCCGATGGCGACACCGGCTCTGCCGAGGTGCAGGTTGCCCTGCTCACTGAGCGGATCAACGAACTTACCGAGCACCTGCGCACGCACCCCAAGGACCACCACTCCCGCCGTGGGCTGCTGATGCTTGTCGGCAAGCGCCGCCGCATGCTGCGCTACCTCGAGCGCCACGACCTCGAGCGCTACCGCTCCTTGGTTGCCGAGCTCGGCCTGCGTCGATGATCTCGGCCGGCGAGCCGGCTCCCGAGTTCACGCTTCGCAATCAGAACGGCGAGAAGGTCTCGCTGGCCGACTTCCGGGGTCGCAAGGTGCTGCTCGTCTTCTACCCGCTCGACTTCAGCCCGGTCTGCACCGACCAGCTCTCGATCTACCAGGAGGTGAAGCCGGATATCGAGGCCAAGGGGGTGCAGATGCTGGCGATCAGCGTCGACCATGGCTTCGCCCACAAGGCCTTCCAGGAGAAGCTCGGAACCGACATCCCGCTGCTCGCCGACTTCGAGCCGAAGGGTGAGGTGGCGCGGGCCTACGGCGCCTACATCGAGAAGGTCGGCCACGCCAATCGCTCCCTCGTCCTGGTCGACGAGGAGGGCACGGTCGAGTGGGCCCACGAGTCGCCGACCCCGCTGGAGATCCCGGGCGCCAACCTGATCTTCGACGCGCTGGACTCTGACCGCTGAGCTGACCAGCGCCCCGATCCCGCCGGTCGGCCCGGAGGATCACTGCAGGGGAGAGGGACCTGGCCTGATCGTCTACGCGGACCTCGGCTGCCCGCATTGCGCGGCTGTCTGGGTGGAAATCACCGCCCGCCCGGCGAAGGTCGCCTTTCGTCACTTCCCCGTTGCCAGCAAGCACCCCCGCTCACCGGCCCTGCATGCGGCCGCGGAGGCGGCCGGGGCGCAGGGCAGCTTCTTCGAGATGGTCGACTCGCTCTACGCGGACCGGGGCCATGTCGACGACCCGCACCTCTGGGCACGGGTGGAGAGCCTCGGGCTCGAGCTCGAGCGCTTCGAGTCCGACCGCCGCTCAGACTCGGTCGCCGGGCGCGTCCGCCGCGACTTCGCATCCGGGATTCGCGGCGGAGTTACCGGCACGCCGGCCATTTTCGAGGCATGTACCCTTCGTCCGGTTAGAGAACGCGAGTTCTGAAAGCAGATGGCCGCCATCCGGGCGGCCGGAGGTAGGACAACTAAATGAGCATGTTTGACGTTAGCCGCGTTTCGGCGGACATCGGCGACAGCCAGATCTCCTTCGAGACCGGAAAGCTCGCGAAGCAGGCGGGTGGCGCGGTCGTGGTTCAGGCCGGCGACACGATGGTGCTCTGCACCGCAACCGTCGGCAACCTTCGCGACGTGGACTTTCTTCCCCTCACCGTCGACGTAGAGGAGCGGATGTACGCCGCGGGCAAGATCCCCGGCTCGTTCTTCCGTCGCGAGGGCCGCTCGGGCGAGAAGGCAACCCTGACCGCCCGCATGATCGACCGGCCGATCCGGCCGCTGTTCCCGAAGGGCTGGCACTACGAGACCCAGCTCGTCGCGATCCCGATGTCGGTCGACCAGGTCAACCCCTATGACATCCTCGCGATGAACGGCGCCTCTGCCGCGCTCGCGATCTCGCCCGTCCCTGTCGCCGCCCACGTCGGCGCGGTACGGATCGGCAAGCTCGACGGCGACTTCGTCGTCAACCCCTCCGAGGAGGACCTTGCCGAGCTCGATCTCGACCTGATTGTCGCCGGCACCGACGAGGCGATCCTGATGGTCGAGGCGGGCGCCAACGGCGTCACCGAGCAGGAGATCCTCGACGCCCTCGACATCGCCCACGGCGAGATCAAGAAGCTCACCGCGGCGATGGAGGAGCTGCAACAGAAGGCCGGCAAGGAGAAGATCGAGGTCGAGGCCCCCAAGATCGACGAGGGCCTGATCAGCGACATCCGCTCCTCGCATGGCCAGGCTCTGGTCGACGCGATCGCCACCGAGGGCAAGCTCGAGCGCTATGAGGCGATCGACAAGGTCAAGGACGAGGTGGTCGCCAAGTACGCGCCCGAGTCCGCCGACGGAGAGACCGATGAGAAGCAGGTGGCCGAAGTCAAGGCAGCTTTCGGCTCGATCGAGAAGGACACGATCCGCAAGGCGATCGCCGTCGACAAGAAGCGCCCCGACGGCCGCGCCCAGGACGAGATCCGGCCGATCGAGTGTGAGGTCGACATCTCCCCAAGGGTCCACGGCTCGGCGCTCTTCACTCGCGGCGAGACGCAGATCCTCTCCAACGCCGCCCTCGGCACGACGCGCATGGACATGCGCATCGACACGCTGGGCCTGGAGACCTCGAAGAAGTTCTGGCACCACTACAACTTCCCGCCCTTCTCGGTCGGGGAGGCCGGCTTCATGCGCGGCCCGAAGCGGCGCGACATCGGTCACGGCGCGCTCGCCGAGCGGGCGCTGGTAGCGACCATTCCCAACGAAGAGGACTTCCCCTATGTGATCCGGGTCGTCTCGGAGACGCTGGAGTCCAACGGCTCCTCCTCGATGGGCTCGGTTTGCGCTTCCTCGATGGCCCTGCAGGCCGCGGGCGTGCCGGTCAGCGCTCCGGTCGCCGGCGTCGCGATGGGGTTGATCAAGGAGGGTGACGACTACATCGTCCTCACCGACATCGCCGGCGTCGAGGACCACCTCGGCGACATGGACTTCAAGGTCGCCGGCACCGCGGAGGGCATCACCGCCCTGCAGATGGACATCAAGATCACCGGCGTCACCTTCGAGATCCTCACCGACGCTCTCGAGCAGGCCAACAAAGGCCGCCAGTTCATCCTCGGCAAGATGGCCGAGGCGATCGACGGCCCGCGCGAGCAGCTCTCCCAGCACGCGCCGAGGATCGAAGCGATCAAGATCGATCAGGAGAAGATCGGCGCCGTGATCGGCAAGGGCGGCGAAACCATCCGCGCGCTCTGCGAGGAGTTCGAAGCCGAAATCGACGTCGAGGACGACGGCACGATCCGCATCTACGCACCGACCGGCTCGCTGGTCGAAGCATGCGTCGCCCGGATCGAGTCGATGACCAAGGAGGCCGAGGTCGGCGATCGCTACAACGCCGCCAAGGTGGTCAAGACCACCACGTTCGGCGCCTTCGTCGAGCTGGTCAAGGGCACCGACGGCCTGCTCCACATCTCCAACGTCAAGCCCGGCGAGCGAGTCGACTCGGTCGACGACGTGCTCAGCGCCGGCGAGGAGATCGACGTCACCGTGGTCGAGGTCGACCGCGAGCGCGGCCGCATTGGCCTGCGTCTCTCCGACGACCCCTCGGTCGCGGGCAAGACCCCGGAGGAGCTGGCCGCGGTCGGGTCCGGCGATGGCGGTCCCCGCCGCAACGGCGGCGACCGCGGAGATCGCGGCGGCCGTGGCGGCCGCGAGGGACGCCGGCCTCGCGGTGGCGGCGACCGCGAGCGTCGCTAGAGAGCATTGAGCGCACCCCAGCTAACTGAGCTGGACTCGGGCGTACGGGTCGTCACTGAGGGGGTTCCCTCGGTGCGATCCGTGGCGCTCGGGCTCTGGGTGCGCACCGGCTCGCGCAACGAGACCCCGGCCCAGGCCGGCGTCTCGCACTTCCTCGAGCACCTGCTCTTCAAGGGGACCGCACGCTTCTCGGCGATCGAGATCTCCGAGCGCTTCGACGGCCTCGGCGCCTCGGTCAACGCCGCCACCGGCAAGGAGACGACGCATCTGCACGCCCGCTTCCTCGATGAGCACACCGAGGAGGTCTTCGACCTGCTTGCCGAAATGCTGCTGGCGCCGACCTACCCCGAGATCGACTCCGAGCGCGAGGTCGTGCTGGAGGAGATCGCGATGTACGAGGACGAGCCGCAGGATCGCGTCCACGACGTCCTCGCCGAGTCCGTCTTCGGCGACCACCCGCTTGGCCGGCGCGTGCTCGGCGGGGCGGACGTGATCTCCTCGATCCCGGTTCCGGAGATCGCCGCCTACCACGGGGCCCGCTACACGGGGCCGAACATCGTCGTCGGCGCCGCCGGCAACGTCGACCACGGACGGATCGCCGAGCTGGCTGCCCGTCTGGTCTCGCCGCCGAACGGCGACGGGGGTGCCGGCGCCGCCGACACGGCGGACAACGCGGCGCGGCTGCGCTTCTACGGCAAGGACACCGAGCAGTACCACATCTGCTTCGGGGCGCCCGGGATCACCCGTGACGACGAGCGGCGCTACGCGCTCGCCGTGCTCGACTCGATCTTCGGCGGCTCGAGCTCCTCGAGGCTCTTCCGCGAGGTGCGCGAGAAGCGCGGGCTCGCCTACTCGGTCGGCTCCTACAGCGAGCAGTACACGGACTCCGGAATGGTCGCTACCTACGTCGGCACCCGCGAGGACAACGTCGAGGAGGCCTGTTCCGTGATCGGCGCCGAGCTCGGAAGGGTGCGCGGCGAGCCTGTCTCTGCCGACGAGCTCGCCCGTGCCAAGGAGAGCGTCAAGGGTCGCATCGTCCTCTCCTCGGAGTCGACGGCGGCACGGATGACGCGGATCTCCCGGGCGACCCTGTTCGGCCTGCCAATCGACAGCCTCGACGAGATGCTGGCCAAGGTCGACGCCGTGACCGTCGACGATCTGACCGAGCTCGCCGCCGGGCTCTACGGCGCCGAGCGCCTCTCGGCCGCCTGCATCGGCCGCGACGAGAACCGCTTTCGCGAGGCCCTGGGGCCGGTCAGCGAGAGCCTGGTCGCGGCGTGATCAGGGTAGTCGCCTCTGGGGCTGCCGGGCGGATGGGGCAGGCGGTCTGCGAGGCGGTCGAAGGCGCCGAGGAGATGGAGCTGGTCGCTCGGGCCGATCCCTCGCTCGGAGTCGAGCTAGCCGAGACACTTGGTGACGCTGACGTCGTCGTCGACTTCACCACCCCTGAAACCGCCCTCGACAACCTGCGCGCTTGTCTCGACGCGGGTGTCCACTCGGTGGTGGGCACGACCGGGTTCGACCTCGACGCCGCTCGCGCAGAGGCAGAGTCGGCCGACGGCAACGCCAACTGCTTCGTCGCCCCCAACTTCGCGATCGGGGCGGTGCTGATGATGGTGGTGGCCCAGCAAATCGCGCCGCACATGCCCGAGTGCGAGATCGTCGAGCTGCACCACGACCGCAAGCTCGACGCCCCCTCGGGGACCGCCAAGCGAACCGCCGAGCTGATCGCGGGCGCTGGCGGCAACGTCCACGAGCCGATCCACTCGGTGCGTCTGCCAGGTCTGGTCGCCCACCAGGAGGTCATCTTCGGTGGCGAGGGGCAGACGCTGAGCATCCGCCACGACTCGATCGATCGGCGCTCCTTCATGCCCGGCGTGCTGCTCGCCGTGCGCAAGGTGGCCGGCCTACAGGACCGTTTCACGGTCGGTCTAGAGAAACTCCTCTGATCGCCACCCCGGTACCCTGACCCGATGAAGCCGATCCAAGGTGTGATCACGGCGATGGTGACCCCTTTCGCCGAAAGCGGAGGGGTTGACCTCGACGCCGCTCGAGCGCTCGCCGCCCATCTGGTCGGACACGGCTCTAACGGACTGGTGCTCTGCGGCTCGACCGGAGAGTCGGCAACCGTCACCGATCCGGAGGGGTTCGATCTTCTGCATGCCGTTCGCGAGGAGGTTGGCGACGACGTGCTGCTGGCCTTCGGGACCGGCACCAACGACACCCGCCACTCGGTCGAACTGACCAAGAGCGCGGTCGAGCACGGTGCCGATGCGGCACTGGTGGTGACCCCGTACTACAACAAGCCCAACGCGGCGGGCCTAATCGCCCACTTCGAAGCGATCGCCGAGGTGGCCGGCGACCTGCCGATCATCGCCTACAACATCCCTTCCAGGGTCGTGGTCAACGTGCCGCCGGAGCTGCTCGCGGAGCTGGCCAAGATCGACAACGTCGTCGCGGTCAAGCAAGCCAACAACGACGACTTGCAGCCGATCGAGGGACTGACGCTGCTGGCGGGCAACGACGACGTCTTCCTCAGGACGCTCGAACTGGGCGGTGCGGGGGGCATCCTCGTCGCCTCGCACCTGGTTGGTTCGCAGATGCGCGAGATCTGGGAGGCGGCCCAGGCCGGCGACCTCGATCGCGCTCGCGAGATCGACTCAGGCCTGCGTGAGGTATACGACGCGATGGGAGTGACGACCAACCCGATCCCGGTCAAGGCGGCGCTGGAGATGATGGGACTGATCCCGTCCGGCTCCCTGCGCCTGCCGCTCGTGCCCGTCGACGCGGGCCAGCGAGAGACAGTGCGGGCAGCGCTCCAGGGCGTTGGCCTGAACCCGGTGACCAGCTAGTGCCAAGCAAGAAGCTCCGCGTGCTGCCGCTCGGAGGTCTGGGCGAGATCGGCAAGAACATGACCGTGATCGAGTACGGCGGCCGGATCGTCGTCGTCGACACCGGATTGATGTTCCCGACCGCGGAGATGCTCGGCATCGACCTCGTCCTGCCGGATTTCTCCTACCTGCGCGACCGGGCTGAGGACATCGAGGCGATCGTGCTCACCCACGGTCACGAGGACCATGTTGGTGCGCTGCCCTACGTGCTGCGCGAGATCGGCTCGCCACCGGTGATCTACGGCGGCCTGCTGACGATCGGCATGGTCCGCTCGAAGCTCGACGAGCACAAGCTCAAGGACGCGCCGTTGCAGGAGCTCGAGGCGGGGGAGAAGGTCAAGCTGGGACCGTTCGAGCTGGAGCTGGTTCACCTCTCGCACTCGATCCCGGACGCTCGCGGCGTCATCCTCACCACGGAGCTGGGCTCGCTGCTGATGACCGGCGACTACAAGTTCGACCAGACCCCGGTCGACGGCAGGCCGGCCGACATCTCCCGCCTCGCGCAGCTCGGCCGCGAAGGACTGCTGCTGCTCTGTGGCGACTCGACCAATGCCGACCGCCCCGGGATTGCGCCGTCGGAGTCGAGCGTCGGCCCGGCGCTGCTCGAGACCTTCTCGGGCTGCAAAGGCCGGATCATCGTCACCTCCTTTGCCTCCAACATCCATCGCGTCCAGCAGGTGATCGACGCTGCCGTGAAGCTGGACCGTCGAGTGGCCCTGGTCGGACGCTCGATGCGCAAGAACTTCAACATCGCCTCGAACCTGGGAATTGCCAACGCGCCCTCGGGCCTTTTCATCCAGCCGCGTGAGATCGAGAGCTTCCCCGACGAGAAGGTGGTCGTGATCTCCACCGGCAGCCAGGGCGAGCCGCTTTCGGCGCTGCGGCGGATGGCCAACAACGACCACCGCGATGTCGAGCTGCATTCCGGCGACACCGTCGTCTTCTCGGCTACACCGGTTCCCGGCAACGAGCGCGCGGTGAACGAGACGATCGACCGGATCTACGAGATCGGCGCTTCGGTGGTGACCGCGAAGCAGGCGCCCATCCATGCCTCCGGCCACGGCTGGCAGGAGGAGCTGAAGCTGATGCTCAACCTGACCAAACCTCGCTACGTGCTGCCGGTCCACGGCGACCACCAGCGACTTCGCCTGCACGCCGAGCTCGCCGAATCGGTCGGCATCGAGTCGGAGAGGATCTTCCAGGGACGCAACGGCCTGCCGCTGGAGCTGGACGCGAACGGAGCGCGGTTCGGCGAGGACATCCACGCTGGCGTGATCTTCGTCGACGGGGTCAACGTCGGCGAGCCTGACGACGTCGCCCTGCGCGACCGGCGCGAGATCTCAGCCGACGGGATCTTCATCGTCGTCGCGACGATCTCGTCCGACGATGGCGCCGTCGTCGCCGATCCCGAAGTCCTCTTCCGCGGCGTCGCCTTCCTCGAGGAGGCGGGCGCGCTGGTCGAGCAGCTGAAGGACGTGGTCGAGGACTCACTCGAGGACGCCGCCGGCGCCGGCACCCGCGAGCTGCACCTGATCCAGGAAGACGTCCATGACGCCGTTGCTGGGCTTGTCTACGAGAAGCTGCACCGCCGGCCGATGATCATCCCGGTCGTGGTCGAGGTCTGAGCCGGACTTTGGTGGGTCCACCGGGGGATGTTGGGGAGAGCCCCCGGCGGACCCGTGTGTCTCGTCCGCGGGCAAATTTAGGCAACGGCGCTAAAGCGGTTCTAAAGCGGGCTTAATCGATTTCTCAGAGTTCGCCAGCGGGAGGCGGACCCGCAACAGGGCGCCTCCCCGGTCGGATTCGAGCGCTTCCGTCGTGCCTCCGTGAGAAGCGGCAACCGAGTGGACTATCGCCAGACCGAGCCCGCTGCCGGGACCGACCGCCGTGTCGGCGGGTCCGTCGCCGCGGACGAAGCGATCGAAGACCTGCGAGCGGAGCGGGGGAGGGATGCCCGGTCCGTCGTCTGCGACCTCGACCACCGCGTCGGCACCCTCGTGACGCAGCGCCAGATCGATCCTCGAGCCGGCGGGCGTGTGGCGGGTGGCATTGTCGAGCAGGTTGAGCACCATCCGGTGCAGTTCGTCCGGGTCTCCGTCGATCGGCAGCGGCCCGTTGCCCTTGACCTGAAGCTCGCGCCCGGCGAGGACCGGGGTCACCTCCGCCGCCGCCTCGCCGGCAACCTCGGCAAGGTCGCAACGGCGCCGCTTGCCGCTTCGCCCAGCATCGGCGCGGGCAAGCAGCAGCAGGTCGGCGACGAGGCGGCTCATCCGGCGCGAGGAGCGCAGAGCCGAGTCGACCATCGCCCGGTCGTCATTGTCGGCGGCCGGGGGCAGCGAGGCCTCGAGCAGCTCGAGGTTGGCGAGGACGCTGGTCAGCGGGGTGCGCAGCTCGTGCGAAGCGTCGGCGACGAACTCGCGCTGCTTCTTCATCGTCGCTTCGCGCTCGGTCCGGGCGGCATCGAGCGAGCGGAGCATCTGCTCCAGGGTTCGAGCCAGCTCGCCGACCTCGTCATCGACTTTCGGATCCGGCATGCGGCGCGAGGGATCGCCAGTCTCAGCGATCTCGCGCGCGGTTGCCGTCAGCGCCGAGATCGGGCGCATCGCGCGAGCGGCAATCGTCAGCCCGGCTAGGCTGGCCAGAAGGGTCCCGGCGAAGATCCCTGCTGCGACGAAGAGCCAGAGACGGTCGATCGTCGATTCGACATGGGCGACGCTGCGCCCGTACTGGACATAGCCGGTCGTGAGACCGGTGTCGCTGACGATTCGTGCGGTTGCGACGCGCATCCCTTCGTGGTCGGAGAGGCCGTCGGTCGCTGGGCCGAGCCCGACGGCACCGGTGCTCTGCTTGAGCAGGTTGCCTTCGACGTCGAAGATCCGTGCCGTGGCCTCGTCGGGGCGTACGAAGTCGTCCAATTCCGGGCCTCGCTTGGCAGAGAGGGTGCCGAGCGGCGTGTAAACGATGCGAAATTCTCCGGCCAGGGTCTGGGCGGCGCTGCCTACCTCGCGGTCGAAGTCGTCAGCGATCCGGCTGGTCGCAACCTGGCCGATCACGGCACCGAAGGCAAGCAGTATCGCCAGCGTCAGGCCAGCGGAAACCGCGGCGAGGCGCCAACGCACGGGCCAGTGGCTGGGACGCAACCTGGCCAAGCTCAGTCCTTCAGCACGTAGCCGGCGCCGCGTTTGGTGTGGAGGAGGCGAGGCTCGTTCCCGGCCTCCAGCTTACGGCGGAGGTTGGAGATGAAGACGTCGATCGTGTTGGTCGCCGCGCTCGGGTCATACCCCCAGACATCGTCGAGCAGCCGCTCCCGTGAGACCACCAGGCGTTCGTTCCGCATCAGGTACTCAAGCAGCTCGAACTCGCGATTGGTCAGCTCCAGCTCGCGCTCTCCCCGTTTCACCTCGCGGGTATCCGGGTTGAGGGTCAGATCGCCGACGCTCAGCGAGGCGGCCCCTCGAGGCGGGCGCCGCCGCAGCAGCGCCCTGATCCTCGCCAGCAGCTCTTGCCGCTCGAATGGCTTCACCAGGTAGTCGTCGGCGCCGCTGTCGAGGCCGTTGACGCGATCCTCGGTCTCAGCCCTGGCGGTGAGCATCAGGATCGGCACGTCGCCGTCTGCCCGCAGCCTGCGGCAGACCTCGACCCCATCCAGGCGCGGCAGACCGAGGTCGAGCACGACGAGGTCGGGGACGAACCCGACAGCGACGTCGAGCGCCTCAACCCCGTCGGCGGACGTTCGCACCTCGTAGCCCTCCTGGCGCAGGGAACGGCGCAGGACGTTGGCGATCTCGGGGTCGTCCTCGACAACGAGCACCCGGCCACCAACGGTGTCGTTGTCGCTGGCCAGCATCGCCCCCGATGTTAGCCCGCCCTCCCCGCAATCCAGACCGGATTTAGCGCGAATTTATGCGGCGCAGGTGAGGGACGCCGGGCGTCGAACGGTGTCCCCATGTTCGTGCGTAAGAAGCGCGGCAAGCCCGCGCGCCGTTCAACGGCCAAAAAGTCCCGTCCCCGCGTACGCCGCCCGCATCTGCCGGCAGGCTTCGAGCAGCGTCATCTCGATCTGATCGGCCTTTTCCTGATCGCCGCCGGGGTGTACCTCAGCTTCGTGCTCTTCTTCGGCTGGGACGGGGGCAAGGTCGGCTACGGCGTCGAGACTGGCCTCACCTACCTGGTTGGAGACGTCGGTGCTCGCATCGCCACTGTGTTGATGCTGGTCAGCGGCGGGCTGCTGGTGACCGGCACCTCGATCTCGGCCCTCTTTCAGGGCATCGGGCGCGGACTTCGACGCCTGTTCCTCGGCAGTCGCGACGTCGCTCAAACGGTCGCCAAGAGCCGACAGGACAAGCGTGAGGAAAAGACCTTTGCCTTCGAGACGCAGGCCGGTCCGACCGACGTGATGAGCGCCTATCCCGACGAGGACGAGGTCGAGCCGACCGTCGCCCTGGTCGAGGAGCCGGAGGAGGCCTTGGAGGAGCCGATCACCGAGAACTTCGACCAGGAGCTGGCCGAGATCGAATCCGAAGAAGAGAAAGCCGCTCCGGAGGGGGATCCCGCACCCGAGCCGCTGACGCTGACGCCGCAGGGCAACAAGCGTGGCGTAACGACCTCAGAGGAGATCGACTACCGGCCTCCGCCGGCCAAGGCCCTGGAGCGCGGCAAAGGCGACAAGGGAATCGACCCGCGCGACCACGAAGCGGTGGGCCGCAAGCTGGTCGAGTCGCTCGGCCACTTCGGAGTCGAGGCGAAAATCGTCGGCATCGTCAGCGGGCCGCACGTCTCTCGCTACGAACTGCGCCTGGCTCCCGGCACCAAGGTGAAGAAGGTGACCGAGCTCGCCAACGACCTCGCCTACGCGCTCGCTTCGACTGACATCCGCATTCTCGCCCCGATCCCCGGCAAGCAGGCGGTCGGAGTCGAGGTGCCGAACACCCGCCGCCGCATCGTCCGCCTCGGCGACATCTACTCGGGCCGTCCGGAGAAGACCTCGCCGCTGGTCGCCTGGCTCGGCAAGGGGATCGACGGCAACCCGGTCTGGACCGATCTGGCGAAGATGCCCCACGTGCTCGTTGCCGGCACCACCGGCTCGGGCAAGTCCGGCTGCGTCAACGCGATCCTCTCCTCGATCCTGATGCAGGCCTCGCCAAACGACGTGCGCCTGGTCCTGGTCGACCCCAAGCAGGTCGAGCTCAACCACTACGAGAACGTCCCGCACCTGCTGACCCCGGTCGTCACCTCGCCCCGTCTCGCCGCCAACGTGCTCGCCAATCTGATCGGCGAGATGGAGAGCCGCTACGGAATCATGGGCCAGGCCCGCTGCCGCAATCTCGGCGAGCTCAATCGGGCCCGTGCCAAGGCAGGGGAAGCGCCGCTGCCGCACATTCTCTGCGTGATCGACGAGCTCGCGGACCTGATGATGGTCTCCCCGGCCGAGGTCGAGGACTCGATCATCAGGCTCGCGCAGAAGTCGCGCGCCACCGGCATCCACCTGGTGCTGGCCACGCAACGCCCATCGACCGACATCATCACTGGCACGATCAAGGTCAACATCCCGGCCCGGATCGCCTTCGCCGTCTCCTCTCAGACCGACTCACGGGTGATCCTCGACCAGGGCGGGGCAGAGGCCCTGCTCGGCCAGGGCGACATGCTCTTCCGCGGCGCCGGCACCTCAAAGCTGCAGCGGATCCAGGGCGCGTTCATCACTGAGGAGGAGATCGCCCGGATCACGAACCACTGGGCGAAACAGGGCGAACCCGAATTCGAGGCCGAGCTGCTCGAGGTCCACGAGGAGAAGGGCGTGGAAACCGAGGGGGATTTCGACCCCGACAGCGATGACCTGCTCGACGAGGCGATCCGCGTCGTCATCGAGACCGAAACGGCCTCCGTCTCGATGATCCAGCGTCGTCTCCGGGTCGGCTACACGCGAGCGGGACGCCTGATCGACATGCTCGAGCGGCGCGGCGTGATCTCCGGCTACGAGGGCTCCAAGCCCCGCCAGGTACTGGTCACGGCGGCCGACCTCTCGCGCCTCACCGGCGGCGCCGAGCAAGACGCCCCCGCCTCTGTCCCGGAGTAGGACAATGAGCCGATGGACAGCGGCATCGGAGCCATCCTCCGCGATGCGCGCAATCGTCGCAAAGTCGACCTTTCCGAAGTCGAAGCGGCGACTCAGATCCGCATCCGCTACTTGCGCGCGATCGAGAACGAGCAGTGGGACGCCCTGCCCGGCGGTGTTTACACACGCGGCTTCATCCGCACCTATGCCTCGTTCCTAGGTCTCGACGGCGAGAGGCTCGCGGACGACTTCCGCCGAAGCGAAGCCCCGGCGGCCGCCAGTCGGCCCGCTGCTGTCCAGCCCCGACCTCGCTCAGCACCAGGACAGGGCCTCCCACGAGTCCATGCTCGAGTCTGGGCAGCCCTGATCTCGGCCGGGCTGATCGCCGTAGTCGTCATCGTCGGTCTCTCCGGTGGGGACGGGGACACCCCAGCGGGGACAGGTCCCGCGCGCACGAACAGCGCCGCGAACAAAGCGCCGGCCGGTCAGCCGCAGGCTCCGCAGGCGAAGCCAGGCGTCTCGGTGCGCCTCGCCGCCACCGCCGAAGTCTGGGTCTGCATGCTCGATGCCGGCGGTCGCCGGCTGGTCAACGGTCAGATCCTCGAATCAGGCGCGACCGAAGGACCCTTCCACTCCGATAGCTTCACGGTCTCCTTCGGCAATGGCGAGGTCTCGATGCGGATCGACGGAAAGCGGGCGGACATACCGGAGACATCCAGCCCGATCGGGTACACGATCGACTCCAGCGGGCAGCTGACGGAGCTCTCGGAAACCGAACGGCCGACCTGTACATGAGCGAGATTCGGGCGGGGATAGTGGTCACCGGGACCGAGGTCCTGACCGGCCGGATCAGCGACCGCAATGGGCCATGGGTCTCTGAACGCCTGGCTGAGCTCGGCGTCGACGTAGCCCACATCCTCGTCGTCGGCGACCGGCCCGAGGACCTCGAGGCCGCCCTGCGCTTCCTCGCCGCCGAGGGAATGGACCTGATCGTCACCTCCGGCGGCCTCGGCCCGACCGCCGACGACCTCACTGCCGAGATCGTCGCCCGCTTCAGTGGGCGGGAGCTCGTTCTCGATGAGGAGATGGAGGAGAAGATCGCGACGATCCTGCGCGGCTTCGCCCGTCGCTTCAGCTTCGATGAGGAGGCGGTGCGGGAGGCCAATCGCAAGCAAGCGCTGATTCCGGAGGGCGCGACCACCCTCGACCCGGTTGGGACGGCACCTGGACTGGTCGTTCCAGCCGATGGACGGCTGGTCGTCGTCCTACCCGGACCGCCGCGAGAGCTGCAGCCGATGTGGTCGATGGCTCTCACGACCCCGCCGGTGGAGGAGCTGCTCACCCGCGCCTCTCCGCTGCACGGTTACACCCTGCGGATGTTCGGCATCCCCGAGTCCGAGATCGCCAAAAGCCTGCGCGAGATCGAGGCCGAAGGGGTCGCCCTACCCGCAGTGGAGATCACCACCTGCCTGCGCCGCGGCGAGATCGAGATCGACGTCCGCTACCGGGACGAAGCAACCGCGACCGCCGAGGCGGTGCAGGCCGGCCTGGCCGAACGCCATGCCCGCCACCTCTTCAGCCGCGACGGCGAGACGATCGACTCGCAGGTCGCGAAGCTGTTGAGTGGCCACCGCCTCGGGCTGGCCGAGTCCTGTAGCGGCGGCCTGCTGGCGGCACGAGTCACAGATCTCCCCGGAGCTTCCGCCTACATGGCCGGTGGGATCGTCGCCTACTCAAACGAGGCAAAGGCGAACCTGCTCGGTGTCGATCCCGGGCTGATCGAGTCGCACGGGGCCGTCTCGCTAGAGGTGGCGGCGGCAATGGCCAACGGCGCTCTAGAGCGCTTCGGCGCCGATGTGGCCGTGGCGATCACCGGAATCGCCGGCCCCAACGGCGGCAGCGAGGAGAAGCCGGTCGGCTACGTCTGCTTCGACGCCCGCCTTGCCGACGGCACGAGCATCGCCCGCGATCCGATCATCCCCGGTGGCCGCGATGACATTCGCGAGCGCTCGGCGCTGGTTGGGATGCACCTGCTGCGAATCCTCCTCAGCGGCGAGAAACCGCCTCTGTAGCCCGGGAGCGACGCTTTCGGCACGATCAGGCGTTGTCTTGCGCATCGCGGGGTCGTAGCGTGACGGAATGGCGAAGGAGAGGCCGAAGAGCCCACGGGCAAGGTTGTTCATCGCCCTCGACCTGCCCGAGGCGATGCGCTCGGGGATCGAGGCGTGGGGCAGGCGGGAGCTGCGCGACCCCGCCCTGCGTCCGGTGCCGCCAGAGTCCCTTCACGTCACCCTTGCCTTCCTCGGCTACCGGGCGGAGAAGGAGATCGAGCCGCTGGGGAAGGTCATCGGTGGCATCGAGGTCGCGGCGCCCAAGATCGAGCTCGATCACCCGGTGGCCAAGCCTTCTCCACGCCAGGCCCGCCTCTTCGCCCTTCCCGCTCGCTCGCCGGAGGCCATCTCCCTGCAGGCTGAGCTGAGCAGAAGGCTTGCCGAGCAGCGGCTCTACAAGCCCGAGAAACGTCCTTTTTGGCCTCATGTAACCGTGGCCAGGGTCAAGTCGCAGAAGAAAGAGAGGAGGCATCAAACGAAGGTCTCGAAGCACCCCGGCAAGCTCCCGCAGGCCCTGTTGCAGCCCACGAGTTGCCGCCGGATCACGCTCTACCGTTCTGAACTCCAGCCGCAGGGTGCGCTTTACACCCCGCTGGCGCAAGTCGAGCTGTCCCGATGACGGGCGGCAGTGAGGTGAAAGAAGAGATGACAGAGAAGAAAGCGGCTTTGAAGGACGCCTCGGCTAAGGAGGCAAAGGCGAAGGATGCGGCCCTGGAGAACGCGGTAACGGGCATCAAACGGGAGTTCGGAGAGGGCGCCCTGATGCGGCTCGGCGCCGACAGCGCGCTTCCCATCGAAGCGATCCCGACCGGCGCCGTCGCGCTCGACCTTGCGCTCGGTATCGGCGGCGTTCCGCGGGGAGGATCGTTGAGATCTTCGGCCCCGAGTCCTCAGGAAAGACGACGCTGGTCTACCACATCATCGCCGAGGCCCAGGCGAAGGGAGGCGTCTGCGTCTTCATCGACACCGAGCACGCGATGGACCCGATCTACGCCCGCGCGATCGGCGTCGACACCGACGAGCTGCTCGTCTCGCAACCGGACTACGGCGAGCAGGCGCTGCAGATCGCCGACCGCCTGATCGCCTCCACTGCCGTCGACGTCGTCGCGATCGACTCGGTCGCGGCACTGACGCCGAAGGCCGAGCTCGATGGCCAGATCGGCGACACGACCGTCGGCCTCCAGGCCCGGCTGATGTCGCAGGCGATGCGCAAGCTGGCCGGCAACCTCAGCCGCACCAACACGGTCTGCGTCTTCACCAATCAGATCCGCGAAAAGGTCGGCGTCCAGTTCGGCTCGCCGGAGACCCAACCCGGCGGACGCGCGCTGAAGTTCTACTCCTCACAACGGCTCGACATCCGTCGTATCGAGACCCTCAAGGACGGCACCGAGGCGGTCGGCAACCGGGTCCGGGTCAAGGTCGTCAAGAACAAGTGCGCCGCGCCTTTCCGCCAAGCGGAGTTCGAGATCGAGTATGGCCAAGGCATCTCACGCGAAGGAGAGTTGCTCGACTTCGGCATCGAGCACGACATCGTGCGCAAGTCAGGCGCCTTCTTCTCCTACGGAGAGACACGGCTCGGACAGGGGCGCAACAACGCGAAGCAGTTCCTGGCCGAGAACGCCGATATCGCGAGCGAGATCGAGACCAAGATTCGCACCGCACTGGGGATCGGAGCGGACGCACCCGCCGACGCGCCAGTCGAGACACCGGTTGCAGCGGAAGCTCAGGCCGCCTAAGCGCGGGCTAACCACAAAAAAAGCCTTTACGAAACCTTCCGTGTCTACCATGGGTAGGCGATGGGTGTTCGTACATGGTGGCCGCCTTGGAGCTTGTCTCGAGGCGACAATGGGTCTTCCGATCAAGTCCTGCACCGACTCGAATCGGCCGAGACGCAACTGCACGAGCTAGAGCGCCGGCGCGCCTCGCTCGACGCGCGTGAGCAGGCGCTGGACCACCGAGCCGACGAGTTGGAGCGTGGCAGGGCGGAGCAGCTGCGGGAGCTCGAGCGCATCGCCTCGCTCAGCGCTACTCAGGCGCGCGAGGTCCTCGTCGAGGAAATCGAGGAGGAAGCGCGCCGCCAGGCCGGGCTGACCCTGCGCCGGATCGAAGACGAGACCAAGCTCGAGGCCGAGTACCGGGCCCGAGGCATTCTGGCGGTGACGATTCAGCGCCTCGCAGGGGCCCAGGTCGGAGAAAACACGACCAACCTCGTGCACCTTCCCAACGACGAGATGAAGGGGAGGATCATCGGTCGCGATGGCCGCAACATCCGCGCCCTGGAGAACCTCACCGGGGTCGACTTCATCATCGACGAAACGCCTTCGGCGGTCCTGCTCTCCAGCTTCGACGGCGTTCGGCGAGAGATTGCCCGGCTGACGCTCGAGAAGCTGGTCGCCGACGGACGGATCCATCCAGCTCGCTGCGAGGAGGCATTCGAGCAGGCACAAGCCGAGATCGAGGGCCGCATCGTCGAGGCAGCCGAGCGGGCACTGCTCGAAGCGAAGGTAGCGGGTCTCCATCGGGAACTGGTCCGCCTGCTTGGCCGGCTGCGTTTCCGCACCAGCTATGGCCAGAACGTGCTCGACCATCTGGTCGAGTCCTCGCACCTGGCGGGCCTGATTGCAGCCGAGCTGGGGGCGACGGTGGACGTGGCGCAGCGGGCGGCGCTGCTGCACGACGTTGGCAAGGCGGTGAGCCACGAGGTGGATGGCACCCACGCAGTGGTCGGAGCCCGCCTCGCGCGCCGCTACGGCGAGTCGGAGTTGGTCGCGCACGCGATCGAAGCGCACCACAACGAGATCGAGCCGCACTCGGTCGAGGCGGTGATCGTGCAGGCCGCCGATGCACTTTCGGGCGCCAGGCCCGGGGCGCGTGGCGCCTCGCTGGAGCAGTACGTCAGCCGGCTGCGTGAGCTGGAGGAGCTGGCCCAGCAGCACGCGGGCGTCGAGAAGGTCTACGCGATGCAGGCCGGCCGGGAGATCCGCGTGATGGTCGACCCCGGCGAGGTCGATGACGAGCAAGCGGCACTGATCTCGCATCAAATCGCTACCGCGGTTGAGCGGGAGATGGAGTACCCCGGGCGGATCAAGATCACCGTGATCCGTGAGAGCCGGGCGACGAGCTACGCCAAGTAGGCGCCACCGCGAGTCGCCGGCCTCAGTGGATAGGATTCCCGCCGCAGATGAGCAACGGTGACCTCTTCTACGTCTTCGGCATCGGCCTCGCGGTCTCGGCCGTGCTGGTCAGCTTCGTCGCGCTGCGCTTCGAGAAGTTCCCCGGACGCGCGGCGCCGGTCGTCGTTCTCTGGTTCGTGCTTCTGGTTGGCTGCGCGACGACCTTCTCCGTGCTCCACGCCAAGGACGAGGAGAAGCACAAGGAGGCGGAGTTTGCCGCTGCAAATGAGACGATCACCGAGGAGGAGGCCTCGCCTGTTCCGCCCGTCGGCGAGGAGACCGCGCCAGCCCCACCGGCGGCCAAAGGCCCCGGCGACACCCTGAAGCTGGCGGCAGACCCGACCCAGCTCGCCTTCGACACAACGAAACTCACCAGCAAGCCTGGGAAGGTGACGATCGACTTCGACAATCCGGCGGCGCTCGAACACAATGTCGCGATCGACGAGAACGGCAAGGAGATCGCCGTCTCCGAAACGATCACGGCCGGCAAAACCTCGGTCAGCGCCGATCTCGCCCCTGGCACGTACACCTTCCTCTGCACGGTGCCGGGCCATGCCGAAGCGGGCATGGAGGGCACCCTCGTAGTCGAATAGGGCCGAGTCGGCGCTAATCTCGCTGCATGAGCAGCGGCAAGCGGTACCACGTCACCACGTTTGGCTGTCAGATGAACGTGCACGACTCCGAGCGGATGCAGGGGATGCTCGAGTCGCTCGGCTACGAGGAGGCCGAGAGTCGCGACGACGCCGACCTGATCCTCTTCAACACCTGCTCGATCCGCGAGTCGGCCGACAACCGCCTGATCGGCCATCTGGGCGAGGCTAAGCGACTGAAGTCCGAAGACCCCGAGCGGGTGGTCGGGGTTGGCGGCTGCTGGGCCCAATCGGTCAAGGAGGAGGTCTTCCAGCGCTTTCCCTTCGTCGACGTCGCCTTCGGGCCCGGACAGATCCACAAGCTCGCCGAGTTCCTCAACTCCGACTCGCTCAGCGCCCAGGGCTATTTCGAGTTCGAGGACTTCTCCGGCCATCTGCCAACCCGCCGCGAACGCGAGTTCCAGGGCTGGCTTCAGATCTCCCAGGGCTGCAACTGCAAGTGCGCCTACTGCATCGTGCCTTCGACGCGAGGCCGCGAGGTCAGCCGCGATCCGGACGAGCTGGCCACCGAGGCGGAGCTGCTGGCCGCCGACGGCGTGCGTGAGCTGACGCTGCTGGGGCAAAACGTCAACAGCTACGGGCGCGACCTGGCGAAAGAGAGACGAGTTGGCTTCTCCGAGCTACTGAGGAGGATCGACGCGATCCAGGGGATCGACCGCATCCGCTACACCAGCCCGCACCCCAAGGACATGAAGGAAGACGTGATCCTTGCTCATGCCGAGCTGCCCTCGCTCTGCGAGCACATCCACCTGCCACTGCAGGCTGGCTCCAGTGCCGTGCTGAAGCGGATGCGCCGCACCTACGACCGCCAGCGCTACATGGACAGAGTCGCGCTGATCCGAGAGCACGTGCCCGATTGCGCCCTGACCACCGACATTATCGTCGGCTTCCCCGGCGAGACCGACGCCGACTTCGAGCAGACCCTCGAAGTGGTCGAGGAGGTCGGCTACGACAGTGCCTTCACCTTCGTCTTCTCGCCCCGCCGCGAAACTGAGGCGGCCTCGATGGACGAACAGGTCCCGTACCCAGTGAAGCGAGAGCGGATGGAGCGGCTGGTCGAGCTAGTACAACGGCGGGCTGCAGAACGAGCGCGGCGCTTCGTCGGGCGTGAGATGGAGGTGCTGGTCGAAGGGACCAGCAGGACCGACGAGACGCGGCTGCGGGGGCGGACGCGGCATAACAAGGCGGTGAACTTCGATGGGACCGCTGAGCCCGGGGAGTTCGTCAATGTCGAGATCACCGAGGCGACTTCGCAGTCGCTGGGAGGGGTGTTGGCACAGCCCCTCACTCATCTCATTCGGTGATCGTCGCGATTTTCGGCCCGACCGGGGTCGGCAAGACCGGGGTGGCCATCGCGCTGGCCGAAAAGCTTCGAAAGCGCGGCGAAGATTCAATTGCGATCTCCTGCGATGCGCTGCAGGTCTACGAGGGCTTGGCAACCCTGACCGGCGTTGCAACTCCCGCCGAGCAGGAAAAGCTGGAGCACAGGCTGATCGGGTTTGTGCCGGTTACGCAGCCGTTCTCGGTGGGGGACTACATGCCTCTGGCCCATGCGGAAATCGATGCGGCCCTGGAGGCCGGGCGGCGGCCGATCGTGGTGGGTGGAACCGGCTTGTATCTGCGGGCCGCGATCGCCGAGCTTTCGCTGGTCAAGGCCCCGCCGGAAGACGAGAGCTCCGAGCTTTGGTCTCCTGAGACACGGCACCCGACCCAGATCTTCGGTCTCGAGATGGACCGCGCCCAGCTCTATGAGCGAATCGACGCCCGCACCGAGGCGATTGCGGCAGCCGGGGCGATCGACGAGGTGAAAGCGGCGGAGGCCATGGGCCCATCCCGCACCGCCCGCAAGGCCCTCGGCTTCGACGAGCTGCCGAGCGGCGACCTCGAGCTGATGAAGCAACGCTCGCGCAACTATGCCCGCCGTCAGCTCAGCTGGATGCGCAAGATGCCCAACTTGCACACGATCGACCGCACCGGTTGCAGCGACGCCGACATAGCCACCAAGATCGCCGCCGCGATCGCCTGAATCGCTACACGATATTTGACTACTAGACCCCCGCTGTGGTAAGGCTGGTAGAACCGTAACTCAAAGGCAGGGGAGGAGTGACTGCCATGAGGTACCTCAAGATGCTCGGCCTCGCCATGCTCATCGCGCTTGCCACGATGGCTCTTGTCAGCGCCAGCTCGGCCTCGGCCACGACATTGTGCGGAGAAAATGAAGACCCCTGTCCCGAGGAACAGATCTACGCGACGGGCACCAACTTCGAAGCGGTGCCCGAAACAGCGACCACCGCCTATCTCAACACCAATGCAATAGACATCGAATGCAAAACGTCGAAACCGAGCGGCAAACTCGTCGAATCGAACGCGAGCATCGAAGAATGGCCGTTTGCCTGTAATCGAGTCGGCGGCGGAGGCGCGGCTTGTGCCAGCGTCACAACGCTGGGGCTTCCCTACAACGCCACATTCCAGCCAACCGGCTTGGGTGACGGCACGATGACATTGGGTCTCAACACGCAAGTCACCTGCGCGCCCGCCGGCATCAACTGCACATTCATATCAGCGAAACCGACGACCGAAGTCGAAGGCGGCACCCCGGCGATCCTAAATTTCGCATCGGGCCAGCTGGTGCCAAAAGGCGCAAGTTGCCCCAAAGAAGCGGAATGGACCGCCGAATACAAAGTCCTTAGCCCGGAACCTCTTTTCTTGGTCAGCGAACCAGTGGCTCCGGTCCTATGCAAAGAAGACAAAGCACCCTGCCCGGTGGGCGAAATCCTTGGCACCGGAACGACGATCAAAGCCTCGCTCGCGGCAACCTTTAAGTTCGTCTACACGTACGAAAAAGTGCCCAAGGAACCTTCATGCACAGAATCGACCATGGAAGGCAAAACCACGACAGAAACTGGCAATCCGATCATCGGCGAAGTGACCAGCTTGACCTTCGGTCAATGCGCTGGAGGTGCATGCGCGATCGAAGCGCTGGGATTGCCGTATCGCATGGAAATAGAACGGACCAGCGACGGCAGCGAGACGCTCACCTTGCGCAAAAAAAACACCGGCCCGCCTGCCGTCAAAATCAAATGCGGCGGGCTCTTTGAAAACTGTGCGTATGAAACGACCGAACTCACGTTCAACGTGCAAGGAGGGGCACCAGCCAAATTCTATTGGCCGACCAAAGTGGGCTTGACGGGCTCATCGCTGTTCTGCAGCACTACCGCAACCTGGGAAGGCATAGCAGGCCAAGAAATCAACTACAAAATCACGACGCCAAACCCGTTCTATGTGAAGTCCTGATCGCATAACCTGCCACGCGGCCGCCGATGCATGGCGGCCGCGTGAGTCGTTAGGCTCGCGCTTCGATGCGATTCGAGAAGTGGCAGGCGCTGGGGAACGATTACCTGATCGTTGAGGCGGAGGGGCTTCCCTGGGAGCTGAACGCGGCACGGGTGCGGCGGATCTGCGATCCCCATTTCGGGCTGGGGTCGGACGGGGTGCTGCTGCTCGCGCGTAGCGAGGACCCAGGGTTCCTCGCCGAGTTGCGGATCTTCAATCCCGACGGCTCCGAGGCCGAGCTCTCGGGAAACGGGGCGCGGGAGGCGATCCTCTATCTGCGCCGCCACGGCTGGACCGATGAGGACAACTTCTCGATCCTGACGGCCGCTGGGCCGATAACGCCGACGATCACCTCGGAGCGGACCTGCACGGTCGAGATGGGCCGGGCCTCGACGACCTCGAAGGACTTTCCCTCTGGTCCTCCGGACGGGACTGGGACCGTCCGTTCAGGCGGCCGCCAGTGGGCTTTCCAGCATGTCTCGATTGGCAACCCGCAGTGCGCGATCGCGATTCCCGAGGGGCTGGAGGAGCTAGATCTATCGGAGATCGGGCCGGGGATCGAAGCGAGCGAGCTCTTCCCCAACCGCACCAACGTCTCCTTCTACTCGGTCGACGGCAGCAGGGTGCGGGCGCGGATCTTCGAGCGCGGGGTGGGGGAGACGCTCTCTTCCGGGACCGGTGCAAGCGGTGCAGCGGTTGCCGCCTTCCTGCGGGGTGCCGCCAGCCCGATCACCGTCGAGCTGGATGGGGGTGAGCTGGAGGTCGAGATTTCCGCCGCCGATCTCGATCTGCGCCTAACTGGCTGGGCCGAGCCGACCTGCTCCGGCTTGCTCTCGGTCGAGATGCTGGCAGCGCTCGCCGAGCTGGACGAATAGATTTCCGCGCCGATGGCGATCTCGGATCCGTCCAAGCGGCTTGAGGCGATGCCTCCCTACATGTTCCAGGAGCTGGAGCGGCGCATCGCCGACAAGCGTGCCGCCGGTATCGACGTGATCAGCCTCGGCATCGGCGACCCCGACGAACCGACCTACCCGCACATCGTCAAGGCGATGCAGGAGGCGGTGACCGGGAACGACAACCAAAAGTACCCAACCAACCGCGGCCGGGCGGAGTTCCGCGAGGCTTTCTCTGAGTTCTACGGGGAGCGCTTCGGAGTTGAGATCGACCCCGAGAACGAGGTGATCCCGGCGATTGGTGCCAAGGAGTGCATCTACAACCTCTGCTTCGCCTTCCTCGATCCGGGCGGGGTCGCACTTGCCTCCGATCCCGGCTACCCGGTCTACACCGGCGGCCCAATCCTCGCCGGCGCCACCCCAGAGCTGCTGCCGCTCGTGCCCGAGCTGGGCTTCGCCCCGGACCTCAGCGCGGTCCCCGCCGAGACGGCGGCAAGAGCCCGCCTGATGTTCATCAACTACCCGAACAACCCGACAGGCGCGGTTGTCCCCGAGGGCTTCTTCGAGATGGTGGTCTCCTTTGCTCGCGAGCACGAGATCCTCGTCGTCCACGACAACGCTTACTCAGAGACGACCTACGACGGCTATGTCGCGCCGAGCTTCCTCGAGACGCCGGGCGCCAAGGACGTTGGAGTCGAGGTCTTCTCGCTCTCCAAGGGCTTCAACATGACCGGCTGGCGCTGCGCCGCGATCCTCGGCAACGCCGATGCGATCCAGACCTACTGGCGGTTGAAGACCAACGTCGACTCGGGCCTCTTCGAGGCCGTTCAGCTTGCCGGCGCCGAAGCCCTGCGTGGTCCAAAGGGGCCGCTGCAGCGAATGAACGAGACCTACGTCCGCCGCCGTGACCTGGTGGTCGAGGCGCTGCGCGAGATCGGCGTCGAGGTAGCGGCCCCGAAGGGCACGATCTACGTCTGGGCGCCGGTTCCGAAAGGACATACCTCGACCTCTTTCTCCGAGCAGGTCCTCGAAGAGGCGGCCGTTGTCGTCTCGCCCGGCTCGATGTACGGGCCCAGCGGCGAGGGCTTCTTCCGCATCTCGCTCACTACGCCCGACGACCGCATCACAGAGGCCGTCGAGCGCATGCGCGAGCACCTCTCCTAGCGGCTACTCGACCTCGACTTCGTCGACCATCCCCTTGAGGGCATGGGGAGGACCGCCCTTGCGGTCGCTGATAAAGCAGAAGAGGACGTAGCGTCCCGGCTTGAGATCGAGCGTGACCAACTGGCCTTCGCCGCCTTCGATCACCGCGGTGGACTGGAAGCCTTTTTCCTCGAAGGGCGGTTTGCCTTTTTCGTTCTCGAAGAAGCTCTCGACGTCGTCGACCGTGGTCTCCCCGCTCAGCTGGGCGGCGAGCAGGTGATGAGGCTGGGTGCCGGTGTTGTCGAAGGCCACCTCGACTTCGCCCGGAGACAATGATTCGGCCTTGAATCCGTACTCGAAGGCGTCGATCGTCTCATCGGCCTCGACGGTCTCATCGGAGGCATCGCCACTGACCTCGACCGCCGGCGCGGTGGAAGCATCGATCTCGCCTTCCGTGTCGAAGGCGTAGTAGGTGCCGGGCTCCAGCACCTGGGTCACGGTCTGGCTCTCTCCGGCAGCGGTGGTGCCAACGCCCCCGCCAGCGAAGAACCACTCGGGGAAGGCCTGGCCTTGCGTTGCTGCTTCCAGCCCTTCCGTGACTTCCTCGGGTGTGCGATCCCCATCGACCCGGATCAGCTGCGCCTCTCCTTCACGATCCGATTCGTTCTTCAGCGTGATCTCGGCGAGGCCGGTGTCGGCGCTGCTGGGGCCGCTGAGCTTCGCCGCTTTTCCATCGCCACTTAGCGTGAACGTGAGGGTCTGAGCGTCCTCGCTGTCGCTGCCACAAGCGGCTAGGCCGACTGCCACGGAAAGGACGGCAAGACCTGCGACGGCATGTCTCGAAAGGCGACTGGCTTTCCTGCTCACGGCGAACCTCCGGTCTCGGTTGGGTCTTGCATACCCAGTTTTAAGTAAAGCTAGTGCTTTTCCCAGTAGCGGTTGAGGCCGCGCCACTGATACTCAGGCGGCACGCACTGGATCAGCTCTGCGGCCGTCTCGGGGTCGGCACTTTCCGCGACACGGTTTCTGTGACGGCGCTCGTAGTCCTCCTCGGAGAGATCACGAGCGAGCTCCGCCTCCTCGCGCAGGCGCTCGCGCACCATCGCCAGATGCTCAGTGGGCTCATCGACCTGACCGAAGTGGGTCAGGGCAAGCCGCTCCGGCCTCCAGCCCTCGACGACACCGATCGATTCCTCCCAGGTCTCGACGTCGATGTCGGGTGGGGGCGTCGGCGGGACGATCAAGTTCGAGCCGGGTATACGCACCGCGGCGACGTCGCCGACGAACGCCGTGCCGCTGTCCTCATGCAGGTAGCAAACGTGGTGGGAAGCGTGTCCGGGGGTGTAGGCCACCCGCATCCTCAGCACCTGCTCACCGCCGGCGAGTGGCTTCACATTGGCCTCCGGCACGGGAACGATCTCGCCCCAGAGGCGGTCCATCGCGTCGCCGTAGAGTCGCGTGGCGCTGGCGAGCAGCTTGCTGGGATCGATCAGGTGCGGTGCGCCGCGCTCGTGAACGTAGACCTCGAGCTCGGGCCAGCGGCGCACAAGAGCACCAGTGGCCGCCGCGTGATCGAGGTGGATGTGGGTGAGCAGCAGCGCTCGCGGCTGCTGGTCGCCTAGCGCCTCGAGCAGCGTCTCCATCGAGGACTGGGGACCGGGGTCGACGAGCGCGCCGTCGACCTCCCAGCAACCGATCACATGCGGCCGCCCAAGGTGCTTGACGTCGATTACCCGCATCGCAGCCCGGAGCCGCTCAGGCCACCGGGGCGGGGAACCGCTCGTCGGCTTCCAGCGTCTGCCGCATGCCTTCCTCCATGCCACGTGGGGCGTAGCCGAGCTCGCGGCTCGCCTTCTCGTGGCTTGCCCAGAAGGTGACCCCGTCGGCCGAGGAAATCATCTCGCGCAGATTCGGCGGCTGGCCCATCATCTTGCCGACAAGGGGCCCGATCGGCACAAGCGCCTTCATCAGCGAGGTGGGGAGCGCCCGCTTGGGAGCCTTGCGTCCGCTCAATCCGGCGACCACCTCGACCGCGTCGCGCATCGTCGTCACCGGCCCGCTCAGCACGTAGGTCTCTCCGACCTTGCCCTTGTCGACGGCGAGGAGGATCCCGGCGGCGATGTCTTCGACGTGCGTGAGGCAGATACCGAGCTCGGGGAAGGGCAGCAGCGGCAGCTTGCCGTCGAGGAATTGCTCGAGCAGGTCGGCGACCTGTGAGGTATCGCCAGGGCCATAGACGCCGCCCGGCTGAACGATCACTCCAGGCAGGCTCTCGTCCGCGATCATCCGCTTCGCCACCCGGTGTCCCTCGAGCTTCGTCTCCTCGTAGTAGGAGGTGAATTCCTTGCCGGGGTGCTCGTATGTCTCATCGACGACTTTGTGATGGGTGTTGCCGAAGGCGCCCACAGTCGAGACGTAGACGACCTTGGGGACTCCGGCATCCAGCGCGGCGCGCAGGACTTTCTCCGTGCCCTCGACGTTGGCCTCGTACATCGCCGGGTGCTGCTTGGCCGGAATGCCGACCTCGTACATCGCGGCGGCATGGATGGCGGCGTCGCAGCCCTCCATGCCTCTGCGCAGCGCGGCCTCATCACTGAGATCGCCGGAGATCAGCTCGCAGCCGAGGTCGGCGACCTTCTTGCCCTTCTCGGGGTTACGGACGAGGCAAACGACGTCGTCGCCGCGCTGGCGCAGCTGGCGTACGACCTCGCCGCCGATGAACCCCGTTCCCCCAGTCACGAAGACCTTCACAGCGCGTAAGCCTATCCGGATGGCGGCCCGGTGCCCGCCTACAATCGGATGCAGGGTGCAACGGTCGAGAAACGGACGCAAGGCAGAGACACAGCGCAGCGCCAACGGCGCCGGTGTCTCCAACCCGAGGGCCCGCCAACGGGCGCTGGCGATCGGCATCGCCAACGGGGGCGGCGAGGACAACCCGCTTGCCGAGCTGAAGGAGCTGCTGCGCACGGCCGGGGTGGCGACCGCGGGCGAGGCAATCCAGCAACGCGAGGCTCCGGACCCGGACCGCTACTTCGGCCGTGGCCGGCTGACCGAGCTGAAGGCGGAGATCGCCGCTTGCGACGCCAACCTCGTCGCCTGCGACGACGAGCTGGCGCCGCGCCAGGAGCGCAACCTCGAGGCTGCCCTCGGCGTGCCGGTGATTGACCGCACCGCGGTGATCCTCGACATCTTCGCCGACCATGCTCACTCGGCCGAGGGCAAGCTTCAGGTCGAGCTCGCGCAGCTCGAATACAACATGGCGCGCATGAGGGGGCTGTGGACCCACCTCGAGCGCCTCGGCGCCGGCAGGATGGATGGCGGCATCGGCACCAGGGGGCCAGGAGAGAGCCAGATCGAGACCGACCGCCGCCTTGCCCGCAACCGGATCGCGGCGCTGCGTCGGCGGCTGACGCGGCTCGAGCGCAACCGCGGCGTGATGAGGGCGCGGCGTGAGCGCTCCTCGCTGCCCCGCGTCGCCCTCGCCGGCTACACCAACGCCGGCAAGTCGACCCTGCTCAACGCGATCACGGGAGCTGAGGTCGGGGTCGGCGACAGGCTGTTCCACACCCTCGACCCGACCACCCGCAGCTTCGAGCTCTCCGGCCGCGATTACCTGTTGACCGACACCGTCGGCTTCATCGAGAAGCTGCCGCACCAACTTGTCGAGGCCTTCAAGGCGACGCTCGAGGAGACCGTCCTCGCCGACCTGATCCTCCGTGTAGCCGATGCCGCCGCCACGGAGGAGCGGCAGCTCACCGACATGCGCGCGGTCGACGAGGTCCTGGAGGAGATCGGCGCCGGCGACAAGCCGCGTCTGCTCGTCCTCAACAAGGCGGACCTGCTCGACCCGGACGAACGCGCCGAGGTGCTCCTGCGCCACCCAGACGCGATCCTGGTCTCGGCCCTGGAGGGGGAGGGGATCGACCGCCTCAAGGCGCGGATCGAGGTCGCCTTCGAAGACACCCTCGCGGAGGTGGAGCTGTTGGTGCCCTACACCGAGGGCGGGCGCCTCCATGAACTTCACGAGGTGGCGGGCGATCTGGAGCGCGAGGAGCGAAGCGACGGCGTGCTGGTTCGCGCCAAGCTCCCGGTCGCCGAGCTGCACCGGTTCGACGATCTCGTCGTCGTCTAGGGTTCGCGCCGTGCAGCTGAGGGTTTCTCGACTCGAGCAGGGGGCGATCTTGCCGACGCGTGCCCACGAGGGCGACGCGGGCCTGGACCTCTACGCCTGCGAGGCGGCTCACATCGGGCCGGGGGAGCGCTGGAGCGTCGGCACAGGGATCGCGCTGGAGATTCCCGAGGGCCACGCGGGGCTTGTCCTGCCCAGGTCGGGCCTGGCCCGCAAGCACGGGATAACGCTGGTCAACAGTCCTGGGCTGATCGACGCCGGCTACCGGGGCGAGGTCCGGGTGCTGCTGCTCAACACCGACCCGGCAGAGATCTTCCGGGTCGAGCCCGGCGACCGGATCGCCCAACTGGTCATCTCTCCGATTGCCCTAACGGAGCCGATCGAGACCGAGGCGCTGGCCGAGTCCGCACGGGGCGAGGGCGGCTTCGGCTCCAGCGGTCGCTAGACCCCCTGGGGACGGACGACCCGGAGCCTGAGCAGGAGGGGGGAGGGGTCGCGGTTGCCGGCGCGGTCGATCGCATAAACGCGAAGGGCGTGAGCGCCCGGGCGCAAGCGATAGGCGCGCGGTGAGGAGCACGGCCGGTAAGGGGCGGCGTCGAGCTTGCAGCGGAAACGGGCACCCGCCTCGTTCGAGCCGAAGGCGAAGACGACCCGACGGAGCCGCGTGACGGTGAAGACGCGCGCCGGCGGCCGATGGGCGACCCCGGTGTGAGGGGGCGTCCTGTCCTGGACCGGTGGCCGTGGGCGTGGCGGGGGGGAGGAGGTTCGGGTTCGGGGTTCGGATCGGGTGGCGTGTCCGGCGGGCGGAAGCTGTTCGGATCGCGCTCGTAGACGGACTCGCAGCCGACCGGTGGGGCGTCCCCGTACTGCGGGTGATCGACCTGTGCGGTGTCGAAGCCGGCGCCGCAGTCGATCGTCAGGTCCTGGTCTCCCGAGTTGGCGAGGATCGAGTCGTTGCCGTCGGCGGCGAAGTAGGTGTCGTTGCCTGGCCTGCCTAGCAGCTGATTGGGGCCCGCATCGCCGATCATTCTGTCGTCGAGGCTGGTGCCCTCGATGTCCTCGATCGCCTCGAGACTCGTCAACGAGCCGGTCGCGCAGGTGGGCTGACCGCCTGGGCCGATCAGGCCCGCCCTCCCCAAACCCATGTCGATCGCCACCGGCGAGTCGAAGTTCGCCCAGTTCGCGTTGTCGCGATCCGGGCCCCCGTCGAGCACGTCGCCATCGCAGATCGCATCGGAGACGAAGAGGTCCTCGCCGGGCCCGGCGTCGAGGTCGTCGGCACCCTCGTTGTTGGGCACCGCATCGTCGCCGGCGGCGGCGCTGGCCGCATCGTCGCCGGGTCCGTCCACGAGGGCGTCCTCCGTGGCTCCACCGGTGAGGTCATCATCGCCCTCGTTGCCCAGCACGACCACCGAGGTCGTTTCCGGAAAGCCGGCGGCAACGAGGATGTCGTCGCCATCGAGCCCGGCGAGGAGGACCGAGTCCGGGGGCTCGGTCACGGTGCAGATCACTTTGCCCGCCGCTGGCGCGCCGCAGCCGCCTGCCGCCGACGGGCTGACGTCGAACTGGCCCTGCGAGCCAGCGCCAAGCGTGAAGGTGACCAAGCCCGGCGCGTAGGTCGCGGCGACCGCGTCGTTCCCGTCGCTTCCAGCGAGGTAGAGGGCCGGATGAGCCCCGAGCTGGGGGGTCATCGAGCCGACCGAGATCGCACCGGGGTCGCGCGGCTCGACCTCTTTCCCGCTCGACTCGCATTCGAGCACGGTCGCGCCGCTGCAGCTGTCTCCGTCGGCGCCGCCGTGAACGACGTCGCCACCCCCTTCGCCGATCAGGATGTCGGCGCCGCCGCCGCCGTAGATCGTCTCCGGGTCGGAGCTGCCGACGATGACGTCCGGAAAGGCGCTGCCGATCACGGTCTCGAAGCTCGTCCCTTCGACTTCTTCGTCGATCCCGCCACCCACCGGCGCGAGGCCGTTGTCTGCCCGGCCGGCGAGCAGCCCGACGAAAGCGCCACGGCCATCGCGGGCGGTGGGGAACTCGTCGTATTCGGAGGCGGAGGGAAAGCTGCTGTCGAAGAATCCTGGCGTCGCTCCGGTGGCGTAGCTGAGCGTGTCGCTGCCTCCACCCGTGTCGGCGATCGCGTCGATGGTGGCGTCGCCGCGAGCGAAGTCGTTGCCGCCCTCTCCGTCGAGCGAGTCGGCGCCGAAGCCCCCAGAGAGCCGGTCGTCGCCTAGCCCACCGCGCAGCCGGTCGTCGCCGATGCCGCCATATAGCCGGTCAGCTCCTTCGCCGCCGTTGAGGCGGTCGTTGCCCCGGCCGCCGAAGAGGGTGTCGTTGCCGCCTTCGCCGAAGACCGCGGTGATCGAGCGCGGCGCCCGGATCGTGTCGTCGCAGGGGGTCCCAACGATCGTGTCGCCGACGGTTTGCGGGCCTTCGGCACAGGTAGGAGCGGCGCTCGCGAACGGCACCGATGCCAGCGTCGCCACAAGCACGGCAAGTGGCGCCAGACAGGCGCACGGACCCCCTTTTCTCGACCTCACCTCCACTACCTACCCGAACCGGCCGGCGAGCACTCAGTTGCGCAGGGCGGCGTCGCGGGCGCAGCTCTGCGCCGCCAGCTCTAGGCGGTCGTCGAGCGGCTCGAGCTCGACCGGGCGGCCGTAGCGCCGCTCCAGGGCCTGGGCGATCAGGTGGTCGGCGAGCCAGGCGTTCTTGGGCAGGAGCGGGCCGTGCAGGTAGGTGCCGATAGCGTTTGCCTGCCGCACCCCCTCGAAACCGTCCTTGCCATTGTTGCCGAAACCTTTGAGCACGCGGCCCAGCGGCTTCGCCTCGGCCCCGAGGTAAGTACGGCCGCCGTGGTTCTCGAAGCCGGCGATCGTTCGCGGGCCAGCGTTGCCAAGCTCCACCTCGATCGCGACATTCCCGATCAGTCGCGGGCCCGGCTCGCGCACGGTCTCGAGATCGGCGATGCCCAATCCCGGCATCTCCTCCTCGCCGAGCTGGTAGCTGTGCCCGAGCAGCTGGTAGCCACCGCAGACCGCGAGCAGGACTACCCCGTCGGAAACCGCCGCGGCGAGCGCCTCGCGCTTGGTCGCGACCATGTCCGCCGCGACCGCACGCTGGTCACGATCCTGTCCACCGCCGAGATAGAGGAAATCGTGGCCGCTCGGGTCGAGGGGCTCGCCGGGCCCAGCCTCCGCATAGGAGAACCCGATTCCTCGCCACTCGCAACGACGCTGCAGGAAGAGGATGTTGCCGCGATCGGCATAGATGTTCATCTGCTCCGGGTAGAGAGCAAGCAGGCGCAGCTCCATCAGGCCTCCTTCTCGAAGACGACGACGGTGGAGCCGATATGGGCATCCGTGGCCGGGATCGCCCGGCGGCCGGCGGGTCGCAGGCCGACTTCGGCCGCCTCCCGCTCGAGGGTGTCGGCCGAGAGCAGGCTCAACCTGATCTCGTTCACCTCGTCGCTCAGCTCTCCCTCGGGTGAGATCGTCTGGCGCAGGCGGCGCAGGACCACCGACTCCGAATCGCCGTGGATCTCCAGCGGCAGGCTCGAGTAGATCCAGCCCTCGACCTGGTGCACGTCGGGCAGAGGGGGGGCTGGCGTCTCGAGCGGCACGGGGGAGACCTCCTCGACGATCGCGAAGGCGGCCTTGCCATCCGAAGTCATGCTCTCGACCACGCAGGAGAGGCACTCGGCTCGCTCGCCGCTGCCCTCGAGCAGCTGGATCAACTGCATCGGCGCCAGGACCAGGGCGAAGTCGGCCGGCGTCTCGAAGTCCCGCACGTCGAGCTGTTCGGCGTCTGCGGCCGACCCCACGGCACGTTCCCACACGCTCGCCACAAGCTCCGGGTCGTTGTCGATCCCGAGGGCGAACGGGACCCCTCGCTCGGCCAGGTGCATGATCACCCGGCCGGTCCCGCAGCCGAGCTCCAGGACCGGGCCGCCCGCCTGCTCCGCCAGCTCCTCCCAGAGGAATAGGTCCGCCTTGTAGTCCGCACACTCGACGTCGTGCCAGATCACCGCGCTCACGGAAGGCCCTCACGTCTCATCGCCAGAACTCCTGCGCCAGGCCACGCGCCGCAAGCAGCTTTCGCAGCTCCATCAGCGCGGTGTAGGTCGGCAGAGCGAAGAGGCGCTCGCCGGCGGTCGAGACCGCCCGGTCGAGCGAACACTCGACATCTGGCTCGACCTCGATCACGTCCTGCGGCCAGCCAGCGTACTTGAGCCGCAGCGCCATCTCGGGAGCGCGGGAGCCGGCGCAGACGACGCGGCGGACCGCGCCCTCGAGCAACTCGAAGTCGGCATCCCAGACCCAGGAGACATCGCGTCCGTCGGCGATCTTGTCGTTGAGCCCGATCCAGAGGTCGAGACCTTCACCTCCCGCCTCGAGCCTCAGCGTGCGCAGGACCTCGTTCGCCCCCGCCGGATTCTTGATCAGCAGGATCGAAAGCGGCTTGCCGCCAACGTCGATCTGCTCTACCCGTCCGAAGGCAGCCTTCATCTGACCCAGCGCGGCGGCGATTCGCTCTGGCGCGATGCCCAGCTCGATGCCCGCCGCGACAGCGGCCAGGGCGTTGTAAACGTTGTAGAGGCCCGGCAGGGGCAGTTCGAGCCGCGTCTCTCCCGCAGGGGTGACCAGGGTGGTTCGAGAGCCCTCCATCCCCAGCAGCTCGATCTCGGTTGCGACGACGCTGGGTCGCGGCCGCTGGGCATCGCAGCCATCGCAGGAGTAGTGCCCGAGATGGCCAACGAAGGCGCGCTCGTAGGTATAGGGGTGCCCGCAACGGCGACAGTGCTTGGCGTCGAAGGCATGCTGGAGCTCGGGCAGCGCCTGGGCGTTGTCCTCGACTCCGAAGTAGACGACGTTCTGGCGAGGCTGGCCAGCGGCATCGCGGCCCAGGTCGGCGATCGTCGGGTCGTCGGCATTGAGGACGAAACGGGTCCGCCCATCGCGCTCGTCGACCGTCTTTGCCCACCCCTCCGCCAGCGCCTCCATCTCGCCGTAGCGGTCGAGCTGGTCACGGAAGAGGTTGCCGAGAACGACCAGTGAAGGATCGAGCTGAGCGACGACGCGCGGCAGCCAGGCCTCGTCGACCTCGAACAGGCCCTCGTGCCCGGCTTGCTCCAGCAGCGCCGTCGCCACGCCCCAGGTCATGTTCGACCCCGCCCGGTTGTGGACCGGCTGCCGCCCCTCGGCGGCCAGGGCGGTGGCGATCATGCCCGCGGTCGTCGTCTTGCCGTTGGTGGCGCTGACGATCGTCGTGCCGCGGTCGAGCCCAGCTCCGAGCCGGGCGAGGGCCTCTGGCTCGAGTCGCAGCAGCACGCGGCCCGGCAGCGTCGTGCCGCCACCACGCCCGCTGGCGCGGCTGGCGACCCCCAGCGCACGTGCAACCGCGAGCTTGGCGCCGAAGCCGCTCAAGTCGCGGCCCGTGGCACGAGGATGCTGAGTGCCCGGGGCAGGACGCGAAGCGAAGCGGGAAGATCGGCGATGTGCTCGCCGTCGGCGTAGACGGGAAATGGCCGGCTGGCGCTCAGTTCGAGGTGCGGAGCACGAAAGACACGCACCTCGTCCTCGTCCACGTGGGTGCCCTTGAACACCTTCGGCAGATTACCCACGAAGCGCAGCTTGCCGACGTCGCCAACGGTGATGATGTCGAACTCGCCGTCGTCCAGCTCTGCCCCCGGCGCGACGTACATGCCGCCGCCGAAAGCCCTGTTATTGGCGACCGAGACCGAGTAGCCGGTGAAGCGGACCCGCTCGTCATCGACCCGAATCGTGAAGCGGCCGGGCTTCCAGCTCAGCAGGGTGCGAAGGGCGGCGTAGGCGTAGACCAGGCTCCCGCGCAGGAAGCTGGTCTCGTTGGCGAGGCGGTTGGCTTCGGAATCGAAGCCGACGCTGACGATCCCGAGGAAGCGGCGGCCGTTGACCTCGCCGACGTCGATCCTGCGCGCCTCGCCATTGAGGAGCACCTCGACGGCCTCAGTCGGGTCGTCGGGAATCCCGAGCACCCGGGCGAGGTCGTTGCCGCGCCCGCCGGGAATGATCCCCAGCGGGGTCTCCGAGCCGGCCATCGCGCCACCGATCGCGCCGACGAGGCCATCGCCGCTGATCACCACCGGGACCTCGCCGGCTTCGATCGCCCGCAGGGCCTTGGAGACGCCGTCCTCGAGGCCACGTGTGCGCTCGGCCCGGAAGACGACCCGCCGTGCGTCCAGCTCCTGCTCGACCTGAGGCAAGAGCTTCAGCGTGCGGCCGTGCGCTGACGCAGGATTCACCAGAAGCGCCAGTGGCATGCCCTCGATCCCCATTCGCCGCCAGCCTAAATGGATGACCCGCTTCAGTCCTCCTCGCGCCGCCTGCCGACGAAGAAGTTGCCGTCGCCGGCGCTTTCCGCAGTCACCGGCTCGATCCCGCGCCGGGCAAGTAGGCGACGTGCCAGCTTCGCCCGGGCACCCGCAAGAGCCCCGGTCTGCTCGCCGGGATCGATCGTCACCAGGTGAGCACCCGGCCGCATCACGCGCGCGATCTCCGCCGCCCCGGCGCGCCGATCGAGCAGTACGACCAGGTCGAAGAACTCGTCGGGGTAGGGGAGAGCCTTGCCCTCGCTCGCCTTGAAGGCGATCCGACCCTCCGGATCGAGGCCGACGCGGGTGCTTGCCTCTCGCACTCGCGCGGGAGAGCGATCGACGCCCCGGATCCGAGCCGAGGGAAACTCCCGCGCGAGATAAAGGGCCGCATCCCCGTTTCCCGATCCGATCACCAGAGCACGTTCCGGTGCGGGGATCTGCAGCAAGGCGACGGCCAGGGGCGTCAACGGGGGAGAAGGCACGAGCTTGATGATCGCAACACCAACCCAGCTCGTTTAGGATCCGCCGCCGATGGAGGAGGGGACGGATCGCCGCTGGATAATCCTCGCCGTTTTCGCGCTGGTCGCGATCGGCGTGGTCGCGGCGATCCTGATCGGCCGCAGCGGCGGAGATGACGATTCGACGACGACCGCCAGCGCCGACGGCTGTGAGCAGGTCGACGCGCCGAAACCCAAGCAGGTCAGCCTCAAAGCGCCGAAACAGACGGTGAAAGCGGGTGAAGAACTGACCGCCGTGGTCGACACCAGCTGCGGCACCTTCGAGATCGCCCTCGATAGCGAGCGAGCGCCGAAGACCGTCAACTCGTTCGTCTACCTCAGCGAAGAGGGCTTCTACGACGATCTCACCTTCCACCGCATCGCACCCGGATTCGTGATCCAGGGGGGAGACCCACTCGGTGACGGCACCGGCGGGCCCGGTTACAGCGTCGACGAGAAACCACCCGCCAACCTCTCTTACACCAAAGGTACGGTGGCGATGGCAAAGAGCTCGGCCGAGCCTCCGGGCCGCTCGGGCAGCCAGTTCTACGTCGTCACCGCGGCCGACGCCGGCCTGCCGCCTGAATATGCCCTCGTCGGCGACGTCAGCGAGGGCTATGACGTCGTCGCCCGGATCGACAAGCTTGGCACTCCCGAACAAAAAGCGAAACAGACGGTCCTGATCGAGAAGATCTCGATCGAGCGTGGCTAGACGGGTCTAGGCTGGCCACATGGCCAAGGTCGACGTAGGCGACGCCGCACCCGACTTCGAGCTGCCCGGCACCGGCGGCAAGACCTACAAGCTCTCCGAGTACCGCGGCCGCAACGTCGTGCTCGCCTTCTACCCGGGTGACTCGACCACGGTCTGCACAAAGCAGTTCTGCTCCTACCGCGACAAGGGCGACCGGATCGACAAGCTCAATGCCGACGTCCTTGGCATCTCCCCGCAGTCGGTCGACTCCCACGAGCACTGGGTGCAGGAGCAGGAACTGAACGTGCCACTGCTCGCCGACGGGGATCTCGCCGTGAGCAAGAGCTATGGCGTGACCGCATGGCTGGGACCACTGGCCCGATTCACCGAGCTGAAGGACGTACCGGGCGGTCGCTACGTCATGCGCGCGATCTTCGTCGTCGACGCAGAGGGGATCGTCCGCCACCGGCATGTCTCGCGCACAGGGAGCACCTTCCAGACGGTCGGCGATCTGGAAAAGGCCGTCGCCGCCATCGCTTGATGGCCGCTGCCGCAGTCGAGTTCACAGCAGGAACGGAACCGCTGCTGCGCGGCGAGGTCGCGGGGGAGGGGTTGCCGGTCGTCCTCTGCCACGGCATCACCGCGACGCGGCGCTATGTCGTGCACGGCTCGCGGGCGCTGGAGCGAGCCGGCCACACCGTCGTCTCCTACGACGCACGCGGGCACGGCGAGTCCGACCCCGCCCCGCCAGACCAGGGCTATGGATACCCGGAGCTGGTCGCCGATCTCGAAGCCGTGGTTGCCACCAACGTAGGTGAGGGGACCTTCGCACTCGCCGGGCACTCGATGGGGGCGCACACAGCCGTCGCCTATGCCTTGAAGCACCCCCAGCGCCTCAACGCGCTGGTGCTTGCCGGGCCGGTCTACGCCGGCTCGATTCCGGCTGAGACGCTCGAGTACTGGGATGGGCTGGCGGCAGCACTGGAGACCGGTGGGGTCGACGGCTTCGTCGAGTACATCGGCCGCGAGCAGAGCACCGACCCCGCCTGGCGAGAGACCGTGCTGCGCTTCACCCGCGAGCGGATGCTCCGCCATCGTCATCTCGAGGCGCTCGTGCGGGCGCTGCGCGAGGTGCCGCGCTCGCGTCCCTTCGGAGCGCTCGAGGAGCTGCGGGCACTGACGGTCCCGGCGCTGGTCGTCGCCAGTGATGACGCCGCCGACCCCGGTCATCCCCGGGCGGTCGCCGAGGCCTATGCCGAGCAGATGCCGCAGGCCCGCCTCATCGGCGAGGCAGCAGGGGAGTCGCCGCTCGCATGGCAGGGGGGAAGGCTCTCGCGGGAGATCGCCGGCTTCCTGGCAGAACCACACGCGGATCGAGACCAGGGCGTTTAGCCAATCCATAGGCCGAGGCCATAACCTCCCGCCGCATGTCAGCTCCGAGCGAGGGCACCTTGCGGGGGATCGCGACCTTCGTCGCCACCCTCGGCATCGCAGTCGCGACCTACATCGCGATCGCCGACTCGGGCGATGGATCGCCGGTCTGCTTGGCAGGGGGCAGCGGCTGCAAGACCGTCGCCAACAGCTCTTACTCGCACCTGCTCGGCGTAAACGTCGCCATCTTCGGCATCGCCGGCTACGTGCTGCTGCTGGGCTGTGCCCTGCTGCGTGGCGACGGTGCCCGCATTGCCGGGTTCGGGCTCGCCCTCGCCGGCTTCGGATTCAGCATCTACTTGACCTACTTGGAGCTTTTCGTGATCGACGCGATCTGCCAATGGTGCGTAGCCAGTGCGGCCCTGATGACCGCGCTCTTTGCCGTCAACGCGACCCGCATGCTTGTCTACGTCGGGACTCCAAGATGAGCGGACGCCAGGACAGAGAGGCACGCCGCGAAGAGCGGCTGCGTAATGAGGAGACGGCAAGCTTGAAAGAGCGCCGCCAGCGGCTGATCAAGCTCGCAAGCGCCGCTGCCTTCCTTGCCATCGTCGCCGTCGCCGTCCTCATCGTCGTCAGCCAGAGCCAGACCGATGGTGGCGACACGAACCTGGAGGGCATCGCGCAGGTGGAAAGCCAGCTCGACGGAATCCCGCAGGAGGGAATGGTTCTCGGCGAGCCAAAGGCGAAAGTGACCCTGATCGAGTTCGGCGACCTCCAGTGCCCGGTCTGCAAGGGATACGCAGAGGAAGTGCTGCCGCCATTGATCGAAGCCCAGGTGCGTCGCGGCGAAGCCAAGCTCGACTTCCGCAACTACACGATCATCGGCCCGCAATCGACGTCAGCCGCAGCGGCGGCGCTGGCCGCCGGAGAACAGGGCCGGGGCTGGAACTTCGTTGAGCTCTTCTACCGCAACCAGGGTTTCGAGAACTCGGGCTACGCCGACGACTCGTTCCTGACTTCGGCCGCGAAAGGCGCGGGCGTGCGAGACATCGCCAAGTGGAACACCGACCGCAAGAGCTCGCGCATCCTCAACGAGGTCTCGCGCACCAGCGCCGAAGCCCAGCGACTCGGCTTCTCCGGCACGCCGTCCTTCGCGGTCGAAGGCCCGTCGACGAACGGCCTCGAACCCCTGGGGACTCCAGGTTCGACCGGAGCGCTCGAATCGGCCATCTCCGAGGCCGAATAAGAGGGACGGACAAAGTAAAGAGTCACACGCCTCTTGCCTGAGTTGACATAACCACCATTATCGTGCGTTGGTTGGCGAAATGGGACCTCACCCCGTCGTAGACTCGGCCCGTGCGACCCCGGTTCCCCATCCTCGAACCGATCTCAAAGGGCGTCCTGCTCTCGCTGATCTCGATTGCCGGTGGGACGCTTGGCGTCGTCTTCCTGACCGGCACGTCACCCGCGCCATCGCCAGAGTTCATGCGCACCCTGGCGACGATCGGCGCCAGCCTCGTCCTCGCCTATGTAATTGAGGCTGTCTGGCTCTCGACCAGAGTCGAGATCGGCGACGAGTACGAGGAATGGCTTGGCTTCATCACCGGTGTTGGCATCGCCGGCCTGCTGGGGGTCGCAACCGCGCTGCTGCTCTCCGAGCATCGGGCCGCAGGGCACGACAACGTCCTCGATGACCTCGGCCTGGCCTGGTCGGCCACCTCGCTGGTGATCCTCGGCGTGGCACTGGTGTTGCAGCCACTGCTGGCCTACCGCTTCGGCGACCAGAGCCGCCGCGACGACTCAGCCTAGCGCCGCGCTGCCCATGGCCAAGGGCTTGACGATCGGCACCGCCTTCGGCAGGTCGCCTCGCTCGACCCGCTCCAGCCTCAGCGGCGATGCCTCGATCGCCGCGACCGTGTCGCGGTTGCAATGACAGCCGTCGGCGAGAAAGCGCCAGGGCTTCTCGAGGCGGTCCTGCCAGCGCGCCAGGCCGGGATCCTCGGCCCTGACGTGCTCGACGAACAGCAGTCGCCCGCCGGGGCGCAGCACTCTCGCCGCCTCGGCTAGCGCCGCTGCCGGGTCCGGAACCGTGCAGAGGACCAGGGTGAAGACAGCGGTATCGAAACTGGAGTCGTTGAAGGGAAGGCTTTCGGCGGGAGCCTGAACCGCCGACGCCGCCGATCCGGCTGCCGCGAGCTTTGCGCGAAGCTTCTTGAGCATATGTGGGTCGGGCTCGGCCAAGACCAACTCGGTTACCGCCGGAGGAAATAGCTCGAGGTTGGCCCCGGTCCCAGCGCCCAGGTCGATGGTCCGCCCCTTCGCGCCGGCCAGTGCTTGCCGGCGCATCTCGCGCAGCCCCGCCTCTTCGGTCGCCTTCAGGCCGCGGTCGTAGACAGCGGAGAAGCCCCTTCCCCAGGTCGCGTCGTAGATCCGTCCCATGTGAGGAACGTAGCGCCCGCAGGGGCCGTCGGTCTAGTCCTGCGGACGCGGCTCAGTTGCGAACAGCGCGCCCGTAGACCAGGGGTCTGATGATCAGCGGGGCCATCGGCATGTTGCCGCGCTTGAACGTCTCGACTTCGAAGGTCGACGATTCGATCGTCGAGAGACTGTCCCTGTTGCAGTGGCAGCCGTCGGCGAAAAAGCGCCAAATCCTCTCCAGACGGTCTTGCAGGCGAGCGAAACCCGGATCTTCCGAGCGGACGTGCTCCATGAAGAGGAGCTTTCCACCCGGTTTGAGGACCCGTGCCGCCTCGGCGAGCGCGGCGTCAGGGTCGGGGATCGTGCAGAGCACCATGGTCAGGGCGACGGAGTCGAAGCTCGAGTCGGGAAAGGGAAGAGCTTCCGCCCGAGCCGGGACGAGCTCGGTGTTCGCCCTGCCTTCCGCCAGAAGTTTCTCGCGCAGGACCTCCCTCATGTGGGGATCGGGCTCTGCAAGCACCAGCTCGCTTACCTGCACGGGATAGAGCCGCAGGTTCGCGCCGGTCCCGCTGCCGACGTCGAGCGTCCTCCCGGTCGCCTCCCGCAGCACTTCGCGACGGGTCTCCCGCAGACCCACCTCATCGACGAGCCGCATGCTGAGCCCATACCACCAGGTGAACAGGCGGCCGAAAATGGCGTCGTACCATCGCCCCATCTAAAAAACATAGCCTTTTTTAAAGATAGGAGTGTTTATAGTTCGTTAAACAGCCAGCTAGTCTCCCCTCGCTGCGAGGGGCTAAACGTTACGAGAAGTATCTGGCGGGTCAGGCGGCGTCGCGCTGCGCCTCGGTGGGCTGGTCATCGAGGCCCGGCTCGCTCTGGGCGGCACGGTCCTCATAGGCCTGCCGGGCGCCGTGGTCGACTTCGGTCATCAGCTTGTCGACTTTCATCAGCCTGCCGAGTCCCTCGCGCATGCCGCGCGGCAGCAGCGAGACGATCTTGAAGAAGATGCCGTTGACGCGCGGGACCCAGACGTCGAAGCGCGGGACTTCGAGCGCGTCGACGATCTCGTTGGCGACGTCCTCTGCCTCGACTGCTTTGATCAGCCGCTGACCGACGCCGGACGTGAGCTCGGTGTTGACCACCGTCGGCATCACACAGGCCACCTCCACCCCGCTCCCGCGCAGCTCGGCGCGGACCGCCTCGCTGATCCCGACCACAGCGTGCTTGGTGCCCGAATAGGTCGCGATACCGGGGAAGCCGCCCTTGCCGGCCTGCGAGGCAAGGTTGACGATGTGGCCGGCGCCGCGCGGGCGCAGGCGTTCGATCGCCAGCTGCGTTCCCACGATGACGCCATAGACGTTGATGTCGAGCTGGCGCTTGATCGAGTCGTCGGACTCCTCGACGAATGGCGTCACCGGCATGATCCCGGCGTTGTTGATCACCACGTCGACGGGGCCGAGCTGGCGCTCAGCCTCGTCGAGGAAGGCGGCGAAGGAGGAACGGTCGGTGACGTCGAGCGGCAGCGCAACCGTGCCGCCGCCCAGCCCCGCCGCCGTCTGCTCGGCCAAGGAGAGATCGAGGTCGCCGATGGCGATCCGGCAGCCCTTGCGCACCAGTGCCGTCGCGGTCGCCTTGCCGATCCCCCGGGCGCCCCCGGTGATCGCCACGACCTTGCCGGCAAGTGCCTGTCGCTGCTTTGCCATCGTGCCCTCCTCCTCCAGGCGTCCCTCAGGCCGCCGGCTTGTAGACGGTGACCACGGCGGCTCCGCCGAGGCCGATGTTGTGCTGCAGAGCCAGCTTGGCGCCGTCGACCTGGCGCTTGTCGGCCTGGCCGCGCAGCTGCCAGGTCAGTTCCGCGCACTGGGCGAGGCCGGTGGCGCCGAGCGGATGGCCCTTGGAGATCAGTCCCCCGGACGGGTTGACGACGACCTTGCCGCCATATGTCGTCGCCTCTTCCTCGACCAGCTTGTGACCCTCGCCCTCGGCGGCGAAGCCGAGCGCTTCATAAGTGATCAGCTCGTTGGCGCTGAAGCAGTCGTGCAGCTCGCAGACGTCGACTTCCTCGGCGGCCACCCCGGCCTCCTCGTAGGCCTCGTTCGCTGCCTGCTTCGACATGTCGGCGCCGACGATCTTCATGCAGTCGGTGTCCTCGGCGAAGGTCGAGGAGAGATCGGTGACCATCGACTGGCCGGCGATCTCGACCGCCTGCTCCCAGAGGCCGTGCTCGTCGACGTAGCGCTCGGAGGCGACGATCGCGCAGGCCGAGCCGTCGGAGGTGGGCGAGCACTGCAGCTTGGTCAGCGGGTCGTGGATCATCTTCGCGGCCTTGATGTCCTCGATCGTGTACTCGTCCTGGAACTGGGCGTAGGGGTTGTTGACCGAGTGCTTGTGGTTCTTCCAGCCGATCCAGGCGTAGTGGTCGGGATTGGAGCCGTACTTCTCCATGTGGTCGCGGCCGGCATTGCCGAACATCTGCGGGGCCGGTGGCGACTGCTCGGGATCGCGGATCTCGAACATCCGCATCGCGTGCTTGTCGAGCGCGTTGGTGCGGTCGGTGTACTTGACGCCGAGCGAGCCCGGCTCCATCTTCTCGAAGCCGAGCGCGAGCGCACAGTCGGCGATGCCGCCCTTGACCGCCTGGCGAGCGAGGAACAGCGCTGAGGATCCGGTCGAGCAGTTGTTGTTGACGTTGACGACCGGGATCCCGGTGAGGCCGAGCTGGTAGAGCGCCCGCTGGCCGTAGGTGGAATCGCCGTAGCAGTAGCCCGCGTAGGCCTGCTCAACGTCCTCGTAGGGAACGCCGGCGTCGGCAAGCGCCTTCTCCCCCGCCTCCTTGGCCCAGTCCGGGTAGTCGCCCTCCTTGGTGCCGGGCTTCTCGAACTTGGTCATCCCGACCCCGATCACGAACGTGCGGTTGCTCAAAGTCTGCTCCTGTGGTCTCCCCCGCGCTGCCGCGGCGGTTTGGCTGCGTAGCCAGGAAATCTACCGCTTGCGGCCCTGGGACGGGAATTCAGGCGCCCGCCGGTCAGTCGCTGACCGTCAAATAAGGGTCTTCTCTCGGATTGGGCCAGAGGAAGAATGCGGCGAAGGCGATCGCGATCCCGACCGCGGTCGCCACCCCCCGGGCATCCGCGGCATGTAGAGCGGGCTCGCCCAGTGAGTCGGCGAGTAGCACGGCGTAGATGGTGATCGCGGCGGTGAAGAGGGCGTACTGGACAGTGAGCAGGCCGTAGGCGAAGGCGGTAGCAACGGTGAGGGCGAGTGCGATGGCAACCTCGTCCCCACGCAGCCACTCGGCCAGCGCCGTGGCAAGGACCAGGCCGACCAGAGTGCCCGCGGCGCGCAGGATCAGGCGGTGATGGGTCTCCCCCTCCTCGGGGCGAAGGACGAAGAGGATCGTCAGCGGAATCCAGAAGCCATGTTCCTCCATCCCGATCAACCAATAGGTGGCGACCCCGGCCGCGAGGGCTGCGCCGAAGCGCAGCGCGTGGCGAAAGCTGGTCGAGTGGAGGCTCAGGTTGGCGCGGAGAGCCTCGAGCGCGGCGCGGGCGCTCCAGGTCTCTCCCCCGCCCTCCTCCTCGCGGTCTCCCGCCGCCCAGACGACGAGCGAGAAGGCAGCTTGCAGGAGGCCGCCTGCCGTGGCGAGGAGGAGCGCAGGTAGGACGTCACCGGAGTCGAGCGGCAGGTCCTGGGCGATCAGCAGCGACAGCGCAACCGAGAGGCCGAAGATCGCGAAGCGCAAGGAGACGGAGAAGCAGTAGCCGGCGGCGGCGGCGATCACGGCCATCGTCGCGATCGCGAGCACCGCCGAGGAGCCGGTGAGGATGCCGAGGGCGGCGGCGATCCCGATCAGGGGCGCAACCGCCGCCTGCCATGCGGCCCGGGCCCGCGCCGGAGCGTCCATGCCGGGGAACCCGGCGAGCAACGCCCCGGTGCCTATCGCACCCTTGGTCGGGCTGTCCAGGCCGAGCTCGAGCAGAAGGGCAACGCCGACCGGCACTGCAACCAGAGCGCCGCGGCGCAGTGTCGGGCCGGGCTCGCTGGGACCGATCGCGAGCAGCGGAGACGCTTGCAGCCGCCTGGCGGCGCCGCTGGCGTTGAACAGTTCCACGCGCTGCAGTCTTGCTGGCCCGCCGGAGGTACCCTGGAGGGCCGTGATCCTCGCCGAGTTGAGCACCAATCCCGCCGCGGGCGTGGGCATCTTCGCCGCGCTCGCCGCCGGATTCGTCTCCTTCCTCTCCCCCTGCGTGCTGCCGCTCGTCCCGGGCTATCTCTCCGCGGTCAGCGGTGTCTCCGCCTCGGAACTGGACAGCGCAGGCTGGCGGCGCATCCTCGGCCCCAGCCTGCTCTTCGTCGCCAGCTTCTCGACGATCTTCATCCTCCTCGGCCTGACGGCAACGGGCCTTGGCTCCACCCTCCACGACCACGAGCAACTGCTGACGAAGATCTCAGGCGCGCTGATCATCGCCATGGGGGTTCTCTTCGTCGCCTCCCTCTTCGTCACCCGCCTCAACCGCGAGTGGCACGTCGACGCACTGCTCGAACGGGCGGGAAAGGGAGGTCCGATCGTCGCCGGCGCCGCCTTCGCGATCGCCTGGACGCCCTGCATCGGCCCCACCCTCGGCGCCATCCTCTCCGCCGCCTCGCTCTCGGACTCGGCCGGGCGCGGCGCCTTCCTGCTTGCCGTCTACTCCGCCGGCCTGGCGATCCCCTTTCTCCTCACCGCGATCGCCTTCTCCCGCGCCACGACTGCCTTTGCCGTGGTCAAGCGCCACTACCAGGCGATAGTCGCCACGGGCGGCCTGATCCTGATCGCGATGGGCATCTTGATCTGGACCAACCAGCTGACTCAGCTCAACGCCGAAGCCCAGAGCTGGCTCAGCGGCCTCGGCCTCGACTTCTGGAACTCGGTCTAGCCAGTTTCAGTTATTGGCTGGGGCGACGGTCTGGAGCTCCTGGCCGACGGCCTCGACCTCCTCGAGGCCCTCGCCATCGAGGTCGCGGGAGCAGACGATCCTGAAGCGACCGGTTCCGATCTCGGCGTCTGGCACCACTTGCAGGCCGCGAATTTGATCCCAGCCCAGCCGTTCGACCTCGAACGGGTTCATCCGCACCTCCGCCGCCGGGAACGGGCAGTTCGAGTTGTGCTGGTCGATCGCCTTCGAGATCGCCTCGAGATTCTTCGCCTCGGGAGAAGCCATCGCCCTGGAGTCTAGGACCAGGGCGCGCGGGCGGTCACAGTGTTCCGTCGGGCCTAGCGCCCTTTGCCTTTTTTCCCTTTCCCCGACTTCTTGGAGCAGTCGTTTTTCATCGGTGCCTTGAAGTCGTGGGTCTTGCCGTTGTGGGCGTCGAGCTTCACCCTCACGTAGCTGCGCTTGGCGCAGAGGTTGGTCGAGTTGACCAAAAGGCCCTTGCGCCCGCCGCGCATTTCCAGGCGGAAGCTGCTCACCGGGGCATCGGGGGCGTTTTCGACGGTGGCGCGGATGCGGCCTTTGACCGAGTCGATCCGGGTGACCAAGACGACGTCCACCTGTCCGTGCAGGGCGGCGACCACGTCGGGTAGTTCGTGGCTTGAGGAGCGCATGTAGACGGGGCCTTCGAGCGGTTTGTCTAGCAGCGGCGTCTTTGCTTTGGCAAAGCCATAGACCGACCTGGCTGGGCATTTGTCGGCGGCGAACTGCACGCGGGTGCAGACGGTGCCGATATGGGCCTGTTCGAGGAAGGCAGAGGCCGGCAGGGCGACCGCGGCGCGCTCGACGTTTGCCTGGCCTGCCTTGAAGCTGCCAGTGACAGTCAGCGCCGGGAAGCCGGTGCGCTTGGTCGGGCCTTTGAGCTTGAAGTCGAGCTTGGGCTTGAAGCCCAGGTCGCGACAGCCGCCGACCTGGAAGGGGCTGGTCAGCGCCGCGGTCTGGCCGAAGATGGAGGTGACGTTGGCGCTCGCCGTCTTTGGATCGCAAGAGGTCGGGTTGAGGGTGAACTGGGGGCGGCCCATCTTGACCGCGGCTGAGCGCACGTCGAGCGGTATGCCCTCGAGGATCGTCGGCAGGGGATCGGAGACGGCGCGGACGATCGCCGTTTCGGGGTTGAGGTAGGCGGCAGCCCTAACCACGACGGTGCCGAGGTCAAAGGGCCCGGCGATCGCCGGGGTGATCACGGCGAAGCTGAGCGGAGCGCCTTTGTAAGGGCCGGCTAGGTAGATGCGCCCGGATGTGTGCAGAGGTAGGGGGCCGGCACCAGCGCCGACGTCGACGCTGCCGACTTCAGAGGCCGCCGGACAGGAGGGGCTTGCCTGCTCGAGCGCCCCTTCGTTGGGGCGGCTGCGGGCTTGGGCCTGAGCGATCTGGGCCTCGGAGCAGTAAGGGATGCCGGCGAGCTTTGCGGTCAGCCCGCCCGGCAGGGTCGCTTCGAAGCCGGAGAGGTTCTGGGAGCCGTCCTCGCGGGTGAGCCGCATCAGGAAGGGGCTATAGGAGGCGGCCTTGGGGGTGATCGTGCTGGCGCTGAAGCCTGGTTTGTGGGGAGCGGCGGGGGCAGAGGCCGGGCAAGGGCCGCCGTCGGGGGAACCGGTTAGTGAGAAGGAGTCGGTGGCGGTGGCTTTGGCGGCCTGGGGTGCTGACCAGGGGGTGAGCTCTGCGCTCGTTGAGTAAGGGGCGCAGGCGGGTGGGGTGCGCAGCGAGGCGCGTGGGCCGTTGAAGAACTTCAGCTCGGCGTCTTGGAGGGGAAGCTCTGGGCTTTCGATCAGGGTGCCGCGCAGCTGACCGGTTACGGGATCCGCGTGGATCTGGGAGGCGAGCTTGACCACGGTCCCCGATTGGGCGTCCTCGATGTCGAAGTAGATCCCAAGCAGAGAGCCGAAGGGGTTCTGGAAGGGCTCGGCGAGATAGAGGGAGCCCTCCAGTACCCGCGGGATCGCGTTCTCTTCGGTGTCGTATTGGACTTTGGTCTTCGTTTCGTCGGTCTGGGCAAGCAGCGGCGTGCTCACTTTGAGCGTGCCGATCTTGGCCGAGTCAGGACAGCTGGCGGGGTCCTTGGAGAAATGCGGCGGGCTCTGGCCGACCGCTGTCCTTAGGCCGATCTGGGCCGGGGTGCAGACTCCCTGGCCCTGGGCGGCTGAGGGATTGACCACCAGGCCCTCGGGCAGGGTCAAGACGGTGTCTTTGAGGTTTGCGGTGGAACGGCCCCCCAGCTTCATTTCCTGGGGCTGGTGCAGGTTGAATTCAAGGCCGGAGGGGCTGTCGGTGAGGTTGGTGGTCGGCTTGGCTTCGATTTTCGGTTTGAACTGCAGTTCGTTGCAGCCGCCGACCGTCACCGGGGCGCCCTCCAGGGAGGCGCTTTGGTAGATCGCTTCCTTGGTCTCGTTTGGTTTCTCCCAGGATTTGGCCCGGGCCCTGAAGGTGAGCTGGGAGCCAGAGCAATCGCTTGGCATCGTCAGGAGGGCGGTTTTGGTCTGCGGGGTCGGGCAGGTGCCACCCTGGGACATGCATTGGCCCCGCACTTCGTCGTGGGCGGGGCTTGAGGGATCGCTCCATAGTTCTATGCGCGCTCCGAAGACCGGATTGAGGGAGCGGGCGACGATGTCGGTGGCCCCACCGGAGAGGCCGAAGTCCCCGTCGCTCCTGAGGCTGCCGATGATGTGGGGGAAGACGCCGATCCCCAGTGCATCGAAGCCCAGCGCAGCCGCCACCCCCGGTGGGGGCACCATGTTGAAGAGGGGGCTGGTGTGGGCTTCGAGCGTCGCCGCCTGGGTGATCACCGAGACGGTGCCGATCTGAGAGGCCAGGGGGCAGCTCGGTTTGAACTCGGTGATCAGCTCTGCCTCGGTGCAGAGCGCAGGCGTGGCGGCTGGGTTGATCACCAGGCCGCGTGGCAGGTCGGCGAACGAGTCGCGCAGGTGCCCGGCGGCGACCAGCGCCCCGCTGCCTGGGCTTTCGGTGGGGAAGCCGAGGTTGATGGTGAGCTGGTAGGGGTGAGAGCCCGCTTGGGTGGCGGGGCTGCCGTCTGCTTCTGTCAGCGGCGCGCTGAGGCCTGCGGGGGGTGCGAGGAAATCGAAGACCGGAGGGGTGGGGCTGACCTGCAGCGGGGTGGTCGTTTTGACTTCGACCGCGCCGCCGCCTTTGACGCTCGATTCGTCGGTCAAGGGGCCTTCGGGGGCGGCGACTTCGACGACGAGCCGCAGTTCCAGTTGACGGCCTGGAGCGATCGGGCCGGCGCTGGTGCAGGTGATGGTCTGGGTGGTGATCGGATCGCAGGTTGGATCAGCCGCGGTTGAGTCGTCCTCGCGTGGGGCCGCCTCGATCGGTTTGATCCCCGCCGGCAGGGTGTTGGAGAACGTGATCGGGCCGGTGGCAGGGGCGCCGCCGATGTTGGTCGCGACCATCAGGATTTCGGCGTTTTTGCCGGGGAGGAAATGGGTCGGCATCGGAAACGTGATCAACTGCCAAACCGGAGCCGGGGCCTGGGCAGAGGCCTGCGGTACGAGCCATGCCCCGAGGCAGGCGAGGGCAAGTGCGATCTTTCCCAGCTTCATCGGCTCGCCCCCCCGCTCTTCTTGGCCGCTCGTTTGTGCTGCTTTGCTTTCTTGCCTTTGCCTTTCTTGCCCTTGCCTTTGCCCTGCTTTTTGCCTTTGCCTTTGCCTTTTTTGGCGGCTTTGCGTTTCGGTTTGGGATCGGCGGGGCCGACGAAGGTGGCAGTGCCGCCGGTCTCAACTACCGGGGGATCAGGCGCTGGCGGCCTGCAGCCCGTTTCGCTTTCGCAGTCGATTATGGGGGGTGGGCTCTGAGACGCAAGCCCCCCTCCCACTCTGGCGTCGAAGACGTCATAGAGCTGGTCTTGGTCTTGGCCGACCAGCCCGGTGGAGCGGGTGATGATGAAGGCATCATCACCGCTTGCCGAGGCATCGGCAAAGAAGGAGGTGTGGGGGCTGGTGCCGGTGGAGAGCAGGTAGAGGCAGCCGCCTGCCTGTACTGCTTTCTCACAAGAGCCGCTGCCCACCGCCTCCCACTCATAGACGTCCTTGCAGGTGGGGAAGGTGACCTGCGGGGAGCCTTCTTCCGGGCAGCCCGCCGCGCCGTTGACGTCGCCGGCGACCAGGGCGTCGCTCGACTCGAAGAAGACCCGGTCCCCGTCGCTGGAGAGGTTGCGGGTCAGGGTGAAGGCGGGGAACTTCTCGGGGTTGAAGAACGACAGGCCGATGTCAGCCAGGCCCGGGGCATAGGCGCCAGGCGGCGCCCCAGTCGGGTTGCAGGAGACGCAGCCAATTCCCTCCCCGATCCGGAAGCGGTAGAGCTGGGTCTGTCCTTCGTTGTCATAGCCGGTCAGCTGCTCGCGAGATGTGAAGAGCAGGGTCTGGCCATCTGGGGTGACTCGGGCTGTTCGGTTCAGTCGCCGCCCGATGGCCAGTGGCAGCCAGTTTGTCGCGTCGCTGCCGCCGCTGGCGTCAAGCGGCGCGATGAAGGTGATCGGCATCCCCTCCCGCCACAGGTAGAGGCTGCACTGGCCTTTTGCGTTGAGGAAGCCGTCAGAGACCGAGGCCTCGCAGTCCCCCGGCAACGCCGGCCCTGCCCCGTCCAGGTCACCGTTGGCGGCGAAGTAGACGTGGGTGGCGTCTGATGAGGCGCCGAGCACCCCCTGCACGTCGGCGCCGTTTTCGTCGGTGGCGTCAGGGGTCAGGTCGGTGAGCGCTTCCGCTCCTGCGTCATAGCGGTAGAGGTCATTGCCGGGGTGAGCGAGGCTTTCCTGGTTTGCCGACCAGAAGAGGTGGGTGGCGTTGAGTGCCAGGCCTTCCGGTTTTTCGGCGTCTTGGATGAATTCTGGTTCGGGGCTGGTGAAGTCGAGCAGGGCACGCCCGATCGAGTTTTTGCCCTTGCGCGCCCAGTAGACGTGGGTGGCGTCGGTGGCGATGCCGCGTAGCTCGGCGCCTACTACGTCGGAGAGAAATTCTTCGCTGGCAGCGTTGCCATCCAGCTCACGTGAGGGAAGGTAGCCGACTTTGCTGGTGTTGTTCAAGGACCAGTAGACCCGCGTTGGGCTCAGCGCTACCCCTTGAGGAATGTCTTTCTGAAGGCCACCGTCCACCGGGATAAACCCCTGCTCGGGATTCCCCCCATCGATCTCCGCCCGCCCGATCGTCCGCGTCTCGACTTTTTCCCCCGCATTGGCCCAGAAGATGTGGGTGGCGTTGACCGCGACTCCCTGTGGATTGTGGGCACCGGTGATGAATTCCATCTCGACGCTGAGCGGATCGCCGTCCAGGTCAGCCCTTGCGATCGTCCCTTTGCCGTCTTTGCCGTTGGCGGCATTGGTCCAGTAGATGTGTTCTGAGTCGACCGCTACGTATTGCGGGTTTGCCTCAGAGTCGACGTCAGGTTCGACTTCGATCTGAGGGACGGAGATGAAGTCGGGATCTGGGTTTTCGCCGTCGATCTCCGCTCTTCCGATCGTCTCTTCCACTGGGTCTGCCCAGTAGATGTGGGTGGCGTCGACTGCAACGCCGAAGGCAGAGGCCGGCAGGAAGCCGAGGTCGACCGGATCGCCGTCGATCTCTGCCCTTGCGATCCCCGCCGGTTCGGCTTCGGGTCCGGTGTTGGCGTCGTTGGTCAGCTCCTCTGAGGAAGTGAAGAGGGCCTTCGATCCATCGGTGCTGGCGATCTGAAAGGCAGCGGGTTTGGTCCCGAGGGGATCTGGTTCGGTCCTTTTGGAGGCAGAGAGATGCAGGGTGCAGGCTTTGGCAAGGTCGGTGCATTTGCCTTCGCCGTTGGTCGGGCTCTGTTCTTTGGTCGGGTTGCGACGCAAATACAGCTGCCCTGTGCCGGCGGCGGTGAAGAAGACGTGGTCTGCGCTGGTGGAGATCGCGCGCTGATCCTGGACGTAGTATTCGGCGCTGGCGCCTCCTTTGCCGAGTGATTTGGAGAGAGGTTCACCAGAGATCCAGTCATAGGGCCCGACGAAGGCACCCTCTGGGGGGGAGTTGCCGTCGTTGAGGGTGCTGATCAGGCTGAGATCTTTGGTTGCGCGCTCCCAGAGGTAGACGTTGGATTTGCCCTCGATCGCTTTGGGCAGGAGTTTGGTTGTGGTTTCGAAGACGACCATCGAGCCGTCGGGGCTCGCGCCGGCGAAGCTGAGCTGGTCTTTCAGCCCCGAGCCGTAGGGGACGACTTCATCGAGGGAGCCGTCGGCGCTCGAGCGAGCCAGCAAGGCAAAGCCCTGGGGGCCTGCGATGAAGCTCGCGAGCGAGTAGACCTCAGAGAAGTCCGGGGTCCAGCCTTTGACGTTGACCTTGGAGGCGACGGTGGCCGCTGGCAAGAGCCCCTGCGTCGACCAGTTGGTGGAGTTGCGGCTGGAGAGGTACTGAGGGAAGTCCTGGGCGCCTTCGGCGCCGGGCATGCCCGAGAGGGAGAGGTAGGAGATCGCATCGCCTGTGATCGAGGCCCTGACCCAGACGGCGTAGCCGCGAACGTCGCCGGCGTTCTTGTTGACCGGGCTTGCCTGCTCATAGGCGCGGCCATCGGGCAGCCCTTCGAAGAGGGCTGCGTAGGTGGTGAAGCTGTGATCTGTGCCGGTGGTGGTGCCGTCGCCGTTTTTGGCGATGACGCGGAAGAAGTAGGTGGTCTGTGGGGTGAGGCCTTCGAGCTGGGCTTCGACGAGGACCGGGTCTGGTCCTTTGGGGACCTGGCCATCCGGGACCGGGACTTTGGTGCAGGGGTTTGCAGAGCAGGGAGCGCTGCCCCACTCGAAGCGATAGAGGGTGGCTTTTTCTTCTGGGTCGACTCCTGCGGAGAGCGTCGCTTTCTCAGGGCCTATCCCCGAGAAAGCGACGTTGGTGATGGTTGGCGGGATCGCTGCTGCGATCGCGGTCTTGATAGCTGCTATCAGCACAAAGGCAACGACCACACCCACGCTCAGGAGCAAGGCCCGGCGCATGCGTCGGTAGGGTCGATCGAACTTCTCGACCTTGACGCACTGCCGTCTTTTGGGCCTCGCACTCAGAGAGCCTTCTCCCAAAGACCCCGGAACAGGGAGGGAGTAGAGGCAGGGCCTGCGCTCGGGGAATTCCCTCATGGACACGGGAGAGGGCTCCCGACTACTGCGCTACGACCGGTGATTGCCCAGCTACCGCTGCCGCTGGCTGCTTCGCCTGCAAGGCCACTGAAGTCTGTCGACACTGGTATTTCGATAGGCAAGGCGAATGAGACCATCGTGGGGGTTGCATCGCTGCCGGTGAAGGCCCAGCCACCGTTGAGGGTGGCGCCTGGGGGCAGGAACCCTCCTGCGGTCCAGGGGGATCCTTCCTCGCCGTTTGCGCCATCGGTTCCGTTGATGCCGCCTTTGCCTGGTGCGCCAACTGCCCCTGGCGCTCCGGGATCGCCTTTGATACCGAAGTGGTTGGTTAGCTTTTGAAACATCGGTCAAAACCCCTTTCGATTGGCAGGTCGATCTTCTGACGTAGGGGTCTCACCGTTTCCCCCTCCCTGTCCCTGGAACCCCTGCGGTTCGATAAGTATCAGTTTCTCCGTACTCCCCTGTTTTTATTACCTGTCACTCCTTTACCTTACTGCTTGATTTCCCAGTTGCTACCTGGTTGACCCGGGACCGCTCAAGGCGGTCCCGGGTCGGTTGGGTTGGTGCTGTGTTGCTTGGTGCTTGTGTTTCTTAAAGGTGCTCCTAGATGCTGATGGTTAGCAGACTCCGAAGGCGGCTTTTTTTAACGCTTCGGGGCCCGTGATTTCGATCGTTGCCGAAGCATCCAGCACCGCTGGATTCGTGCCGAGGAGCAGTTCGTCACCTAATAATGCCTGGTTTGTAAACGGGACGACTAACTGCGGATTCACATGCCCAGCAAGCACTTTGAGGGCAAGAGAGCCTTTCGCTTCATAGGTTCCAGTAACCGCGCAGAATTTTTCTGGCGCATTGATAATTTTGATCGTGGCGAAAGGTGTTCCTGCTGTTAACGGCTCAGCTAACACGAACGGTACTTCACCGTGTGCCGCACTAGCTAACATAGCTAAGAGCTTGACTTTAGCTTTAACTGATCCGCCTTCTACTGCACAGCCTATAGTAGCTAAAGCGGCTGTTTTAACGATGCAGACTAAGAATTTGATTGTGGCATGGGCGGTGCCGGCTGTGTGGGGTATTAAAACTATTACTTTTCCTTCTTTATCTTTATGTGTTACTTCTGCGACTAATTTAGCGGTGACGACCCCTTCTTCAACGTCGGCTGTTTCGCATTCGATTGCTATATTCAGTTTTGCGACTAAGAGAGAGCCTTTACCCTCTTGCGCTCCTGTGGCGGTGGTTCCAACGGCAAGCTCTAATGGAATTTTTTCTTCTTTTTCTTCTTTGATTATTGTGTGTAAATCTAAGAACTTCCCAGCTAACTGACCCTGGGCGCCTGCAGCGGCAAACGCCATGAAGCCGAGCACAGCCAAGAAGGACAGGCCAAAGGCCCTGAGTCCAATTTTTGTGTTACTCATGCTTATACTTCCTTCCATATCGAATTACGGTTAACGGGCATCGAAGCACCCGTAGTTTGCAGTGTCTCGGAGGAGAGAGGCAGGGTCAAGTTTTTTTTAAATAGGTTTTTTATTTCGGTAGGCAGCTTTACCAGGCGTGCTCGATGCAGAGAACTCGGTCGTTCTTGCTCCTGATTCTCTGACCAGAACGGACCCGAGACCGTTGAAGGCGGTCCCAGGTCCGTTGAGGTTAGTGCTGTGGGCTTCGGGCGTTAGTGCTTCTAACGTGCTCTGTTTTGGATGGCTTTAACAGACCCCAAAAGCCGCTCCTGCTAATCCAACGGGGCCGGTAAGTTCCACGGTTGTCGAGCCATCCAGGGTGGTTGCGTGCGTACCGAGTGTCAGCCCTGCATCACCTAATAATGCCTGGTTCGCATACGGAATAAGTAACTGCGGATTTTTATTCCCAGCAAGCACTTTGAGGGCAAGCGTACCTGTCAGATTGTAGACTCCAGCAATCGAACAGAATTTGCCAGTTTCATTTTCAATTGTGGTTGTGGCGTAAGTTGGTTCCGTTAAGGGCTCGGCTAATATAAATGGTTCGTTCCCGTGTGCCGCACTAGCTAATCTAGCTAAGAGCTTGACTTTGGCTATTAACGTTTTACTATTTGCAATTTTGCAACTTGTCAAAGGAGCTAAGGCGGCTGTTAAGGCAATGCAATTTAAGGCTAAGAGTTTGACATGGGCGGTTCCTGGTAACACAGGGTGTTCTTTTAGTTCTGCGGTTAATTTAGCGGTAACCACCCCTTCTTCAAAGTCTATTGCTGCGCATTCGATCGCCACATTCAGTTTTGCGACTAAGAGAGAGCCTGTACCCTCTTGCGCTCCGGTGAGGGTGGTTCCAACGGCAAGCTCTCCGCCTGCGTCTAAGAATTTCCCAGGTCCCTGCCCCTGGGCGCCTGCAGCGGCAAACGCCGTGAAGCCGAGCACAGCCAGAAAGCACAGGCCCAGACCCCTGGGTCCTTTCTTCGCACCTCTCATCTCCAACTCCTCTCACTGGTAGTCACGGTTTGCGCTGAGCCGCTCGGGCTCTGTGCGCACCAATGAGCATCCTCCCCGCTGCGGGCAGGGTCAACTTCTATTTAGATGGGTTTTCTATCCCGGCTCTTGACTCAGCGCCGATAGGTCGCTGCGAGCAGGCGGCGGATCAAAGCCGCGCGCTTTGGCGCTAGTGGCCTTGGGATCGCATAGAGTGAAAAGAGCAAGGTTTCGGGGCTTGCCCTGTGGCGGCTGGGACGCCTTGCCATTTGAACTCGGGCTAGGTGTCTTCCTGCCTTACTACTTACATTCCCATTTGCTACCCAACCGACCCGGGACCGCTCGAGGCGGTCCCGGGTCGGTTGGGTTTGCTGCGTGTTGCTTGGCGCTGGTCCTAAGGTGCTCCTAGATGCCAAGGGTTAGCAGACCCCGAAGGGCGCTTTAATTAAGCCAGCTTCAGGGCCGGTGATTTCTATTGTGAATGACTTATCCACAACCATTGGATTCGTACCGAGGAGTAATTCGTCACCTAATAACGCCTGGTTTGCATATGGGATGAGTAACTGCGGATTGTTAAGTCCAGCAAGTACTTTGTAGGCAATCGTGCCTGTCAAGTTATAGGTTCCAGAAATCGAACAGAATTTACCCACTGCGTTTAAAATTTTGATTACCGCGATAGGTTGCCCTGCTGTTAACGTCTCAGCTAACACGAACGGTACTTCTCCATCTGCAGCTGAAGCTAACATAGCTAAGAGCTTGTATTTGGCTGTATATGATCCGCCTTCTACATGACAGGGCAAAGCAGCTAAAGCAGCTGTTTTGACGACGCAGCCTAATAATTTGATTGTGGCATGCGCCGTGCCGGGTGTGTGGGGGACGGCGACTAATTTAGCGGTAACTTTCCCTTCTTCAAAGTCGGATGCCGCGCATTCGATCGCCAGATTCAGTTTTGGGATTAAGAGAGAGCCATTGCCCTCTTGCGCTCCCGTGAAGGTAGTTCCAACGGCAAGCTCTCCGCCTGCATCTAAGAACTTCCCAGCTAACTGCCCCTGCGCGCCCGAAACAGCGAACGCCATCAAACCGAGCACAGCCAAGAAGCACAGGCCCAGACCCCTGAGCCCTTTCCTTGCATAGCGCATCTCCAACTCCTCTCACTGGTAGTCACGGTTCGCGCTGAGCCGTTTGGGCTCTGTGCGCAGCAGCGAGCATCCTCCCCATTTGGGGTGAGGTCAACTTCTATTTAGATGGGTTTTCTATCCCGGCTCTTTTGGCTCAGCGCCGATAGGTCGCTGCGAGCAGGCCGACGTTGCCGGCCTGGGCGAGGATCTGCTCGCGCAGGGCGGCGGGATCGAAGCCGCGCCTTGGCGCCAGTGGCCTTGGGGTCGCATAGAGCGAGAAGAGGAAGGTTTCGGGCTTGCCCTGTGGCGGGCAGATCGAGTAGCCGTTTTGGCCAAGGCTGTTTTTGCCCGTGATCGCTCCCGTCGGCAGCTTGCCTTCCTCGATTTCTCCCAGCGGGAAGGAGGGGGTTCCTTTGGGGAGTCGGGCCCTGGTCCGGGTCGAGATCGAGTAGTAATGCCGTCCCTCTGCCGTCCTACGATCGGGGTGTGGCGGATCGGACGATTGCTCATCTCGACATGGATGCCTTTTATGCGTCGGTTGAGCTGCGGCGAAGGCCAGAGCTGAAGGGGAAGCCGGTCGTCGTCTGCGGATCGGGGCCGCGGGCGGTGGTGACCACGGCGAGCTATGAGGCGCGCAAGCTGGCGGGGATCCACTCGGCGATGCCGGCGGCGACGGCGAGGCGACGGCTGCCGGATGCGATCTACATCCAGCCAGACTTCGCCGCCTACCGGGAGGCGTCCGGGCAGGTGATGGCGATCCTGCGGCGCAACGCAGAGACGGTGGAGGTCGTCGGTCTGGACGAGGCCTACGTCGACCTGACCGGGATCTTCTCTCCGAAGACGACGATGCGGCGAATCGCCACCGAGATCCGCGAGGAGACCGGGCTGACCTGCTCGGTCGGCATCTCCGAGAGCCGCATGCTGGCGAAGATCACCAGCGAGCTGGGCAAGCCCGCCGGGCTGGTGGTGCTCTCTCGCGAGGATGCGCTGGAGCGGTTCGCCGGCGACTCGCCCGGCTTGATCCCCGGGATCGGGCCGAAGACCGTGGTCAAGCTGGAGCAGATGGGAATCACCACCCTGGCCGAGCTCCGCGCCCACGAGACCACTGCACTGGAGGGCGCCTTCGGGCCGCGGATGGGACGCTGGCTACGGAGCCGCGCACGGTTCGAAGACGACACCCCGCTCAGCGTCGTCCGCGAGACCAAGTCGCAGTCGGCCGAGACCACCTTCGACATCGACGTGCGCGACCGCGCCGCGCTCGAGTCCTCACTCGCCGAGCTGGCCAAAGAGCTCTGCCGGCGATTGCGCTCGCGCGAGCTCGAGGGACGCACGATCGGGATCAAGGTCCGCCTCGATGACTGGACCAACGTCAGCCGCTCGCACACAGTGGACTATGCGACCAACGATCCGGCCGTCGTCACCGCGGTCGCGCTCGACCTGCTGCGCGCCTATGACCCGCAACGCCCGGTGCGGCTGCTCGGGGTGCGGATGGCGGGCTTCGGTGCCAGCGACGAGAGCGACAGCACCGATGACGCCGGGGAAGCCCAACTCCAGCTCGGCCTGACCGGCTGAGTCAGCCGCAGGAGCCTTGCGGGGCGTATGCGAAGATTCAGCGCGTGAACGTGGACCGGCTCAGTGGACTCGACTCTTCGTTCCTCCACATGGAGCGGGCGGGCGCCCACATGCACGTCGCCTCGACAAGCGTCTTCGAGGGCCCGGCGCCGAGTCACAGCGAGTTCCGCGACCACATCGCCGCGCGCCTGCACCTGGTGCCCCGCTTTCGCCAGAAGCTGCGCTTCGTGCCCTTCGGCCAGGGCAGGCCCGTCTGGGTCGACGACCCTCATCTCAACCTCGAGTACCACGTCCGCCAGACCGCCCTGCCCGCGCCAGGCTCCGAGGAGCAGCTGCGCAACCTCGGGGCGCGGATCTTCTCCCAGCAGCTGGATCGCTCCAAGCCGCTTTGGGAGCTCTGGCTGGTCGAGGGGCTCGAAGGCGACCGCTTCGCGATCGTCGGCAAGAGCCACCACGCGCTCGTCGACGGCATCTCGGGGGTCGACATCACAACGGTCCTCTTCGACCTCGAGAAGGAGCCGGCGAACCCACCGGTGCGCCCGCCGAAGTGGGCGCCTCGCCCGGAGCCGACCGATCTTCAGCTGCTCGCCGATGCTCTGCAGGAACGCGCGACCAGCCCGCGCGAGATCGTTCGCGGCGTGCGGGCGGCGCTGCGCGGCCCGCGGCAGGTCCTGCGTGGCGTCGGCGCGACGGGCAAGGTGGTCGGCGCCGGCATGTCCGCCCCCTCGACTCCCTTCAACGTCGAGATCGGCCCCCATCGGCGCCTCGCCTTCGTTCGCACCGACCTCGACGCGCTGAAGGAGATCAAGAACGCGCACGGAGGAACCGTCAACGACGTCGTCCTCTCCGTGGTCAGCGGAGCGATCGGCAACTACCTGCGCGCCCGCGGTCACGACACCGAGGATCTGGAGATGCGCGCGCTGGTTCCGGTCAGCGTTCGTGCCGAGGAGGAGCGCGGCGCGCTCGGCAACCGGATCTCGGCGATGATGGCGCCGCTGCCGGTCTGGTGTGAGGATCCGGTCGAGCGCCTGCACCTGGTTACCGAGACGATGGGCGACCTGAAGGGCTCCGGCCAGGCGGTCGGAGCCGAGATCCTGACCAAGGTCGTCGACTTCGCCCCGACCACGATCACCTCGCAGGCCGCCCGCCTCCAACCCGCGCAGCGCTTCTTCAACCTCGTCGTCACCAATGTGCCGGGGCCGCAGTTCCCGCTCTACGTACTGGGACGACGGATGGAAGCGATCTACCCGATGGTGCCGCTGGCACGGCGCCAGGCGCTCTGCGTCGGGATCATGTCCTACGACGGTCAGGTCAACTTCGGCCTGGTCGGCGACTACGACGCGATGGCCGACCTCGAGAGCTTCGGCCTCGACCTCGAAGCGGCTATCGGGGAGATCGTCGAGGCAACTCCAGCCGCCCAGATCTCTCAGCGAGCGATTCGCGCAGAGACGCGAAACGGCGCGCTGTCGGTCAAGTAAGCCCAGTCGAGACGACGGGCGCTGAAGCCGCCGGCACTGGTGTCGGCGTTGATCAACACAGCGGTGAGGCGATCGAAGCGACCCGGGCGGCCGATCCGCACCGTCATCGCGCCGCCGCCAGGCCTGAAGCGAATCGCCGAGACGACGCGGCCACGGCGCTCACTACCCACCCTCCCCACCAGCGCCAGGCCGGACGCAATCCCGCGCGGCGACGATGCCCTGACAGTGACAGCCCTGCCACCCTCGGCATGAATGCGCAGCAGCTGGAAGGTGGTGTGGTTGAGCAGGCGCGTGAGCTTGCGGCCATCTAGAGGCAGCTCGCCCTGGCGTGAGACGTCACGGAAGAGGTGTCCCTCGCTGAAGACGTTGCCGGTGCGCCACTCGACCACGTCCCGTGCAAAGAGTGCGAAGTCATGGGCGAAGTAGGAGTGCCCGGCGGCGCGGATCGCAGAGTCGTAGGCGGAGACCGAGAACCCGCCGGGCTTGGTGTGCACGGATCGAGTCCAGGCGCGGCGCACGATCACGCGCCCATAGCGGTGCGCCAGCCATTGGTTCCAGACCGCTGAGCCGTACTCCTTGATCGAGTTGGCGGTCAGCGGCGTGTCGAAGCGCCGCACCCAGCGGCGCACGTAGCGCAGGTAGTCATCGATGTCGTTGTAGACCTGGTCCTCCATCCAGACCGCGCTGGACTCGGCAAACCAAGCGTCCTGATAGGCGTCGTAGCCGAACTGGAGAATGTGCGCGTACTCGTGAGCGAAGGTGACCTCGAGGTCGGCGAGCGGCGAGGTGCCCGGGTACTCGCGCGGGTCGTAGTCGTTGTCGAGGACCAGGTAACCATGCAGCCTGCGCGGCAGCCGGTGCGCTTTCGTCGCCTGCCCGCGGTCGGGGGCGGCATAGCCGAAGAGCGCGCCGCCGATCTGGGCCAGGTAGACGTCGGTCTTGCCACGACCTCCCCCCTTTCTGCCGTCGGACTTCGGCTCGCGCCAGCCGAGCTTCCCGTTCTCGATCTCATAGACGTGCTCGGCGACGCTTTCGACCCGCTCGACGAAGTCGGGAACCCCGTCGGTGTCATCGACGCCGTTGGCGTCGATCAGCGCCGGTGCGTCGAGGCCCTCCGCCACCCAGTGGACACAGAAATGACGGCTACAGGCAGGCGAGCGGGGAGCCTCGGGAACCGTGTAGGCATTGCGGTTTGGATCTGGGTCGTCGGTGGGCCGGGTAGCGGGTGCCCTGAAGATCCACTGGTCGCCCGCGGCAGCGTGCGCAGGGACGATCGCCAGCCCCGCCAGCAGTGCGAGCGAAGCCCCGATCAACCGCCAGCGTGCCCGCACCCGGGGCAATCTACAGACCGGCCAGGCGCTTTCCGGCATGCCTGACGGCGATACTTCCAGCGTGACCCGCTCAAAGAGCTCGCCTTGCGCGTAGCCCTGGCACAGATCGACCCCACGGTCGGCGACATCGATGGCAACTCGGCGAAGATCGCCGAGTGGATCGGCCTCGCCAGCCGGGAAGGGGCCGAGCTGACGATCTTCCCTGAGCTCTGCGTGCCCGGCTACCCTGCCGAGGATCTCTACCTCAAGCGCCACTTCGCCGAGGCGAACCTGCGCGCGGTCGAGAAGCTGGCTGCCTACGCCCGCGACACCGTCGCCCTCGTCGGCTTCGCCGAGCCGGTCATCGGCGGCGGCGACTTCCGCCACGCTCACAACTCGCTTGCGGTGCTCGCCAACGGCAGTGTCGAGGCGATCTACCGCAAGAACCGGCTGCCGAACTACTCCGTCTTCGACGAGCAGCGCTACTTCGTCCCTGGCGCAGAGCCGATGACGATCGACGTCGCCGGCACGAAGGTCGGGCTGACGATCTGCGAGGACTGCTGGACCCCCGGCCCGCCGGCGTCGAGCGAGGCGGCCGCGGGAGCCGAGCTGATCGCCAATCCCTCGGGCTCGCCGTATCACCGCGGCAAGGGACGGGAGCGGGAAGCGATGTTCGCCGAGCGCTCCCAGGCCTACGGGACCTACTTCGCCTTCTGCAACCTCGTCGGCGGCCAGGACGAGCTGGTCTTCGATGGCCACAGCTTTGTCACCGACACGAGCGGCGCGGTGATAGCCCGCGCGGCCCAGTTCGAAGAGGAGCTGCTCGTCTGCGAGGTTCCCTCCCCCTCGCCGGGCCGGCTGGCGCAGCCCCTGCCCAACCTGGCCGAGGTCTACGCCGGGCTCGTTCTCGGCCTGCGCGACTACGTCGGCAAGAACGGCTTCCGTCACGTTGGGGTTGCGCTCTCGGGCGGGATCGACTCGGCGCTGGTGGCGCTGCTCGCGGTCGACGCTCTCGGTCCCGAGCACGTCAGCTGTGTGGTGATGCCCTCGCCTCATTCGAGCACTGAAACACAGGCCGACGCACGTACTATCGCCGCCAATCTCGGCGTCGAGGCGATCGAGATCCCAATCGAGGCGACGATGGTTGCCTACGAGAACGCCCTGCCCAACGCCGTCGGCCTGGGAGGAGCGAGCGACAGAGGCGAGGAGTCGCTTCCGCGCGACCCAACCCGGCCCTCGGAGCCCGACCTCGCCGCAGAGAACATCCAGGCGCGGATCAGGGGAAACATGATGATGGCGCTCTCCAACAAGCACGGCTGGCTCGTCCTCACCACCGGCAACAAGAGTGAGATGTCGGTCGGCTACGCGACGCTCTACGGCGACATGGCAGGCGGCTTCGCGGCAATCAAGGACGTGCCGAAGACGCTCGTCTTCGATCTGGTCCGCCATCGCAATGAGACGGCGGACCGTGAGCTGATCCCGGCCTCGGTACTGGACCGCCCCCCCTCGGCCGAGCTGCGCCCGGACCAGCTCGACAGCGACTCGCTTCCCCCCTACGAGCTGCTCGACCGGATCCTCGAGGCCTACGTCGAGCGCGACCAGGGGCGTGAGGAGATGATCGCCGCCGGGATGCCTGCCGACGTCGTCGACGAGGTGGTGCGGATGGTCGACCGCTCCGAGTACAAGCGCCGACAGGCGGCGCCGGGGATCAGGATCACGCCGAAGGCGTTCGGGCGCGATAGACGACTGCCGATCACCAACCGCTTCGGCGGTTAGCCCTTCGGCAGCGGCCTGACCGCGATCGTCATCTGCGCCAGCGCGCAGAGGCGATCGTCGGCGTCGCGAACCTCTGCCTCCCATACCCAGGTCGTGCGTCCGCGATGGCGAGCCCGCGCCCGCACTTCGGCGTGGCCCGCGGTGATCGGGCGGATGAAGTTGACGCTGATCGACTGGCCCATCGCCGCCATCCCCTCGGCGTGCACGACGAGAGCGGTCGCGCGTGAGCAGACGCTCTCGACCAGGCTCGACATCACGCCTCCGTGCAGGAGGCCGACGGGCTGACGCAGCTCGTCCCGCATCTGCACGCGCACCCGGGCGTGCTCGGGATCGTCGTCGAGCCACTCCGTCCCGATCAGGGCGTCGAAGTGGGAGATAAGGCCACGCGGGTCCCCGGTCATCTCGCCGACCACCCTACCCCCCAAGAGGCGTCTGATTTAGACCCGCCATACAAGGGGCATAACCTCAGATACGCGTCGGCGGGGGGCGCGCTCGCTAGGCTTCCCGACCCGTGGCGCTGACCGACGACCAGAAGGCGATGCTCCGGCTGCTGGCGCAGCGCGAGGAGGGTTACGAGGACATCGCCGCCCTGATGGGGCTCAGCGTCGACGAGGTGCGGGCGCGGGTGAAGGAGGCTTTGGCGGAGTTGAGCTCGGGCGGCTCGGCTCAGGGTTCAGAGGGGTCGGCCGCGGGTCCTGTCGCCGCAGGGGACCCACCGCCCCCTCCGGTAGCTAAAGCTACCTCGGGGGCGGTCCCCCCTGCGGCGCCACCCGCGGGAGAGGCCGAGCCCGCGGTCGAAGAACCAACGGTCCCCGCTCCCATTTCTCCAGCTTCAAGCGAGCGACAGACCGAGGCGCCTAAGCACCGGCCGCGGCCGTCGCTCTCCGGGTTGAAGCTGCCGAAGGACCGAGGAGCACTGATCGGGCTTGGAGCTGGGGTCGTGGCCGTGATCGGCCTGGTCCTCATACTCGCGCTCAGCGGCGGCGGTGACGGAGATTCGAGCAGCGCCGGGTCGAGCGACTCGACGACGGGTCTCACGGAAGAAGCGGCGTCGAACGACAAACTCACGCAGGCGATCCTCGAGCCGACCGACGGCGGCGATGCGAGCGGCCGGGCGATCTTCGGCCGCCTTAAAAACAACGTTCTGCTTCAGGTCCAGGCCGAAGGGCTCGAGCCCACCGCCGAGGGCCAGTCCTACTCGGTCTGGCTCTACCGCTCGCCGAAACTGGCGCTGCGGGTAGGGGCGGTGCGCGCCGACGACTCCGGCAAAATCGCCGTCCAGATCCCGATCCCCGCCGAAGTGCTCGCCTATGTGGCCGGCGGAGCCTTCGGCCAGATCGACATCTCCCTCACCGACGACGCCACCTACAAAGCGGAACTGGCGAAAGCCAAAAGCCAGGGCCGCCTACCGCGGTACAGCGGCACGAGCGTCCTCCGCGGCGAGATCGCCGGCCCAGCGATCAAAGCCGCCAACGGCAGCTAGTCCACACCGATCAGCTTGCCCGGGTTCATGATCCCGGCGGGGTCCAGACGGTCCTTGGCTGCCCGGAGGACATCGAGCCCGGTGCTGCCGATCTCAGCCTCCATGTAGGGGGCGTGATCGCGACCGACGGCGTGATGGTGGGTGATCGTGCCGCCGCTGGAGACGATCGCGTCGCAGGCGGCGCGCTTGACGGTGCGCCACTGCTCGATCTCCTCGCCATGACGGGCGCGGGAGATGAAGGTGAAGTAGAGCGAGGCGCCGTCGCGGTAGGCGTGCGAGAGGTGGCAAAAGACGAGGCCAGGTGTGCCCTGGCCGGCTAGGGCATCGCCGATCGCCTTTCCGACAGCCTCGTGCAGCTCGCCCAGCCTGGTCCAGGTGTGCGCGGTCTCCAGCGTCTCGACCATCGCCCCCCTCTCCATCAGCGTGTCGCGCAGGTAGGGGCCCTGATAGCGACCGTGCTCCCAAGAGCGTCCTGCCGACTGACCCAGATAGGCGGCGCCACCCTGGCGCAGCTCGCGGACCGTGAGCGCACGACGGCGAGCGACGGACTCCTCCTCGCCCTCGAGACCGACCACGATCAGGCAGCCGTCGCGCTTGCGGCGCAGGCCGAGGTAGCCACCGAAGAGGTTGCCTGCAACGCCTCGCGGCCCCGAGAGGGCGAGCGAGACCCGCGTCTCCTCCTCGTCAGAGACGCGGATGATGTCGGGTAGCCCTGGTCCCTGAGCCAGCGCCCGCACGATCTCTGCTCCGGACTCGAAGCTGTCTGCGATCCAGGCCTCATAACGCCTCTGCCTCGGTGCAGGCCGGACCCGAACCGTGACCTCGGGGATCACCCCAAAGACGCCCTCGGAACCGACGACCAGCTCGCGCAGTGCCGGCCCGGCGGCAGTGTGCGGCGTCTCTCCCGTTTGCATGTCCCCGGCGGGGGCGATCAGGCGAACAGAGCTGATCAGCGAGTCAAACCGGCCGTAGCCGCTCGACGCCTGCCCGGCGGAGCGGGTGGCGGCAAAGCCGCCGATCGTCGCGTACTCGAAGGACTGGGGGAAGTGGCCGAGCATCAGCCCGTGGCGAGCCAGCGCCGCTTCGGCCTCCGGCCCGCGAAGACCGGCACCGAGTGTGGCAGTGAGTGAGCGCAGGTCGACCTCGACGCCCTGCAGCAGCGCCAGGTCGAGGCTAATAAGCCGCCCGTGCCGGCCGCGCAGCGGCTCGACCCCGCCGACGACGCTGGTGCCACCACCGAACGGGATGACAGCGATTCCCTCAGTGGCACAGACGTCGAGGACGCGGCGCACCGATTCGGCATCGGGCGGCAGCACGACCGCGTCGGGGGCGGCATCGAGGCGTCCCTGCCGCAGGCGTGCGAGGTCCGCGTACCCGCACCCGGTCGCGTGCCTGAGCCGGTCCTCCTTCGAGCTGAAGATGTTCTCGGCGCCGACGGCGTCTGCCAGGGCCTGTGGCAGGGACTCGGGCTCCGGCAGCGTGAAGCCATCTAGCTCGGCGGCCCGGGGCAGGGGCTGCAGCTCCCCAACCCGCTCACGCAGCGTCGCCAGCGCCTCGCCGTCGAGCTCGGGAGCGACCGAGGGATCCCCCCACCCCCACCACTTCGAGTCGCGGCGCGGGCCGCTCACGTCAGTGCCCGCTCGATCCCGTCGAGTGCTTCGTCGATCAAGGCTCCCTGCCCACGGCCCATGATCGGCGAGCCCAGCCGCGACAGCCCGCGCAGCCTCTGACTCGAGGTGACGGCCACCTCGGTCTCGTCGTCCTCGCCTCGCAGGCTGATCTCGACTGCGGAACCGCGCAGATGGCGTTCGAAAGGAGTTCCCTCGAGCTGCTGCTCCCAGCTGTACCGCTCACCCTCCACTACCTCGACGCAGCGGAAGTCGGCGCGCACCCCGCGACCCTCGCTGGTCTCCAGCACCTTCGTCCACTGGGTGCCCGGGCCGCCGCCGCCCTCGACGTTCTCGACTCGTCCGGTGCGCGGCCACCAGCGCGGCAGGCTGTAGGGGTCGGAGACCAGGGCCCAGACCTCGGCCATCGGCGCGGCGATCGTCCTGCGGCGGGTTGCTCGCGGCACCGTTACGCGCCGTCAGTCGCCAGCGAGGCGGCGCAGGTCACGGACCAGCAAGAGGTGCTTGAGATGGCTGACCGTCGCGGCCAGGCTCTCCAGGCTCTCCAGGGCCTCCTTGCGCCGGTCCGGGTTGCGCGAGCGCAGCGAGGGGCCGAGCAGCGCCTCGAGCAGATTGGCCTCGCGGTCAGCGGAGGAGCGGAAGATGCGCAAGTTGCGCGCCGCCACGCCGAAGCGTGAGAGCTCGTTGGCGGCGCGGACCACTTCGCGGTCGGTCTCGTCGTAGACGGTCTTGCCTTCGCGTTTCTCGGGCTGGACGATGCCGAAGTTCTCCAGCTCCGCGATCAACTCCTCGCGGGCGCCGGTCTCCTCGATCACCTCCTCGAGCGTCAGGTAGGCGCGGGAAGTGTTGACCAGGATCGCCCGCCGCACCGCGCCGCCGCCGGTCCGCCCATCCGCACTGCTGCCGGTGCCGACGATGTCGCCGCCCGCCGCCAGCTCCTGGCGGATCACCCGCAGCGGCAGGAACTCGTCGCGCTGCAGGCGCAGGATCGTCCGCAGCCTTTCGACGTCTGACTGGCTGTAGAGGCGGTAGCCGCCCGAGGTCCGACGCGGCGTAAGCAGCTTCTGGTCCTCGAGGTAGCGGATCTTCGAGATCGAGACGTCGTCGAACTCGCTCTGCAGGATCTTGCAGACGGCGCCGATCGTCAGCGCCTTGCGCGGGCGCGAGTCGCGCTGGCGGATCTGGTGCTCGGATACGGCCATCAGAGGATCCTCACTTCTCCAGGTAGCTGAGCTTGTACTTGCCGACCTGAATCTCGTCCCCGTCGGCGAGCCGGTGGGACTCGATCCGGCGCCGGTTGACGTAGGTGCCGTTGAGCGAGCCGAGGTCGTCGATGTAGAGGCCGTCGCGGCGGCGCACCAGGAGGGCGTGGTTGCGGGAGACGGTGACGTCGTCGAGGAAGACGCCGGCGTCGGGGCTGCGCCCGATGCTGACCCGGTCCTCGCTCAGGGTGAAGCTCTCCCCCGCCCTGCCGCCCCCAGAGCGGATCACCAGCGCGGCGCCGCTGCGCTCGACCGCCTCGTCGATGTCGATCGGCTGCATGTCGCCGGTGTCGTCGACCGTGTAGGTCATCGTCGTCGGCTCCTCGCCGCCCTCGGAGGGACCACCCAGGAAGGCGCCGCACTTTTGGCAGTAGTTGGCGCCCTCGGGGTTGGCGAATCCACAGTCGGGACAGTGCACGGCCATCGCTGTCTCCCGCTCAGGCGGCCGGCTCGTCCTCAGGAGGGGTCTGCGCCTTACCGGCGAGGATCTCCGTGAGTTGCTGCACGTCATCGCCGGAGAACAGCGACTCACCCTGCTCCCGCTTCGAGCGCAGCCGGTTGACCAGCTCCGCCCGGAGGATGTCGATCTTGCCGTGCAGGACGCGCCGTTTGAAGGAGATCTCGTTCTCCTCCTCGGTCAGCTTGTCGATCAGGTTCTTCAGCTCTTCGTCGCTGAGCGAACCGAGATCGGGAAAAGTGTCCTCCATCTCGCTCCTTGCCTTGCGGTGTGTTGGCCTCCAGTTGGCCGCTGCGAACGATTATAGGTCGCTCAGCCAAAGGTTCAACCGAAGGTTGAAGGTTTATCCGAGCCTGGCCGTGCTCTTGCACCCGGTGACTTCGTGTTTAGTCGCGGATAGGGCGACGAAAGGCGAAGTCAGCGTTGGGGGGTGTGGGCCTGACGCGCTTCGCGGATTCCGACCTGGGCGTAGAGCACGGTGGCGACGATCGCCAGCACGAGGCCGACTATGAGCAGCGCCGCCGGCACCCAGCCGTCGAAGAGCAGGGCAAAGAAGATCCCACCCATGATCGGGAAGACCGAGATCCTGCCCGGCCAGTTGACGCGGATCTCGACCCCGTGGCGCAGCCCGTACTGGGCGAGGAGCAGCATCGCCACCTCGCGAGCGGCGAGCAGGGCCAGCGCCCAGCGCGGCAGCAGCTCGAAGTGCCAGCAGACGATCGCGCCGGAGAGGATCGTGAGCCGGTCGACGAGCGGGTCGAGCATCGCCCCGAGGCGGCTGTACTGGCCGGTGACGCGGGCGAGGAAGCCGTCGAGGTAATCGCCGGCTGAGATCAGCCAGAAGACGGCCGCCGCGGCGACACTGCGGCCGTCGTCCGATTCGAAGGCGAGATAGAGGAAGAGCGGCAGCGCCGCGAGCCGTATGTAGCCGACCAAATTGGGCAGCGTCCATGGGTTGAGCGGCTCGCCCTTGCGAGTCTGGCGCGGCGGTGGGCCACTGCGATCGAGGCCGAAGAGACGGCGGATGCGGCCGCGACCGAAGGGGGCAGAGTCAGCCATCGAGGGCCCGGAGCAGATCCCGCGCCCGGCCGGCCGCCTCCGCCAGGGGAAGCTTGTGCTCGGCGCCGCTGGCTCGCTCGCTTGCCTCGACAACGCCCTCGGCGAGGCCGCGGCGGCCAGCGACGATCCGCAGCGGGCAGCCGAGCAGCTCCGCGTCGGTCAGCTTCTCCCCCGGTCCGGCGTCGCGGTCGTCGTAGAGCACCTCGATGCCCTCCGCACCGAGCTCCTCGTAGAGGCGGTCGGCGGCAGCTCGCTCCTCCTCTCCCGCCTTCGCCAGGGAGACCAGGTGAACCTGCCAGGGCGAGATCGCGCCGGGCCAGACGATGCCGCGCTCGTCGGCGCCCTGCTCGATCGCCGCGGCGAGGATCCGGGCCGGCCCGATTCCGTAGCTGCCCATCACGATCGGTCGCTCCACCCCGCCGTCATCGAGGTAGGTGGCACCGAGCGGCTCCGAATAGCGGGTGCCGAGCTTGAAGATGTTGCCGACCTCGATCGCCGGCTCGATCTCGATCGTGCCACCGCCGGGCGCGGTGTCGCCTGCCTCGACCGTGCGCACGTCGAGCTCTTCGAACTCGAAATCGCGGCCTGGCTGGATCCCTTTCAGGTGGGTGTCGGGCCGGTTGGCGCCGCTGACGTAAGAATCGCCGTCGATCGCTGTGTCCTTGACGATCGGCTGCTTCAGGCCGACCGGGCCGATGTAGCCGACCGGGCCGATCTCGGCCTCGATCTCCTCCGTGCCCGCCTGGCGAAAGTCGGCACCGAGCGCGTTGCGCAGCTTGATCTCGTTGAGCCGGTGGTCGCCGCGGATGAGGACGACGACCATCCCCCGGCCCTCGACCATTACCGGCAGCGTCTTGATGAAGGCACCGGCGGGCAGATCGAGATGGGGCGCGACGTCCTCGACCTTGCCCAAGCCCGGTGTGCTCACCGGCTCCGGCTCTTGCAGAGGGGGTGGCAACGCCACTCGCTGCGCCTGCGCCGAGGCGACCTCGACGTTTGCTGCGTAACCGGGCGCCAGCGCGACCTCGTTCTCGCCCGCCGGGCAGGGCGCCATGTACTCGTGGGCGCCGGAGCCGCCCATCATCCCGACGTCGGACTCGACCCGGTACCAGCGCAACCCGCAACGGTCGAGGATGCGGTCATAGGCACCCGTCTGCAGCTCGTAGGAACGCGCCAGGCCCTCCTCGTCGCGGTCAAAGGAGTAGGCGTCCTTCATCGTGAACTCCCGCGTGCGCAGGACACCGGCGCGGGGCCGCGGCTCGTCGCGCTCCTTGGTCTGGATGTGGAACAGCATCAGCGGCAGGTCTCGATAGGACCGCACCTCGCGGGCGACGTGGTAGGTGACGCACTCCTCATGCGTCATCGCCAGCACCATCGGCGACCCCTTGCGGTCCTCGAGCTTGAACAGCTCGTCGATCGAGTACCGCCCCGTCTTCTCCCAGGGCTCAGCAGGCTGAAGGACAGGCATCAACATCTCCTGGCACCCGATCGCCTCCATCTCCTCGCGGACGATCGCCTCCACCTTGCGCTCGGCCCGCAACCCGGCGGGCAAATAGCTCCACAGCCCCGCCCCGAGCTGACGGATCAACCCCGCCCGCACCATCAGCTTGTGCGACACAGCCTCCGCGTCAGCGGGGGCGTCCTTGAGAGTGGGCAGGAACGTCTGACTGAGTCGGGTCACGCCCGAAACCTACTGCCGCTCAGGCGCGGGTGAACCGCCGCCCCGCCGTAGGAGACGCCTCCTCATCGAGGAGCACCTTGTCGGACTCCCCCTTTTCAGCCGCTTCGTGCTCCATCCGCGCAATCTTCTCCGGCGTCAGTTCACCGGCGTTTTCCTCCTCGATCTTCGCCAGCCAGGCCGCCCCCTCGCGCGACTCGTTCTCGTCGAACTCCACCCCGCCCCGGTCCAGCGACTTGTCGATCTCCTCGAAGAGAACATCGACGAGCGTCGCCTGCGGAACCTTGCGCAGCGGCTTGCCGTGCGCGTAGATCAGGCCCTCGTTCTTGGCTCCGGCGATGCCGAAGTCGGCGTGAGAGGCCTCGCCGATCCCGTTCACGGCACAGCCCAAGACGGCGACCTCGATCGGCTCGGCATAGGCTTCCAGCCGCTGCTCGATCTCGGCGACGACCGAGTCCATGTCGAACTGGAGGCGACCGCAGGTCGGGCAGGCGATCAGCACCGGGCCGCGCTCGCGCAGCTGCAGCGCCTTGAGGATCTCCCAGGCGACCTTCACCTCCTCCTCGGCGTGAAAGGTCGAGAGGCTGATCCGGATCGTGTCGCCGATCCCATCGGCCAGCAGGGTGCCGAGGCCGACCGAGGACTTCAGCGAGCCCGACCACTTGGTGCCAGCCTCGGTGATCCCCAGGTGCAGCGGGTAGGGAATCTTCTCGGCCAGGAGCCGGTTGGCGGCGATCGTGTTGGGGACGTTGGTCGACTTGATCGAGACCTTGAAGTTCTCGAAGTCGAGGCCCTCCATCAGCTCGACGAACTCGACCGCGGCGGCGACCAGGGCCTCGACCGGGTTCTCGCGCTCGAGCGCGTGCAGGTGCTTGGGCAGCGAGCCGGAGTTGACGCCGATCCGCATCGGCACGCCAGCCGCGGTCGCCTTCTCGGCGACCTCGGCGACCTTCTCACGGCCGCCGATGTTGCCCGGGTTGAGGCGGATGCAGTGGGCGCCGGCGTCGATCGCCTTCAGTGCCAGGGTGTGGTTGAAGTGGATGTCGGCGATCACCGGGATCGGCGAGTCCTTGACGATCGTCTTCAGCGCCTCGACGTCGTCGTCCCGGGGCACCGCGACCCGGACGATGTCAGCGCCGGCGTCGGCGACCTTGCGGATCTGCTCCATCGTCGCCGCCAGATTGGCGGTCTCGGTCTTGGTCATCGTCTGCACGGCGACCGGGGCGCCACCGCCAATCGGCACGCCGCCGACGAATATCTGGCGCTTGGAAGCGATATCGCAAGCCTAGCGAGAGGGGTCTGCGCCCCGAGTTGAACCTGCCGCTGCGAAGCGTCGTATGCAGGATCACCACAAAAGTCCGTTAACTCTTTTCGGTCAGGGTCACGGCGAAAGTCCACTACCTTCTTTCCCATGAACGCAAGGGCCGCGGAATACGACGCGGTGATCGTCGGCGCCAGCCTTGCGGGCTGCACGACGGCGATCCTGCTTGGCCGTGCAGGCGCCCGGGTTGCGCTGGTGGAGAAGCAGCCCGATCCGAAGGCCTTCAAGCGCCTCTGCTCACACTTCATCCAAGCCTCGGCGGTGCCCACGCTCGAGCGCCTTGGGTTGCTCGACGAGATGCTGGGCGCGGGTGCGCTGCTGACGCCCGCCCGGATCTGGACGCCGGGCGGCTGGATCCAGTCACCGCCCAGCCAGACCAAACCAGGAGTGAACCTTCGCCGCGAGCGGCTCGACCCACTGGTGCGAGACATGGCAGCAAGCACCCCGGGCGTCGAGCTTCTCCTCGGCCAGACCGCCGACCGTCTGATCCTGAACGAAGACGGGATCGGCGGCGTCGTGGTCAGCTCTCGTGATGGCTCGGAGTCGGTTCTGCGAGCCAGGCTCACGATTGGAGCCGATGGCCGCGAGTCGCAGGTCGCCAAGCTCGCCGGCGTGCGCGCCAGGACGCGGCCACACGGGCGCTTCGCCTACGGCGCCTACTTCGAAGGCGCGAACCCGAGCGAGCGGGCCAGCAGGCTTTGGCTGCTCGATCCCCAGGTCGGCGCCGAATTCCCCACTGATGAGGGTCTCGTCCTCTATGTCGCGATGCTGACCAAGGACCGCCTACCGGAGTTCAAGCGCGACCCGAAAGCGGCGCTGATCTCCCACATCGCCGCGCTCCCGGACGCACCGCAAATTCGCGACGCACGCTGGGTCGGCCCGATGCTCGGCAAGCTGGAGATGCCCAATCGCGTCCGCGTCCCGGTGGCGCCCGGACTTGCCCTGGTCGGCGACGCGGCGCTTGCCGTCGATCCACTCTTCGGCATCGGCTGCGGCTGGGCCTTCCAGTCCGGCGAGTGGCTCGCCGACAGCGTCGCCCCCGCCCTGCGGGGCGTCGAGCCACTGCAGCAAGGGCTCGCCCGCTACCGCCGCAAGCACCGGCGAGAGCTGCGCGGCCACACCTTCCTGATCAACGACTACGCGACCGGCCGCCGCATGCGCCCCGGTGAACGGGCGATGATGGCCGCCGCCGCCCGTGACGAGAAGGTGGCGATGGCGGTCGAGGCCTATGGCACGCGCCAGATCAAGCCGTCGCAGATGTTCGCCAGGGCCCTGCCACGCACGCTCGCCCTCCAGGCCCGGGGGGCACTGCGCTCACCGAGCCGCTAGCGAACGTTGAAGCCTTCGCCGGTGAGGCGGCCGATGTCGTTGGAGAGGCCGAGGAAGAAGAGCATGATCACGAGCACGAAGCCCAGGGCCCCGGCCCGCTCCATGATCCGGTAGGGCACCGGCCTCCCTCGCACCTTCTCGACCAGGCTCCAGAAGATGTGGCCGCCGTCGAGGGGCAGGAAGGGGAAGAGGTTGATCAGGCCGAGCGAGAGGCTGACGATCGCCAGCAGGACGAGGCCTCCCGGTGCGCCGAACGTCGATCTGCTGGTTGGCGACGTCGCTGACCCCGACCACACCCGAGACTTCCTTGCGGTTCTCCTCGTCAAGCAGGTTGGCGAAGACGGTGATCGTGCCGCTGGTCACCTCCCACATCAGGTTGCCCGCCCACCCAGCTGCACCGCCAACGTCGAGATCCGCCGGTTCGCGTGCCATAGGAGAAACCGACCCGGGTCCGCCCGGCCGCTTGTTCGTACTCGGGCGTCACTGAGAGGGTCCTCACCTGGCCATCTCGATCGACCTGCAGCGTCACGGGCTTCGCCGCGCTCACAGCCGTCCACCTGCTTGCCGGCGCATTTGTGTGAGCCCACCGCCTCGAAAAAGCGTTCGAGCCGAGTTTTGGCGTCGGGATTGGGGTAGCTCTTGCCGTCGACGGCGAGGATGCGGTCGCCCGGCTTCAGCACGCCGCGGCCGGAGACCCCGGAATGACTTCGTCGACCTTCTGGCTTGGATCGCTGGCGCCAAAGGCCAGCACGAAAAGGATCGCGAAGGCGAGGACGATGTTGACCGCCGGACCCGCCCCGATCACGACGATCCGCTTCCAGACCGGCATGTTCGTAGTAGCCGCGGTGCTCCTCCCCCGGCGGCAGCTCGTCTTCGGGGTTCATGCCGCTGATTTTCACGTAGCCGCCCGCGGGGATCGCCGCGATCCCGTACTCGGTCTCGCCCCGTTTGACCGAGACCAGCTTCGGCCCGAAGAAGAGGAAGAACTTCTCGACCCGCATCCCGGTCGCCTTGGCGGCGAAGAAGTGCCCCGCCTCGTGGAGGATGATCAGCAGCGAGAAGCCGAGGAATATCAGACCCAGTTCATACGGTTGCCAACCCCCGACCTGCTCTTCGGTGCGGCGGCGAGCCTCTGCGTCGACGGCGAAGAGGTCCTCGAAATGGGTCAGCGGCTGCGCCGGCATCTCCGCCAGGACGGCTCGATCGCGACGCCGATCGCGCTGAAGCCGATCCTTCCGTCGAGGAAGGCCGCTACCGCGACCTCGTCGGCGGCGTTGAGCACGCAGGGCGCCGTCCCTCCCGCCCTCCCCGGCCTCGAGAGCCAGCCGCAGGCAGGCGAACGTCTCCAGGTCGGGCTGCTCGAAGGTCAGCTCGCCGACTTCGGAAAGATCGAGCCGCGGCACGTCGACGTCGGCCCGCTCGGGGAAGTGGAGCGCGTAGGAGATCGGCACCCGCATGTCCGGATAGCCGAGGTGGGCCAGAGTGGCGCCGTCGTTGAGGTCGATCAGCGAGTGGACGATCGACTGCGGGTGGACGACGACCTCGATCCGCTCGTAGGGAACGCCGAAGAGGTGGTGAGCCTCGATCGCCTCGAAGCCCTTGTTCATCAGCGTCGCCGAGTCGATCGTGATCCGTCCGCCCATGCTCCAGGTCGGGTGGGCGAGCGCGTCCTCGACCGAGACGCCGGCGAGATCGGTGCGGCCGCGGAACGGGCCCCCCGAGGCGGTCAGGACCAGTCGCTCTACTGTTCCCGGCGACTCCGCCCCGATCAGCTGGAATAGCGCCGAGTGCTCGGAGTCGACCGGCAGGATCCTGGCCCCGGTCGCCTCCGCCAGCGCCATCGTCAGCTCGCCGCCGATCACCAGGCTCTCCTTGTTGGCGAGGGCCACGTCGATCCCCTCGCTGAGAGCGACGATCGTCGGCCCCAGCCCCGCCGCGCCGACCATCCCGTTGAGGACGAGGTCGGCCCCCGACTCGACGATCAGCTCCCGCACTCCCTCCTCCGTGGCCAGCACCCGGCCGCTCCAGGCGCCGCGAGCCCGCTCCGCGGAATCGACGTCGGCCAGCGCGATCGCCGACACGCCGTGCTCCCGTGCCTGCTCCACCGTCAGCTCCCAGCTCGGAGCCGGCCGCCAGGCCGACCGCCTGCAGCTCTTCCGAAGCGCCGATGACCGCCAGCGCCTGCCTTCCGATGGACCCGGTCGAGCCGAGCACGAGAACCTTCTTCATGCCGGACAGAGGATACGGAGGGGACGGGTCGGGCTGTCAGTCAAAGAACGAGAACGGGCTGCCCATCATGTCCTTGTAGATATCGCGCCAGGTTCCCTGCACCGCCACCTTGCTGCCGGCCGGCGCCTCGGCCCGACTTTGCTCCGCCAGCGCATTCGCACTGTCTTCGTCGCTAGCCCCGATCAGCACGTACTTCCAGCGCTGGACGGTGGGCAGGCCCTTGTCGCGCATGCGATCGGCAAATTCATCGGCGACCTTGCGCGAAGGAAGATCGACCCGCACCTCCCACTCCGGGTAGCCCTGCGCCTCCGCTTCTTGCCGTTCCCCGGCGATTCGGGCGTGGTGCTCGGCCGCCCGCTCAGCGGCGTCATCGGGCAGCGGCTCATCGGCCCGCTTCCACTCGGCCGCCAGAGGATGCCAGCGCGTGAAGTCGACGTCGAGATCCTCTTCCTCCCGCTGCGCATAGGCCTCGACCAGCCTGCGCGCGCTCTCGGCCTGATCCCTGTCGCCGGCGTAGAGGAAGACCGTCGTGTCGTTGCGGGTGACGATCACGCGGTCGTGAAAGGCCTGGCTGAGATCGTCCCGTAGCTCACGCGCGTCGAGGTGGTCGATCAGCGCGTCGGCATACCCGTCCTCGCGAAAGTCGATCTGCAGGCGCCAGTCGTCGTTCAAGGCTGCAGTATTAGCTGATTCCTTCAGTAAACAAGCGCCACCGAGAGGTAGTAGCCGACGACGATCGTGAAGAAGACAGCGTCGAGGCGGTCGAGGATGCCGCCGTGGGGACCGAAGAGCGTGCCGGTGTCCTTGGTGCCCAGGTCGCGCTTCAGCATCGACTCGAAGAGGTCGCCGACGGGGGCTATCGCGGCAACGGCGGCGCCGATGATCAGCGCGTCCACCCCGGAGAGCCAGTCCTGGTACAGGCCCGCGAACCAGAAGGCCATGGTGCCGATCAGGAAGCCGCCGAGGAGCCCCTCCAAGGTCTTGTTCGGTGAGAGGCTCGGGGCGATCTTGTGGGAGCCGAACATGCGACCGGTCGCGTAGGCGCCGGTATCGGTGGCGAAGGTGCCGACGAGGACGTCTACGAACAGAGCGGCACCGTGGTTGGGCAGCTCGCGGAGGAATACGGCGTGGACCAGTGGAATGCCGATCCAGACGATCCCGAGCAGCGTGATCCCCATCGAGACCGTGATCCCGTCGCGGTGCTTGCGGTCGGCGCCGAAGGCGAAGAGCACCGGGAAGGAGGCGGCGAGGATCAGCAGGACGTTGAAGGCGGTGCCGAAGTAGGCGGCGAGCACCAGCGCCGCGATCGCGAGGTAAGCGGCACGGTGGATCGGGCGCAGCTCGTCGGTCATCGCCAGGTACTCGCGCAGGCAGAGGCCGGCGATCGCAATCATCGCGATCGCGAAGACCAGCCCACCGGCGACGGCGATCGCGATCGCGAAGATGATCCAGGGAAGAGCGAAGAGGACGCGCTTGGCGGTCTCGCCGGTCCGTTTGTGGCGACGGGGCGGCCGCGGCGGCCGTTTCGCGGGCGGTGCCTCGTCGGCGAACATCTCGTCGTCGAAGAGGTCCATCAGGCCCTCGCTCCGAAGCGGCGCTGGCGCAGATCGAACTCGTGCAGCGACTCCTCCAGCGCCTCTCGGCCGAAGTCCGGCCAGAGCTCATCGCGGAAGATCAGCTCCGAGTAGGCGCACTGCCAGAGCAGGTAGTTGGATACGCGCTGCTCGCCGCTGGTGCGGATCAGGAGGTCGGGATCGTGCATATCGGGGGCGTAGAGATGGCGGCGGAACTCCTCCTCGGAGTCGCCCTCGAAGCTTCGCGCTGCGTCGACGATCTCCGCCCTGCCGCCGTAGTTGAAGGCGACAAAGAGGGTGATTCGCTCGTTGCCGGCGGTCGTCTCTTCCGCCCACTGCATCCGCTCGACCAGCTCCGCCGCGACTCCCTCACGGCGGCCGATGAAGCGCATCCGCACCCCCTCCTCGTGCAGCTCGGGGGTCTCGGCGTCGATCCGTTCGCCGAACATCCGCATCAGCCCCTCGACCTCCTCGGCCGGGCGCGACCAGTTCTCGGTCGAGAAGGAGAAGACGGTCAGCTCCTCGATCCCCAGCTCCGCCGCGTCGCGCAGGCGTGCCTTGACCGTGTCGGCTCCGGCCCGGTGTCCCTCGACGGTCGGCACCCCCCGCTGCTGTGCCCACCGCCCATTGCCATCGGTGATGATGGCTACGTAGCGTGCGGAGGCACTCACACCTCCAGGATCTCTTCTTCCTTGCCTTTGAGCAGGGCGTCGATCTCGGCAATCGCCTCGTCGGTCTGCTTCTGCAGGGCGGCCTCGGCGCGACGCTCATCGTCCTCGCCGGCTTCCCCCTCCTTTTTCAGCTCGCGCAGGTCGTGCATCGTGTCGCGGCGGATGTTGCGGATCGCCACGCGGCCCTCCTCGGCGACGCCGTGGACGACCTTGACCATCTCGCGCCGGCGCTCCTCAGTCAGCTCGGGGATCTGGAGGCGGATCACGCTGCCGTCGTTGCTCGGGGTCAGCCCGATGTCGGACTCCTGGATCGATTTCTCGATCGCCCCGATCGAGGACTTGTCGTACGGGGTGACGCTGAGCAGGCGGGCGTCCGAGGTCGCAACGTTCGCCAGCTGCTTCAGCGGCGTCGCGGTGCCGTAGTAGTCGACGACGATGCGGTCGAGCAGGTGAGGGGAGGCGCGGCCGGTCCGCACTGTGGCAAGTTCGCCGCGACTCGACTCGACCGACTTGCCCATCCGGCCCTTGGCGTCCTCGAGCATTTCGTCGATTAGCTCCACTGGGTTCTCCTCAGGCGGCAGGTTTGCTGGACACCAGCGTGCCCACCCTCTCGCCGCTGACGATCCTATCTATGTTGCCAGCGTCCCCCATGTTGAAGACGTAGATCGGCAGATCGTTGTCCATACAGAGCGAGAGCGCCGTCGAGTCCATCACCTTGAGGCCGCGCTCGATCGCCTCGCGGTGGCTGATCGCCGGGATGAATTTCGCGTTGGGCTCGATTGCCGGATCGGCGTCATAGACGCCCTCGACCCCGTTCTTGGCCATCAGGATCGCCTGCGCGTGGATCTCGAGCGCGCGCAGGGCCGCCGCAGTGTCGGTGGTGAAGAACGGGTTGCCGGTACCGGCGGCGAAGATCACCACCCGGCCCTTCTCCAGGTGCCGCATGGCGCGGCGGCGGATGTAAGGCTCGGCCACCTCCTTGACGTCGATCGCCGACATCACCCGGGTGTGCTCTCCCGTCTTCTCCAGCGCGTCCTGGAGGGTGAGGGCGTTGAGCACCGTCGCCATCATCCCCATGTAGTCGCCAGTGGCCCTGTCCATACCCTCGGCCGCCGCTTCCAGGCCCCGATAGATGTTGCCGGCGCCGACGACTATCGCCACCTCCACCCCACGTCCGCGGATCGCGGAGACCTGTTTGGCAATCCGCGTCACCTCGGTCGCATCGGTGCCGTAGTCGAGGTCGCCCATCAGCGCCTCGCCCGAGAGCTTGAGCAGGATGCGGTTGAACTTCAGGTGCGCTCACTACTCGCCGACGCGAAAATAGGCGAAGCGGGCGATGCGGATGTTCTCGCCGGTCTTGGCGGAGAGCTCCTGGCGCAGCTCCTCGATCGACTTCGAGTCGTGCTTCTCGGCGTTGACGTGGGACTGATCGAGCAGCGCCACCTCGCTGGCCCACTTCGAGAGCTGGCCGGCAACGATCTTCTCGACCACGTTGTCGGGCTTGCCGTCCTCGCGTGCCTTCTCTTCGAAGACCCGCTTTTCGGCCTCGCGCTCCTCCTCCGGGATCTCCTCCGAGGAGACATAGCTCGGGGCGGTCGCGGCGACGTGCAGCGCGACCTCGTAGGCGAAGACCTTGAAGTCCTCGTTGCGGGCGACGAAGTCGGTCTCGCATTGGACTTCGACCATCGCGCCGACCTTGTCGTTGGCGTGAATGTAGGACGAGACGACGCCCTCGTTCGTCCCCTTCCCTTCACGCTTGGCCGCAGAGGCCTGGCCCTTGACCCGGAGGATCTCGATCGCCCGGTCAACGTCCCCCTCGGACTCGGTCAAGGCGGCCTTGCAGTCCATCATCGCCGCCCCGGTCCGGTCCCGCAGCGCCTTCACGTCGGCAGCAGTAACGCTCACGACTTCTCCTCCTCTTTTCCAGCCTCAACCGGCGCTTTCTCAGCCGGCGCATCAGCTTTCTCAGCAGCCTCTGGAGCCTTCTCCGCTGCCGCAGGCTCCTCTGCTTTTGCCTCGGGTGCTTTCTCAGCCTCCGGAGCTTTCTCCACGGGGGCCTTCTCAGCCGCTACGGGCTCCGCAGCTTTAGGCGCCTCTCCCGCGGGTGGCGCCGCAGGGGGGACCGCCCCCGAGGAAGCTTTAGCTACCGGAGGGGGCGGTGGGTCCCCTGCGGCGACAGGACCCGCGGCCGAGCGCTCTGAACCCTGGGCAGCTTTTTGTTGTCCCGCCTGAGCCGGCGCCGCTTGCGCCTGAGCCTGCGCCTGCTGAGCCTGCTTCGCCGCCTCAGCATCAGCCGCAGCTTTTTTGGCTGCCTCCTCCGCTTCGACCCGCAGTTTCTCTTCCTCCTCGCGCTTCTTCCGCTCTTCTTCCTCCTTTTTCCGCCTCGCCATTTCCTCGGCGATGCGGCGCTCCTCCTGGACCCGCCAGGCGCCGGCGCCGGTCTCGATCGCGGCTCCGATCGTGCCGATCACCAGTTGGCAGGAGCGGATCGCGTCATCGTTGCCGGGGATCACGTAGTCGATCGGGTTCGGGTCGCAGTTGGTGTCGACCAGGCCGATGATCGGGATCCGCAGCCGGGCGGCCTCACGGACGGCGATCTCCTCCGTTTTGAGGTCTGTGACGAAGACAGCATCGGGCAGGCGGTCCATATCGCGCACGCCGCCGAGGTTGAACTCGAGCTTTGCCAGTTCGGCCTGCATGCCCATCCGCTCCTTGGTCGGCAGCAGATCCAGCTTGCCCTCGTCACGCCACCCGGTCAGCTCGTGCAGGCGCGCGATCCGCGCCGACATCGTGTTGAAGTTGGTCAGCAGCCCGCCCAGCCAGCGCTGGTTCACGTACGGCATCTTGCAGCGGCCGGCCCATTCCTCGACCGGGCCGCGAGCCTGCTTCTTGGTGCCGACGAAGAGCACGGTGCCGCCGCCGCTGGCCAGCTCGCCGGCGAAGCGACGCGCGTTCTCCAGCAGCGCCTCGGTCTGGATAAGGTCGATGATGTGGATCCCGTCCAGCTCGCCGAAGATGTAGCGGCGCATGTTCGGGTTCCAGCGGCGCGTCTGGTGGCCGAAGTGGACTCCGGCCTCCAGCAGCTCTTTGAGGCCTGCCTCTGGCATGGTTGAAAACTCTCCTTGGATTGAGTGGCACTTTTCCCGTCGTCCTTGCTGGGACCCGGCGTCGTGCCGGTCAGGAACCCAGTAGGTGCGAGCGGGGGTCGGTTTACGAGCCGACGGATTGTAGAGGGGCTGGGCTAGGCAGCGCGGGCCGCATCCAGCGCCGAAGCGAGATCGGCGGGCAGCTCGGAGACGAGCTCCATCCGCTCCCCCTTCACCGGGTGGATGAAGGAGAGACGGTGTGCGTGCAGGAACTGCCGCTCCAGGCCGTACTTCCGCTCTCCTCCATAGGTCTCATCCCCGGCCAGCGGGTGGCCGATCGCTGCGAAGTGGGCACGGATCTGGTGGGTACGCCCGGTCTCCAGCCTTGCCTCGAGATAGGTCTCGGCGGCAAGCGGCTCCAGCACGGTGAAGTGGGTGCGCGCCTGGCGTGAGGCGGCGCCCGAGACCGCCATCCGGTGGCGCTGCCTCGAGGCGCGCCCGATCGGCGCGTCGATGGTTCCAGTGCGGGACGAGAGCCGGCCCCGCGCCAGCGCCAGGTAGATGCGCTCGACCTCGCGGCGCTGGACCTGAGCCTGCAACGCCGAGTGGGCCTCGTCCGAGCGGGCGACGACCAAGAGGCCGCTGGTCCCCTTGTCGAGCCGGTGAACGATGCCGGGGCGCTCAGGGTCCCCCCCGCCGCCCAGCAGCTCGCCAAGCTCGCCGACCAGGGTCGGGCCCTCGTGCGATGGCGCAGGGTGGACGACAAGGCCGGCTGGCTTGTCAACCACGGCCAGCGCCTCATCGAGGTGCACGATCCGCAGCTCGCCGCTCAAGCGGACCCCTCGCGCATGTAGGCCAGGACGAGCACGAGGACGCCGACCGTGATCGAGACGTCGGCAAGGTTGAAGGGCGGCCAGCTCCCCACCGCGACGAAGTCGGTGACCGCGCCCTCGCGGACCCGGTCGACGAGGTTGCCGATAGCGCCGCCTGCCAGCAGCCCCACCCCCACCCACATGCCGGGTTGGGCCGAATTGCGGGCGAAGAGGAAGCCGATCACACCGAGGGCGAGAGCAGCGAGCAACGCCAACTGCACGCCACCGCCGCTGGCCAGCCCGAAGGCGACGCCGCTGTTGTGCGAGAGGGTGAGCTCCAGCGGGCCGAGCACGTCGACGTCCTCGCCGATCGCCAAGTTGGCTTCGACCAGGGCCTTCGTCGCTTGGTCGAGAACTACGACGAGACCGCAGAGCGCGCCCGCCAGGCGCCAGGCGCGAGCGCCGCCGCCGCTCACCCTTCGATCAGGCCGACGACCACGGCGCGCAGGATGAAGAGCACGATGACACCGATGATCGGGCTGAGGTCGAGCGCGAAGCCACCGCCGCCGAGCGGGGGCAGGAAGCGGCGGAAGAAATTGAGGTAGGGGTTGGTCGTCTCGGTGATGAAGTCGAGCACCGACCGCAGCCAGGGCCGATAGGGCATCCGCGGCACATAGGAGATCAGCACGTTGCAGAAGATCAGGATGATGTAGACGAGGAAGAGGGCGCTGACGTAGTCAGCGACGTCGTAGCGGCTGAGGGCGAAGACGGTCACCCGCGCATCCTCTCCAACGAAGCCCGTACCGCGGCTGCGAAGGCATCGCGAACGCCTTCGCGGTCAAGCGCCTCCAGCCCGGCCTCGGTGCTGCCACCCGGAGAGGCGACGGCCTTGCGCACGTCGGCTGGGTGGCGGGTCCGCAGCAGCTCCGCGGTCCCCACCGTCGTCTCGATGACCAGCTCGCGGGACAACTCCGCGTCCAGCCCATCCGCGGCCCCGGCGTCAGCGATCGCCTCGACTGCCAACGCCAGATAGGCCGGCGCACACCCCATCACCGCTGTCGCGGCGTCGAATTCCGAGTCCGGCAGCTCGACCACGTGCCCCAGTCGCGCCAGCATCTCGCGCACCGGCGGCGACTCGTCGCCAGCCACGCAGAGCACCCCGCGCCCCAGCTCGACGGCGACGTTTGGCATCACCCGCAGGACCTCTGCGCCGGGAAAGGCCGCGGAAACCTTCTCCAGGGAGGTCGCACCCAAGAGCGAAACGATGACCTTGGCGCCACCGAGCTCCCCAGCCACCTCGCCGAGCTTCGCCGGCTTCACGGCCAGCACGATCAAATCGGCCCTCTCGGCCAACTCAGCATTCGAGCCGACGGCCTCGCCGCCCAGCTCGCGTGCGAGCTCCGCTGCCCGACCCGAGCCCGAGTCCGTGAAGAGGAGTTGCTCGGCGCCATCTGCCCAGCCCCGCGCCATCGCAGCGGCCATGCTCCCCGATCCGACGAAGCCAACGATCATCGTCGGCAGCCTATCCAGCAGGCTAGGACTGGTTGAAGAAGCCCTTGTCGATCAGACGGGCCTTCTCCTCAGCGGAGACCTCGACGTTGCGGGGTGTCAGCAGGAAGATCTTCTCGGCGATCCGCTGCATGCCGCCATCAAGCGAGTAGGTGAGGCCCGAGCAAAAGTCGATCATCCGCTTCGAGAGCTCGTGATCGGTCGTCTGCAGGTTGAGGATGACCGGCACAGAGCGCTTGAACTGGTCGGCGACCTGCTGGGCATCGTTGAAGTTGCGTGGGATGACGAGGTGAACCTGGACGTCAGAATCGCCGTTGCCGACCGGCCGCAGCGTGCGCGTCCGCGAGGCCGCGATCGGCTCGTCGTCGGCGAAGATGTCGTCGATCTCGTCGCGCCGCGAGCGCCTGGCGCTGGGCAGGCGCCGGACTTGAGCCGACTCGCGCCGGCCTTCGAAGGCGTCTTCGGTCCCGGTTTCGGGCTCGAAGCCTTCGTCCTCGTATTCGGGACCGTAGTCGTGATCCTCGGCGAGGCCGAAGTAGACCAAAGCTCTATGCCACGTATCGCGTACGGCCATGACTATCCGCGTGTTTCGGTCTCTATCGACCGACTCCTCTACGAGATTATGACCAAGCTAGCGCCAATTCACACATAAAGCGCTGTGCCTAGACGGACGATCGTCGCCCCCTCCTCGACCGCGACCCTCCAGTCCTGGGATGTGCCCATCGAAAGGCGAGCAAGGCCATGCTCGGCGGCGAGCTCAGCCAGGCGAGCGAAATACGGCCGCGATGCCTCCGGGTCCTGGCTGAAGGGAGGCATCGTCATCAGCCCGGAGACGCGCACTGGGCAGCGCTCGATGAAGGCTCCGAGCTCCGCGGGGGCCACTCCCCCCTTGCCCTCCTCGCCGGCGATGTTGACCTCGACCAGAACCTCGCTGTCAGGTCCGCCGTAGCGGCCCAGCTGCTCCAGAGCGGAATCGGTCGCCACCGAGTGGATCAGCCGGCAGAGCGGCAGCAGCTGCTTGACCTTGCGGCTCTGCAGGTTGCCGATGAAGTCCCACTCGAACTCGCCGCCCCAGCGCTCGTGCTTGGCCGCCAGGTCCTGCTGGCGGTTCTCGCCGACCAGAGAGACACCGGCCTCGACCAGTGCGGCCATCTCCTCCGCCGGCACGTACTTGGTGGCGGCGAGGATCTCGACCTCGGGCCCTGCGACCTCGCGGGCGCGCTCGAGGTTGGCGGCGACCTTCTCCGGGTCGACCCCGTGGATCAGGCCGGGCATCGCTCAGTCCGTCCCCTCGTCGCGCCAAACCAGGCCGGCCTGCCGTCCGGTGCGGCCAGCGTCGCGTCGGTGCGAGAAGAAGAGCTCCGGCTCACAGCTGGTGCAGAGCCCACTCGACTCGATTCGCTCGACCCCGGCGTCGCCCAGAAGCCGCCGTGTCACCTCGGACAGGTCGAGCATGCGATCGGAGGCGACTCCGTCGAGCCCGGCAAACGCACCGAGCACCTCCTCGCCGACCTCATAGCAACAGGGACCGATCGCCGGCCCGATCACGGCATCGGTGGCGCCGACCGCCGCGACGCCGCGAGCAACGATCCCGCCCGCCAGACCACGCCAGCCGCAATGCAGCATCGCGACGCCACCCGGTCCCGCCAGCGCGACGGGAACGCAATCGGCGACGAAGACGAGCAGCGCCAGCGACGGCTCGGAGCTGAGATGGCCGTCCACGTCGGGGATCGAGCTGCCAGGCTCGGCGAAGGGGCTGGCGCGCTGAGGCCCGGCATGGCTCGCGAGCTCGGCTCCGTGCACCTGGTGGCCGGCGACAACCTGCTCCGGCGCGAAGCCGAGTGCCGTCGCGAGACGGCGGCGGTTCTCTACAACCGCCGCCGGCTCGTCATCGGTGAGGAGGCCGAGGTTGAGGCCGTCGAAGGGCGCCTCGCTGACGCCGCCGAGGCGAGTTGCGAAGGCGGCTCTCGCACCTGGCATTCGCGCCTCGAGCCAGCGGGTCCCGCCCGCCTCACGCCACTCCATCGCGCCCCTTTGCGGCCTCCAGCGCCACCGCCAGCTCCTCGTCGCGTCCCGAGACCTCGCCGTCGAGCTTGCGCCGCAGCGCCGCGGCGAGACCCCGCCCGACTTCGGGACCCTCGGGGATCCCGGCGTCGATCAGATCCCGACCGTCGATCTCGAGCACGACCGCGGACCACTCCTTCATGTAGCCCTCGAGCCACACGGCGCCGCGGATCCGCGCCAGGACGAGATCGGCCGGGCCGAACCGCCTCGCGAGCTCGACCGCCTCGGAGGGACTCCGCGGACCGGCCTCGACCAGCTCCATCTCCCTGCCTGGCGGGTCGAGCGCCGCGGCAAGCACCGCCCGCGCCGGGTCCACCACCTCGGACCAGGGCCGCTCGCGCAGCAGCGCCGCCATCCGCGCCGCCAGCTCGGGGCCATCCGGCTGAAGCTCGATCAGGCCCCACTCGCCGAGCAGCTCGAAGGCCTGGGGCGCTTCGGTCTCGGCCGCGACCCGCAGCAGCTCGGCCCGGCGGCGATCGGCCGAGACCGTGCCCAGGTCCGTCTCGCTCAGCAGCGCCGCTGTCCCGGACTCGAGCGCGAAGCCGAAACGAGTCAGGTAGCGCGCGGCGCGCAGGGCCCGGGTCGGGTCGTCCTCGAAGGAACGCGAGTGAAGGATGCGCAGCAAGCCGGCCTCGAGATCGGCTTGGCCGCCGTGGGGATCGATCAGGCGCGGCTCGCCGCTCAGCGGGACCGCCATCGCGTTGATCGTGAAGTCGCGGCGGGAGAGGTCTGCCTCGACCTCGGCAGCGGGCTCGACCACCGGCAGCGCCCCAGGGCTCGGATAGCTCTCCGAGCGAGCGCTGGCGATGTCCAGCTCGTGGCCGTCGAGCCTTGCCTTGGCGGTGGCGAAGCGCTCGTGCTCGACCACCTCGGCGCCGAGCCGCGCGGCGAGCGCGGCGGCGTCGCCCTCGACCACCAGGTCGATATCGGTGCGCCCACGACCCAGAAGGAGGTCCCGCACCGCGCCGCCGACCAGGTAGACGGGCTGGTCCGCCGCCTCACGGACCGCGTTCAGCTCGGGGTAGGCGGACTCCAGCGCCTCTGCGAAGCTCTCATTCAGCTTGGCGGCCATCAGCGCCGGACGGGTATGCCGTCAGCGGCCAGACGCTCCTTCGCCTCGCACACGCGGTAGGTGCCGTAGTGGAAGATCGAGGCGCACAGGACAGCGTCGGCGCCCCCCTCGGTGATCGCCTCGCTCAGGTGCTCCAGCGTCCCCGCCCCCCCGGAGGCGATCACCGGGACCGGAACCGCATCGGCCACCAAGCGGGTCAGCTCGATGTCGTAGCCGTTGTTGGTCCCGTCGCGGTCCATGCTGGTCAAGAGCACCTCACCCGCACCGCGCTCGACCGCCTCTTCCGCCCAGGAGACGGCATCGCGCCCGTCGACCCGCTTGCGCCCCCCGTTGACGTAGACGCCCCAGGTCCCGTCCTCGCGCTTGGCGTCGATCGCGATCACCACGCACTGCGCGCCAAAGTGGTCCGCAAGCTCGGTCAGCAGCTCGGGTCGCGCCAGCGCCGATGAGTTGACCGAGACCTTGTCGGCCCCAGCGTCGAGCACCGCCTGGGCGTCCTCCACCGACCTGATCCCACCGCCGATCGTGAAGGGGATGAAGACGTTGTCCGCCGTGCGACGCGCCAGCTCGACGATCGTCTCCCGCTTCTCATGCGAAGCGGTGATGTCGAGGAAGACCAGCTCGTCGGCCCCCTCGGCGTCGTAGCGCTCCGCCAGCTCGACCGGATCGCCGGCGTCGCGCAGCCCAACGAAGTTGGTCCCCTTGACGACGCGACCGGCATCGACGTCGAGGCAGGGGATGACTCTCTTCAGAACCATGGCCTAAGCCTAGAGTGGCGCCTTATTCCCGGATAGCGGGAAGAAAGCGCCACTAGGCGCGTCGCAACACCGCGTTGGCCTGAGCGACGGTGAAGCGACCCTCGTATAGGGCGCGACCGACGATTGCGCCTTCGACGTTGGCGGGCATCTCACGCGCGAGCGCTTCGAGATCGGAGAGCTGTCCCACGCCGCCGGATGCGATCACTTGCGCCTGGGTCGCGGCGGCGATCCGGCCCAGCTCGCCGAGGGCTGGCCCCTCCATCGTTCCGTCCACCTCGATCGCGGTGCAGAGAAAGCGCGCAACGCCCCGGGAGCTCAGCTCCGCCACGGCCTCGACCACCCCCTCCTCACCTGCTTCTGTCCATCCCGCGAGCGCAACCTTGCCGTCGCGAGCATCGACCGAGACGACCACGCGCTCCCCATGGCGATCCAGCATCTGGTCCAGGAACTCCGGGTCGCGCAATGCGGCGGTTCCGAGCACTACCCGGTCTACCCCCGCTTCGAATGCCGCTCGAACCCACTCGGGATCGCGTAGACCCCCTCCGAACTGCACCGGGCATTTGACGTTGGCCGTCAACCGATGGATGAGATCGAGGTTCTGCGGCACCCCCGCCTTCGCCCCGTCCAGATCGACGACGTGCAAGAACCGGGCGCCGTCCGCGGCCCAGCGCGTTGCCGCATCGACCGGATCGGCGTCGTAGGGCGTCTCGCGCTCGTAGTCGCCCTGCAGCAGCCGCACCGCCTGACCACCGCGGATGTCGATAGCGGGATAGAGGATCACGCGGGAACGGAGGCGCAGATCCCGGCGAAGTTCGAGAGCAGCCGCAGACCGGCGGCGCTCGACTTCTCGGGGTGGAACTGAACGCCGAAGACGTTGTCACGTTCGGCGGCACAGGCGAAGCGGGCGCCGTAGGCGGCAGTCCCGAGCAGGTCGTCGGGCTGCGGCTGCGGCGCGAACGAGTGGACGAGATAGAACGGCGTCTCGGAGTCGATGCCCTCGGTGAGCCGCGACTCCTTCTCCCAGCGGACCGGCGACCAGCCGATGTGGGGAATCTTGAGCCCCGGCGCATCGAGGCCGTCAACGGACCCGGAGAGAAGCCCGAGGCCGTCTGCTCCGCCCAGCTCCGTGGTCGAGTCGAAGAGGAGCTGCAGGCCGAGGCAGATGCCGAGGATCGGCCCGCCAGCATCACGCCGCTCGGCGATCAGCTCGTCCAGTCCCAGCTCGCGCACCCCCTCCATCGCCCTCGGGAACGCGCCGACACCGGGCAGGATCAAGCCGTCCGCAGCGCGAATCGTCGCCGCGTCGTTGGCGATCGTCGCAGTCGCGCCGACATGCTCGAGCGCCTTCTCGACCGAGCGCAGGTTGCCCATGCCGTAGTCCAAGATGCAGATCCGCGCCGTCATTCGCTCAGCGTTCCCTTGGTCGAGGGCACACCGCTCTCATCGGGGTCGACTGAAACAGCGACCCGTAGGGCGCGGGCGAAGGCCTTGAAGCAGCCCTCGATCATGTGATGGGCGTTGGTGCCGTAACGGACCGAGACGTGCAGGGTCAGCTTGGCGCTGTTGGCGACAGCGCGGAAGAACTCCTCGGCAAGCTCTGTGTCGAAGCCGGCGATCGAGGTGGTCGGAAGCTCGGCGTCGAAGACGCACAGCGGCCGCCCGGAGATGTCGATCGCGCACTCGGCAAGCGACTCGTCCATCGGCACCACGGCCGATCCATAGCGCCTGATCCCAGCGCGGTCTCCGAGCGCCTCGTCGAGCGCCTGACCGAGCACGATGCCGACGTCCTCGACCGTGTGGTGCGCCCCGGTCTCGAGATCGCCGTTTGCCTCTACCTGCAACCCAAGCCGCCCGTGGCGGGCAAGCAGGTCGAGCATGTGGTCGAGGAAGCCGACCCCGGTCGCAGAGCTCGCCTCCCCCCCGTCGAGGTCGAGCGAGAGCCGGATCTGGGTCTCGGCGGTGCTGCGCTCTCTTTTCGCTATGCGACTCATCGCCTAATCATCGCCGACTCGCCGTGGACAGGGAATCCCTCCGCCCGCGCGAGCCTGTCGACATGTGGGGCAAGCTTCGCCGCCGCCTCGGCCGGGACCTCCACGGTGGAGATCCTGCGACGGAATACCCCCGGCCCGAGCGGCCCGGAAAATCTCCCGGCGCCGCCGGTCGGCAGCACGTGGTTGGAGCCAGCCGCGTAGTCGCCGAAGGCGGTGGCGCCGTAGCGGCCGGCGAAGACACAGCCGGCGGTGACAACGCGGTCGGCAAGCAGGGCCGCATCCTCCTCGAACAGCTCGAGGTGCTCCGGCGCGAAGGCATTGGCAAGGTCGATCGCGTCGCTGAGGTCGGGAACCTGGACCAGGGCCAGCGGTGCGTCGCCCACGCCGGGCCGTTCGGCCGCTGCGCGCTCCGTTGCCGCGACGACGGCCGCGAGCACTGCCTCCTCGACCGCGACGGCAACCAACGGGCCCTCGGCGCCGTGCTCGGCCTGAGCGCAGAGATCGAGCGCCGCCCACTCGGGGTCGGTGTCGTGGCCGGCGACGAGCATCAGCTCGGAGGGGCCGGCGAGGGAATCGATTCCAACCCGGCCCGAGACGGCTCGCTTCGCCTCGCGGACCCAGGCATTACCGGGACCAGCGATCACGTCGACCGACGCGATCGTCTCGGTGCCGTAGGCGAAGGAGAAGACCGCCTGTGCGCCGCCCATTGCGTAGACCTCATCGACCTCGCAGAGCGCGGTGGCGGCAAGGACGAGCGGGTTGACCCGGCCTTCGGGATTGGGTGGCGAGGCGAGCGCCAAGCGCTCGACGCCGGCCACCCGGGCCGGAATCGCACACATCAGCACGCTCGAGGGATAGGCGGCCCGCCCACCGGGCGCATAAAGGCCAGCAGCACCGACCGGCACATCGCGCAGCGTCACGGTCTGTCCTTGTGGCAGCTCCACGGCGCGCGGCCCGGCGGCGATCTGAGCCTCGGCGACAGCCCGAACGTTGGCGGCGGCCAGTTCGAGCGACTCGCGCAGGCCTGGATCGAGCTCGGCGAGCGCCTCCTCGGCGGCTCCCGGCTCGACCTGTAGCGAGGCCGGCGCGCTCTCGGTCGCGTCGAAACGAGCGGTGAGCCGCAGCACGGCTGCGTCACCGCCCTCGCGAACCTCGCGCTCGATCTCCGAGACGTCCACATCCGGGACCGACTCCGCCGTCCAGTCGCGGACCTTGGCGGCGGTTACGGTCGCTCCCTCCCACTCGAAGCGACGCGGCCTCATCAGCCGAGGCCCTCGCGCAGCTTCGCGGTCAGCTCGTCAATCTCGGTGGCACGCAGCTTGTGGGCGACCCGGTTGGCGACGAAGCGGGCCGTGCACTCGAGGATCTCCTCGCGCACCTCGAGGTCGTTCTCCTCCAGCGTGCGGCCGGTGGCGACCAGGTCGACGATCCCGTCGGCAAGGCCGATCAGCGGCGCCAGCTCGACCGAGCCCTTGACCTCGATCACCTCGACCTGGCGGCCGGTCTGCTCGAAGTGGCGTTCTGCCGTGCGCGGGTACTTGGTCGCGATCCGCATCATCCCCAGCCGTCGTTGCGACTCGCCCAGCCGCTCGTCGCCCTTGCGGCCGGCGAGGACCATGCGGCAGCGGCCGAAGCCGAGGTCAAGCAGCTCGTAGACGACCCTGTCGTGCTGCTCGAGCAGCACATCCTTGCCGGTGATGCCGACGTCGGCGGCGCCCGCCTCGACGTAGGTCGGCACATCGGAGGGCCGCATCGTCACCAGGGTTATCCCCTCGGTCTCGAAGATCAGAGAGCGCGACTCGCCGCGCACGGCGCTGGTGGCGATCCCAATTCGGTCGAGCGCGTCGAGCGTCTCCCCGAGCAGGGCGCCGCGCGGGACCGCCAGCTTCAGCGGCCCCTCGGCCTTCGCGTGCCCCATGCCGGCGACCTCGACGCTCACGACCTCTCCTTTCCGCGCGACTCCTCCTCCATCTGGGCGACGTGGACCCGCTCCAGATAGAGGGCGAAGCCCGCCGCGGGCTGGTCGAGGCCGAAGCGCTCAAGCAAGCCGTCATAACGACCACCGCCACCCAGCACATGGCCGAGTGCCGGGTCGTAGACCTCGAGGATGGCGCCGCTGTAGTAGCCGAGGTGACGCAGCAGGCCGAGGTCGATCTGCACTCGGCCGGCCGCCCCGCGTGCCTCGAGCTCCTCGTACGTCTCGCCGATCCGCGCCGTCGCGCGCTCGACCGCGGCGCCGCCCAACGAGCGCGCCTGGTCGAGCACCTCGCGGCCGCCGCGCAGCTGCGAGAGGGCGACGCAGGTCGCCACCTGCTCCTCGCCGATGCCGTCCAGCCCCGAAAGCTCGACCTCGAGGCCGACCAGGTCGTGGGCGGCGAGACGCTCGAGGATCGAGTCGCGCGCCTCCCCCTCGACCCCGAACTCGGTGAGGAGCTGGCGGTAGAGGTCGGCGTCGCCGAGCCCGATCACCGCGCGGTTGAGACCGACCGCATCGAGCGTCGCCTCCAGCACCTCGACCACCTCGGCGGTGCCCTGCGGCGCAGGGGCGCCAATCAGCTCGACCCCCGCCTGGGCGAACTCGCGCATCTGGCCACGCTGGGGGCGCACGGCGCGGAAGGCGTTGGCCAGGTAACAGAGGCGCAGCGGCGGCTCGGCGTCGGCGTAGCGGCTGGCGGCGAGCCTGGCGATCGGGATCGTCATGTCGGAGCGCAGCGCCAGCAGGTCGCCGCGCTCGTCGAAGAAGCGGTAGGCACTCTCGGCCGTGCGCCCGTCGCCGCGGGCAAGCACCTGGTCGTACTCGATCGCAGGCGTCGAGACCTCGCCGTAGCCACGGCTCTCGAAGACGTCGATCATCGCTAAGTGGAGACGGCGAAGCTCCCGCATCTCATCGGGCAGGATGTCCCGCGTGCCTGGAGGGATCGGATGAATCATCCGCCGGACCTTACGAGAGATGCCGCAAAAGCCCTGCTAGGCAGGGACCTCTGACGACACCCGTTCAATCTGGGCGCCGAGGCTTCGCAGACGCTCGTCGATCTGCTCGTAGCCACGGTCGATCTGACGGATGTTGCCGATCTCGGAGACGCCGTCGGCGGCGAGGGCGGCAATGAGCATCGCCATCCCGGCGCGGATGTCCGGGCTCTCGACGCGTTCGCCATGAAGCCGGCTCGGACCGCTGACGATCGCCCTGTGGGGATCGCACAGCGTGATCCGAGCGCCCATCGCGACGAGCTTGTCGACGAAGAAGAGACGGTTCTCGAACATCTTCTCGAAGATCAGGATCTCGCCATCGGCCTGGGTGGCGAGGGCAAGCGCGATCGAGGTGAGGTCGGCGGGGAAGGCCGGCCAGGGGCCGTCCTCGATCTTCGGGATCGCGTCACCGACATCGGCCTTGATCCGCAGCCTCTGCCCCGGCGGGACGATCATGTCGTTGCCGTCGATCTCCGAGTTGAGCCCGAGCCGGCGGAACTGGCGACGGACCATGATCAGGTCGGCCGGCTCGACGTCGCGGATGCGCAGCTCACCGCCGGTGGCGGCGGCGAGCGCCATGAAGCTGCCGACCTCGATGTGGTCGGCGGAGATCGTGTGCTCGGCGCCGCCGAGCCGGTCGCGGCCGTTCACCGTCATCACGTTGGAGCCGATGCCATCCACCTGGGCGCCCATCGAGGCCAGGAGCCGGGCGAGATCCTGGACGTGGGGCTCGCAGGCGGCGTTGGAGATCGTCGTCGGTCCAGGCGTCAGCGCCGCCGCCATCAGCGCGTTCTCGGTCCCCATCACCGAGGGCTCGTCCATGAAGATCGCGCAGGGACGCAGGCCGCCCGAAGGCGCGCTCAGCTCGATCCAGCGATCGCCGTCGACCTGGGCGCCGAGGTCGATGAAGGCGTCGAGATGGGCGTCGAGCCGGCGGCGACCGATGAAGTCCCCACCCGGGGGCGGCATCCGCGCCTCACCGAAACGCGCCAGCAGGGGCCCGGCGAGCAGGAACGAGGCACGGATCTGCTTCGAGAGCTCCTCGTCGACGCTCGCGTCGGAGACGTTCGCGGCGCAGAGGCGAACGCTGTTGTCGGCAACCCACGCCACCTCGACCCCGAGCCGCTCCAGGAGCGCGATCTGCGCCTCGGTGTCGCGGATCCGCGGCACGCGGTGCAGGAGCAGCTCCTCCTCGGTCAGCAGGCAGGCGGCGAGGATCGGCAGCGCCGCGTTCTTGTTGCCGGCCACGGTCAGCTCACCCGAGAGCGGCACCCCACCTTGGATGACGAATTTCTCCATCAGATCCGGCTAGGGTAACGACCGGCATGCGGAGAGGCTGGAAGATCCTGATCGGCGTCGTGGCGATCGTTATCGTGCTGCTCGGCCTCAACGCCTTCAGCATCGACCACGAAACGAAGGCTGCGAGCGTCACCGAGCCTGACGGCCGGATTCTCACCCTGCCGGGCGGCGAGCTGCAGGCGATCGAACGCGGTCCGCGGAACGCCAGCCCGATCGTCCTCGTCCACTGCTTCACCTGCTCGATCGACTGGTGGGAGAAGATGATCCCGCACCTCGACGATCACCATCGCGTCGTCGCGCTCGATCTGCTCGGGCACGGCGGCTCGGAGAAGCCCCGCTCCGGCTACTCGATCGAGAACCAGGCAAACCTGATCGCGGCGGCGCTGGACAGGCTCGGCGTACGCGACGCGACGGTTGTCGGCCACTCGCTGGGGGGCCCGATCTCGATCGCGCTCGCCGAGCAGTCGCCGCAGCTGGTCGACAGGCTGGTGGTCATGGACAGCATTCCCGACAGCTCATATGGCGACGTCGGGCTGATCGGCGAACTTGCCTTCAAGCCGGTGATCGGCGAGGCGTTCTGGCGGACCAAGCCCGACTTCGCGATCCGCGATGGCCTCGAGGTCGCGTTTGCGCCGGGCTTTCCCGTCCCCGATGCCTTCGTTGAGAACGTCAAGCAGATGACCTACAGCTCCTACTCGGGCTCCCACGACGGCTTCGACGAGTACACCGGAGAGAAGCCGCTCGACAAGCGCGCCGCTGCGCTCGGCAAGCCGGTGCTGGCGATCATGGGCGCCGAGGAGCAGATCGCAAACGACCCCAAGGCGGCCCTCGCCGCCTATGCCAATGGCGGTCCCGAAGTACATACGCGGCTGATCGCCGGTGCCGGGCACTCCCCCAACGTCGAGAAGCCCGCCAAGACCGCCGCCATCGTGCTCGACTTCGCGACCCCCCCAAAGCCCAAACGGGGCGTTTCCAGGCACGAAATGCAAGAACGACTGCAGGATCGAGACGGCGTCCGAGGGCGTTCTTAGATTACGAACCTATGTTCGATTCAAAGACAACCCTCACCGCACGGCTCACAGACGCCGTCGACCTGCTGATCGACTTCGCAACGCTTGGCGAGTATGGCCTCGAGCCGGTTGGGAGGCCGGCTCCCTGCCAGTCCCGCCATCGCCCGCGTCCCGCATCCGCAAACTCCCGCCGGCGTGCCGGCGAGCGCGCCTTCGCCGTCCGCCCCTGACCGTGGCTGGCGGGCGCGAGCCCGCCGCCACCGATGGGCGATCGGCGGCGCGGTCGTCCTGATCGCCTGCCTCGCTGCCCTCTGGGCGACGAGCTGGCACTTCTCTTCTCGGGCGCTGGTCCCTGACCATTCCCGGTGGTCAGAAGGAGTACAGATCGAATCGGTGTTCCGAGACAGGATCGTCCTCGATCGCTCCGAGGCCACGCTGCGCCCCGGGACCTACGGGCTCGTCTGGGAGTCCGGACACGCGATCGTCGGGCCAATCCTCGGCCAGGACACCGAGACGGTGACGCGGCGCCTCAGTGGCGTTAGCGGCTACCTGGTGCGTGGGCTCGAAGCCGGCCTCAACAGCCAGACCTACTCCGGGGATCCCGGGGAAGCTCGCGGCCTCCCCTTCGCCTCGGTCAAGGTGAAAGGCGAACTCGGCCCGATGCCCGCTTGGCTGATCCCCGGCCGTACGCCCGCCTGGGCGATCGTCGTCCACGGGATCAACGACAACCCCCAGGTCGGCCTTCGCATCGCGCCCGCCCTGCATCGCGCCGGCCTCAGCTCGCTGCTGATCACCTACCGTGAGGATCTGGGGGCGCCTACCAGCCCCGACGGCCTCCACCACCTCGGCTTGACCGAGTGGCGAGACCTCGAGGCCGCCGCCCGCTACGCCCTCTCCCATGGCGCCCGGCGCCTGGTCCTGGCCGGCTACTCGATGGGCGGCGCGCTGATCACCCAGTTCATGGAGCGCTCGGCCCTTGCCAACAGGGTCTCCGCGCTAGTTCTCGACGCCCCGGTCCTCGACTGGAAGGAGATCTTCGCCTTCGGCGCAACCGAGATGGGGTTTCCCTCGTTCACCGCGCTGCCTGTCGAGTGGGCGATCGGGGCACGCATCGACGTCGACTGGGACAGCCTCGAAGCGGTCGCACATCCCGAGGATTTCCAGCTTCCCATCCTGCTCTTCCACGGCCTCGACGACGAGCTCATACCAATCGAGACCAGCGACGAGTTCGCCGAGGAGCTGCCCCAGTGGGTGACCTACTACCAGGTGCCACAGGCCGGCCACACCCAGAGCTGGAACGTCGGCCCGGCGCTGTACGAAGACAGGCTCGAAGCGTTCCTCGACCAGACCCTGAAAACAGAACGAGCCCGACCTCAGCGGTCGGGCTCGAACGAATAAGAAGAACCGGCGGCGACCTACTCTCCCAGGAGGTTGCCCTCCAAGTACCATCGGCGCTGAGAGGCTTAACTGCTCTGTTCGGAATGGGAAGAGGTGTCTCCCTCTCGCTATGCACCACCGGAATTTTGCGAGACGGCCCCGGTGGAGCTTGAAAACCGCACAAGGCTTCGAAAAATGGGTAATTCAATAAATATCCGTCAAGCCCTCGACCCATTAGTACCGGTCGGCTGAGCACATCGCTGCGCTTACACCGCCGGCCTATCAACCTGGTGGTCTACCAGGGGTCTTACTCCCTCAAGGGGATGGGAGAGCTCATCTCGAGGACGGCTTCCCGCTTAGATGCCTTCAGCGGTTATCCGTTCCGTGCGTAGCTAACCTGCGATGCCCTTGGCAGGACAACAGATACACCAGCGGCACGTTCATCCCGGTCCTCTCGTACTAGGGATGACTCCTCTCAACTCTCCAACGCCCACGGCAGATAGGGACCGAACTGTCTCACGACGTTCTGAACCCAGCTCGCGTACCGCTTTAATGGGCGAACAGCCCAACCCTTGGGACCTACTCCAGCCCCAGGATGCGACGAGCCGACATCGAGGTGCCAAACCGTTTCGTCGATGTGGACTCTTGGAAACGATAAGCCTGTTATCCCCGGAGTACCTTTTATCCGTTGAGCGACGGCGCTTCCACTTGCAACCGCCGGATCACTAAGCCCAACTTTCGTTCCTGCTCGACCCGTCGGTCTCGCAGTCAAGCTCCCTTGTTGCCTTTACACTCTACGCACGATTTCCAACCGTGCTGAGGGAACCTTTGGGCGCCTCCGTTACATTTTAGGAGGCGACCGCCCCAGTCAAACTGCCCACCTGACACTGTTCACCACCCGGATCACGGCATGGTGTTAGAAGCCCAGACTACCAAGGGTGGTATCTCAAGGGTGACTCCCCAGCAGCCAAAGCCGCTGGTTCACAGTCTCCCACCTATCCTGAGCGAGATACCCCAGACTCCAATATCAAGTTGCAGTAAAGGTTCACGGGGTCTTTCCGTCTAGCCGCGGGTACTCGGCATCTTCACCGAGACTTTAATTTCACCGAGCCTCTCGTTGAGACAGCGTCCAAGTCGTTACGCCATTCGTGCAGGTCGGAACTTACCCGACAAGGAATTTCGCTACCTTAGGACCGTTATAGTTACGGCCGCCGTTTACCGGGGCTTAGCTTCATTGCTTCGCGCCGAAGCGCTAACAAGTCCACGTAACCTTCCGGCACCGGGCAGGCGTCAGCCCCTATACGTCGTCTTGCGACTTAGCAGAGGCCTGTGTTTTTGGTAAACAGTCGCTTGGACCAATTCACTGCGGCCCCCTCGGGCTCCCTCCGTATGGAGTTCACCCTACCGGGGCGTCCCTTCTCCCGAAGTTACGGGACGATTTTGCCGAGTTCCTTAACGAGAGTTAGCTCGCTCACCTCAGTATGTTCTACTTGTCCACCTGTGTCGGTTATCGGTACGGGCACGCGAATCCTGCCTAGAGGATTTTCTTGGAGGCATGGGATCGGGGACTGGCCGGCGATCAAGCCAGCTGGCATCGCACCTCGCGTCAAAACGCCACTGCGGATTTCCCTACAGCGACTAGCTACGTGCTTGCCCCAGGACGACCATCGCCTGGGTTCCCTTACCCTTCCCCGTCCCCCCATCGGTCATAACGGAATCGACGTGGTACAGGAATATCAACCTGTTGGCCATCGGCTACGCCTTTCGGCCTCGCCTTAGGTCCCGACTAACCCTGAGCAGACGAACTTTACTCAGGAAACCTTGGACAATCGGTGGAGGGGAGTCTCACCCCTCTTTCGTTACTCATGCCGGCATTCTCACTTCCAACCGCTCCACGGAGGCTTACGCATCCGCTTCACGCAGTTGGAACGCTCTCCTACCGCGTGCAGAGCCCGCAGGCCTGCACACCCATAGCTTCGGAGACTAGCTTGAGCCCCGTTGAATTCTCCGCGCCCGAACACTTGACCAGTGAGCTGTTACGCACTCTTTCAAGGATGGCTGCTTCTAAGCCAACCTCTTGGTTGTCTATGCACTCGGACATCGTTCACCACTTAGCTAGTACTTAGGGTCCTTAGCTGATGGTCTGGGTTGTTTCCCTTTTGCGTACGAAGTTTATCCCCCGCACACTGACTGCCGAGCTAACCGTAACGGTCTTCGGAGTTTGCCTGAAGTCGGTAACCTGGTAGGGCCCCTAGTCCAAACAGTGCTCTACGGCCGAAACGCAAACACTCGACGCTATACCTAAATATATTTCGGAGAGAACCAGATATCTCTGGGCTTGATTAGCCTTTCACTCCAATCCACAGGTCATCCGCCCAGTTTTCAACCTAGGTCGGTTCGGCCCTCCACGAGGTCTTACCCCCGCTTCAGCCTGCCCATGGATAGCTCGCCCAGTTTCGGGTCTACCGCCAATGACTATGTCGCCCTATTCAGACTCGCTTTCGCTACGGCTCCGCTCATCGCTTAACCTTGCCACTGACGAGTAACTCGCCGGCTCGTGATGCAAAAAGCACGCCGTCACACCCGAAGGTGCTCCGACCACTTGTAAGCTTACGGTTTCAGGTACTATTTCACTCCCCTTCAGGGGTGCTTTTCACCTTTCCCTCACGGTACTAGTTCACTATCGGTCACCAGGTAGTACTTAGCCTTGGAGGGTGGTCCCCCCAGATTCAGACCGCGTTTCACGGGTGCGGTCTTACTCAGGAACATCAGTCGGCAGATCAGTGCGTTTTCACCTACGGGACGATTGCCCTCTGTGGTGCGAGGTTCCACTCGCTTCGGCTAACACCTGATTTTGTAACTGCCGCCGAGCCGGCACGGCTCGGGCATGATGTCCTACAACCCCCGACAGGCAACGCGTGCCCGCTTACACCTGCCAGGTTTAGGCTGATCCCTTTTCGCTCGCCACTACTAAGGGAGTCTCGGTTGATTTCTTTTCCTCGGGGTACTTAGATGTTTCAGTTCCCCCGGTTCCCTTCCAGCGACTATGTATTCACCGCTGGATGACGCCGCATTACCGACGCCGGGTTTTCCCATTCGGAGATCCGCGGGTCAAAGGCTGTTCAGCGCCTAACCGCGGCTTATCGCAGCCGTCCACGTCCTTCATCGACTCCTGGTGCCAAGGCATCCACCGTAAGCTCTTACTATCTTGACGGTGAGCGACCTGTCGCAGAAACGTACAGGTCGTTAATTAAATTACCCAAGAGAATCCGCAATGCAGATTCTCTTCTTAGCCTTGTGCAGTTTTCAAGGTCCACCGAGGCGCACACGCACGGTCTGACTGCCGTTGGCGGTCTCTCAAAACTGAGCAGCGTACCCAGTGACATATAGCCACTGGGGAGCCCGGTCGACGTTCTAGAGAAATCTCCCTAGAAAGGAGGTGATCCAGCCGCAGCTTCCGCTACGGCTACCTTGTTACGACTTCACCCCAATCACAAGTCCCACCTTCGACGGCTCCCTCCAAAAGGTTAGGCCACCGGCTTCGGGTGTTACCTGCTTTCGTGGTGTGACGGGCGGTGTGTACAAGGCCCGGGAACGTATTCACCGCGGCATTGCTGATCCGCGATTACTAGCAACTCCACCTTCATGGAGGCGAGTTTCAGCCTCCAATCCGAACCGAGACGCACTTTCTGGGATTCGCTCCACCTCACGGTATTGCTGCCCTTTGTATGCGCCAATGTAGCACGTGTGTAGCCCTGGACATAAGGGGCATGATGACTTGACGTCATCCCCACCTTCCTCCGGTTTGTCACCGGCAGTCTCCCATGAGTCCCCAACTAAATGCTGGCAACATGGAACGGGGGTTGCGCTCGTTGCGGGACTTAACCCAACATCTCACGACACGAGCTGACGACAGCCATGCACCACCTGTGATGGTGTCCCGAAGGAAAACCGTATTTCCACGGCGGTCACCTACATGTCAAGCCCAGGTAAGGTTCTTCGCGTTGCGTCGAATTAAACCACATGCTCCGCTGCTTGTGCGGGCCCCCGTCAATTCCTTTGAGTTTTAGCCTTGCGGCCGTACTCCCCAGGCGGGGCACTTAGTGCGTTAGCGACGGCACGGGAGGAGTCGACACCTCCCACACCTAGTGCCCATCGTTTACGGCGTGGACTACCAGGGTATCTAATCCTGTTCGCTCCCCACGCTTTCGCGCCTTAGCGTCAGTACCGTCCCAGCGAGCTGCCTTCGCTATTGGTGTTCCTCCTGATATCTGCGCATTCCACCGCTACACCAGGAATTCCACTCGCCTCTTCCGGACTCTAGCCTCACAGTATCCATCGGCTTTCAAAGGTTGAGCCTTTGACTTTCACAACGGACTTACGAGGCCGCCTACGCGCGCTTTACGCCCAATGATTCCGGACAACGCTTGCTCCCTACGTATTACCGCGGCTGCTGGCACGTAGTTAGCCGGAGCTTCTTCTGGAGGTACCGTCAATCCACACGGCTATTAACCGGTGAACCTTCGTCCCTCCTGAAAGGGGTTTACAACCCGAAGGCCGTCTTCCCCCACGCGGCGTTGCTGCGTCACGCTTTCGCGCATTGCGCAAGATTCCCCACTGCTGCCTCCCGTAGGAGTCTGGGCCGTGTCTCAGTCCCAGTGTGGCTGATCGTCCTCTCAGACCAGCTACCCATCGTTGCCTTGGTAGGCCGTTACCCCACCAACAAGCTAATGGGCCGCGAGCCCCTCCCAATGCGGAGGCCGAAGCTTCC
>CAWEBZ010000011.1:0-142620 GCA_963807425.1 uncultured Solirubrobacterales bacterium | reverse complement strand
CATGAGTGCGGCGGCGTTGGTCGCCTCCGGGTACCTGATTACGAGGTTGCGCTTGGAAAGGATCGAGGCGCCAACGGGCGCAGTCCTGCCGGCGCTCTCCACCGCCTACTACATCGGTGTAGCGCTGGAAGCCCTCCTGTTCCTGGTGATCCTCCTTCTTCTCGCAGGCGTCGTCTTCCTCCTCGCCCAGATCGCAACGCGGACGCGCCTAGCGGTGAGCGACTGGCCAAGCTCCAGATCGTGGCTCGCCCTCGGCACGATCGTCGCCGTGATCGGCTTCTTCTTCGGTGGCGGGCCAACTTCGGGGATCTTCTCAGGCGGAACGCTCGGTGGCTATCCCTGGGCCATGCTCATAATCGCGTCCCTCATCATCGCCCTTGCGGCGACACTCGGAACCGCCGGCAAAAAACTCGAGCTCTCGGGGCCCGGGGCCACCGCCGCGGCCGTCCTCCTTCTGTGCACCGGTGCGGCGGTTGGGTTCAAGCTCATCGATGCCCGCCTCGGCGCCATCGCGTTTCCGAAAGCTGCGGCAATGACGCCCGCGGCCAGCTGCCACACCCCTGACGCCGAGTGGGTACCCGAGGGCTGCGGCTTCGGAGGTTTCTTCGTGGGCGAGGACGATAATTGGATTTACCTGGTTCAGACGCCGCTGGTCTGCCCCAGCGCAGCCGAGGAACCTGGGCGGCTGCTACAGGTGCAGCGCGACGAGCCGTTCGACGTGGTTATCTCCGAGAACCTTCCGACGAAGCCCTTGAGCTGCGCCGATCACGAAAGCCGACGGTGGCCCAAAAACACGGAAAGGGCCCACAAGAGCGAACCAACGCGTCGCAACTCGAAAGACCAAGACGCCCACACAAAGAAGAACTCAGAAGGCACCCGCAAGGACGACAGCAAAGTGAGTAACAAGAGCTCGCAGAGTGGCGACCACCAGAAAGGCAGCAAAGAGTCCCGAAGCGGAAGTGACGCGGGAACAGGGGGCCGCAGCGTGGAAGGCGAGCCGAGAGGCTTAAGGCAAAACACTCCGCCGATGCCCGAGCGCGATTGATCCGTATCCTCAGGTAGCGCCCGGTGACCGAAACCACCGCAGTCGTAACCAATCAGCGGCCCAGCCAAATGCCGCCCGCCCAACTATATGAATTCAGATGTAACGGTCGGCACGGCTGAGCATTTCGAACCCCGACCTCATAGGGATTCGACTCGCCTGCAGTTCGGTCATCCTCTGATTTAGAACTCTTCGAAACCTGGCAGTCGAACGATCTGGATCCTGGCCATGCCCCCGCGCGGAGATAGAAAATGTTGCATCTGAAAACTTGACCACTTGCAGGAGACATCGGATCTACGTGTTTTGCGGTCCTTTGACGCCTATATCTTCGAATGCAGCCGAAGAAACTGTAACTAAAGGGAGAGAGGAAAAGATGAGCATTAAAAACAAGGAGTCAGGGACCCGGCCTTGTTACCGTTTCTCGGCGTAGTCGCGCTCATGGCCGCTGGCGCATAGGCGGCCCAGTCTGATTTTCGGTTTGAGGATCAGCTCTCTCTCTTGGAGGTGGGTTCAGGAACTTCGTCCCTGAGCCCGCCCACCCCCGCTTCGCGGGCGCTCGGCAAGGGTAATCGGGTATCCCTTTTTGTCTTCGTGACATCGTAACCCACGCCGCGCTCGCTTCAACCCCCCTTACAGGGGGGTAACTCGCCCTTCGGGCTCGCTTCCGCTCACTGCGGTCGCGGGTTGGTCGGCTCCGTCAACAAAAAGGAGTCGATCGTGAAGATTCATCCTTCGATAACCGCCGCCGGCGTCGTCCTCGTCGTAATCGTATGCACCGTCGATCGTAGTCTTAGCTTCCTGGAAAAAGTATCCATGCTCACGATGACCGTCATCTGGTTCAGGGCCTTTCACAGTGGTGAAGAGCCCGATGTGGATCGAATCAGCGTCCACGACTTTTTCCCGGCAGTATTGCTAAGCGCCGTTGCCTCAGTGATCGGTTATCTGCTGGGGCTGTAGCCGCTACTAGACGACGGTGCTGGCCGAGGCCGCCTTGCCGAGCGCGCCCCCACCTCCAAGATCGAGAGGAGAGCTCTTTGGGAGCCGCATCGCTGAAACCCGCGCCGTTTGAGATAGACCCCGCAAGAGTCCCACCTACACCGACACCGACAGCAGCGCGATGGCGGGATGCTTCTCAAACCCCCCTCTGACCTGCCACACCGGGCCGGTCTGCTGCTCACCCTCATCCGGAAACTGCTCGCCCTCGGGAACGAGGACGAAAGACAAGTCATGCCGTACGCGCGCAAAGAAAAACCCCGCTTTTGCGGAGTTTTACCTGATACCGCTACGGGGATTCGAACCCCGGTTTCCGGACTGAGAATTGCCTCTAGCAAGCCATTTGCGGGCGATTCGTGCCTGCTGAATCCAAGGAGTTCGGCTGAGTTCGGCCTAGATCGGTGGAGTCGGGGACAAATTTGGGGACAACAATTTTCGAGCCGTTTGGACATCGACATCGGAATCCCAATCAACCAGCCGCTGGTCTTGAGGACTCAGCGGCGGTGCCCGTGGTGGTGCAAGCGTGGTACGGCGAAGGCCCGCCGCGCAGCACTAGGATCTGATTCACCGCTGGCAACAACGGCTCGCACTTCGAATGCATGGTGCCCGGCGAGCCCGCGATAGACCGCCGGGGACTTACAGGAGCGAAACCGTCGCCGGTCGAGCCTGCATTCGAAGGTCGCGCTAGGCCGGTTCGATCTAAAGCGAAACCGCACACTCCGACCGCGGCGACGTGGACCTTCGATGATCTTCGTCTCAAGGGGTGGCAGGCGCAGATGAGATTGCACTCGCGACCGCTCGACCTCTTCGGGTCGAGCTTCCCTCGGGGGCGGTCCGGGTGTGGGCGCTAGGGCTAGTTCGGAAGTTCCCCCGTTTCGCGTCTGGGTCGCAACGAGGACTGTGCCCGCCGGGACGACTTCGAAGTCGAGGCTCCATTCGCCTTTGTTGTTGGCGTGCACCTGACCGAGGAACGATTCGAGTTCGCCTTCGTCTTCGTATTCGTTGCGGAAGACCCGCACGAGCGCTCCGGGCTCGGCCGACCCCGTGGCACCAGTGGCTGTGGCGCTCGAGAATTCCGGTGGTTCTATGCCGCCGTTTGGCCCGACCGTTTCAGACCAGTCGATCGGGCTCAGGCGGATGAACGCGCCTTCGTTTTCAAATCCGTAGTTACGAGCGACTTCGTTCTCAGTACCTTCGCGCGCGAAGATCGAGATCGCCGGTCCGCCGCTCAGCGACAGTTCGTTTTCGGACGCTTCCGAGTCGCCGCCGATCACGTTGCCGGTCGCGCCAGCTGGCTGCTGACCCGCGACGGCGATGTTCGCGTATCCGGAGGCGAAGACTTCGTTGCCGAGGACTTCGTTGTCACTGTCTTCGAGATATATCCCCTCTTCAGACGAGACGGCAACGCTGTTGGCTTCGATCAGATTTCCCTGCAGGCCCTGGTTACCCTGGGTATAGATGCCTATACCTGCGCCGACGACCTCGTTGCCGGCAATCGTCGCGCCAAGGCCGCTGTTCGAGATTCCGAGCCCCCCATTGACCACGACCACGTTTTCGACGATCGTCGCTTCGAGCGAGGGGTCTTTGAAGTTGGAATAGACAGCGATGCCCCCGTGCGCAGGGGCGAGAATTTCACTGCCCGTGGAGTCGACGCCGATCAGGTTGTTGGCGATCGTCAGTTCTCTCCCACCTCCGTAGATCGCGTCCCCAACGCCGTTGATGCGATTGCCGTCTCCTGGCTCGGGTCCGCCGACAATTGTCCCCGAGGACGACCCGGTCGCTATCCCCCCGCCGGTGGGGACGACTGCGGTCCCTGCAACGTCCAATCCGATCTGGTTGCCAGAGATTCTTGTGTCTACCGGGGGGCCGTCCTGCCCGTAGATGTTGCTGAGCGAGAAGAGAATCAGCGTGTATCCGGCACCCGCCATCAGGTTGCAGCCTCCGTCACATGCTGGCGTTGACAACGCGGCTTCGCTCAGCGTCGTGCCGATTTCGTTTCCGACGGCTTCATAGCCGGCATCGGGGGCAGAGGTGATCTGAATGTCGTTGCCATAGGGCCATTCCGCAGCGGTTCCATCGGGTTCGAAGCCGAACCGGTTCCCCAGGACCTTCACGTGACTAGCCCCGTGGATTTCGATCCCGGTGCCCCCACTAATGAAGAGGTTTCCGTCCGTGGACCCCTTTCCGCCCACGACACCTCCCCCGGAGCCTGGCCCGATCAGGACGCCCGTCCCGTCGCCTCCCAGCATCGGCCCACTGAGCGGACCGCCTCCAACCAGTTCCCGAGGAGTTCGAATTCTTCGCTGGCGGCGACTTCGATGCCGATCGCCGCGTTGAGGGTGTGGAGATTCTCGATGGCCGTTTCGTCGCTTTCGATGGTCAGCGCGGCTGAAGAGTTGGTTCCGTTTATCGTCACGCAGGGTCCGGTGACTCCAGATTCGATCTGACAGCGACCGCCTTCGATGCGGACGGGCTCGGTAATCGGCGGAAGCCCGCTGCCGAGGTCAATCGTTCCGTCGGCCTGGCCGGAGAACACGGCGCCGTCGAAGGCGATTTCGTTGACCGAGGCGCTCGCCAAATTTGATTCTTCGATCGCAGCGCGCAGAGTGCATTGCCCCGCTGCGGTTAGGCAGCCCGCCATTCCCGGAGAGAGGTCCGCTTCGTCTGCCGTGCTATTGACGGTGAAGAAGGCGGCGTTAGCGACACCCGGAACCGCGAGCGCGATCACGAGCATCGCAATGATCAATCCCCAAGCCCTACGCACCGTTACCGTCGCCACTTCGCCAGCCTGGCGCTTGTCGATCGCCCGTCGGGACCCCTCCATCGGCTGCATCCTATAGGTTTCCTGAACATTCAGAACGGCTCGTACCCAAAGAACTCCTGCGGGAGCGACGATAACTGCGGGCGACATTGAGTCGCTTCCGGACTCTGGCACCTGCTAACTGAGAATTGGCTTTAGCAAGCCGTTTGCGGTTGATTCGTGGCTGTCAGATCCAAGGACTTTGGCTGAGATTGGTCTGGATCGGTGGAGTCGGGGACAAATTTGGGGGCAAGTTTCGGCTTGTGCCCGCCGCGCGGTACCGTTCTCGCATCACCGCCTTGGTCGATCTTTGCCAACCCGACGAGGACGGTTAATCGTCGTGCGTTCTTCGAGGCTAACTTGGAGTCCCGAGCCAGCGCCGCACGCGCGAGATGGCCCGTGAGAACGTCCTCGATGCGCTACGCACCGTGCTCACTCCGACGAGGAGCTTGCGGCGAGATCCCCAAGCAGAATCTCGAGCATCTGGACTCACTCAGCCGGGTGGTAGATGAGCTGTCTTCTACGGCACGAACGCCGCGATGCGATCCACTTCTGATTTCCCCCCCGCTTCACCTGCCGTGATCCAGAGCCGGCCGTCCGGGCCGGTGGTAATTCCCGCCAGTTGCCCCAATGTGGTTGGGAATTCCGTAATCGTGCCAGAGGTAGTGATCCTAACGATCTTTTTGTGATCCCCGACCCACAAGTTACCGTCGAGACCCGAAGTAATAGGCCCCGGGAAGCTTTCCAGCGGCAAAGAATATTCCGTAATCGTGCCGGAGGTAGTTATCTTGCCGATCTTGTGAGTCCCAGACATGGTAAACCAAAGGTTTCCATCTGGACCCGACGTAATATATCCCGGCTGACTTTTTTCTGGCAACGCGTATTCGGTGACGGTTCCCGAGGTAGTGATCTTGGCGACCTTATTGTTGTTTCTCGCGGTAAGCCACAAGTTGCCGTCTGGCCCTTTGGTAATCACGCATATTCCTTTAAGAGATGTCGTGAATTCCGTCCTGACACCGGCGGTAGTCATCTTTACGACCTTGCCAGATAGACTCGCGGTGTACCACAGATTGCCATCCGGCCCCGAGGTGATTCCACAGGGGTTGTTGGTTATGGACGTATATTCGGTAAATTTGCCGGCCGTGGTGACCTTTGAGATCGCGAAGCCAGAACTCGGGAACCACAAATTCCCGTCAGGACCAGAGGTTATGAACTGGGGAATGCCTTTTTTCGGTAGCGAATATTCGGTGATCGTGCCAGAGGTAGTGATCTTTGCGACCTTTTCGGTCAATATCTCCGTGAACCAGAGATTGCCGTCTGGCCCTGACGTTATACCCTTGGGCTGGCTGCCAGCTGGGAGTGAATATTCTGTAATTTGCCCAACGGGCAGGACCAAGCTCGTAGCTGCTGAGGTGGCTATGCCATCTCCCCCAGGGTTTTTTGCCGTGACCTTGACGCGAAGCTTTTGTTTTACATCGGCTTCAACTGGAGTATAGGTCGAGCTGGTTGCGCCGGCAATATTGGAGCATTCGCTCACACTTTCATTACACCGTTCCCACTGATACGCGAAGCTGGTTGGTTCGCCGGCCCACGTTCCGTTAGTCGTCGACTCAGGAACGGCCTGAAGAGGCACCGTAGGCGAAGGAATCGGAAGTGTGACATTTGTCGGTGCTGGAACAGAAAGTTTGAACGTACTTTCGTTGCTCACATCCAGCAAGGGCTCTTGGGCGCCGTCACCCGAGGTGTCTGTCCAGCCAAGGTTGCCGGCTTTGACCAATGTGGAACGGATCGCTTCTGTGTCGGCTTTCGAGTTGGGATTTGACTGAATGGCGAGAAGCGCCGCTGCTCCGGCCACATGGGGAGAGGCCATCGAGGTCCCACTCTTGTAGCCATAGCTTTTTCCCGGCTGCGTTGAGAGGATGCAGGCTCCTGCTGCCGTGAGCTCAACGGTCGCGCCATAGTTGCTAAAGCCGGCTAGGCGATCGTCGAGGCCGTAGTTCTGGCAAGTATAAGCTGATTTAGCTCCCGATTTTCCATCGTAGTCCGCGAGCGCTGAGACGGTGATCACATTGGGGTTACTAGCCGGACTGAAGGATTTGGCATCCATGCCGTTGTTTCCGGCCGCCACCACGTAAACGACTCCTGCTTCGACGGATTTATTGATCGCTGTATCGAGGGCGGTCAACGGACAGGCACAGCCAAGGCTCATGTTGGCCACCTCAATTTCTTTTGCATGAGCCGTTACCCAGTCCACCCCGGCAACGATCCAGGACTCGTTGCCAGAGCCACCGTCATTGAGTACCTTTACCGCCCACATTCGTGCTCCTGAGGCAATGCCGACTACCCCTTCTCCATTATCTATTGCACCTATCGTGCCGGCTACGTGCGTGCCGTGTGAATGACCGTCTTTGCCACTGTTATCGACACAGCTACCTGTAGTGCAGTTGGTTCGCGACACGACGTTGAGATCCGGATGTTCGTAGTCGATTCCAGTGTCGAGCACCGCCACATCGACATTCGCCCGCAGATCGTCTTTCCCATCTATGTCAAGCGCTGCGTTGGCAGGGGCAAATGCCCGATTAATTCCCGTTGGAATAGTGGGTTCAAGTACTTCGACCCCGCCATTTTCTTCTGTTTCGAGTTCGACTTCTTCTTCTTGAATCTCGACGTGGCGATCAGCAGTAACATAGGCGACGCGCGGATCACGCCTTAGCAATTCGACCTCACCCTGGGACAACCTAGCCGAGTAACCTTTGAGAGCGTGACGATAGATGAAGCCTAGATCGCCGTTGCCCTTACCAACCTGCGCCTGAGCCACTGAGCCTGGGTGATCAATTGAGTTCTTTAGGACGACAATGTATTGGCCGGGGACAAGACTGTCCTCGTCTCTCGATGATGCAGGATCCTGGGACGCTGCTGCCATGCCGAAGCAACTAGCAAGAAATGTGCCCAGCAAGGCTGCGAAGAGGATTCCCGAACTGCGAAGGCTCATCGTTATGGACCTTGTCAGATGGCCTTGAATTCCTCCTCGATGCAGTCCCATTACTGCACTCCTCTCCTCGAGCGTTACTAAAGGTAGGTATCCTTTAGATTTCAAGCTTCAACCTGCCGAGCGTAGCGGGTAGCGTGTCGTAAACAAAGAAGATTTTTAGCACTCGGGTTGTTTGACGAAAACCCCTCGCAACGCCAAAGACTCCCCGAAAGCTGGCTCCGGATCCTCAATACAGCTAACGATGAATTGCCTCTAGCAAGCCGTTTGCGGTCGATTCGCGCCTGCTGAGTCCAAGGAGTTCGGCGGAGTTCGATCTAGATCGGTGGAGTCGGGGACAAATTTGGGGACAAAGTTCACAAGGCCCTGAGAACTTGCTTCCCGTCTCACCCTTGAGCTCTTGACTTCTTCTCTGTCTTTGTCTTGACTTTGCCGGTGGTTTCGAGGAGTTCGTTCTCGGTGCTTCGCCTGATGCTTCCGCTCGCCGCGTTGTGCGTTTTCGCCGGGCCAATCGGCACCGCGCTCGGCGAGGCGGTCGATCGGGGCCAGATGGATGTTGGGATCTTCGCGATCCTTTTGATTCCTATCGGGTTCCTGCTGCGCCCAGTCGCCAGCCAGGCACAGGCGGCGGCACTCGGGGTGAAGCAACGGCCCTGGCTCAGTGGACGGCTACGACCCTGGCAGAAGCTGATATTGCCTTTCCAGACGGGAGCCGTCCTCTCTACGAGCCTGAGCTGCGTAATGGCCGGCGGCGGCTACCTGCTCGGTGCGGAGCCGGGGTGGAGCGCGCCGAACTCCGTCGCCTTCGCCACGGTCATCCTGGGGGCGCTGCTGCTCGGCTTCGGCCTCGCACGACTGGTGGCCGGCGTAATGATCGTCCATTTCTCGGGGTTGTGGGCAGCGCCGAAGTGGGCGTGGCGGATGGGTGGACTCATCGTCGTCCTTGGGTCCCTTGCCCAGGTCGCCTACTGCGTCGAGAGCATCTCTCAGCTCGCTCCCTGGATGTAGTCGGGCATACGGGGGCTGGATCCCAGAACCCGCTCGTCGCCCTGCCCAGAAGTCCAGACAAACCAGTTTGGAATCGGTTGTGGTCCAAGCCTTTGGAACTGGCTATTGCAATGGGTCGCGCTAGCTCCTGTCTTTGTCCTCACGCTGACGTTCGCGCTCCTTCATGAGGGCCATCATGCGCTCACCCTCCTGCCGCGATTCCTCGGGAGACATGGCGACCAAGCCTCGCCCGCCAGACCACCCCCATTTCTCGAAAACTTTTCGGATCTTCTCAAGCTGCCCGTGAATGTCATGGAGGCCGTGCCGGGTGACGGTGTGCATGTGCATGTATTGGTCCATGTCAAGGTTCAGCGTCTCGTCAAACAACCGCTTCCCCTTTTCGTCGCTGTAGCGAACCCGCGCGACGTAGTTCATCGGCAGATCAGGCCGATCTTCGTTGCGACGAAAGCTCATGTCGAAGAAGGTCCGGAGCTTCTTTCCCGGCGCGAGCGTGGCGATGCCCTCGTTGAGCATCTTGAGCTTGCCGACCTCAATGTCGATCGCGCTCTCCAATGGTGGATTGATCTCAATGCGAACGTCGCGGGCCAGCGACGTTCCCATGTTTACGACCTCGAGGTACATCATGTAGCCCTGTTCACAGTCGAAGTCCACGACGACGAATGGGCGGTTCTGCTCCTCTCGCAGCTCACGCGCCTCCTTGACCTGCCTCCAAGCGAAGAGGGCAGCCACGATCAGTACGACGAGTTGAGCGCCGATCAGGCCGACCTGCGCTACCTCGGTCCAGGTGACCGCGTTGTCCATGCGGTGACCGTGCCAGTTGGATCGGATGGGCTAAGCCCCCGATCCCGTGTCCGACGCCCGCAAGAGCGACTGTCCAGGCTCATCAACGATCGGCTGCACTATCAGCGCGCAGCCTCACGACAACTAGGCGCCTGGGTACGCGGACTACTAATGCAAGAGCTTGCCTTTGCAGCAATTGTTTGGGCCGATTCTGCTTGCGTAGGAGGGCAAGTGGCCGCCCTATCCTGGATCTCGCCAGTGACTACGGAGGGAATCGACATGCCGACCATCAAGCTCCTAGGCGGGTCCGCGCCTCCGGGCACACGTCGAAGAAGCCGAACGGCCGCCGCCTGACACGCACGCTCATCGTCAGCGTCAGCCGTCCGCCTCACAAGAAGCCCCAGCAAAAACGACGATAGACACGGTTTCACCGGAGCCGTCCCTGCCTGCGACGATGCAGCTGGAGTACGCTCTCCGCCGGTGAGCCGGGAAGACCGGCGGCAAGAGATCGCCCATGAGCCAGGCCAGAGCCGCCACGAATAGCGTCAGTCACGGTCCCAACCACCGGCCACGCTCCCGAAACGTCCTCGCGCTCGCCGCCCTCGGCGTTGTCTTCGGCGACATCGGTACGAGCCCGCTTTACGCGATGCAGGCGATCTTCACCGGGGATCATCCAGTGCGGGCGACCCCGGCTGATGTCTATGGGGTCATCTCTCTGGTGGCTTGGTCGCTGACGCTGATGGTGTCGATCAAGTTCGTCCTCTTCGTGATGCGGGCCGACAATGAGGGTGAGGGCGGGGTGATGGCCCTGTATGCGCTCGTGCGGCGGACCGCGATCGAGCGGCCGGCGGTCAAGGGTGCCCTGCTTGTCGCGGGGGTCGTCGGCGTCGCGCTCTTCTTCGCCGATGCGATGATCACGCCGGCGATTTCAGTGCTCTCGGCTGTTGAAGGCGTTGAAGTCGCGGCGCCAAGCCTCTCCTCGATCATCCTGCCCGTGACGATCGGGGTCCTGGCGCTCCTGTTTGCGATTCAGCGTCATGGAACGGCTGCGATCGGCCGGCTCTTCGGGCCGATCATCCTGCTCTGGTTTGCCGCGATCGCCGCCGCCGGTGTCGCGGAGATCCTTCGCAATCCGGAGGCCCTGAAGGGCCTCGCGCCTTCATACGCCTTCGAGTTCTTTGCCAATCATCCGCTGACGGCGTTCCTGTCGCTCGGCGCCGTCGTTCTTGTGTTTACCGGCGCGGAGGCCCTCTACGCCGACATGGGCCACTTCGGCAGACCCGCGATCAGCCGGGCCTGGTTCTTCGTCGCCTTCCCTGCCCTGCTGCTCAACTACATCGGCCAGGCCTCGCTGATCCTCGAGACGCCAAGCGCGGTCTCGAGCCCGTTCTATCTCCTCTTGCCTGAGTGGTCGCGCGTGCCAATGATTGTGCTGGCAACTTGCGCGACACTGATCGCCTCGCAGGCCGTCATCTCTGGTGCGTTCTCGGTGACGCGACAGGTCGTCCAGCTCGGCTTCCTCCCACGCATGACGATCAAGCACACCTCGGCGGAGACGATCGGCCAGGTCTATCTGCCGGCGGTGAACTGGACTCTGTTCGTCCTGGTGGTCGGTCTCTGCCTCGGATTCGGTTCCTCTGAGAAGCTGGCGACGGCCTACGGGATCTCGGTCATGGGCACCCTGCTGATCGACTCGATCCTCTTCTTGGTCGTGGCGCGAACTCTCTGGCGCAAGCCGCGCTCCTTGATCGCTCTCGGAGTGATCGGTTTCGTCCTGGTCGACCTGCTGTTCCTAGGCGCGAACCTGCCGAAGATCGCCGAGGGCGGCTGGTTCCCGCTGTTGGTCGGCATGTCGATACTGCTTCTCTTCACGACCTGGCATCGAGGACGGGAGCTGCTCGCCGCAGAGCGGGGCAAGGTCGAGGGCACGCTGCCCGACTTCATCGATGAGATGCATCGGAAAGGGCTGCCGACGCGGATCAAGGGGACAGCCGTCTTCCTCAATCCCTCGAAGGAGACGACGCCATTGGCGCTTCGTGTCGCCCAGACACGGCTCCGCGCTATCCCCGAGGAGGTCGTGATCTTGACGGTGGACATCGGGAACCTGCCGAGCGTCCCTGACGAGGAACGCGCGGAACTGGACCACCTTGGCGACCCCGGAGACGGGTTCTCGCACCTGACCCTGCGCTACGGCTATCTGGACAACCCGGATGTGCCGAGGGGAATCAACGTGGCCCGGGACCAAGGCCTCGTGAGCCTCAACCCCTACCACGTGACCTACTACCTCTCGCAGATCGCCCCGGTTCCCTTCGGTGACGAGGGCATGTCGCGCCGACGCAAGGATCTCTTCGTTGCAATGAACCGCAACGCCGCTAGCCCCGTCGGCTACTTCAACCTCCCGGCCGAGCTCGTCGTTGGCCTTGGCGGTCAGGTCCGGTTCTAGGTCGGCCGCCGGCCTCCGGCGATTCGTCTCGAAACGCCGGGGCAAGGGAAGTGGCAAGGCTTGCCCTTGCATCAAATTGTTCGGGCCAATTCAGGTGGAGAGCGGCGCGTAGACCCTCGCAACCCCAACCCTACGAAGACGGAACCTCGATGGCCCGAGCGTCAGACACACCAAGCATTCTCTGTCGCTAGCTCCCACCCGTCGATACTCGCTCAGTTCTCAATTGCAAACCAAGACGATCCGGTGTCGCTTCTTTCCTCATCAATTCCGCTGCGAATCCTGATTCCGCAAAGGAGACGTTCTCCGCTCCCGGAAACGAAGCGTCGAGCGAACCACTCCAACTGACTGATCCATCGTCATCCCGACGATAGTCGGCATACCCACTGAATGGAGACGGCGGAGAAACAGAAGCCGTACTTAGGCTGGAGTCGAAGACAAAGCGATCAACTTTTGCCAATCGGGTGGCAGCGCGAGTGATGCTCGTCTTACCCCTCTCTTCTTTGATGAACGCCCCAAACAAGACAGACGAGGGCCTACTGGGGAGAGTGCGGACGAGAAAGACCCTTGCCGGGTTTTCCTCTTGTGGGCTGGCGGCAATCAGGACAACGGAAGCCTGGGCGGTACTCGATTCCCCCGGCCGTTCGAGTGTCTTCTGACTTGAAGATCGACGGCAGCCCAGACCACTAGCTGTGGCGAATGTGCCCTTGACGCGCTCGACAGCAAGCCCCAGATAATTCCCCTCCCCTGCAAAGTTCAACGTCCCTCTGAAAAGACCGCGTTGGTAGCTGAAGTCAGGAGAACAGGGTCCGGCGTTATGCCGAGCTGGACGGAAACGCAGCGACAGTCGCCCTAGCTGACCGAAGTTAGCGCTGATTCTGCCATTTGGACCTACGACGCCACGTGTCGCATAGTTCGTCGTCCCGCTTCCCCGCGTGACAGTTAGCTCTACGAGACCATCCACTCCTAGAACCTCAATTCGATACCCAGTTCGAGTAGTAAATCCAATTTCGACCACGGATCTGCCGGGCCTGGACTGCGCCTCTCGATCTCGCAATTCCCCAAAGCCCAAATTGGCCGCTTGCCGAGCGCGAGAAGAATCCTTCGGCCCCATCGACAATGCCTCTGCAACCTTTGGGCTGCTCCCAATCATGAAATAGCAGAGCAGCAGCATGAGAAGCATAGCCTGGCTGCGCAGCCACCCACCATTGAACCTAAACCGTGCGCTGTCGGCTTGCCTTTCCGCTGGAGCCACGCCCATCAGCAGAGCTTAAGGCCCCGTTTGATCCAGCTTTCAATGCCAACGGTCCGGCCCGATGCTTCGCGTCGCAAAATGGGTGTGATCTCTTGATAGCCGACGCTATGTGCGTCTCCGTTAACTGCATACTCAACGTGGCGAGGCGTTGTGAAAATAACCTTTCGCAATGAAAGTCCACCGTGTTCCGTTTCGCAGCGAAGAAAGCCGAAGCTTACGAGGAATGGCCAAGACCGCCTAAAGTCCCCGCACGCGATTGGCACTATGCCGTCAATTGGCATTACGCTTCGCCCGAAAGCGACATCGCAGTCGGTTCCAGGAGCCTCGATCGATCTCAGTTTCGGAAGTAGCGCGTCCTCTGTCTTTTTAACCTTTTGCCTAGCATGGCGTCGCATGGCGGCATTCTCTTTTGCTTGTCCGACGAGCTGACGGAACTCCTCTTCTCGTGAAGGGGGTCCTTCACTGAATCCGCAGCCCAAAGCAGGCAGCAAAAGCGCGAGCCCCAGCAAGACAACTACCGCGCGAATCTTTCTCATGTCGCAAGCAACGACTTTCACATGCCTCTGCTACCGATTCTGGGCACGAACCTGCTCACTCGCTTTCGAGAATGAGGGCTTTACTGTCGCCTGCTCGCGTCGCGTCCCAACGATCCTGATTTTCTTCGATGGATCGACTGGTACTCGCACTTTCTTAGATCCGCTTTCCTTTGCATGTCGCTCCCCGTCGCCTGCGTCAGCACTCGCGGTCTCGCGACCCGAAACGCTGGCTGAAGTGTCCTTAGGATGCTCAGCCTGCTTTTCGTGACTCGCGCTGTCACTGCTCCCACACCCGAATGTAAACGATGCGCAAAGGGCACTAAGGGTGCCTATTGCAATCCTAGACTTGGGTGGCAGTCCCTTTTCCATCAAGATGCCCCGCAACTCACCACGCCTCCGAGCAACTTTGCCCATTTCGAAGAACTACCAGCCCGGTTCGATCTTTCCCTAGATCTTTTTTCTTGCGGAACACTTGGCGAAAGAATTCATAACCGCTTGTCTCGGACCATTTGTAGGGGTCGGTGTCAGGGTGAACGTAGTTGCTGTTGGGGATCTTATCGATCATTTGCTGACATGCCGCAAGGTCCGACGTATACTGACCAGGAAGGTAGCCAACCAAGTCATTGAGAATGTCCATACGGGATGACTTTCGGTCGACGACTCGCCGATTCGCGCTCTGCCAGGCTCCACCCTCGTGCGCTTTGGCAAAGATATACCCGAGAGAGCTTCCAGCAGTCCGGGTCATAAGCGCGGTCCAGTATGAGTGTCTGAACGCATTTCCTTTCGTATCGATCGAACCCGCAGGAACATTAAACAGACCTTCCTCCAGCTCAGCCGCTAGACGGGCATCGTCGTAAAAACTCCGGCAGAGAGGCCAGCCATTTCGGTAGCAGAACGCGACCTCGTTTCTAGTCATATTTCCAAACGTTTCAACAAAACCGTTGATTACGTCTGTAATTCCTGGATAGTCCAAGAGATACATTGAGTCAACAGTGTTGACTGTATTTCGCAAAGAAATTGAGGCTCCCATCACGGCATCGGCCAACGTGCCTGTCCCGCCTTCATCCATCGTGGGATCAGATGGACCCGGGTGGCATCCAACCGGATACAAATTGGGCGCAGAAGCAAATGCGGCCGCACACATGTCTTCTGGAGGTGAAGGTGGGTTTGCTCTGATGACTAGCTCGGTCATTGCCTCAAATGTCCCCGGCGGAAGCACCGTCTTTATAACTCTGGCGCCAGTAATCACGAGTTTCCCGCGTACCATTTTGCCGTTTTCTAGTATCGCTTCGGGTGCCGATATAACTGTCTTTACTTCGCCGTCAATTTCTCGTGCCGCGAATTCAAGTTCATATTGTCCAAGTTCTTCTTGAACCGATACGTCGGCAAGCTCTTCTGGACCAATCTCAATCGGTTGGCCGTCCGCAAGTCCTTCCATATCGATCTCAAGACCGTCCTCATTCACGACGGCCACGCTACCGTCTTCTAGGGTCACGAGTTCATCACCTGTATCGAGTCCTATTTCCCACGAGAACTCTTCTGGGGCCGCCGCCCCTCGCACGTGCTGGACGATAGCCATACCGAGAGCAGTCGGGCGAACGATCGTGTCTGTGTCGGGCGCAGAGTTTGCAAACAGCACAACATCGCCATTGACGATCTCGGGCTCCTGCGCACTACTTGTGGTTTGAAGTGGGGCCATACATACCGCTTGACCAACCGTGAACGCGCCTCCAGCGGCAGCTTCGACACCGCCGCCGGCTATCGTCCCGACCACGTCGAGCCCCTGCTCGTTCAGCGAGATCCCCGGAGAATCCGTCGCCATCGATGGGTTAAGCGAAGAGCCTCCCCCTGCGGCAGGGTCACTTGGTGCAACAGCACCCGGAATCTCTGCTTTCGCCAGCCCCACCGCTTCGACCGTGGAAAGCGCTTTCCCTCCCGCTTCCTGATCGGGGTTGCTCGAAGGGCAATCTGGTGCCACTGCACTCAAGGGTTCGTTTACCACGATACGACTCGATGCAGGGTTACCTGCAACATCAGTGACGACGACATCCACTGAATGCATACCCTCCGGCCATGCCTCCCGAACATAGGGATAGCTCGCTTTAGTCGTCCCTGGACAAGGTTTAGTTTTACAGCTAAAAAGCGTGGCACTAGGTTGACCATCAACCTTGACTGCAATCGTGCCTATGCCGGAATCGTAGGATCCCACTCCATCCGCTGCCTCAATGTTCAGCGTTGTGCTTCCAGATGGAACCTCCTGCCCGACGGCTTCGGCCAATGCGCCGGACAGCTGCACCTCTGGCACCTGACTATCGAGCTGGATGCTTTTAACCAGACTTCCACTGCGAGCCGCCTTGTCACGCGCAACGAGCGAAAACTGATGGCTTCCCGGTTCGTAGTAGTCGCCTAGCTCGGGATAAAAATTATATTTGAGTTCACATACCGCCGCTTTGCAGCTTTGAGAGCCACCGTCTGCTTCGATTTCGCTCAGCGCTACGGTTTGCTTTAGCTGGCCGTCCATCATCACGTCGATCACATCGACGCCACTACCTTTGTCTTTTACGGTTAGCTGTATCTCGCTTACAAGTCCGCTAAGTGTCCCGGCTTCGGATGAAATCAACGGACCAGTGGCACTGACTTCCGGAGCGCTCCTATCCACGAATACAGCGCCTGTCTGTCCGCTAGCCACGCTTTCAAAAACATCATAGGCTTTGACTATTAGGGAGCCTGATCCCTCAGGAAGTTCACTGGTCTGAATCGTTGTGCTGCCTTTAACCGTCGACGGACACAGCGCGCCGGCTTTACCAGTGCATGCACTGGTAAACACATTTTTGATCACACCGCCCGGCAGAAGAACCTCTACTTTCTTCACGCCCCCACCGCTATCTGACGCTTGATAGTTAAGGGTAAGTTCTTTCAGCTGTGGATTCCAGCTATTCGGTAGAGATGGAGTGGTCGTCAGGGAGGCAACGGCTGGACTTTTTGAATCGACGCCTATGGACCAGGTGTTAGTTGTCGTGTTACCAGCTCCATCCTTCGTGATCAGTTTCACAGCATGACTTCCCTCTACATAGCCAGTCAACGTGATTGGAAGTGTAGTAGTCAGGCTGCAAGATCCGCTATAACATTCTTGGACGGCAGGTTTGCCAACTTTAACCCCGTCAACATAGAGTGTTGCTTCCGTCACTCCTGATTCGGTGTCACTTGCTTTGACCGTAACACTGGACGCTTGTCCCGATGCAAGCCATCCCCCAGCATTCGTGTAGAGAGGGCCTGAAAGGGTTGTGCTGGGGGCTATCGTGTCTTTCGGCAGGTTTACTTCAATCGTTTTCGTTTCGGGGTGATTTAGGCTGTCTTTTGCAACGATTTTAATCGTATGTTTTCCCGAAAGGGCTCGTTCGAGTTCGATGTCTACTTCAAAATTACAGCTCCCGACATTAACGCCGTTGTAGACGTTCGAGCACGCTGGAGGACTGGCAGTGTCCGGCTCCCGAGCTTCAAGACTTCCATCAAGGAAGACTTCGACGCTCTTCATTCCCGATTGTGCCGTCATGAGTTTAGCGGCATCCCCATCATTGGCTTTGATAAGAAGTGTGTATTTTTTCGGTTTTTCGGTGAACAGTTCACCTGAAGTAGTTATCGTGGGGTTGCTGTGGTCCACCTTGAGATACACCGGTAGGCCTTGTGAGCGATGCTCAGTTCCGAGCGCATCCTCAGCAAAGCCAACCAAGGTATTTATTCCACTTGGTAGAGCAGCGGGGTTGTAGTTTGCTATCGAGCTATTCCACGAAGAGCTACAGGGGCTGGCGCGTAGGCCGGTGCAATTACTTATTGAGGTACCGATCTGCGATGCTGCGGCCCCCGATGCGTCGGTCGTGAACAGTCTGAAGGATTTCACTCCCAGACCCGGATCATTAGCAGAGACTGAGATAGGGATGGCGGTATTGTCAATCCAAGTATCACTGGCGGTCGGAAAGCCATTCAAGGCTGGATTCTCGGGGTCGGACATCCAAACGGAGGCCCCTCCTGCGTATAGATCTCGCCAGCACGGGATCGGAGCAGTGTTGTAGGCCCCGGTGCCTAGGCCGATAATGAAGATTTGCGCTGTGTATTTCCGCCAGTCTGTAGGCGGTTTGGCATATGCGTAGCCATGAGATTGGCTGGCATCGGCCTGGAAGGACATCCAGCCATATTGGGAACTCCATGCAGGGCTCCACAGACCAACGTAGTCATGCGGCTGTGGATATTTGCTGGGCGCGCAGCCGTGATTGTCGCGCCATAGTGGATTGACGCCGGCATCGGCGATATACGTCGTGCCGCCGGGAACGGTGTAGTTCCACTGGCCATTGCGATAAGCCCATTGGGTTTCGCCGATGCTTCCGGCTGAGACGAAGAGGCCACGGCCGGAGCCGCCGAAGTTCGTGTAGATCGGCGTTGTACTGGGAACGAAGCGGCCCCAATCACTAGAGGTGTAAGCCCAGGTGCCATCGGTCAGGGAAGAGAAGTTCCAGCCGGAATACCAGCTAGTGGTTCCATATGTCGCCCAGTCCTCCAATATGGCGGGGTCAACAAGCAGCGGGTATGCGACATCCATGCTGCGATGAGCGACTTCGAGCACCAGGTCGCTTTCCTCCACGTGCATTGAGACAGGAACGTCGGCACCTTGGGCATCAACTGCGATCGGGGCGGGAACTCGCGCGAGGATCTCGCCTTCACGGAGGACTTCAGCGCCTCCTTGCCCGTCTGAGCGAAGTTCGGCACCGCTGGGCAAGGTGAGCGCGAAACGCAGCTCCTCCGGACTCTCAAGCGAGCGAAGCTGGGAGAAAAGCTCGACACCGCTCGAGATCGGCATTGCGAGCATGTCGGTATCGGTCTGCGTTTCGGGATAGAAGACATCCTTGTCGCCAACGAGGGTTGCTGCGCTCGCGGGCTCGGTGAGGATAGGTTCGACCGCGAGGCCGTCGTCCCCAACCTCCACTCCCTCCGATGCTGAGTCGGGCAGGCTCACCTCGGCAAGCGGGTTAGCCGGGGTGAAGCCATCGTCGTTGGGGACCAAATCGAGGCTGACCTTGCTCAAATCACCTTCCTCGGTGGGGGCTCGCACCGGGGTTGTGCCGTCAAGGAGCATCGTGTTCCCGTCTGCCGTGATCCGGGCAGTGGTCGGAGTCAAGATCTCATCGATTGAAGCGTCGCTCAGCATCCTTGCCGGATCTTGGTCGATCTGGGCAAGTTGCCCGGCGAACTCAGCCAGGAGCAACGTCCTGGCCTCGGAAGAAGAGATATCCACAAAAGCTTCGAGGGACTCTTCGCGCTCCTCGACCGCATTTGCAGTTTCTCGTTTGCTTTGCTCAGCAGCTTCCTGTTTTTCGAACTCGCTAATCCCGCTAGCGACATCACTTGGCCCAGGGAGCTTTGCAAGCTCGGACTCGGAGGGCTGATAGATGCCCTCTGCCGGGGGAGAGTCGGCCAAGACAGGGACGGCGGATACAGCCAATAGCAGGACGAGGAAAAGTGCCAGCCATCGTGTGCCGTTCGCAACCGTGCTGCTTTTGACCCTCATTAATGCTCCCCCTGTTGGTTATTGGCCGGGTACGCACTGCTATCTATCACGCAAAACTTTCGGATCGGTACTGAAAAGTTGGACAATATGCTGAAATTTTGTGCGGCAGCTACGGATTTCCTATTGATAGAAGGAGTTCTCGCGGACTGCACGGAAGCGAAGTAGTTGAGCATTGGACCTGGCTACCTGCCGACCTCAGCGAAGTCATAGAACTTCTCCCACGCACCCCGAATCTTTGGTCGGGTGGACGATGCGGGGAATGAGCGCGGCCCAGTCCACCGGCTCATCCCCCCTCGTCGTCTTCTGTCCCCAATTGCGAGGACCGGCTTGGGAACGGAAATGTCGGATCAAGATCCACGCCGCCATGTGCGCCCCGGGCTCTGCGTCCTCCCGCGTCCCTCCCCGGGAAGTCTCTATCTGCGAATGGCATCGTCATCCCTCTCTGTATCCGCCAGGATCGCGATGATCCGCTCATGGTCGGAGACTTCCGACGCAAAGAACTTTTCGGGGACGCCTCGGACCCTCCGCTCGCCCGCGCGGGCCACAGCGCCCAATTCGGCAAGGACCTTTAGGTGGTAGGAGAGCTTTTCCCCAGATACCCGAAGCGAGCGGCTCATCTGAACCGCGCTTTTGGATTCGCCAGACCGATGGAGCAGCCTCAGCGCCTCCCGGCGAACCGGATGATTTAGCGCCCGGATGAGCGTGGCCGACATGCGCTGGTCCTCCTTAGACCTGTCTTGCTCATCGGCTGCGCCGCCGCCATGTCGGTTCGCCACCCCGCTGTCCTCTCTCTTTTCATTCCGCTCTACCGGCTCAAAATGCTTAGGAACTGCGGCGGCAGTGTAGAGAGACTGATTACTTCTTCAAATGCGTTTTCAAAAGCAGAAATCCCTGCTTTTGCCTGCTTTTTGAAAGACGAAAGCAACCAGGCCTCGAATGAGAGCTGCGCTCACTGAGAGGCAGAGCCGTCCCCGAGCATTGCGCCTGGGGACGGCTCGAATCGCGCTGGGTCAGGCGGACTTCGTGATCGAAATCATCGGAACGACGGTTTTGCTCGATGCGACCTTCATCTCCCTTGCCCCCTTTCTTTAATTATTTTTAATAATCAAAATAATTAAAGCATTTGGCCGCCAGAAATTAATTTCAGCGGGGCAGCGCTAGGCTCTCGCGCTCGGCACTCAGCTAAATCTGAGGAAACCGAGGATTCCCTAGCTTGAATTCGGAACTGGTCGAGATACAGGCCCCCACTTTTGTGAGCGAGACGCTTGCTAAGGCTCTGGCGAACCCGATCCGGGTCCGAATCCTGGACACGCTGAACCGGGAACCCATGAGCGTCTCGCAATTCGTCAGGGCCTTTCCCCAATACACGCACGCCCAGGCTTACGGCCACTTCCGCAAGCTGGAGACGTGGGGATGCATCGAGGTCGTGGAGACAAAGACCGGCGGCAAGCGCAGGAGCGCTACCGAGTACTTCTACCGCGCCAATGCGCGCTCGCTATTTGACGAGAGCAGTTGGGCGAGCCTTCCGGATTCCCTCAAGAACGAAATCACCGGAGCGGTGTTCTCGACCTACATAGATCGAGTCGCCGAAGCGGTCGAGGCCGGCACAATCGACATCCGGCCGGATCGTCACTTCACCTGGTCCGACCCCAATTTCGATCAGCAGGCATGGGATGAGACGATCACCGAAATAGACGCGATCTTCCACCGGATACCGATACGTCAAGCCGAAGCTGCCATGCGCATGGCCAAGAGCGGAGAGGAGCCAATACCAATGACCATCGCATTGGCCTGCTTTGAGTCGCCAGGCAAAGCACCACTGGCAGACGATTGAATTTGACTGTCAGGCCCCACCCCCCGCTGCCCGACCTACCCGCCAACCAGCACCGCGAGAGCGGCAGTCAAGGGCGCTCGCGCCCGGCCCCCGCAGGGGGTTGACGGCCACGAGCGCGATGCTTCAATCGCGGGCAAGTCGGGGATGACTAGCGCCCGATTCCCAAGCCCATACCCCGCTTCTTCGAGCGCCCAAGGTCCCGCCCCATGCCGAGATCTCGCTGAGCCTCACGGAGCCGCCTTCGCGCCGCATCGCGAGCCGCCCGCTCCCGAGCTGCCTTCGGATTGGGGCCGAGCGCGTTTCGGCTGTCCTTGATGCCGTGCTCTTGGCGGTAGCCCTCTACCGCCTCCACCCCACGCTCCCAAGCCTTGCGTTGGCGTGGACCGCTGGGCCTCTCCCCTAGCTCCTTGACGACGTAAGCGGGCGGTGCGATGCGAGTGGCGGCAAGCGCCACCTGACGACGCTGGGCAAGCACCCGATCGACCGCCGCCAGCTCTTGTCGGGCCCGGTCCTCGGGGGCAGGCAGCCGGCGGGCCTCCGCTTCGTGGCGGGCGAGGATCTGCCGGGTGGTTGCTTCCGTTCGGTCGATCCGCTCCAGCTCATTGCGGCGCATCCGCCGGGGCAGTTCCCGAACCGACTCGCGTTGAGCGTCAAGCCCAGCGAGGAACTCGGCCTTACTCTCGATGCGATCGCGCAGGGCCTCCCGCTCGCGCTGGTTGCTCGCCTCCGCGCGGGCGGCCCCCCTCAGATCGTCGCGTCGCCTGGCGAGCTCCGTAGTGGGCAGCGCCTCAAGATGCGCCACGTCGTGAGCGGCCTTCTGCGCCCGGTCGCGCTCGGCAGCTTCGGCGATGTGGCCGATGTCCTCGCGAAGGTCGGGAGGCTTCGGTGCGTACTCCTCGCGCTCGGCCTGAATCTCCGGCGTCACGTACAGATAGGTCTCCTCGCGGCTGCGCGATGCCGCCACGTATAGCTCCTGCTTGTCCATCGAAGCATCGGCCACGACGAAGGCCCGGTCGACGGTGGTTCCCTGGGCGCAGTAGGTGGTGACGGCGTAGGCGTGCTGGAGGGCCGGGGCATCGCCGTAGGGGTTGGTGCGAGCGAGGTACTCGGGGCCGATCTCGACCCTACTTGCCTGATCGATGCCCTCAAGGACGACGCTGTGCTTCCCGGCATCGACCTCGGCCACCCGCCAGCGCTCGCGGTTGTAGATCTCGTTGGCCCGGTCGTTGACGCGGGTGATGACCTGATCGCCGGCGGCGAAGCGGGCTTCGCCCACTTCGATCTCCTCGCTGCCGAGCTTGCCTTCGGATCGCATCAGCTCGCGGGCCGTCGCGTTCAGGCGCTCGACCTCGGCATTTCGCTTCGCCACCATCAGCGCGTCCTGTCCCTCTCCGAAAGAGCGCCACCAGTCCGCGACTATCGCCTCGCGCCGGGCCTCGGCATCGGGTGCGACCGTGACCCGCTCTGCGGATCGGTAGAGGGTCAGGGCCTCGCGTCCCTGGCCCTCGCGAATGTGCTTGGCGGCGTCGCGATCAAGGGCGTGGTTGTGGCGGATCACCTCGTCTAGGTAGATCGGCTCCGACCTTTGGGCCAGCGCCCCGAACAAGCCGCCGGCCTCGATCTCTCCGAGCTGCTCGGGGTCGCCGACCGGGACGAGCTTCGCCCCGGCGTCATCAGCGTGGGAGATCAAGCGCGCCAGATCCTCCGAGCCGACCATCCCGGCCTCATCGACCAAGAGGACCGAGCGCGAGGAGAGCGCGCCTGAGGCGTTGCGGTCCAGTTCGGCGAGCAGGCTGGCGATGCTCGTCGCCTCAAGTCCCTCGCTGCGAAGCACGTTGGCTGCCCGCCATGTCGGGGCGGCGGCGCGCAGCTCATAGCCCGCCTGCGCCCAGCCTTCGGCAGCGGCGACAATGGCGAAGGTCTTGCCGGTGCCGGCCTCACCGACGACAACGACGAGTCCCTCGCGGTCGGCGAGCAGGCGGCGGACCATCTCGCGCTGATCTGCCTTCAAGGTCGGGCGGGCCTGGATCGCCCTGGCGGCGAGCAGCTCCCCGGCCTGGCCGCGAGGCTCGCCGCGCATCCGTTGCGCGGTCGCCAGGGCTTCGCGCTCAAGCTCCCAGATGCGCTTCGTGGTGAAGCGCTCGCCTTTGGCGCTCTCAGAGACCCGGACCACGGCGTCGGAGGCAAGGAATGCATCGGCGGTGCGCTCGACCTCCTCTGCCGGCGCTCCCTTGGGAAGAAGGTTGGCCACCGCCTGCACCGCGTCGCGGCGGTCGAAGTGCGATGCGTGGGCGGTGACCTCGCGGTCGAGCTGGTGGATCGCGAGAGCCGAGTCGAGACCCCAGCCGACGCCAAGCGTGCCCTCGATCGCCTCGCGGCCCAAGCCGATCTCGCGCGCTTTGGAGTGCCAGCGCTCGCGCAAGGTCTTGCGCGAGATGTCTTTCTCCTTGGCGCTTCGGGTCGTCAGGTTGGCGACCTGGCGAGCGCGGGCGGAGGCATCGGGACCGGCCGCCTCGAGTATTTCCGCGCGGCGGGTGGAGAAGGTGCGTAGATGCTCGTCTGCGAAGCCCTCGATCTCAGCGATGCCGTTGCGGACCTCCTGCCAGTCGACGCCAAGGCTGCGGGTCAGCTCATGGCGCAGCTGGGCCTCATAGAGGTAGCCGGCGGTCTTGGCGTGGTCATAGATCGCCGGGTGGTAGAGGCGGGTCCAGCGCCCGTCTGGTCCCTTCGTCGCGTTGGCGACAAGGACGTGGGTGTGGAGCTGGGGATCGCCGTTGCGCGATGAGCGGTGGACGTAGGCGGCGGCGAGGTAGCCGTTGCCCTTGACGAACTGCGAGCCGCCAGCGCCACGACGGGTCCAGCAGGCTTCGCGCTGCATGTAGGTGAGGGCGGCTTCGACTGAGCGGGCGTGGGCCTGGGAGACCTCGGCCGCTACCTCGGGTCCTCCGAGCGCCCAGAGCAGGGAGACGGACTTCGGCGCGGAGAAGGTGAGATCGAAGCCGGGGACGGGTCCGCGATCTCCGACCGCGCGGAGGCCAAGTGGCTCGCCGTCGGCGGGGTTGTGGCCGGTGAGCATCGCCGTGAGTTGTTCTGGAGCGACGTCGCCCGATAGGCCAAGCTCCGCTGCGGCTTCGCCGATCCACTGGCCCTCGGCCTCTCCCTCGCCGGAGTAGTAGTCCTCCGCGCCTTCGGCGACCTTCTCCAGGTAGTAGTTCTCCTGGCCTGTTCCGAGCTTTCCGACGCTGTGCATCACCCCCTATGTCCGGCGAGGGGGCCGATTTCACCGATCTCTTAACAAAGTGATAGTGCGTGAGGGTGGTTGCTGTTGGCTTTTGGGCCTTTGGCCCTAGTGGCTTTCATGGCTGCTTTGGCTGCCTTGATGGCCTTGCCTTTCTGGCTGTTGCTCCTGCCTTTCCTTGTGGCTCTTTGCCTTCTTTGGTTGGCTGGCTTGGCTTTGGATTTGCTTGGGAGGTGGCTAGCTGAAACCCGTTTTCGCAAAGTCCGACGCACCGGGGGAGAGATGCGCCGCCGCCGGGGCTAGCCTTTTTCTAAGACCACCAATGAAGGTGGTTAGTAAGGAGGGATTTGCAAGCTCCACCATGGAAGATCAGAGAGGCATAAGAGACCATGTTCGGCCACGCAAGCGAATTGCTTGCGGTGGGCCTGATCCCGTTCCTTCTCGCCGGGGCCGCGATGGTCGTGCTGTGCTTGATCGCACTGCTGCGGCGCGCTCCGTTCGAGGGCGAGCTATGGATCTGGTCGCTCCTCTGCCTAAAGCTGCGAACGCAGCCGACGAGGGACGAAGCCCTGGAGCATCGTCAACCTCGAGTTGGAAACGACCAGCGGAAATCCGCTGAGAATCTCTGACGCGGGCCGTCTTTAGACCGGCCGGCAGATAGTCGCGCTGAGGGCCGTCCCCGGGGGCGGCCCTCAGCGAACCCACGCTCGAAGTCAGCTTGCCGCTGTCGTACTCGACGACGCGAACGAATTACCGGGGGCGAAGGGCTGCCCCGTTCGGACGAAGGCGGGCCAAATTCAGATGCTTAACAAAGTCAACCCGACGCAATTGCCGCTCTATCTGGACTACGTAGACAGAGAAATATGGCCAAACCCGATCTACTTGCCGAACCGCTCCTTGACGCTCGCGAGGCGGCCAAGCTGCTCCACGTGCCGCGCAGCACGCTTTATGAGCTGGTGCGATCGCGGGGACTACCGCATGTGAAGATTGGCCGCAGGGGTCTTCGGTTCACCCGAACGGGCCTTGTCCGCTGGGTTGAGGAGAACAGCGTCGGCGTCAGAGCCTGGTCTGATCTACCGGACTAGCGATGTATCTGGGGAGCCCGATGGCTGGCTTTTGACCCGGACCTCACTCAAGCCCCTCTTCTTTTCTGCCCAAGGAAGTCAGGGTAAGCAGCACGCTTTCGTCGTTGGCTCGACTCATCGCCTCCAGACGATCCATAAGCGCCGCCAGCTCATCGTCCTCGCGGATCAGATCGGCAGCGGCATCTCTTCTTTCTGCCGGCGTCGCGTCGCGCGATGCCCTCTCAGTCACAGCATCAGAGATCTGCTTGAGGATCTCGATTTCCTCTGCCACCAGTTCGTAACGTGGGCCTCGGCGTACCGTGTATTGGGCGTCAGGGTCGTCGCAGAACGGCTGTTTCGCCGACGAGATTGGCCTCGACAAATCGAGCGCAAATTCTTTTTCGAAACGTTCCGAGTCTTTTATAGGAAAGGCACTTTAGCCGAGCTGGGGCTAATGCTCGGCTGCCACATTCTCGGGAGTCGAGCCGATCCGAAATGCCTCTGAGATCCTGCGGGCTGCGTCTTGGCGAGGCTTGAACTGGAGGTAGCGCTGGGTCGTCGCGAGATCCTGGTGGCCCATCCACTCCATGACCTCGCGCGAGTCGGCTGTGCGGATTGCGTGGGAGCCGAAGGTGTGACGTAGGTCGTGAAAACGAAGCTCGCGAAGGCCAGCCTTCTCGAGGGCGGCCTTGTAGCGGTCCCGGAGCCGGTGTCCCGCTAGGTGGCCGCCCTGGCTACCGCAGAAGACGAGATCACCATCGGTGGTGTTGTGATCGCGCTTGCCGAGCTTTGCGAGCGCCTCCGCGACCTCGTCGGCCATCGGCACGGTCCTCTCTTGGCCGCTCTTGGGGGTATCGACGCGGCCGTTGGTGAAGCTCTGGCGAACGTGGATGGCGCAGTTGGTGAAGTCCACGTCGCGCCAGCGCAAGGCCAGCAACTCCCCAAGACGAAGGCCGGTGAAGGCAGCCGTCAAATAGATCGTGCCGTCCTGCTCCGAAGCAGCGACACGAACGAGCGCAAGAACCTCCTCGCGAGAGAACACGTCGATGTTGCCGCGCTTGGCATGCGGACGGCGCTCGACGTTCGCGACCGGATTCGCCGGCAGTTTGTACCGGCGCTGCGCCCAGACAAAGAGACCATGCAGCACAGTCAGGTACTTGTTGACGGTGCGATCCGAGAGGTCTTCGGCAACCAAGGCATCGCGGAAGCCCTCGACCATCTCGGGCGTCACGTCCTCCAGCTTCACGCGGGCTCCGAATTTCTCGCCGAAGACCTTCTTCATCCGGTCAACCATGTGCTCGTAGTCGATCTGGGTCGAGAGCTTGATCTTGCGGTCACGCTTGTAGTCGAGCCAGTCGTCGCAGGCAGCAGCAAACGTCGCGCCGGTCTTGATCATCCCTGGCAATTCGCCGCGGCGGGCCTTGGCGAGGGTTTCGTCCAGCCAGGTCCGAGCACCCGCCTTCGTGTAGCTCCCGGCCGGCGGCGCCTGCTTGCGATCGGTCCAGTGCGGGCCGATCCGAGTTTGCACCTGACGACCGTCAGGAACGCGGTACTTGGCGTACCAGACTCCCCCGCGCTTGCCCTCGCGCTTGAAGACATGGCCGCTGATCGCTCGGTTCGTCTTCTGTGCCATCACCGCTCCTGTCCGTCGATCCCAAACTTTGTCCCAGCTTTTTTAGCATGACTTCGGGACAAACTTTGGGACAAAGAGACGATCAGGAACGCTTCTGAATAAAGAAAACCCCGCATTTGCGGGGCTTTCGTGAGGTACCGCTACGGGGATTCGAACCCCGGTTTCCGGACTGAGAATCCGGCGTCCTAGTCCCCTAGACGATAGCGGCGAGGAGGCGGGCATTCTAGCGAGAGCGGGCGGATGGCCTGCGGCGCCGTGGGGCGGCCGGGCCGGGGCGCCAACCAGGTAGATTGCCTGGCCCCGCGGCTGTGGCGGAACTGGTAGACGCGCACGGTTCAGGTCCGTGTGGAGGAAACTCCGTGGAGGTTCGACTCCTCTCAGCCGCATCTGGGTGCATGCCCACCTCGGGCTGCATCCCCGCTGGGCCGGGGATCAGGCGGGCTGCTTCGCCGCGGCGCGCCAGCCAGCCCGGGAGGCCGTGTCGGCGATCTCGTCGACGAAGATCGGCCAGAGGGCGCGGGGCAGGTCGTGGCCCATGCCCTCGACCATGCGCAGGCGGGCGCCGGGGATCGCCCGGGCGGTGGCGCGGCCGCCGCTGGGGCGGACCAGCGGGTCGCGGGTGCCGTGGATCACGGTCACCGGCAGGCTGCAGCTTGCGCAGCGCCGCGGTGCGGTCGCCGGAGGCGCTGATCGCGTGGATCTGGCGCAGCACGCCCCTTGGGTTGTGGGAGCGGTCGTACATACGCCCCGCCACCTCGCGCAGCCGCGGCTCGTCCATCGGGTAGGCGGGCGAGCCGATCACCTTGAAGGTCTTGACGATCCGCTCGATGTAGGCGTCGCGGCCATGCGGGGGCCTTGGCGAAGCAGCAGGCCGATAGGCCTTCAGCGTCGGCGTGCCGACCCGGCGGCTGCCGGTCGTCGACATGATCGAGACCAGCGAGCGGACCCGCTCGGGATGCTCGATCGCCAGCGTCTGGCCGATCATCCCGCCCATCGAGGCGCCGACGACGTGGGCCGACGTCGATCCCGAGGTGGTCCATCAGCCCGGTCGTGTCGGCCGCCATGTCGGAGAGCAGGTAGGCGGCGCTCGCGCGGCGGCCGACGAAGAGGTCGACGCCGGCCCGGCACGCCCGCCCCGTCGAGCATCGTCGAGTGGCCGATGTCGCGGTTGTCGAAGCGGACGACGCGGAAGCCGCGCTCGGCCAGCAGCGCGCAGAACTCCTCGTCCCAGGCCAGCATCTGCGTCCCCAGGCCCATCACCAGCAGCAGCGGCTCGCCGTCGGGGTCGCCCACCTCCTGGTAGGCGATCTCGATGCCGTTGACGGGCGCCAGGCGCTCCTCGCTGAGCTCGTGCATGCCGGAGAGTCTAGCCAGGGGACTGGCTGACCAGCCAGAGCAGGGCAACGCCTCGGCGCATCCGGGCCGCAAAGCGTTGCACCGCTAGTTTGCGCCGGATGCGCACGGCGATCGTCTCCGACCTGCACCTGGGCAGCGCCACCGGCGAGGACCTCGCCCGCGACCCGGCGATCCGCGCAGATCCTGCTCGAGGAGATCGCACGTCGCCGACCGCCTCGTCCTGCTCGGCGACGTGCTCGAGCTGCGCGAGCTGCCGCTGGCGCAGGTGCTGGAGCTCGATCCGGCCCTTCTTCGAGGAGCTGGGCGAGGCGATGGCCGGCCGCGCGGTCGTGCTCGTCCCCGGCAACCACGACCACCGCCTCGCCGAGCCGCTGCTGGAAGAGGTCGCGCTCGGCGGCGCGGCCGCTCGGCCTCGAGCACCGCGCCCTGCCGGCGGCCGAGCCGGCGACGCGGATCGCCGGCTGGCTCGGCGAGGCCGAGCTGAGCATCGCCTACCCCGGCGTCTGGCTGCGCGACGACGTCTACGCCACCCACGGCCACTACATGGACTGCCACATGACGCCTGCCGCGGCTGGAGTGCATCGCCGCCGCGGCGATCATGCGCGCCGGCGGCCGGCCCCCCGACCCCGCGACGCCCGGCGACTACGAGCGCATCCTGCGCCCGATCTACGGCCTCTCCTTCGGCCTCGCCGAGGCCGGCCTCGCGCGCGGCGCCACCCGCCCCTCCGAGCGCGCCTGGCGCTCGATCTCCGGCCGCCACCGCAACGGCGGCCGCGCTCGCCAGGCAGCCGTCGAGGCCGCGGTCGCCGCCGGCGTCCCGGCCGGCGTCTGGCTGCTCAACCGCGCTGCTCCGCGCCGACTTCGACGCCGACCTCTCCGCCGCCTCGATCACCCGCAGCGGCATCGACGCCGCCACCGAGATGACGCGGCGGCTGCAGATCGACGCGGCCCACACGATCACCGGCCACACCCACCGCGCCGGCCCCGAAGAGGGCGAGGCCGAGTGGCCGCTGCCGGGCGGCGGCCGCCTGCACAACACCGGCAGCTGGGTCTTCGCCGACGCCTTCCACCACCCCGGCGCGCCGCCGGGGCCCTACTGGCCGGGAACGGTCACCTGGCTCGAGGACGAGGGCCCGCCGCGCCGGGTGCGCCTGCTGGCTCGAGCGCCCGCGCGAGGAGCTGCGCGGCGGTGGCGCGCGCTCAGCGCCGCCGGCCGAGCCGCCTAGAGCCACTCGGCGATGATGCGGCCGATCTCCGCGCCCGGCGTCCTCCTGGAGGAAGTGGCCGGCGTTCTCGATCGCGCCGCGGCGCCGGGAAGTTGAGCCGCTCGGAGACCCGTTCGCCGACCGAGAAGGGCAGGATCGGGTCGGAGTCGGCCCAGAGCACCAGGGTCGGCCGCTCGTCCTCGCGCAGCGCGTCGGCGACCGCGCTTGCCCTCGGCGGCGCCGGGCGCATCGGGCTCGGTCGGCAGGATCAGCGGGAAGGCGCGCGGCCCGGCCTTCGACTCGGGGGTCGGGTAGGGCGCTTCGTAGGCGGCGATCACCTCGTCGCCGGGGTCGTTCTTGCAGCCGCCGCGGACCAGCATCCCGACCGGCACGTCGGCGTTGTCGCGGACGAACTCGCGGAACTTGAGCCAGGCGTCGCTCATCCGCTGGTGGCCGGTGAAGGGCCCGGTCTCCATGATCACCAGGCGCGAGAAGCGGTCGGGGTGCTCGACCGCGAGCCGCAGGCCGATCGGCCCGCCCCAGTCGTGGACGACGGCGGTGGCGTCGCGCACGTCGAGCTCCTCGAGCAGCGTCGACATCAGCTCGACGTGGCGGTCGTAGGTGTACCAGTCGAGGTCGGTGGGCTTGTCGGAGCGGCCGAAGCCGGCGTAGTCGGGGGCGATGCAGCGGTAGCCGGCGTCGCGCACCGGCGGGATCACCTTGCGCCAGAGGAACGACCAGGTCGGCTCGCCGTGGAAGAAGACGACCGGCTTGCCCTCCCCCTCGTCGAGGTAGGCGAGCCGCAGCCCGTCGATCTCGCGGTAGCTCGACTCGAAGGGGAAATCGGGCAGCCCCTGCAGGCTCTCCTCCGGCGTTCGCACGACCTCGACGCTCATCGCTTCTCCCTCCTTCGTGGCGCCTTTTTCCCGCATACCGGGCAAAAAGCGCCAGCTCCGCTGGTCCGAACCTGGAATCGACTCTATTCCGATCCGATTTACGACTTTTCCAATCGACATTGTGCTACCGTGCCGCAAAGCTATTCAGACCTAAGTCAGTCAAAAAACTAAATCAGTCAACAAAGAGAGGATTCCTTTTCTATGCGGAACGCTCGCAGGGTTACCCGGCGGCGCAGCGTTAACGTCGGCCTCCTGGCCGCACTGTTTGCGCTCGCCGCAGCCATCGTCGTAGCCGGTTGCGGAGGCAGCGACGACAGCTCAGCCACAGGTTCATCGGGTGGCAAGCTCGACGTGGTCGGCTACTCCACCCCAGAGGCCGTCTACGAGGAAGCACTCGAGCCCGGGTTCGAGGGAACCTCTGCTGGCGCCGACGTCAGCTTCAGCAACTCGTTCGGCGCCTCCGGCGACCAGAGCCGTGCGGTCGAGGCCGGTCAGCCCGCCTCCGTCGTCCACTTCGCCCAGGGCGGCGACATGATCCGCTTGGTCGAATCGGGCCAGGTCGCGCCCGACTGGGACAAGAACGAGCTCAAGGGAATCGCCCAGGACTCGGTCGTCGTGATGACCGTCCGCAAGGGCAACCCCGAGGGCCTCGAGTCGCTCGACGACCTGCTGACCAAAGACGTCGAGATCATCACACCCAACCCGTTCAGCTCCGGCGCTGCCCGCTGGAACATCATGGCGATCTACGGCTCGCAGCTGCACGAGGGCAAATCCCCACAGCAGGCGCTCGACGCCGTCAAGACCGTGCTGGAAAAGACGGTGGTGCAGCCCGGCAGTGCTCGCGACGCGCTTGCCGCCTTCACCCAGGGCGAGGGCGACGTGCTGCTCGGCTATGAGAACGAGGCGATCAAGGCTCAGGAGGAGGGCGAAGACGTCGACTACGTCATCCCGCCCAGCACGATCCTGATCGAGACCCCGATCGCGGTCACCAAAGACGCCCCCGAGGCCGCCCAGGCCTTCCTCGACTACATCTGGTCAGACGCTGGCCAGGAACTGTGGGCCGAGAACGGGTACCGCCCGGTGAACAAGAGCCTGGTCGACCCGAAGCAGTTCCCGACCCCGAAAGACCTCTTCACGATCGCCGAGTTCGGCGGCTGGGAAAAGGTCAACGATGAGTTCTTCGACGATGAAACCGGCTCCGTGGCCGAGATCGAGAAAGAACTCGGAGTCTCGACGAGCGGCTGATGAGCGCTCACCCGGCAAGCGCACCCCCTGTATCTGCAGCACCCCGGGCAGGCATCCGCCTGCCCGGGCTCGGCGCCGGCCTCGGCCGGGGCATGGTCGTCCTCTACCTGTCGCTGATGGTGATGCTGCCGTTGGCGGCGGTGGTGGACGAGTCGCTCTCCAGCGGCCTCGACGCCTTCTGGAGAGCGGTCACCGGCGACCAGGCGATGGCGGCGCTGAAGCTGACCGTGATCTGCTCGCTGATCGTGGTCGCGATCAACGCCTTCTTCGGCACGGTGATCGCCTGGGTCCTGGTCCGCGACGAGTTCCGCGGCAAGGGAGCGGTCAATGCGCTGATCGACCTCCCCTTCGCGCTGCCGACAATCGTCGCCGGTCTCACCCTGCTCACTCTTTACGGCTCGAAAAGCCCGATCGGCCTCGACGTCGCCGGAACGAGAACGGCGATCGTGGTAGCGCTGTGCTTCATCACCCTGCCCTTCGTCGTCCGCTCGGTGCAGCCGCTGCTGATGGAGATGGACCGCGAGATGGAGGAGGCATCGACCTCGCTCGGTGCCGGCGGCTTCACCACCTTCCGCCGCATAATCTTCCCCAACCTGATGCCGGGGATCATCGCCGGCGTCATGCTCGCCTTCGCGCGAGCGCTCGGCGAGTACGGCTCGCTGATCCTGATCACGAGCAATATCCCCTTCAAGACCGAGGTCTCCTCGGTCTTCATCCGTAGCCAGATCGAGTCGGGCAACACCGCCGGTGCGTCCGCTGTCTCGGTGGTACTGCTGGCGCTCTCGGTGCTGATGCTGGTGCTGGTGAGCCTGTTCGCCCGTTCCGGCCCACGGGGCGAGAAGGGCATCCTGACTCGCACCGTCAGCCGTGTCATCGGTCGCTCTCAGGTCGGGGGTGGAACATGACCCCCACTGCGCCTGCCAAATGGGGCCTGCGTAGCCTCGCCTTCGGCTACCTCGGCCTGCTGCTGCTCGCCCCGGTCGGGATGATCTTCTACAAGACCTTCGAGCACGGCCTCGGACCGCCGGTTGAAGCGATGACCTCGCCGGAGGCGCTTCACGCAATCCAGCTCACCCTGTTGATGGTCGCCGTCGCGGTTCCGCTCAACACGATCTTCGGCGTCGGCTGTGCGCTGCTGCTGGTTCGCCGTCGCTGGTGGGGCAACTCGATCGTCGACGGGATCATCAATCTCCCCTTCGCGGTCTCCCCGATCGTCGTCGGCCTCTCGCTCTACCTGCTCTATGGCAACAGCGGCTGGTTCGGGCCCACGATGGCCGAATGGGGCATCGAGGTGCTCTTCTCTTGGCCGGGAATGGTGCTCGCCAGCATCTTCGTCTCGCTGCCGTTCGTGGTGCGTGAGACGGTGCCGGTGCTGCAGGAGATCGGCACCGAGCAGGAGCAGGCGGCCTCGACGCTCGGCGCCAACGGGTGGCAGACCTTCTGGCGCATCACCCTGCCGGCAATCCGCTGGGGCGTTGCCTACGGCGTCGTCCTGACGACGGCGCGGGTGTTGGGCGAGTTCGGCGCGGTGACGATCGTCTCCGGCTCGATCTCGGGCGAGACGGAAACCATGCCGCTCTTCGTCGCCAAGGCCTTCGAGCAGTTCCAGGAGGAGGCTGCCTACGCCGGCGCGATCGTCCTCGCCCTGCTTGCCCTCACCACGCTGCTGCTGATGAGCATCGGCGGCCGCAAGGCGAAGGCGAGCCCCGGTGGCTCTCTGCCCGCCGCCGAGCTGGCGGTCTCAACACCTACTAACACGAAGGAGGGTTCCTGATGGGAATCGCTGTCGAGGGAGCGTTTAAGCGCTTCGGTGACTTTCAGGCTCTTAACGACGTCTCGATCGACGTCCCCGACGGCTCGCTGACGGCGCTGCTCGGGCCGAGCGGCAGCGGCAAGTCGACGCTGCTGCGGGCGATCGCGGGGTTGGAGGATCTCGACTCCGGCCAGGTGGTGATCAATGGCCAGGACGCGACGACCAAGCCCGCCCAGAAGCGGGAGGTCGGCTTCGTCTTCCAGCACTACGCCGCCTTCAAGCACATGACCGTGTTCGGGAACGTCGCCTTCGGGCTGAAGATCCGCAAGTGGTCGAAGCCCCAGATCAGCGACCGCGTGCACGAGCTGCTGCGTCTGGTCCAACTCGACGGGCTCGCCGAGCGCTATCCCGACCAGCTCTCCGGCGGCCAGCGCCAGCGCATGGCGCTGGCCCGAGCGCTCGCGGTCGAACCGCAGGTGCTACTGCTCGACGAGCCCTTCGGAGCGCTCGACGCCAAGGTCCGCAAGGACCTGCGCACCTGGCTGCGCCGCCTCCACGACGAGATGCACGTGACCACGATCTTCGTCACCCACGACCAGGAGGAGGCGATGGACGTCGCCGAGCAGCTGGTCGTGATGAACCAGGGCCGCGTCGAGCAGTCCGGCTCGGCCGACGATCTCTACGACCACCCCGCCAACGAGTTCGTGATGAGCTTCGTCGGCGAGGTCAACCGGCTCGGTGAGCACTTCGTCCGCCCCCACGACATGGACGTCGTGCTGGACCCGGACGAGCGCACGGAGGAGGCGCTGGTCAAACGCATCGTCGCGCTCGGCTTCGAGATCCGGGTCGAGTTCACGCTCGGCGACGGCACCGAGGTCTGGGCTCAGCTGACCCGGGCAGAGCTCCAGAAGCTGGAACTGCGTGAGGGCCAGATCGTCTACCTGCGGCCCGGCCAGACAAAGAGCTTCAGCGGTGATTCGTCATCCGACGGCCACGGGGCCTCGACTCCCCATGGCGAGCAGGGTGACGATGACGCAGAAGTAACTGCAGCCGCCTGAAGGGGCGAGGGACGGGGCGCGCTTTGCCGGGTGGCGCCCCGTCCCACATCGCCACGTTCATTAGACCAAGCGCCGCTCGAAGCTCTTATCCAGCTTCCTCTGGTCCTCCTCGTCGCGAGTCGTCTTGTCGAGCCGCATCGAAGCGCTGCGCCCGTCGAGCCGCAGGGTGCCGACCTGGTTGTCGAAGTACGGCCCCTCCAGCAGGCGCCAGCGAATACCAGGATCGGGCGCGCCCGCAAGCCGCCCCAGGGCGCGCGCCAACCCGTGGGCGGGACGCGAGAAGCCGGCCCGCACCACTTTCCGCTCGCGCTCGTCGAGCGGGTTGCGGTAGGGAGAGCAGACGGCCTGAAACACGGGGCTGCTGACACCGGAGCCGCGGGGGAAGGCCACCTCGCAGAGATACGCGTGGTGGACGTCGCCGGAGAGGACGACGATCGAAGCCGGAGGGTTGCCGTGACGACCCGAGGCGACCTCCTCGAGCAGTCTTGCAAGGCGGTCGAAGGAGAACTGGAACGCCGCCCAGTGGTCGAAGTCGAGCGCCCGGCGCAGCTTCTCGCTGCCGCGGGCGACGAGTGAGCCCCAGGCGCCGTCGGCGAGGCGCTCGTTCCAGGCCTCGACGTGGTGGAACGCCGGCGAGAGCAGAAATGGCACCGTGGTCGAGATCAGCAGGTGATCGAAATCGCCGCTGGCGTGGTCGACGATCCAGTCCCACTCCTCGTCGTCGAAGATCGAGCGCCGGTCCTCCTCCAGCACCCGTCCCGCCCGCGAGTCCATGAAGATCGCCCTAACGTCGCCAAAGTCCCGGCAGAAGCTCCAGCGGGTCCCTGACTCGGTCGACTGGATCCCCGCGGCCCACTCGCGCAGCTCCTCAGTCGCGTGCTGGTTCCCCCGTATCCGGCGGTAGAGGTCGTTGTCGTCCAACTCCCGCGGCGAGAGGTTGCCGAGGTGCTGGTAGATCCAGTAGCTCGCGATCCCGCCGACCGCACGGGCGTGCCACCACGGCTTGGCCTGCATGTCCCGCACCCAGGACCGGGAGATGTTCCAGTCGTCATTCATGTCGTGGTCGTCCCAGACCATCGATGAGGAGACCGTCGAGAAGAGCCAGCGGATCAGCGGGTCTTCCCAGGCCTCGCGGTAGAGCCAGGTGTACTCCTCGAAGTCCATCACCTCCTCACCCGGCGGCTCGCTAGTGCCGCGGCGCTTGCGAATCCGCTCGCGCGCTGCCGGCGACGCCTCGTCGACGTAGACCTGGTCGCCGAGCAGGAAGAGCAACTCCGGCCATTCGTCGCGGTCCCCGCGGCTCATCTGCCTGGCGAGGACCCGCAGCGCATCGAGCTCGTGCCCATCTTCGTGGCGGTCTTTGCTGAGGATGTAGGGCTCCTCGTGCGGAAGGGCAACCCGGCAGGAGCCGAAGCAGATGTCCAGGGGCTTGTCGCGGTCGAAGGTGCGGATCGCGCTGGGCGGCAGGTCGGCATCGGGTAGAGGCCAGCACTGCTCGCCGTCGAGAGCGACGCCGTACTCGTAGAAGCCGCCGGGCTCGAGGCCTTCGACCCGGACCAGCGCGTAGTGGTGCCCCTCGACCCGAAACGTCGGCTCGCGATGCCCGAGGATCTCGACCTCGCAGGCCTCGCTCGCCTCGACCCAAACCGTCGCCTCGGTATCCGAGACATAACGAAGCAGTGGGCCCAGCAGTAGATCCGGCATTGCGTCACCACTCCCCCTCCTCGGCGTCGCTCAAACGAGATCCGCTAGTGGCACGGACAGGCTCCGGCCCCGCAGGCTCCAGAGCATCTGTTATTCTTGATTTAGATACTCAACAAACTATGAAAGGAGAGCAGGTGAGCGCCCCTCCCCCCACCACGAAATTCATCTCGCGCGGCAGGCTGAACGGCGTCGTCCGTCAAAGACCCTCCACAGGGGGGCCGATCGAAGGCGGCAGCACCCAGCCCGGGCGCGAGCAGAGCGGCACGGGCGAGCTGGACACGCAGGCTTTCGAAGCCCTCTACTACCGGGCCCGGCTGATCCTCGGCGAGCCCCTCCCCCGCCCCAGCCGCTTTCAGCCTCGCGGGCACTGACCGGCAGGACAGTAAGTCTCGCTACGGCAAGCCGCGGAGGAAGTTGCCAACCCCCGGTCCGAAGTAGGGCGAGTAGATGCGGCCGAAGCTGCTCCGGTACCCGTAGCTGGTGACGCCGGCGAGGTACTGGCCGTCGACGATCCAACCTCCGCCGCTGGCACCGCCGGCCATGTCGCAGCGGCCGGGCAGGGTCGGCGGGCCCGGCAGGCCATTGGCGCGGAAGTCGCTGCCCAGCCCCCTGGTCGTGCAGCTGCGCAGCTCTTCGCCCCGCAGAGCACCCGCCGGGTAGCCGAAGATCTGGAACGAGGAAAAGCGAGACTTCCCGGTCACCCAGGCGCGACCACCGACAACATCCGCAAGCGCGCCCAGCTGGTTCGGCTTCACGACGATCGCGCCGACGTCGAAGTCGGGGTTTTCGAGCTTCCGCCATTGCGGCATCACCCGCAGGTTGCGAGCGGCGAAGGTCCCGAACGGGCGCGCCTCGTGGTCGAATGCGGGGACGAAGACGACATTGCGAGCCCAAACTCCGTCCACCAGCAGGCAATGCCCCGCGGTGAGGACGACCGAGCGGCTCGGCGTGTCGAGTGCCGTGCCCGAGCAGCTGTATTTGCCGCGGCCCGGATAGAAGCCGAAGATCCTGCCGTTGGTCCGCGTTTCCGCGGCGGACGAATCGGCGACATGAAGGCTGCTTGCGACGGCGCCGGAGTCGGCAGCCTGCGCAGCTGGAACGACCAGCAGAAACACCACGGAAGTGGCGAGGAGGATCCGCGCCAAGCCACCCTTCGATCGGACCATGTACAGATCGTGGCATAGCCCTTGCGAGTGCTCCTACGAAGCGGCAAAAATTTCGCTCTAGAAGAGGAAAACCGCCAAGTTCCTGGAATAGGGCTGACGGCAATTCCTGCCCTCACTGCGGACGAAAGGGTTACGCATGAACGACGAGAGCTTGATCAGCGGCTGGTGGGTATTCGCCGGCGTCCTGCTGCTGGTTGCCGGCGTCCTCAACATCATCTACGGCATCGCCGCGATCGGCGACTCGAAGTTCTTCACCGAGAACGCCACCTACATCCTCAGCGGCCTCAACACCTGGGGCTGGATCCTCCTGATCGTCGGCGTGCTCGAGCTGGTCGCCGCCTTCTCGCTCTTCTCAGGCGGCGAATTCGGCCGCTGGTTCGGGATCTTCATCGCCTCGCTCAACGCGATCGGCGCGCTGCTCTCGATCCCGGCCTACCCGTTCTGGTCGCTGGCGATCTTCGCCCTCGCGATCATCATCATCTACAAGCTGGCCGAGGGGCCCGAAGGGCTCGACTAGCTTAGGCGAGCTGACCCGCAACACTGCTGTGGCCGAAGGCCCCGGGTACCCGGGGCCTTCGTCGTTGCGGCGGCCCCGACGCAACGGATGCCGGAGCATCGAGCGTCGACCAGGGCGCCGGCGTCCGCTCGTCGCTCCTCGTAGAGCGACGTCGACGCCGGCTGAGCCGGTCCTCCCAGGCGCGGCGCCGCTCGTCGAAGAGGATGCCGAGGAAGCCGAGGCCGAAGGGGATCGCCGCCAGGGCCAGGCCGATCAGCCGCTTGATCGAGCGTTCGCAGCGGCAGCCCGCGCCTCTCGGCGCCGAGCCTGATGCCGAAGAAGCGCATGCCCGGCGTCTGCGCGGCAAGCGACCAGAAGGCGACGAGGTAGAGGCTGCCGAGCGCGAACCAGGCGGTCGTGCCGACAGCCAGCGCGAGGCCGGAGACGCCGTTGCCGTTGCCGGAGAAGGCGGAGGCGATCAGCGCGGCGATCGCCGCGACGCCGGAGAAGGCGAGGTTGACGATCAGCACGTCGAGGGCGAAGGCGAGCCCGCGGGTGACCGCGCCGGCTCGATCGGTCGGCTCGGTACGGCGCTTGCGGAAGAAGATCCGGCGGGCGATCCGCTCGACGACGCCATCGAGCCGCCGGGTGCCGTTGCCGATCGTGTGGCCGATGTCCTCGATCAGGCCGACGCTCTGGGCGCTGATCGCGGCGCGGATCTCCGGCGCCTCGGCGATCCGCTCGACCAGTCGCTGCGCCTCGTCGCTGGCCAGCAGCCGCCGCCAGACCTCGTCGACCAGCTCGCTGTCGAGCGCCTCGATCAGGGCGCGCTTGACCGCGTCGCTCTCCAGGGCGCTGTTCATCGCCTCCTCGACCGCGGGGCCCTGCAGCACTCGCGCCAGCGCCCGTTCGACCGCCTCGCTCTCGACCGCGGCGACCATCGCCTCCTCGGCGGCAGCCTCGACGGCGCGGTCGATGCCCGCCGCCTTGGTCGACCGTAGCGCGCGCTGCGCACGCCGGCGCCGAGCAGGCGAACCGAGAGCGGCAGCGGCCTGCCGGAGGGACCGTCGCCCAACGGTGGGGTCTGCGAGGAAGAATCGGATGCCATCTCGCTACTCCACCCCCTCTGACAGACCCTCGGCCGGGTCCATCGGGTGAAGCTCGCCCTTTAGCAGCGCCTCGGTTCGCAGGTGCCCGACCGCCTGATACTCGGGCGAGCCGATCATCTCGAGGAAAGCCTGGCGGCTCGGGTATTCGACCAGGGCGACCATGTCCCAGGAATCCTCACCGAGCAGGGCCGTGGCAGGCTCACCGAGGAAGGAGATCCGGCCGCCGATCTTCTCGAGCAGCGGCGCGACGGCGGCGCCGTACTCCTCGTAACGCTCACGCCCGCCGTCGGGCTTGAAGGAGAGCAGGTTCAGCATCACCACCGGCGAGCCCTCTTCGGCGCGGCCGGCGAACGCCGCAAACCCCTCCTTGTTCAAGAGCTCGGGTTCAGCCGGAGCGTCCACTGGTCGAGTATACGTTTGCGCCGCTCGACTACCGGACCGATGCGAGGCGGTCCCGCAGGCGATCGAGAAAGGCGCCCTGGGCAGCGAGGATCTTCTCTCTCCCCTCCTCCAGCCCAAACCACTCGGCCCGATCGACCTCAGGGAACTCCTGCTGGGTTCCGGAGCGGGGCGGCCACTCCATCGTGAAGGTGTTGCTCTCCAGGGTCGCCGGGTCGAAGTCGGCCTCCGCCGCCCAGCAGTGGACGACCTTGCCACTCTTCTGGCGAACCGTTCCCAGCTCGATCAGCGCCTCGGGCGAAAGGACGAACTGAGCGCCCAGCTCCTCCCCCAGCTCGCGCAGCGCGCAGTCGCGCAGGTCCTCCCCCTCCTCGCATTCCCCCTTCGGGACCGACCACGCTCCGGCGTCCTTCTTCGCCCAGAACGGACCGCCTGGATGAACGAGCAGAACCTCGAGCTCCTCGCCGGCGTTGCGGAAGAGAAGGATGCCGGCACTCTGGCTGGCGGCCACGGTGCCGGGTCAGCTCTGCGAGCGCTCGGCGGCGCGGCTGCGTGCCTCGGACTTCTCCTCGAGAGACATCGCACCTGGATGGCCGTCTCCCGGCCAAGGAGAGAGGACCAGCAACAGTCGGGCGTCAGAGCTGGCGGCGACGGTGCGACGCTCGCCGGGATCGAACTCGAGCAGGTGGCCGCTACCGGCAGACACCCTCCCACCGTCGGGGGTGGTCACCTCGACCTCGCCGTCGATGACGATGATGCGGGCGTGCTCGTGGACCTCGTGCTCCTGCAGCTCCTCGCCTGCCCGGAGGCTCAGCAGGATCGTCCGCGCGTCGTCAGCCGTGGAGAGGATCCGCGGCTCGTGCGGCTCGACCTCGATCGATTTCAAGTCCCAGCTCTTCATCTCGGCAAGCTGGCATGACTGTATCCGCTCGACTCGCCAAGCTCAATGAATGCGCGTCTTAGTCGCGCGCGCTGAGCTGGACGATCGGGATCGTCCGATTCGCCTTCGCTGCCTCTCGGCGGTACGCCGCGTAGGGCGCGAAGACACGGTCGGCGAGCGCCCAGAGCCTGCGCCGCTCGGCTTCGTCGGCGACCACCGTCGCCCGCATCGGGATGCCGCCGAAGATGACGTTGGGTTCGGCCTGGAGGTTGTGGAACCACGCCGGGTGCTTTGCAAGGCCGAGTTTCGAGGCGACAATCGTGACCCGGTCCCCGTCGTGGAAGTAGATGACCACGTTTCGCCGTTCCGCGCCACTCTTCGCGCCCCGGGTTTCGAGCAGGGCCGTGGGCATGACCAGGCCCAGACCGATGCGGCCCCGCGTCGCCCGCATCAGATACGGATCGACCTTCCAGACGACGTTCATCGAGAGGAACCTGCCCAAGCGGGTGTTGGCTAGCGCGGCATAGATGCGATTGAACAAGCCAGGAGGGCGGTTGGGATCGACGTACGCGAGCCGAGCGGGCATCGTCGGGATTCTGACGAGACCCTGAACTCGATGAGCCCTCCCAGCGGAGACATGGGAGATCGCGTCTCGGCGGAGAAGTTCGAGGTCGTGTTCGCGTCGACGCCTAGCGCCGAGCTTTTCCGAACAGACGCCCGCGTACGCCCAACGGGCATGACCCTCGGCTGCGCTCAGGAGTCTTTAGGGGCGTCGTCCTCTCCCCTGTCGGTGCCCTTGGCACTCGGTGGCGCTGGCTCGGCGATCGGCATCGGGCCAGTGAGGGCTGCGACCGTGACAGCCCCCAGTCCGGCAAACGTGGCACCCAGGACCAGGCCTTGGAGCAGCCCGTGCGACTCCAACTCAGGCTGTCCCAGAACGACGACCGACGCCACCTCACCGGCGACGAGCGTCAGTAGCGCCAGCGCCATCAGCAGTCGCTGCTGGACGTAGGCGAAGGACCGCCCACTCTGAAGCGCCTGCATGGCGCGAATCACGGCCTTTGGCGATGGGTTCTCGCCGAGCCCCTGTTTCAGCTCGGTTTCGAACGACGCGCGGACCTGCTGGAACGGCGCCAGGTCGATCCTGAAGAAACGGGCCTCGACCGCGAGCACGAGCAAGAGGACGGGGATTATCTGAGCCGTTGCCTCGTAGAAGGTCGTCTCGTAGGCACCCGAACTGGCACCGACTCCCAGACCGATTGCGAACGCGAGAAAGGTGGCTGCAGCGGGCAGCCCGAGTCGAAACGGGAACGCGATCTGGACGAGAAACCGGGTAATCAACCGCCGATTTCCTCTCGCTCCTGCGCTACACGCGGACGAAGCTGCTCCGCCTCGAAGAGCTCGTGGACGAGCTTGATCGCGATCGAGCCCTCGCCGACCGCGGAGGCGACGCGGTTCATCGACCCGTGACGGATGTCTCCCGCAGCGAAGACGCCGGGCATGCTGGTCTCGAGGGAGAACGGGCTGCGCCCTTCCAGAGGCCAGTCCCCTTCGTCTCTCCAGGTCCGGCCCGGTGCGAATGAACCCACCGTCGCCCCGCGCGAGCTCCGCCGGCAGCCAGCTCCGTGTTCGGGCGGGCTCCGATCATCAGAAAGAGCTCATCGGCTTCGACCGTCTCCGTCGCCCCATCGGCGCGGGAACGAAGGACCAAGCGCTCCAGCCAGCCGTCTCCTCCTCCGCCTCCCCCGACGATCTCGGTCCCGAGGCGCACATCGATGTTGGGCGTGCCTTCGACCTGCCTCACCAGGTAGTGCGACATCCCCTTGCTCGAGCGAATCGGCCCGCACCACGAGCGTCACCCGGCGGGCGTATTCGGCCAGGTGCAGCGCCGCCTGGCCGGCGGAGTTCGCACCGCCGACGACGTACACCTCCTCATCGACCGTCGTCGGCGCCTCGGAGACGGGGCCGCCGTAGAAGACCCCCGCCCCGACCAGAGCCTCGATCTCGGGGACACCGAGCCGGCGGTAAGTGGCGCCCGTGGCGAGAATGACCGCGGGGGCGCTGACCTCGCCGCCGTCGGAGAGCGCGACGTGTAGACGCTCCCCCTCGCGCCGGATCGCGGTCGCGTCGTGCATGAAGGCGAACTTGGCGCCGAAAACCCAAGCCTGCTCGTAGGCGCTCTCCGCCAGCCGACGACCGCTGACGCCACGGGGAAAGCCGAGGTAGTTGCGGATCAGCGAGCTCGAGGTCGCCTGCCCGCCGATGCCGCCGTCGTCGACGACCAGAGTCCGGAAGCCCTCCGAGGCGCCATAGACCGCCGCCGAGAGGCCGGCTGGCCCGCCACCGACGATGACGACGTCGTACTCGCGCCGATCGGGGTCGATGGTGGCGCCAGCGGCGCTCGCCAGCTCCAGGTTGGTCGGGTTGGCGAGAACGGTGCCGTTCGGAAAGACGACGAGGGGGAGCGGCTCTCCGCTCGCCCGATTCCGCCACCAGCGCGCGGCCGTCGGGCGAATCGGCGAGCAGGAACGCGTGCGGCACCGCGCAGCGGCCGAGGATCTCTTTCAGCTCGTGGCCCCTGCCGGTCCACGACTCGCTGATGATGTGGACGGTGTGCGGCGAGACCCGTCGCGCGTGGGCCCACTCGAGCAGAAAGGTCGAGACCGACTGATGGAAGAGCTCGTCGGGCGATCTGCGACGGCCTGATCACGTAGTACTCGATCTGCCGCCGCGCCATCGCCTGGAAGATCTCCTCGGCGGTCCGGCCGTCTCCCCAGCTGCCCCACTCGATCAGCAGCCCTCGCTGAGCGTGCGCGTGGAGGTCACGCACCTTTCCCAGCAGCTCGCCCCCCGTCGTCTCCCTCGAGCGACCCGCGCGGCGAGGACCAGCGCCACGTCTTCTCCCGCCTCCTTGAGCGCCTCGAGCTCCGCCATCGCCTCCTCCGCCGAGGACGCGCAGACGACTCGGTAGCTCCGCGAATACCGGTCGACCAGCTCGCGCTCGACGTCGCGCAGCGAACGCTCGTCTTCGTCGATCGGCGAAAAGGACGGGGACGGACACAGTCCGAAAATTACCGTCCCGGCTGTTATTGGCTGGCCGTGCTATTCGTCGCCCGCGCGAACCCTGAAGCCGACGGGGCGCTTCGTCCGAGGCGGAGGCGCGATCAGTTGCCGCAGCACCTCGAAGATCTGGCGAAGCTGGTCGTCGTGCTCGCCGAGCCTCGCACCGATGTCCAATTCCATCTGGTCGAGCCGCTTCTGCAACTGCTGAAAGGAGCCAGCGACCCGGCGCAACTCGACGAATGCCCGCATGATCTCGATGTTCACCGTGATCGCTCGGTCACTGCGAAGCACGCCCGACAGCATCGCGACACCCTGCTCCGTGAAGGCGTAGGGGGTGTAGCGGCGGCCACCGCGGCCAATGTTTGAGGTCGCAATCTGCGACCTCAAAGCCGCAGCCTCGTCTTTGTGGAGCTGAAACATGAAGTCGTCCGGGAAGCGTTCTAGGTTCCGCTTCACCTGCTCGATCAGCCGCTTCGTTTCCACGCCGTAGAGGTCAGCCAGGTTCTCGTCAAGCATGACCTGCCGCTCGCGGACGACGAAGATCCGCTTCTCGATCGCGGGCGCCACGATCAGCTCCGGCGAAGCGGTCTTCCCCGTCACGCGAGCCATCAAGCCAGAATGCCAAAAGGGCCGGATGCTTTTGTCTGCGAGATCGGTGTGACTGGACGGTATTGGGGATAGGCTGAGCAAACCCAATTGAAGGAGGAGCTCGATGAGCGTCCTTATCCGCTTTGCCCCCTCTGCTCTGACGGCCGCCCAGTACGACGAGTCCGTCAGCAAGCTCGAAGCCGCCGGTGACTTCCCTCCCGACGGACTCGACTACCACGTCTGTTTCGGCACCGAGGGAACCCTCCGCGTCAGCGAGATCTGGGATTCTCGGCAGCAGCTCGAGGCATTCGGGGAGCGGCTGATGCCCGTCCTTGCCGAGGTCGGCATCGACCCCGGCGAGCCGGAAATCATGGAGATCCACAACATCGTCAAGCGCTGACTGACGACAGGAACCAGAACGTTTTGGCCGCCCGACGGCGGCGCGGTACTGAATCGGGGAGACAGGACAAGCTTGCCTCTAGCGGACGGCTAGAGCATTCTCCATATCACCTTGGTATCACGAATCGGACCGCCGACCTGAGGATCTGTGCTGCTTTCACGCGAGGCCGAAGTGCGATGAAGATGTTGCGATCCATGTTCACCTGCCCTGGGGCCTCCCCACCACGCAGACCGCGGGGACCGGGCGCAGGTCCTCGACCAGCACCTGGTCGACGGAGAATCGCCCCTCGCGCAGCCGGCCGACGAGTTCGTTCCCGAGGTCCCGGGCTCGCTTCGGCGCGGAGTGGCGTGCATCCCAGAAGATGTAGACGGCCCCGTCCTGGGCGAGGTGCTCGCGGATGGCACGGAGCGCCGCCTCCGGATGCTGCCAGAAGGGAGCAACGTTGAACGCGAAGACCTTGTCGAAGCGCTGATCGCCGAGATCCGCGTCCTCCAGCGCGACGGCATGGAGCAGGGCTCTGCCCGCGTCGACATGCTCGCGGTTCCTCCGCGAGGCCAGCTCGATCATCTTGGGCGAGCGGTCGATCGCCGTAATCGTTCCCGTCGTAAGCCTCTCGCAGACCAGGGAGACCGCGACGCCGTGGCCGCAGCCGACCTCGAGCAGGCGGTCGGCCGGGCGGACCTCCAGAGTGTCGACCGCCCAGACGAACCGCTCCGATGCCTTGACTGCCACGCCCCAGCAATAGCATGACGCGCCCGTGAAGCCCATGTTGATCTGCTCGATGAGCGTCTCGGCGAGCAGTTGATGCTCCTTCGCGCGAGAACCGGATGCGCCTCGGGTTCGCGGACGCCGAGCGGCCCGCCATATCACTCTCGCGTCGATAGCCATATCACGCTCGTATCACGGATCGCGGTGCGCGGTGCGTGCCGCCCAGATAAATCGACGGTCCCGCGCGGCTTACGGAGGCAGGTGGGAGCCTCGATGCAGTCGTCATCGCAGAACTTGAACCTGCATCGGGGAGACAGGATTTGAACCTGCGACCGCTCGGCCCCCAGCCGAGTGCGCTACCAGACTGCGCCACTCCCCGTGGCTGTTTGCATTTTGACGCATTGACGGCTGGGCGGGTTCAAGGGCAAGTCGGAAGCGCCTTGGCGCCATAGGCATTCATCTCATTCGATGGGAACGTCTGTTCGTATTCTTAGGATCGAGCAATGAGACGGTGCGGGCGTTGCGGTTGTGAAAAGGCTCTCGAGGACTTTGCTTGGCGGCGAAAAGCCAAGGGGCAGCGCGACAACTACTGCCGGCCATGCCGTGCCGAGTACAAGCAAGAGCACTACGCGGCGAACCGCCAGCGGTATATCGATCTAGCCAAGCGCCGCAAGCAGGCCTTGGTCGCTGAACGTCTTCAATATTTGCTCGCCTATCTGCGGGATCACCCCTGCGTGGACTGTGGCGAGACCGATCCGATCGTCCTCGAGTTCGACCACCTCCGCGACAAGAAGTTCGGCATTCGGGCGGGCTTCAGAGACCGCGAGTGGCAGAGCGTCCTCGACGAGATGGCAAAGTGCGAGGTAGTTTGTGCAAACTGTCATCGTCGCCGCACCGCGAAGCGGGGCGGCTTCGCTCGTGCGGTGGTAGCTCAACGGTAGAGCCTCGCCCTTCCAAGGCGATGATGCGAGTTCGATTCTCGTCCGCCGCTCTCAAGTTCGCGGCTCGTGCTGCGCCGATGCAAGGCCTCGATGCGCATCGGATCAGGGAGACGCAGCGTGGTCGTCTCGCTTGCCGTTCTGGCGGCCTCGCTGCCGTCGCCGGCTGCGGCGACTCCGGCGGCGAGCGGGGCAAGGAGTCGTCGAGCGAAGCCGGGCTGGTCGACTGGCCGCTGTTCGGGCGGGTCCCCGAGCGCACGCACTACCTGCCCGCTCGGAAGCGGGCGCTCGACCCGCCGCTGCGCGAAGCCTGGTCGATCAACACGCACGCGCTGATCGAGTTCCCGCCGGCGGTCGCCAACGGGTCGCCTACGTCGTCAACAAGTACGGCAACGCCAAAGCGGTGCGGCTGAGCGATCGCAAGATCCTCTGGGAACGGGTCACGCGATCCGAAGGACTCGGGCACGCCGACCGACGTCACCGCGCCCGTCTACCACCAGGGCAAGGTCTTCTTCGCCTACGTCGACGGCAACCTGGTCGCGGTCGACGCCGACCAGCGGCAAGCAGGTCTGGAAGCGCGACCTCACTCGCCACCTCGAATCCTCGCCGATGGCATTCGGCGGCACGCTCTACCTCGGCACCGACAAGACCAACGTGGTCGCGCTGCGCGCCTCCGACGGCAAGATCCGCTGGCAGTTCAACTCGCCGGGCGCGATCAAAGCCAGCCCCAGCTTCCACGACGGCCGCGTCTACGTCGCCGACTACGAGGGCGGCGATGTTCTGCCTCGACGCCGAGACCGGCAAGCTGCTCTGGCGCACCAACACGACGAAGGTGCCGCCCTTCGGCGAGGGCGGCTTCTACTCCTCCCCGGCGATCGCCTTCGGCCGCGTCTACGCCGCCCGCGACGACGGCACCGTCTTCGCCTTCGACGAAAAGACCGGCAAGGTCGACTGGTCCTTCCCGACCGACAACTTCGTCTACGGCTCACCCGCGGTCGCCAAGGTCCCCGGCACCCCGCCGACCGTCTACATCGGCTCCTACGACGAGCACTTCTACGCGCTCGACGCGCGGACCGGCAAGCAGCGCTGGCGCTACGACGTCGGCGGGCCGGTGCCGGGCACGGCGACCGTGATCGGCCACACCGTCTACACCTCGAGCTTCAAGACCCGCGAGGCGATCGGGATCGACGTCCGCACCCACCGCAAGACCTTCCAGCTGCGCCAGGCCGGCTACACGCCGATGGTCTCCGACGGCCGCCGCCTCTTCCTGATCGGCTACTACGAGCTGATCGGACTGGAGCCGAAGCAAAAGTAAGGCGAGTGCAAACGAGACTCATTCTCGTTACACTCGCCTCCCTTTGCTGGAGCCGTTTCAACTCCCCTTCGTTCAGCGCGGCCTGATCGAGGTGCTGATCCTGGCGATCCCCGCCGGCCTGCTCGGCACCTGGATCGTGCTGCGCGGCCTCGCCTTCTTCTCGCATGCGGTCGGCACCGCGACCTTCCCGGGTCTGGTCCTGGCCGACGGGCTCGGCTTCGCCGCCCCGCTCGGTGCCTTCGGCGCCGCCCTCGCGTTCGCGGCGGGCACCTCCCTGCTGCGCGGCAAGCGCAGCGGGCAGGACGCCGTCGTAGCCCTGGTCCTCGTCGGCTGCCTTGCCGGCGGCGTGATCCTCGCCAGCGACGTCTTCGGCTCCGGCTCGAACATCGAGACCCTGCTCTTCGGCAGCCTGCTCCTGGTCGACAGCGGCGATCTCGTCCTCGCCGCCGCCACCGCCGCGGCGACGCTCCTCGCCAGCGTTCTGATCGGCCAGCACTGGCTGCGCACCGGCTTCGACCCGACCATGAGCGAGCCCGGCGGCCCGAGCCCGCGGGTCTTCGACGCCGTCCTGCTCGGCCTCGTCGCGCTGGCGACCACCGCGGCGCTGACCGTGGTCGGAGCGCTGCTCGTCGCCGCGCTCTTCGTCGTCCCGGCGATAACCGCTCGCCTGCTCACCGAGCGGCTGCTGAGCTGGCAGCTGCTCAGCATCGGGCTGGTTGCCTTCGAGGGCACGGTTGGGCTCTGGCTCTCGGTCAAGACCAACGCCCCGCCCGGGGCGACGATCGCCTGCGTCGCCGGTGCCACCTTCGTCGCAGTCGCCGGGACACGCGCCCTGGTGGGGGTCCCGCGCAAAGCAGCGATCGCCGGCGTGCTCGGGGCTTTGGCGCTGCTCGCCGGCGGCTGCGGCAGCGGATCGAGTGGCGATAGCCAGAAGCTCGACGTGGTTGCGACGACGACCCAGATCGGCGACTTCGTCCGCGAGGTCGGCGGCGAGGCGGTCGAGGTCGACCAGATCCTCCAGCCCAACACCGACCCTCACGACTACGAGCCTCGGCCAGCCGACGTCGAAGAGGCTGCAAGCGCCGCGCTGGTCTTCGCCAGCGGCGACGACCTCGACGCCTGGATCGAGGAGATCGTCTCCGACAGCGGCAGCGATGCCGAGATCGTCGATCTGGGCGCCTCGGCTCCGATCCGCCTTGCCGGCGAGTCCGAGGGCGCGGAGGCCTCCAGATATGACCCGCACTGGTGGCACGACCCGCGCAACGCCGAAGCGGTGGTGCGGAGGATCGAGCGGGCGCTGATCGCCGCCGACCCCTCGCACCGGCCGACCTACGCGCGCAACGCCGCCGCCTACCTGGCTGAGATCAAGGCGCTCGACGCCGGGATCGCCAGGTGCATCGACTCCGTCCCCCCTTCCCAGCGCAAGCTGGTCACCGATCACGACGCCTTCGGCTACTTCGCCGACCGCTACGGGATCGCGGTGGTCGGCGCGGTGATCCCCTCGCAGACGACCCAGGCCCAGGCCTCGGCAAAGGACCTGAGCGAGCTGGCCGAGACGATCGAAGCCGAGTACGTGCAGGCGGTCTTCCCGGAGAGCTCGCTCAGCGCCAAGGCCGCCGAGGCGATCGCCCGCCAGACCGGCGTCTCGACCAGCTACACGCTCTACGGCGACACGCTGGGCCCGGAGGACTCCGACGGCGCCACCTATCTGGCGATGGAGGAGGCCAACGCCGACGCGATGGTCAGAGGGTTCACCGGGGGAGGTCGCGGGTGCAGGATCGGCCGCTAATAGAAGCCACCGGACTCGCCGTCGGCTACGGCGGCGAGCCGGCGATCTCCGCAGTCTCCTTCGCCCTGCGACCCGGCGAGAGGATGGCACTGCTCGGCCCCAACGGCGGCGGCAAGACGACTCTGCTGCGTGCCCTGCTGGGGGAGCTGCAGCCGCTCGGGGGAGAGCTGCGCGTGGGGGCCCGCTGCGCCACCGTCCCCCAGACCGAGCGCTCCCAGCTCGACTACCCCGTCTCCGCGCTCGACGTGGCCGCGATGGGAGCACTTTCCCGCCTGCCCTGGTGGCGGCGGCCGGGCAGGCGCGATCGTGAGGCCGCGGTGGAGGCGCTCGCCAGGGTCGGCCTCGGCGATCTCGCCGGGGAGACCTTCGGCAAGCTCTCCGGCGGCCAGCGCCAACGGGTGCTGGTCGCGCGCAGCCTGGTCCAGGACGCTCGGATCCTGCTCCTCGACGAGCCCTTCTCCGGCCTCGACCGCCCCGCCTCCGAGCGCCTCGAAGCACTGATCGAGAAGCTCGCCGCCGAGGGCCGCGCGATCGCGATCGCCACCCACGACCTCGAGCAGGCCCGGCGCTGGGACAGCGTGCTCTGCATCAACGGCAGCCAGATCGCGGTCGGCCCAGCGGAGGAGGTGCTGGACCTGGCCGTGCTGGAAGCGACCTACGGCGGCTCGATCGTCGAGCTGCCGGGCTCCTCCTCTCGCGCGATCCTCCCCCCCCACCATCACCACTGAGCGATGCTCGAGCCCCTGCAAGACGAATTCATGCGACGGGCGATTGCCGAGATGACCCTGATCGGGATCGCCGGCGGCGCGCTCGGTTGCTGGGTGGTCCTCTACCGACTCTCCTACGCGGCCGAGTCGCTAGCCCACGCGATCTTCCCCGGGCTGATCGTCGCCGCCCTCGCCGGCCTGCCGCTGATCGTCGGCGGGATCCCCGGGGTCGTCGTCGCCGCGCTGGCGATCGCCGCCGTCTCACGAGTCCCGGGCGTCAGCCGCGAGGTCGCCGTCGGCGTCGTCGTCACCACCCTGTTCGGCCTCGGCATCCTGCTGGCGCTCTCGCCGGATTCCCCGCCCGGCATCCAGGAGGTGCTCTTCGGCGACATCCTCGGCCCCTCCAACGGCGACCTCGCCGCTGCCGGCATCCTCGCTCTGGCCGTCGGCGGCGCGCTTCTGCTGCTTCACGGCCGGCTGCTGGCCGGCGGCTTCGATCGCGGCGCGGCGCGCTCGCTCGGCGCCTCGCCGGGGAGGACGGAAACGGCTCTGCTGATCCTGCTCGCAGCGGCGATCGTCGTCTCCGTCCAGGGCCTCGGCAACCTGCTCGTGGTGGCGGTCTTCGTCGGGCCGGCCGCGGCCGCTCGCCAGCTCAGCGAGCGGATCGTGCCGATGATCGCCCTCGCCGTCGCGATCGCGGTGCTCGCCGGCTTCGCCGGCCTCTACCTCTCCTACTACGCCGGAACCGCCGGGGGCGCCTCGGTGGCGCTGGCGATCGTCGCCGCCTATCTGCTTTCGCTGCCGACCGGCCGGCTCGTCTCTCTCAGGGGCGAAAGGCGAGCCTCCGCGGAGGCTACGATCGGCTAGATGGCGGCTGCGGTCGACACCAAGTGGGCGGAGCACGCCCTGGAGATCCTCGGCGAAGCAGGCCACCGGCGCGGCGGCGCCCGCACCGCGGTGGTCGAGGCACTCGCCCGCCACGACTGCGCGGTCACCGCCCTGGAGCTGGAGCAGGAGCTGCGCCGCCGCAATGCCTCGGTCGGACGGGCCAGCGTCTACCGCGCCCTCGATCGCCTCGAGGAGCTGCGCCTGGTGCAGCGCTTCGAGGCCGAGCGGGGAATCGCCAGCTACGAGCGGATCGACCCCAACGGCCACCATCACCATCACGCGATCTGCCGCCGCTGCGGCAGGCTGGAGCCCTTCGAGGACCCTCGCCTGGAGCAGGCGATCGCCCAGGTGTCTGAGCAAGTTCCCTTCGAGATCGCCGAGCATGACGTCGTTCTGCGCGGGCTTTGCGAACGCTGCGCGAACTGAGCGCTCCCAACCCAGGCGTTTGGCCACAGTCACGCGGGGTAACCGGCGCTGGGGATGGAGAGCGTCACCGCACTGCGGAATCGAGAGTCATCCACGGCCGTCGAGCCGCACGACTGGCCGCGTGCGAAGGTTGCCTCGGCAGGAATGCAGGCGCGCCTAATGGGCGAGCCGGCGTTGTGGGAGCTCCTGACCGAGCGCCGCGACTCCCAGGCGAGAGAGGAGCTGGTGCGTCGCCATCTCTCCTTCGCCAGGAACCTCGCGCGCCGCTATCGCACCTCCAGCGAGACCTCGGACGACCTGCTCCAGGTGGCTAGCCTCGGTCTGGTCAACGCGATCGACCGCTTCGACCCGACTCGCGGGATCCCCTTCACCGCCTTCGCGTCTCCGACCATCCTCGGCGAGCTGAAGCGCCATTTCCGCGATCGCGTCTGGACGGTGCGCGTGCCCCGCGCCCTGCACGATCGGATAGCCGACGTCGGCAATGCGATCGACGCGCTGGCCGAAGAACTGCAGCGCTCGCCGTCCGTCGGTGAGATCGCCGAGCATCTGGACCTCGAGCAAACCGACGTCCTCGAGGTCCTCGCGGCCAACGACAACCGCCGCCCGTTGTCCCTCGATCATCCCGCCGGCAACGACGACCGGGACGACGCGCCGGCCTCCGAGTGGGTCGGCAGCGAGGACGAGGGATTTGGCCTGGCCGAAGGACGGGCCGACTTGGACGCCGCGCTTCCCCACCTCAGCGAGCGTGAGCAAGTCGTGCTTCGTCTTCGTTTCGTTGAGGACCTGACGCAGTTGCAGATCGCCGAGCGGATCGGCCACTCGCAGATGCACGTCTCGCGGATCCTCCGCCAGGCGCTGCAGAGGCTCCGCGAGCAGATCGGGGAGGAACGCGACCCAGAGGCCTAGCCCGGAGGCTCCGCGCGAAACATCGGCACCAAACTGGACGACTACCATCCAGTCCGCCGATGCCGAACGAACAGCACGACATCTCCGATGGGACGCTTGTCGTACGGAGCGCCATGAAAGGCGACACACATGTCGTTTCGCTCTGCGGCGAGCTCGACCTCGCCAATTGCAAGACCGCCGAAGCCGAGCTGGACCAGGCGATGAACGGCGGAGGCGAGGTCATCGTCGACATGAGCGAGCTCGAGTTCATCGACTCGACCGGCATCGCACTGCTGGTCGCGGCCCTGCGCCACAACGGAGAGGCGAGCCGACTTCGGTTCGTTCCGAGCAAGTCATCGACGGTCACCCGCGTTCTGCAGCTGACCGGCATCGACGAGAGGCTGCCGCTAGTCGAGTCCTCGCCGGACGGCGCGGCGTAGCCCCTCAGGCCGAGATCGCGGCGAACCTCAGAGCGGCCTCCTCCGGATCGGCGAAGACCTCGCCGCGGACGAACCGGCCTTCGCGGACCTCCCAGATCCAGGCCACCGGCACGTCGCGAATGCCCAACTCCCTGCTGCGCGCGTAGACCCGGCCCCTGACGAGGAGCCGGTCTCCCTGGCGCTCGACCATCATCGGCGTGATCAGCAGCTCTTCCCAGAGCTTCGCCACGTCGCCGAGGTAGTCGTGCATGCCGCCGGGGCCGACGTAGGGATCGGTGCGTCCGGCTTCCGCCGCCGTGACCGAGAAGAACTCCATCTCCTCGTCGCAGGTGCTGACGATGCCCGCCGGATCACGGCGATTGAAAGCGTCGAAGAGGCGCTCGACCAGCACCTTGTACTCATCCATCTCCGCCTCCCAGGTCAGGAACCGCGAGCGCCGGCTCGCGAGACGCGGCAGCGAGGTCGGAGCCCTGGTTGGGAGCGGTGGGCGCCAGCGCCAGGATCGCGGCGTCGTCGTCGAGCCGTCCCTCGGTGAAGGCGTGCAGCGCACCCTCCAGCCGCTGTACGGCTAGGACCGGGCTCGGCGCTCCTGCCAACTCCGCATGCAGACGCTCCTCGCCGAAGCGCCCGGCGGGCCCACAGGCCTCGGTTATGCCGTCGGTGACTATGACCACCTGCTGGCCGGGTGTCAGGAGCCTGCGCTCGATCGTCCACTCCGCATCGTCGAAGGCTCCCAGCACCGGGCCCGACGCCGTCGACTCGGTCACGCCCTCGCTGTCGACCAGGAGGGGTGGCGGGTGACCCGCGACGGCCAGCCGCACCGGCTCTCCCGGATCCTCGCTGACGGCGATCGCCGCGACGCTGCACAGCGCCGAGTCCCTGCGCGCAAGCAGAGCCCGGTTGAGAGTGGTCAGCGCCACGTGTGGATCGCCGGTGAGCAGGGCGGCCGCACGCAACGTGTATCGAGCTTGCGCCGTAATCGAGGCGGCCCGCGCGCCGCGTCCGGTCACGTCGCCGATCACCAGCATCCAGCCGCCGGGAATCGGGAAGGCGTCGTAGAAGTCGCCGCCGATCTCGTTCTCGGCCCCGGCGGGGCGGTAGACCGCCGCCGCAGACCAGCCGGGGATGTGGGGCAAGGGCGGCGGTAGAAGGCCGCGCTGCAGCGTTTCGGCAATCTCCGACCGGGCGCGCTCCGCCCGTTCGAGGTCCGAAGAGAGTCCGGCGTTATCCAGCGCCAGAGCGACGCGGCCGGAGAGGATCCAGGCGAACTGCGAGTCGTCGCGCCGGTACCGCCTGCCAGACCAGGCGACTCCCATGGTCAGCGCCCCGGTCACCTGACCGCGCGCCCGCAGCGCGACGGTGATCGCCGAGCGGACACCGAGGCTCCTGAGGAACTCAAGGTCCTCTCCCTCGTCGTGGGCGATCTCGCGCAGGTCGGCCTCCGTCATGCGTTCGTAGAAGCGCGGCTGCAGGGACTCGCTGGAATCCGCGGTCATGCGGGCCGGCAGCGATGGCTTGCGCTGAGCCAAGCCTCGCTCCTGCTCCGCGTAGTCCTCCGAGGCGACCCTCGTAGCTGCCCGGTGGGCCTGGCCGTCGGTGACCACGTCGAGCATGCAGAAGTCGGCAAAGTCGGGAACGAGGATCTCGCAGATCGCCTCAAGCGTGTCGGGCAGAGAGCTGGCTTCGTCGGAAACCCTGGCGATGCGGCCGAGCAGCCTGAAGCGCCGCCGTGTTCGGGCCAGCGAAATCCCGAGCACCGTGGCGAGAATGGCCAGGGCCGCGATCAGGATCGGGATCACGATCAGGTCCACTGCCATCACTTGCGCTCCTCCTTCCCCTCTTCACGAGACCCGCTACTCAAAAGAGAGTATCGCGCCTCAGGGAAGCAATACGCAAATTCCTCGAGCCGGGATGGCTAATACGCAAGCGCCTGTGACGGCTGGAGAGAAAGATCCATGCGGACCCGAATCGCAGTTGCTTCGGGGCCGGAACGCACCTGAACCAGATCGCACAGCTGGTTGACGAGCCAAAGCCCGCGACCACCTTCCTGGGTGGGAGCAGGGCGCTGCCGTCCGACCAGAGGCTCCTCGATGCAGCCCAGATCCTCGGCTTCGACGACGAGCGCATCCGCCTCCAGCCAGAGGCTTAGCGTCCCCTCCCCCCCACCGTGCAGGACGCTGTTGGCGGCCAGCTCGCTGACCGCGGTGACCAGGTCGTCTCCGCGCGAAGCAGAGAGCCCGGCGCGCTCGGCCGCGACCGATATGAGCTTCCTCACCCGGTGCAATGCGCCGCGGTCGAACCGAAGCGCCTCTGAGCCCTCAGGCCGCGGAGAAAGCTCGCCGGCGAAGGGACTCGACGGCGCTGCGACCTCTTTGCAGGCTGCGTTCGCATAGCTCTCGCCGTCCCGGGCGAGAAAGGGATGGCAGGCAAGGGCGGCCTCGAGGACATCGTCATCGAGGCGACTGCTGTCGTAGGGGCAGAGCAGCGACAGTGCCGGCGTGGCGCCGAAAGCGACGTTCAGCAGCGACTCGTGGCGCTGGCACTCATCGATCTCCACCGCGCTCCGTCCCGGCCAGATCGGTTCTCCGATTCCCCGCATGGCGCGGTCCTCGCCACCGTTCTCGTCGACGAACTCGCGCCAGGCGGGAATGAGGCGGGCGGGATTGCGGCCGAGCTCCTCCATGTCGGCGAAGCGGACCCCGGTCGCGTCGGTGCCGAGCTCGCCTTGCAGCAACTCGATCCTCTCTTGACCAAGCGCAACCAGAGCGGGCTCCTCGGCCTCGAGCGCGCCTCGGATGAAAGGGACGGTTCCCGCCAAGAACTCGTCAGCGCTGTCGTAGAAGAGCACCTCGTGGCAAAACGCCGATTGCTTCACTTAGAGAACCTACCCATCGGGTCATATTTGCAATCCCTGCAATCCCGCCCAGGGCTTCTCCATGGCAGCGAAAGCCAACCATAAGAAAACCGGCAAGCTCAGCGAGTACGAGCGCAAACGCGATTTCGCCGCCACGCCCGAGCCGGCGGCGAAAAAACGCCGCCGCAAAAAGGGGGCGCCGCGCTTTGTCGTCCAGGAGCACAGCGCCCGCCGGCTGCACTGGGACCTGCGGCTCGAGCACGACGGCACCGCCGTCTCCTGGGCGATCCCCAACGGCATCCCCAACGATCCGAGCGAAAACCGCAAGGCCGTCCACACCGAGGACCATCCGCTCGAGTACCTCGACTTCGAGGGCGAGATACCGGCCGGCGAGTACGGCGCCGGGACGATGAAGATCTGGGACAGCGGCACCTACGAGTGTCACAAGTGGGTCGAGGGGAAAATCATCTTCAGCTTTGCCGGCGAGCGCCTCAGTGGTCGCTACGCGCTCTTCCGCGCCGGCAGCGAGAAGGACTGGATGATCCACCGGATCGATCCGCCCAGTGAGACGCGCGACCCCTTCCCCGAATCGGTGGTGCCGATGCTCGCCCGGCTCGCCGAGCTGCCGGCGAAAGACGTGGGCTGGGCGGTGGAGGTCAAGTGGGACGGCGTGCGCGCGATCGCCTATTGCCGTCCCGGCCGGCTCGGGCTGCAGAGTCGCAACCTCAGGGACATCACCGCCCAGTACCCGGAGGTGCGGCGGCTTTCGCGCCAGCTCGGCGCCCGCGACGCCGTCCTTGACGGCGAGCTGGTCGCCTTCGACGATGACGGGCGGCCGAGCTTCGAGCGACTGCAGCAGCGGATCCACCAGACCTCCGAGAACGTGGTCCGGCAAAGGGTGAAAACGCACCCGGTCACCTACGTGATCTTCGACCTACTCCACCTCGATGGCCACAACCTGATCGACGAACCGTATGAGCGGCGTCGCGAGCTGCTCGAGCAGCTGGAGCTCTCCGGCCAGAGCTGGCAGACGCCCGGCTATTCGACCGGCCGGGCGAAGGAGCTGCTCGAGGCAAGCAGCGAGCAGGGCCTCGAGGGAGTGGTGCTGAAGCGCCTCGAGAGCGCCTATGCCCCGGGCAAGCGAACGGGCGCCTGGCTGAAGGTGAAGAACACCATGCGTCAGGAGCTGGTGATTGGCGGCTGGGCCCCGGGTGAGGGCCGGCGTCGCGATCGGATCGGCGCGCTGCTGATGGGGTACTTCGAACCGGATGGCGGCGGGAAGCTGCGCTACGCGGGCAAGATCGGCACCGGCTTCTCCGAGCGGGACCTGACCACGCTCGCCACACGGCTCGGCCCGCTGGAGCGGAAGACGAGTCCATTCAAGGCAGGAAAAGTCCCGCAGAAGGACGCCCATTTCGTCAAGCCGGAGCTGGTCGCGGAGATCGAGTTCCGCGAGCTGACCGCCGAGGGAATGGTGCGCCACGGCTCCTTCAAGGGCTTGCGCGAGGACAAGACGGCGAGCGAGGTGGGTCTCGAGCGGACCGAGCCGATCGACTGGTACACCCGCATCGCCGATGTCCTCCTGCCCCATCTCCGCGGCCGGCCGCTGAGGATCGGCGATGAGATCGAGCGGCATACCTCCCTCTCCCTGGAGGCGGATATGGAGCACCCGACCGCGATGGTCTTCGATCTCGACCCCGGCTCGGGGGCTGAGATGGCCGACTGCGCCCAGGTGGCGATCTGGATCAGGGGAATGCTCGAGCAGCTGGGGCTGCGCTCCCATCCCAAGACCTCGGGCTCCGGAGGGCTGCAGCTCTATGTGCCGCTCAACTCCGCGACGACCTACGCGCAGACCAAGCCCTTCGCCAAGGCAGTCGCCAAGACCCTGGAGAGCAAGTTCCCCGAGCGGGTTGTCTCGAAGAACGCCAAGCGCCAGCGGAGCGGAAGGGTGCTGATCGACTGGAGCCGAAACGACCGGGACGAGACGACGGTGTGCGCCTACTCATTGCTGGCGGGGGAGCGCCCGACGGTCTCGACCCCGCTGGAGTGGGAGGAGGTCGAAGCGGCGCTGTCGGATGGGGACAGCGACCGGCTCGGCTTCGACCCCGCCGCGGTCCTCACCCGGATCGAGGAGAAGGGCGACCTCTTCGCGCCGGTTCTGAGCGAACAGCAGCGGCTGCCTACGTGAGGCCCCGCCCCGTCGCCTGCCACCCCTGGCGACGGGGCGTGGTGCAATGGCTCAGCTTTGCTGGTTTTTCCTCAGCTTTGCCGCTGCTTTCACGCAACGTGAGAACGGGGTTCCCTTCTCTCCTTTGACGTGTTTCTTGCTCATCCCCTTGCAGGCCTGACCCGGGCTCAGGCTCTCGTCGTGGGAGGCCTTCGCCATCGCGGTCACGCACTGGCTGAACGGCGTGCCTTTCTGACCGGCGACATGTTTCTTGCTCTGGCCCTGGCAGTAGACGCCGTAGGCCTTGGCCTTCTCCGGCAAGCCGGCTCCCGGCCCCGGTGTTTCGGGGGCTGGGTTGTACTGGGGCCCGTGCCCCTGGCCGTTCTGCCCGGGCGCCGTGGCCTGATTGCCGAGCGCCATCGCGGGCGCCGCTGCGAGGGCCAGCGCGCCAACGACCAAGGCGATCCTCAGGTCGAGCTTCATCGTGCCTCCTTCGATTCCTGGCGCCCTGCGCGAGGGCTCCATTTACGTTCGGTCGCTGCTCAAACGCGGCGATCGGGCGTTCGTCAGACCAAACCCCGGGCGAATTTCAGGGTTTGTTGGCCGCGCCCGGCGACGGAGCTCCTTGCGGATCCGCCGGAACCGCATTCGCCTGCGGCGGGATTTCCTTGCCCGAGCCGCGAGGGTCAGCAGGTGATCCGTTTGTCTGCTTGGGACCAGGGGTGGCCGGCTGGGGCGGCTTCGCTGGGTGAATCGGGTGGGGCTTCGCCGCTTGATTGCCGCCTCTGCCGGCGCCTTGTTTGTGAGCCGCCGCCGTTTGCTGTCCGTGCGCAGCAGCGGCCGGGAGGTTGCTCTCCTGCCCGTGACCGCGATGGTTGCCCCTGGACGAGCCTGGCGACTGCGAGGGTGGGAGCGTTTCCGGGCCCGACTGCTCGCCGCGAGCGGCTGCAGTTGGGCCCGCCGCTTTCACCTCTGCCTGCCGAGACACGCCCCGGCCATCGGCTCCGCCGGCTTTGCTCCGCTCCCGGACCCGAGGTGACGCTGCCGGCAATGGCGGCACCGTATTTTGGCTGGCGGCATCGGATGGCCCGGCCTGCCGCTCCGGCGAGCCACCCCCGCCCGGCAGGCCGATGTCGACGAGATCGCTTCGGGTGGCTGAGACCCCGACGATCGCCACGACCGCGACCGTGGCTGCGGACTTGACGACCGCCGATGTGCCGAGCGTGCCGGCCATCCCTCCGCCCAGGGTTCCTGAGAGCCCACCGCCAACGGCGCCGCCGCCTGAGCCGCCGAGCACGCCCTGCAGCAGCGCCGCGGCAGCGGCGGCAGGCAGCGGCGAGAGCGCGGCAAAGTCGCCTTGCCGGCCCTGCAACTCCTCGCGAAAGCGGCGACAGTCCGTGCAGGTGCGAAGGTGGGCGCGAATGTCGCGCCGCCGGGTGACACGGCCGTCCCCATCCGAGAGCGCCTTCATCACCGTCTCGCAACTCATCTCACGCCCCGCGTCCATCTGGTGCAGGCTCAGCCGAGCCTCGTAGAGGGTCTGGCGGGCGGTGACAGGCGAGGTCTCGAGCGCGGCACCGATCTCGGTGAAGTCGAGACCCGCCAGCTCGCGCATCACCAGAGCCGCGCGCTGGCGGTCGGGGAGCTCCTCGAGGTCGGAGATCAGCAAGCGCAGCCGCTCCCGCGCGGCCGCCTCCTCCGCCAGGCCGGCCCCCTTGCCGGCCAGCTCGGGGTCCAGCTGCTCCGTTCCCCGACGCCGGCGCAGCAGCTCGACCGACTCGTTGTGGGCGATCCGGTAGAGCCATGGCTTCAGCTGGATCTGCCGTTCCTCGCCCGGCAGCGCCTTCAGCACCTTGACCATCGTGTTCTGGAGTGCGTCCTGGGCGTCCTGCGAATTGCCGACGATCGCGAGGCAGAAGCGGTAGAGCCTCTCGCTGTAGCGGCTGTAGATCGCCGCGAAGGCGCGCTGATCGCCCCGCGTCGCGCGTCGCGTAAGACGATCGTCGGAGAGCATCCGCACCGTGCCCGGAACGGACCCCAGCCCGTGGGGACCCGCTGCTTCGCTCATCTGTCGATCTCGCTCGCACCGAAGGGCATCCGTTCAAGGGTAGGGCCGGTCTGTCTAGTCCTTCAACGGAAAGACGAAGGCGCCGTCAGTAGCTAGTCGTCACGAACCTTGGCCCCAGGGAGCCATCAGAGGGTTGTGCGCGGCCGGGAGCGGGTATCCAGACGCAGTGATAGAGCGCAGACTCCTAGCTATCTACCTGAACGATCACCTAGCGGGCGCAACGGGTGGGGTCGAGCTCGCCCGGCGGGCTCGTGCGAGCAATCGCGGCACTAGGTGGGGCGAGCCGCTGGCGATCGTCTGCGCCGAAATCGAAGCCGACCGCACCACACTCGAGGAAGTGATGGAGCAACTCGCCGTCAAGCGTGACAGCGCCAAGATCGCCGGCGCCTGGGCCGCTGAGAAGCTCGGTCGCCTCAAGCTGAACGGACGCCTGAGGGGCTACTCGCCGCTCAGCCGGATGCTCGAGCTGGAGATGCTCCTGATCGGGATCACCGGCAAGCTCGGGCTCTGGCGGGCGCTGCAGCACACGCGGGAGGCGAAACTCGCGCGGTTCGACCTCGCCGCCCTGATCGAGCGGGCCGAGTCTCAGCGCCAGGTCGTTGAGGGCCTGCGCCTCGATGCCGCTGCCGAGGCCCTCCCGGAGCAGTGAGGAGGGTACCCCCGTGCGTTCACATCCATTTCTCAGGCTGGAAACGTCTCCTTAGCAAGCTGGCCCGGCCGCCTTCCTAGGTTCGGCGCGGAATCTAATTTCCGCAACTCGACAAGGAGGCAACACCCAGATGCGAGCCAAGCGAAAGCACCTTGCGCTCTTCGCGGTCATGGTCTTCGCGGCGATCGCCGTCGCAGGCGCCGTGGCCACCGCCCATTACGACGACGGCGCGGATGACAATTCGCGCGAGATCAAGAAGCTGATCGACTCGGACAAGCCCAAGAACGTCATCCTGCTGATCGGCGACGGGATGGGCGACAGTGAGATCACCCTGGCTCGCTATTACGGCAAGGGTGCCGCCGGCACGCTGAGCATGGAGACGCTGCCCTTCACGGGCGAGCTGATCACCTACGGCCTCTCGGCTGGCCCTGGCCCGTCCTACCCGCCGAACTACGTGCCGGACTCGGCGCCGACCGCGACCGCCTGGTCGACTGGGAAGAAGACGATCGACGCCCGCCTCTCGCAGGGCCCAAGCGCCGCCGAGAACATCCCCGGCTCCAATGACGGCTACAAGACGACGTTCGAGATCGCGGACAGGCGCGGAATGCGTGTCGGCAACGTCTCCACGGCGGAGATCACCGACGCGACGCCGGCCGCACCCTCCTCGCACATCTCTCAGCGCGCCTGCCAAGGGCCGGCGGACACTCGCACGATCTGCTCGACCGAGGCCAAGGGCGCCGGCGGGCTCGGCTCGATCGCCGAGCAGCAGATCGACCACCTGCTCGACGTCAACCTCGGCGGCGGCCGCAACCGCTTCCTGCAGACCCTCGACGGCAACACGGACACGGTGATCGACTACGCCAAAGACGAGGGCTACCGCTACGTTGAGACCGCGACCGATCTGGACGCGGTCTCCTCGCTCAACAAAGGCCCGGTGCTCGGCCTCTTCAACACCGGCAACATGACGACCGAGTTCAAACCGCTGATCGCGGCGACCACACCAGGAGCCGGCGGACCGACGTTCCGCTGCGACGAGACCAACCGCCCGGCCAACGAGCCGAGCCTGGAGGCGATGACCAAGAAGGCGATCCAGCTGCTGGAGAACCGCAAGGGCTTCTTCCTGCAGGTCGAGGGGGCCTCGATCGACAAGCGCGACCACGCCTCCGACGTGTGCGGGCAGATCGGCGAGAACCTCGCCTTCGACAAGGCGATTGCAGCTGCCCTCGCCTACCAGAAGAAGAATCGCGACACGCTCGTGGTGATCACCGCCGATCACTCCCACACGAGCCAGATCGTCCCCGCCGGGCAGGACACGCCCGGCTTCTACGCGACGCTGCAGTCGGCTGACGGCGTGCCGATCCGCGTCTCCTACGGCACCGGCAAGACCCCGCCCGGCCAGTCCCACACCGGCGCCCGGGTCCCGGTCGCCGCGATCGGCCCGCAGGCGACCAATGTGATGGGCATCCGCGACCAGACCGATCTGTTCCAGACCCTGATCGGCCGCGACTAGTCCTCCGGAAGGACAGGCCGGCGTCCACCGCGCGGCACCATGCCGCGCGGTGGGCCGGCGTCGCTGGGTTCGCCGCGCTAGTCCTAGGAGCCCGCGACCTCGGCCCTGAGCAGATCGAGGCTTCCGAACCCCGTTCGCAGGCGCCCGTAACCCTCCACCGGATCGAAGCCGGCCTCGGCGATGAAGGCCGGTAGCCGGCCCGCCCGGTGGTCTGCCGTTCGGTCGAAGCCGTCGATCGCCTGGGTGAGGAAGAAGAGCGTGCTGATGACCGGATCATGCGGCTTGCCCCAATCGGCGACATGCACTCTGCCGCGGGGCTCGAGGATGCGCTTGATCTCGGCCAGTGCCTTGCGCTTGTCCCCGGGCAGCAGGTGGTGGAGGACCAGCGAAGTCGAGACGACATCGACGCTGCCGTCTTCCAGCGGAAGCGTCTGCGCCAGCCCTTCACGCCACTCGACGGCGCCGGCGCCGGGCTTGCGCTGTGCCAGCGCCATGATCTGCGGGTCGCCATCGACGCCGATGACCTGCGCGTCCGGTCGTCGCGACGCCAGGGCGATCGCGAAGGTGCCCGTGCCGCAACCGACGTCCACCACGGTGCCGCCGTTCGGCAGGTCGGCATCGACCCGCTCCAGCATCTGACCGCGAAAGCGCCGCTCGCGCAGCGTCACCGAGAGGACCGGATCGTAGAGCCTCGAGAAGACCTGCCAGCGAGCGGCGGGGATATAGCGGGACTCGGCGTCCGGCGGCACGGGCCTCTACCCGCTCCCTCTCAGCTGTCCGACACCGGGAACGAAGCGCCCGACCCGCGCGGCGTAGGTCGCGTAGGCGTCGCCATGCACCTGCAGGAGATAGGGCTCCTCGACCACCCGGACCTGAAGCTCGAGCGCCGCGATCAAACCAGCCAGGCCCGCGAGGGCAACCCAGCTCGGTACGAGCAGGGTGAGCCCGAGCGCGGTCGGCAGCATCGCGGCGAAGATCGGGTTGCGGACCAGCGCGAAGGGCCCGACGGTGACGAGCTCGGTGCGCTCACCGGGATCGACGCCGATCCGCCAGCTCCTCCCCATCGCCACCTGCGCGTAGAAGGTCGTGGCGATCCCGCCGGCGGCGAGAGCGGCGCCAGCGACGTGCGCAGCCGTCGTGTCGAGTGCGGCGATCGGCTCAACCAGGTCAAGCAGAGCGAGCACCGGTGCCGCAGCCCCCACCAGCAGCGCGACCGTGAACCCGACCCCGGCGATCCACTCGGCCGAGCCGGGACGCCCTCCGAGGCCGTGGAATCCCGTCGAGCCGGTGCGGCGTACCTGGATCAGCATGCGCAGGCCGAAGGTGAGGGCCAGATAGGCCACGTAGAAGATGAGCGCGAGCGTCGGCATAGCCAGGCCGCCTAGGCGGCGATCCCCTGGCCTGCCACCGCGGCCAGCAGAGTCCGGCCGCGCCCGGTCAACTCGTAGACGACCATCTTTCCGTTGCGCTGGGAGCGAGCCAGGCCGGCGACCTTGAGCAGGCGAAGATGATGGGAGACGAGGCGCTCGTCGCGGCCGGCGATCCAGGCGAGGTCGCAAACGCACGCCGACTCCCCTGCCTCGAGGGCGAGTGCGATCGCGAGCCGGGTGGGGTCACCGAGCGCCTTCGCCCCCGCGGCCAGCAGCTCGAGCTCCTCAGTAGGGGGAAGCCCCTTGCGGACCCGCTCGGCCTTGGGCAGATCGATACAGAGCAGATCGCAGGTGTCGGCGTTGGCTGTGATGCGCTCCATCCTACAAACATTCGTATAAATGTGCGAATGACTAGGGAGTCAACAGGCCTGGGCGCAGGACGTGCGGGTCATGCCCCGGCATCACGGTGAGGCCCGCATCGCGCAGCTCGCGCAGGCGATCGGCCGAGCGCCCCTGCTCGTCGTGGTCATCGCCGAACAAGGGAAAGCGATGGTCATCCAGCCCATCGGCGAAGTGCACGACGTCGGCGCCGACGACGAGGTCGCCGACGCGGACCGACTGGTGGCCGGGCGTGTGCCCCGGTGTGAGCAGGAGCTCGATCGAGCCATCGCCCAACAGATCGTGATCGCCGTCGACGAGGACGAGACGACGCTCCTCGCCGTCGTAGTCGCGGGGAAAGTAGAAGTTGCTCTCCACCATTGCGGGATCGTGCCCCGCAGCCCACTCGCGCTTCTGGATCACCAGCGGAACCGACGCCGGCACCAGCGGCAGCCCGCCGACGTGGTCCCAGTGCAGGTGGGTGAGGACGACCATCGTCAGGGCGTCGAGATCGACCTGCTCGGCGATGCTCAGCTCCTGCTCGAACCCGAACAGGCCGATCGCATCCGATCCTCCGTAGAACCCCTCTGGATCGGCAACCGCAGCCGGATTCAGCCCGGTGTCGACCAGGATCCGCTCCTCCCCCACCTCGACTAGATAGGCGGGCACGGGGAACCGGATCAGCGGCCCCTGCGGCTCCCCTCGGCGCATCAGCGCCGCGGGCGCGGTCAACCAGCCGACGTTGAACAACTCAACGCGCACGACCCCAGCCTTTCAGGAAGAGACTCGAGCGGGACAGCCAGGACTCGAACCTGACGCCTTAGCGGCTCGGCGCGAAAGACTCGGAACGCAGCAACAGCAGGGACGGACGAGCGGGATCGTGTAGACGCAAATAGAAGTAGGCGACACCCGCACGGCCGACCATCAGACTGTCGGTCTGCCCCTCGAACACACCGAGCGGCCAGAGGGCGTCCGTCTTCAGGTAGCGCTCGATCCCGATATCCGCAACCTCGCTGGCGAGCGCGGTGTCGTCTGCCGCGAGCAGGCCGACCCCCTCGGCCAGGACCTCAGCGTTGCCGGCAACCCCATGGCAAAGCGAGTAGTTGCCTGTGGAGAGCTGCGCACGGACCGCGGTGGCGGTGGTCTCGAGCGCAAGCCGCGCTTCCTCGGCGCAGCCGTTGCCGTCCCCGAGCTCGCACGCGCGCAGCCGCGAGAGCGCGATCCCGGGGGCGCCATGACACCAGAGGGTCGTGCAGGGCGGCTTGGCCTCCTCCGGCCAGTCACGCAGGGTGTACTCGCGCAGATCCGGCCAGTTGCGCACCTGGGCGTCGTAGAGCGCTCGCTCGTAGGCGAATCCCTCTTCGGCGGCAGCGCGGAAGCCGGCCTCGCCGGTCGCCCGGTGCAGCTCCAGCAGCGCGACGGCAACGCCCGCCGTGCCGTGCGATAGGCCGGTCAGGTTGCGCTGCCCTGGGAAGGCAGGCGAGGGCCAGGACCACCCGGACTCGCTCCGGTCAGCGGTGGTGAGGAGATCGTTGCCAAGCGCGACCGCCCGCTCGAGGGTGCCGCTGGTCACACCAAGCTGACCCAGGGACAAGAGCGCCAGGATGCCGCCGGCGCGGCCGGCGATGAGGTCGTTCTCGAGCGGCCCAGCGTCGTAGTCGAGCGCCTGGGTGAGCTCCTCCGCGCGCTCGATCAAAGCCGGCTCGCCCAGCACCGCCCCGCCCCTTGCAGCGGAAAGCGCCACTCCGAGCTGGCCCGAATAGGCCCCGAGGCGTGTGGAGGTCGCCAGCTCATGCGCGCGGGTGAGCGCGTGCTCGAACGCCCCCAGTGCCGTCCGCCGCAACCCTGGCTCGGCCTTGCCGCCAGCGTCGAAGAGCTCGGCGAGCACTAGGGCGACGCCCGCCGTGCCGCCGTAGAGGTCCGGTCCGAAGGTGGCGTAGTTCATCACGATCCCACCGGGCCCTTCATCCGGCGTCCCACCGACCCAGGTGCAGCGCCGGTCGCTCCAGATCGCCTTCGCGGCGATCTCGGCACCCAGCTGCAGCGCGGCGGCGAGGAAGGTGCATTCGCTCACGAGACGAGCTCGTAGTCGTCGACCGATCCCGCGTTGAGGTAAGGGCGATCGAGAGAGATGCCCTGCTCGTCGAAGGTCTGCTCGACCATGGCAAGCCGCCGCTCTGAGGCGCCATCGAGTCCGAGCTCGAAGGCCCGAACCATCGCCTCTGCGAGCAGCCCGCAGCGATGCGTGCCGAAGCTCTCGGCGCCAGGCGGGCTCTCGGCAACCGCGAGGCCGCCGGCCAGGGGCTTGGTGAAGGCCGGCGTGCTCGGCCGCAGGTGCTCTGCGAGGCCCGCCAACAGCGAGGAGAGAAGCCTCGCCACCTCTGCCCGCAGTCCGCGCGGGGTGTAGAGCACCCCGGCGTCGCAGCGGGAGTAGCCGGCCGGGTCGACCAGGACCTTGAGCCGAAAAGGCAGCCGCCCCTCGTTGAGCGCGCGCGTGGCCGCCGCGACCAGCGCCGCCCCACCGCTGCTGCTCAGGTGCCAGTAGTGACGGACGATGGGTTCGCCGAGAGCCAGCTCCTCGTCGCCGAGCGCCATGTAGAAGCCGGGCGAGAGACGCAGCAGCTCTGGCGGAAGAGCCACGCTCACCTCGCTGTCGGGACTCGTATCCGGGCCCAGAACCTCGTCGGAGCGAGCCCAGAGGCTGAGTCCCTCCCGGCACACAACGAGCCGGCCGTCCTCCTCGGTGCGGACGACCGTCCAGCCCGATTCGCGGCTGCCTGTTCCGCAGTTGGCGCGCGACAGCGAGTCGATGAAGAAGGAGGCGCCGCGTGGCTGCTCCGCCATTCTCAGCGAGGACCGCGGGACGGCTCGCCCAGCGCAGTAGAAGCTGGAATAGAGACGATCTTGCAGCTCGCGACAGAGATAGGTGCGGGCGGTTTCCGCGCCCATCTCCTCGATCACGTCGGCGGGCAGCGGCGCACTGGGTTCCCCATACCAGGAGAAGCTCGTCGGGGACTCGATGCGCACCTCATCGAGGGCCGCTGCGACCGTTTCTCGGTAGGCGTTCACCCTGCGGCCGCTGCCAGCCCCAGCAACTGGGCCGCCGCATCGTCGGGCCGCTCGATCAGGTTTGCACCCAGCTGCAGGTGCAGGATCGCGGCGCTGCCGAGCCGCTGATCGAACTGCGACACCTCGAAGGCGCCCTGGATCAATCGTGCTCCGGTGTAGGAGACCGTACGCCGCAGCGGCTCGCCAACCAACGCCGGTAAGCCGTTGCAGGCGCCCGCGTATCCCTTGCAGCAGGCACGCAGTGCGTCCTTCATCGTGTCGAGCGGATAGCGCGCGAGCGCCGGAAAGCGTGCCGGCGGCTCACTACCTGTCACGGGAATGGAGAACAGCCAGAAGCCGATGTACTGACTCAGCGCCGAGCCGAGATCCCAATAAGGGTCTCCTGCAACGGCCACCTCCCAATCGATCAGGCGCAGGTCGTCCTCGTCCGCGACCAGGCAGTTGTCCCACTTGACGTCCTGGTGAATCAGCGTCTCGACACGCCAGCCGGCACGCAGCTGGTCGAGGCGCTCGGCTAGACCTTCGGCGCCCTGGAGGATCTTGATCAGCTCGATGTTCGCCGCGCTGACGTCGCGAAACACACCGGTGTCGGGCCGGTGCATCGAAAGCACCCACGGCAGCGCGGCCTCGGAGTTGGTTTCCCGCATCTCACGATGGACCGTGCCGAGAGCCGCTCCGAGCGCCTCGCCGAGGGCGGCCGGGAACGCCTCGATGCGCAGGTGACGGGCACGCAGGTCCTCGGCGTCGCGCAGCAGCTCGAGCGCCAGCACTCCTTCGTCGGGGTCGTAGCCGACATACTCCGCCAGCCGGGAGCGCAGCTCGCCGCCCTTGGCCACGAGTTGCTCGTAGATACCCGCTTCGCGGGCCACCGTCAGGGCACCCTTGGCCGCGCGTCCCTGCTTCAGCAGATAAGACGGGCCGATGGTCGTCTCCACCGCAAAGTTGCGGTTGCGACTGGAGATGTCGCGGATGAGGAGATCGCCGCCCACTACCGCCTCAGGCGTCAGTAACCCTCGGCGCAGCAGGTACTGGGCGACCTCCGCCTGCTTCAGCATCTATGCCGACTCAAACGCAGGCCGGCAATTGGCTCACCGGCAGGGGTTCTCTACGCTGGGCGGACAGGTGAGGTCGGGTGTCCGTTCTGCGCAGTGGAACACCGGGGTGATGCAGTCGTCTTCCCAGGTGTGACACAGGTTGTGGTCACCTGTCATCGGCTTCAAGCAGGGCGGCCCAAAGGGGCTTTCGAACCGACGCTTGAATGCCGCCAGCTCGATCGAGCCCCGGGGTGGCATCGCGGCGGCGAGGTTGCGCTCGGCGATCGAGCCGCCGAGGAAATCCGCCTGGACCTCGTGCGACTGGATGCTGGAGTAAGTCAGCGTGGCAGCGGGGTCGACCCAGAGAATCGTTCCCCGGTCGTCCTCCAGTGTCTGGCTGTGCTTGATGGCGTCGTTGGGGACGTCGATGTAGCCGGTCAGATCCAGATCCAGCCATAGCCGCGTCGAGCTCGCTTCCGCCGCGGGCCCTGGAAAGCCGAACAACCTCTTCGCCCGCTCCGGAGGCTTGTTCGGGTCCGAGGCCAGCGCCTCGACCAAGGGGTGATATGGCACACCTTTGCCGCGCCCAGAACGCTGCTGCTTGGCCATTCGAACCCTCCAGTTTCCGCAGACATGGGGCCGGTCGGCTGAGTCTATGCCGAAGAAAACACATAAGTCAAGTATTTTAAATAATTGAAGTAAGTAGGGACCAAAACGTTGACACTCACACTCAACGCGTTCTCACGCGGAAGCCGGAGAGCTCGAAGATGATGCGGGCGCCGCCAAGCGGCGACTCTTCGGCCCAGACCCTGCCGCCGTGCGACTCGACGATCGAGCGAGTAATCGCCAAGCCGAGGCCACTGCCGCCCGAGTGCCTGTCGCGGGCGCTCTCGCTGCGGTAGAAGCGATTGAAGATCTCCTCTCGCTCGGCCGCGGGTATTCCCGGCCCGTCGTCGTCGACCCAGATGGTCAGCGGCCCCTGCTCCGCACCAGCGCCGACCATGACCGAGCCGCCCGGACCAGCGTGACGACGAGCGTTACCGAGCAGGTTGCGGATCGCCTGGGCCAGGCGATCGGGATCGCCCTCGAAGGTGCCCTCCGGCAGATCCCCCAATGAGATCTCTCCAGGGTCGGCCTGGACGAGGCGCCGGAGGAAGGGGCCAACCGAGATTTCCTGACGCTCGAGGGACAGGCCCTCGTCGAGGCGTGCCAGGGCCAGGAGATCGTCAACCAGGCGTTCGATCCTGGCCATCTCGATCAGGACCGTTCGTTCGACGTGCCGCACCTCCTCTGGGTCAATGTGCTCGCTGCGGCCGAGCACTTCGAGCTGACCGCGAATCGCCGTCAGTGGCGTCCGCAGCTCGTGAGAGGCATCAGAGACGAACCTGCGCTGACGGGAGAAGGCCTCGTCGAGGCGGTCGAGCATGTGGTCGAAGGCCTCGGCGAGCACACGCACCTCCGCAACGGCTGACGGATCGCCTCCAGTGCGGGGAGTGAGATCCCCGGCATCGACAGCCGCCGCAGTGCGAGCGAGGCGCCTTAGGGGCGCCGCCATGCGAGAGGCCACCAGGTAGCCCGCTATCAGCGCCGCGCCCAGCGTGAGCGCGGCAGCGATTAGAAAGGTCCTCTCCATGTCGTCCTGGGCGTCTTCGATCGGTTCAAGATGCGCCTCCTTGCTGCGAACCGCCTCGCTCCCAAGCGGGATCCCCTCTTCGACCTCTTCTTGCAGAATCACTCCGGATAGCTCGCTCATCTCGTGGCGAGCCGCAACGAAGAAAACCGCGCAGATCGCCAGCACGATCCCTCCAATCGAGAGCGCAAGCCTGCCGCGGAGGCCGAGGCGACCCCAGGCGCTTCTCATTTCGCCTCGACCAGCCGATACCCAACCGTGCGGACCGTCTCCAATGGGAGCGGAGAGCCCGGCCTGGACAGCCGTCTCCGCAGATAGCCGATGTAGACCTGAACGACGTTGGTGCCGGGATCGTGGTCATAGCCCCAGACCGATGAGAGGATCTGCTCCCGGGAGCAGATCTGACCCGGGCGGCGCATCAGATAGGCGAGCAGGTCCGCCTCTCGATCCGCGAGCCGAACCGAGATTCCGTCGCGCTCGGCACGGCGCTCGAGCAGGTCGAGCTTGATCCCCCCGGCCTCCAACGAGATTGGCTCGCCGCTCGGCTCGCGTAGGTGCGCGCGAATTCGAGCCGCAAGCTCTTCGAAGGCGAAGGGCTTGACTATGTAGTCGGTGGCACCGAGATCGAGTCCCTCGACCCGGTCGCCGACCTCCCCCTTGGCAGTGAGCAGGATTACGGGAAGCGTTGGCCTCGCGCGCTTGATCGCCGCCAGGACCTCCATCCCGTTGCGCTTAGGCAGCATCCGGTCGAGGATCACGAGGTCGAAGCTGCCGGCAAGCGCCAGCCGCTCGCCCTCCTCCCCGTCGGTGGCGACGCTGATCCCGTACCCCTCGGCCTCGAGACCCCGCTCGAGGAAGTCCACGATGGCTGCCTCGTCCTCGACAACCAAGATCTCCATCTCTCCGATGCTAGCCAGGGTTGGGGTGGCGTTCCTAGACACGAGCCGCCGTTGGCAGACCCCCCGCGCGGTGAGTCATGGCCAACCCCCAAAGGCCGGTCCCGACGGCGATCAGCGCACAAACGATCGCCAGGCGGGCATCGTCGGGATCGATCGCCAGCAGCGTCGCGCCGAGCATTGCCGGCACGCCCACGGCAAGAAGGCGAAGTGTCGGCCTGACACCCAGCACTATGCCGGCGAGGACGATCGTGCCGAAGAGAGACTGGCCGACCGTCGCCAGGGCCGGTCCCAACACCCCCAGAATCGGCACCAGGATCACGTCGAGGACGATGTTGATAGCGACCGACCCGCCAGCAACCTTCGCAACCAGACCACTACGCCCTGTGGCAATCAGACCGGGCAGCACCGCGAAGTAGACCGCGGCAAAGATTCCACTGCCGGCGAGCAGCACCAACAGTGGGGTTGCGGCATCGGCGAAGTCGGGCCCGAAAGCGATCGGTAGGAAGATGACCGAGCCGACCGCCGCAGCTGCGATCAGCGCAGCCCAGAGGCCTGTGTAGGCAGCGAGGCGCGGGAGCGGGAGCTGATCTACGAGGTCATAACCGGAGGCGGTGGAACGAGCATGAGCCGGTAGGGCAACCACCGCCCACAGCGTTGCGAGCTGAGCCACGAAGGTGAAGATCTGGTAGGCGAGCGAGTAGATCCCGACCTCTGCATTGGAACGAAAGGCGGCGAGGATGAAGATGTCGGCCCAGTCCACCCCGTAGGAACAGAGACTGACGATGCCCATCGCGCCGACCGCGCCCATGACAGCCGAAACCGGATGATCGGGGACCTCATCGACGTGACGGCGGAAGAGCTTGTGCCGCCGACCGACGATCGCGAAGGCCAGCGCGCAGCTGACCACAGAGGCCACGGTCAGCAGCACCTCGGCATCGAGCACGCCAAGAGTGAAGAAGGCGGCGCCAGCGAAGGCAAGAAAGAGGGCAAGCAGCCGGTCCGCGGTCTGAAGGAGGGCTATACCGGCCATCTTTCCCTCGGTCTGTTGAATCGCGTACAGCCCTTGCAGGCCAACCAGCGCAAGCGAGTACGCGACGACCGCCAGCAGAGAGATCGCCGCCCGAGATTGGATCGCAAAGGAGATCGGAACGGCGACGAGGAGCGAGGCGGCAGTGGCCATCACGGCCACGTAGGCAGACGGCCTGAACGCGGCTCCGATCGTTCGCCCCTGTGCACTGAGCACCGGTACGGCTAGGAAGGGCCAGGATCCGGCGACCTGGGAGACACCGAGCGTGACCGCAAGGAACAGCGCAAGAGATCCAAATCCGTCGGGCCCGAGCTCCCGCGTGAAGACGACGATCAGACCGAAGTAGGCGGCCGCGCGGCCGATATAGCCCGCCCAAAGCCACGCTACGTCTCTACCTAGCTTGCGCGGCACGGCACGATCTTAGGTTCCGATTTTTGGCTTTATATAACGATTTAGTGAGAAATCTCTTATGTGAGCAACACGCCCTAGCCCGATGGTTGACTTCCCCGGCGCAAAACGGACCAGCGCAGAAGAGCCAATGTTGCCACCGGTGTTATCCACCACGCAGCCAAGCCAGCGGTTGCAACCAGGGCCGTCATTGCAAGGGCGAGGACGATCCCGAACGCAGTACGCCAATCGCGTGTGCTGCCTACCGCAAGCACGATCGTGAACGCCTCGACTGCCTCTACGGTCGAAGCAAGGAAGACAGAAACGAAGAGGCTGATCTCGGCACCACTCATAGGTCGACGTCAGGGTAGGTCTTGTGCGTTCACGAGGGCAGCGGAGCGCTACCGTGGGTCGATGGCTCCTGACCTGTGGCCGTCCGTCTCCTACGAGGACTGGAGCGAGACCTGCGACACGCTTCACGCGCATACACAGGTGCTGGGGAAGATCGCCGCAACGCTGGCGCCGCCCGAGCCGCAGCTCCAGCACGCCGCGCTGCGCCTCACCGCACGTGGTTGGGAGACGGATCCGCTGCCTGCGCCCAACGACTCGGGTGCAATCGTCGTGGCGCTGGACCTGCACGCCCACAGGGCGATGGTCGAGCACAGCGACGGCCGGACCGCGAGCATCCCGCTAACTCCAAACCGGGCGGTGGGGGCCGTCACCCGCGAGCTGCTGGAGACGGTCGGTGGTCTGGTCGGTGCCGTCGAGATCGACCCAACCCCGCAAGAGGTGCCGTGGAGCATCCCGCTCGACGAGGACGACGAGCACGCGACCTACGAGCTCGATCGAGTCGCTTCCTACTTCGCTGCCGCGACCCAAGCCGCGCTCGTCCTGGCTGCCTTCAGGGCGCCGTTCCGGGGACGGTCCTCCCCGGTCAACGCCTGGTGGGGCTCGTTCGACCTCGCCGTGAACCTCTACTCCGGGCTCCCGGCGGACCCTCCCTCAGACGACTTCATCATGCGCAACTCGATGGACTCACAGGAGGTGGCGGTGGGATGGTGGCCCGGGGACCCCAAACTGGGCAAGGCAGCGTTCTACGCCTACGCGCACCCGGCGCCTGCCAGCTTCGCGGACGGCACCCTCTCAACCGCGGCCGCGCGCTGGAACGGGGAGCTCGGCCTGTACGTCCTCGACTGGGACGACGTGCGCGCCAGCGACGATCCACATGCGTTCGCGCTCGAATTCGCCCGCTCGGCGTTCCAACACGCCTGCCTCGTCTGCGGCTGGGACGAGACCCTCGCGGCAAGCGCCGAAGAGGGGGCGCCGCCACCGGTCGTGTAGATCGTCCTGGGCTGGATTTCGCTAGACCTGGGTCGCTCAGACAACAAGCCCGGTCCCAACACCGATCGGCAACCACCGGATCCGCTCGCGTACGTTCTCAGGGGCATCGGCGAGCTCACGCTCGATCGGCTCTCGCCCTTCGCGAAAATGCTTCCATCCCTCGTAGTGGATCGGAATGGCGGTTCGTGGCTGAACCAGCTGGCACAGCTCAACAGCTTCCTTCGCGTTCATCGTGTAGCGCAGCGGACCTGAGATCGGGAAGCGCACACCTCCGAGATGCAGGAGGGCGGTGCCAACCTGCAGGCGCTCGGAAACCTGGCGCACACCGTCGTAGAGCACCGTATCGCCCGATATCCAGAGGACACCGTGCTCCTGCCCGTCCCACCGAAGCGCAAATCCGACAACGTCACCGACGATCGGGCGGCTCAGAGGCGGCCCGTGGCGACATGGTGTGGCGCTGATCTCGATCGAAGTCCTGCCCGGGGCCTCCAGCGACGTACTGGCCCACGGCTCGAGACCACGAGCATCACCCCCCAAGCGCTTCGCGCCGGGGACGGTCGTGATCACGGCGCCCGCCGTCGGCAATAGCGCCCGGCCGGCAGCGTCGAGGTTGTCGTCGTGGTGATCGTGACTGAGCAGCACGGCGTCGATAGGTCCGAGGTCCGCAGCAGCTATCGCCGGCCCGGTCAGCTTGCGCGAACCCGTACCCCAGCCGAACCGGTAGTCCCGCCCCGCTGGGTCGAAGGTCGGATCGGTCAGCAACCGCCAGCCCCCGACCTCGATCAGGACCGTGGGACCGCCGATATGGGTTAGCTCGACTTCCACTGTGTAAGCGACATATTGACCGGCCAGGGACTATCAGGGCTTCTGCGCAGCCGGCTCGGTCACCGGTGTCGCGCTTGGCTCGCCAAATACCCGAGCTAGGACAATGCTCAACTCATAGAGCAGTATCAGCGGCGCCGTCTCGAGCAGCATCGAGACCGGGTCGACACCCGGCAGGGCCGCGGCGAGTACGGCGCAAGCCAGATACGCATAGCGGCGGTTTTCGCTCAGCTGATGCACCTTGACGATGCCGAGCCTGGTCACAGCGAGGATCCCGACTGGGACCTGGAAGACGACTCCACAGGCGATCAGCGTCTGAGCAAAGAAGCCGTAGTACTCCCTCGCCCGAACCTGGATGTTGAACTGGGCGTCGTTGAAGTTGAGCAGGAACTGGGTCGCAGCGGGCAACACGACCAGGTAGCCGAAGACGATGCCGGCGATGAACAGCGCCGGGATCAACAGGAGCAGGGGGAGGATCGCCTGCTGCTGGTGCTTGCTGAAGGCCGGCAGAAGGTAGGCGTAGAACTGGTAGAGGACGATCGGCAGCGAGAGAATGATCGCGCCGTAGGCCGCGACCGTCATCGTCGTCGTGAACGGCTCGCTGATCCCGAAGGTGATCAGCTTGTCGTGGTCGGAGGGCAGCGGTCCGTTCGCCAGTTCGAGCAACAGATGGTTCTGCCAGAAGCAGAGGGCGAGCGCGACGCCGAAGACGGCGATCGAAACGACGACGCGGGCGCGCAGCTCGTCGAGGTGCTCGACGAGCGTCAGCTGATCCTCATGTGAGATCGCTTTTACGCGCCGCATCGCTTCGCCTCAGACTCGCGGCCTGGCGGCCGCGTCGGCCTTTGTCAGAGGGCCATGAGCCACCGCGACCGGTGCCGGCTCAAGCGCGGGCGATGCGTCTTTTGGCTCTGCCTTATCGCCGCCGATCGTGCCGCGGAACTCCTGAATTCCCTTGCCGAGCGACTTGCCCAGCTCAGGGAGACGTTTGGGGCCGAAGACCACGAGCGCGATGATGAGGACGATTGCTATCTCCATCGGTCCGATGTTGGGCATGGGTACCTCCGTTGCGGTTGGTGTGGGACCTACTTGAGGAAGCCGGTCGCTTCCACGGCCTTGAGCACTTCGTTCGCCGTAAACGGCGTGTCGAAGGCGCCGTCAGGAGAGATTCCCTTGCGGCTGTTCTTCGCGATCAGGCCGATCACCGAGGCGTGCCGGGCCTCGATCGTGAGGATCGAGAGCGCCGCGCCAACGGTCGCCGGGGTCTTGATGTTGAGCGCCTGACCCGAGTAGGCGTGGACGCCGGTGTTCTCCAGCGCCAAGGCGGTCTTGACGAAGGCCGTCTCCTCCGAGGTGGTGCCGCCGAAGTCGACTTTGGGAGCGGCGACCGCCTTTTTGCCAAGCGCTTTCTTGAGGTAGGCGACGTGGGCGTTCTCATCAGCGGTCACCGTCTTCAGGAAGACCTGGGTCTGCCCGTCCTTGATGAACGAGGATTTCATCTGATTGGCGGTGGCCTCGTTGTAGAAGGCGGCCTCGAGGTACTCCGAGTGAGGGCGAAGTTGAGGATGCCGACGTCGCCTTTGCCGAACTTCGCGGGCGGGCGGCCCTTGCCGCTGGCTGCCATTGCGCCGGCTGGGGTCAGGGCGCCGAGCAGGGCTCCGCCACCCACCACCGCACCGCCGGCCAGGCCGGCCTTCTTGAGGAAGCCGAGTCTGGTGTCGCCGCTCTCGAGGGCGTCGGTGGCGTCGTGAGCTGTTTCGCGAATCGCGCCGTCGACGTCGACTCGATCGAGGGTTGCTTCGGGGTCCATGGTGCTCCTTTGCGCAGGGGGCAGGTCCCACCTAATACGCAAGGTGGGAACCAACAGATCAGCTACCCCGGCTTAGAGCCAGCCGGCCCGCTTGAAGCGCCGGTAGAGCAGCGTGCAAGCGACGAGGATGACGATCAGCACAGCTGGGTAGCCGAAGCGCCACTCCAGCTCCGGCATGTGCTCGAAGTTCATCCCGTAGATGCCGGCGATCATCGTCGGCACGGCGATGATCGCCACCCAGGCGGAGATCTTGCGCATGTCTTCGTTCTGGCGCACCGAGACCTGGGTGAGATTGGCGTGAAGGGCGCTGCCGAGCAGCTCGCGAAAGGCGGCAATCCGTCCCTCGACTCGGCGCAGGTGGTCATGGACGTCGCGGAAGTACTCGTGCAGATCGTCGGGGACGACCTCGAAGTGGCCGCGGACGATCTCGTCTACGGCCGCCGAGAGAGGCGCCGCCGCACCATAGAAGTCGAGCACCTCGCGCTCCAGCTTGTAGATCCGCTCGGCCGGGTTGTCGCGGCCATCGGAGAAGACCTGGCGCTCGACCTCCTGCACGTCGACGTCGACGCCCGCGGCGGCCACTTCGTAGTTGTCGACGACGTGGTCGAGGATGGCGTAGAGGGCCATGCCGGGCCCGTGGCGGAGCAGCTCCGGACGGTGCTCGATCCGCTCCCTGACCGAGCGCAGGTCGCCATCGCCGTGGCGCACGGTGATGATGAAGCTGGGGTTGACGAAGATCATCAGCTCGCCGATCTCGATCACCTCCTCGGGATCGACGTAGTTCGCGGTCTTGACGACGACGAAGAGGGTGTCGCCGTAGAGCTCGACCTTGGGGCGCTGGTGCGCGTTGATCGCGTCCTCGACGGCGAGCTCGTGCAGGTCGAACTCGCGGGCGATCGACTCGAACTCCTCCTCCGTCGGCTCGAAGAGACCGAGCCAGGCGAAGGTGCCGTCGTTGCGAGCGGCCTCGACCGCCTGTCTGAAGTCGAGGTCGTCGCCACAGCGAAGCCCGTCTTCGTAGGCGGCGCAGTTGACGATCATCGTCTCAAGTATCGCCCCTGGCGACGCCGGAACCGCGCTCTCGAGCGACGTTGGCCCCGTTCCTGGCAGTGACGAACCGCCTGTCCTCGGGCCCCGGTCGCAGGATCAGCACCTCGGCCGGAGCCTTGGCCAGCAGCCAGACGAGGTCGTCGCCGGAAAAGCCGGCGCCGGTCTCCGCCGTTGCCGGGACGACGACCCGGTCGAAGCTCTCGCGGTCGAGCAACCGCTCCAAGGCGTGGCGATAGGAGCGGCCGCGCTCGATGCGGGAGTCGACCTCTACTTCCTGGCCGGTCGCCCGCTGTTCGATCGCCTCCAGCATCGGCATCGCCTTTGCCGCCTCGGCTGGGATGGCGCAATCGAGCGGCAGCCGCTTCGGCACCGCCGCCAGGTAGGCGGGCATCAGCGTCGCCTCCTCGGCCCGCGCCAGGCGCAGCGCTGCGTCCACCGCTCGACGTGAGATCTCGGTGCCCGTAAAGGGAAGGAGGATCTGGTGGATGGGCTGCGGCCGCTCCGAGCGGCGGCCGCGTCGCCGAGAACGCGCGATCAGGTAGCCGCCGATCAGCCCGGCGACGAGGGCGACCCCGATCAGGACGCGCTCGACGGTCACCGCTCCTCCTTCTGCTCTCGACGGGCGACGATGCGCACGTCGACTCCCGGCGGCGTCGCTCGCATCAGCCGCTGGGGCAGCGGCTCGCGCAGCCTCGCCAGACCGCGAGGCGGCAGCGACTCACCGACCATGAGATAGGTGATGCCTCGCTCGCGCACGATCCGTGCGGCTCCCTCGACCAGGTGGTCGCTCTCCTCGATCAGGAAGGTGGCGCCGAGAACCGAGGCGAGGTGTCGCAGCGCCGTCACCTGTCGCTCCACCTCTCCCTCGATCGGCTGGTTCGGCGGCTTTACCCAGAGCAGATCGAGATCGGTGCCGAGCCGCTGCGCGGAGCGCCAGGCACGGCGCACGAGGCGCTGCGAGCTGGGCTGGGGACGAACCAGTGCCAGCAGCCGCTCACCGACTGCTTTCGGCACCCCGGCCGCGACCCGCTCCTCGCGCGTGCCGAGCGGCTCCTCGACCGTCAGCCGCTTCGCCTCCACCTCCTGGGCGACCTGACGCAGGGCAACCTCGCGCAACGCCAGCAGGTTCTCCACGGTGAAGAAATTGCTCAGTGCCGCCTCGATGTTCTGGCCCGGATAGACCTTGCCCGCCCGCAGCCGGGCGATCAGCGCCTGCGGGGTGAGGTCGATCAGGACGACCTCATCGGCGTCGCCCAGCACGGCGTCGGGGATCGTCTCCCGCACCCGCGTCCCAGTCAGCTCGGCGACCTGGTCGTTGAGCGACTCAAGGTGCTGGACGTTGACAGTCGAGAAGACGTCGATCCCCGCCGCCAGCACCTCGCGCACGTCTTCGTAGCGCTTCGGATGCTCGGCCCCGGGCGCGTTGGTGTGGGCCAGCTCGTCGATCAGTGCCAGCTCGGGCGCTCGCGCCAGCAGCGCCGGCAGGTCCATCTCCTCCAGCCCGGTGTCGCGGTAAGTGACGCGCCGCCGCGGGACCGTCTCCAAGCCCTCCGCCAGCGCCGAGGTCTCGGGCCGCTTGTGCGGCTCCATGTAGCCGATCGCCACGTCGCGCCCCGCCTCCTGCTCGGCATGCCCCTCCTGCAGCATCCGGTAGGTCTTGCCGACCCCGGCGGCCATCCCGATGAAGACCTTCAGGTGCCCTCGTCCCCCGGTGTTCACCGCCCCATCCTCCTCCGCCGTCTCCGCGGCGGGCAAGACTCAGGCCCCGAGGACGTTGTGAATCACGAGATCGATCGCCTTGATCCCGATGAAGGGAACGATCAGGCCGCCGAGGCCGTAGATCAGCATGTTGCGACGCAGCAGCGCGGTGGCGCCGATCGGCCGGTAGCGGACGCCGCGAAGGGCGAGCGGCACCAGCAGCGGGATGATCAGCGCGTTGAAGACGATCGCCGAGAGGATTGCCGAGAGCGGCGTGCCCAGCGACATGATGTTGAGGTCGTCCAGCGGCCCCCGCTCGCCCGGATTGGCGGCATAGGTGAAGGCGAAGATCGCCGGCAGGATCGCGAAGTACTTGGCGACGTCGTTGGCGATCGAGAAAGTGGTCAGGGCGCCACGGGTGATGAGGAGCTGCTTGCCGATCTCGACGATCTCTATGAGCTTCGTGGGATTGGAGTCGAGGTCGACCATGTTGCCGGCCTCGCGGGCGGCCTGGGTGCCGGTGTTCATTGCCACCCCGACGTCGGACTGAGCGAGCGCGGGAGCGTCGTTGGTGCCGTCGCCGGCCATCGCGACCATCCGCCCTTCGGCTTGATGAGTCCGGATCAGCTCCAGCTTCTGCTCCGGCGTAGCTTCCGGCAGGAAGTCGTCGACTCCCGACTCCTCGGCGATCTTTGCCGCGGTCAGCTTGTTGTCCCCGGTCACCATCACCGTGCTGATCCCCATCCGCCGCAGCTCGGCGAAGCGGGCGCTCATCCCCTCCTTGACGATGTCCTTCAGGTAGACGACGCCGAGCACGTGGTTGTCGCGGCAGACCGCCAGCGGCGTCCCGCCGTCGCGGCCGATCAGGTCGAGCTGTTCCTGCAGCTCGACGGGAGGCCTGCCGCCGGCCTCTTCGACGAACTTGATGATCGCGTCGCCGGCACCCTTTCGATACTGGTTGCCGTTGACGTCGACGCCGCTCATCCTGGTTTCGGCGGAGAAGGGAACGAAGGTCGCCTCATGGGAGCGCAGCTCGCGCTCGCGGATCCCGTACTCCTTGGCGAGGACGACGATCGAGCGCCCCTCCGGCGTCTCATCGGCCAGCGAGGAGAGCTGCGCCGCTTCGGCCAGCTCTCGCTCCTCGATTCCCGGCATCGGAATGAACTGCGTCGCCTCGCGGTTGCCGAGCGTGATCGTCCCGGTCTTGTCCAAGAGCAGCACGTCGACGTCGCCGCTGGCCTCGACCGAGCGCCCGGACAGGGCAAGGACGTTGTGGCGGACGAGGCGGTCCATGCCGGCGATCCCGATCGCCGAGAGCAGGGCGCCGATCGTGGTTGGGATCAGCGCGACGAGCAGGGCGATCAGGGTGACCACCGATGCGTCGGTCCCGGAGAACTCGGCGAACGGCCGTAGCGCGACGACCACCGCCAAGAAGACGAGCGTGAGGCCTGCGAGCAAGATGTTGAGGGCGATCTCGTTCGGGGTCTTGCGCCGCTCGGCTCCCTCGACCAGCGCGATCATCTTGTCGAGGAAGCTCTGCCCCGGCTCCTGGGTGATTTCGATCACGATGCGATCGGAGAGGACGCGGGTGCCGCCGGTGACGGCGCTGCGGTCACCGCCGGACTCGCGCACGACGGGCGCCGACTCGCCGGTGATCGCCGACTCGTCGACCGAGGCGATGCCTTCGATCACGGTGCCGTCACCGGGGATCGCCTCTCCCGCCTCGACCACGACCACGTCGCCGCGGCGCAGCTCCGAGGCCGGCTTCTCGCCACCGTCGCGCAGGCGGGCGACGGTCTCGGTGCGCATCGAGCGCAGCGCGTCGGCCTGCGCCTTGCCGCGGCCCTCGGCCAGCGCCTCGGCGAAGTTGGCGAAGACGACGGTGAGCCAGAGCCAGGCACTGATCGAGAACGCGAACCAGGCTGGCTCGTCGCCGCCGCCCAGGGGTGGGCCGCCGAAGACCTGGATCAACCAGCCACCGGTGGTGATGACGGCACCGATCTCGACCACGAACATCACCGGGTTGCGGATCTGGTGGCGGGGGTCGAGCTTGATCAGCGAGTCGACCGTCGCCCGCAACATGATCGCGCGGTCGAACAGCGAGCGGGGGCGATTACGGAGGGTCTCGTCGGTCATCGGGGCGCTTCCTTGTCGATGGAGAGGTTGAGCTGAAGCACGCTGACGCCGGGCTCGCCAAAGAGGCCGAGGAAGCGGCCCTCGGTGTGCTCGTCGATCAGCTCGAGCACCCGGTCGAGCGGCAGATCGCGAACCGCCGCCACCCGGTGCGCCTGGATGCGGGCGTTGGCCTCGGAGATATGGGGATCGACTCCGGAGGCCGAGGTGGTGACGGCGTCGACCGGCACGTCGGCGGCGGTGAGGCCTGGGTCATAGCGGCGCTCGCGCGCCAGGTAGGTCTTCAGTTCTTCTTCGAAGAATTCGGAGAGTTCCTTGCTGTTCGGCCCGAGGTTGTTGAAGTAGGTGACGTTGGCGCTGTAGCCGGTGACCGAGGGGCGGCCCTGGAAGTAGCGCGGCAGGCCGCGGAAGTCCTGGCCGATCAGCTTCGAGCCGACGAGCTTGCCGTCGAGCTCGATCTTGCTGCCATTTGAGGCATTCGGGAACAGCACCTGGGAGACGCCGGTGGTGAGAAGCGGATAGGCGATGCCGAGCGCCAGGGTGAAGAAGACGATCGCGATCGTCGCGGTGATCAGGTCTTTTCGCAGGTGGTTCATCTCAGAAGAGCTGGTCGGTAAGTCCCTGCACGATCGGGCCGAGCAGGAAGGCGGGGAAGAAGGTGAGAGCGGCGACGATCACGACGACGCCGATCAGCAGGATCACGAAGGTCGGGGAGTCGGCGCGGAAGGTGCCGGCGCCGGCCGGGGCGATCCGCTTGCCGGCCAGCGAGCCGGCCACCGCCAGCGCCGCGATCATCGGCAGGAAGCGGGAGAACAGCATCACCATGCCGCCGAGCAAGTTGGCGAAGCTGAACGCTTCCGAGCCGACGTTGCCGGGCGCGTTCGGCTGCAGGAAGCCGGTGTAGCCGGCGAAGGCGGAGCCGTTGTTGTTGGCCTGCGACATATAGGCGTAGAGCGACTCCGAGAAGCCCTGGGGGCCGGAGTTGTAGATCGACTGGGTGCCATCGGGGCTGGCCACCGCCCAGGCGGTCGCGAAGAGCACCAGTAGCGGCGTGACGAGGACGCCGATGAGAATCAGCTTCACCTCCCTCGACTCGATCTTCTTGCCGAGGAACTCCGGGGTGCGGCCAACCATCAGGCCGGCGATGAAGACGGTCAGCAGGACGAAGAGCAGCATGTAGTAGAGGCCCGAGCCGACCCCGCCGAAGACCACCTCGCCGGTCCCCATGTTGGCCAGCGGCACCAGGCCCCCGATTCCGGTCAGCGAGTCCATCGCGCCGTTGACGGCGCCGCAGGAGGTGACCGTGGTGATCGCCGCCCAAAGCGAGGTCTCGGAGATGCCGAAGCGCTGCTCCTTTCCCTCCATGTTGCCGCCGGTCGAACCGTCGAAGGCAGAGGTAAGGACACCGGCATGGTGCTGAGCCGGGGAGCCGTGCTGCTCGGCGATGTAGACGACGGCGACGGCGACGATGAACATCGCCATCATCGCCCCGTAGAGCGCCCAGCCCTGGCGGCGGTTGCCGATCATGCGGCCGAAGGTGTAGGTGAGGCTGGCCGGGATGATCAGGATCAGCATCAGCTCGACGAAGTTGGTCAGGCCGTTGGCGTTCTCGAACGGCATCGCGCTGTTGACGTTGAAGAAGCCGCCGCCGTTGGTCCCCAGCTCCTTGATCGCCTCCTGCGAGGCGACCGGGCCGAGCGCCAGCGTCTGGGACCCGCCGGCGATCGTGTCGAAGACCTGCGAGCCGCCGAGGGTCTGAATCACACCCTGGGAGACGAGCACCAGCGCCGCGACGAATGAGATCGGCAGCAGGATGTAGAGGTTGATCCTGACCAGGTCGGACCAGAAGTTGCCGAGCGCAGCGCCACTGCGCGAGGCGAAGCCGCGGATCACCGCCGCCAGGGCAGCGATCCCAACCGCAGCGGAGACGAAGTTCTGCACCGTCAGCCCCGCCATCTGGGCGAAGTAGGTGAGGGTCGTCTCGCCGCCGTAGTACTGCCAGTTGGTGTTGGTGACGAATGAGGAGGCGGTGTTGAAGCTGAGGTTCCAGGGACCGGAGGTGTCGAAGCCGTCGGGGTTGAACGGCTGAATGCTCTGCGTGCGCAGGATCAGGTAGAGCACCAGCCAGGAAACAACGCTGAAGACGACTATCGAGCGGGCGTAGGCCTTCCAGTCCTGACCCTCCTCGGGCCGCACACGCAACACCCGGTAAGCGAAGCGCTCGATTTGCCCGAAGAGAGGGGACAAGAAGACTCGTTCGCCCTGGAAGACCTTGGCGATGTAGCCGCCGAGCAGCGGCACCAGCGCGGTGAGGACGATCAGGAAGACAACGATCTGCACCCAGCCCTGGGCCATCTAGAGCTTCTCTCCGCGAAGCAGCGCGTAGCAGAGGTAGCCGAAGACGATGGCCGAGACGAGCAAACCGAACAGCTCGGCGGCGCTCATACCCGGCCCAGCGCTCCGATCGCGGCGTAGAGAAGCGCGAAGGCGATCAGGGCGAGTGCGATCGAGACGAGGTCCACGATTCGCATCTTGGACCGGACCGCATCAAGGCCGCATAAAGGAAACGGCCTTCCGTATACAGATTTCGTAAAGGTCGTTTTCAGCCGGAAAAGCGGTAACCGACGCCGGCATCCGTGTGGATGTAGCGAGAGCCCTCGGGCGGCTCGATCTTGCGGCGAAGGTTGGCGAGGTGGACCCGCAGCACCTGGACGTCGTCAACGTACTCCGGCCCCCACACCTCGGCGAGCAGCTTGCGGTGAGTCATCAAGCGGCCGCGGTTCTGGGCCAACACCCGCAGGAGGTCGAACTCGGTCGGGGTCAGGTGAATCCGCTCGCCGTCGCGACGAACCGCGCGCGCCTGCAAATCCACCTCCAGGCCGTCTGCCGTAATTACGGTCTCGGCCGCTTCCGGCCGCGAGCGCCGCAGGGCTGCTTGCAGGCGAGCGACCAGCTCCGGCGGGCCGAACGGCTTCGTCACGTAGTCGTCAGCTCCGGCCGCGAGGGCACGCACCTTCGCATCCTCCTCCCCCACGGCGGAGAGCAGGATGATCGGCATCTCGCTCCACTCGCGCAAACGCTTGGTGATCTCGATCCCATCGATGTCCGGCAGCATCAGGTCGAGGATCGCCGCCGCAGGAGGTCTCACGGCAGCCTTGCTGAGCGCCTCTTCGCCGCTGCCCGCCGGCACTGCCTCAAAGCCCGCGTCCCGAAGGATCACCTTCAGCGCCCTGAGGATCTGCGGCTCGTCGTCGCAGACCAGGATTCGCGTTGCGTCGTTCATGGCGCCTTTCGTCCTCCGGCGGGGAACCTAACGACGAAGCTGGTTCCCTGGCCGGGCAGCGACTCGAGCCCGATAGTGCCGCCGTTTGCCTCGACGAACCCCTTGACGATCGCCAGGCCGAGCCCCGAGCCAGTGTCGCTGCGGCCAGCGCTCCCACGCTGAAAGGGCTCGAAGATCGCCTGCCACTCGTTCTCGGGAATGCCGGGGCCCTGGTCCACCACGCGGACCACGACATCGTCGCCCACGAGCCTTGACCTGGCCTGAACCGACCCGCCGTTGCTGTACCGGATCGCGTTGTCGAACAGGTTCCCGAAGGCACGCTCCAGCTGCGCCGCATCCCCGTCGATCATCGGCAAGTCGGACTCGTCGGCCAGTCGAATCAAGCTGGGGTCGGACACAGCTCCGCGAGCGGTTTCCAGCACCTCCGTGAGATCGACCGGTCCGGGATGCGGCTCTGCCTTGCCGGCCTCCAGCCGGGACATGTCGAGCAGGTTCTCGACCAAGCGGGAGAGGCGGTTGCCCTCGCCGACTATCGCGGCGCTCAGTTCAGCGCGCTCGTCCTTGGTCAACGTCTCCGACCCGAGCGCCGAGCCGCCGGCGATGATCGAGGTCAGCGGCGTCCGCAGATCATGGGAGATCGACCGCAGCAGGGCGGTCTTCAGCTCGTCGCTGCGCCGCAGCGCCTCGGCCTCGACCGCCTCCGCCTGCATCCGGTCGCGCTCGCGAGTCAGAGCCTCCAGCTCGGCGAGCGCGCGGTCGGCTTCCTCTCGGCGGCGCTCGGCTTCGACCGCGCGAGCGCGCGCGAGCCCGGCGACGGTGCTGCTGACGATCGCGGCGATCGCAAACGCAGCCAAAGCAACCCAGTTCTCCTCGTCGGCGATCGTGAAGCGATGCAGCGGCGGGATCTGGAAGAAGTTGAAGGCCGCGGCGCTGACGACCGACGCGAGCAATCCCAGACGCAATCCCCACACGGTTGAGATGAGCAGGATCCCGGGCAGGTAGACGATTCCCAGGGAAACGACCGGCGCCACCGACTTGAGCGGATAGACGAGGAGCGTTCCCGCCGCAACCGCGGCGAGCGTCGCCACGAGCCCCAGCCAGGTGGGAGGCGGCTCGCCGCTTAGGCCATTGGGAATCTGCCACCTACGCATCTCCCGTCAGCGTATGCCCGCGGCCACGGAGGCACCTGGCGACAGCGAAGCTCACAACCGGAGAGGATGGGCAGATGCCCAAGCCCGGTGGCCCGAAAAAGCGGCGCGAGCCTGTCGACTACGGCTGGGTGATCTCATTCGGCTGCAAGCCGACCGGCAAGCTCCGTCGCCTCAAGGTCGACACCGACCCGGCCAGCGATACGCGGCCGATCGAGGTCCCCTGCGTCTGCGGCGAGGTCCACCGCGTGATCGTCTCGCCATACCGACGCCGCCGCTCCGCCGAGGAGCCCTTCGACCTAGAGGTCGCGTCGCTCGACGAGCTGCGCTGACGCTCTAGAAAGGCCAGCGAGTGCCGAGGCGACCCAGCGCCCGCGGGCCACCGTCGCTTCCCTTAGGAGTATGGATCCTCCTCGGCAGCGAGTTCGAGGGACCCGTCTCGCGCGGTACTGAGATGGCGCTCCTGAATCGGCAACGCCCAATCGACCAGCTCTTGAATGCCGTCCTCGGCCGCGGTCTCGTTCAGCTTGCCGAGAATCGCCCAGTGGCCAACCTCCCCGGCCTCGGCCATGATCAGGAACTCGAAGCCGTCGAGCTCGTCGGAGTCCTCGCCAAGATAGGTCCGCATCATCTCGGTGGCCTCGCTCTTGGTTTCCTGGGCCTTTTCGAGGATCGCGGTCTTCTTGCCCTCACGCTGACCAGCCAGCTCGACGCAGCGGCTTTCGGTCTCTTCGGCCTCCTCGCGCATCTGTCGCAACTTCTCGGCAAGAGAGTTACCGTCGAGCATCGACTCGACTTTCTGGGCCGTCTCTTGCGCAGCTCCAGCAAGGCCGGTCACCTCAGCGAGCTTCTCCTCCAGGGTCGTCAGGTCCGCCATGCTTCCTCCTTCAGTCGATGCCCGTGAAGACGCGGCTGACAGCCGATGCTTCCCTCGAGGCGAGTCAGTGTCTCGTTCCCTACCCTCGCGTCGACCGTCCAAATCTGCGATAGCTCGCAGCTGCTATTTGAGTGGGCTTTCCTTGGCATGACAGAGCTCCGCCGAGAGGTTCCGCTCCATCATCTCCAGCGCAGCCTCAGCGAGGTGGGGGTAGATCGCAGCCACACCGTCAGTAGGCACGGCGATCTTGAAGTGCCGCACGTGGGCGTCGAGGGCGCTGTAGAAGATGCACTGCTCGGTGACCTGCCCGCAGAGCACTAGGCGATCAACTGCCATCTGGTCGAGCAAGTACTCCAGCGGCGTCCCATAAAAGATGCTGTGGCGAGCCTTGATCACGAAGGAATGCCCATCGTGAGGAAGCACCGGCTCCACGAGCTCTGGATGGGCGCCGCCCATGACATTCTGGGCCAGCTCCTCGGCCGAGGAGTTCCAGTCTCCGTAGTTGTCGTTGACGTAGATGATCGGGAGGTCGGCTTCCTCCGCCCTCGAGAGCAGGGCTTGAATGCCTGGTAACGCGTCGCTGACGTGGGCGGCAAGACCCCTTGATCGGGATGACTACCGCGTCCGCCTTCCGAGGCCCCGTTTTCTCTTTCTCCGTGCGGGGAAACAAAGAGGAGTCGGCAAACTCGAAGAGGAGACGAAAGTGGCCAAAGACCATGGGCCCAGCGTCAAGAACGACAAGCAGTACGAAGGGCTGCGCAAGAAGGGAATGAGCAAGCAGCGCGCCGCCTCGATCGCCAACTCCTCGGAATCGTCGAAGAAAGGCGGAGAAAAGAGCGGCAAGGAAAAGGGCGGCAGCAAGTCACAGAAGCGCGCCGCCGGTCGCGAGGGCGGCAAGAAGTCGGGGAAGTCGAGCTGATGACCTGAGATGGCCGACTCGCCGACGAAAATCACTCCTTACCGCAACGGGCCGTATCTCATCCGCGGCCCCTTTGTGATGGTCGACCAGAGCGGGAACGAGATCGAGGTCAAGCGGCGCGTGGTTGCCCTGTGTCGCTGTGGGCGCTCACAGATGCGCCCGTTTTGCGACGGCACCCACAAGGCGATCGGATTCCAGGCGGACAGCGGGCTCGCCGCGCCCGCTGAGGACCCCGGAGTGGCGGCGACGCAACCGGCGCAGCGGGGTCGCCGAAAGGCGCAGGCGACGACCGCCGTAGAGGACACCGCCTCGTAGCTTCGCCCCCAGGGCAAGCCAGGAACAGAGCGAGCGCTCCGCTATCCAGGCTGGCGCCAACAGCGAGCTCCTAACGGGGAACCGCGTCGCTCCCCCAGCCCTCCTGCGACCGACCTCCGCGACGACGATCGAAGCAAGCGCGCCGATGAGGAGGCGATGAACACGACCGCGCCGCAATGAATGAGCTGCCAAGGGCGCCGCTGCGAGGAAGGTCGCCGATTCGAACTGGGATAGCGAAGTCGTCATAGGCCTGGCGGACCCGCTGCGAGAGGAAGTGGGCTGCGCTCGGCGGCCGCCTCGGAACGTAGAGATCGAGCGGCGTCACCACCCTCCCGCCGGCGGCCTGGATCGTCCGCATCAGCTCCAAGTTCTCGAAGAGAGCATCGCCGTCATAGCCGCCGGTAGCGAGGACGGCGCTGCGGCGAACGGCAAGCGTGCCGGGAAAGTCGCCGACCGGGAAGCTCGGGTCGCCGGTGAAGACCCGGTTCAGCAGCGAGCGGGCGGTGTCCCAGCGGGCGTGCCAGGGCATCTCGTCGAAGTAGTTCTGCGGCCGCACGAGATCCGCCTCACCGAGGAGCTCTACCGTGCGCCGCAGCGTCGAAGGCTCATACCGAACGTCGTCATCAGCCAGCACGATCAGCTCGCCGGAGCACTCGCGCACCCCGGTGAGCACGCCATTCACCTTGCCCATCTCGAAGTCGAGATCGGGGTGCGGCGCCAGATGGCGGGCGACGCCGCTCAGAGCTGTGGCGTGCTCTGCGAAGACCGGCGCAGGCGAGCCGTCGACGACCAGGATCTCGTCGGCCACCCCGGCGATCGAGCGCAGGTAGGCACTCAGCTCCTCGATCGGGCCGGGCTCGGCCCAGCGCAGCGGCAGGACGTAGGAAACGCCGGGAGTCGGCCTCGCTCACGGTGATCAGGTCTCGGTGCCGACCAGCGGTCGGCACAGCGAGGTCTGGCCTTCCCGCCACGCGTCGAGCAGGCGCCTGCCGAAGCGATCTTCGAGGAAGAGCAGCGCCCGCGCGCCGAAGAGGATGTCAGCGGCCAGCTCCGGCTCCTGGCGCGCCAGCCCCCCGGCCAGGTCGTAGGCGGCGATGTTCTCGTGCACCGCGTCGGCCTCGACGTGCTCGTCGTAGAAGTCGGTCGCCTCGACGCCGAAGCCGAGGCGCCGCAGGGCGTTGCCGTAGCGACGATTGGGCAGGGCCGACGTCATCTCGAACATCGCCAGGTGACCGACGATCGCGCCCCGCCGGCTGCGGCGCAGGCCGGTCGCCGACATCAGGTTGACGGTCGCCAGCGTCTCGCCGGGCGCGTAGGCGAGGTAGGCGTTCTCACGATCGTCGAGGCCGAGCGCCCGCATCGTCTTCGCGAAGAGCCTCGAGTGCATTCGCTCCGGCCGGCCGCCGCCGTACTCGTCGGCCTGCACCTCGAGCAGCGCCGTCTTCGCTGGACCGTCGAGGCGCGGGATCGCCCAGCTATGGGGGTCGGACTCCTTCAGCTGGTAGAAGGAGCGGTGGACGACGAACTCGCGAAATTCCTCGATCCCCGCCTCGATCTCGAGATGGCGAGAGAGCGAGACGCCATCGTCATCGGACTCGAGGCGAAAGAGCAGATCGCCGATCTGGGCCGGATCGACCGGCTCGCCGGGGGCTATCTCGGCCTCCAGCGCATCGAAGAAGGCCTCCTCGAGTACCGCCCGCACCGCCAGAAGCACCGGGTCCCACTCCCAAGCGGGGTCGACGTTCGGGAAGGAGCGGTAGTGGAGCTCAAAGCAGAGGTAGAGCGCCAGCTGCAGGTCGTCGTCGTCGAGCGGGTCCTCGACGAGGGCGGCGAGCCGCGCTGCCTCTTCTGCGGGCTCGGCGGAGAAGAGCGCATCGGCCCGTGGGACCGAGAGCATCCCCTTGACGAGGTCACAGATCGGGCCCGCTGACGGCAGCGCCGTGCCCGAGTCCACCTGCTCCGCAACCTTGCTCATCATGACCAGACTCCCCGCGGACGCCCTTCGGAAAACGCGCGCTGAGGAAGACTGCCTGCCGGCACCGCGTTCGCAACCATCAGAATTGACTGCTTGATCGCCGTCATCGCCGACACCCACATGCCCAGAGGAACCCGCCGGCTGCCCGAGCGCTGCGTCGAGCTGATCGAGGCCGCCGAGGCAGTCATCCATGCCGGAGACTTCTTCGCCCTCTCGGCGCTGGAGGAGCTGCAAACGCTCTGCCCAATCGTCCATGCCGTGCATGGCAATGTCGACGAGGTGCAGCTGCGGCGCCTGCTGCCTGCCGAGGTCGAGGTCGAGGTCGGCCAACGAACCGTGGCGATCCTCCATGACGCCGGCCCAACCAAGGACCGACTGGCACGGCTACGCCAACGCTTCCCGGCTGCCGACGCCGTCGTCTTCGGCCACAGCCACCTTCCCTTGCACGAAGAGGAGGACGGGTTTCAGATCTTCAATCCCGGAAGCCCGACCGAGAGGCGACGCGCCCCCCGGCCGTCCATTGGCCTACTCAGCTGCGAGCGAGGGCTGGTTTTCGAGCACGTTTGGCTTTAGCTGGGCGCATGCGTTGCACTCTCGGCACATCCTCAGCGACGACGGCGCCGGTCAAAGACTTGATCTGACCCTCGAGGAACTTCGCCATCCGTTCCTCCTCGCGGCGAATCCCCTTTGCGAGTTTCGCCGTCTCGCGGTCGCCGACTTTCTCGGCAAGGGTCTCGATAGCCAGATAAGTGGCGATCTCCTCGTGCTCGTTGAAGTACTCGGTCTTGGCGTTCTTCAGCATCTTCTCCTGCTCGCCGCTGCCCCGCACCATGTGCAGCGGGCCCTTTGCCGCGGCCATCGCCTTGCCGACCACGGTCTGGGTCAGCTGCCCGCCGCCGCCGAGCTTCTTGATCCGGCGCTCGAGAGCCTTGGCGTGAGCCTTCGTCTCTTTGAGGTGGGCTTTGAGCCGCTTCTTGTACGGCGCCTTGGTGGTCATCGCGATATGTGCCTCGAGGCTGGTTTCCAGTTCCTTCTCCTTGCCAAATGCCTCGCTCAGGTACTGGACCAGCTTCGCGTCGCGCTCGTTCAAATCCGCCATCTCTCTCCCTTGATCGTTGGTCCGTCTCGGGCTACCCGACGAACGAGGCGGGAAACGGCTGAGCTGCCCTCGCCGGCAAAGTAGACCTGTTTCTCCGTTCTATGTTTCGTCGCTTGGCGTTACTGGGTAGCCCCTGGCCATGCTCAGAGGGAGGAGATCGTGGAACGCGGTACAGGGACAGCGCTCGGCGCCTTCCCTGGCCCACACAGTGAAAGCGCTACGAGCGATCCGCGGTCAAGGCTCGCGCACTTCGCGCACTGGGCCTGAGATGCGAATGATGCGAATCATCGCGATTCGCGGCAGCAGGCAGTTGACCTTAGAAGACCATGTGCCCGACGAGTGATGCCTCCTCGCCGGCAAAGCGTGCGCTCGTGGTCGTCAATGAGCAAGTTGCCGGCAGTGAGCTCCGCAACGTGCTCCTCGCCCATCTCGACAAAGATATCTCGCAAGTCTTCGTCGTGGCTCCGGCCCTTGCCGACTCCGGGCTGAAGCACACGATGGGAGACATCGACGATGCGATCGAGCCAGCTCGCGAGCGCCTGCAAGGCGCTCTCCAGGAGCTGCGGAGCGCCGGGTTCAGCGCCGACGGAGAGGTCGGCGATTCCGACCCCGTCCAGGCGATCAGCGACGAGATCATCAAGTTCGATCCCGAGCAGATCCTCGTCGTTGCCCATCGGGATGACGAAGGAGCTTTTGCCGAGCAGGGCCTGCTCGAGCAGGCCGAACGCGACTTTGACCTACCTGTCACCGAGCTCGTCGTGAACCGTGACGAAGAGCCCGAAGTGCTCGACGTAAAGAGCTCGGAGCCCGGCGCCGGCCGCAAGGAAGGTTGGCGCCCCTCCTACAACTTGCCCCCCCTGTCGCGACGCGATGTGATCGGCATTCTCGTTGCCATCGTCGGCACCCTGGCCCTCGGAGCCCTGGCCGCCGAGTGTGTCGGCGACGCAACCGGCGGCAACGATCTCGAGGAAGGCCGCCTCGGCGCGGCCTGCGCTGCGTCGATTCTGATCGCGCTCGCCATGGCGTTGGTCAACCTCGCCCACGTGGTCGGACTTTTCCTCTTCCAAAGCGTGGGCTACGAGGGCATCTTCAGCCGTTTCTTCGCTCGCCTCAGTCTCTTCGGCACGCCCACTGCCATCGTCGTCGTGCTCCTGCTCCAACTGCAAGTAATTAGAGAGCTGGCCCCCAGCTGCAGGCCGCTAAGAAGCGAGCCTGCTGCGGAGAAGATCCTTTCCCTGCTCGGCACCCTTGCGGCTCGTCTCCTGCGCGCGCCGGAAGAAGTCGGCCAGATCGGAGTCGCCCTCGCGATCGGCATCCTCGATGTAGGTCTCGAGCCTGAGCACGTTGCCGAGGCACTGCTCGGTGAACCAGATGACGTTGTAGTCCTTGTCCTTGGTGCCAGTGACCTCGCCGGTCTCCTCAGCTGTCATTGATGGCCTCCTCTAAGTAGTTGACATTCCTCCGTTACCCAGCTTTGAGCTAACCAACGCATCGCGAGGGTCTGCTTCGGACTAGCCGATGGACAGGCAAACTGCGGTCGCATCGTCGGAGAGCTCCCCTCCCCGCTTGGCGACTACCGCACGATGGACCTCGCGCACAGTGTCGGCCGCCGATCCGCGCGGCAGAGCGGAGTGCCGCGTTGGCGATGCCCTCCATGCCCAGGCCGGCCTGCCCCTCTCCCTCTTCGACCACGCCGTCGGAGACCATCAGCAAACGATCGCCGGCATAGAGAGTGCTGGAGTGCTCGCTTGGCTTGGGGGTCGCACGGCCGCCGAGCCCGTGAGCTGAGGGCATCCGGAGGGGCTCGGTCGTCCCGTCCTCACGCAGAATCAGTGGCGCGACGTGAGCGCAGTTGGCGATTTCCAGCTGATGCGTGGTCGGATCCCAGTGAGCGACGATCGCCGCCATCTCGGCCCGGGGGCCCGGCATCTCGCGAAGCGTCTGATGGATGACCATGAGTGCCTCGCCGATGGTGGCCCCGCTGCGCCTGCTCGCCCGCAGGGCTCCGAGAGCAACTGCGCTGCTGGCGGCGGCGCGTGTGCTTCCGCCAAGGCCATCGGCGAGCGTTATCCAGACTCCATCCTGATTCTCCACGACGTCGAACCAATCGCCGGCCACCTCATAAGTCGGCAGGACGTTGCCGGCGACTTCTGCGCCGGTGACGCGGGAGATACGGGGCGGCAGCAGGCTCTGCTGGATCTCCGCGGCGGCCTTCGGCTGCTTTCCCCTCTGAGCGCTGGCGAATGCGTCGGTGTAGCGATCGGCGAGGGTCACTGCCGCAGCCGCCTGACGCGCGAGCTCGGTCAGGGGCTCACGCGGATGACCGAACGCGATCAAGGCGCCGATGGCACGGCCGCGAAGCCACAGCGCGAACAGCTCGACACCCCGGTACTCGGCGAGCTCGTTGCGGAGGGTGGCAATGCCGTCCGCATCGAGCTCCGGCCCGATCGCGAAAGGAGCCTCCAGTTCTTCGCCCAGCCGCGTCGACCCCGCCATGTGGAGGAGGTGGCTGCCGTCGATGTCGAGGACATAGAGAGCGACTGGCACCTCGGCGATGCGCTGTGCCTCGGCCACGAGCTGCTCGGGGAGCAAAGCGGGCGGCACCACGTCAAAGACGTGGATCGCGTCCAGTGCCAGGGAGCGCTGCCGACCTAGGTGGCCGGCCGGAAGCGGCCCCTCCCCACTCTCGGCGAGCTGGACGGCCCCGTCTTGGGGGCGTGAGTCGAGCTTTGAGATCAGTGCGTCCCTGTCGGGAAAGCGTCGGTAGAGCGTCGAGCGCGAGACGCCGGCCGCGATGGCGATGTCGGAAAGGGTTGCCGAGGGGGACTGCTCGAGGAGTCGCTTCGCTGCCTCCAAGATGCGCTCGTCGTTGCGCAGGGCGTCGGCTCGACGCAAATCCGTCTGCTTGCTTTCTTGTGCCTGCCTTGCCATGGATTCCTTCCGTTCCTTTGTCAACGTAGGAGCGGCTTCCAGGCTCGTCCCCACCGCTAGAGGCGAAGTGGAACACCTTGTCCTCTAATGAGTGTGCCATTTGAACCAAATTGCGCGACCTCGACGATTCGACCTCGTCAAGGTGGACAGAGAGATCTGCGACAGGTCAGATAGCCGAATCCGCGACCCGAAGGAGCGTCGAATGGCTCAAACCGACACGAGCTTCACCCGCAGGACGGGTGTCCCTTCTGAGGCCGAGGAGCGCTCCGTCTCCGAGCTCATGCAGCAGCTGACCAAGCAGACGACCAGGCTTGCCCAGAAGGAGATCGAGCTCGCCAAGGCCGAGATGGCCATCAAGGGCAAGCGACTCGGGATCGGTGCCGGCGCTTTCAGCGCCGCCGGGCTGATCGCCCTTCTCGCGCTGGGCGCCGTGACCGCGGCGGCGATCCTTGGGCTGGCGACTGCGCTCGAGGGGTGGCTTGCCGCCCTGATCGTGGCGGTCGTCTATCTGGTGATCGCGGGGGCGCTGGCCCTCGTCGGCCGCTCCAAGGTTCAGGCCGCGACGCCGCCGGTACCCGAGCAGACCGCCGAAAGCATCAAGGAAGACGTGGAGTCGACCAAGGAAAAGGCCAAGGAGGGAAGAGCATGAGCGCTTCAGAGAGAGGGAAATCTTCGACCGCGACGGGCGCCGAGGAGTCGCGCGAGCCGGAGGAGATTCGCGAGGACATCGAGCAGACCCGTGAGGAGCTGGGTGAGACCGTGGCCGCGATGGCCGAGAAGACCGACGTGAAAAAGCAGGCCCAGGCGAAGGCCGAGGAGCTGAAGGGACAGGCTGAGTGCGAAGGCAAAGGAGCTGAGCGACAAGGCAAAGGAAGTCGCTCCCGACTCCGCCACGGAAGGCGTGCAGCAGGCACAGCGGCTCGCCAAGGAGAACCCCGTGCCGTTGGCCTTCGTCGGTGTGTTTGTGGCGGGCGTCGTATTCGGCGAGGCTGCTGTCGCGATGAACGGGGCCGTGGCGTGCGCCGCGACTATCGGCCCGAGGGCGCGGGGGCCGACGCCAGGCATCTTCGCCACGCTCAAGCGAACGGCGACCGAGTTCATGGAGGACAACCTCACCGACTGGGCCGCCGCCCTCACCTACTACGGCCTGCTTGCCCTCTTCCCGGCCCTGATCGCGATGATCTCTCTGATCGGGCTGGTCGGGGACCCCAAGAGCACGACCGAGAGCCTGACTGAAATCGTCGCTGAAATCGGCCCGGCATCGGCAGCAGAGACCTTCTCCGGCCCGATCGAATCGATCGCCTCCAACCAGAGCGCCGCAGGCTTTGCCTTCATTGCGGGCCTGGCGGTGGCGCTCTGGTCGGCCTCGAGTTACGTCGGCGCCTTCATGCGCGCCTCGAATGTCATCTACGAGACGCCCGAGGGGCGGCCGTTCTGGAAGCTGCGCCCGCTGCAGCTCGCCGTGACGCTGGTGATGGTCGTCCTGATGGCGGTTCTCGCCTTGGCCTTGGTCATGACCGGACCGGTGGTCGAGGCGGTGGCTGGCCCGATCGGCCTCGGCGACACCGCGGTCAGCGTCTGGAACATCGCCAAGTGGCCAGCGATGGTGGCGATCTTCCTGCTCATGGTCGCGCTCCTCTACTACGCATCGCCGAACGTGAAGCTGCGCGGATTCAAATGGGTGACGCCGGGGAGCCTGGTCGCGATCATCGTCTGGGCGCTCGCCTCGGCCGCCTTCGCCTTCTACGTCGCCAACTTCGGCTCCTACGACAAGACCTACGGCACCCTTGGCGGCCTCGTTGCCCTGCTGGTCTGGTTCTGGATCAGCAACCTGGCGATTCTCTTCGGCCACCAGCTGAACGCCGAGCGCGAGCGCAGCCTCGAGATCGAAGAGGGCCGCCCGAGGGCGGAGCGAGAGATCCAGCTCGAGCCGCGCAGCGAGCCCAAGGAACAGAAGACCACCTGACGGAGGAAAGCCAAGGATGAGTTCATATTCACGCCGATCAGCATCGCCCTCAGGTTGCTCGCCGGACGGGTAGCCGAGCAACCGAGGCCACGCGCTCGGTCTCGAGCTGGGCCTCCGTCAGCCTCCGGATCCGGCGACAGACCTGCCGGTAAAAGCGCAGCTGGCGGGGGCGGCCAAAGAGCCTGAACCCGAGTCGCGAGAGGACTGGACCGGTTCGGGCAGCTCGCGAGATCGCCCTCAGATGAAACTCGACGTCGCCACTGTCGAGCCACTTCCAGAGCTCATAGTGCATCCGGCCCTGCTCGAAGTGGCCTTCCAGGGTGCTGTAGCTCCAGCCGAAGACATGGACCCGCCGTCCTTCCAGATCTCGGGTCTCCTCGTAGACGTCGCCGATCCTCACCCCGACTCGCAGGCGCAATCCCATGAACCTGATTCGCAGCAACATGTCGCGACCCGACAGCGGCGTGGCTTCGTCATAGGTGGCGGTGACGACCCCCGGATCGGCGAGCTGGTAGCTGTCCATGATCTGTCTTGCGACCTCCCAAGTCTCTCCCTCGGCAGGCGGCCCCGAGCCCTCGTGGGGCAGCGGCTCGACCATGTCGTCGAGGTGCCAGCCGCTCTCAGCGGCGCGATCCTCGATCGTCGCCTCGTCGAAGTTGAGGCGACGGGCATCCAGGGCGGTGAGGCGGCGAGCAGTTCGCCGACTGGGCCGATCGTCCCTGCGTCCTCCCGGAAGCGCGCTCGGCTTGACCGTGCGGGTCACGATCACGATGCCTCCCTCCATCTTCCCCTCGGCCAACCCGACGATCTTGCGCAGGACCGAGGACCACATGTGCAGCTGGACCTCCTTGGAGATGCGCAGACGAGCGTAGAGGGCGTCGCTGAGGCGGTCGCCGCTGCGGGCCCAGGACTCGATCTCAAACCAGAGCGAGCGGTAGTCCGAGCTGACTCGGAACTCGATCTGGCCTGCCTCGAGGTGCCCGGGGAGGGTAGCCAGCCGAAACGAGGTGGCATCAGCGGCAACGACTTGGACGGGCCCATCCCAGGGACCGGGCATTCGGACCACGTAGCGGTTGCCGCTGTGCAGGGCGCCCTTCTCACCCTCGATCTTCTGGAAGGTCGCGAACTCCGAAGGCGCGACGCCGTCGAGGTTCTCCGACATCCGCCCCATCAGCCGCTCCGGAGTCAGCGTCGAGCCGACGATCCGCGTGCGATAGATCCGGTGAAACAGCGTGCCCACGCCCTGCTCGAAGCGCTGCAGCTCGCCCTGGTCCGTCCCGGCCGGAAGGTCGGGTGGTGCGTCGACGGGCCAGGAACCGCTCATCTCCCACCGATGCATCGGTGTAGTGCTCCACATGTAGCGCCAGGACGCCAGCCCGACGCCGACCGGCCATCGGGCGGCAGTGGCCCAGCGCTTGCCTGGAGATTGAGGAGGCGACACTTGCACCGGTCTACCCCTCCGGGGCAGACACAAAGCCTGGGCGGACATAGGGATCGGTCACACTTGTCGCTGTGTCACTTCCTGAACCGAGCAGGCTGCGACCTCGAGGTCATCACCTCTATGTGCTCTCGATCAGCTCCATCCTGCTTTGCATCGTCCTCTGGATTCGGGCCAAGACCATCGGCGAGGACGAACGAGGGAACGCGGAACGCCGAGCTCTCTTCGTCGGCCTCTGGCCGCCGATGTTCTGGCTGATCGGCGATGCGCTGCGTCGAGAGGAAATGCGAAGAGGTAGACGCCGCTGGCGTCGACGGGCGTCGCGCTAAGCGCTGGGATCCAACCGGTTACTCCAACGGGACCCTCTACTCCGATTAGGGACCGAGCACTTCGGTCTTCGCCGCTTCGAACTCCTCCTCGCTCAGCGCCCCCTTCTCTCTTAGGGCCGAAAGCCGCTCGATCTGCTCGACCTTGCTCTCTTGCGGCGGTGCTGAGGGCTCCGCAGCCGCTCGTCCCGGACTCCACGCTCGCACCCGGTCCCCGAATCCTCCGAAGCTCGCGTCCGGGAATTCCGCTTCGGCCTGGCGCCGCAGGACCTCCGTCCCAAGCACCATCAGAGCTGCCAGCAGAAGGAGTCCGATTGGTTTCTCAAAAGCGGCGACCGGCGCCCAGAGGACAAGCACAAGGAAGACGAAGGCAACCACCGCGTAGGTCGTGCCCCGTCGCTCCCGCAGGTAGGGAGCGGCCTCGCGTCGCAGGGCCGTGGCGATGCGGGTCGGTCCTACAAGCCAGGCGGCGATGACGAGGAGGATGCCGAAGGTGATCGCCGAGACGGCAACGGTCACCAGCAGCGCGGTGCCGATGCTCCAGACGGCTTCCACGGCGGGCTTGACCGATTCGTTCCCCGCCAAAGCGTCGATCACCGTGTTCCCGGCGATCCCTCGAAGGAGGAGGCTGAGAACACCGGCGACGACGAAGCCGAAGCCAACCGAGCGCAATGCCTGCCTGCGCCGCGGCCCGGCGAGGTAGATCGCAAGTCCATAGAGGAACACCGCCAAGAGGGTGAGGACGATCGGCAGGCGCCTGACCAGCTTGCTGATGTCCTGCGCCATCGAGAGCTGATCGGACTTGAGGATCGTCAGCTGGCCGGCATCGGCCGGGACTTTCGAGGCGAGCTTGCCGGCGACCCCGAGCTGGCCGCCGCTTTCTGAGACCAGCGACTTGAGATCCAGCGTCACTTCGCCACCGCTGGTTGAGACCGCCGAGCCCTCGTCGTTCAGGATCTTCAACAGCGTTTCGTGGGCGCCACGGTTCGCCGCGCTCCAGAGGCTTTCGGCCTGCGAGGTTTCCAGCGCCCTCTCTGCTACTTGGGGAGCGAGCTGATTCAGGGCCCCAGCGGCTGGACCGGCCAGGGGCGCTAGCCGCGGCGGAAACGTTTTTTCCAGTTCGGCCTGCACGTCCACACTGGCGAAGAGCTGGTCGGCGAGGTAGTTGGAGAGCTGGGACTTGACCTCCTCGTTCTGGAGGAGCTTCTCGCTCGTGTTGACCCAGTTGTCGGTGTTGAGCGCCTGGCGGTTGACCCAGACCGAGAAGATGGCCAAGAACGCGACCAAGGTGGCGAGAACCAACAGCGCCGCGACGATGCGACGGTGTCCTGAAGCGCTTCCCTCGGGGGAACTCTCGGCTTCGATGGTCATTCGACCCTAACGCGGATCGGGCGGCCGCGCGAGCGGGATCGCGATCGCGATCCCGCCTATAGGGTCAGCGTGTGAGGGCTCGCCGTTGACCGAGATCGAGGGAGGCGGCACTCCGCCGAAGGAGGAATCGGGCAATCCACGACTTGCCGTGCTTTTGGCGATGGCAATGTTCGTGCTCGTCGTCGACACGTCGCTGATGAACGTCTCGATCTCCGCGGTGGTTCGCGACCTCGACACGACCGTCAGCGGGCTCCAATCCGCCATCGCGCTGGAGGCGTTGGTGTCGGCCGCGTTCATCCTTATCGGGAGCAAGGTCGGCGACCTGATCGGACGAAAGCGGGCGTACACGTTCGGTCTGCTCGCCTACGCGACCGGCGCCTCGGCGATGGCATTGACCCAGAGCCTTGCCCCGGTCGTCATCTTCTGGGCGATCGTAGGTGGGCTCGGGGCGTCGCTGATGCTGCCCGCCATGCAGTCGCTGATCCACGGCAACTTCGAGGGGGCGGCCCAAAAGAAGGCCTACGCCCTGGTCGGGGCCGCAGCAGCGATCGCCGCTGCGGTCGGACCGCTGCTTGGAGGCTTCATCACCACCTACCTCACCTGGCGACTCGCTTTCGCGCTCGAGGTCGTGGTCATCGTGGTCGTTCTCTCCGGCATGGGGCTGGTCCGCGATGTGCCTTACAAAGGGCCTCGGCACGTTGACGCGTTTGGAGCGGTCCTGTCCGTCTTCGCGATGGGCGGGATCGTGCTCAGCATCCTGGTCTGGCAGGAGGGTGGCGAGGCCGTTGCCGAGCTGATGGCGATCGGAGGGGTCGCGCTCGCGGCGCTCGTCTACTGGCTCCGGCGCCGCAAGCGTGAAGGCAAGCCAACGCTGGTTGACCCGGACCTGTTCAAGTCCAAAGTCTTCAGGCTCGGGATCTCCCAACAGACGCTCCAACAGATCGCCCTGGGCGGCACCATGATCGCTCTGCCGATCTACCTGCAGATGGTGTTCGAGTACAACGCGATGGAGGCCGGGCTCTCGCTGGCGCCGCTCTCGCTCAGCATGTTCGGAATGGCGATCCTGGCGGCGAGGAAGGCGGGAGCGCGACGCCCGAGCACCCTGATCAGATTTGGATTCGCCCTCTTTTCCGCTGGCATCGCCCTCTTGATCCCGATCGTGCCGCGCGCGGACTCCGGCTGGGCCCTCGTGGTCCCGCTGGTGATCGCGGGATTGGGATTGGGCCTGTTGGTGTCCCAGCTCAACAACTACACGCTGGCCCCGATCTCCGAGGAGCGCGTCAGCGAGGCTGCGGGCCTGAACTCCGCGGCGGGCTCATTCGGGCTGTCGTTCGGGTTGGCGTTCGCCGGAGCCATCTTGCTGGCAACCCTCTCCGTCGCCTTCACCCAGATGTCGGACGACAGCACGGTGCTTGCCCCGGCCGAGAAGGAGCGTGTGGCAAAGGCCCTCGAGGACGACGCTGAGGTGATGACCAATACCTCATTGGAGAAGCTGCTCGCCGATGAGCCGCAGGCAACCCAGGACGAGATCATCAGCATCAACACGGATGCACGACCAATCGCTCTTCAGGTGGCCTTGCTGATTCCGCTCCTCGCCGGCCTCATCGGTCTTTTCAACTCCTTCCGCATGATGCGCCTGCCGGAACCCAAGCCGTCGGGCTCAGGCGAGACCGTTCTCGTCTGAGCCGGGTCAAGGCCGCGCCCCCTTCCGGGAGCCGAAGGGGCTCCTGCCTAAATGCTGTCGCGGATACAGCGCTCCCGCTTGTCACTTCCTGTGGTAGGACAGAAGATGCGCATGATCGCCCCTTGTTCGGGGCACGACCGAACTGGGACAACCATGCAGAGGAGCAGGTCTGTGGATTCAGGAAGGCGACTTCACCGCTCCGGCCGACTGAACCGCTGGGTGCCTGGGATCAGGCTCATCCAACAGTACCCCGGCCAATCCGCTCGACCTGATCTGGTGGCGGGAGTGGTGCTGGCCGCAATCCTGGTCCCGCAGGGAATGGCCTACGCAGAGCTCGCCGGCCTGCCAGCAGTTACCGGCCTCTACACGACGATCGCCTGCCTGGTGGGCTACGCCCTCTTCGGGCCTTCACGGGTCCTCGTGCTCGGGCCCGACTCCTCGATTTCGCCTCTCATCCTCGCTTCGATCACGCCCCTGCTGGTCGTGGGAGACCCGGGGTCGGCGATCGTCCTGGCGGGCATGCTCGCGATCTTCGTCGGTCTGATCGAGATCGGCCTCGGCCTCGGCAAGCTCGGGTTCGTCGCCGACCTGCTCTCGAAGGAGGTGCAGGTCGGCTACATGAACGGCCTCGGGATCACGATCATCGTCGGACAGCTGCCGAAGCTGTTCGGCTTCTCAACCGACGCCGACTCGTTCCTCGGCGAGCTGAAGGCGTTCGTGGAAGGTCTCGGCCAGACGCACACCACCACGCTCGTGCTCGGGATCGCGGTCTTGGGCATCCTGCTCGTGCTCCCGATCTTCAGCAAGCGCCTGCCGGCGATCCTCGTGGGAGTCGTGGCGGCCACCGTCGTTTCGGCGGCCCTTGGCCTGGCCGACCACGGGGTCACGACGGTCGGATCCCTGCCCCAGGGCGTGCCCACCCCCGGACTTCCCTGGACGGACGCCGGCGACGTCCCGACGCTGCTTCTGGCGGCGCTCGGAATCACCCTGGTATCGCTGACCGACACGATCGCGACCGCGACCAGCTTCGCGGCCCGGCGCGGAGATGAGGTCAAGCCTGATCAGGAGATGATCGGCGTCGGGGCCGCGAACGTGGCGGCCGGCTTCTTTCAGGGGTTCGCGGTCTCGACGAGCGGCTCGAGGACCGCCGTCGCCGAGCAGTCGGGGGCGAAGACCCAGTTGGCCGGCCTGGTCGGGGCCGGGCTGGTCGCGACTCTCCTTCTCTTCCTGAACTCACTGCTCGCCGACCTGCCGCAAGCGGCGCTTGCGGCGGTGGTGATCGCCGCCGCGATATCGCTGATGAACCTGCCCCTGCTGCGTCGCTATTACGAGATGCGCAGAAGCGCGCTCGGCGTGTCCCTGGTGGCCACGGCCGGGGTCGTGCTCCTCGGCGTCCTGCAGGGAATCGTGGTTGCAGTCCTGCTAGCGATCATCCTCTTCTTTCGCCGCAACTGGTGGCCGCATGGTGCGGTTCTGGGACGCCCCGAGCGAACGGAGGGATGGCACGACGTCACCGCCTACCCCGACGCGAGGGAGGTCCCAGGCGTTGTCGTATACCGCTGGGAGGCGCCGCTGTTCTTCGCCAACGCGGGAAGGTTCCGCGATGAGATCAGGCGGCTCGCGCGCGAGCGCGAGCCCGACTGGATCGTCCTGCAGTGCGAGGCCATCACCGACGTTGACGTGACCGCCGCAGAGATACTCGAGCAGCTCGACCGCGAGCTGAACGCATCCGGGATACACCTCGCCTTCGTCGAGTTGCGCGATCGCCTCAAGCAGCTGACGTTGCGGTACGGACTGATGGACACGCTCGACAAAGATCACTTCTATCCCTCCATTGAGGCGGCGATCGCTGCAATTCGATTGGAGGGCGGCGCCGGAAGGGGCTAGCCTCGGAGACGCCGAGCAGCCACTCAGGCAAGCAACTTCGACTTTGCCCGGTCGAACTCCTCGGCCGAAAGCGCTCCTTTGTCTTTCAGCTCGGCGAGCTTGTGAAGTTCATCTGCGGGAGAGCCGGCCTGCGCCTGCTCTCGAACATAGCTATCGAACTCTTTCTTGGCATCTACCTGAGCCTTGATCGTGCGGTCGCGCATCCCATCGCCGCGAACGATCAGATAGAGCAGTACTCCAAGGAACGGCAGGAAGACCAAGAAGAACACCCAAACGGCCTTCGCCACTCCCGACAGCTCGTGGTCGCGAAAGAGGTCCGAGATGATCGAGATAAGAATCCAGAGCCAGGCGAAAAGCAGAAAGAACTCAAAGATGAAGAGCAGTCCTTCGCCGAAGCTGATGTCTGCGAGTAGCACGGTCATCCCTCCTGCTCAGTCCAGTTGACGGTCAACGCTGTCCTCCGACAGGTAGCCTTGAACTCTGACCAGCCTCCATTGAATTCTCCTTCCTCGAGGCGGTGCGGCTCCGTTCTCATTCCGGGCCGGCAGCTCGGCAGCTGCTCGCCAGGATCACTCTAATCGCCTCTCGGTATTCAGGCAAAGATTTCTTCACTCGCCGGGCGGGGCGGGCTCGGCTCGCTCTGGCGAGGAACGGGAGGCGCTGAGCTCAGTGGAGATCCTGGCCGCGGCGGAGACGAGGGGGGCGGCGAGGACGAGGCCGATGGTGCCGAAGAGGCAGCCGCCGGCGATGGTGACGATCAGGACCGCCAGGGGATGCAGGTCGAGGGCGGCGCCGTAGGCGATCGGCTGGACCAGCTGCTGGAGCACGCCGTTGGCGAGCAGGACGATTACCGCGATCGCCAGGGCCGCTTCAGGCCCCTGGCCACCCAGGGCGATCAGGACCGCGAAAGCCCCCGCCGCCCAAGCGCCGAGATAGGGCACATAGCCGCCGAGGAAGGTGACGACGGCGATCGTCCCGGGCAGCGGCACCCCGAGCAGCAGCGCCCCCGCGCCGACCAGCAGCGCGCTCCAGGCGGCGACGATCGTGACCCCGGCGAAGTAGCCGCGCAGGGAGCGGGACACCTGCCCCATCACGGTGCGGGCGAGCGGGACCGGCATGCCGAGGTGGCGCTCGACGAACCTGCCAATCGTCGGCGCGTCCTTGAGCATGAAGAAGAGGCTGAGGGCGGCGAAGGAGAGGAAGACGGCCAGCCCGGCGAGCCTGTCGACAGTGCCGAGGAGGCCGCCGGTAAGAGCCTTGAAGCCGGCGCTGATCGAGGCGCTCGCGTGCTGGTTGGCGTCAGCGGCGGTGGACGAAGCCACGCCCAGATCCCTGACCCACGACTCGATCTCGTCCGCGCCGGCGTGGAGTCTCCCGCTGAGGCTGTCAGCCTGGCTGGCGATGCCGCTCATGACGATGATGCCGACGCCAACGCCGATCAAAACGATGCCGAGGAAGACGAGCACGGCGCCGGCTCCCCTCGGCACCCCGCGGCGCTTCAGCCAGTCGACCATCGGCACGGTGACAGAGGCGACGATCGCCGCCGTCACCACCGGCATCACGATCGTCTGCGTCTGCGCCAGCAGGAAGATCGCCCCGACCAGCGCCGCACCCACCCCGACCAGCAGCCAGGCGCTGAAGCCGAGGTCGCGCAACCAGGCCGGTGCGGAGAAGATCCCGCTCAGCTCGGCGGGATCGATCTCGATCACTTCTTCTTCGGGGGGCGCGCTCTCGCCGCCGGGGCGCCACAGCCGTCCTCGGATAGCGCGCCTTGGGCTCATCGAGACGCTGGACGATACGCGGCGCCCCCGACACGGCCGGAGCGGAGCCGCACGGTGACCGCGGCGGCTCGGCTCACCTACGTCGGCCACGCGACCGTCCTGGTCGAGATGGACGGCGTCCGCCTGCTCACCGATCCGGTGCTGCGGCGCCGGGTCGGTCCGCTGCGTCGCCACGGGGCGCCTCCCGACCCGCGACTGGCGGAAGGCGTCGACGCGGTGCTGATCTCCCACTTGCACCACGACCACGCCGACGTGCCCTCGCTGCGCCGGCTGAGCAGAACGGTGCCGGCGCTCGCCGCACCGGGAGCGGGGGACTTCCTCGCGCGGCTCGGCTTCGCCGACGTCCGTGAGCTCGCCCCCGGTGACTCCGCCGCCGTCGGCGGCGTCCGCGTCACCGCGACCGAGGCGAATCACCCACCCAGCGGGCGGCGCTTCGAGCGGGCCTCGCGGGCGGTCGGCTTCGAACTGAGTGGACAGCGACGCATCTACTTCGCCGGCGACACCGATCTCTTCGACGGCATGGAGACGATCGGCGCCGGCGAGCTCGACCTCGCCTTGCTGCCGATCTGGGGCTGGGGCACGAACATCGGCGCCGGCCACCTCAACCCCGAGCGGGCGGCGCGAGCGGCTGCGCTGCTCTCGCCGCGGGCCGTGGTGCCGATCCACTGGGGAACGCTCTACCCGCTCGGCCTGGCGCGGCTGCGTCCCGAGCCACTGCGCTTGCCCCCGCGTGCGCTCGCTCGCTGGATGCGCGAGCTGGCGCCTCAGTCGGAGCTGCGTGTGCTGGCGCCGGGCGAGACGACCTCGCTCGCGTAGCCGTCGTGGCCGAGGCCGTCGAGCCAGCCTCGGAAGACCCGGTGGACCCGCTCGGCGCCGACCACGTCCTCCTCGGGCCAGGTGAGCTCGGCCGGATGCAGCACGAAGGGATGCGCCTGGGTCCCGCCCATGCCACCGTGCGAGCCGACCAGCTCCTCGAAGGCGGCGACCTCGCCGAACTCGGGCCAATAGGTGCTGTTGACCATCAGGTCGGCGCAGTGGGGGAAGCCGTCGGTGCGCCGCAGATGGTCGGCGGCGTACGGTCCGAACGGCTCCAGCGGGTCCTCGCCCTCGACCCGATCCTGGTCGAGGAAGTGGGTGCCTTGGGCCCCGATCGCGATCGCCCCCCAGCGCTCCGAGCGGACCAGGACGAAGCCGATCCCGGGGTGGTCGCGGAGGGCCGGGACCAGCAGCGGGTAGAGCGCCTCGAGGCGCTCCAGGGAGACCCGGTCGGGCTCGAGGGGGAAGCTGATCAAGCCGAGGCAGCCCGAGGCCATCACCGAGAGCTCGGGCACCTCGCCCCCGTGCGCCCGGTCCACCTCCTCGCGGACCTCGGCGTCCAGAGTCACCACGCCGTCATCGCGGCGTCCGCGGGTCGCGGTGCGAACGGTGCGCGCCGCGATCGTGTCGTCGCGGGCGACCTCGGTCAGGCCGGCGCTGAGGTAGGCGAGCGCGTCGTCCTCGCCCTCCTCGACCGCGATCGTGCTCTCGGGGTCGCAGGCCGAGCGCACCAGGTCCTCGAGGGTCTCCCCGTAGCGGTCGCGGAAGGTCTCTCCCTGCGACTGGCCGTGGTCGGAGAGGACGACCAGCCGATAGGGGCGCGGAGCGTCGGCGCAGGCGAGGGCGATCCTGGCGATCTGGCGGTCGAGGTCGCGCAGCACGGCGAGGGCGTCGTCGCGTTCGATCCCGGAGTGGTGGGCTACCTCGTCGTAGGCGAGGAAGGTCGTGTAGACGAGAGGGCGGCCGGCGAGGAGGTCGCCGACGACGCTGGCGACCTGGAGGTCGCGCTGGACCACGGTGGCCCAGGCGCGCACAGCGGCATAGGACCGCGACCTGGCGATCCGCGGACGGACGTCGTCGCGGAGCTGCCGCCGCACCGCCCGGCGCTCGCGGAAGACGTCGACGAGCGCCAGCACGAGCGTGCGCGCGACCGCGTAGGGACGAGCGAAGTAGGCCGCGTAGTCGACTCCGATCGGCCGGCGGCGGTGCAGCACCGTGCTCATCGTCAGCATCGAGTGCGGCGCGTCGCCGGAGAGGATGTTGGCGCGACTGGCGCCGCCCGCGTGCAGCAGCCCGCGCCCGTCGGAGTGCCGCCGCTCCAGCTCTTCGGCGTCGCGCGGGTGGTTGGTGACGATCGCCGCGCCGCGGTCCTTCTCCCACCAGCGGAAGGCGGGCATGTCCTCGTTGGAGCCGTGTAGCAGGCCCGCCTGGCAGGCGCCGGTCTGCGAGGACCAGTCGGTCTCCCACCTGCTCAACCGGTGGGAGCCGCGGCGCAACCAGGCGGCGAGGTTGGGCGCGTCGCCGGCTGCCAGCGCCCGGTGCAGGACGTCGTGGGCGAGACCGTCGATCTCCAGAAAGAGGACGCCCGGCACCTCGCTCTCCACCCTCTGCCCCCGCCGCCGCATCTGCCGGCCGACGACGTTGCGGTACCAGGAGTCGTCTTCATCGATCGCCAGCAGCGAGTAGAAGCCCGCGGTGAGCGCCGTCATCGCCACCGTGACGACGATCCCCTCGAGCACCCCGTCGAGGTGGGCGCCAGGCAGGAGGTTGACGGCGAAGGTGACGAGGATGCCGTTGAGGAGCAGCGCCGCGCCGCCCAGGGTGAGAACCGTGAGCGGCAGCGTGATCCGCGCCAGGACGGGCCAGATCAGCGCGTTGAGCAAGCCGATCGCTGCCGCCGCACCAAGCGCGGCCAGGGCACCGTCTAGGACGAAGCCGTTGAGGACCTCAGAGAGCAGCAGCAGGGAGAGCGCGTCCAGCATTAGGACAAGCAGGGCACGCCAGACGATCCGAATGTTCATAGCCGGCTCAATCTAGCTTCAGGCGTCTGTGTTCCGCCGCACGCTCAGCGGTCCAGCAGGTGGCCGGCCAGCTCCGCCGCGCTTACCCCGATGAACGCACCAGCGAGCACGTCCGCCGGATAGTGGACACCGGTATGGACTCGGGAGTACCCGACCAGCGTCGCCAGGGCCCGCAGCGACGCCGAGAGCATCGGCTGCGCGTTGGCGGCGCCGGTGGCGAAGGCAAAGGCGGAGGCGGCGTGACCGGAGGGGAAAGAGCTCGAGCGCGGCATCTGGACGTGGCGCCTCGTGAGCTCCTCGGCCTCTTTCCTCGCGGGCCGCCGCCGGGTGGTCAGCGGCTTGGCGACGAGGTTGGCAAAGCCGGAGGCGATGCCGAGCGAGACGAGGCCCTTCCGAGCCGCAAGCTGGCCGCTGGGCCCGCCAAGCAGGGCCAACGCGGCCGCGGCAGCGAACCAGAGCTTGCTGTGGTCGGCGGCGCGGGAGAGGCCGCGCATGGCGACGTCCAGCGAAGGGGTATCGCTGGCAGCAATCGCTCCATAGACGGCGGTATCAACCGCCTTCGCCTCGCTGAGCCAGTCACTCATCGGGACGATGTTCCCGAGCGTTCCGCCGTCCCCGTACGGCAATCCGCGCAAGCGCGCGAACGGTCTCCCAGGCGCCCTCGGGCATCGCTGCGGACGGAGAGGCTCCGGGATGTGCGGCGGCGATCCGCACCTCTAGCGCCGCCGGCAAGATCTTGAAGCGCAGCGGCGCGTCCAGCGTTACGGCCTCGCCGTCGATGCCCGCAGCGATCGGGCCGTCTGCGTCGACCTCGAAGGCGGGTGCAGACCACTCTCGCCAAGGCCGCTGGAAGAGGTGCCGGCCTGCAACCGGCGCAGAAGCAACGGCGATCCCCAGCAGCTTGTCGTCGATCCTCGGTCGGGTGCCCGAGCCGACCGCGCGCCCGAGGCGGTAGCGATTGTTGGAGACGAGGATCGCCGCGCCGGAGGAATGCTCATGCCCTCGGGGCCCAGTCCAGCGCAGGTCCACTCCTTTGCCCTCGGGCCCCAGCGTCTCGGGCAGCGTGTCGAGGATGGTCCGCAGCTTCGCCTCCCGATAGCCCTCGCGCTGGACGGCCTCGGCGTAAAGGCCGATCGAGGCGTTGTTGACGAATACGCGGCCGTTGACCTCGGCAAGGTCCACCCTCCTTTCGCGACCGCCGACGAAGGCGTCGAGCGCACCGACGACATCGTCGCGGTCGACCCCGAGATCGAGCGCGAAGTGGTTGCGGGTCCCGGCCGGAATACAGGCATAGGGCAGACCCTGCTCGGCGGCAACCATGGCAACGACGGCCTGGGAGCCGTCGCCGCCGGCCATCGCCAGCGCGTCGGCTCCATCGGCCACGGCGCCGCGCACGAGCTGCTCGAGGTCGATACCGAGCTTCAACTCGATCGGCTCGATTCCGCGTGCCCGCGCCTCGTCGGCAAGGTGGAACTTCTCGGCCTTCCCCCCACCCGACTTGGGGTTGTAGAAGAGCACGGGGTGGCGCGGGTCCGGCACCCGGGGGAGCGGGACATGGATCCTGAAGGCCAATCGCGTCGTGAGGAGCGTGAGCCCAAGGCCCACCACGATCACGAGAGCCTGCGCAAGGTGATCGCCGTCGGCGATCAATACGACCACGATTCCCGCTACTGCCAGGGTCGCGATTCCAGACCCCAGAAGCCTCGCGCCCCCGGTGCGGGTCAAGCCGTACCAAGCCGACGCGAACGCGATCGCGACGCAGGCTAGGACGATTAGCCCGCGGGGAAACTGCGAGACGACGATGTCAATGCTGAGGATTACGAGGACCGCGACGCTCGCGAGCGCCGCGAGCGCGGCCAGCCGGTGCGAGTCGCCCTGCTCAGCCGACATTGAAGTGCTCCTCATCCTCGTGCGATGAATCGCCGTTGACAAACGAGACAACGACGCTCAGTCCAGCCTATCTGTGGCAACCTAGAGCGACAAGGAGACGTCCTACTGAGCCGGGCTTTAAGCGGGGCAGCCAGGACTCGAACCTGGAATAAACGCGTCCAAGCTGTCTCTGGTTCTGAGGATGAGACCAGCTACACGTTGATCGATGTAGGCGCCGACTGGATTGCTAGATAATCCCTATGGCAGGGGAGCCCGATGGGACCCTCTTCGACTGGAGAGACATCGCCACTTCGCACAAGTGGGACACCCTGCTGCTCGGCAACGGGATGAGCATCAACATATGGGAGCCGTTTGGATATCGAAAGCTGTACGACCGTGCGAAGTTCGGCGATCTCTCGGCACAGGATCGAAAGCTGTTTTCTTCGACCCAGAACTTCGAGCGGGTGCTCGCCGACCTTCTAACTGCGATCAGGGTCAACAACGCGGTCGGCCTCGACACAAAGCCCTTGCTTGAGCGATATCGCAACATCCAGCTGGCACTTGTCCACGCGGTGCGAGAGGTCCACCTCAAGCTCAATCGCGTTCCCAGCGCAACCCGCGAAGCCATCAGCGACACGATGAAGCAGTTCGAGTGGGTCTTCACGACGAGCTATGACCTGCTCGCCTACTGGGCGATGGCGGCGGCGGGCTTCGAGCCGTTTATGGACCACTTCCGCTATCGGGGCCGGTGTGAGTTCGACCCCGCCAGATCCACGGTCCCTTCCAACCGGATTCCGGTCTACTTCCTCCACGGGGCACTTCATCTCGTCGTGGGCAGTTCAGGCGCCACCTGGAAGTTGAGACAAACCGATCTCGACACCATCCTCGACCAATTTGGAAAGCCGATCACGGGCGATTCTGGGGCGCGGCCACTACTCGTCACCGAGGGCTCTGCAGCCGACAAGCTCGCCGCCATCGAGGACAACGTCTATCTCTCACATGCTCTCGAGCGATTGAGAGGACGGGCCCTCCCCCTTGTCGTGTTCGGTAGCAGCCTGAGCGAGCACGACTCTCATCTAGCCGAGGCATTGAGCGAGAACCCCGAACGACCAGTTGCGATCTCGATGCTTCCTGCGTCCAAGAGAGAGCTCCTGGCGAAGCAAGTCGACATCTCGGGGCGCCTTGAGGCGAATTCTCTGCTCTTCTTCGATGCGACTTCGCATCCGCTAGGCAATCCCGCCCTGGCGGTTACGGGAAATCCTTAGGGCTACGCCGCGGCCCGCTTCCTTGGCCGCGAAACCTTGCTCGCGTCAACGACCTTGCCTGTGCGATTCAGGATCCGTATCTCGCCTCCGCCTTCCTGGCGGATCAGCTCTCGCGCTGTTTTGACAGCGTCAGCCTTCGTGGCGCCGTGCGCGGTCGCACGCCGATGGCCCTCTCTGACCACATCCCAGCCTCTTCCGCTGGTTGCCTTCTTCACGTAGCGCGTATTTTTCATCCGGATCTCCTTTGACCATCTTCTAGCGCTGACCCTACGTTAGCCGTCGGCGGATCCATCGCCTCCCAGGTCCCGCGCCGGCAGCGAAACCCTGCGGCGAACGACGCCCTGTCGAGCCCTCCCGTCTTCGGGGAGTCCTTCGACGTAGAGAGCTACTGCCTCGCTGCGTTCGCCACTGCGTCGTCGATGCCGTTGCCCCGAGTATGCAAGCCCGGGAAATCGGGGGCATAGACGTGGTAGCCCCATTTTCCTGCGGCTCGAGCACAAGCTCTATCTCGGTTGAGATTGCTCATCGCGCCTCGCCGTTTAGCTTGCCAAAGCCCGACGACGGGGGAATGCCAGGGAATGAAGGGGCCGGTCGATTGCTCAATTGACGTCTGTGCGACCCAGTGAGCCTGGCTCCGAGACCGCGCACTCCGCGGCTCGACATTCCCCTGGGAAGGCCAAATTTCTGGCTCCAGAAGCTGGATCAGAAGCGGGGCAGCCAGGACTCGAACCTGGAATCGCCGGTTTTGGAGACCGGTGCCTTAGCCAGTTGGGCCACTGCCCCGAGACGAGCCATGCTAGCCGGGCCGGGACGCGATTCGCCGTCACGGCGAGGCGGCTGGATCTCGCAATGCGGGCGGAGGGACTCGAACCCCCAAGCTCTTTCGAGCACTGGCACCTAAAGCCAGCGTGTTTGCCATTTCACCACGCCCGCGTGGCTGCCCGCTTTTGGGCTTAACGCGCGACCAATGCCGCAGCGTCGCTCATAGATTCTATGATCGTGCCGTGGCAGTTGGAGAGGTGAGGCCCGGTTATGAACTGTGGCGGCCGAATCGGGAAAAGGCCGAGTCGATCACGACCAAGTTCGTGCTCGTCTTCCTGCTCGCGGTTACCTCGGCAATCGCCTTCCTGATCACGATCGCTGGCTTCTCCTTGCTCACGGGCGGGGGCGGCATGGGCATCTTCTGCCTGATCTACGCGGCGCTCTACGCGTTCTTCGCCTTCCTGGTCGCCCGCTGGAGCCGCGGCATCCTGCCGGTTGCCGCCGCCCTCTCGATGATCCTGGCGATCTTCTGCGCGACCGGCGCCAACAGCTGGTTCGCCCGCGACAAGGCCGGCTTCGAGGATGCTCTGATCCCGGTGCCGCTGATCGGGCTGCTGGTCATCATCCTCGCCCTGGTCCAGCTGATCCTGATCGCGGTCGCGCTCTACGCCTTCAACCAGAACTGGCACGTCGAGGAGGAGCGCCCGATCGGGTCCGGCGAGGACTACGGCGCCGGCGCTCCGCCCGACCAGGGCGCCCCGCAGCCCGCCTGAGCTCCGGCGCGTTAAGGGGCAATGCCAATTCTGTAGCGAATCTCCCCGGAACTGCGCTTTTGGCGCAATCGCAACCGGGACGCTGCCTAGCTTTGGGCCTAGAATGGCTGAGCAAGCGGCGGTGTCCAAACTGGTAAAGGAGGCGGTCTCAAAAGCCGCTGCCCGCAAGGGCTTGTGGGTTCGAGTCCCACCCGCCGTATCGAGATCATGAAGCCTGCATGGCAGGTGGAACGGGCTCTTGAGCTCTCCGATGCTGGCTGGAATAACTGCCAGATCGCTCGCCAGCTCGATCTGGACCGTCGCACGGTCAGCGACTGGGTTCGCGGCCGCACCCGCCTACGTCGACCGGCTCACACATACCGAAGACCCTCTGCGCTAGACGGCGGAGCCTGCCCGCGCTGCTCAGGAGCCACTCGGCTTCCTCTCTACCCCTATGCATATCTGCTCGGGCTCTATCTCGGCGATGGACTCATCTCGGCCCATCCGCGGAGTGTCTACCGTTTGCGCATCTTCTTGGACCGTCGCTACCCGGTCATCGTCGCCGAGTGCGATGCCGCGATCGGCTTGGTCATGCCTACGAGCAAAGTTGGCGTGCTCCGGCACCGCCGCGAGCATATGGATGAGGTCTACTCGTTCTCCAAGCACTGGCCCCACCTCTTTCCGCAGCACGCCGCGGGACCGAAGCACTTACGCGCGATCGAGCTGGAGTCGTGGCAGGAGACGATCGCGGCGCGCCATCCCGGGCGCCTACTACGAGGCCTGATCCACTCAGACGGCTGCCGGGTGATCAATCGCGTCACCCACCCGAAGAAGGCATATGCCTATCCCCGCTACTTCTTCTCCAATCGCTCGCTCGACATCCAGGGGATCTTCTGCCGGGCATGTGATCGCCTCGGGGTCTCCTGGCGCCAAGACGGTCCCTGGAATATCTCCGTTGCCCGTCGTGACGCTGTCGCGATCATGGACCGCCACGTCGGCCCCAAGCGCTGAGCCCGACTAGACTGCGCGCCGCGGCATGCGCATCCATCACCTCAACTGCGGATCGCTTTGCCCACACGGGAGGCGGCTGATCAACGGAGACGGCGGCCTGCTCGAGCAGGGAACGGTCGTCTGCCACTGCCTGCTGATCGAGGCCGATGACGGGCTGGTGCTCGTCGACACCGGCTTCGGCATGGAGGACGCACGCAACCCGCGGCAGCTCGGCTCCGTCTTCAGCGTGCTGATGCGGCCGCGCCCTGAGGTCGGCACGACGGCGCTGAAGCAGATCGAGGCGCTCGGCTTCGCCGCCGGCGACGTCAAGCACATCGTCACCACCCACCTCGACCTCGACCACGCCGGCGGCCTGCCGGACTTCCCCCAGGCCGAGGTCCACCTGCTCGCCGCCGAGCTCGAGGCGGCCCTCAACCCGAAGCTGGACGAGCGGCTGCGCTACATCGGCGACACCCACTGGAAGCACGAACCCCAGTGGGTTACGCACGGCACTGGCGGCGATGACTGGTTCGGCTTCGGCAGCGTGCGGATCCTGCCCGACCTCGATGCCGAGGTGCTGCTGGTGCCGCTGCTCGGCCACTCGCGCGGCCACACCGGGGTGGCGGTCAAGACCGCCGACGGCTGGCTGCTGCACTGCGGCGACGCCTACTTCCACCACGGACAGGTCGCTACCCCGCCGAGCTGCCCGCCGATGCTGCGCTTCTTCCAGGTCGTGACCGGCTCCGACGGCAAGGCCCGCAAGGCCAACCAGGAGCGCCTGCGGGAGCTGGCGCGGACGCACGGCGATGAGGTCAAGCTGTTCTGCGCCCACGACCCGCGCGAGCTCGAGCTGGCGCAGGCGAAGGCCGCCGGCACCGCCGCGGCGTGAGCCAACCCGCAGCCGAGAAGCTCTGGGAGCCCTCCGCCGAGCTGGTCGAGCGCGCCCGCCTGACCGAGTACATGCGCTGGCTGCAGGCCGAGCGCGGGCTTACGTTCCCCGGCTACGACGAGCTCTGGCGCTGGTCGGTCGATGACCTCGAGGGCTTCTGGTCCTCGATCTGGGACTTCTTCGAGGTGCAGGCCGACGGCGGCTATGAGCGGGTGCTCGGCAGCCGCGAGATGCCGGGTGCCGAGTGGTTCGCCGGCGCCCACCTCAACTACGCCGAGCACGTCTTCGCCGGCAAGGACGACGCCGAGACGGCGATCCTGCACGCCTCGGAGCTGCGTGAGCTGAGCGAGCTGAGCTGGGGGGAGCTGCGCGCCCAGGTTGCCGCGGTCGCGGCAGGCCTGCGCGCGCTCGGGGTCGAGCGCGGCGACCGCGTCGTCGCCTACCTGCCGAACATCCCCGAGGCGATCGTCGCCTTCCTCGCCAGCGCCAGCATCGGCGCGATCTGGTCGAGCTGCTCGCCCGACTTCGGCCCGGCCAGCGTGATCGACCGCTTCGCCCAGATCGAGCCCAAGGTCCTCTTCGCCGTCGACGGCTACCGCTACGGCGGCAAGGACTTCGACCGCCGCGAGACGCTCGCCCAGCTGCAGGCGGAGATGCCGAGCCTCGAGCGCACCGTCGTCCTCCCCTACCTCGACCCCGAGCCCGACCTCTCGCCCCTGCGCGACGCGATGCGCTGGGACGAGCTGCTCGCCAGCGGCGAGGGCGCCGAGCTCAGCTTCGAGCGCGTCCCTTTCGACCACCCGCTCTGGGTCCTCTACTCCTCCGGCACCACCGGCCTGCCCAAGGCGATCGTCCAGGGCCAGGGCGGCATCCTGCTCGAGCACCTGAAGAAGCTCCACCTCCACGTCGACGCCCACCCCGGCGACCGCCTCTTCTGGTTCACCACGACCGGCTGGATGATGTGGAACTTCCTCGTCTCCGGCCTGCTGACCCGCGCCGCGATCGTCCTCTACGACGGCAACCCGGGCCATCCCGACATGGGCGTGCTCTGGGACCTCGCCGAGCGCGCCGGAGTGACGATGTTCGGCACCAGCGCCTCCTACATCGCCGCCTGCATGAAGGCCGGGGTCGAGCCCGGGACGGGCCGCGACCTCAGCCGCTTGAAGGCGGTCGGCTCGACCGGCTCCCCCCTCTCCCCCGAGGGCTTCGACTGGATCTACGAGCACCTCGGCAACGACACCTGGCTCTTCTCGACCAGCGGCGGCACCGACCTCTGCACCGCCTTCGTCGGCGGCTCCGCGCTGCTCCCCGTCTACCGCGGCGAGCTGCAGGCGCGGGCGCTCGGCGCTGCGGTCGAGGCCTGGGACGAGGAAGGCAAGCCGCTGATCGACGAGGTCGGCGAGCTGGTCGTCACCGAGCCGATGCCCTCGATGCCGGTCTGCTTCTGGGGCGACCCGGACGGCAGCCGCTACCGCGCCAGCTACTTCGAGCACTACCCCGGTGTCTGGCGCCACGGCGACTGGATCGAGATCACCTCGCGCGGCACCGCCGTCATCTACGGCCGCTCGGACTCGACCATCAACCGCTCCGGCATTCGCATGGGGACGAGCGAGATCTACCGCGCGGTGCTCGGCGTCGACGCAATCGTCGACGCCCTCGTCGTCGACGTTCCCCGCCCCGGCACCGAGGGCTGGATGCCGCTCTTCGTCGTCCTGCGCGAGGGCGCCGAGCTCGACGACGAGCTGCGGCGCGAGATCGCCCGTCGCGTGCGCGAGCAGTGCTCGCCCCGCCACGTCCCCGACGAGGTCTTCGCGATCGCCGAGGTCCCGCGCACCCTCAGCGGCAAGGTGCTCGAGGTGCCGGTGAAGCGGATCCTGATGGGCACCCCGGCTGAGCAGGCGGCGAGCCGCGACTCGCTCGCCAACCCCGCTGCGCTCGACTACTTCACCGACCTGGCCACCTCGCTCGATCCCTGACGTGCCGTTTCTTATGCACCCATAGGGGCGCAGAAGAAACGGCACGTCCTAGGCCGGCGTGACCGGGTTGCGGCGCTCGGCGAAGGAGCGGTCCTTGCTCGCTGCCATCGCGAAGCGGCGTGATCAGGTCGGCGCGCAGGTCGCCGGGCTCGACCACGGCGTCGACGACCAGCTCGGAGGCGAGGTGGAGGATGTCGATGTCCTCGGCGTACTCCTCGCGCTTGGCGGCGACGAAGGCCTCGCGCTCGGCCTCGTCCTCGATCGCCTGGATCTGGTTGTAGAAGACGGCGTTGACCGCCGCCTGCGGCCCCATCACCGCGATCGAGGCGCTGGGCAGGGCGATGCAGCAGTCGGGCTCGAAGGCGGGCCCGGCCATCGCGTAGAGGCCGGCGCCGTAGGCCTTGCGCACGACGACCGAGATCTTCGGCACGGTCGCTTCGGAGACGGCGCTGATCATCTTCGCGCCGTGGCGGATGATCCCCTGGCGCTCGACCGCGGTGCCGATCATGAAGCCGGGCACGTCGGCGAGGAAGAGCAGCGGCACGTTGAAGGCGTTGCAGGTCTGGATGAAGCGCGCCGCCTTGTCGGCCGAGTCGACGAAGAGGACGCCGCCGGTGTGCTTGGGCTGGTTGGCGACGATGCCGACGACGCGCCCGTCGAGCCGCCCGTAGCCGACGATCAGCTCCTTGGCCCAGCGCTTGTGGACGGGCAGGAAGCTGTCGGCGTCGAGCAGCGAGTCGAGCAGCAGCTGCATGTCGAAGGGCCGGTTCTCGTCGGCGGGGACGATCTCGGCGATCGGCGTCTGCGAGGCCGGCTCTGCCGGCGGCGCTGGCGGCCGGCTCCTCGCGCCAGTTGCCCGGCATGTAGGAGAGGTAGCGCTTGGCGAGGTCGATCGCCTCCTCGTCGGTCTTGACCAGGAAGTGGCCGCAGCCGGAGACGCCGGTGTGCATCTTCGCCCCGCCCATCTCCTCCAGGGTCACCGTTTCGCCGATCACCATCTCCGCCATCCGCGGCGAGCCGAGGTACATCGAGGCGTTGCCGTCGCGCATGATCACGACGTCGCAGAAGGCCGGGATGTAGGCGCCGCCGGCGGCGCTCGGGCCGAAGAGCAGGCAGACCTGCGGCACCTGGCCGGAGAGCCGCACCTCGTTGTGGAAGATCCGCCCGGCGCCGCGGCGGCCGGGGAACATCTGCACCTGGTCGGTGATCCGCGCCCCGGCCGAGTCGACCAGGTAGACCATCGGCACCTGCAGGCTCAGCGCCCGTTCCTGGATGCGGAGGATCTTCTCCACCGTCTTCGGCCCCCAGGAGCCGGCCTTGACGGTCGGGTCGTTGGCCATCAGCGGCGACGCGGCGGCCGTCGATCGTCGCCAGGCCGGTGACGACGCCGTCGGCGCCGAGGCCCTCCTTCTCCCAGTTGGCCAGCGCCGCCTCCTCGGCGAAGGAGCCGGGGTCGACGAGCCGCTCGACCCGCTCGCGCACCGGCAGCTTGCCCTGCTCCTCGGTCTTCTCGTGGTGGCGCTGCGGGCCGCCGGCGAGGGCGGCCTCGAGTGCCTTGGCGAACTCGGTCACGGCCGAGAGCCTATTCGGACTGGCCGCCGATGCCAGTCGACCGGGCCGGCGCGCAAGCACGTGCGCGCCCGAGCGGGCGGCCGAGCACCTCCTGCGCGGCGCGCGAAGCCTCGACCAGCGCGCGGCAGGTCGACCCCGGTCTCGACCCCCATCTCGTGCAGCATCGAGACCAGGTCCTCGCTGGAGATGTTGCCGGTCGCGCCCGGCGGCACCGGGCAGCCGCCGAGCTCGCCGAAGCTCGACTCGAAGGAGTCGACCCCCTGCTCCAGCGCCGCCAGCACGTTGGCGAGGCCCTGGCCGCGGGTGTTGTGGAAGTGGGCGGTCAGCTCGACCCCGCCGAGCCGCTCGCGGGCGGCGGCGAAGAACTCGCCGACCTGGCGCGGGTTGGCCATCCCGGTCGTGTCGCCGAAGCCGACCTCGGCGCAGCCGGCGGCGGCCAGCCGCTCGGCGATCTCGAAGACCCGCTCCGGCGGCACCTCGCCCTCGTAGGGACAGCCGAAGGAGGTCGAGATCACGCCCTCGCAGCGCAGCCCTGCCTCGCGGGCGCCGGCCAGCGTCCGCTCCAGCCCGGCCAGCGACTCCTCGATCGAGCGGTTGACGTTCTTGCGGTTGTGGGTCTCCGAGGCGGAGACGAAGACGTTGATCTCGTCGAAGCGCTCGCGCAGCGCCAGCGCCCGCTCCAGCCCGCGCTCGTTCGGGATCAGGACCGAGAAGGCGACGCCCTCGCGCCGCTGCACCCCGGCCAGCACCTGCTCGGCGTCGGCGAGCTGCGGGATCACGTCGGGCCGCACGAACGAGGTCACCTCGATCCGCTTCAGCCCGGTCGCCGAGAGCATGTCGATCAGCCGGATCTTCTCCGCGGTCGGGATCGTCTCCGGCTCGTTCTGGAAGCCGTCGCGAGGCCCGACCTCGCGGATGCGGACGTTGCTCGGCAGCGGGCTCATCGAGATCGAGGCTACGCGGTCGGCGGACCGGCCTGGCCGACCACGCGCCGCTCGTGGGTGCCGACGCCGATCGTGCGCTCGCCTTCGGTCACCTCGACGTCGAAGCGGAGCTTGCGCCCGTCGACGACCTCGCGCAGGGTGGCGCGCGTCCGGCAGGTCGCCCCCTCGGCGGCCGCCGCCACGTGCTTGACGCAGACCTCGAAGCCGACCGTCGCCTGACCCTCGGGCAGGTGCTCGTAGGCGAGCACCGAGGCGCTGCCCTCCATCATCCCGATCATGCCCGGGGTCGAGAGCACGCCGGTGCCGATCGTGCCGCCGACGTCGGTGACCAGCGGCGGCGCGACCGTGAACTCGTCGCTGCGCTCGATCCCGGGGACGAGCCCCTGCGCCGACTCGCCCATCAGACCATGCCCAGGCCGCCGCTGACGCCCAGGGTCTCGCCGGTGACGTAGGTGGCGTCGTCGGAGACGAGGAAGGCGGCCGCGGCGGCGACCTCGTCGGGCTGGCCGAGGCGGCCCATCTGGGTCGCGCGACTTCATCGTCTCGATCACCTTCTCGCCGATCTCGCCGAACTCCTTGGCGCCCATCAGCAGCGGCGTCTCGATCGGGCCGGGGGCGATCGAGTTGGCGGTGATCCCGTAGCGGGCGTTCTCGCGGGCGATCGCCTTCATGAAGGCGACGATGCCGCCCTTGGCGGCCGAGTAGACGGCCGAGCCCTTGGAGCCGACCCGGCCCGCCTCCGAGGAGATGCTGAGGATGCGGCCGTATTTCGCCTGCTGCATCGCCGGCAGCGCCGCGTGGGTGCAGTTGAGCACGCCGCCGAGGTTGATCGCGAGCACCCGCTGCCACTGCTCGGGCGTCGTGTAGGTGAAGAAGCCGAACTCGTCGGTGCCGGCGTTGTTGACGAGGATGTCGAGCGTGCCGGTCGCCTCGACCGCGGCCTGGGCGGACTCGAGGTCGGTGACGTCGAGCTCGAGCGCGTGGCCCGCTGACCTCGCCGGCGACCCGCTCGGCGCCCTCGACGTCGATGTCGCCGACCCAGACCTCGGCGCCCTCGGCGGCGAGCCGGGCGGCGATCGCGGCGCCGATCCCGCTGGCGCCGCCGGTCACCAGAGCCTTTCGTCCCTCCAGTCTCATCGGGCGAGCAGCATAGACTGGCGCGCCCGTGGCCGAGCTCGCCCACCATCCCGATCGTCGGCGGCACCGGCGCCCTCGGCGCCGGCCTGGCGCTGCGCTGGGCGAAGGCGGGGGCGCCGATCGCGATCGGCTCGCGCTCGGCCGAGCGCGCCGAGGAAGCGGCGGCGAAGCTGCGCGAGGCGGTGCCCGGCGCCGAGGTCGAGGGCCTGCTCAACGAGGAGGCCGCCCGGCGCGCCGAGATCGTCTTCCTCACCGTCCCCTTCCGCACCCAGTCGGAGAACCTCAACAACCTGCGCGAGGCGCTGCAGCCGGGCCAGATCCTGGTCGACTGCACGGTCCCGCTCGCCGCCGCGGTCAGCGGCAAGGCGACCCGCTCGCTCGGCGTCTGGCAGGGCTCCGCCGCCCAGCAGGCGCAGGAGATGGTCCCCGAGGGCGTCACCGTCGTCGCCGCCCTGCACACGGTCGGCGCGCCGACCCTCGCCGACGCCGAGGCCGAGCTGGGCGAGGACGTGCTCGTCTGCGGCGACCGCAAGGCCGACAAGGCGCGGGTGGCGCGGCTGATCGAGCTGATCCCGGGCCTGCGCGCGGTCAACGCCGGCCCGCTGGAGATGGCGCGGATCGTCGAGCAGCTGACGCCGCTGCTGATCTCGGTCAACGTCCGCTACAAGGCCCACGCCGGCATCCAGCTCACCGGCCTTCCCGACGGCGACCACTGGGCGTAGCGCGCGATGAGGGTCGCCCTGCTCGCCGGCGGCACCGGCGGCGCCAAGCTCGCCGCCGGGATGCAGGAGGAGATCGGCTCCGACCTCGCGGTGATCGCCAACACCGGCGACGACATCGAGACGCTCGGCGTCCACGTCTCCCCCGACCCCGACCTCGTCACCTACTGGCTCAGCGGCGAAATCGACGAGGAGCGCGGCTGGGGCCTGCGCGACGACAGCCTTCACCGTCTTCGAGCGGCTGACGCAAGCTCGGCGCCCCGAGCTGGTTCGGCCTCTCCGACCGCGACCTCGCCGCCTGCCTCTACCGGCGCCAGTTCCTCGAGGAGGGCGGCAGCCTCACCGACGCCCAGGCGCAGATCGCCCGCGCGCTCGGGGTCGAGGCGAAGGTGCTGCCGATGTGCGAGGCGCCGGTGCGGACCAAGGTGCTGACCGCGGCCGGCGTGCGCGGCCTGCAGGAGTACCTGATCGTCGACCGCGGCGAGCCCGAGGTCCACGGCGTCGAGCTCGAGGGGATCGAGGCGGCCGAGCCGAGCGCCGAGGTGCTGGAGGCGCTGCGCTGGGCCGAGGCGATCGTGATCGGCCCCTCCAACCCGGTGATCAGCATCGGCCCGATCCTCGCCGTGCCCGGCATGCGCGAGGCGATCGCCGGCGTCGGCGCGCCGGTCGTCGCGGTCAGCCCCTTCGTCGCCGGCAAGGTCGTCAAGGGCCCGACCGAGCGCTTCATGCAGGCCCTCGGCCGCCCCTCGACCGCGGCCGGCGTCGCCTCGCTCTACACGGGCCTGATCGACGCGATGGTCGTCGACGAGGGCGACCCCGACCCGCCACCCGCGGAGATCCCGACCCTCGCCGCGCCGACCCTGATGGAGGGCGCCGCCGGCCGCGCCCGCGTGGCGCGCATCGTCCTCGACTACGCCGCTAGCCTCGCTCGAACCGCAGGTTGAAAGCGACCGCCGTCCTCCCGGTGAAGCGCTTCGGCGCGGCGAAGCAGCGGCTCGCCCCGGGCATCGACGACGAGCGGCGCGAAGCTCTGGTCGCGGCGATGCTGGAGGACGTGCTGGAGGCGATCGGTGCGGCCCGCTCGATCGAGCGCACGATCGTCGTCACCGGCGAGCCGCGGGCGGCAGAGCTGGCCGTCGCCGCGAGCGGCGCCGAGGTGCTCCCCGACCCCGCACGAGGGCGGCCACTCCGGTGCGGCCCTGGCCGGGATCGCCCGGGCCGAAGAGCATCGGCGCCGAGCTGCGTCGTGCTGCTCCCCGGCGACTGCCCGCTGCTCGACCCGCGCGAGCTCGACCGCCTGCTCACCGGGCTGCCCGAGCGCTACGTCGCGATCGTCCCCGACCGCCACGGCACCGGCACCAACGCCCTGGCCCTGGCGCCCCCGGACGCGATCCGGCCCGCCTTCGGCGAGGGCAGCTGCGCCCGCCACGTCGCCGCCGCCCGCGAGGCAGGCATCCCCTTCGCGGTCGAGGAGCTGCCCTCGCTGGCGCTCGACCTCGACACCCCGGCCGACGTCGTCGCCCTGACCCGCGAGCTGGAGGCGCGACCGCAGGCACGGGCGAAGCGCACGGCGAAGGCGCTGGGCATATGAGCGCAGCTGGCGAACTGCGAGTCCTCGCCGATCGCCGGCCTGCCCGAGATCGAGCGAGGGAGCGCGCGCTCGGCGAGCTGATCGCCGAGCAGGCCGAGCTGATCGACGGCGACGTCGTCGTCATCTCGCAGAAGGTCGTCTCCAAGGCCGAGGGCCGAGTCCGCCAGCTCTCCTCGGTCGATGCCCGGCGCCGAGGCGCGCCGCCTCGCCGCGGTGCTCGGCAAGGAGCCGGCCCTGGTCGAGCTGATCCTCGACGAGAGCCGCGAGGTGCTGCGGGCCGAGCGCGGCGTGCTGATCACCGAGACCCACCACGGCTTCGTCTGCGCCAACGCCGGCATCGACAGCTCCAACCTGCCCGAGGACGGACACCGTCTGCCTGCTGCCCGAGGACCCCGATGCGCTCAGCCCGGCGCATCCGCGCCGAGATCGCGAGCCGCTGGACAGCGGGAGTCTGCCCCCGCCGTGATCGTCGCCGACAGCTTCGGCCGCGCCTGGCGGCTCGGGCAGGCCGAGGTGGCGATCGGCTGCGCCGGCCTCGCCCCGCTCGACGACTGGCGCGGCCGCCACGACGCCAGCGGCCGCGAGCTCGAAGCAACCCTGATCGCGATCGCCGACGAGGCCGCAGCCGCAGCCGACCTCGTCCGCGACAAGGCACAGCCGCGTCCCCGCCGCGTCGTCCGCGGCCTCGAGCCGCTACGTCACCGCCGACGACGGCCCCGGCGCCGCAGCCCTCCGCCGCCCCAGAGCCGAGGATCTCTTCCGCTAGTCGACCGAATCGGCGACGTCGAGCACCGCGGCACCGCGCAGGCGCCCGCTGCGAATCGCGTCCAGCGCCTCGTTGGCTCGGCCAGCGGGAAGACCTCGACCTCGGTGCGAACCGGCACCTGCGGCGCCAGCGCGAGGAACTCCTCGCCGTCGCGCCGGGTCAGGTTGGCGACCGAGCCCAGCGTCCGCTCGCCCCAGAGCTACTCGTAGGGGAAGGCGGGGATGTCGCTCATGTGGATGCCGGCGCTGACGATCCGCGCCCCCTTGGCGCTGGCCCGCAGCGCCGCGTCATCAGCGCGCCGACCGGGGCGAAGACGATCGCGCCGTCGAGCTCCTCGGGCGGCGACTCGTCCGAGGAGCCGGCCCACTCGGCGCCGAGCTCGCGGGCGAACGCCTGTCCCTCCTCGTCGCCCTCGCGGGTGAAGGCGAAGACGCGCCGGCCCTGGTGGACGGCGATCTGGCAGAGGATGTGGGCCGAGGCGCCGAAGCCGTAGAAGCCGATCCGCTCGGCGTCGCCGACCAGGCGCAGCGCCCGGTAGCCGATCAGCCGGCGCAGAGCAGCGGCGCCGCCTGCTCGTCCGGAGTAGCCCTCGGGAATCGGGAAGCAGAAGCGCTCGTCGGCGACCGCCAGCTCGGCGTAGCCGCCGTCGATGTCGTAGCCGGTGAAGCGGGCGCGGTCGCAGAGGTTCTCGCGCCCGCTGAGGCAGTAGCGGCACTCGCCGCAGGTCCAGCCGAGCCAGGGCACCCCGACGCGCTCGCCGGTCGCGAAGCGCTCAGCCCCCTCCCCTGCCTCGGCCACCGTGCCGACGATCTGGTGGCCAAGGACGAGCGGCAGCTTCGGCTTGCTCAGCTCGCCGTCGACGATGTGCAGGTCGGTGCGGCAGACGCCGCAGGCTGCAACCGAGATGAGCACCTGGCCGGGCCAGGCTCGCGGGTCGGGCAGCTCGGCCAGCCGCAGTGGCTCGCGCTGCTGCTCCAGGACCATCGCGCGCATCGGCTCAGGGCAGGACGAACTCCACCGTGTCGCCGACCTCTACCGGCTCCGAAGGCGACCTCCGGGGGCGCCTTCCGTCGATTCGCCGTCGTCGATCTGGCTCGACCACCACCTCGACACAGTTCCCTTCGGATTCGAGCAGCTCGATCAGGCTGCGTAGACGTCGCCCAGTTCGCCGCTGAGAGTCGATCTCGCTTTCGCTGCCGTCGTTCTCGATCTGCCGGATCAGGACGCTCGACCTCATCCTCCTCGGTCGTTCTCCGGCGAGAGCCACGATCGTGATCTCGTATTCGCCTCCTTCGCAAACCGGTCGGCGGGTCGCGGAGAAGGCGTTCCGGCAGTGTTCCCGCCGCCTGGCCCTCCGGCCGCCAGCGACGAAACCGGGCGTCGCGGAAGGAACGGGCGTGGCCGCAGGAGCGGGGGCCGGTGCTGGCGCCGGCTGAGCCGGTTGGGGCGCAGGGATCGGGGGCGGACGGCGTCGGCGACCGCGATCCGGGCGCTGCCGCCAGCACCACGTTGGCCGGCGACAACGCCAGCACGGGCCGATCGGGGGGCTGCTGGCGCAGCCACACGCGCGACCGAGATCGTCGTCGAACGTCCGAGGCGGGCAACTTCGGCGTCCGCGACTCGGCGGGCCGCCGGCCGTGGCGACTGCCGCCGCATCTCCCACGGCCGACCTCAGGGGCCGACTTCGGGCCGACACTTGGCATCAGAGGGTCGTCGCCTCCTGGCTGCAGGCTGAGCAGCGCCGCTACCCCGAGTAGCGAGCAGCAGAACAAGCAGCGCAAAGGCTGCGATCCCCAGAAACTCTCCCCTTACCGCTGACGAACGCGAAGCGATCAAACAGACGATACCGCCTAGTTCAATAGGTCTCGACGATCTCGTAGAGCGTGGTGCGCTGAGCCGGCTCGCGGCCGGCCGCGCGCGCCGCCTCGATCAGCTGCTCGGGCTCGAGCCGGACGCCGTGCTGGGAGCCGGCCATGCGCGAGATGTTCTCCTCCATCAGCGTGCCGCCGAGGTCGTTGACCCCCCAGCGCAGCGCCTCGGTGGCAGCGTCGAGGCCCATCTTCACCCAGCTCGCCTGCAGGTTGGGGATCGTCTTGCCCAGGGCCAGCCGGAAGGCGGCGGTGTGCTTGAGGTTCTCGTCGGCTGAGATCTCCTCGATCCCGTGGGTGCGGCCGAGCATCGTGTTGAAGGGGATGAAGCTGAGCGGGACGAACTCGGTGATGCCGCCGGTGCGCTCCTGCAGAGCCCGGATCACCCGCATGTGGCGGGCCAGCTCGCGCGGCTCCTCGATGTGGCCGAACATCACGGTCGAGGTCGAGCGCAGCCCGGCCCGGTGGGAGGCCTCGATGATCTCGACCCAGCGCTCAGCCGGCAGCTTGTTCGGCGAGATCCGCTGGCGAACCCCGTCGTCGAGCACCTCGGCCGCGGTACCCGGAGTCGAGCCCAGCCCGCACTCGATCAGGTACTCGAAGACCTCATCCGGCTCCTTGCCAGAGCGCTCGCACATGTAGTGGACCTCCATCGGCGAGTAGGCGTGAAGGTGCAGCTCGCGGGGCCACGTCCTTCGCCAGCCGCAGCCACTTGCCGTACTCCTCCAGCGTCAGGTCGGGATGGATCCCCCCCTGCATGCAGATCTCGGTCGCGCCGAACTCGACCGCTTCGCGAATCCGCTCGGCGAACTCCTCCTCCGAGACTTCGTAGGCATCCGGCGAGCGCCGTCCCTGCCCGAACCCGCAGAAGGCGCAGCCGACCACGCAGACGTTGGTGAAGTTGATGTTCCGATTGACGACGAACGTCACCCTGTCTCCGGCCAGCTCCTGCCGAAGCTCATCCGCCGCGACCCGCATCTCCTCGATCACCTCAGGACGCATCTCGGCAAAGAGCGCGGTCAGCTCGTCCTCCGTCAGCTCCGCTCCATCGCGTCCCTTCGCGATTGCTTCGGATGCCAAGCCCGGGTCGATCGTCTCTTCGCTTCTACGCCCCGATCCTCTGCGCGGAATGAAGCTCCAGTACTTCAGCTTGATCACATCGAGGACCCCCTGCTCCATCCACTCAGGGTCCATGTACTGCGGATAGACGCAGAGCCTCTCGGTCAGCGCGTAGCCCTTCGGCGCCAGCTCCTTCCGAACCTGATGGGGGCTTGGGAAAGCCTGCTCAGGAGAAATGTGGTCTCCGTTCGCCGAAAGACCGCCCAGGTCCGTCGCACCGGCCTCGACAAGCTCCCCCCAAGCGTCCGAGAGGTTCGGCGGCACCTGCACCCCCACATCCGGCATCAACCTCTTGCACTCTCCGTATCAAGCGCTTGATGTCGTCGACAGTGACCGGGGTCGCCCAGGGCGGGGTGACCGACGGGGGCCCCTCCGCCGGGGCTCCCCGATGAGAGGCGGAGGAAGGGGTCAGCGTTCGTGTGGGTCGCGAATTCCCGTCGGAGGGGCCCCCGTCGGTCTTCCAGCGCTCGCGGGCGGCTTCGTCTGCGATGTCGGCTACTTCCGCGCCGTAGTAGCGCGGGTGGGCAACGAAGTTCTGGAGGATGACCTCCTGGAGATGGCCGTAGCGCTCGTGCAGCTGAGCCAGGGCCTCGAGCGAAGCGACCTGCTCCTCCTCGGTCTCGCCAATGCCGACCAAGATGCCACTGGTGAAGGGAATCTTGAGTTCGCCCGCGGCCTCGATGGTGGCCAAGCGCTGAGCCGGGTGCTTGGTCGGAGAGCCGGCGTGGACGGTGTCCATCAAGCGCTCGGAGACCGACTCGAGCATCAGGCCTTGTGAGGCTGTGACCTCACGCAGGCGGGCAAGGTCGTCGCGGTCGAGCACACCGATGTTCGTGTGGGGCAGCATGCCGCGCTCGAGAGCACGTTCGCAAGACCAGACGACGTAGGACGTGAAGTCGTCGTGGCCCCATTCCGCGAGCTTGGCCGCGACCACCGGATTGACCTCGGGCCGCTCGCCCGTCAGGACTAGGAGCTCCTTGGCGTTGCGCTTCAGAGCGTCGTCGAGGAGCTTCTCGACCTCATCCGGGTCGCGAATGTGCGCCTGATGAGTTGCGAACGCGCAGTACTTGCAGTAGCACTGGCAGGTGCGAGAGAGGGAGAGCGTGTAGTTCCGCGAGAAGGTGACCCGGCGCACGTCGCCCAAGCTACTGCAAAGCCGCCGGGCCTCGACGAGGCCCGGCGGTCGCTACTCAGCCCGCTTTGGCGGCGCGCTCTGAGTACTTTTCGACCGGCGGCCGCACCGGCTCGGCCGGCTCGGTCGGGGCCAGACCGCCCTTCTCGATCACGAAGCGGAAGACGGCTGCAGCCAGCAGGGCTCCGATGATCGGGCCCGCCAGGTAGGGCCAGACTCCTCCCCACTCGTTGCCGACCAGCGCCGGACCGAACCAGCGGGCCGGGTTGAAGGAGCCGCCGGTCAGCGGACCGCCGACTATCACGATGAAGCCAAGCGTCGTGCCGATCGCCAGCGGCGCCCACTCCTTGAAGCTCTTGCGGGAGAAGACCGCGGCGAGGATCACCAGGACCAGGCAGAAGGTTCCGAGCGCCTCGACGATCATCCCCTGCATGTTGCCGCCGAGGATGCCGCTCACCGTGGCGGCGCCGTAGTTGGTCGCGCGGCCCTCGTCGAGCAGCAGCCCCTTGCAGAGCAGCGCGCCCAGCACGCCACCTGAGAGCTGGGCGAGCATGTAGATGACGCCGTCGAGCGCCGATATCCGCCGGATTGCCATCGCCGCCAGAGTCACCGCGGGATTGAAGTGTCCACCGCTGACCACGCCGAACATGACGATCAGCCCGAAGAGAAGGAAGGCATGGACGAGGCCGATAGCGGCGAAGTCGGAGCCAAACGAGGCCTGTTCGCCAGTGGAGACGAATAGCACCACGACACTGGTGATGAAGAACACCAGCAAGAAGGTGCCGATCAACTCAGCAAGGTATGCCGCAAGTCCTCGTTCCTGCACGCTCTCCTCCTAATCCCGGTTCGACTGGCCGCGCGGCAGTCTACCCAGATCGGACGAACTATTTAAGCTCCGCCGCCGAATGAGAGTCGGTAGCCGCGCTGCTGGCGGCCGCCCTGCTGTTCGCCGGCGCAGCCGGCTGCGGCGAGGACGGCGCTGAACCGGGCGCGCCTCGCGGCGTGGTGCTGGTGCTCGACTTCATCCCGAACGCGGTCCATTCGGGCATCTACGCGGCCGAGCAGCAGGGCTATCTACCGAGGCGCCGGAGTCGACCTGACGATCCGCCAACCGGGCGACTCCAGCGATGGGCCGAAGTTGCTCGAGGCCGGTCGTGTCGAGTTCGCGATCCTCGACATCCACGACCTCGGGATCGCCCGCGAGCGCGGCCTCGACCTGGTCGGCACGATGCCGCTGGTGCAGCGACCGCTGGCCTCGGTCATCGCCCGCGACGAGGGGCCCGTCCGCCGCCCGCGCGATCTCGAGGGCCACACGGTCGGCGTCACCGGCCTGCCCTCCGACGAAGCGGTGGTCGACTCCGAGGTGAGCGCCGACGGTGGCGATCCGGCTCAGGTCGAACGGAGTGACGATCGGCTTCAACGCGGTCTCCTCTCTGGCCGCAGGCAGGGTCGACGCCGCAACGGGGTTCTGGAACGCCGAGGGAGTGGCGCTGCGACGTCAGGAGATTCCGATCCGCGTCTTCAAGGTCGACCGCTACGGAGCGCCGCCCTACCCCGAGCTGATCCTCACCGCAACGCGCCAGACGATCGAGCGAGACCCGGACCTCGTGCGCGCGATGGTCGACGCGACCACGCGGGGGTACGAGCTCGCCGCTCGCAACCCGGAGCAGGCGCTCGACGACATGATCGACGCGGTCCCCAGCCTCGACCGCGCCGATCAGGCGGCGCAGCTGAAGGCACTACTGCCCGACCTCCGCCCCGCCCCCTTCGACCCAGCCGTCCTGCGCAGCTGGGCGCACTGGGATCTCGATCACGGCCTGCTCGAGCGCCCGCTCGACGTCGAGGCCGCCTTCCAGCTCAGTCGCTGAGCAGCCGCTCGACCAGCTCGGGAAGCTCACGCGCCATCCGCGAGCGCGGCACCGCCAGGTCCAGACCCGCGCTTTCCGCCCCACGCTTCGTCTCGACATCGACGTGCGAGTAGAAGCCGAGGGCAGGGACCCCGCTCGCCACCACCGCGGCGGCGTCGACCGAGTCGAGGTCGCAGACGATCGCATCGGCGTCGACTGGATCCGGCAGGGCCGGGACGACCGCGACCTCGTGACCAGCCGCCCGCAGGCTCTCCTGGACCCGGCTGGCCAGCATCAGATCCGCGACGACGGCGACGACCCGGGCCACTGGCTACAGCGAGCGGCGTTCGCGGAACTCCTCGCGAACGCTCTCCGGCCGGCCCCACATCTGCACGACCTCGGCCCGGCCCTCGCGCACCTCGCGCAGCGCCATCTCTCCGCTGACGCCGTCGGCGTCGAGCTTGGCCAGCACGCCCTTGACGGTCTCGGCCGCCGCGGCGTGGCCAAAGCTGTGGGCGACCAGCAGGCGCCAGTGCCAATCCGCCTCCGAGTACGGCTGCGCGTTGACCTGGCTCAGCGCAACCGCGGTATCGACGTACTGGCTCTCGTCGTCGATCCGCAGGTCGAGCTCGATGTCCGTCCAATCGGGCGGCATCGCGTCGAGCACCTGCTGGAAGTCATCGGCAAGCGGCACGGCAAGCAAGCCTAGTCGCTGGAGGGGGCGATTGCCTCGCCTCCGAAGTGGCGCTGCAGCTGCCTGTGGCGGTGGCGGAACATCGCCCCGAACAGGGGCCGCAGCAGGCGGCCCGGGAGGGGCAGGCGGGGCTCCCAGGCGACGCGATCGGTGATCGTGCAGATTCCCTCCTCGACCGGCTCGATCGTCCGTTCGTGCTCCCAGAGGCGCTGCGAGAGCATCGTCGAGCGCTCGAGGAAGCCGCGTCCCCGGTCGATCCGCTCCAGCCCGATGTCGTCGTAGTCGAAGGGGATCAATCCGAACAACAGCACCCAGCTGCGACCGAGCCGGCCCGGCTCGACGGTCTCGAGGTCGAGGCTCTCCACGCCACGGGGAACGGTCATCCGCATCCAGGGGCCGAGCTCGGCGTTGATCCCCTCCTCGCTCATTGCGCGCCCCCAGACTGCCGTGGAGTCGGCGCGCAGACGCGAGACGACGCGAATCTCAGCTCGCCGCTGCATCCATCACCGCGCCTCTTCCCTCTCGACCGGCGGCTGCAAATCGGGGCCGGGAATCGGCGTGCCATGAGGATCGTGACTGGGCTCGCCCAGCTTGGCCGCGATCAGCAGCTCCAGCTCCTCGGAGATGTAGTGCTCGAGCACCTCGGCCTCCTCGTGGACGCGATCGTCGGGCATCCCGAGCGCCTCCGAGAGGTAGGCCTCGATCAGGCGGTGGTGGCGGATCACCTCCAGCGCCACCTTCTCGCCCGCCGGCGTCAGGGTCACTCCCTTGTAGGGGAGGTAGTCGACCAGGCCCAGCCCGGCGAGGCGCTTCAGCATCGAGGTCGCGGTGGCCGGCGTCACCCCCAGCCGCTCGGCGACCTCACCGTTGAGAACAGGTCCCTCCCGCTTGCGGGAGATCGCGTAGATCGCCTTCGCGTAGTCCTCGATCGCCTCGGTATGGGGCTGGCGCCCGGAGCGCGGATCGGCGCCGGCGGCGCCCATCAGATGCTCACCAGCAGGCCGGTGACGAACATCAGCACCAGGCCGGTGAGGACGCCGGCGACGCTGAGCGGATAGAGAGCCCTCCCCGCGCGGTCGCGAATCGAAGGCACGATCTGCTGGATCACCTGGGCGATCGCCCCGGCGCCGATGCCGAGCAGGAAGGCGGAGATGCTGGAGTCGACGGCGGTGGCCCCGATCGCCGCGCCGAGGATCGCCGGCGCCCCGGCGATCAGGCCCAGCGTGGCCAGGCGGGCGATGCCGGGGGGCTCGGAGGCCAAAGGCGAGACGATCGCCAGTCCCTCGGTGGTGTTGTGGATGGCGAAGCCGACGACGAGGAAGGCGCCGAGCGCAAGGGCCCCGACCGCGTAGGCGGAGCCGATCGCCAGCCCCTCGCCGAGGTTGTGCAGGCCGATGCCGACCGCGATCAGGAGCGCCAGGTGCATCCCGCCGGCGCCGCCATCGCGCGCCGCGGCCCGCTCCCGTCGTGCATTCAGGTAGCCATCGATCCCGGCCAGCAGCAGGTAGGCGACCAGCGCCCCGATGAAGACCAGCGCGGCACCGCCGAAAGCCTGGGGGCCGGCCTGGGCGATCTCCACCCCCTCCTGCACCGCGTCGATCGCGAGGAAGGCGAGCAGGCCGACCGTCAGCGCCAGCAGGAACTGGACCCAGCGGCGGTCGATGCGGCGGACGAAGGGCAGCCAGAGCATCCCGAGGGCCACCGGGATCACGCCGACGTAGATGCCGAGCAGAGCCATCAGGCCGAAGAAGCCGGCGTCCGTCCCCGGGGTCTCGGCGGCGACGTCGATCGCGTGTTCGACCGTGCCCCCGGTCGAGGTGAGCAGGAAGATCTCGTAAGCCTCGCCTTCGATCCAGTCGTAGGGGATCGTGATCGTGGTCGAGCCGAGGCGACCCACCTCCCGGGAGCTCGCCTCGAAGTTGACGTAGGCGTCGTTGACCGACACCTGCGCGATGTCGACCGCGTCGGGCCCGTCGTTGGCGACGGTCAGCTCGATCTCGCCCGGGTGCAGGATCGTCCGTTCGACCGTCAGCTCCTCCAGCGGCGGTCCGTTGCGCTCGGCGAGGCCTGGTGCGTCGAGCAGGGCGAAGGCGCCGATCGCGGCGGCGATCAGGGCCAGCGGCAGCAGCCCCAGAAGCCAGACCGGAGCGCGAGAGCCCGGACGCTCGGAGACCGCCCCCTGCGCCTCCATCAGACGACCTCGAAGAAGCCGAGCCAGCCCAGCTCGGCGAACTCGGTCTTGTGGGCGTGGAACATGTAGCGCCCCTTGTAGGGGAAGCGCAGCTCGAGGATCCCCCGCTGGCCCTGCACCTGGGAGATCGTGTCGGTGAATTCGAGCGGCTGCAGCGAGGTCCCGGTCGGGAAGTAGTTGAAGAAGTTGGCGTGGACGTGGAACGAGTTGATCGGGTCGAACTCGACGATGTTCATCAGGTAGATCCGCACCAGCTCGTTCTGCTTGACCACGATCGGGTGCTTGGCGTAATGGAAGCCGATCGAGTTGACCGCGTAGATCTCGTTGCCGAAATCGAAGTTGGTGTCGAAGGCGTTCATCACCATGATCAGCTCGTCGGCGTCCTCCCTGCCCTGCTTGGGATCGACGATGAAGGCGCCGTAGAGACCCTTGGCGATGTGCGCGGCGAGCGGCGTCGCGTGGCAGTGGTAGAGATGCATCCCGAATGGCTCGGCGTCGAATTCGTAGGTGAAGCTCTCGCCGCTCGCGATCAGGCCGCCGCCGATCCCCTCGCCGATGCCGGGCATGCCGTCCATGAAGGCCGGATGGATGCCGTGGAAGTGGATCGTGTGGGGATGCGAGGAGCCGTTGCCGAAGCGGATCCGCAAGCGCTCGCCCTCGCGGCAGCGCAGGGTCGGCCCCGGCACCCGCCCGTTGTAGGTCCAGGCCGCGTACTTGACGCCCGGGGCGACTTCGATCTCCCTGTCGGTGGCGACGATCTCCCACTCGCGCAGGACCCGGCCGCTGGCGAGGCGGCGCGTCTTGCCCCAGTCGAAGTCGCGGACCATCGCCGAGGGGTCGAAGCCGTTGGCGCGGTGGTCTACGTCGGCGCCACCGGCGAAGTCGTTGTGGGAGTGCATCCCCGCCATGCCCGCCATGGCGGGATCGCCGGCGGAGCCGTGTTGATGCGCGGTCGAAGCGCTCGCCCCTTCGACCGCGTGATGCAACCCCTGGTGGGGAACCAGCTCGTGCAGGAGCGGCAGGGATGCCCCCGCCACGGCCGCGCTCCCCAGCAGCCTGCGCCTGCTGAGCCGGTGGCCCTGCTTGGTCGTCTCGTCCTCAGGTGATTTCGACACGTCTAAATCAGATTTTGGCACATCTAAAAGACGGCACGCGGGGCGAGGGGGATGGCCCCTCTCTCGCAACAGCGGGGAGGCTCGTTCGGGGTCATCCCCACCGCCCCCGATACGCGCTTCCTAGAATCGAGGGGTGACCGAGACCCCAACAGTCGAGCTCGACGCCCAGTACCGGCAGCTGCGCGAAGAGTGCGGGCTGCTCGACCGCTCTGCCCGCGGCAAGCTGCGGCTGAGCGGACCGGATGCGGCCGAGTACCTGCAGGGCCAGCTGACCAACGACATCGAGGCGCTCGAGCCAGGCGAGGGTTGCTACGCGGCGCTGCTCGACCGCAAGGGGCACATGCAGGCCGACATGCGGGTACTGCGGCCTGGCCGCGGAGGAGCTCTGGATCGACACCGAGCCCGAGGCGCTCGCGGCCGCACGCCGTCATCTCGAGATGTACAAGATCGGCCGCGAGGTGGAGCTCGAGGACGTGACCGAGAAGCGGGCGATCCTCTCGCTGATCGGCCCCCGCAGCGCCGAGATCGCCGGCGCGCCCCCACTCCCCGAGCACGCCTGCGAAGCGCTCAGCGTCGGCGGAGTCGATTGCCTCGCGGTCGGCACCGCGGTCGGCATCGACCTGATCGCCGCTGCTGGCGACGCCGAGCGGCTGCGCGCGGCCCTGACCGATGCAGGCGCGGTCGAGGTCGGCGCCGAGGCCGCCGAGATCCTCCGCATCGAGGCCGGGACGCCCCGCTTCGGCGCCGAGATGGGCGCCGAGACGATGCCCGCCGAGGCCGGCATCGTCGAGGACGCGGTCAGCTTCACCAAGGGCTGCTACATCGGCCAGGAGACCGTCGCCCGCCTCCACTACAAGGGCAAGCCGAACCGCCACCTGCGCGGCCTGCGCCTCAGCGCCCCCGCGCGCCCGGCGCGGCGCTCCTGAAGCTCGGCGAGAAGGAGGTCGGGCGGATCGGCGGCAGCTGCATCTCCCCCGCTCTCGGAGCCGATCGCGCTGGCGATCCTGCGCCGCGAGGCGGAGCCGGGCGCGGAGCTCGCCGTAGGTGAAGATGGCGTTACGGCTCGCGTAGTCGACTTGCCCTTCGGTTAGATTCCGCCGCGATGGGTCGTGGGAGAGGCAGAGTCGTCGCAGCGGGCTGCGTCCTCGGCGCGACTGGCGCTGGCCGCGATCGGCTGCGGCGCCGAAGAGCACGCCAACGAACCGCGACCGCAGCCGCCGACCCGGGTCAGCGTCACGATCACCGAGGACGCGATCACCGTGCAGCCGCCGCGGATCGCCGTCGGCCCCGAACCGAGACAGCAGATCCCCCAGAACCAGCACGCCGGGCAGCCGCCGATCCGCTCCAACGCGCCCGCTCGACGTCGTCTTCGTCGCCGCCAACCTGACCGACGCCGACTCGAAGCTGAGGATCCGCGGGCCCGAAGAACGCGGCCTCCGGCCCGCTGGTCGCCAACGGCAACGGCTCGCTGCTGGCCAGCCTGCCGACCGGCGCCTACACGGTCAGCGCCGCCGGCATCCCGGGCGCCAAGCCGGTGAGCCTCACCGTCGGCCCGTACCGCACCTCCTCGCAGAACGACGTGCTGCTGCCGTAAGTAGCGGCAATTCGGCGGCGCGAGTACGTCTGCCTCGCCTCGTCACCATCGGTCGGATGACCATCGTTCTCGCCATAGCCGTCGTCGTGCTCGCCGCGGCGCTCGTCTACGTCGTCTCCGCGGCGCGAGCAGCCGCAACCTCAAGCCGACCTCGGTCCGGCGATCCAGGAGGCCACCTCGCAGGCGGTCGCCGAGCTGCTGCGGATGAACGAGGAGTCGCGCAAGCTCGACACCCAGGCCGCCGAGGCGACGCTCGACAAGCGCCAGGCGGAGATCAAGGCCCTGGCCGAGCGGATCGCCAAGGGCCAGGAGAAGATCGAGGCAGAGGTGCGGCGGCGCGGCGAGACCGACCTGCAGACCCGCACCCTGCTCGAGCAGATGGGCCAGACCGTCGGCAACCTCAACACCGAGACCGCGGGCCTGAAGAAGGCCCTGCGCCAGCCGCAGACCCGCGGCCAGTGGGGCGAGCTGCAGCTGCGCCGCTGCGTCGAGATCGCCGGCATGACCGAGCACGTCGACTTCGAGCTGCAGGAGACGCTGCACACCGAAGACGGCCGGCTGCGCCCCGACGCCCGCTTCCTGCTGCCCGAGGGCCGCAGCTTCGTCGCCGACTCCAAGGTTCCGCTCGACGCCTTCCTCGACGCCCAGGAGGCCGAGGTCGAAGCCGAGCGGCGAGTTCACCTGGAGCGCCACGCGCGGCAGGCCCGCGAGCACGTCCGCGGCGCTCAGCTCGAAGGACTACCAGGGCCAGTTCAAGGCCGGCGAGATGCCGGACCTGGTGATCTGCTTCATCCCCAACGAGCCCGCCCTGCACGCCGCCTTCGCCGCCGACCCCGATCTCTTCGACTACGCGCTGGAGCGCAACGTGCTGCTGGTCAGCCCGACCTCGCTGATCGGCCTGCTGCGGACGATGGAGCTCGGCTGGCGCCAGGAGCGGATGGTCGCCGAGGCGGCCGAGATCGCCGACGCCGCGGGCACCCTGCACGCCCGCTTCGCCAAGTTCCTCACCGACTTCGACACGGTCGGCAAGCGGCTCGACCTCGGCGACCAACGCCTACAACTCCGCGGTCGGCTCGATGGAGGGCCGGCTGCTGCCGCAGCTGCGCAAGGTCGAGGAGCTCGGCGTCGCCCCCGGCAAGGAGATCGAGCCGCCGGAACCGATCGAGATCACGGTGCGCGAGATCACGGCGCCAGAGCTGCGCGAGGCCGAGACCCCCGTGCTTGACTAGGATTCGCCGCCCGATCCCGAACCTCGCGGAGGAGCCCAGTTGGCCGTTGACACGAGCACAGTCGCGAAGTTGGACGTCGAGCCCGGAACGCTGCCGGAGACGATGGCGGCCTGGGTGATCCGCCAGGAGCGCGAGGGCGAGCCCACACGACGCCTTCCAGCTCGAGCAGATCGAGGTCCCCGAGCCCGGCGCCTTCGAGGTGATCGTCCGCGTGATGGCGGCCGGGGTCAACTTCAACAACGTCTGGGCGGCGCTCGGCAAGCCGGTCTCGGTCTTCCCCTACGGCGACCACCCCGAGTACGGCCACCACATCGGCGGCTCCGATGCCTCCGGCATCGTCTGGAAGGTCGGCGAGGGCGTCACCCGCTGGAAGCCCGGCGACGAGGTCGTCGTCCACTGCAACCAGGCCTCCTACGAGGACGTCGAGGTGCACGGGCTCGACCCGCTGGCCGCGCCGAGCCAGAAGATCTGGGGCTACGAGACGACCTGGGGCTCCTTCGCCCAGTTCACCAAGGTGCAGGCGCAGCAGCTCCTCCCCCGCCCCCAGAACCTCTCCTGGGCCGACTCCTCCTCCTACGGCCTCACCTACTTCACCGCCTACCGGATGCTGATCGACCAGTGCAAGCTGCAGCCCGGCCACAACGTCCTGATCTGGGGCGCCGCCGGCGGCCTCGGCGTCTTCGCCGTGCAGCTCTGCAAGGCGGCCGGCGCCAACGCGGTCGGCGTCGTCTCCTCCGACGAGAAGGGCGAGCTGATCAAGCAGCTCGGCGCCGTCGACTACATCAACCGAGCCGAGTTCGGCGAGATGATGCGGACGCCGGAGAACCTCGCCGACAAGGCCGCCGACAAGGAGCGCTTCAAGGCCTCGCGCGGCTTCGCCAAGCGGGTCAAGGAGATCCTCGGCGACGCCCCCGACATCGTCTTCGAGCACGTCGGCCAGGCGACCTTCCCGACCTCGGTCTTCGTCGTCAAGCCGTTCGGCAAAGTCGTGATCTGCGGCGCCACCTCGGGCTTCCAGCTCGACTTCGACGTGCGCTACCTGTGGATGCGCCAGAAGCAGATCATCGGCTCGCACTTCGCCAACGCCTACGAGTGCATGAAGGCCAACCAGCTGATGGCCGAGGGCAAGGTCCGCCCGGTGATCTGGCAGACGATGGGCTTCGACGGCGTTGCCGAGGCGCACCAGCTGCTGCACGAAAACAAGCACCTCGGCAAGATCTCGATCCTGGTCGGGGCCGAGTCCGAGGACGAGGGCAAGAACGAGGACGGCCCGGGCGCGATCCGGGCGGAGGTGGGAGCCTGATGAGCGAGGTATGCGTACTGGACTGGCACATCGCCCCCTTCCGGGCCGACCGCTGGCTCGACCTCTGGGAACCGGCGGCGGCGCGGATGCCCGCCTTCGGCGCCAAGAGCTGGTCGCTGACCCGCTCGATCGACGACCCGCTCTCCTTCCAGCAGACCTCGATCTGGGAGAGCCGCGCCGACTTCGAGCGCTACTGGTTCTCGGAGGAGATCGAGGCCGCCCGCGCCAGCGTCATCGACCTCTACGACCTGCCGCTGCTGCCCACCTGGCACACGCTGGTCGCCGCCGAGTAGCTAGCCCCGCTCGAGCGGGGCCATCGTCAGCCCCGCCTCGTCGAGCTGCTGCCAGTAGTGCTCCGCCGGCTCTTGCGGGCCGGACCAGACGATCGCCTGGCCGCTGTTGTGGATGCTCTCGGCAAGCTGGTGGCCCCTGTCGAGGCTGACCCCAGGCAGGACCCGGGCAAGGGTCTCGGCGACGTGATCGAAGGTGTTGTGACTGTCGTTGCGGACGATCACTCGCCACGCGCCGCCCAACCCCGATCCGGGTCCTGCGCTACGCGGCCGCTCCACCGTGGTCGTCGACATCGCTTCGCATTATGCGAAAAGTCCAGTGATCGGGGGGACCGATGGACGCACTGAGTTAAAGTTTACTTAACTACTCAGATTAGTTATTACCCTAGGCTGGCGCCAAGAGACGAGATCAATCGGAGGCTTTGGAGAGTTGGCCGAGCAACGCCCAGAGGCGATGGACCAGCAGCGTCTGGCCAAGGCCTATGTCCATCCCCTACGCGCGAAAGCACTGGCTTTGATCGCCGAGGGCGTCGCCAGCCCGAAACAGATCGCCGAGAAGCTCGGGGTCGACACCAGCAACGTCGCCTACCACGTCAGGGTGCTGAGGGAACTCGGCTGCATCGAACTGGTCGAAACACGGCAGCGGCGCGGGGCGATCGAGCACCTCTATCGCGTCAGCGACCGGGCCTTGGGCCCGTTCTAGCTAGAACGGGCTGGGGATGCGGACCACGACGTCATCGACGCTCGCCTGTGCCCCTTTGGCGTTCTTCGCGGCCCCGACCGAGAAGCCTGACGCGCGGCCGGTGAGATCGCCCCCGCTGATATCGGTGACATCGACGACCAGTTTGCCGGCGACGAAGACGAGGATGCGGCACTGGCCTTTTTCCGGGCCGCTGGTGATGTTGAAGGCACGCAGGCGGAGGACGTTGGCCATGTCGATTCCCTTGATCCCGGGCACGTCTTTCTCGATCGCCAGGTACTCGATCGAGCCGTCAGCGAGGACCTTGCGCACCTGAACCTTTTTCTGCAGCGGGTAGGCGGCGAGCTGGTAGCGACCGCCCCCGCCCGAACGGAGGTTCAGCGCGAGGAACGCCGAGCGCTGGACGGCTTTCGGAGTAGCGCTGAGAAGACGCTGGGTAGCGGCGATCTCGAGGTCGCGGCCAAGGACCGGGGTGCGGTAGGCGCACTCCTTGGTCTGTTTGCCGACGACGATCTGAAGCGCGGTATCCGAACCGCCGCGGCCACAGCGCTCGCCGGACAGCTTCACGGCCTGACTGCGCAGCCCGGTGGAATCCATGTTGTTGCGGTAGATGCCGATCAGGGCGGCGCCCGAGCTTGCCGCGAGGACCATCGCCAAGGCGACGATCGTGCCCAAAACCGCTGTAAAACGCAATCCCATCGCGGAGAGCCTAAACACAGGCGAGGGGGAAAGATGCGGCCCGCCGTCCCTTGAACGGCGGATTTCGAGCCGAGCCAAATATCATGGGGATGTGAGCGAGCACCGCCTTCCCGAGCGCGACCGCCCCTGGGTGATGCGCACATATGCCGGCCACTCCGATGCCAGGCGCTCAAACGAGCTCTACCGCCGCAACCTGGAAAAGGGTCAAACCGGCCTCTCCGTCGCCTTCGACCTGCCCACCCAGACCGGCTACGACCCCGACCACGTTCTCGCCCGTGGCGAGGTCGGCAAGGTCGGAGTCTCGATCGCCCACAAGGGCGACATGCACCAGCTGCTCGACGAGATTCCACTCGACGAGATGAACACCTCGATGACGATCAACGCCACCGCCGCCTGGCTGCTCGGCCTATATGTCACGGTGGCGGAGGAGAACGGGGTCAAGCGCTCCCAGCTGAAGGGAACGACCCAGAACGACATCATCAAGGAGTACCTCTCGCGCGGCACCTACGCCTTCCCGCCGGAGCCCTCGATGCGGCTGATCGCCGACATGGTCGCCTTCTCCGTCAACGAGGTGCCGGACTGGAACCCGACCAACATCTGCAGCTACCACCTGCAGGAGGCCGGGGCGACGCCGGTGCAGGAGATCGCCTTCGCGCTCTCCACCGGGATCGCCGTGCTCGACGAGGTCAAGGCGCGCGGCCAGGTCGCCGAGCAGGACTTCCCCAAGGTCTTCGGCCGCATCTCCTTCTTCGTCAACGCCGGCATCCGCCTGATCGAGGAGATCGCCAAGCTGCGCGCGATGGGCCAGATCTGGAACGAGATCGGCCGTGAGCGCTACGGCGTCACCGACGAGAAGATGCTGCGTTTCCGCTACGGCGTCCAGGTCAACTCGCTCGGCCTGACCGAGGCCCAGCCGGAGAACAACATCCAGCGGATCGTGCTCGAGGCGCTCGCCGTCACTCTCAGCCGCGACGCCCGCGCCCGCGCGATCCAGCTTCCCGCCTGGAACGAGGCGATGGGCCTCCCCCGCCCCTGGGACCAGCAGTGGAGCCTGCGGATCCAGCAGGTGCTGGCCAACGAGACCGACCTGCTCGAGTACCCGGACATCTTCGAGGGCTCGAAGGTGATGGACGGCCTGGTCAAGGAGCTGATCGAGGGTGCCCGTGCCGAGATGGCCGTGGTCGAGGAGCATGGTGGCGCCGTCGCCGCGGTCCCCTACATGAAGGCCCGCCTGGTCGAGTCACACCGTGAGCGTGTGGGGCGAATCGAGAGCGGCGAGCAGAAGGTGATCGGCCAGAACAGCTTCACCGAGAGCGAGGACTCGCCGCTGACGGCGGGCGCCGACGGCGGCATCCTCACCCCCGACCCCGAGGTCGAGCGCGAACGAATCGAGGCGCTGGAGAGCTGGAAGTCCGAGCGCGACGAGAGCGCCGTGCGCGCCGCCCTCGACGAGCTGGCACGGACGGCCGGCGAGGAGAACGAGAACATCATGCCGGCGACGATCGCTGCCGCCAAAGCGGGGGCGACCACCGGCGAGTGGGCAGAAGTCCTGCGCGATGCCTTCGGCGCATACCGGGCGCCGACCGGAGTAGACGGCGCGGCGCCACCCGCCAACCGCGACCAGCTAGCCGAGATCCGCGCCCGGGTCGACGAGACTTCCGAGCGGATCGGGCACCGGATCAAGATCCTGGTCGGCAAGCCCGGCCTCGACGGTCACTCGAACGGCTCGGAGCAGGTCGCCCTGCGCGCTCGTGACGTCGGCATGGAGGTGATCTACCAGGGCATCCGGCTCACTCCCGAGGAGATCGCCGAGTCCGCCCTGCAGGAGGACGTCGACGTGGTCGGCCTCTCGATTCTCTCCGGGTCCCACCTCGAGCTGATCCCCGAGGTGGTGCGGCTGCTGCGGGACGAGGGCGTCGACGTGCCGGTCGTCGTCGGCGGCATCATTCCCGTCGCCGACGCCAAGCGCCTGCGCGAGGCTGGCGTCGCCGGCGTCTACACCCCGAAGGACTTCGACATCAACAGGATCATGGGCGAGATCGTCGACCTCGTCGCCCGCCGCGCCAAAGCCCACGCCACGGCCTGACGTACGCGCCCGGCAGACCCGCATCGCCGGTTGCCGATCCTGCTATGGCGCCGGAGCGACGGACACGCGACAATGACCGCATGAGCGAGCTCAACGGGGACCGCTCGGCCTGGCTTCGCTGCTACCGCTGCTGGTCCCAGAACCTCGAGATCCAGATCCACTACGACGCGATCCGCCGCGTGGATCCCGACACCGGCATCCTCACCGAGGGGGTCGACGAGGTCCAGGAGGCGCTGGTGCAGTGCGTCGACTGCATGCACGACCAGCCCCACCTCGCCTTCCAGGACAACCGCGTCGTCCCGATCGAAGACCGCTGGGAACGGATGGTTGCCGGCACACCCTGGGTCGCCTCGTGCACGGTCACCGTCGACCAGGACCGAGTCGAGACCTGCTCGGGCCCCGAAGCGATCGAGTTCCTCACCTTCGGCGCTTTCGGCGAGGCCGGCGTGCGCGAGTTCTTCGCCCACGTCCGCTTCCACAAGCACAACGAGGAGCAGATCGTCGTCCACATGCTGGTCGAGTTCTATGCCCGCTCGGCTGAAGAGGCAACCGAAGTGCTCGAGCAGGCCGCCCACGGCCAACTCGAGATCACTTCACTGGCGGAGGAGTCGAGGCCCCCCGCCCACGCCTCAGATGAGGCCCACTGAGCTTTACTCGCCGGGAGTCTTACGCGGGACCAGCACCAAGCGCTTGAACTCGGCGACGAGGACGGCGTCCTGGTTGAGGACGCGGGTGTGAACCTTGACCACGCCGCGGTCGGGCTTCGACTTCGAGGGCTTGACCTCGAGCACCTCGGTCTCGCAGAAGAGGGTGTCGCCGTGGAAGACAGGGTTCGGGTGGCTGAGGTCTTCGGTCGCCAGGTTGGCGATCGCCTTGCCCGAGACGTCCGAGACCGACATCCCAAGGGCCAGCGAGTAGACGAGCGGCCCGACGACGACGTTGCGGCCCTGCTGGGACCCCTTCGCGTAGATGTCGTTGAGGTGCAGCGGGTGGTGGTTCATCGTGATCAAGCAGAAAAGGTGATCGTCGGACTCGGTCACGGTCTTCGCCGGCCAGTGCTTGTAGACGGCGCCGACCTCGAACTCCTCGAGGTAGCGGCCGTAGGCGTGCGCGCCGGATGCCTCGCGCTCGGCCTGGTCAGTGCTCAGCTCGTACGTCTCATCGCTCATCTGTCGCGGGTTCTCCTCTGGGTTGGACGGCGCGGGATGCTATCCGCGCGGGAAGTTCTTGGGGGCGAAGCTCAGTGGGCCTTCTTGAGCCGGGAGCGTTCCTCCTGGCGTTCGACGACCTGGGCGATCAGCTTCTTCACATTGGAGTCGCCGGTTGCCTTGATGTGGCCGGTCTCATACGCCTTGCGGTAGCTCTTCACCGTGCCGTTCTCGGCCAGCTCGTTGAACTGGGGCCGGTCGATCTGGACCAGCACCCGCTCGTCCTGGGCGAGGTCCTTGCTGATCTTCGGCCCCGGCACCTCGACCCGGTAGAGCTGGATGTCGTGTTTGGCCTTCAGTTCCAGGCCAAAGACCAGCTTCAGTTTCTGCAGCGCCGGCACCTCTTCCTGGAAGCGCTTCACCGCCATCTCGATCAAGCCCTTGGTATCTGCCATTGATCGCCGATGCTAGCCGAGACCGAGTGCCCCCTACCCTTGCGGGTATGAGCGAGCACGCGAGCTGGGCCTTTCAGGAAGGCGATGAGATCGAGCCCGGCCGGGTCGTGCTGAAGACGCTCGGCGGCGGCAACCGCTACGAGGTCTGCCTGGTCTGGGACGACTCGCTGTTCTCCCTAGCGGTGGCAAAGGTCCTCCGCCCCGACCAGGCCGAGGACGAGAAGGCGCTGCGAGATCTCCACTACGAGGTCGAGGCCCTCCACTCCCTCGCACATCCGACCCTGGTGCGCTGCTTCGACGCGAAGCTCGAGGGCCGCTACCCACACGTGCTAATCGAGCACCTCGAGGGGCCGTCCCTGCGCCGCCTGCTGAAGCGAGACGGCGCAATCCCGCTGGCCCAGCTCCTTCCACTTGCCGCGCACGTCGCAGGCGCCCTCCAGTACATGGCGCAAGCCGGCTACGTCCATCTCGACGTCAAGCCGGACAACATCGTGATGGGCGTCCCGCCGCGTTTGATCGACCTCAGCATCGCTCGCACGCTCGAGCGGGCGGCGAAGACCGCGGGGCCGATCGGCACCGACGCATACATGGCGCCCGAGCAGTGCACCGAGTCGACGGAGAGGGGCGCGATCGGTCCGGCCACGGACTCCTGGGGATTGGGAGCAACGCTCTTCCACGCCGTATCGGGGGAAAAGCCCTTCCTCGAAGGCTGGGGAGACGAGGGGCCCGAGCGCTTCCCCCAGCTCAGCGAGGCGCCGCTTCCCCTGCCTGCATCGAGCCCCGAGGCGCTGAGAGCCCTGATCGGCGAGCTGCTCGATCCGGACCCCGGTCGCCGCCCTAGCTGCGGCGAGGCGGTCGAGCGGCTGGAGCCGCTGATCGCCGAGCAGCCGCGCAAGATCAAGCTGACGCGGCGCGGCGCGGTCGGCATCTGATCCACGCGTGATCTTTGCCGGTCGGCCGGGTTACAGCCATACCAACGGGTAGCCACCGACCACGCCACAACGAGGAGGAACCATGCCTACGCGAACCAGAGGGACACAGAGAACGGTGTCGCCCGCGGCACGCGTCTTCAGCAGTCTCGAAGCGGACGACAACCTGCTTCCCGGCCATACGTCGGCCCTGCGCAGGTCCGGAGCGCTCTTCCTGGCACTCCTCGTCCTCAGCGCCGTCCCGTTCTTCCTGGCAGCCAATGCGGCCGGCCTGATCGGCGACGTGCCTGCAGCGGTCGCCAAGGGCAGCAACAGCGGCCCTGGTGGAGGCGGCGATGATGACGACAACAGCGGCCCCGGCAACGCTGACGACGATGACGACACCGGCACGCACACCGGAACCGGAGCGCGAGCCGGCACCAACGACACCAGCGCCAACGGGCACTCGACGCGGGGAACCACGAACGACAACGACACGAACACCCGCACGGGACGGTTCGGCACCAATGACACCAGCGCCAACGGGCACTCGACCCGCGGCACGACCAACGACAACGACACGAATACCCGCACGGGGACGAACACCGGCACCCAGACCCGCACTGGGCGCGGGCGCTGACTTCGCCCCACCTCTACGAAAGGGCCGCCCTCGGCGGCCCTTTTGCTTGCC
>CAWEBZ010000010.1:0-207469 GCA_963807425.1 uncultured Solirubrobacterales bacterium | reverse complement strand
CGAGGACATCGCCGAGTTCCGCCGCATTACGACGATGCGCAAGCGAGCCGGCTGGCTCGGCTGATCCCTACCCGGCTGAGCCGCCGGCCATCGGCGGTGAGGTCGGGTCCGAGCTCTCCTCGCCGAGGCTCTCCCGGGCGATGTAGTCCTCGGCCAGCAGCAGGTTCTCCTTCGAGCGCTCGACCACGTTCAGCAGGTCGCCCATCAGCGCGACCTCCTCGACCTGCTCCTTGACGAACCACTGCAGGAACTGCTCGGCGCGGTAGTCCTTGATCCCGCGCGCCAACTCGAAGAGGGCGAAGATCTCCTCGCTGACCCGCTTCTCCTGCTCGAGCGCCATCCGCACCGGAGCGCTGCCGTCGGCGTAGGCCGTCTCCTGCGACTTGATGTCGGGGATGTGGATCTCCTCGCCGACGTCGAGCAGGTACTGGATCATCATCATCGCGTGCTCGCGCTCCTCGAGCGCCTGGCGGTAGAAGAAGTGAGCGAGGCGGGGAAGCGTCTCGGCGTCGTAGTAGACCGCGGCGCCGACATACTGCTGCGATGCGGCGAACTCGTTGGCGATCTGCTCGTTCAACGCATCGGCAAAGCTTTTCTCAGCCAATTTGGGCTCCTAGCTCGACGGGACGGGTAGGAGCAAACGTAGCCGAAACTTCGAATTCGGCTGGCCGAAGTAGGCGTCAGGGCGCCCTAAGCGCTAGGGGTGTGACGGCGCCTGCTCAATGGGTCATTCCAGACGCGGCTCGCTCCTACTCCGATGAGAAGCAGAAGCGCGAACCAGAAGAGAAAGGCGATGCTCGGAGCCGACGTCAGTGGATCGATCCCATCGGAGCCCCGATGGCCCGTCGTCTGCAGGTAGCCCAGCGACGCGACGGGTCCCAAGAGCGCCAGCAGGACCCAGCTACGCCGGGCGACGAAGCCGGTGAGAACAGCAAGGAGCATGAGCCCGGGAACGATGAGCTCCCCATGCGTCAGGTCGTAGGTCTCCTGCGAAAGCTCGCTCCCGAGCATGTCCAGGTAGGCCCACGTCCCGAGCGCGATGCCGAACACGGCGGTCGTCGCAATCCGCAGCTTCATCAAGGGTGGGCTACCCCCGGGTCGGGCAGATGGTTACTGACGCCTCAGCCGTCCCAGCGGAAGCCGGTCGCTGTCAGCTGTGGCTCGAGCGGGCTGGTCGGCAGGCCGGGCGGTGGCTCGGCTTCGTTGTAGCCGCGCGGGGCGGTGTCGTTGGGGGTATCGGGGTGGAAGAGAGAGGCGAGGACCTGGATCTGGCCGCGGCCGACCCCGAGCTCCCACTGGCCGCCGCCGTAGGCGCCGATGCCGTGCTCATCGCAGTAGTCGTAGGTGTCGCAGAGGTCGCGCAGGCCGCCGATCCGCGAGGGCTTGACGTTGACCATCTTCGGTGCCCAGGGCAGCGCCTCGATGTCGGCGATCGAGTGGATCGGCGCGTCCCAGGTGAGGCGGTCGCGGACCGGCTCGAGGATCGGCCGTGTCTCGTCGTTGACGTCCGGGTCCTCGAGCCAGGCGTCGGGAAAGGCCTCGATCAGCTTCGCGTAGAGCTCGGGATCGGTTTCGACGTCGACGACCGTGCCCTTGTAGAAGCCCTTGAGGTCGAGCGAGTCGACCGCGCCGGTCTCGACCAGCTCGGCGATCAGCTCGTCGGTCCAGTCGTTGGTCGGGTCGAGCTTGAAGCGCAGGGTGGGGTAGCGGTCGAGCTTCTTGTTCAGCGTCTCGATCGTCGAGGGCTCCTCGCCACCTGGCGAGAGGCGCATCGAGCAGACGAACTCGACCTCTCGCGGCTCGCGGTTGAGAGCGACGGCGATGCCGATCCCCGCCTGGCGCAGGGCGAGGTCGAGCGCTGCCGACTCGAAGGCCCAGCGGCGGTAGCGTCGCGAGACGTCGCGCTGGGGCTCGGCCGGGAAGGTGTCGGTCTCGCCGATGAATTCGCAGAACTCGCCGAGGGTGGCGTAACCGGTCAGGTCGAGCGAGGGGCCGGCGTCCTGGAGGGCGACGTGGTCGACGGGGTCGTAGGTGACGTCCTCGCCGAGCCCATCCTCACCGCCGCCCCAGAGATGGATCACGGTCGAGAGCCGTTCGAAGTCGGGGATCACGAGCTCCAATGGCTGCAGCTCGTAACCCTCGATCTCCAACGGCAGGTCGGCGAAGGTGTCGAAGGTAGCCATCCAGTGTGGGAGCCTAACGACGATGAAGCACACGGCCCATGGCTACTGGCTGGAGGAGGCCGGCGAGTTCGGCCCCGCCCTCCCGCTGACCGGGGAGCGGAGCGCGGATGTGGTCGTTATCGGTGGCGGCTACACGGGGATGTGGGCGGCGTGGCAGATCAAGGCGATCGAGCCGCGAGGCGCGGGTGGTGCTGCTCGAGGCCGCGACCTGCGGGCACGGGCCGAGCGGCCGCAACGGCGGCTTCTGCAACCTGCTCTGGCTCTCGCTGCCGAACATGCGGCGGCGCTGGGGGGACGAGGGGGCGCTCGTCGTGGCCCGCGCCGCCGAGCGGGCGGTCGGCGGAGATCGGTGCCTTCTGCGAGCAGCAGGGGGTCGATGCCTGGTTCCGGCGCGCCGGATACCTCCAGGTATCGACCGCGCCGGCCCACGACGGCGTCTGGGCAGCGGCCCTGGCCGCATGCCGGGAAGTTGGGGCTGTCGACGCGATTCAGCCGCTGTCTCCGGCGGAGGTGGCCGAGCGCTGCGCCTCCCCCGCCTTCCGCGGCGGCGCCTTCTATCCCGGGGCGGCCACCGTGCAGCCGGCGCGGCTGGCGCTGGGCCTGCGCGAGCGGCTGATCGCTGCCGGGGTGGAGGTCCACGAGGGCTCCCCGGTCGCACGCCCTACGGGACACGCCAGGAGAGGTCGAGGCCCGCACCGTCAGCGGCACGGTCCGCGCTCGCACCGCAGTCGTCGCGATCGGCGGCGCGGCGAAAGCCCGCCACGGGCCGCTGCGCAACGCACTGACCATCACCTCCTCCCACATCGTCCTCACCGAGCCCGTTCCCGACCTGCTTGGAGGAGATCGGCTGGACCGGCGGCGAGTGCATCACCGACTGCCGCACGATGCTGCACTACTTCCGCACCACCCCCGACGGCCGGATCGCCTTCGGCCTTGGCGGTGGCCAGATCGCCTTCGGCGGCCGGCTGCGGGGTCGGGTCGAGGTCGACCGCGAAGTCGTCGGCGCTGGCCGAGGAGCGCCTGCGTGACTACTTCCCGGGCCTGAGGATCGCCGCATCACCCACGCCTGGGGTGGCCCGATCGACGTCTCGCCGACCCACCTGCCCGTCGTCGTGCCGCTGCGCGGCGAGCGCGCCTTCGCCGCCGCCGGCTACACCGGCAACGGCGTCGGCCCCTCGCACATGGTCGGCCGCACCCTCGCCTCGCTAGCCCTCGACCGCCGCGACGAGCACTCCCGCCTCCCCTTCGTCGACCCCTCCCCCCAGCGCGTCCCTCCGGAGCCCTTCCACTGGCTAGGCGGCAGCGCCATCCGCCGCGGAATCATGAGCAAGGAGAAAGCGGAGGCTGAAGGTGCGCAACCCGCCCCGATCAGCCGGGCCCTAGCACGCATCCCCGAGCTGATCGGCTTCCACATCGGCCGCTGATCACCAGCGGCTGGTGACGACCTTCTTGCGGGTGTAGAAGTCGACCGCGTCGGTGCCGTTGGCGTGCAGGTCGCCGTCGCATCGAGTCCTTCCAGCCGGCAGAAGGGGAACCAGGCGACCGGGGCGGGGACGCCGACGTTGACGCCGAGCATCCCGGCCTCGGCGCCGTAGCGGTACTGGCGGGCGCGCCTCGCCTGAGCGGGTGAAGATCGCGCCGGCGTTGCCGTAGCGCGAGCCGTTGAGGAACTCGAGCGCTGCGTCGAGGTCGGTCGACCTCGACCACGGTCAGCAGCGGCCCGAAGAGCTCGTCGCGGGCGAGCTCGCGACTCGGGTCGTCGGCGACCGCGATCGTCGGCCCCAGCAGCGTGCCCGCCGGGCCGGCATCCCCGCGCCCGTCGAGCAGCAGCTCGGCGCCGTCGTCCGCGGCTCGGCCGATCGCCTCGGCGACCTTCTCGCGGGCGGCGGCGGAGACCATCGGGCAGACGTCGGTGCCGGGCTCGTCGCCCGGCGCCGACCGCCAGCTCCGAGGCGGCGGCGACCAGCGCCTCGCGCACCTCGCGCCCGCCGCGCCTCGTCGCCGACGACGACGCAGACCGAGCCCGGCCAGGCAGCGCTGGCCGGCGGCGCCGAAGGCGGAGCCCATGATCGCCGGCATCGCCTGCTCGAGGTCGGCGTCGGGCATCACCACGAGCGAGTTCTTGGCGCCGCCCAGCGCCTGCACCCGCTTGCCGGTGCCGCGACCGCGCCTTCGGCGACGATCCGCGCCGTCTCCGCGCGGCCGACGAAGGAGATCGCGTCGATGCCCGGGTCCTCGAGCATCGCCGTGACCGCGTCGCGCCCGCCGTGGACGAGGTTGACGACGCCGGCGGGGATCTCCTCGATCGCAGTCGACGATCTCGACGATCAGCGCCGCCGGCCGCGGGTCCTGCTCGGAGGGCTTGAGGATGAAGGCGTTGCCGCAGGCGATCGCGTAGGGCAGGAACCAGAGCGGGATCATCGCCGGGAAGTTGAAGGGCGTGATCGCGGCGACGACGCCGACCGGCTGGCGGACCATCTCGACGTCGACCCCGGCGGCGACGCCCTCCAGCGTCTCGCCCTTGAGCAGGTGGGGGATCGCCGCCGCCGACTCGACCGACTCGATCCCGCGGCCGACCTCGCCGTCGGCGTCGGCCAGCGTCTTGCCCATGTCGGCGCTGACCAGCGCGACCAGCTCCTCGCGGCCGGCGCAGCAGCTCCTCGCGCAGGGCCAGCACCGCCCGCGCCCGCCGCTGCGGCGGCACCGTCGCGCCAGCCGGGCTGCGCCGCCCGCGCCGCCTCGACCGCCGCGCGCACCTGCGCCGCGCCCGGAGAGCGGCACCAGCGCCGCGACCTCGCCGCGTCGCCGGGTCGATGTCGTCGAGCGTCGTCGACGCCCGTCGCGCCGCGCGCCACTCGCCGCCGACGTAGTTGCCAGCCGCGCCGACGGCCGAGCCGTCCGCTCATGCACGTCGCCGCGTCGCTGGCTCGGGGTGCGGAGGCGCTTCGGCTCGGGTCGCACCGCCGCCATCCGCTCGGCGCGGCGCTGCTGGAGAGCACCAGCACGACCGGCGATCACGGTGACGACGAAGAGCATCGTCGCCAGCACGTTGACCTGGACCGGGATGCCGCGCAGGCTCACCCCGTAGACGTAGAGCGGGAAGGTCACGGTCGTCCCCGAGTTGAAGTTGGAGATGACGAAGTCGTCGATCGAGAGGGCGAAGGCGAGCAGCGCCGCGGCGAGGATCCCGGGCGCCAGCAGCGGCAGGGTCACGGTGCGGAAGGTGGCCAGCGGCGTCGCGCCGAGGTCGGCGGCCGCCTCCTCGAGGTTGCGGTCGAAGCCGATCAGCCGCGAGCGCACGACGACGACGACGAAGCTGATCGAGAACATCACGTGGGCGATCAGCAGCGTGCGTGAAGCCGAGCGCGAACGTGTAGTAGATGAACATCGAGAGCAGCGAGGCGCCGATCACGATCTCCGGCGTCGCCATCGGGATCACGATCAGCAGGTTCGCCAGCCGCCGCCCGCGGAACTGGTGGCGGACCAGGGCGATCGCCATCAGCGTCCCGATCGCGGTCGAGATCAGCGGTCGAGAGCGCCGCCAGCCGCAGGCTGGTGAAGAGCGCGTCGTTGAGCTCCGGCAGCGAGAAGGCACGTGCTCCAGTACTCGGTGGTGAAGCCGTTGTCGAGGCCGAAGGTGAGTTTGCCTTGCGGCGTCGCGCCGAAGGAGAAGACGGCGATGACGACGATCGGGATCAGCATGTAGGCGACGGCGAGGCCGGCGTAGATCGGCAGCGCGTTGCGGCGCAGCCAGGCCCAGGCGCGTCCAGCGACGGCCATCAGGCCGTCTCCTCGTCCTCGTCGCCCATGAAGGCGCCGGTGCCGGCGAAGCGGATGTAGACGATGACCACGGCCAGGATCAGCGCCATCATCAGGAAGGAGAGCGCCGCCGCCTCCGGGTAGTCGCGCTGGTTCAGGTAGAGCGACTGGATCACGTTGCCGACCATCGCCTGCTGGGTGCCGCCGAGCAGCTGGGCGTTGATGTAGTCGCCGAAGGCGGGGATGAAGGTGAGCAGCACGCCGGCGACGATCCCCGGCATCGTCAGCGGCAGGGTCACCTTGAGGAAGGCCTGGCGCGAGGAGGAGTAGAGGTCCTTCGCCGCCTCGACCAGGCGCAGGTCGAGCCGCTCCAGGTTGGCGTAGAGCGGCAGGATCATGAAGGGCAGGAAGTTGTAGGTGAGGCCGGCGATCACCGCCCCCGAGGTCGCCAGCACGCGCCCGTCCTGGGGCACCAGCGCCAGCGTCTGCAGGACGCTGACGATCGGGCTGGAGTCGCTGAGGATCGTCTTCCAGGCGATCGTGCGGATCAGGTAGGTGGTGAAGAAGGGCGCGATCACCGCGAACAGCAGCAGCAGCTTGAAGCGGCCGGCGCGGAAGGCGATCGCGTAGGCGAGCGGGTAGCCGATCAGCAGCGCCAGCAGCGTCGCCGTGCCGGCGTAGAAGAAGGAGCGGCCGATCTGCTCGGTGTGGCCGGAGAGCGAGTCGGGGAAGTTCGACCAGGCCCAGTCGAAGGTGTAGCCGGTGGTCAGCGAGCCCGAGCGCAGCGCCAGTTCGCCCATGAAGTACATGGGCACGACGAAGAAGACGATGAGCCAGAGCAGGCCCGGTCCCAGGAGCCAGTACGGGACCAGGCGCTGCCTCAGGCTCATCGGACTACACCCGGCTCACCCGGTGATCACTTCCTGCCAGGCTTCGTTGACCGGTTCGATGTCCGGCGGCGAGTCCTGGTCGGTGCACTTCTCGGTGAACTTCGGGCTGGGGAAGACCAGCGGGTCTTTCGCCAGCGCCGGCTTGACCAGGTCCTGCACCCCTTCGACCGGCGGGATGTAGGTGATGTATTCGGCCAGCGGGGCGTTGACCTGCGGCTCGTAGATGAAGTTCATCCAGCCGTAGGCCGCGCCGGTGTTGGGCGCCCCGACCGGGATCACCATGTTGTCCGACCACAGCGAGCAGCCCTCGGTCGGCATCCGCCATTCGGCGTTCTCGTTTTCGACGATCGAGGCGTCGCCCGACCAGCCGATCGCGGCGACGATGTTGCCCGCGGTCAGGTCCTCGGTGTAGTCGTTGCCGGTGAAGCGCCGGATCTGGCCGGAGTCGGCCGCCTGCCTTGATTCTGTCGATCGCCTTCAGCCAGTCGTCGTTGGTCGCCTCGACCGGGTCGACGCCTTCGGCCAGCATCACCAGCGGCACGCGTTTCGCGCAATTCGCCCAGCATCGTCACCTTGCCCTTGTATTTCGGGTCGAAGAGGTCGTTGACCGAGCGGATCTCGGGCGCCTTGGCGGTGTCGACCCAGAGGCCGCCCATGCCGCTCACCCAGGGGATCGAGAATTTGCGCCCGGGGTCGAAGGCCGGGTCCTCGAGCTGCGGGCCTGCATGTTGGCGAACACGGTCGGCAGGTCGGCGTGGTCGATCTCCTGCAGGTAGCCGAGGTCGTACATCTGCTTCGCCATCCAGTCGGTGACGACGAAGATGCTGCGGCCGCCCGATTCGCCCTGTTCGAGCTGCGGCTGCAGCTTGCCGAAGAAGGCTTCGTTTTCGTTGACGTCTTCGATGTAGTCGACGCTGACGCCGGTTTTGTCTTCGAACTCGGCGATCGGTGTTGTTCGGCCCGGGGTCCATGTAGCCGGGCCAGTTGGAGATCGTCAGCTTGCCCTCGACCGGGCCGCCTTTCGGCGGTCGTCGCTTCGCGCTGTTGCCGCCACCGCCGACGGTGTCGCCGCCGCAGGCCGCGAGGCCCAGCGCGAGCGACGAGCGCCGCCACCGCGCAGCGCGCCAGCCGCGACCACGCTTGCGCTCTGCTGCTCATTCTCGCCTCTCGCATGCCTCAGCTCACCCTCTCTTGTCGTTGCGCTCCGTACGCTTCGGACTCGACTCGCGCACCACGTGCATGTGCTCGGGCTCCCAGCTCAGCGCCACCCGCGCGCCGCCGCCCGGGCAGCTGCTGTCGCTCGGCCTCGCTGGCGTTGGGGCACGAGCACGGTCATCCGCACGCTCCTCGCCGAGGTCGACGACGATCTGCGTCGCCGTGCCCGAGGTAGAGCGAGCTCTCGACGATGCCCTCGACCCGCGGCAGGCCGTTCGGCGCCGGCGCCGCCGTCGACCGATCGCGTCGATCCGCAGCTTCTCCGGCCGCACGACCGCGTAGCAGCGCTCGCCGGTCGCGAGGCCGTCGGTCGGCGACCTGCACCGTCGGCCCGTTGTCGAGCCGCACCTCGCCGCGCCCCGTGACACCGCGGCCGGCATCAGGTTGGAGACGCCGATGAAGCCGGCGACGAAGGTCGTCGCCGGCCGCTCGTAGACCTCCTCGGGGTCGGCGATCTGCTCGACCCGGCCGCGGTTCATCACCGCGATCCGGTCGCTCATCGTCAGCGCCTCCTCCTGGTCGTGGGTGACGTAGACGAAGGTGATGCCGACCTCGCGCTGGATCCGCTTCAGCTCGACCTGCAGGCCCTTGCGCAGCTTCAGGTCGAGCGCGCCGAGCGGCTCGTCGAGCAGCAGCACCTTGGGCAGGTTGACCAGCGCCCGGGCCAGGGCCACCCGCTGCTGCTGGCCGCCGGAGAGCTGCGCCGGGCGCCGCTTCGCCTCGGCGCTGAGCCCGACCCGCTCCAGCTCGGCGGCGACCCGCCGGCCGATCTCCGCCTTCGGCACGCGCTTGCGCTTGCAGCCCGAAGGCGACGTTGTCCTCGACGCTGAGGTGGGGGAAGAGGGCGTAGCTCTGGAAGACGGTGTTGGTCGGGCGGCGGTGCGCGGGCAGCCCGGCGACGTCGTCTGCCCTCGATCCGGATCTCGCCCTCGCTCGGCTGCTCGAAGCCGGCGATCATCCGCAGCGTCGTCGTCTTGCCGCAGCCGCTCGGCCCGAGCAGGGTGAAGAACTCGCCGCCGGCCAGATCCAGGCTGAGGTCGTCGACGGCGACCACGTCGCCGAAGCGCTTGGTGACGCTGCGCAGCTCGACGCTCGGGATACCGCTCGTCCATCTCACTCCTCCGCGTTCCTTCACGACGTTGGAGCCTCCCAGTCGAAGGTAGCGCTACCCCGATCACCGGTGGACGGCATTTCCTCGAGCAGCCCGGGCGGCGCGACTTCGCGGCGGCGCAGGAAGAACGGCTCGCGCTGGTGGCGGCGCCAGGCGAAGCAGCAGCACGACGCCGATGACGAGGAAGCCGACGCCGATCACGGCCGGCGGCGCAACCCCGAACCAGGAGGCGCCGGTGTAGGAGTTGGCCGGGTCGGAGTAGTCGATCAGCGCCTTGACGAAGAGGTAGCCGAGCAGCACCGCGCCGATCACCGGCGCGACGCCGATGAAGAGGAAGTTCTTCACCGACTTGCGCAGCTCGCGCCGGTAGTAGACGGCGCAGGCGATCCCGGTGAAGGCGTAGTAGAAGGCGATCATCAGGGCCAGCGCCGAGAGCGAGTCGAAGAGGAAGTTTTCGCTGATCAGCTTCGAGGGCAGGTACCAGACGACCGCGAGGACGCCGATCGTGACGGTCGAGACGACCGGGGTGAAGAAGCGCGTGCTGACCTCGCCGAGCGCCGCGGGCATCGCCTCGGCGCGGGCCATCGAGAGCGAGGTGCGGGCGGCGGGCAGGATCGTCGTCTGGGTCGAGGCGAGCGCCGAGACGACGACGGCGAGCAGGACGAGGCTGCCGAGCGGGTCGCCGAGCACGCCGGTCGCGTAGGCGGAGAGGATTCCCTCGTTGTCGTCGAACTTCTCCGCGCCGCCGACGCCCTTCCAGGCGACCAGCGCGGTCGCCACGCCGAGGTAGGTGACGAGCAGCAGGACGGTGCTGAGCAGGCCGGCCAGGCCGGGCGCGGTGACCGAGCCCTCGGTCTCCTCGTTGAGGTTGACGGCGCTCTCCCAGCCCCAGTAGATGAAGACGCCGAGCAGCAGGGCGCCGGTCAGCGCGCCGCCGCTGCCGATCGCGAAGGGGTTGAACCAGGAGAGCGAGGGATCGACCGCGGCGGCCGGGCCGTCGCCGGCCAGGACCTTGTAGAGCGCCACCGCGGCGAAGAGCAGCAGCGGCCCGATCTGGAGCACCATCAGGCCCTTCTGCAGGTGGGCGGAGAGCTCGGTGCCGAGCACGCAGATCGTCGTCATCACGGCGATCAGCGCCAGCGCCAGCACGGTCACCGCAGAGCGTGCTTTCGACCAGCGAGTCGGCGCCGATCAGGTCGAAGAAGGAGTAGGCGGCGACGTCGGCGAGCGAGCCGACGACGAGGATGCCGGTGACGCAGATCGCCCAGCCGGTGATCCAGCCGCTCTGCGGGCCGATCGCCCGGGTCACCCAGGAGAAGCTGGTGCCGCAGTCCTGGTCGGCCCGGTTCATGTAGTAGAAGGCCGCGGCGATGAAGAACATCGGCACGAAGGAGACGAGCAGCGCCGCCGGTGCCTGGAAGCCGACGATCACGACGATCGAGCCGATCACCGCGGCCAGCGAGTAGGCCGGCGCGGTCGAGGCGAGGGCGATCGTCAGGCCGTCGCTGAAGCCGATCGCGTCCTTCTTCAGGCCCTTGTCGCCAGTAGCGGGAGCGGGCGCGGCCGTTGCGCCGGCCTGGTCCGGGCTGGAACCGCTGTGTTGTCCATGCGTCTCCTTCCCGTGGTTTCCCGCTGCATTTGTCCGCGATGACCGCTCCAAGGTATTCGGAGCGGACACGTGCACAAGTGGCAAATGTCCTAAAAGCGAGGGGAAAGCTTGTACATTCGGTACAACTCGCTAGCTGGAACTTGACCGTATGCACATTGCAGGAATGCTAACTCAGAGCTAGCGTTGTCCATATCGTCGTAGCTGGAGAGGAGACTGAGATGGCCATTGCGTCGCAATCGGGCTCGAAGAAGTGAGCACCAGTCTGCAGGAGCTGGCCAAACGCCATCTCTGGATGCACTTCTCGCGGATGGGCTCCTATGGCGACGATCACGAGATCCCGATCATCGCCCGCGGCGACGGCTGCTACGTCTACGACGAGCACGGCAACCGCTACCTCGATGGCCTCTCGGGTCTCTTCTGCGTCAACGCCGGCCACGGCCGCACCGAGCTCGGTGAAGCGGCGGCCCGGCAGATGGAAGAGCTCGACTTCTACACGCTGTGGAGCTACGCCCATCCGCGCGCGATCGAGCTGGCGACGCGGCTCGCCTCGCTGGCCCCCGGCGACCTCAACCGCGTCTTCTTCACCTCCGGCGGCTCGGAGGCGGTCGAGTCGGCGCTGAAGCTGGCCCGCAACTACCACCGGATGCGCGGCAAAGGCCAGAAGCACAAGATGATCGCTCGCGAGATCGCCTACCACGGCACCTACCCTCGGCGCTCTCTCCGCCACCGGCATCACCGAGCTGCGCTCACAGTTCGAGCCGCTCGCTCCTGGCGGTTGCCACGTCCCCAACACCAACATCTACCGCTGGCCCGAGGACCGTCACCCGCTCTGGGCGGCGACCGCAATCGAGGAGCGGATTCAGTTCGAGGGGCCGGAGACGGTCGCCGCGGTGATCCTCGAGCCGGTTCAGAACGCCGGCGGCTGCTTCGTCCCCCCCGACGGCTACTTCGAGCGGGTGCGCGAGATCTGCGATCGCTACGACGTGCTGATGATCTCCGACGAGGTGATCTGCGCCTGGGGCCGCCTCGGCCACTACTTCGGCTGCGACCGTTTCGGCTACGTCCCGGACATCATCACCGTCGCCAAGGCGCTCACCTCCGCCTACGCCCCGATGGGCGGGCTGATCGCCTCCGATCGCGTTGCCGCGCCGTTCATGGAAGGGCGACGCCTCCTTCGCCCACGGCTTCACCTTCGCCGGCCACCCGGTGGCATCGGCGATCGCGATGGCCAACCTCGACATCTTCGAGCGCGAGGACCTCTGCGGCCACGTCCTCACCAAGGAGGGCGAGTTCCGCCAGATGCTCGAGACCCTGCGCGAGATCCCGATCGTCGGCGACGTGCGCGGCGCCGGTTACTTCCACGCGATCGAGCTGGTCAAGGACCGCGAGACCAAGGAGAGCTTCGACGACGACGAGGCCGAGGAGCTGCTGCGCGGCTTTCTCTCCGGCGAGCTCTACAAGCGGGGCTTGATCTGCCGTGCCGATGACCGCGGCGACCCGGTGGTCCAGCTCGCCCCGCCGCTGATCGCCGACACCGAGCAATTCGAAGAGATCCACGACGTCCTGCACAGCGTGCTGACCGCTGCCTGGGAGCGGGTCCGAAGATAGGCCCCCGGGTGCTCACCGTCCAAAGCCTGCTCGATGAGCTCGACCTCGAGCTCGCGGCTGGCACGCAAGCGGCCGAGGCGCCGGTGCGCTGGGTGCACATCTCCGAGCTCGAGGACCCGACCCCGTGGCTCTCCGGCGGCGAGCTGATGCTGACCACCGGCATCCCGTTCGACACCGCGGCCAAGCAGCGCGCCTTCGTCCGCCGCCTCGCCGACCACAACCTCGCCGGGCTCGGCTTCGGCACCGGCTTCAACCACGAGAAACTGCCGAAAGCGCTGGTCGAGGAGGCTAAAAAGCGGGACTTCCCGCTGTTCGAGGTCCCCTACTCGACGCCCTTCATCGCGATCACCGAGAAGGCCTTCGCCCGGCTGGTCAACGAGCAGTACGAGGTGCTGCAGCGCGGGATCGCGGTGCAGCGCCGGCTCGAGCGCCTGGTCCTGGAAGAGCGCGGCCTGGAGGAGATCGTCGCCACGATCGCCTCGGCCGTCGGCGGCACCGTCGCGATCCTCGGCGGCCGCGGTGAGCGCCTTGCCGGCCGCGGCTTCCGCCGTCAGCTCTCCGCCGAGGCGGTGAAGGCGATCCGCGAGGAAGCGCTTTCCCACACGGGCGATGGCCACCCCTTTGTTCCTGCCCACCCGTCGGTCGCCGGGCGCGCCCTCGCGCATCCGGTGATCTCTCCCGGCGGCGGCCCGCCGCAGGCCTGGGTCGTGATCGTCCGCGACTCCGGCGGGCTCGGCGACTTCGAGCGCCTCATCCTGCAGCAGGCGGTCGCCGTCGTCGCGCTCGAGCTGATGCGACGGCGGGTCGCCCGTGAGACCGAGCGCCGCCTCGCCGGCGACGTCTTGGCTGGAGCGCTTGGCGGCCGGCTCGAGCCCTCGGAGCTGCGCCGCCGGCTCGAGCCCTTCGGTATCGGCGATGAAGCGGCTGTGCTCGTCTTCGACCTCGACGATCCGGCCGCGGCCGAGCCGGCGCTGGAGCGGGCGCTTGCCGCCGACGCCTGCCCGGCGGTCGTCGCCCCGCACGCCAGCGGCCGCCGCGAGCTTCTCTGCGCCGTCGTCGACGCCGCCGATCGCGACCCGGTCGATCTCGCCGCCGACGCCCGCAAGGCGCTGACGAACGACCGCGGCGCCGTTCGCGCCGCGGCCAGCCGCCCGGCTCCGCCCGAGAACCTGCAGCACTCCTTCCACGAGGCCCGTTGCGCACTCGAGGCGACCGCCGTCGGCAACGGCAACGGTCCGGAGGTCGCCTCCTGGCGCGACCTCGGCGCCTTCACCCTGCTGCTCTCGATCCAGGACGACGAGGCGCTGAAGCTCTACTGCGACAGCGTCCTCGGTCCGATCGAGCAGGGCGACGAGGAGTACGGCGGCGAGCTGCTGCGCTCGCTGGAGGCTTTCATCGAGCAGAACGGCCAGTGGGAGCGTGCCGCCCGCCAGGTCTACTGCCACCGCCACACGCTGCGCTACCGGATGCGCAAAGTCGAGGAGCTGACCGGCCGCGACCTTTCCCGCGCCCACGACCGGATCGAGTTCTGGCTGGCGATTCGTGCCCGGGAGCTGGTCTCGTGAAGGTTGGGGTCCCGCGCGAGATCAAGCCGGCGGAGTACCGCGTCGCGATCACGCCTGCCGGCGTGCGCGAGATGCTCGAACACGGCCACGAGGTCTTGATCGAGGCCGGGGCCGGCGAGGGCAGCGCGATCTCCGACGCCGAATTCGAGGCGCAGGGCGGGCGCATCGCGCCGGACGCCGCGGCGATCTTCGCCGAGGCGGAGATGGTGCTGAAGGTGAAGGAGCCGCAGCCGCCCGAGGTCGCGATGCTGCGCCCCGGCCAGCTCCTCTTCACCTACCTGCACCTCGCCCCCGACCCCGAGCTGACCCGTGGCCTCTGCGACTCGGGCGCGACCTGCATCGCCTATGAGACGGTCGAGGACGCGCGCGGACGGTTGCCGCTGCTGGCACCGATGAGCGAGATCGCCGGCAAGATCGCCACCCAGGCCGGCGCCTTCATGCTGGAGAAGCCGCTCGGCGGGCGCGGCATCCTGCTCGGCGGCGTGCCGGGCGTCGCCGCCGCCAACGTGATGGTGATCGGCGGGGGCGTGGTCGGCATGAACGCCGCCTTCATCGCGATCGGGATGGAGGCCGACGTCTTCGTCTTCGACAAGTCGATCGACCGCCTGCGCGAGCTCGAGGTCGCCTTCGCCGGGCGCTGCTCGACCGTTTACTCGACCACGCTGGCGATCGAGGAGATGCTGCCGCGCGCCGACCTCGTGATCGGCGCCGTCCTCGTCCACGGCGCCCGCGCGCCCTTCGTCGTCCGCCGCGAGCAGCTGGCGCTGATGAAGCCGGGCGCGGTGCTGGTCGACGTCGCGATCGACCAGGGCGGCTGCTTCGAGACCTCGCGCCCGACGACCCACCAGGACCCGACCTTCGAGGTCGACGGGATCACCCACTACTGCGTCGCCAACATGCCCGGCGCGGTGCCGATCACCTCGACCCATGCCCTGACCAATGCGACCCTGCCCTATGCGATCGCCCTTGCCGACGCCGGCGTTGCCGGGGCGATCCGGCGAGACCCCGGGCTGCGGCCCGGGGTCAACGTCGCCGCCGGCGAGGTGACCCATCCGGCGGTCGCGGAGGGAGTGGGGATGAGCTGCGTTCCGGTCGAGGACGTCCTGGGATTTGAGAAGGCTGGAGCAACCGAGAGCTGAGGAGGCTTTTAGATGGCGGCGGCGACGAAGACGAAGCTGAGGAACTTCATCGGTGGCAAGGCGGTCGATCCAGCCGAGGGCGGGACCGAGGAGTCGTCAACCCGGCCACCGGCGAGGCGATCGCCGAGGCGCCGCTGTCGACCAAGGCCGACGTCGATGCTGCGGTGGCGGCCGCCAGGGACGCCTTTCCGGGCTGGTCCGCGACGCCGCCCGGCGAACGGGCACGGGCGCTGCTGCGGATGGCCGACCTGATCGAGGAGCGCGGCGAGGAGATCGCCGACCTCGAAGCGGCCGACGCGGGCAAGCCGCGCGGCGCCGTGGTCGAGGACGAAATCCCGGTGATGGCCGACCAGCTGCGCTTCTTCGCCGGCGCCGCCCGCACGATGGAGGGACGCGCCGCGGGCGAGTACATGGAGGCCCGCACCTCCTTCGTCCGCCGCGAGCCGCTTGGGGTGGTCGGTCAGATCACGCCCTGGAACTACCCGCTGATGATGGCGATCTGGAAGATCGGTCCGGCGCTCGGCACCGGCAACACGGTGGTGCTGAAGCCGGCCGAGACGACGCCGCTGACGACGCTGCTCTTCGCCGAGTGGTGCGCCGAGATCCTGCCGCCAGGCGTCTTCAACGCGATCGGCGGCCACGGCGAGCCGACCGGGGCCGAGCTGGTCACCCACCCCGACGTGGCGATGGTCTGCCTGACCGGCTCGCCCCCGACCGGCAAGTGGATCGCCAAGGCCGCCGCCGACACCCTCAAGCGGGTGCACCTCGAGCTCGGTGGCAAGGCGCCGGTTGTGATCTTCGACGACGCCGACATGGAGGCGGCGATGGAGACGATCGCCGGCACCGGCTATTACAACGCCGGCCAGGACTGCACGGCGGCGACCCGGGTGCTTGCCGCCAAGGGCGTCTACGACGACGTCGTCAGCGGCCTCGCGGGCGAAGCGAAGGGCCTGGTGCTGGGAGACACGATGTCGGCCGACACGACCCTGGGGCCGCTCAACTCGGCGCGCCAGCGCGAGCGGGTAGCGGGGTTCCTGGGGCGCCGGCCGGGCAACGCCGAGATCGTCACCGGCGGCGTCCAGCCCGACCTGCCGGGCTTCTTCCTCGAGCCCGCGGTCGTCGCCGGACTGGAGCAGGGCGACGAGATGATCCAGGACGAGATCTTCGGCCCGGTGATCACGGTGCAGCCATTCAGCGACGAGCAGAAGGCGATCGAGTGGGCGAACGGGACCCGTTACGGGCTCGCCTCCTCGGTCTGGACACGGGACGTGGGCCGGGCTATGCGGGTCGCCAACGCGCTCGAGTTTGGCTGCGTCTGGATCAACGACCACATCCCGATCGTCTCCGAGATGCCGCACGGCGGCTTCAAGCAGTCCGGCTACGGCAAGGACCTCTCGGTCTACGCGCTCGAGGACTACACCGAGATCAAGCACGTGATGATCAACCTGGAATAGCCGACTTCCGCGTTGCCGAATACCATCGCCACGTGAGTCGAGTCAGGGGGGCAGCGGTTGGGGTGGCGTTGCTGGCGGTGTTCGTCGTCAGCACCGGCGCCGCGACCAACGACGAGATCGAGGAACCGCGCTGCCACGGGCGCCAGCCGAAGATCGTCGGCACCGACAAAGACGACGTGCTGCAGGGGACTCCCGGGCGCGACGTGATCTGGGGCGGGCTCGGCAACGACACGATCTCCGGCAGCCTCGGCAACGACCTGCTCTGCGGCGGCCCCGGCGAAGACCTGGTCCACGGCGGTCGCGGCAACGACACCGCCGACGGCGGCCCGGGCGACGACGACCGGGTGATCGGCGATCTCGGCGACGATCACCTCTTTGGCGGGCCCGGCAAAGCCGACGAGGTCGCCGGCAGCCTCGGCATCGACATCCTCAGCGGCGGCCCCGGCGACTTCGACCTCGTCCATGGTGACTACGGCTACGACCGCATGGACGGCGGGGCCGGCAGGGGCGACATCGCCTCCTTCGCCACCGACGTCGGCGCCGGGCGCAGCGGCGGGGTGAAGGTCTCGCTGGCCGCCCACAAGGCACGCGGCGACGGCCACGACCGTCTCTTTCGCTTCGAGGACCTCGAGGGCTCGGCCTTCGACGATGTCCTCGTCGGCAACCGGCTCGGCAACACGATCGACGGCGGCCCCGGCGACGACAGGATCTCCGGCGGCAAGGGCGACGACGAGATCTTCGGCGGGCAGGGCAGCGACCGCTGCAGCGGCGCGAAAGGTCACACCACCTCCTGCGGCCGCGAACGAAGGTCGAAGTCCTCCGCCTACGTCGAACTCGATCCCGCGCCCGGCGGTGGCGGCGGGCTGGAGATCGTCGGCGGCGGCGGCCGCGACGACTTCACGGTCTCCTACGACGAAGCTTCCGCCAGCTTCGGGGTCATCGCCGCCAAGGGGATCTCCCTGGGCCCGGGTTGCATCCGGACCAGCGCCGTAAGCGCGACCTGCCCGACCGACGGCCTGGCCCGCTGGCTGATGGCCGATCTCGGTCCCGGCAACGACAGCCTTCGGGTCGAGGGGTCGCTGGAGGGGGCGCAGAACGTGCGCATCGCCGGCGGGCTCGGCGACGACACGATCCGCGGCGGTCCCGAGGACGACCTGATCGAGGCCGGCTTCGGCAGCGACCGTCTCTACGGCGGCGCCGGCTCCGACGGGCTGATCGGCAGCACCCCCGGGCCGACCTTTCTCTACGGCGGCCCGAACGGCGACCTGCTGGCGGCCGGTGGCGGTTGCGCCGGTGGGGCGATCGTCGGCGGTCCCGGTCGCGACGACGCCTCCTTCGCCGAGACCCAGGCGCACCCGGGACTTCTCTTCATCTCCTTCCCGCAGAACAAGGCCTGGGTCGACGAGGTCCGCAACTGCAAGCCCGTTCGCCTCGACAACACCAACGAGGACATGGAGGGCTCCTTCGACTGGGACGTTCTGATCGGCGACCGCCGCGCGAACGCGATGCTCGGCCAGCCGGGGGCAGATCGCTTCTATGGCGGCGGCGGCGACGACGTGATCGACGCCCGCGACGGCGACCGTGACTTCTCGATCCAGTGCGGTCGCGGCAAGGCACCGAAAAAAGGCAAGCCGATTCGCGGTGTGGCCGCCGGCCGCGCTCTCAAGGACTCTTTCGATCCCACCCCGGCCCTCTGCAGCATCGCCAAGAACGGCAAGCCGGTGCCCGGCCTCGGTAACGCCGCCGGCTAGACGCTTAGCCGGATCGAACCTTGAGTTGTGCTCTATGGGGTGAGCGGCTACCCTTGAGCGTGAGATATAAACATCGATGTCTAGCAATGGGCCTCGAAAGGCGCAAGAGCGATGACTTCACCCATGTCATCCGGAGCGTTCGCCCCCGAGAGAGAGGCGATCATCCGGGCGCTTGTCGATCTAGTCGCGGAACACGGCTGTTTACGGACGACGGTCGAGATGGTTCTGCTGCGAGCAGGAGTCGACCGGAAGGCGTTCGATCGTCACTTTCGCAGCACGGCCGACTGTCTCCTCTCTGCTTGGGGTGAGATCAGCGAAGAATCGATGAGGGAGCTGACAGACGCCTTCGGCCGAGAAGAGTGCTGGCTCGACGGCATACGAGCGGTTCTCTATCGCGCCGTCAGTGCGGCCGGCAGCGACCCGAACCGGGCGAGCTTCGCAATCGAGGTGCTCGCGGCGGGCAGGGCCGCGCGCGCCCGCCGGGACATGACCCTGAATTCGCTCGCCTCGATGATCGACGCCGGGCGAAGCGAGATGGCGGATCCCGACCTGATCCCGCGTCTCACCGCGGAGGCTCTGGCCGGTGCCGTCTACTACCAGATCAACGCCAAGATCGCCGCCGGTGCGCACTCCGAGCTGCTCTCGCTGGTCCCGGAGCTGATCTCGAACATCGCCCTTCCCTACCTGGGGCCCGAGGTCGCGCTGGCGGATCTCTCGTCGGCCTTGCCACCGGAAGACGGCACTCTGGCGGCGAGCAATGGCGGCTTCGTCGCGCCCTCGTTGGGCGAGTTCGCCTCGCGGGGGAAGCGGGAGCGCCTGATCGCCGGTCTCGCCGAAGCGGTTCGCCGCTACGGCTACGGGGGCGCGACGATCAGCCGTATCGCCGGTGCCGCGGCGGTCTCGCCGCGGACCTTCTACCGCTACTTCGCCAGCAAAGCGGCATGCTTGGATGCGGCATTCGACACCGTGATCGGCGAGCTGCGCGACCAGATCGAACGTGAGTTCAATGCCGGGGGGCGGTGGCCAAACGGCCTGCCCGCCGGCATTTCCGCGATGCTCGAGTTCCTCGCGGCCGAGCCCGCGCTTGCCCATCTTTGCCTGGTCGAGGGGCTCGCCAAGGGGCGCGACGCCAGGCGGTACCGGAAGATGGTCCGGAGCTTCGTGCCTTTCTTTGCCGAGGAGACGTCGGCGGGAGGCGTCGTGTCCGTGATCGTCCATCGGGTAATGGCGGGCGAAGCGGAGGAGCTCGAGAAGCTGCTGCCGGACCTCACGGTATTTGCCCTTGCGCCTCACCTTGGCTTAGCTGAGGCGGAGTGCCTGGCGAACGCTTGAACTAGGCTTCGAGCATGGCCCCGAACGCGAGTGAGGACGAGGCTGCGGCAATCGCGGCGGCAATCGCCCAGTTCGAGGCTGAGACCGCGCCCGGTGTCGCCGGCGAAGAGACGACGATCGGTCCCTGGCAGCGAGCTGCGCTGCTCGAAGGCGTCAGCGCGAAGGGCGCTGTCGACGACCCACAAGGAGGAAACAGATGGCTGTCGTGAAGATCATCGAGCTGGTCGGAAGCTCGAAAACATCGACCGACGACGCGGCGAAACAGGCGCTGAGCCAGGCTCAGGGCACGCTGCGAAACATCCGCGCCGTCGACATCGTCTCGACCGGCATCCGCGGCGAGAACCTCGACGAGTACCGCGCCCACGTGCGTGTCGCCTTCCTGATCGAGGGCACGGACATCGACTAGTGAGTGGTCAAATCGACACGGTGATCGCCGGGGGTTCGAGTCCGTGGCGATTTGATCCCGAACGGGGGGTTCTATGAGCGACGCTCGTGAGGTCTCGCGCGACGAGGCCCAGAAGCTGATCGACGACGGTGCGCAGCTGATCGACGTGCGTGCCGAGCACGAGTGGGAGATGGGCCGCATCGCCGGTGCCAAGCACCTGCCTCTCGCGGAGCTGAGCGAACGGGTCGGGGAGATCGACAAGGATCGCCCCGTCGTCCTCTACTGCCGCGGCGGCAACCGCTCGACGATGGCCGCCGAAGCGCTTGCCGCGGAGGGGTACGACGCGGCGAAGCTGAGCGAGGGCATCGTCGGCTGGGCCGAGGCGGATCTGCCACTCGAGCCCGAGGGGGGCCAGGTGGCCGAGTCAGGCGAGGCTTCGGCCATCCTCCACGCTGAGGAAAGGCTGCCTCCAAGCTAAATACCCTAATCCCTGTCAGGTTTTGCTATTTTCCACAGCGTGGAGGTAGCCGTAGACCAGCAGAAGGAGCAGCGGGGCAAGGGCCGCACCGGCAGTCTGGAGAACCCGGAGACCTATCGCAACGTCCCCGGGCACATCATCCCGATCATCGAGCGCGAGTTCGATGACTTCGACAACGAAGCCGAGACGTTCCTCGCCGGCAAGATCCCCGAGGACGAGTTCATCGGCTTCCGCCTCAAGCAGGGCGTCTACGGCCAGCGCCAGCCCGACGTGCAGATGGTGCGGGTGAAGCTTCCCTTCGGCGGCGTCACCCCGCAGCAGATGGAGGCCTTCGCCAGCGTGGTCGAGAAGTACGCCCCGCTCGACAAGGGCCACATCACCACCCGGCAGAACATTCAGATCCACCACATCCCGCTGCGCGACATGGAGTCGCTGCTGCGCGAGATCGCCGAGGCCGACCTCTCCTCGCGCGAGGGCTGCGGCAACACGGTGCGCAACGTCACCGGCGATCCCTGGGCCGGCGTCGCGCCCGACGAGATCTTCGACCCGACCCCCTACGCCGGTGCCTACGCCCGCTACTTCGTCCGCCACCCGACGACGCAGTTGATGCCGCGCAAGATCAAGACCGCCTTCAGCGGCTCTGACGAGGACCGCGCGATCACCGGCATCCACGACGTCGCCTTCCTCTCGCGCGAACGCGACGGGGTCAAGGGCTTCGAGATCCGCGTCGGCGGCGGCACCTCGATCATGGCCCGCGTCGCGCCGACGCTCTACGACTTCGTCGAGGCCGACAACGGCGACTACCTCAAGGTCTCCGAGGCCGTGCTGCGCATCTTCGACCGGCAGGAGTGGCTGCGCGTCAACCGCGCCCGCGCCCGGATCAAGGTCCTGATCGACAAGATCGGCATCGATGCCTTCCGCGAGCAGGTCGACGCGGAGCTCGAGGGCGACTGGGTCGCCGAAAGAGACTTCGACGCCGAGCTGGTCGAGCGCCTGCGCTTCGAGGACGACGAGCAGGCCAACGCCCCGGCGGTGCCGCCGGCCGCGGCCTCGCCCAACGGCGACCGCTCCCAGTTCGACCGTTTCGTCGAAGGCAACGTGCAGGCGCAGCGGCAAGAGGGCTTCTCCGCGGTCGAGGTGAAGATCGAGCGCGGCGACCTGACTCCGGAGCAGTTCCGCGGCCTGGCCGCGATCATGCGCGACTTCACCGGTGGCTACGCGCGCAGCACCGTGCAGCAGAACCTGGTTCTGCGCTGGGTGCGCGACGAGGCGCTCTACGACGTCTGGCAGCGGCTCGGTGAGCTCGGTCTCGACGAGGCCGGCGCCGACGAGATCACCGACGTGGTCAGCTGCCCCGGCACCGACAGCTGCAAGATGGGGATCACCAGCTCGATGGGCCTCAACCGGGCGATCAAGGAGCGTCTCCAGGCGATGGAGATCAGCGACGAGCTGACCCGCAAGATCCACATCAAGATGAGCGGCTGCCCGAACGGCTGCAGCCAGCACCACATCGCCAACATCGGCTTCTACGGAGCCTCGCTGAAGATCGGCGAGCGCCAGATCCCCGCCTACATCCCGCATATCGGTGGCCGCTACGAGGGTGGCGAGGTGATCTTCGGCACGCGGCTGAAGTCGCGGCTGCCGGCCAAGCGCGTGCCCGAGGCGGTCGAGCGCTGGGTGCGGCTGTACGAGGCAGAGCGCTCCGGCGATGAGGAGTTCAACGTTCTCGCCGAGCGGATCGGCGCCGCTCGCTTCGAAGAAGAGGTCAAGGACTTGACCCTGCCGGCCGAGTTCAGCCTCGAGACGATGCAGGAGTTCATCGACTGGAACCGCTCCAGCCCCTACAAAGTCGAGAGGGGCGAGGGAGAGTGCGCGATATGAACCCAGTCGTCGAGACGCCGAAAATCGAGGATCCGGAGGCGATTGCCGCGGAGCTCGAGGATCGCTCCGCCCAGGAGGCAATCGAGTGGATGTTCGAGACCTTCGGGGCGAACCACTACATCGCCTGCTCGTTCCAGAAAACGAGCTCGGTGACGGCCCACATGGCGAGCCAGGTGGATCCCGAGGCGCGTTTCTTCTACCTCGACACCGACGTGCTCTTCCCGGAGACGTACGAGACCCGCGACCGCCTCGCCGACGCGCTGGGGATCGAGTTCGACCGCTTCCACAACCTGACCCTCGAGGAGCAGGCCGCTCAGCACGGCGATGAGCTGTGGAAGCGGGATCCCGACTCCTGCTGCGGGCTGCGCAAGGTCGAGCCGATGAAACGAGCCCTCTCTTCCGTAGACTGCTGGCTCGCCGGAGTCCGCCGCGAGGACTCGGCTCGTCGCGCCAACACCCCCAAGTTCGGCTGGGACAAGCGCTTCGAGCTCTGGAAGCTGAACCCACTCGCGGACTGGACCGAGCGCGACGTTTGGAACTACATCCGTGAGCACGACCTTCCGTACAACCCGCTCCACGATCACGGCTACCCGTCGATCGGCTGCACCCATTGCACGCAGCCGGTCGGGCCGGGTGGCTCGCCGCGGGACGGCCGCTGGGCCGGTGTCGCCAAGACTGAGTGCGGGATCAACTAGCGGCGCGCAGCGCCTCCATACCCCTTCCCACTACCGATTGGTGAGACTGCCCGAATGAGCGAGACGATGACCGAGCTTTCCCTGACCCTTTCCGAGCGCCATACCGCCGACTTCGAGATGATCGGCAACGGTGGCTTCGCGCCGCTGACCGGCTTCCAGGGGTCCGCCGACTGGGAGCGCGTCTGCTCCGAGATGCGGACCGCCGCCGGCGATTACTGGCCGATCCCGATCACGCTGGCGACTGACCTCGAGTGCGAGGTAGGCGACGTCGTCGCCCTCTCCAGCGACGAAGGCAAGCCGCTGGGGCGGATCAAGGTCGAAGAGATTTGGGAGCGCGACGCCAAGAGCGAGGCTGAGCGTGTCTACGGCACCACGGACGAGGCCCACCCCGGCGTCGCCGCGATCTACGAGGAGGGCAACCGCTGCATCGCCGGCCCGATCGAGGTCGACGCGCTGCCGGACCACGAGGAGGCCTTCATGCGCCGGTACAAGACGCCGGCCGAGCACAAGGCCGACTTCGAGGCGCGCGGCTGGAAGAAGATCGTCGCCTTCCAGACCCGCAACCCGATCCACCGCGCCCACGAGTACCTGACCAAGGCGGCGCTGGAGACCTGCGACGGGCTCTTCATCCACCCGCTGATCGGCAAGACCAAGGCCGGCGACATCCCCGCCGACGTGCGGATGCGCTGCTACGAGGTGCTGATGGAGAACTACTACCCGAACGACCGGGTGGTGCTTGGCGTGAAGCCGGCGAAGATGCACTACGCCGGCCCGCGCGAGGCGGTCCTGCACGCGATCGTCCGCCGCAACTACGGCGCCACCCACTTCATCGTCGGTCGCGACCACGCCGGTGCCGGCGACTACTACGGCACCTACGACGCGCAGAAGATCTTCGACGAGATCGACATCGACGAGCTCGGGATCGAGCCGCTGATGTTCGAGCACACCTTCTGGTGCAACGAGTGCGAGGGTCTCGCCTCGAACAAGACCTGTCCGCACGACCAAGAGGCGCACCTCTTCCTTTCCGGAACGAAGGTCCGCGAGATGCTCGGCAACGGCGAAAGGCCGCCGCACGAGTTCTCCCGCGACGAGGTCGCCGACATCCTGATCGACGCTTACAAGGAGGACTGAACGAGCATGGCTGGCGAGAAGGGCTTCACCCTCTGGTTCACCGGGCTTTCCGGTGCCGGCAAGACGACCATTACCGGGCTGCTCGAGAAGCAGCTGCGCGAGCGCGGCTCGAAGCTGGAGATCCTCGACGGCGACGTCGTCCGCGAAAACCTCTCCAAGGGCCTCGGCTTCTCGAAGGAGGACCGCGATACGAACATCCGCCGGATCGCCTTCGTCGCCGACCTGCTCAGCCGCAACGGCGTGCCGGTGATCACCGCGGCGATCTCCCCCTACGCGGAGATCCGCGACGAGGCACACGCGCTGATGGGCGACCGCTTCATCGAGGTCTACGTGAAGGCCTCGGTCGACACCTGCGCCGAGCGCGACGTCAAGGGTCTCTACGCGAAGGCCTTCGCCGGCGAGATCAAGGAATTCACTGGCGTCTCGGATCCGTACGAGATTCCGGAGAACCCGGATTGGGTCTGCGACACCGAGAACGAGTCGCCTGAGGAGTCGGCGGAGAAGCTGCTGGCTTACCTCGAGTCGCGGGATCTGATCCCGGCGGCTGCGGTTACTGCTTAGGACTCAGCGGTGGGAGGGGCGGTGACCCCTCCGTCTGACAAACGCCGGGCTAATTAGCCCGGCGTTTTGAGTATCCGCCAGCCGGAGGGGTCACCGCCCCTCCTTCCAGGATTCGTGGCGTAGCCGCGGCCGCCGGAATTTCCGCGGAGCTTTTGGGATGTGGCCGCGGGGTGCCCTAGGGTGGTCTGCATGCGATCGGGGCTCAGGGCGGTGCTGGTCGTGGTGGTGATTCTCATTGGCTTGGCGTTTCCGGGGAGTGCGTTTGGGTTTGGACCGATCTCTGGCGTTGGGGTGTTTGGGGAAGGAGCCGGGGGGATCGACGGACCGCGTGGGGTCGCTGTCGCTGCTGACGGAACCTCATACGTCGTCGACTCCCGCAACTTCCGTATCGACGTGTTCTCACCGGATGGAGCCTTCGTTCGAGCCTTCGGCAAGGACGTGAGCCCCAGCGGGAGCGACGTCTGCACCTCCGCCACGGGTTGCCAGATCGGCCTGGACGAAGAATCGGCCGGTGCGATGGACGACCCGCATGGCGTGGCCATCGGGCCGGAAGGCAACATCTTCGTCGGTGATCGGAGCAACAACCGCATCGACGTTTTCTCCCCCGACGGCGCCTTCCTTCGCGCCTTCGGCAAGAACGTGAACCCGGGGGGTGGCGATGTCTGCACGGCGGTATGTCAGAACGGAGATGGGCTCGCGGTGGCGGGCGACATGTCCGAACCGAGGGGAATCGCCGCCGATTCTTCGGGAGCGATCTACGTCGCCGACTACGGCAACCAGCGCATCGACGTCTTCTCGACCGGCGGGGCCTTCATCCGCGCCTTCGGCAAGGGCGTCAATGCCGGAGCGGGCGATCCCGATGTCTGCACGACGGCATGTAAATCGGGGGTAGCGGGCGGCGCGGCTGGCGAGATGCGGCTGATACTCGACGTTGCGGCCGGGCCCGGCAACCAGATCGTCGTTGCCAACAGCGCCAACAATCGCATCGACATTTTCTCCTCCGGCGGAACCTTCATTCGCGGCTTCGGCAACGGGGTCAACCCCGGTGGGGGGAATGTCTGCACGACCGCGACGGGCTGCCAGGAAGTACCCAACGGGGCGGGGGCGGGGGCGCTGAGCAATCCCAGCGGCGTTCTGTCCAGCGCCGCAGGAAATATCTACGTCTCCGAATTCCCCAACGACCGCGTCTCTGAGTTCACCGTCGATGGAACCTTCATCCGCGCCTTCGGCGCGGGAGTCATTGACGGAGCGGCAGCCTTCCAGATCTGCACCTCGGCGACCGGGTGTCAGAAAGGCTTGGAGGCGACGATTCCCGGCGCGACGCCGGACCCGTTCGGCCTGGCGTTCGACTGCAGGGGAGCTCTGCACGTCGCCGAGGAAGCCGGCGGATTCGCTCGCGTCGAGCGCTTCGGTGAGCCGGGTACCGCGTTGCCGCCCTGTACGGCGGCAGCTCAGATCGCTGCCCCGGTGGTGACCGCGACGCCCTCGAACAAGTTCGAGTTCGGCAAGCTGAAGCTGAACAGGAAGAAGGGCACCGCGACGTTGTTCGTGCAGGTTCCGGGCGCTGGCAAGCTGCTCCTCGAGGGCAAGGGAATCCAGAAGGTCAAGCGCAACGCAAGGAAGGCGGGCAAGGTCAAGCTCCCGGTCAAGCTGGTCGGCAAGGCCAAACGCACGCTGCTGAAAACCGGCAAGGCGAAGGTGCGGGCGAAGGTGACCTTCACGCCGATCGGCGGCACGCTGAGGACCAAGGCGAAGCCGCTGACACTGAAGAGGAAAGCTACGGCCTGACGAGCACCGTTCTACCGTCGTTGAGCCGATAGACGGTGCCAAGCGGCTCGCCTCGCCCGACGACTCGCTCGTTGGGGTTGAGCTGGACCTCCTTGACGGGCTGGTCCTTCTGCGTGACCACTGCGTCGGCTGGGCGGGGGGGTTGCTCCGCCTTGGATTGGGAGGTCAGGGCTGAGGTCAGGTCGAGGGAGGAGAGGGCCGCCAGCAAGAACGCGACCGAGAGGACTATGCCGAGGTCGAAGAGGTTGACCAGGCCGTCCAGGGGGTCGCCGGCGCGGTCGTCGCGGCTGCGGGCGCGGGCAGTGACCTTCACGGGGCCACGGCCCAGTGCGATTGCTGGCCGACCGGGAGGCCGTTGCCGTGGTTGGCGGTGAGGCTGGCGGCGATGTACTCGACGTCGGAGTAGTCCTGGGCGTAGAGGCGGTCGCGGACGAGGGAGATCGCGAAGGCGATCGCGCCGATCAGGAGGCCGGCGACGGTGACGCTGAAGGCAACCCGGAGGTTTTCGGTCAGGGTGGCGACGTCGCCGTCGGCGAGGCCGGCCAGCGCCGGCGAGAGCGGGATCAGCGTTCCCATTAGCCCCAGGGCCGGCCCCATGCGGACGAGGATGCGGGTGCGCTCGAGCCGGCGCAGCGAGCGGTAGTCGTACTCGGCCAGGCGCTTGGCGATCCGGGTTTCTGCGTCCGGCCTGCCGACCTGTTCGAGCACCCCACTGAGCGCTTCTTCCATCGTGCGGTTGCGGGCGATCGGCAGTAGGGCCATCAGCGCCTCCTCCCGCATGCCGGCGGCGAGCCGGCCCTGGCACTCGGCGGTCGCGTTGTCGAGCTGCCAGATGCTGCGGCCGCGCCGCCGCCGCAGCTCCATCAGCAGCGAGCCGGCTTCGACGATGACGACCGCGAGCGCGACCAAGGCGAGCACGAGGACCGGCACGCGAAGTGCGTTGGAGACGTCGAAGAGAATCTGCTCGACGTTCACCGGATCGCCTGCCTTGGCGCTTTATGCCCGGATAGCGGGAAAAAGGCGCCACGTAGCTCAACGAGAGCCCCAACACTGAGCAGCCCTGCAGTTACGAGCAGCCCAAGAACCGCGTTGGAGAGACCCCCGCCGCCCCCTTCGCTTTCGTCGAGCTTTCCGGTCCTGGCGGCGGGGGAGGCGGTCGGCTCGGCCGGCAAGGCCTTGGTGCTGCTCAGCAGCACGCCGCTCACCTCTTCGCCCCTCGGGGCCTGTGGTTGAGATCGCTGCCGCACCTCGCGTTCCAGCCGGGGGGCCGACGCCGGTGCCGATTCACGGTCTGCTGTCGTTGCTGGTGGCCCGGGGGGCGCCCCGGTGGTCGAGCCGGTCGCCGCCCCGTGGTCGGGGGCGGTTGCGTCGCGATCGGCGCCGCCGCCCTTGCGGTCCGGCCCGCCGAGCGGGGCCCCGACCTGGACGGTGACCACAGCGGAGGCGCCGACGTCGTCGCCCGGGGTGGTGACGCCGCCGACGACGTCGTAGCTGCCGCGCTTGGCGAAGCTGTGGCTGGCATTGGCGCCGCTTCCGGAGTGGCCGTCGTCGAAGTACCAGGAATAGGTCAGCTGCTCGCCCGATCCCGCCCGGTCGACGAGGGCGGTGAAAGTGACCGCCTTGCCGGGGCGGGTTCGCAGCGGCGAGGCCTTCGCCCGCACCTGCAGCGGCGAGCCTTTGCGGAGGACGACGGTGATCCCCTGCGGCGCCTCGAAGGCGTCGGTCGCGTTGAGGTCCTCGGGCCCGGTGCTGGGTCGCAGGAAGCCGGTCCCGGCCGCGGTCGCGTAGACGACGGGGAAGCCCTCGGGGAAGGCGCCGGGATCGAGCGCCTGGTGGCGGCTGAGCATCACCGCACCGCCCGCGGGGCGCTGCACCTCGAGATAGGAGAAGCCGATCGGGTCGGCACCGGCGGCTTCGACGGATCTTCCCCAGCGAGAAGCCGGTCACGGTCTGGGAGGTCTCGCTCGTGGAGGAGCGCAGGACGTAGGAGCCGCCGACGACGTCCTCGCCACCGGCGAGGGCATCGAGCGAGAGCGCCTGCTCGGCGCCTCCTGGACTGACGACGGTGACCTGGGCGGAGTCGGCTCGGGCGGTTCCGGTCAGGGGGGTAGCGACGGCAAGTGCCGCGAGCGCCGAGACGAGCAGTGCCGAGACCTTGGTCATCCGGTCGAGAAGGAAACCGAGAAGCAGCCGAAGCCGTTGTTGGGCGGAGCGTAGAAGCCGGCGAACACCGCCTGGCCGTCGGTGGTCAGCGAGCCGCGCAGCGGCGCACCGAAGCTGAAGGTTCCGGCTGGCGCCTCGCTTGGCGGACCGCTCAGGGCAAGGCCGAGGATCGCCGCTCGTTTGTCGAGGTAGGTGCTGCTGCGAAGGCGGAAGATCGCCCGCGAGGCCGCGCCGGCGATCTCGATCTCGGGGTTGCGGGTCGTCAGGTCGATGCCGTGGGCGGGGTAGCTGAACCTGACGGCGCCTAGGTAATAGAGGGCGGCCGATCCGCTGACCGGGTCATACCAGCCGTTGGCGAAGGGGAAGTCGTAGGAGTAGACCAGGGTGGGGTTGGTGCCCCCCGGCCTGTCGGGACAGGGGTGGGTGCTCTCGGGGATCGCCGGGCCGGCAACTGCGCCTTCAAGTGCTTGAGGGGCTTCCTGGGTGTTGGTGTAGCGGATCCAGGAGTCGCGAACGTGCCAGCTGAGGCTGGCAGCGGTGACGTTCACCGCGCTCGCCGGACGGGCCAGCAGGGGCGGTTCGTCACTGATCGCCCCTTGCTGGGGGGTATCGGGGATGACGACTGCGGCGCTGACCCTGATCGTGCCCAGCACGCCACGGGGTATCCGGACGTCGAGCCGGTTGCTCAGCGCCCGCGCAGCGCCGCGGCGCCAGACCAGCTGAGCCCTTCGCAGCTGCGCTGTGCCGCGCACCGCGTCGATCGCCAGCGAGTCAGGAGCCGTTCTCAGGTCGAATACGGTGCGGCGCTTGCCGCCCAGCTTGGCGCTGAGCGTCGAGGTGGAAGCGAGCGCGACGCGCAGGCCGGTCAGCCTGACGACCTTGCGAGCACGCCCGCTGCCAGCGGCAAGCCGCAGAGCTCCGTCGCTGGCAAGGTCGGCGGCGCTGCTGCCGATCGAACCGTCGCTGATACCGAGGCGGATCTCCCGCCCGCTGCTCTCGGCCGCTCCGGCGCCGCCGATGTCCACCCCTCGTTTGTCCAGCTGCTGCGATTGCGCGGCGCCGACGACCAGGGTTGTGCTGCCCACCGGCTTCACCGCGCCCGCCGCAGCGGACGCGGTGAGAGCCAGCGCCAGCAGCGCTCCCAGCAGGGCTGCCGTGGCGCCGCGCATCGCTCTAGCTCGCCGGGTGGACGAAGGAGACGCTGAGCTTGTTCAGCGCCGTCCCGGTGGTTTTGTAGGAGCCGCCGAGGAGCCAGAAGGCGCTGGTCCCAGGCGTGGCGAGCTTCACCGGGCTGTTGGTTGAGTCGGTGTCATCGTCACCACCCCCTGGCGCGTTGTCGGCGCCGAGGTCGGGGAACGTCCACTTGATCGTCTCCAGGCCCGGGCTCGGCGTGTCCGCCAGCTCTTCGACGACGATGCCGCCAGTGGCGATGGTTGCCACGTCGACCTGGCCCCAGGTCCAGGAGGTGCCGAGGCGGGTGGCGACGTCCATGCTGATGCGGGATTTGGCCCCGTCTATGACCAGGGTCGGGTTTGCCGAGCACTGTGCCGAAGCCATGCGCCGTATTGCAGAGCGCCACGCTGCCGGTCCCGTGCAGGATCAGCTTGCCGGGAGTGCCCGGTTCGTATTCGCCGCTCGTGCTGGGCCAGCTGAAGAACTTGCCCGAGCCCGACATGTCGACCGCGTCGCTGCGGGTCGCCCCGCCCGAGAGGTTGAACACCCCGTTGGTCTGGACCGTGTTGCGGAGACTGTTGCGGAAGCCCCAGTCGATCGAGCCTTCCGTCAGCGTCTCCGACTGCGAGGCGCCAAGCACGGGCAGGGCCAGCGGTGCCGCCGGTGCCGCCGGCCAGGACGACGCGGTCGCCGGAATGACGATGTTGCAGGCGGAGGCAAACGGCCATGCCGCCTCGGTTGCGTTGGTGGCGGCGGTCACGGTCAGCGGTTCGAGCGTGTCGCCCTCTTCGTAGCTGCACGGCCCGGGGTTCATCGGGTTGCAGAGCTGCAGCGCCTGCTCGCCGGCTTCGGTGATGGTCACCGGCAGGTCCCCCCAGGTCACGGTTTTCGCGTTTTCGCTGAAGAAAGTGCTGGCGTCGTCGATGTCGAGCTTGGCCAGATCGACGCGCTGGGCCGGTGTGTGGATGCCGGACATGTTGGTGTCGACGCTGACCGTGAGGCGCGAGTCGGCGCCGTCGATCGTCACCGTTGGGTTGGAAAGGGTGATCCGGAACCCGTGCGGCGCGTTGCAGATGACGACCTCGCCGCTGCCGTCGATGACTGCCGTGTCATCGCTGGAGTCGCCGGCGGCGCCCAGGACGTAGCCGCCGCCGGTCGCCGGGAAGCTGAAGCCGCCGAGCGGAGGGGCGGGCTGTGTCGCCGGTGCGATCGGCACCAGGGTGCCGCCGGAGAGGGTGACGACGTAGAAACGGAAGGACTCCTGGAAGCCCCACTGGATCGAGCCGCCGCTGACGCTCGCCGGGCTGGTCAGCGTGGGCGCCGGTGCCGGGCCGGCAGCGCTGCCCTGGACGGTGCTTTTAAGCGCCACGCCGCACTGTTTCGCGTAGGGGTCGACCGGGCCGCCGGGAAGGGCGTCATTGCCATACGGCAGTGCATTTGATGCCGCGGGACCGGCAGTGAGGCGAGCATCGACGTCGACTGTTCCCAGCTTGCCGGCGGAGAGCTGCTCGAGGTCGAGCCGCTGCTGAAGAGCGTTGGCGCCATTCTCGGTGAGTGTGAGCTTCGCCCCGTTGAGCGCCAGGGTCGAGGAGTCGACCTTGGCCTCGCCCCGGGCCCGGAAGACGACCAGTCGCTTGCCTCCCAGCTTGGCGCTGATTGCGGTCCTGCGTCCCGCGACCTGCAGGATCAGGTCCCTCAGTGTCGCTTTGCGTCCGTCCAGGCTGAGCGTCAGCGCGCCGTCGGTCTCGACGGTCGCCGCCTCGCGCAGCTCGAGATCGATCGACGGGCAGGGCGACCTGCTGCACTCCGCCTTTGCCTTGCCGCGCGAAAACCCGCTTGACCGAGCCCCACTTGCCCGCCTTGGCCTTGACGTCCTGGCGCAGCAGGGATTTCTCGCCTCCCGGCTTGAGCGAGAAGACGACCTCGCCGCTGCCCGGCGAAGCCGCCGCGGCGCCGGCGAAGGCGGTGGTGGAGAGCGCCAGCGTCGCTAGCGCCAGCAGGGCGCGAGCGCGGCGGCTCCGGGACGGGCGGGACGGGTGTGCGGTCATCGTTTGGTCGGCCTCCTCAGCCATTCGACAGCGGGACGGGCAGTGAGAATTAGGGTGCCCTAAGAAATTCAAACTAACACACTAGGAATTAGGTCGCCTCCACGGGATCGGAGCGGCGATCGAGCCAGGCGACATGCAGTGCAGTGCGGCCGTCGTGCTCGGTCAGTCGTGCGTCGGCTCCCCAGACCTCGGCAAGCCGGTCCGAGCCGAGCACCTCGCTGGGATTGCCGGTAGCGACGGTGCGGCCTTCGGAGACCACCACAGCGGTGTCGGCGACGGCGGCAGCGAGAGCGAGGTCGTGGACGACCAGCAGCACCGTGAGGCCGTCGTCGGCCAACTGCCTGAGCAGCGTGGCGACGCCGACGGTGGCGCCGAGGTCGAGCTGGGAGGTCGGCTCGTCGGCGATCAGCACCGGCGCTTCCTGGGCGAGGCCGATCGCGATCTGGACCCGCTGCAGCTCACCGCCGGAGAGCGTCGTCAGCGGCCGCTCGGCGAAGCGGGTGACCCGGGCGCGCCCCATTGCGCCCTCGATCCCTTCGCGATCTTCACCGGTCAGCCGGCGCAGCGGCTTCAGGTGGGAGGAGCGGCCGATCGTCACCGCTTCGCGCACGCTGACCCCGGCCGGCACCGGCATCCTCTGCGGTACGAAGGCACGCACCGTGCGCCAGCTCACGGCCCCGCATCTCCTCGACGTCGCGGCCTGACCAGAGGACGGTTCCGCCACAGGTCTTTTGCAGGCCGGAGACGGCGCGGACCAGCGTCGACTTGCCCGCCCCGTTGGGGCCGACGATCGCCACCAGCTCGCCGCGATCCAGTCGCAGGTCGGCGCCGCGCAGAATCGGCACGCCGCCGATCTCCACCTCGACGCCGCGGGCTTCCAGCGGTGGCGAATCGTCATGGCGAGCGGTCACCTCCATCAGACCGCCTTGCGCAGCAGCCAGAGGAACAGCGGCACGCCGAGCACGACCATGAAGGGGCCGACCGGCATCTCGATCGGCGCCCGCAGGGTGCGGGCCAGCGTGTCCCCGGCCGCCAGCAGCGCGGCACCGCCGATCGCCGAGGCGGGGACGACGAAGGTTTGGCTGGAGGTGCCGCCGGCCATCCGCACGACGTGCGGGACGACCAGGCCGAGGAAGCCGAGCAGGCCGGCGATCGCCGCCGAGGCGGCGGCGAGCAGGGCGGCGGCGATGCCCGCCCCGAGCCGGATCCGCTGCGGCCGCGACCCGAGCGAGGCTGCGACGTCGTCGCCGAGCGCGAGCCGGTCGAGCGGCCGGATCAGCAGCGCCGCGCAGGCGAAGCCGACGGCGAAGTAGGGCCAGACAGTCTCCAGCTCCTCCCAGCCGCTCGAGGTGAGGCCGCCGGCGATGAAGAAGATCGCGGAGGGCGCCCGCTCCGGGTAGGCGGCGAGCAGCCCGGTGGTGCCGGCGGTGAACAGCGAGAGGACCGCGATCCCGGCGAGGACGACCTTGCCGATGCTGCCGCGGTTGGCACCCGACCAGGCGAAGGCAAAGACGAGCGTCGCGGCGAGCAGGCCGAAGGCAAGCGCTCCGACCGGCAACAGCGCGATCGAGCCGGGGAAGAGGATGATGATCAGGATCGCGCCGAAGCCGGCTCCGCCGGTGACCCCGATCACGTCGGGCGAGGCGAGCGGGTTGGCCAGCGCCCCCTGCAGGATCGCTCCGGCGATGCCGAGGGCGGCACCGACGATCAGCGCCTCGACCGTGCGCGGCAGCCGCAGCGTCTCGACGATCTGCTGCTCGGGCCCGCCGCCACCCTTGCCGAGTAGGACGTCGATCACCTCGGCGAAGGGGACCTTGACCGCGCCCAGCGCCAGCGAGGCGATCGTCGCGACGGCGAGGGCGGCGAGCAGCGCCGCGAATACGAGCGTGCGCCGGGCCAATGTCTCAGTTCTGCAGATAGACGCGGCGGACCTTGCGGATCGTGCGCGCGACATCGGTGCCCGCCTGCAGCAGCGAGTTGTCCACCGAGATGTAGATCCGTCCGTTGCGCACGGCCGAGGTTGTCGCCCAGGCCGGGTTGGTGCGCAGGTACTCGGTCAGGCTGGGGATGTCCTCCTCGTTGGCGTGGGGGACGGCGACGATCACGTCGGGGTCCTCGGCGACGACGACCTCGTCGGAGATCCGCTCGAAGCCGGAGCTGGACTCGACACCCCCGGTCAGCAGGCGACCCCCTGCCTTGGTGACGATGTCGCCACCCCAGCTGTTCGGAAGAAAGGTGAAGGGAGTCCGCCCGACGCCGAGGATCAGCATCACGGTCGGGTGTTGCTCGATGCCCCTGCGCGCCTGGGCCACGCGTTTCTTCATCGAGGCGACCAGCGCTTTCGCTTGTTTCAGCTTGCCGACCAGGGCGCCGATCACCAGGGTCTGGGCAAACGCCCCGTTGAGGCGGAAGGGCTCGTGGACCAGGGTGCGGATGCCGAGGTTGCCCATCGCCTCGTTGCCCTTCGCCCAGGTGTCGGAGGAGAAGACGAGGTCGGGGTCGAGCGAGGCGAGCTGCTCGAGGTTGGGCCCGTTGGGGTGGGAGAGGGGAAGCGTGGGGACCCCTTTCAGCTTCGGCGAGAAGCGTTCCGCGCCGCCCAGGGTCTGCCCGATGCCGACCGGCTTGACGCCGAGCTTGGCCAGGGTGTTCGCGGTGAACGGGGTCAGCGCGACGATTCGCTTCGGCGGTGCCGCCTGAGCGCCGGCCGGGAGGCAGAGGATCGCGCCGAGGAGCGCCGCGGTCAGGAGTCTCCTCACGCCGGGACCTTGGCGTCGATCACCTCGTAATGGCGCACCTCGCTGCCGTGGGCGAGCTCACCGTCGGCGTGGCGATGGCTGAGCTTGAAGAGGTCGCTGTTGACCCAGGCCTTGAACGCCTCGTCGCTCTCCCAGCGGCTGAGGACGACGTACTCGCCCTCGCGGTCGCGGCGCAGCAGCTCGAAACCGGCGAAGCCCTCGGCCTTGTGGACGTGGCTCTCACGCTCGAGGAAAGCGCGCTCGAATGCCTCTCGGCGCTCCTCTTTGACGTGGACAACGTTCATCACGATTACCAAGGCCCCGCTCCTTTCGATTGATGCCCCGCGCTAGCAACTGCTTAGGGCGCCCTAATTAGGTTTGCCTAATTAGGGTAGCCGAACAAAGCTGACCTCGACGGCCGCCGAATAGGGTTCGTCCCGATGCTGATCGAGCTACAGAGCCACTCGACCGTCTCGGACGGGCAGCTGGCGCCGGCCGAGGTCGTCGCCCAAGCCTGGGAGGCCGGCGTCACCACCCTGGCCCTGACCGACCACGACGCGATCGCCGGCGTGGCGGAGGCGGCGGAGGCCGCCAAGACCTTCGGCATCCAGCTGGTGCCTGCGATCGAGATGTCCTGCGTGCACGAGTACGCGGAAGACCTGCACGTCTGCGGCTACTGGGTCGACCTGGGCAAGATTGCGCCGGCCTGCGAGCGAGCCCAGCACGAGCGGGTGACGCGAGCCGGGCAGATCGTCGAGCGGCTGCGCGGCTGGGGCTTCCACCTGCACCTGGAGGACGCGGTCAGGGAGGCCGGCGATGCGCTCTCGATCGGCCGCCCCCACATCGCCAGGGCAGCTGGCGCCACCGGCGACCTCGGGCCCTTCTTCGAGGAGTACCTGGTCCCCGGCGGAAAGGCCTTCGTGCCGCGCAGCTGGCCGACCGCCGAGCAGGCGATCGCGCTGATCCGCGAAGCCGGCGGCGTTGCGGTGATCGCCCATCCCTACTGGGACATCGATGACTCCGATCAGGTCGACGAGCTGATCCGCTCCCTGCGGCCCGACGGGGTCGAGACCTTCTATCCGACCCACAGCCGCGAGCAGACCGCCCACCTGCTGGAGCTCTGCCATGCGCTCAACCTCGTCCCCACCGGCTCCTCCGACTACCACGGCCCGACCCACAAGACCTTCGCCCGCTTCGGCGCCTACGACACCTACGATCTCGGCGAGCCCGAGGTCCCTTCGCCGCCGGCATAAATAGACTGCCGCACCCGTGAGTCTGAGCGAGCAAGCATGCATCTCTGATTCCTTTGCGCCGCGAGCGAAGGACGAACATTTGTGATGTTCGAGAAGGTGCTGATAGCCAACCGCGGCGAGATCGCGATCCGCGTCGCGCGGACCCTGAAGGAGATGGGGATCGGCTCGGTCGCCGTCTACTCGGAGATCGACCGCGAGGCGCCGCACGTGCGCGAGGCCGGCGAGGCTTTCCTGATCGGCCCGGCGGTCCCCGCCGAGAGCTATCTGAACATCGAGAAGATCATCGAGACCGCGAAGCAGGCCGGGGCGGAGGCGATCCATCCTGGCTACGGCTTCCTCGCCGAGAACGCGGACTTCGCTCGCGCCTGCGCCGAAGCCGGACATCGTCTTCATCGGCCCGCCGCCAGAGGCGATCGAAGCGATGGGCTCGAAGACGCGGGCGCGCGAGATCATGGCCGAGGCGGGCGTGCCGATCGTGCCGGGAGCGACGGAGCCGGCAAAGGACGTCGAGGCGGCCAAGAAGCAAGCTGAGGAAGCCGGTTATCCGGTCGCCTGCAAGGCGGCGGGCGGCGGCGGCGGCAAGGGCTTCCGCGTGGCGATGACGCCGGCGGACCTCGAGGAGGCCTTCGAGGGTGCCGGCCGCGAAGGCGAGAAGTTCTTCTCCGACGACCGCGTCTACGTCGAGCGCTACCTCGAGGACCCGCGCCATGTCGAGGTCCAGGTGCTGGCTGACTCCCACGGCAACGTGATCCACCTCGGCGAGCGCGACTGCTCGATCCAGCGCCGCCACCAGAAGGTGATCGAGGAGGCCCCCGGCCCGCGCGTCGACGCGGAGATGCGCGAGCGGATCGGCAAGATCGCCACCGATGCCGCGGCCGCGGTCGGCTATCGCGGCGCCGGCACGGTCGAGGGGATGCAGGTCGGCGACGAGTACTTCTTCCTCGAGATGAACACCCGGGTCCAGGTCGAGCACTGCGTGACCGAGATGGTGACCGGCGTCGACATCGTCCGCGAGCAGGTGCTCGTCGCGGCCGGCGAGGCGCTCTCGGTCGCCCAGGAGGACGTCGAGCTGCGCGGTCACGCGATCGAGTGCCGGATCAACGCCGAGGCGGCCCACAAGAAATTCGCTCCCGCACCCGGGCGCGATCACCACCTATCGCGAGCCTGCCGGGCCGGGCGTTCGCGTCGACTCCGGGGTCGAGGCCGGCTCCGAGGTGACGCCGATGTACGACCCGATGGTCGCCAAGCTGATCGTCTGGGACGTCGACCGCGAGCACGCGACGCGACGGATGCTGCGGGCGCTGGACGAGTACGAGGTCGGCGGCCTGACCACGCTGATCCCCTTCCACAAGCGCGATCCTCGCCACCGAGCAGTGGGCCAACGGCGAGACCTGCCGCGACCTGATGGAGGACCGCGAGTGGCTCAAGTCGACCGCGCCGGCCAGGACGCCGCGCCGGCGCCGGCAGAGGAGGACGGCGCCGAGCTCGTCGCCCGCGACTACAAGGTCGAGGTCTCCGGCAAGCTCTTCGAGGTCAAGGTGATCGGCGAGGCCGTGGCCGGCGGCGGCGCCCGCGGCGCGGGCGGCAAGCGCCCGCCGAAGCGCGAGCGCAAGGCAGGCGGCGGCGGCGGCGCCTCCAGCGAGTCGCTGCCCTCGCCGCTGCAGGGCACCGTCTTCAAAGTCGCGGTCGAGAAAGGCGCCGAGGTCGCCGAGGGCGACCTGATCTGCGTGATCGAGGCGATGAAGATGGAGAACGAGATCGTCGCCCACCGCGCCGGCAAGGTCGAGGAGCTGAACGTCGCCGAGGGCGGCTCGCCGTCTCCAGCGGCGACGTCCTCGCGGTGATCAAGTAGCGCTCAGCGCTCAGCTGCTCTGCTGTTTGTTCCTTCTGTTCCTTGCGTTTTTCTCGCTGTTCGCGCTTCTTCTTCGCGGATCTGCTGCTGGCGTTCGCTTGCCGCGTCAGCGGGATCTCCGCCGCTTCTTCGCGGCAGGCCCGGCCGACGCAGTTCTCGAGCCGTTCGCGCAGTTCGCGGTGGAGGAAGTTGCGGACCGGGAAGTAGTTGGGGATGCGGACGATGTTGTTGAGCTCGTTGGGGTCTTTTTCGAGGTCGTAGAGCTCCTTCTCGCCGTTCGGCCAGGCGATGTACTTGTAGGGGCCGAGGCGGATTCCCTCGTAGTCCTTCGGCGGCGCCAGGATCGAGGCGGTGGCCGCCGCCGCCTCGACGGCTGCGGGCCGGTTGCGCTGGTCGCCCGGTTCGGCGATCGCGCCGTTCGGCTTCCACGTCGGAGGTCTCGACGAAGGACTCGAAGAGGAGCGGGCGCAGGCGTGCGCAGTTCGGGGTCGCGCAGGAAGGGCACCATCGAGCGCCCGTCGATGCTCTTGTCGGCTTCGACGCCGGCCAGCTCGAGGATGGTCGGGGCGACGTCGATGTTGGCGACCAGCTCGCCGGTTTCGCTGTCCGGCGCTGATGTCCGGGCCGCGGATCAGGAAGGGCAGGTGGGTCGACGGCTCGTAGGCGAGGAACTTGCCGCCGATCAGGCGGTGCTCGCCGAAGAAGAAGCCGTTGTCGGAGGTGAAGATGACGTAGGTGTTGCGCAGGCGCTGCAGCCAGCCCAGCGTGTCGAGGATCAGCTTCACGCCGTCGTCGATCGAGCGCAGCGACTCCAGCGCCTTTCGTAGTAGACGCGGTAGGTGTGGATGTCGCTGAGCGAGAGGTAGGGCGCTTCGCGGATGAAGCTCGGCTTGTCGGCTGACGTTGCCCTCGGCGAAGCCTTCGGAGCGGTTGTGCGGGAAGCGGCGCGCCCTTGAACCAGTCGTAGTGGCGCGGTGCCGGCTCCGGCCCGGCCGGGCGGCGGAAGTCGCCGTGCGGGGCGGTGTAGTCGAGCTGCAGGTAGAAGGGCTGTTCGGGCGAGGTGCCGCTGCAGCTCCTGGGCTGCGATGTTGGTCAGCATGTCGGTCTCGTAGTAGCAGGGCAGGCCGTTGAGCGGTGCGAAGGGGCAGCCGATGTCGTCGCGGACGCCGTATTCGCGCGGTTCCCAGGTGCCGGAGTCGCCGTAGGGCCCTTCGAGCTGGCCGTTGTTGTTGAGCGTGTAGCCGTAGAAGTAGTGGTTGGTGTCGGCCTTGAGCACCGTGTGCCAGGCGTCCCAGCCGGGCGGCACGGCGGTGCCGTTGTCGTACGGCTCGTCGCCGTAGCCGTTGAGGAACTTGCCGACGTGGATCGTGCGGTAGCCGGCGCCCTGCAGCCAGGTGGCGAGGTTGTGGCGTCATCGCGGCGCGGAAGGAGAAGCCGAAGTAGCCGCCGTTGGGCTGGATGTTGCCCTTGACGCCGTTGTTGTGGGCGTAGCGGCCGGTCAGCAGGCTGACCCGCGAGGGGCAGCAGAGCGGGTAGGGGACGTAGTAGCGGTTGAAGGTCATGCCGCGCTTGGCGATCATGTTGAGCGTGTTCGGCATCGCCTGCATCTTCGGCTCGCCGAAGGTGGCGTAGAGCTCGTCGAGGGTCTGGTCGTCGGTCTGGATCACGACGAAGCTGGGCGGCTGCGGGGTTCGGCGCCGGCGTCGTGCCGAGCTGCTGGACTGACGAGCGACGAGCAGCGCAGAGCAGCGCCAGCACGCCTGCCGCGAGCGATCAGGCGGGCGCTCGCTGAGACGCCCTGCTTTGTTCCAGTCGATCCATGAGTAGCTCGCCGGCGGCGACCGGCCTACAGGGTCGAAACCACCGCTACGGCCGAAGTTGCGAAACGCTAGAGATCGCTCAGGACGCGCCGAGCTTTTTGGCGGCGTCGCGGAAGTTCTTCACGGTGGCGCTGGGCGCTTTGCGGCCTTCGAGTTTCTCGCCGTGGCGGTTGACCCAGATCACCGGCACGTTCATTTTCAGCAGCGGGGCGACGTCGTTGGTGTAGTTGCAGCCGATGTGCAGCCAGCCTTTCTTGCCGCCGATCCGCCGCGCCGCCTCTTTGAAGTGGACGGGGTCGGGCTTGTAGCTGCGCACCTGCTGGGCGGTGACGACGAGGTCGAGTTCGGTGCGCAGGTGGCGGCGCGAGATGCCGAGCAGTTTGTCGTCGATGTTGGAGACGATGCCGATCTCGTAGCGTTTGCCGAGCCGGTCCATCGCCGCGTTGGCCTCGCGGAAGGGCAGCCAGTAGGCGACGCTGTTGGGCAGGAACTGCGCCCGTGAGGGCTCGATCTCCCAGCCCAGCTCGCCGGCGACCTTGACGATCGTGCGGCGCAGCACCTCGGCGTAGAGCTCGTAGGAGCCGGCCATGATTTCGGCCTGCACCTCCATGAAGCGGGCCAGGAAGGGCCCCTCCTCGAAGCTGAAGCCGTCTTTCTCCGCCTCTTTCTTGCAGGCGTCGATGATGCCTTTCTCCCAGTCGATCAGGGTGCCGTAACAGTCGGTGGTCACCCATTTGATCGGTTTTGAGGCTCGGCAGAGGCATCAGCGGCGGCGCATTATGCCAATCGCCCCGAAGGCAGGCGTCGCGCCGCGGTCTGAAAGGTCGGAGTAGGCTGCCGCCCGCGCCGCAGGCGGCGCGCCTCCACATGGACCTCCTCGAGTATCAGGGCAAGCAGCTTTTCGCCGAGCACGGCATCGCCGTGCCGAGCGGCGAGGTCGCCTCGACGGTCGAGGACGCGGTCGCCGCGGCGGAGCGGATCGGCTACCCCTGCGCGATCAAGGCGCAGGTGCTGATCGGCGGTCGTGGCAAGGCCGGCGGGATCAAGATCGCCCAGGACGCCGAGGAGGCGCGCGCCTACGCCGACGCGATCCTCGGCATGGACATCGTCGGGCCGCACGGCGAGGGCCCCTTCCGGGTCGACCAGGTCTGGATCGAGGGCGGTTCGGACATCGCCGCCGAGTACTACGCCTCGGTGATCCTCGACCGTGGCGAGAAGAAGCTGCTGGCGATGGTCTCCGCCAAGGGCGGCATGGACATCGAGGCCGTCGCTGCCGAGGACCCCGACGCCCTGGTCAAGCGCCACATCGACCCGACCCGGCCTTTCGACGCGGCCGCGGCGCGGCCGATCATCGACGCCGCCGGCCTCGACGAGGACGTGCGCGACCAGGCCGCCGAGGTGCTGGCCAAGCTGGCCGAGGTGGCCAGCGGCGAGGACGCGACCCTGATCGAGGTCAACCCGCTGATCGTCACCGCCGACCGCCAGGTGGTCGCGCTCGACGCCAAGGTGACGATCGACGGCAACGCCCTCTACCGCCACCAGGAGCTGGCCGAGATCGCCGACACGGCCGACGATCCGCAGGAGGCGATGGCGAAGGAGAAGGGCCTCACCTACGTCAAGCTCGACGGCAACGTCGGCATCCTCGCCAACGGCGCCGGGCTCTGCATGTCGACGCTCGACGTAGTCGCCCAGGCGGGCGGCAAGCCGGCCAACTTCCTCGATGCCGGCGGTGGCTCGAAGGCGGAGGCGATCGTCGACGCGCTGACCGTGATCACCTCCGACGAGAAGGTGACGGCGATCCTCTTCAACATCTTCGGCGGCATCACCCGCTGCGACGAGATCGCCAAGGGGATCGTCGACGCCTCGCCGCAGCTTGACCTGAAGATCCCGCTCGTGGTTCGCCTCGACGGCACCAACTCCGAGGAGGGGCTGGAGATCCTCGCCGGGAGCCGATCTGCCCAACCTGAACCAGGAGAAGACGATGCTCGACGCCGCGCGGCGCGTCGTCGAGCTGGCGGGGGCAAGCGCCTGATGTCGATCATCGTCGGTGAGGACACGAAGCTCGTCGTCTCCGGCCTGACCGGGCGTGAGGGCTCCTTCCACGGACTACGCAACCGCGCCTACGGGACCGATCTCGTCGCCGGAGTCACCCCGGGCAAGGGCGGTCAGGACGTCGAGGGCGTGCCGATCTTCGACTCGATCTCCGAAGCGGTCGAGCAGGAGGGCGCCAACACGTCGATGATCTTCGTGCCGGCGCGCTTCGCCGCCCCGGCGATCGACGAGGCGATCGAGTCCGGCGTCGAGACGGTGATCGCGATCACCGAGGGGATCCCGGTGCTCGACATGCTGAAGACCTACTGGAAGGCGAAGGAGGCGGGGGTTCGCCTGATCGGGCCCAACTGCCCCGGCGTGCTCTCGCCCGGCAAGGCCAACGTCGGCATCATCCCGGCACAGTTCTTCGACCCCGGCAAGATCGGCGTCGTCTCCAAGTCGGGCACGCTGACCTACCAGATCGGCAACGAGCTGAAGCAGGCGGGCGAGGGCAACTCCTCGATCGTCGGCATCGGCGGCGACCCGATCATCGGCTCTGACTTCATCGACATCCTCACGCTCTATGAGGCCGATCCCGAGACCGAGCTGATCGTGATGGTCGGCGAGATCGGCGGCGACGCCGAGGAGCGGGCGGCCGAGTTCATCGCCGCCGAGATCTCCAAGCCCGTGGTCGCCTACATCGCCGGCTTCACGGCGCCGCCCGGCAAGCAGATGGGCCACGCCGGCGCGATCATCTCCGGCTCCTCCGGTACCGCCCAGGCGAAGAAGGACGCGCTCGAAGCAAAGGGCGTGCGGGTCGGCGAAAGCCCAAGCGAGGCCGCCGCGATCGCGGTCGAAGTCCTGCGCGGCTGAAGCAGCCTCAGTAGATCGGCTTTAGCCTCAGGCGCAGGGTGCGGACTATGGCTTCCATGCCCTTGAAGGAACCGTAGGGGTTGACGGTTTCGATGAAGTCCGCGGCAGGGGGAGCGTTGACGACCACCTTCACGCTGCCGAGATCGACCCAAGCGGTGAACGCTTCCGGCGCTCGCTTCGGGCATCGCGCGAAGTTTCGGTCATAGCCGCCGAAGACCGTCGCGGTGCCTTCGGGAAGGGAGAGGGTCCTCGTGCGGGTGCACTTCCATGCGGTGATCGCCCTGCCGGTCTTCGAATCGGCGAAGACGCTCCAAGTCGCCGGCGTCCAAGTATCGAGCCGGATGTTCCGGTAGCCGATGTGCAGTAGCGCGCCTGGACCTTCTTCGATCAGCCCTTCCTTGGATTCCGCTTCCGGTGTGTCCCGGAAGTAGGACTCAAAGAGGCGGTTGTCCGGCAGCCCACCGCCCGGTCTGAAATTGCGACCCAGCCAGTAGGTGGCGGTTTCCAGCGCGGGATCGTCGAGCGCCACTTCGCCGTCGAACCGTTCCGCGGGCGTGTAGCGCGTCGGCGTGCGAATGTGGACCTGCTGGCGCCGTGCAAGCTCGACCGCTGCCTGGTCGTTTTCGGCGAAGGATTGGCCGACTGCCATGACAACGGCCAGCGTGTTGCCCGACCGCCAGACGAGGAAGGAAGCGGCAGGCGCGACCTTACGAAGGACGGGGTAGAAGCGGGGCTGGGCGGCGTGGAACAGCTCGGTATCCGAGCCGACCGTTTCCGGGGCGGCGACTTCTAGCGGTGGGCGGTCGTGGAAAAGCCGGCCAAGAAGCCGCGGCACGACACTCCATGCTGCATCGGCCGCCCTGTCGTCGCTCATCTCGAGCACCCCGGTTCCGGCCAGCACCGGCCCCGAAGGTTGGCCCTGCACGGTGAAGAGGCGGTAGTAGGCACCGACGCAGCCCTTTGGGCGGAAGCGGTCGACGAAATTCGCGAGTGCCTTTGGAGTGTCGTGCGGATGGCGCAGTCGCGAGCAGAAGGTTCGTTCGCCCTGTCCCTCCTGCAGTTCGACGTTGAGGTATCCGGGCGGCAGGTCGTGCAGCCGCAGGAGCAGGTCCGGCTGCTTGATCGCCTGGCGCTTGGCAGCGGTTGCGATCTGCAGGACGGTCAGCGCCGCAAGCAAACCCAAGAGCGGGATTGCGACAAGTAGCAGTGCGCGCCTGCGTAAGCCTCCCGGAGCCCCGACCATCGGCGCGAGTATAGGCCGGGCGTTGCTAGGCTCGCTGGCAATGGCCGCAGACACGATTTCCTTCGCCCGCGGCGCTCCGAGCGCCGACATCCTGCCGCGTGAGGCTGTGCGGGATGCGGCGGCTGCTGCGCTTGCCGAGGACTGGCAGAAGGCGCTCTCCTACGGGACGGGGATCGGGCATCCGGGGCTCTGCGAGTGGGTCGCCGAGCGGCACGGGGGGCTCGACGCCGGCCAGGTGATGATCGCCAACGGGTCGCTGGAGGGCGGCGCGATGCTGTTCGAGCACCTGTTGGAGCCCGGCGACCGGGTGGTCGTCGAGCAGCCGACCTACGATCGCACGCTGCTGATGCTGCAGCGGCTCGGGGTCGAGCTGGTGCCGGTGGCGCTGGAGGCGGACGGGCTCGACATGGCGGCTTTCGAGGCGGCCCTGGCGGAGGGCCCGATCAAGCTCGCCCACGTCATCCCCAACTTCCACAACCCGGCCGGCTGCACGCTCTCGGCCGAGAAGCGGGTGCGGCTGGTCGAACTCGCCACCGAGCATGGCTTCTGGATCTTCGAGGACGATCCCTACCGCGAGCTGCCGTTCGAGGGCGAGGCGCTGGAGACGATGCTCTCGATGGACCGGGCGGATCGCGTGGTCCACGCATCCTCCTTCTCGAAGACGGTCAGCCCGGGGGTGCGAGTCGGTTACCTGGCCGGGCCGGCCGGCGTGATCGCGGAGCTCGCCAAGCGCGCGAACGAGACCTACATCTCGCCGAACATGCTCGCCGAGGCGGTCGTGCTCGAGCTCTGCCGCTCCGGTGGGCTCGACCGCAACATCGAGTTCGTCAAAGGCGCGCTGCAGGCTCGCTGCGATGCGCTCGTCGAGGCGCTTGGCGAGCAGATCCCCGAGGCCGAGTTCGTCGTCCCCGGCGGCGGTTACTTCCTCTGGCTCGACCTCGCCGAGGGCACCGACACGACGGCGCTGCTGGCCGAGGCGAAGGGCGAGGGCGTTGCCTTCGTCGCCGGCCCCGACTTCATGATCGAGGGCGGTCGCAACAGCCTCCGCCTCTCCTTCGCCAGCGTGCCCCCGGAGCAGGTCTCCGAGGGCGTCTCCCGCATCGCCCGCGCGCTCGATCAGGTGCGCGCCGGCTCACCCGCCTAGCCGCTCCGTCTACTCGACGGTGACGGTGCCCTTCATGAAGGGGTGGAAGAGGCAGTAGTAGCGGTAGGTGCCCGGCTGCTCCAGTGTTACGGAGCCGCTCTTGCCCCCCTCGATCGTGCCGGTGTCGAACGTTCCATCGTTGGCGGTCGCGGTGTGGGCGGTCGAGTCCCGGTTGGGGAAAGACACGGCGGTGCCGGAATCGACCGTGAGGTCGGCCGGCGAGTAGGCGAAGTCGGCGATCGCGACCGTGCCGCTGCCGCCGTCGGCTGCGGCGCTTCCGTCCGAACTCTCGTCGCTTCCGCAGCCGCCGCCCACGATCAGGAGCGAAATCGCCGTCAGCAGGGCGGCGGCACGGAAGCAGGTGGCCAGGAGGGTCACGTTCTCTTCTACGGAGGCGCGGCCAGAGACGGATCACCGATCTGGCGCCGAGTGATCCAGTCCCTGTGGCACCGCGTAGGAGCGGGCAGAAGCGCAAACCAGCGAGGAGACGACACCATGCCCACAAGTACCGAACGCGAGAGGCCCACCGCGCCCCCAGCGGACAGCGCCATCTCTCGCGTCGTCAACGACCCGGTCTCACGACGGAAGTTCATCGCCCTGACCGGTGGCTCGACCGCACTGGCGGCTTTCCTCGCCGCCTGTGGCAGCGACGACGAGATGACGACGACCGCTTCGACCTCCTCTTCCAGCGGCAAGACCGGGACGGAGAAATTCGGCAAAGGAGACGTGGGGATCCTCAACTACGCCCTCACGCTCGAGTACCTGGAGGCCGCCTTCTACGCCGACGTGGTCAAGAGCGGCCTCTTCAAGGGCTCCGACCTGGAGACGATCCGCAAGTTCGGCAAGGAGGAGGCCGAACACGTCGCCGCCCTCACCGCGGCCGTCAAGCAGATGGGTGCCAAGCCGGCGCCGAAGCCGAAGACTGAATTCCCACTGAAGAACGCCAAGTCGGTGCTCGAACTGGCGGGGACGGTGGAGAACCTCGGCGCCGCCGCATACCTGGGCCAGGCGGCGAACATCAAGAGCCCCGCGGTGCTCGCCTCGGCGCTCGCGATCCACAGCGTCGAGGGCCGCCACGCGGCGGCGCTCAACGCGCTGCTGGGCGAGTCGATCACGCCGGACGGCGCCTTCGCCAAGCCGGCCGGGGCGAACGAAGTCCTCGAGTCCGTCGAACCCTTCATCGTCGGCTGAGCCGACGGCCGGAAGAAAAGGAGAACGAGATGAGCAACCAGGAACTCGCCCAACCGGAGCTGGCCGCCGTCCAGATCGACGACGACAGCGGCGACCTATCCCGCAGCGAGGTGATCCTCAAGGGGGCGCTGGCCGCTGGAGCCGTCTACGGCGCCGCGATGATCGGCCCCTTCGTCGGCCGCGCTCTGGCGATGTCCGGCGGTGGCGACGTCGGCATCCTCAACTTTGCACTCACGCTCGAGTACCTCGAGTCGGCTTTCTACAGGGAAGCGAAGACGCGGGCAAAAGCGAGCGGCGAGCTCAAGAGCCTGATCGAACTGGTCGGCAAGGACGAGGACGAACACGTCAAGGCGCTGACCGCGTCGATCAAGCAGTTGGGCGGCAAGCCGGTCGCGGAGCCCAAATTCGACTTCCCCTACGACGGCACCGCCGGATTCCTCCAGCTGGCCCAGACCTTCGAGGACACCGGCGTCAGCGCCTACAACGGCGCCGCGCCGCAGATCAAGTCGAAGGAAGTGCTGGGATCGGCGGGGGCGATCGTCCAGGTCGAGGCCAGGCACGCGGCGGCAATCCGGCTGCAGAACGGCGCCGAACCGTCGCCGCAAGCGTTCGACCCTTCGCTGAGCAAGGCTAAGGTCCTTAAGGCGGTCGAACCCTTCATCCAGTAATCGGAATGGAGCGGCGTTCAGCGAGATGAAGATCCGGAGTGCCAAGGCCGAGCGACTCGCAGACGAGGAGTTGATGCCGCTGATCGGCGAGAAGGACCCCGACGCGTTCGAGGTCTTCTACGACCGCCATGGCGGCGCCGCCTACTCGCTCGCCTACAGGATCGTCGGCGAGCGGGGGGCGGCCGAGGACGTCACCCAGGAGGCCTTCATCTCGATCTGGCGCAGTGGCGCCCGCTATGACCAGGCGCGCGGCAGCGTGCGCTCCTGGATGCTCGGCATCGTCCGCAACCGGGCGATCGACTTCCTGCGCAGCAAGGCAGGGCGAGCGCCGAAGCTCAACTTCGACGACGACTCGATCCTCGAGCAGCGGCCGGCCGCGGAGCTGACCGACGCCGAGGCGCTGCGCCGTGAGACGGCTCACGAGGTCCGCGGCGCGCTAGGTGAGCTGCCGGGGGAGCAGTCGAAGGTGATCGAGCTGGCCTACTTCGGCGGCTTCAGCCACTCGGAGATCGCGGCGATGCTGGGTGTGCCGCTGGGCACGGTGAAGGGACGGATGCGGCTCGGGTTGGAGAAGATCCGGGGAGAGCTGGCGGAGGGACTGGCATGAACGAGACAGAGCACGGTCGCTGGCGCGACGAGATGGCCGCCTACCTGCTGGGGGCGCTGGAGCCGGGCGAGGCGGCTGAGTTGGAGCGCCACCTCGCGGGCTGCGAGGAGTGCCAGACCGAGCTGGCCTGGCTGCGCCCTGCTGTGCAGTTGCTGCCGGAGACCGTGGAGCGGGTCGAGCCGGCACCCGAGCTGCGCACTCGCCTGATGGAGCAGGTGCGTTCCGAGGCAGATCGCGCCGAGGTGCCCACGGAGGCTCGGCGCGCGCAGCGCAGCCGCTTCCTCAGCCTGCGGCCGCTCGCCGGCCTCGCCGCGGTGGCACTGATCGGTGCGGCGATCGCCGGCTATGCGATCCGCGACGGCGAGTCGGACGGCGGCGCAGCGAGCACCGTCGTCGCCGGCAAGGCGCCGGCGGTGACCGCCGAAATGGTCAGCCAGGGGGATTCGGGGACGCTGCATCTGGCGAACCTGCGTCAGCTACCCCCCGACGAGGTCCTGCAGGCCTGGGTGGAACGGGACGACCGGGTCGTCTCGGCGAAGACGCTCTTCGTGCCGAACCGCGACGGCACAGCGACGGCCGTGATCGACGACATGACCGGCGTCAGCGCGGTGATGGTCACCGCCGAGCCGCGCGGCGGCAGCGCTCAGCCGACCTCAGAGCCGATCGTCAGCATGGAAGTGCCGCAGTAGCGGCGTCCGGACTATCTCCCGTAGCGGTCTGAGGAAAGAACGAGCTGCTCAGGGATCGTCGCCCGCGGCGGCGGGGCCGGGTCGGCCCGCACCGAGACGGTCTCGGCGACGCTGCGGGAGACCTGGTGGCTGCCGTCGGCGGAGAGGATCGTCACTCCGTCCTCGCCGTTGCTCTCGACGCTGCCCTCCAGTCCGGGCTCCAACCCGGCGTCCTTGAGGTAGTGCAGCAGCTCCTCGGCCTCGTTCTCGAAGCGCAGGACGTGGACCTTGGCGCCGACCTCGACGTCCGCCAGCAGCGAGCCCCGCTCGCGCGCGCCCTCGACGATCGGGTGCCCATGCGGGCAGGTCGTCGCGTCGCCGATCGCGGCTCGCATCCGCTCCTCCAGCACCGGCGACATCGCGTGCTCGATCCGCTCTGCCTCCTCGTGGACCTCGTCCCAGGGAATGCCGAGGACGTCGGTGAGGAAGCGCTCGATCATGCGGTGGCGGCGGACGATGTGGCTGGCGTGCTCGCGCCCGGACTCGGTGAAGGCGAGCGACTTGTCGGCGTTGCGCTCGACATAGCCGTCCTCGACCAGCCGGCCGACCATCTCATGCACGGTGGGGGGCGAGAGCTGCATCGCGCGGGCGATGTTGGCCCCCGTCATCTGCAGGCCCGCCTCCTCCAGCCAGAACATGATCTCCAGGTACTCCTGCTCGGCGACTGTGGCGTTCTCCTGCGACAACGGTGCTCCTTCCGGGGGTTGAGCGGCGGCTATCGCCGATATTAGTGCTTGCTCAGCGGCGCTCGACCAGGGTGGTGACGACCGCCTCGTAGAAGCCATCGCCCATGCTTCCCTCGGTGACCGTGGCGTTGTCCCAGGCGGCGAGCGCGGCGCGCAGGCCGGGGTCGCGCTCGGGCCCGTTGGCGACGACGAAGAAGCGGCCGACCGCGGCGGCCACCTCGAGGTCCTCGACCGAGTCGCCGACCCCGATGCAGTCGGCCGGGTCGTAGCCGCGTGCGCGTGCGTGCGCGGTGACCGCACCCGCCTTGCTGACCATCTTCGGGACGAGGTGGTAGGCGTGGGTGGGTCCGTCGATCGCGGGCATCTCGCGGCCGATCGCGCCGTTGTCGAGCAGGCGCAGGTCGCCGTGGCCCTCGGCGCCGAGCAGCTCGTTCGCCTCGTCGACGTCGACCTTGCCGCGGAAGAGGTGGGAGAGGATGCGGCCGTGGTGCCAGGGCGAGTGGTACTCCAACCGCCCCTCGAAGTGCTCGAAGAGCAGCTTCGGGATGCCGCGCTGCTCGATCTGCTCGTAGACCGTGCCGCTCCTCGTCGGGGTCCATCTCGCCGGTCAGCAGCGTCGTCTCGCCGTCGATCGCGAAGGCGCAGCCGGCCTCGTAGATGTAGGAGGTCTGGCCCATCAACCGCGCGGCCTCGTGCACCTGCGGCTCGCGCCGTCCCGACATGATCACCACCTCGACCCCGGCCCGCTGGCACGCCTCCAGCCCCCGCGCCTGGGCAAGAGAGAAGCAACCCTCGGCGTCGCGGAAAAGCGAGCTGCCCTTGCCGAGCAGGGTCCCGTCGAGGTCGGTGTAGACGCATCGCAGTGCCATGGTGCGGTCGCTACGGTAGCCGGATGCCCTGGCGACTCGCCGATCGGACTCTCGAATTGGCCCAACCGATCGCCGCCGGGATCGTCAACGTCACCGTCGACTCGATGTTCGAGGGGGCGCGCAGTGGCACGCCGGAGCAGGCAGTCGAGGACGGGTTGGCGCTGGTCGAGTCGGGCTTCGACATGCTCGACGTGGGGGCGGTGGCGGCTCGCAGCGGACCGCCGGTCGCGGCCGAGGACGAGGCCGCGGCGCTGATCCCGGCGATCGAGGGGCTGGTCGGCGCCGGGGTGCCGATCTCGGCTGACACCTTCTCGGTCGAGGTGGCGCGGCGGGCGCTGGCGGCGGGCGCGGTCGCGGTCAACGACATCTCCGGCGGCTCGGAGGAGATGTTCGGGCTGGTCGCCGAGACGGGCTGCGGCTACGTGCTGATGCACATCGAGGGCCCGCCGCGGGTCGACCGGCCGCCGCGCGAGTACGGCGACGTCGTCGACCACCTCAAGTCTTGGTTCGGGGGGAGAGTCGAGGCCGCGGTCGGGCTTGGGGTCGCAAGGGAGCAGATCGCGATCGACCCGGGACTCGACTTCGACCTCAGCACCGAGCAGGATCTCGAGATCCTGCGGCGGCTCGGCGAGCTGCGCGAGCTCGGGCTGCCGCTCTACGTCTCGCTCTCGCGCAAGGACTTCATCGGCGCCGTCCTCGCCGGCTCCTGGGAGGAGCGGCTGCCGGCGGGCGAGCGCGAGTGGGGAACGGTCGCCGCCGTCGCTCTGGCGGTGCGCGGCGGCGCCGACGTCCTCCGCATCCACGACCGCAGTTCGCTGCAGGCGATGAGAGTTGCTGGCCGCATCGCCCGTGGCGCCTTATTGCCGCATAGCGGGAAAAAGGCGCCACAGCGGAGCGCGAGCTAGTGGCGAAGAGCTTGCTCGAGGCTCCCTGGTCGATCGCGATCGACCCAGCTCGGCGCGACGGGCGCATCGTCGCCGAGAGCGCCGAGGAGGAGCGCAAGGCGAAGCGGGTGGCGCTGCCCAATTCGCTCGATCCGGGCTTCGTCGAAGCTCTCAACGCGGCTGGGGTCGAGCGGCTCTACTCCCACCAGCGCCAGGCGCTGGAGGCGGCCGCCTCCTCCAACCTGGTGATCACCAGCGGCACCGCCTCGGGCAAGAGCCTCGCCTTCAACCTGCCCGTGCTCGACGGTATCGCCCGCGACCCCAAGCGCCGCGCCCTCTATCTCTACCCGACCAAGGCACTGGCTCAGGACCAGGCACGCAAGCTGGGGCAGCTGCGCCCGCCCGGGCTGCGCGAGGCGATCTACGACGGCGACACGCCGCGCGAAGAGCGGCCGGCGATCCGCCGCCGCAGCAACCTCGTTCTCACCAACCCCGACATGCTGCATGTCGGGGTTCTGCCACACCACAAGAGCTGGGGGGACTTTCTCGCCAACCTCGGCTGGGTCGTGGTCGACGAGGCCCACACCTACCGCGGGGTCTTCGGCTCCCACGTCGCAAACGTGCTGCGGCGGCTGCGCCGGGTCGCGCGCGCCTATGGGTCCGAGCCACGCTTCCTGCTCGCCTCGGCGACGATCGCCAACCCGGTCGGCCTGGCCGAGGAGCTGGTCGGCACCCCCTTCGAGCTGGTCGACGACGACGGCGCGCCGCGGACCGGGCGCGAGATCGCGATGTGGAACCCGCCGTTGATCGACAAGGCGACGGGAACACGGCGCTCGCCGCTCTCCGAGGCGGCGGACCTGCTCGCCGAGCTGGTCTCCCAGGACGTGCGGACGATCTGCTTCCTCAAGAGCCGGCGCGGGATCGAGCTGATCCAGCGCTTCGCGCGCGAGGCGCTGCAGGCTCGCGGCAAGCCCGAGCTGGCGGCGCGGATCGCCCCCTACCGCGGCGGCTACACCTCCCAGCAGCGGCGCGAGATCGAGGCCCGGCTGGCGGCCGGCGAGCTGCTCGCCGTGGTCGCCACCGACGCGCTCGAGCTGGGGATCGACATCGGCGAGCTCGACGCGGCGATCTGCGTCACCTTCCCTGGAACCGTCGCCAGCCTGCGGCAGATGTGGGGCCGGGCCGGGCGGGAACGGCGTGGGCTGGCGGTCTATGTCGCCGGCCAGGACGCGCTCGACCAGTTCTTCTGCCGCCACCCGGATGAGTTCATCGGGCGGCCGGTGGAGGCCGCGATCCTCGATCCGGGCAACGAGCAGATCGCCTCGCGGCACATGGTCGCGGCGGCCTACGAGCTGCCGCTGAGCGACTCCGACGACGAGATCTTCGGCGAGGGCTGGCGCGAGCGGGCCGAGCGGCTCGCCGCGGCGGGAGAGCTGCGCCGCGCTCCCGGCGGCCTGGCGCCGCGGCGCAGCGAGTTCGTCGCCTCGAAGATCCCGCTGCGCTCGGCCTCGACCGACTCGGTCGCCGTGATCGAGCGCGACTCCGGCGAGATGCTCGGCCTGGTCGAGTCCGAGCGGGCCTTCACGACGATCCACCCCGGCGCGATCTACCTCCACCTCGGCCGTTCCTACGAGGTCGAGCAGCTCGACATCGCCGGGCGGCGGGCGGTCGTCTCGCCCTTCGAGGGCGACTGGTACACGCGCCCGAAGAAGGAGACCGAGATCTACATCGAGGCGGTTCGCGAGCAGCGCGAGACGGCGGGGGTCGAGCTGCACTTCGGCGAGGTCTCGGTGACCGAGCAGGTGATCGCCTACCAGCGCGTCTCGATCGCAGACCAGGAGCCCTTCGACATCGTCGCCTTGGAGCTGCCCGAGCAGCACTTCGCCACCCAGGCGCTCTGGTACGTGCTGCCCGAGCGTCTCAGTGGCGCAATGCCGCCGGAGGTGCTGCTCGGGGCACTGCACGCGACCGAGCACGGTCAGATCGCGGTGCTGCCGCTGATCGCGATGTGCGACCGCTGGGACATCGGCGGCCTCTCGACCAACGTTCACTTCCAGACCGGCCGCTCGACGATCTTCATCTACGACGGCCACCCCGGCGGGGTGGGGATCACCCTGCGCGGCTACGAGCAGTTCGAGCGCCTGCTCGGCGACGCCGAGCGCCTGATCGCCGAGTGCCCTTGCGAGTCCGGCTGTCCCTCCTGCGTGCAGAGCCCGAAGTGCGGCAACCTCAACGAACCGCTGCACAAGCAGGGGGCGCTGGAGCTGATGCGGACGATGAGGGGGTCCGGAGTGGCATGAGCGGCGAGCGGCAGCGGCAGGTTGCGGTGATCGGGTCGGGGAGCTGCGATCAGGATTCGGACGTGGCGCTCCTCGCTGAGGAGGTCGGCAGGCTACTCGCGAAGGCGGGAGTGGCCGTGGTCAGCGGCGGCCTTGGAGGGGTGATGGAGGCCGCATCTCGTGGTGCCTCGCAGGCAGGCGGAACGGTGGTCGGGATCGTTCCCGGCACTTCCGTCGATGACGCCAACCAGTACTGCACCTACGTCGTTGCAACCGGTATCGGCTACGCGAGGAACCTCGCTGTTGTCTCTTCGGGTGAGGTCGTGATCGCGGTGGGAGGCGAGTGGGGCACCCTCTCGGAGATCGGCCATGCCCGCAGCATCGGTCGCCCGGTAGTGGCGCTGCGCAGCTGGACCCTGAAGGGCGAGGGTGCGATGGAGTCCGCTCCCGGGATCGTCCCGGCGATAAGCGCCGAGGAGGCCGCCGCGGCCGCCCTCGAGATCATCGGCCGCTAGGCCACAGCTCCCTCATCGCGAGGATCGCGAAGGCGTGGGACCAGGCGAGCGGCGTGGTCGAGGTAGGGATGCCGGTGCGGACGTCGACCCGCTCTGGGAGCAGGACGAGCGGGGTCGCGGCACGGCGCAGACAGGCCATCAGTCGTAGGGCGGCACGCCGCTCGCCCAGAGCCGCGAGGCTCCAGGCTGTCCAGGCGGTCGGCGCGGTCCAGGGGTCGACCCCGCCGCCCCAGCTCTCGGAGGGGACGATCCCGAACCGGCCCGCCTGGGCGGAGAGCGTCAGCAGGGTGCGGCGAACCTGCGGGAACAGCGCTGGCCGCGGGAAGGGACGCACCGCCCAGGCCGCGGCCGAGTCGAGGCCGGAGTCGGGATCCTCTGCGTGGCGCACCAGGCCGCGCTCGGTCGCGAACCCAGCGAGCGGGCCGCTGGAGGCGATCGCGTTGGCGAGATACTCGCCGCTACCACTCTCCTGGTAATCGGCTCGGTCGCGCCAGGGTTGCGGCGCGACGTCGACTGGTACGCCGACCGCCCTGGCCGCCGCCGCGACCCAACCGGCGGCGTCGCCCTGCGCCGCGCGTCCCTTCACTGGCTCGCCGTCGCCATGGAAGCGCGCGGCGGCTTCGAGGTCCAACCCCTGCAGGAAGCGCACCACCCGCCGGCCTTCCTCGCGGTAGCCGGCCGAGGCGAGGGCGATCGCCACCACGCCGGCATCCCGCGGCCAGACGTAGGCCCAGCCGTCGCGAGCTCCGGCCGCCACCGATCCGGTGCGCCGGTCGGTCAGGGCCCGCAGCACCAGCAGTGAGCGAAGGTAGAGGCGGCGCGCCCATGCCGGCGCGCGCTCGTCAAGCGGGCGGGCGCGGGAGAGCCATTGCCTGTCGGCGCGAGCCGCTGCCGCTCCGCCGATCTCCCGCACGACCGCGAAGCTTCCAGCACCGACACGGGCGACCGTCCTCAGCGCGTTCGTCCTCGGGTCGTAGAGCTGCCGGACAGAGTCGGCCCGCCAGAGCGGGATCGACCCGTCCCCCAACGGCATCCGAGCGACGATCCCCGTATCGGCGGGCACAGTCCCGGCCGCCTGCCGGTCCGCCGGGTTGTGGATCAACGACCGTCCCGCCGGCCCGGGCGCCCACAGCCCAACCACGTTCCCGTATGCGTCGACCGCGGCGGTGCGCGCTCCACTGCCCACCACCGCCGTGCCGAGAAAGGGAGGAGGCAACCCGGGCAGCGCCGCGGGCGTCCGCGGATCCGTCCCCGACCCACCCGAGACGACCACGACCCCGACGGCCAGCAGGACGACGAGTCCCAGCGCTGCGCGAGTCGCGGCCACTGCCCTATGCAATCAGCCCCTCCCGCCTGCGGTCGCTAGCCTTCGCCCTGTGCGGCCATGTCCGCGCGCCTGCTCTGGCGAGATAGCTCAGTTGGTAGAGCACACGACTGAAAATCGTGGTGTCCCCGGTTCGAGTCCGGGTCTCGCCATTCGTTAGTTCGTCCCTCTGGCTACTCGTCCTCGAGAGTAATTCGCTCCATGTAGCCGAGGTCGTCCTCGGGCTCGACCTCGTAGGTGACGCCGCCGGGGTGGGCCAGCTCCTTCGCCAGCTTTCTCACGGCTTCGTCGCTTGTGAGCGCCTCGACGATGGCCTTCTGCTTTTCGTGGCTCTCCTGCCAGCTGACCGCGAATCTCATGGAGCGAGCCTAGTCGGTCCTTGTGCCTTCGGCGACGAATCCCTCGGGCTCCTCGACCACGGCGTTGGTCAGCTCGCCGATGCCCTCGATCTCGACCCGGACGGTGTCGCCGACGTGGAGCAGGTGATCGCGGATCGGCTTGCGGCCGATCCCGACCCCGGCTGGCGTGCCGGTGGCGATCACGTCGCCGGGCTCGAGCGTGAAAGCTTCGGAGAGGTGGGAGATCTGCTGGAAGCAGTCGAAGACCATTTCGCCGGTGCTGGCGTCCTGGCGCAGGTCGCCGCCGACGAAGCACCTGATTCGGAGATCGTGTGGGTCGCCAAGCTCGTCGGGTGTAACCAGCCAGGGGCCGAGCGGACCGTGGGTGTCGAAGGACTTGCCGATCGTCATCGTCTGCGCTCGGCCCTGCCAGTCGCGGACAGTGATGTCATTGGCGGCGGTGTAGCCGGCGATGACCTCATGCGCTTCCTCGGCCGGGACGTGGCGGCAGCGCTTGCCGATCACCACGGCCAGCTCGGCCTCGTAGTCGAGGAAGGTGGAGACGCGCGGCATGTGGACGTCGGCGTCAGGGCCAACGACGCAGGTCACCTGCTTGTTGAAGAAGACCGGCACCTCGGGTGCGTCCATGCCGGTCTCGGCAATGTGGTCGGCGTAGTTGAGCGCGATCCCGAGGTACTTGCGCGGTGTCACCGGAGCCAGCAGCCGCACGTCCTCGAGTGCCAGTCGGGGCGCCGCCTCCCCAACCGCCCGCAGGCCGTCCTGATCGGTCTCGGCGAGGGCGGCGGCCGGTTCGGCGGGAAGGCCCGAAGCACTGAGGTCGACCACCGCGTCGCCTTCGACGAGGCCGAGCGCGGGCTTGCCGGCGGAGGATTCGAATCTGCAGAGTTTCATCGTCGCTCAGTGTCCGCTCGCGGAGAAGTGCTGGAAGTCCTTGGGCCAGGGCCAGTTGCCGCCCCACTCCCAGCCGGCCGCGGCGAAGGCCTCCACCACCGGACCGTGGCGGTGGATCATTCCCTTCGAGTGCTGCGAGCGGCGGGTGAAGGGGGCGCCAGCCGGGGGAGAGACGTAGCCGGAATCGGTCACGTAGGGATTCTCGACCGGGTTGACGTCGATCGCCAGGCCGTAGGCGTGCTCGGACCAGGTTCCCGGTTGGCCGGCGACGAAGCGGCAGTTGAAGGCGGAGGTGTTGTCGGCATCCATGCTGCGGTGGTCATCGGCTCCGTAGGCGTCGACCAGGCGCATCTGCCGGATCGGGAACCGCCCCCGATAGAGCGAGCGCATCACGCCGAGCATTGCCTCTGCCGCCTCACGGTGGACGACCAGCCTGCCCCGCTGGATCCGGCGGTCGAATCCCCAGTGGCTGACCGTGAGCAGGCGCAGGTCGGCGAAGCCAACCGGGCAGCCGCGGTGCCAGGAGACGCCGGTCATCCGCTCCCGCGTCGCTTCGTCGATGGCGGCGATCTTCCCACCGAAGCGAGGGACATCTGCTGCGCGTGCCCCGGCTGCCGGGACGCTGCTCAGGGCAAGGGCGGTGGCGCCGAGCGCCAGCAGCCCCGATGGGCTCATGTCGCCGTGCGCCGCGCTTCCCGCTGTAGCCACCAGTCGACGACGTAGCCGCCGAAGGGGACCACGGCGCCGACCAGGATCCAGAAGGTGGTCTGCGCGGACCAACCAGCCTGCGAGCGCAGGTTGAGGGCGACGATCACGTAGACGATGAAAAGCGCGCCGTGGATCGGGCCGAGGATCTGCACCCCGAGCTCGCTCCCTCCGGTGCGCTTGATGTAAGACGCGACCAGGAGGGCGAGAAAGCTCGTTGCCTCGGCCAGGGCGATGTAGCGCATGGGCTTCACCGGAGGGGAACCCTAGAGTGTCGAATGCAGTGAGGCTGGGTACGTGGTTCGCATGAGACTCTCGAGAGCGCTGCTTGTGCTTGTCCTGGCTTCGCTGACGCTGGCCCTTGCCGCCTGTGGCGACGACGACAACGGGGACGGTGGGGACACCGGCGCAACGACCACTGCTCCCACCACGACCGCGCCCGAACCGAGCGGCAACGCGTCCGCGCCAAGCGGCGACGCTGTACGCGCCGAAAAAGTCGAGATCGTCGAATTCACCTACGACCGCGACCCAGTCACGATCGAGGCCGGCGGCAAGGTCACCTGGATCAACCGCGACGCCGCTCCGCACACGGCGACGGCGGACGACGGCTCCTTCGACACCGGGACCCTCGAGATGGGCAAGCTCAAGTCCGAGAGCTTCAAGGAGGCGGGCAGCTACCCCTACTTCTGCGAGATCCACCCGGACATGCGCGGCACCGTAGAAGTCGTCGAAGCGGGCTAACCCGGGGCTGAAGCAGCTATAGGCACCCGTTGTAAGGCTCGGCGAGCCGTCCGCTCCTGCCTCTACTTTGGATTCCAGGATGGAGCAGCAAGCTCTCACAGAGGCCTTGGTGGTGACGAGGGTTCCGCTGCGCGAGCTGGAGGACGGGCAGCGGGTCGGCGGCGTCTACGCGGTCCGCGAGCGTGAGCTGCGGCGCAAGCGCAACGGCGAGCCCTGGCTGCGGCTGAGCCTCGGCGACTCGAGCGGCGCTTGTGAGGCCGTTGCTTGGGAGGAGGCGGAGGCGCGCTACGCGCTTGCCGCTCCGGGGACGCCGGTCTTCGTCACCGGCCTCTTCGAGGTCAGCGAGCGCTGGGGCCAGAAGATCAAGATCGCCGAGCTGCGCGAGGCCAACCCGGACGAGTACGCGACCGACGACCTCGCGGTCGAGTCGGAGGTCTCCTTCGAGCGGCTGGAGAGCGACCTGCGCGAGCTGCTGGCGACGGTCCAGGACCCGCAGCTGGGTCAGCTGCTCGAGCGCTTCTTCGGCGAGGGCTCGGAGATCTGGGCCCGCTTCCGCGACGCGCCGGCGGCGAAGGTCTACCACCAGGCCTATCGCCACGGCCTGATCGAGCACACCGTCTCCGTCGCCCAGGCAGTCAGCGCAGCCGCCGCCTTCTTCCCGGGGATCGATCGCGACGTTGCCGTCACCGGCGCGCTCCTGCACGACATCGGCAAGACCGAGGCCTACAACGACGACCCGCTGGCGATCGACCTCACCGACGCCGGCCGCCTCCAGGGCGAGATCCCGCTCGGCTATTACAAGGTGCGCCGCCAGATCGAGGAGATCCCAGGCTTCGACCCGGCGCTGGCGCAGGCGGTCCTGCACATCATCCTTGCCCACCACGGCTCGCTCGAGCACGGCTCGCCGGTCGTCCCCGCCACCCGCGAGGCCGTGCTCGTCCACATGATCGACAACCTCGGCGGCCGCCTCGGCAGCTTCGACCGCCTCGAGCGCCAGCTACCCGCCGGCGAGTCCTGGTCGGGGTTTGACCGAGCCCTCTCGGGCTCGGCCTTTTTCGGTCAGCGCGCCGCCGCCTGACGCCGCCATGCGGCGTCCTCGGTCGCTCGCGTGCAGAGCACGCCACGCTCCCTGCGTCCTTGCCTGGCAACGTCAGGCGGCGTCGGACTAAAACCGGCGCGTGCAGCGTTCGATCCGCTTCACGTCCCCGTTCGCACTCTTGATGCAGCGAATCAGCTTCTGCGGGTTCGCGCCGCGTTGCTTGGTCACCTTGAAGGAGTGGCGGATCTCCCGCTGCAGGCCTTTGTTGAAGTCCTCGATCGACTTGCCGATCGAGTCGAGGCCGGTCGATTTGATCGCCTCGTTGGTCGTCTTCAGAACAGGCTTGACGATGAAGAGGTAACAGAGGAACAGCACCCCCGCGGTGACCGCGAGCCGGATGATTCCCGACGTCACGTTGCCGAAGAGATTGCGCAGGAGGTCCATGAATCGGGCCGCACACTATCCTGCGAGCCGTGGCGAAGGACACCGAGAAGCTGATCCGCCAGCTCTCTCTGATCTCGTTCCTGATGGCCCAGGGCCGGCCCGTCTCGGCCCTGGAGATCAAGCGCGAGGTGGAGGGCTACAGCGACATGAACGACGACGCCTTCGCGCGCCGTTTCTACGCCGATCGCGCTGAGCTGGAGAGCCTCGGCATCCAGCTCGGGGTGGAGAAGCCCGGTGAGGGGTTCTTCGAGGCCGAGCTCTACTCGCTGCCGCCGGAGAACTTCTACCTCGACCCGATCAAGTTCTCCGACGACGAGCTGGCAGCGCTCAGCACCGCGCTCTCACTGTTGACCGACGGCGGCTTCGCCTATGCCGAGCCGCTGCGCCTGGCGCTGCAGCAGGTCGCATGGGGGCACCCGAACCCGCTCAAGGAGGGCGAGCGGGCCCCGGTCGAGATGGCGATGACCGCTTCCGCCGGCGGTCGCGAACTCTCGCAGCGGCTCTCCAAGATCGAGACCGCGATCTCGCGCCGGAAGACGATCGAGTTCACCTACTACACGATGGAGCGCGACGAGACCGAGAAGCGCAAGGTCGATCCCTTCCACCTGGTCTTCCGCGGCGGCCAGTTCTACTTGATCGGCTACGCCCACGAGCGTGAGGCGGTTCGCGTCTTCCGCCTCTCGCGAATCCAGGGCAAGGTCGGCTACGCCTCCAAGGCAGAGCACGACTTCTCACCGCCCGAGGACTTCGATCGCCGCGACTACGGCCAGCGCGCCGACTGGCAGCTGGGCGAGATCCGCGGCACGGCGAAGATCTTCATCCGCGACCGCATCTCCTGGCTGATTGAGCGGGACTTCGGTGCCTTCGGGACGCTGCGCCCGGCGAAGAAGTCGGACGGGGCGCCGGGCAAGGGCTCGGTCTTCGAGACCGACTACGCCTCGCCGCGGGAGCTGATCGCCTGGGTCCTGCGCTGGCGCCAGAACGCGCAGGTGCTCGCCCCCGAGGAGCTGCGCGAGGAGGCGGAGAGCCGCCTCGGGCTGCTCCACGACCGCCATCACAACGGCTTCGAGCCGGCCAAGACCGTCGACCGGCCCCTGCGCGAGGCGCCCAAACGGGCGCGCTCCAACGGCCGCGCCGAGGCGGCGATCCGCCCCGAGCGCTTCGCCCGCCTGGTCACCCTCGCCGGGCTCCTGATCGACTCCGCCAAGCGCAGCGAGCGGCTCGGCGTCGCCGACCTGCGCCAGCGGCTCGAACTCACCGACGAGGAGCTGCAGGAGGACATCGAGCTGCTCAACGTCGTCAACTTCGGCGGTGGCACCTACGTCCTCTACGCGGAAATCATCGGCGATGAGATCGAGGTCGACTCGGAGCCCTACGGCGACAACTTCGCCCGCCCGGCACGCCTGCTGCCGCTCGAGGCAAAGGCCCTGGTCGCCGCGATCGACCTCTTCGGCGACCACCTGCCGCAGGGCGGGCTGCAGAGCGCCCGCGGCAAGATCGTCACCGCGCTCGGTCACGACCCCTCCGAGGAGGGATTGGAGATCGCCTCCGGAAGCGGCGGCGACGCCGAGGTGGCGCGGGTCGTCAACGAGGCGATCGCCTCCAGCCGCATCCTCGAGCTCCAGTACTACAAGGAGAACGAGGACCAGTTCACCAAACGCGCGGTCGAGCCCTACCGGCTCGAGAACGGGCGCGAGGGCTGGTACGTCGAGTGCTACGACCTGACCAAAGAGGGGGTCCGCCACTTCAAGCTCGACCGGGTCAAGGAGGCGACGCTGGCCGAGCAGACCTTCGAGCCGCGTCCCGAAGTCGAGGAATTCGCCGGGGTCGAGGGCTGGATGACGCACGGCGAGGTGCCGACCGCCCACGTCGCCCGGGTCTGGGTCTCGCCGGAGCGGGCGCGCTGGCTGCGCGAGGAGCGGACCGTGGTCGAGGAGCTGGCCGACGGCGCCGTCGTCGTCGAGCTTCCCTACGCCGGCACTTCCTGGCTGGTGCGGGAGATCCTCCGCGGCGCCGGCGACCTGGTCGTGCTCGAGCCCGACGACGCCCGCGAGGCGATCGCCAAAGAGGTCGCGGGCTGACGAAGCCGCGGTTTCCCGTCATATAGACGGGTAATTGCGGCTTCGTGGAGAGTGAGATGGAAGAGGCGGCCCCGGGGCATCCGGAGATCCTGCGGATCGTCGCTCCCAATCCGGGGCCGATGACTCTGGCGGGGACGAACACCTACCTCTACGGCTCCGATCCGTGCGTCGTGATCGATCCGGGGCCTGACGACGCGAGCCACCTGGAGGCGATCCGCTCGGCCGGCGGGGAGCGGGGCGGGATCGGCGTCGTCCTGCTCACCCATGGTCATGGCGATCACGCCGACGGGGCCGATGCTGTTGGGGCTGACGTCGTCCTGCCGATCGACGGCGAAGAGCACGGGGGGTTGCGGGCGGTCGCCACCCCGGGCCATGCCAGCGACCACGTTTGCCTGATGACCGCCGACCGGGTCTGCTTCAGCGGCGACCTCGTCCTCGGTGAAGGCTCTACCTTCGTCCCGCCCGACGGCGGTTCCCTCACCGCCTACATGGACTCGCTGCACCGCATGCAGGCCGAGCCGATCGAGCTGATCTGCCCCGGCCACGGTCCTTGGGTCGAGGACCCGGCGGCGAAGCTGGCCGAGTACGTCGAGCACCGAGAGATGCGCGAGCGCCGCCTCCTTGCCGCCCTCGATCGCGGCGAGCGCTCCAAGCAAGCGCTGCTCGCCGAGGCCTGGAGCGACGTTCCCGCTGCGCTGCGGCCGGCTGCGGCGATGGTGATGCAGGCCCATCTGGAGAAGCTCGAGGCGGAAGGGAAGCTTCCTGGCCGGCTGGCCAACTGATAAATACATGTAATGAGTTCGACTAGCGGCAGGGGTGCGGTGCGCGCGGGACTGGTCGTTGGAGTCGCCGGCACCGGCATAGCCGCCGCCGCGACGGCAGCCGCCTGGCACTGGCTGGCACGCCGTCCACTGCCCCAGCAGGAGGGCTCGATTGCGGTCGACGGGATCGAGGGGCCGGTGCGGATTCGCCGCGACCGCTGGGGCGTGCCCCACGTCGAGGCCGACAGCCCCGCCGACGTCTGGTTTGCCGAGGGCTTCTGCCACGGACAGGACCGGCTCTGGCAGCTCGACTTCTACCGCCGCGTCGTCTCCGGCTTGGTTTCGGAGATGGCCGGCCCGGAGGCGCTGCCGATCGACCGTCTGATGCGGACGCTGGGGATTCGCCGCACGGCCGAGCGCGAGGCGGCGATGCTCGAGCCCGAGCTGCGGGCACTGCTGGAGCGCTTCTGCGAGGGCGTCAACGCGGCGGCGGCTGGCGCCAAGGCCCTGCCGTTCGAGATGCAGCTGCTGCGCCTGGACTGGCAGCCCTGGCGCCCGGTCGACATCCTCAGCCTCGGCAAGCTGCTCGCTTTCGGCCTCTCGACCAACTGGGAGCGCGAGCTGCTGCGCGCCGACATGGTGCGGGCGCTCGGTCCCGAGCTGACCGCCCGCCTCGACGCCGGCTACCCGGCCGACAACCCCGTCGTCAACCATGAACCCTGGTCGGGCGACGGCCTCGCGATCGTCGAGCAGATCGACGCGGTGCGCCGCTCGATCGGCCTCGCGGCGGAGGCGAGCGGCTCCAACAACTGGGCGATCTCGGGCGAGCTGAGCGCGACCGGCTCGCCGCTGATCGCCGGCGACCCCCACCTGCCGCCGAGTATGCCGGGCATCTGGTACCAGGTGGGCCTCACGCTCGGCGATCGCTTCGTCCGCGGCGCTTCGCTGCCGGGAATGCCCGGCGTCTACATGGGGCAGAACAACGACGTCTGCTGGACCTTCACAAACGTGATGGCCGATGTCGAGGATCTCTTCATCGAGCGGCTCGACGGCGACCGCTACCTCTTCGAAGACGAGTGGCTGCCGCTGGAGGTCGTGCGCGAGGAGATCCCGGTGAAGGGTCGCGACGCGCCCGAGGTCCTCGATGTGCGGGTGACCCACCACGGGCCGATCGTCAACGAGGCGCTGGGAGCCGACGCGGCCGAGCCGCTGGCCCTGCGCTGGCTGGCCCTCGACCAGCCCACCGCCTTCACCGGGATGTTCGAGCTGCACGAGATCACCTCCGGACCGGAGCTGGTCGCCAAGCTCGAGGGCCACACCTCGCCCGCCTCGAACCTGGTCTGGGCCGACCGTCATGGCTCGATCGGCTACAAGCTGATCGGCGGCCTTCCCCTGCGCAAGGGCGGCTGCCCCGACCTGCCCAAGCCGGGCTGGACGGGCGAGTTCGAGTGGGAGGGGCCGATCCCCTACGAGGAGATGCCAGAGACGATCGATCCCGAGAGCGGCTTCCTGATCACCGCCAACAACCGCATCGTCGGTGACGAGTACCCGCACCACATCACCAGCGAGTGGCTCGACGGCTTCCGCGCGAAGCGGATCGAGCAGCTGCTGCGGGAGAGCGACGAGCACGACCTCGACGACTTCGAGGCGATGCAGTCCGACAACCTCTCGCTCCCTGGTCTCGAGGCGGCGCAGCGGCTGGGGCGGCTCTCGCCCCAGGGACAGCGCGAGCGCAGCGCGATCGAGCGGCTGCGCAGCTGGGACGGGCGCCTCGACCCCGGCACGATCGCCGGCACGATCTACCAGGCCTTCCTGCTGCGGTTGGCGCGCGAGACGGCCCGGGCCGTGATCGGCGACCGCGACCTCGCCGAGCGCTGGCTCGATCGCGCCGACAACGGCTTCACCCCGCACGTCACCTCGCCATGGCGCTGGCACTCGCACCTGATGGACCTTTGGGAGGAAGGCGACGATGAGCTGATCGGCCGCTCCTGGGACGGCCTCGTCCTCGAATCCCTCAGCGGCGCCCTCGACGACCTCGGCGAGCGCTTCGGCAGCGACCCCGAGGGCTGGCGCTGGGGCCACGTCCACGAGATGGAGTTTCCCCACCCGCTGGGCGAAGCGAACCCGCTGCTGCGGCGGCTGCTGAACCGCAAGGTGAAGGCGGGCGGTGCCCAGGAGACGGTGAGCCAGATCGCCTACGACCCGAACAACCCCTACAAAGCCGTCTGGGCGCCGAGCTGGCGGATGGTCGCCGACCCAACCGCGCCCGAGCGCTCGCGCTGGCAGATGTTCACCGGCCAGTCCGGTCATCCCGCCAGTCCCCACTACGACGACCTCCAGCCCGACTGGCTCGAGGGCCGCACCCAGCCGATGGCTGGTGAGGGGCCCTGGCAGGAGCTGGAGCTGACGCCCAGCTGGAAAAGTTGATTCAAGACGTCTTGGGAGAAGGCCGAATCGACTTCTAGCTGCAACGGTTAGTGGGGGATATGCGCCGCACCTTTGCCCTTGCAGTACTCCTCTCGCTCGCGATCGTCGCCTCCGCTGGGGCGCAGAGCGACGCCCGCACGATCCATTTCCAGGGCCAGAAGGTCGCTGTTCCAGCGGGCTGGCCTGTCTACAGGCTGGCCGACGACCCGCGGATGTGCGTGCGGCTCGACCGCCGCGCGGTCTACCTGGGAACCCCGGGCCCGAACCAGCGCTGCCCGGCGACCGCGCTCGGCCGCGAACGGGCGATCCTGGTCGATCCCGCCACCCGCGCCCGCCCCGGCGCACGGGCGAGCGCCGCTGCCACCGCGGTGACCGGCAGCGACGCGTACACCGGCCTCGGCTTCGACGCCTGCCAGGCGCCCTCGGCGCGGACGATGGCAGCCTGGGAGGACTCGCCCTACAGGGCGATCGGCGTCTACATCGGCGGCCTCAACCGCGCCTGTTCGCAGCCGAACCTGACCTCGGCCTGGGTCAGCGAACAGGTCGCCAACGGCTGGCACCTGATCCCCACCTACGTCGGCCTGCAGGCGCCGAACAGCGCTTGCACCAGCTGCGCCATGCTGAGCAGCGGGCTCGCCTCGATCCAGGGCCTCGCGGCCGCCCGCGACGCGGTCGCCGACGCGCAGAGCATCGGCATGGGCCCCGGCAGCCCGATCTACTACGACATGGAGGCCTACACGCGGACCTCGAGCGCCACCAGGGCGACGCTGACCTTCCTCGCCGCCTGGACCGAAGGGGTCCACGAGCTCGGCTACAGCTCAGGTGTCTATAGCTCGAGCGCCTCGGGGATCGCCGACCTCGTCGACCAGATCGGCGAGGACTATCCGCTGCCCGACGATCTCTGGCACGCGAACTGGAACGGCGCCAAAAACGCGCTCGACCCATACATCCCCGCCACTGCCTGGGCTGTCCATCAGCGCATCCACCAGTACCGCGGTGGCCATGACGAGACCTGGGGCGGCGTCACGATCAACATCGACAACAACTTCGCCGAAGGGACGACGGTCGGCGGGCCGCCGGTGGCGCCGGTGCTGCCGCCGTTGACCATCAAGAACGTCAGGACCGTTGGCGGGACCGTGCGGGCCTGGGTCCGTTGCGGCTGGGCGGAAGGCGAAACCTGCCCGGGGCGGATCATCCTCCGCACCCACGCCAGGCTGCCGTTCCGCGCCCGGCGGGGGGTTCCGACCAGGGTCGTGCGCGTGGGGGTCGGCAACCGCACCTTCAGGCTCGCGGGCGGCAGGTCGCACACCTTCACGATCGCGCTCAACACCCGCGGCCGTCCGCTGCTCTACCAGCGCGGCTCGCTGAAGACCCAGCTGCTGGTCGCAATCCCCGGCGCCCGCGCGACCCGCGCGGTTGAGCTCAGCCGCTAGCGCTGGTGGTGTCGAGCCAGTCGTCGCCGTTTTCGGCGACCGCTTCGACCAGCTCGACCACGGCCTTCGGCGTCTTGCTCGGCGAGCCGCCCTCGAAGGGCGGCTGGGGGTCGTACTCGATTCCCAGCTGAACCGCCTGGGCGACCTCGGGGCCGGCCTCCTGACCGACCAGATACAGCGCCATGTCGATCCCGGCCGAGACGCCGGCCGCGGTGATCGTCTTGCCGTCGGCGACGAAGCGGCCGCCGACCGGGTCGGCGCCGAGCTCGCGCAGCTGCTCGACGAAGAGCCAGTGGGTGGTCGCCATCTTGCCTTCGAGCAGGCCGGCGGCCGCCAGCACGAGGGAGCCGGTGCAGACCGAGGTCGTCCACTTGGTTCCCGCGTCGACCTGGCGCAGCCAGGAGAGGACCCGCTCGTCCTTCAACAGCGGCCGGTTGCCCTCGCCGCCGGGGACGAGGACGATGTCGGGATCGGTCACCTCGTCGAGGGCGTAGTCGATGTTGAGCCCGAGTGCGCCGCTGTCGGTGCGGATCGGACCGCGCTCGATGCCGACGAACTTGACCTCCCAGCCGGGCACGTTGCGCAGCACCTCGTAGGGGCCGACTGCGTCGAGGGCGGTGAGCTTGTCGAAGATGAGGATGGCTATTTGCATGGGGGGATCATCTCGTCGCGCCGCCGTGGATTCCAGAGGCAGGATTGCCAATGTTCGATAGATTTCTGCCATGCACCGCGTGGTCGCACTCTGCCTCGACGGCTTGGTCGCCTTCGACCTCAGCTCTCCGGCCCATGCCTTCACGATCGCGGCCCGCCCCGATGGGCAGCCGCTGTATGAGTTCTCATCCTGCTCGCTCGGGGGGAAGGAGCTGAGGACAACGACCGGGTTCACGGTCAAGCCGCAAGGCGGCCTCGAGCTGCTCGACGGGGCAGACACCGTGGTCGTCCCCGCCTACTTCGCGGTGCTCTCGCCGCCGCCCACGGAGATGCTGGATGCGCTGCGTGCTGCGGCGGAGCGAGGCACACGCGTGCTCTCCGTCTGCACCGGTGCCTTCGCCCTCGCATACGCCGGGTTGCTCGACGGCCGGCGAGCGACCACCCACTGGGCCTTCGCCGAGGAGCTGGCGGGTCGCTTCCCGGCGATCGAGGTGGACCCCGCCGCGCTCTACGTCGACGAAGGCGAGGTGATGACCTCGGCCGGGCTCAGCGCCGGCATCGACCTATGCCTGCACGTGATCCGCAAGGACTGCGGCGCCGCGATCGGCGAGACGGTCGCCCGCCAGATGGTCGCGGCGCCCCACCGCGAAGGCGGCCAGGCCCAGTTCATCGAGCGCCCCGATGCCCCTCAGGAGGGACTGGGCGGATCGCTCGAGGCGACGCGCCGCTGGGCGATCGAGCGGCTCGAGCAGCCGCTCGACGTGGCGGCGATGGCCGCCCACGCAAGCGTCAGCCCCCGCACCTTCGCCCGCCGCTTCCGGGAGGAGACCGGGACCACGCCGTTGCAGTGGCTGCTGGCTCAGCGGGTGCGCGAGGCCCAGCGCCTGCTCGAGCAGTCCGAGCTGCCGGTCGACGAGGTCGCATGGCGGGCGGGCTTCGGCACCGCCGCCTCGCTGCGCGACCACTTTCGCCGCGCCACCTCGACCACGCCCACCGCCTACCGCGGGGCGTTCAGGCCTTCTCGGGCTGCGGCTTGACCGCCGCGGAGACCGGGTCGGGAGCAGGTTTCTTCAGCGCGGCACCTTCCCCGACCCGCCCCCGGCTGGGTCGCCAGGCAAAGATCCGCTTGATGTAGGTGCGGGCCGGTCGCTCGACGGTTATGTGGAGGCCGACCGCGAGGGCGAGGATCGTGCCGAGGACGAGCCCTTCGTAGACGACCACCGAAGGCGAGGCCCAGGCGTCCCAGGTGCCGCCGCCGAGGAAGCCGATCGCCGGGTGGTGGACCAGGTAGAAGGCATAGGAGGCCTCGCCGAGGAGGACGATGAAGGGCAGCGAGAAGAAACGAGCCGGCATGCTCAGCGGCGCGACGGCGAGGCCGAAGATGAAGACCACCGCCGGGACCGCATAGGCGAGGTCCCAGCTCCACGCGGTCATCACCAGCTCGGGCCAGCACATCAGAGCGATCGCGACGGCCGCAGCCCCGATCGCGAGGGGCGCGCCGAGCCGCTTGACCGACTCCCGATCCCTGGTCTGGAAGTAGAGGCGCGCGGCGAGGATGCCGAGGACGAAGTCGCCGAGCCGGGTCAGCGGCGTGCGGTAGAGCCAGCGGTGGGCCGAGCCGCCGTCCCAGGGGAAGATCGGGACCCCTTTGATGACAAACCAGGCGGCGAGGGCGACCATGGCGGCGATCACAGCACCGGCGGCGATCAGCAGCGCGCGCGGCCGCTGCAGCCGCGCGATCAGCGGCACGACGAGCGGGAAGCAGGCGTAGAGGAAGAACTCGACGCTGATCGACCAGGCCGGCGGGTCGAAGGCGTAGGCGTGTTCGAGGTTCGGGTCCCAGGCCTGGATCGCCAGTAGGTTGCGCCACCAGCCGTCGATGCCGAGGCCGAGCGCGTGCTGGCGGACGACGAAGAAGAAGAGGATGAGTACGTAGAGCGGGTAGACGCGGGCGAACCTGGCGACGAAGTATTGGAAGGTGCCGCTGGCGTTCGGCCTGCGCATGACGTCGAAGTAGTTGAGCGCCAGGACGAAGCCGGAGAGGACGAAGAAGAGGGTGACGCCGCAGTAGCCGGAGGCGAAGAAGGTCTTGGCGAACTCGGGCGCCCCCGCCGGCGCTTCGACGTGGCTGGCGTACACGGCGAGCGCCGCGAAGATCCGAATGCCAGTCAGTGCCGGGAGCCTTGGCGCTCCCGCTCGTGGGTCCAAGCGCGGCATCGTAACGATCGCTCCCCCTTACACTGCGCGGCGGTGAGCCGCCGCGACCAGATCCAGCTGAGCGACGACGAGCTGCTGGAGCTGCTCGAGGGCGAGCGGATCGCCGTCGTCTCCAGCCTCGGCCCGCGTGGCTGGCCGCACTCGATGCCGATGTGGTTCGTGCCGCGGGCGGGCGAGATCTGGGTCTGGACTTACGGCAAATCGCAGAAGGTGCGCAACCTCGAGCGCGATCCGCGAGCGACTGTGCTGGTCGAGACCGGCCACGAGTACGGCGAGCTGCGCGGGGCGACGATCGAGGCCGAGGCTGAGATCCACCGCGACCCCGAGACCGTGGTCGGCTTCGCCGAAGAGCTGACGCTGCGCTATGCGGAGGGGATCTCCTCGGTCGAGGGGGACGCCAAGGCGGCGCTGGAAGCGCAGGCACCGAAGCGGGTGGCGATCCACTTCAAGCCGCTGCGCACCGCCACCTGGGACCACCGCAAGCTGGGCGGGACCTACTAACGCAGCGGATCGAGTTCACGATCTCGCTACATGCGGCCTTTCGCCGTGTTGCAGAGTGATCGACCCGCTACCTTTCCGCACTCGATGAAGCGCCTCTTCCTCGTCACCGCCCTTGGAGCTCTCGCCGTCGCCCTTCTCGCCACCACGGCGGGAGGCCGCCCGGCCGGCGTTCCCAAGACCTTCTTCGGCATCGCGCCGCAGACCGAGCTGACCGACACCGACGCGTCCTACATGAAAGCCGGTGGCGTCGGCAGCATCCGCATCCCGTTCAACTGGGCCCTGATCCAGCCCGGCCCGAAGCCGGACTACGACTGGAGCAGCGTCGACAGCATCGTCGAGGTCGCCGCCCGGCGTGGCCTGACGATCTTCCCCTTCCTCTACAGCACGCCGCCCTGGCTGGCGGCGAAGACGACGACGATGCCGGTCGACAGCGGCCGCGCCAGGAAGGCGTGGGCGGCCTTCGTCAAAGCAGCCGTGGAGCGTTACCGGCCAGGCGGGGAGTTCTGGGCCGAGCACGCACCGGCCGTGGCCGGCATCAACTACGTGCCGGCGATCGGCCGGTCGGTGCCGATCCGCACCTGGCAGGTCTGGAACGAGGCCAACTTCTTCTACTTCGCCTTCCCGGTGTCGGTGGGGCGCTACGCGCGCCTGCTGAAGCAGACCCACGGGGTGATCAAGGCCGCCGACCCCGGCGCCAAGGTGATCCTCTCGGGTCTCTTCGGCGATCCGGACGAGCGCGGCAAGCGCGGCATGTCCGCCGCCGACTTCCTCGACCGCCTCTACCGCGTCCCGGGGATCAAGTCGCAGTTCGACGCCGTGGCACTGCACCCCTACGCCTTCCACGTCGACGTGCTGGAAGAACTGACCGAGGGGATCCGCGAAGTCGTCCTCGACAACCGCGATCCCAGTGCCGGCTTCTACATAACCGAGCTGGGCTGGGGCTCGCAGAACGATCCCCAGGTCGTCGCTTTCGAGCAGGGGATCCAAGGCCAGGCGCGCGAACTGCGCGGCGCCTACCGGTACATGATCGATAACCGCAGCCGCCTCAACCTCAAGGGCAGCTACTGGTTCTCCTGGAAGGACTCCCACACCGGCGCCTGCAACTTCTGCGACTCGGTCGGTCTCTTCAAGGCCGGCAACCACTTCAGGCCGAAGCCCGCCTGGCACTCCTTCGTCGCCCTCGCCGGCGGCCGCGCGCGGCCCTAAACAGGGCGCCGCTCAGCTCAGGCGCAGGTTGTCGGTCGCGGCGCTGACGATTGCCCAGACGATCGCCGCATAGACGATGCCGGCGCCGAGGACGAGACTCAGGGTGCGGCGACGGTCGGAGGTGTCGTGGAGCGCGGAGAGGGCGGAGCGCCAGCCGGGCGCGAGGACCAGCAGCGCGCTCAGCACGAAGACCGGGAGCAGGAAGCGGGTCTCGACCGCCGAGGGGATCGCCGAGGACGAGACCGCCAGCAGGGCGAGCGGGTAGCGCCAGCGCGCCAGCCCAAGGCTGCGCCGCGCCGCGGGCCAGAGGGCTCTCAGCAGCGCCAGGAACACGAGCAGGAAGCCCGCGATCCGCAGCGCCAGGTGCCAGGCGGAGGCGACGCCGCCGCGGTCGGCTTCCAGGACCTCGACGTAGGGGGTCGTGTAGCGCTGGTCGAGGCCGTTGACCACGTGCCTGCCGAAGACGCCCGCCATCGTCAGCGGGTGGTCGGCGACGATGCCGAGGTATCCCCCGGTGCCGCCGACCGAGCCGTTCTCGAGGCCGGCGACGATCTCCTTCGTGTGCGGGTCGAGGTATTCCATCTGCGGCAGGCCGCTCACGTGGGTCCCGTAGGCCTGCAGCCTGAGCCCGACCGCGTACTGGAAGCCGGTCAGCCCTGCTGAGCTCCCGGGGACGGGGCTGTAATCGCCGAACCGATCGTGCTGGGAGATCGACTGCGGTACGGCGACCGTCGCGAAGCCGGCGAAGAGCGCCGCGAAGCAGAGCGCCATCCGCCCATATGAGGCGCCGGCCTTTTGCCTTTCGAGCCACCCCCAGGCGAGCAGCCCGGCCAGCAGCGGCGTCAGCAGCAGGTAGGCGGGGCGCATGTTGAGCGCGAGGCCGGCTGCGAGGCCGGCGACGAGCAGCCAGGCCGGAGAGTCGATTCGAGAGACCGCGATTAGGGCCAGCAGAGCGGCGGCCAGCGCCGGGAAATCGCTCAGGGGGAAGCTCAAATAGCCGCTCCAGAAGACGAAGATCAGCGCGGTGAGGGCGAGTCCGCGACCCACGGTCCAGCGCGCCTCGGGCCAGGCGATCGAGGCGAGCTTCGGCCCGAGCACGGCGCCAATCAGCGCGAAGGCGACCGAGTTCAAGGCCCAGACCACGTGCCACTGGCTGTCAGTGACGACTTCGGCGACGTTGCGCAGCGCCCAGTAGAGAAGCGGCAGCGAGTAGCCCCGCAGGCCGTTGTTCTCGAAGTCGAGCAGCGAGAAGTGGCCGTTCTCTGCGAAGGTCAGCGAGAGGTCCCAGTATTCGCCGGAGTCGTAGTAGAAGAACTTCTCGCCCTGCGCGACCGCCAGTACCAGCGCCGCCGGCAGCGCGATCAGGAACGCCGTCAGTGCCGGACGCTCGCGGGCCCAGTGCAATGCACCAGCCGGCAGCATGCGGCGCACGCTAGTCGTTGACCGAGGCGAGGAACTCGTCGTAGTTGCGGATGTAGTCGTCGGGGTCGTACGGATGCGAGGCGAGCACCAGCAGGACCGCGTCGGCGTCGTAGCGGAACTGGCTGGCCCAGACGCCGGCGGGGATGTAGATGCCCAACGTCGGAGAGTCGAGCAGGACTTCAGCTCGGTTCTCGCCGTCGTCGACGGCGACCATCACCTGGCCGGAGACGCAGATCAGGAACTGCTCGCAGACGCGATGGGCGTGCTCGCCGCGGACCTCGCGGCTGGGCACGCCGTAGACCATGAACCAGCGCTGCGGCGAGAACGGCACCCCCTCGCTAGGCAGGTCCCCGCTGCTGAGCTGTCCGCGCAGGTCGGCGTACTCGGGGAAGCGCTGCACGTGCACGTCGCGGACCGCCAGCGACGTCTTGCCGGCACTGGCGAGTGGTCGGCGGACTGCGGCACCGATCCTTGGGTCTCGACGTAGCCGCTGGATGCGGGCGGGGTTGCCCTTGACGATCGCGTGCGGCGGCACCGGCCGGGTCACCACGGCGCCCGCCGCCGACCATCGCGCCGCTGGCCGATCTCGAGGCCGGGAAGGATCGTCGCGTTGGCGCCGATCGAGGCGCCGGCACGGACCACCGTGCGCGGGTACTCCTCCAGGTACTGCCGGCTGCGCGGGAACGGGTCGTTGGTGAAGGTGGCGTTGGGGCCGACGAAGACGTCGTCCTCGAGCTCGACCCCGTCCCAGAGCTGGACCCCGGACTTGATCGTGACCCGGTCGCCGACCGTGACGCCGTCCTCGACGAAGACGCCGTCGCAGATGTTGCAGTCCGCCCCGAGCGTCGCGCCCGCGAGCACGTGGGCGAAGGCCCAGATCCGCGTTCCCGGGCCGACGTTCTCGCTCTCGCAGATGCCGCGCGCGTGGACGAACACTCTCATCCATCTCTGTTCCCCCCTGGTAGCTCGATGACGTCGCGGACGATCGCACCGGGCCGCCCCTTGACCGTCTCGTACGCTCGCCACACGTAGGAGCCGATGATCCCGAGCCCGATCAGGTTGAAGCTGCCGAAGAAGACGATGACGAGGATCGTCGCAGCGTAGCCCGGCACGTCGATCGCGCCGGCGGCGCGGGCGATGACGATGACGAGGCTGACCAGGACGCCGAGAGCCAGGCCGAGCAGGCCGACGACCCAGAGCACGCGCACCGGCAGGTCGGTGAAGGCGAAGACGCTGTCGGAGAGATAGCGGAGCTTGCGTCGCAGCGTCCAGCCGCTCTTGCCGGGGCTCGGGCGCCGGTCGTAGGGGACGACCTCGCGCCGGAAGCCGACCCAGAAGAGCTGGGCGACGAGCGAGGTGTTGGTGTGCTCGAGCGAGCAGATCACGTCGCGGACCGTCGCGGTGCAGGCGAAGACGTCGACGCCGGTGTCCGGGATGTCGGCCATCACGAAGCGGCGGTAGAGGCGCCAGTAGAGCTTCGACGCGGCGTCGCCGCGGTCGTCGCGACTCGCCCGTTCGCCCGCCACGACGTCGACCTTGCCGGTGGCGAGGCGGCGCAGGAACTCGATCACCAGCTCGGGCGGCTCCTGCAGGTCGGCGGCCATCACCGCGATGCGCTCGCCGCGGGCGAGGCTCATGCCGGTGCGGATCGCTGCGAAGGAGCCGAAGTTGCGCGAGTGGTCGACGAGGCGGACGTCGAGGTCCGTTCCGCGCAGCGCGTCCAGCAGCCGCTCGTCGGGAGTCGTCCGGGCTGCCGTCGATGACGAAGATCGTCTCCAGCCCGCCCTCGACCTGCCCGGCCAGCATCGACACCGTCTCGACCAGGGCGTCGATCGAAGCGGCGTTGCCGTAGACGGGGACGACGAGCGAGTTGACGGGGGGCTCATCCGCAGGCCTCCAGGCAGGCGTCGATCGTGGCGCTCGACCTCGGCGTCCTCCAGGTAAGGGTGGATCGGCAGCGAGAGCTCGCGCTCGGCGAGGCGGCGGGCGACCGGCAGCGAGCCGAGCTTCCAGGCCGAGCTCTTGCACCGCCTTCTGGTCGGGGCAGACGAACGGGTAGTGGCGGCCGACGCCGATACCCCCGGCTCGACAGCGCCTCGGCGATCTCCGTCGGGCTCACCCTCCATCACCTCGACCGGGTAGAGGTGATGGGCCGACTCGCCGGCCACGGCGGCGATCGGGCGCAGCGCCGTGCCGGAGAGCGCCTCCGTGTAGCGCGCGGCGATCTCGCCGCGGCGCTGCAGCCAGCGGTCGAGCCGCGGCAGCAGGGCCGAACGCAGGATCGCCGCCTGCAGCTCGTCGAGCCGGCTGTTGAGGCCGAGCTCGGTGTGCTCGTAGCGTCCCCGCTGGCCGTAGTCGCGCAGGCTCCGCGCCCGCTGCGCCAGCTCGGCGTCGGCGGTGAGCAGGACGCCGCCGTCGCCCATCGCGCCGAGGTTCTTGGTCGGGTAGAGGCTGGTGGCGGCGGCGATCCCGGCGGCGCCGGTGGGGCGGCCGTCGCGCCGCGCGCCGGCCGACTGCGCGCAGTCCTCGATCACGAGGACGTCGTGATCGCCGGCGATCCGCTTCGAGCCTGGCGAGGTCGAGCGGGTGCCCGTAGAGGTGGACGGGAAGCAGCGCGCGAATCGAGGTGTCCTCGCGCAGCGCCGCCTCGACTAGGTCGAGGTCGATGCCGCCCGACTCGTCGACGTCGCACCAGACCGGCTCCATGCCGGCGCGGATCGCGGCGAGCGTCGTCGCGAAGGCGGTCAGCGGCGTGGTCAAGACCCGGGCCCCGCGTTCGACCCCGGCGGCGCGAAGGCAGATCTCGATCGCGTCGAGGCCGCTGGCGACGCCGACCGCGTGGGGGATGCCCCACCACTGGGCGAACTCCTCCTCGAAGCCCTTGAACTTCCTCACCGAGCACCAGCCAGCCGCTGCGGCCGACCCGGTCGATCGCCTCGATCGCCTCGTCGCGCACGTCCTCCCACTGCCGCCCGAAATCGTTTGCGCGCACGTTTAGAGCGAGATCACCCACTGCGGGACAGCCTATCCAGGCAGAAACCCCGAACGATCCGGCCGGCAAGGCCGACCGCGCCCGGCGGCAGACTGCGGTCATGACCCATAGCTATGATGCCGCCCTCTTCGGCTTGCTGCTGGCCCGTGTCCGGTGTCCAGCTCGCTGGCGGCGGGCGAGCGATACAACCGGATCGAAAGGCAGACCCCGATGCTGCTCGCGATAGTCATATTCCTGGCTGCGCTTGCCGTCGCACTACGCGGAGGCAGGGTCGGCCTGCGCGCGCTCGTCGCCTTGGCCGTGATCCTGGCGCCGCTGCGAGGAGGAATGCTGACCCTGGCGAACGACCTCTCGCTCAGCGATCCGGGCTTGACGGTCAACGCGATCGTGCCCGCCCTGGTGGCGGCGATAGCGATCGGCTGCTTCGTGCAGAAGCGCCCGCGTCTGGACGATTTCCCCCGCATGCTGTTGATCGGCTGGGTGCTGATCGCCGCCGCGGCCCTGCTCAGCTTCCCGGCCAGCGTCGTCGGGCTGAAGCTGTACGGCATCGGTCTCGCCCAGTACCTCGTCTACCCGACCTTCGCCTTGGTCGTCTGGCCGCTGCTGGAGCCGGGCGACGGACGCCTGCTCACCCGCCTGGTGCTCGCCATGGGCGTCGTGGTCGGAGTAACGGCGTTGCTGCAGGCGGCCGGGGTCGAGGGCTTCATCCAGGCCGCCAGCGCCCTGGTCGAAGGGCTCGCCGCCAACCGCTACGCCGGTATCACCGGCAGCTACCTGCACACGTCCGCCTTCCTCGGCTGCACCGCGGTGCTGGCGATGGGAGAGCTGGCACGGCTGCGAGGAACGGCCGCACGGGTCGGAGGGACCCTGGTCCTCGCCCTGATCCTCAGCGGCGTCGTGCTCACCTTCAGCCGCTCCGGCGTCGTGATCGCGCTGATCGGCGCGATCGCGCTCTTCGCCTTCGCCACGCGGGGCATCCGCATCCGCTTCGCTGCGATGGTGATCCCAGCTTTCGTCATCGCCGTCGCCGCCGGCTCGATCGGCGGCGTCTCGCCCACCGCGACGGGAGAACGGGTCACCTCCGGCTTCAGTCCGACCAAGGACGCCGGCAACAAGCTGCGGACCGAATCGATCAACATGGGATTCGAGGTCTACGGCGAGTCCTCGGTGCCTCAGCAGCTGATCGGGCGCGGGGCCGCCTCCACGGGCAACGCTCAGCAGCTGGTTGAAGACTCGGCGCCCAAGGTCACGGTCGAGAGCTACTACCTGAAGCTGCTGGTCGAGACCGGTGCCCTCGGTCTGCTGATGATCGGCGGCTTCCTCGTCTGGGCGGCGATCTTCTTCGCTCGGACTGCCTGGAAACCGCCCAGTCCCTGGCTCGCCAGCGTCGCCACCGCCGGGGTCGGCCTCTCCCTATATAACGTGATCTACCCGGCGCTGGAAACGCAGATCCTCGCCCTCACTTGGTGGCTGCTGCTGGTCGCCTGCCTGCGCGGCAAGGCCGAAGCGGAAGAGCCCGCGCCGCCAGGTGACGAGGCCGCGGTCGACGGGGCGAGGAAGCCCGCCCCGGCGCTGGCCCGTTGAGGCCTAGTCCAATGGCTCGAGGGAGCCGGTCACGCTGAGCGCGCTCGGCAGGCTCACCCGGAAGATCGCGGCGAGGCCGCGGATGACGGCGAGCCTGATCGTCGTCGGCGGCAACGCGATCGGCGCCGCCGCCGCGTTCGCCGCGGCGATCATCGCGGCGCGTGTGCTCTCCGTCGACGAGTTCGCCGCCTTCGGCGTCGGTCTCGCTGTCACCAGCCTCGCCGTCCAGTTCGGCGACTTCGGCCTCGGCACGGTGGCGATCGCCGAGACCGCCGACTCCACCGATCCCGAGTCGGCGCGGGCGAAGCTGCGCGGCCTGACCCTGCACAGGGTCCGCACGGCGCTCGCGGTTTCCCTGCTGGTCGCGGCGGCCGTGCTGCTGCTGCCGCCGCTCGCTCCCTATCGCACCGCCGCCATGATCGGCGCCGGTGGCGAGGTCTTCGGCAGCCTCGCCTTCTTCTTCATCTGGGCCCTGCAGGGCGAACGGCGCTTTGTCCTCGCCGGCTCGCTGCAGGGCCTGCAGGGCGGCCTCCGACTCGCCCTCGTGGGCGCCTGTGCGATCGCCGGGCTCGGCTCCGCCTCGATGATGGTTGCCTACGCGGTGCTGGCCCCGCTCGCCATCGCGCTGCTCGGAGGGGTTCTCCTGTTCGTCCACCGCACCCCGAGCGAGCCAGATGGAGACGCCGAGTCGTCCCCGGTCTCCAGCCTCGACTTGGAGCGCCGCCGCGTCCTCGCCTTCGCCGGGATCGCCTCGGCGATGGTCATCAATGGCGACGTGCTGCTGCTGGCGATGCTGTCTGGGCAGGAAGAGGTCGCGGCCTACACGGCAGCCTGGCGTTTCAGCTCCGGGGTCCTGCTGGTGAACACCGCCGTCGCAAGCGCTCTCCTGCCATTTGTCCTCACCGCCCCGGATGTCTGGGCCGAGACGAAGCTGCTCGTTCGCCGCGGGCTCGCGATCGCCGGCGGCTGGCTGCTCCTGACCCCGCTGATGGCGGTTGTCGGCCCGATCCTGCTCGGCTCGATCGGCGAGGAGGCGAAGACGCCGCTGCTGATCCTCCTCGTCGCCTTCGCGATCGACGGCTTCTACTTCGCGATCTTTCAGATCTATTTGCGGATACGTCGCGAGCGTCTGCTGCTGGCGATCATGACCCTCGAGTTCGCGGTGATGGCCGGGGTCACGGTCCTGCTGCGGGACGAGGGCGCCTCGGCACCGGCCTTTGGCCAGCTTGCCGCCAGGGTCGTCGTCTGCCTGATCGTGGTCACGCCGGTGGTGCTCGCCGCACTCGAGCGCTGCGACTGGTTCGAGCAGCCGCGCTCCGCGGACCGGTAGGAACCGTCGGGTCTGGCTCCTCAGAGGAGGAGGAGGTCGGTGGAGGCCTTGGCCCCGCCCGGATCGAAGAAGGAGCTCTTTTCGTAGCTGTCGAGCACGGCCTCGACCCGGCCGGCATCCATTTCCGCGGACCCGGGGTCGGTGCCCAGCACCTCCAGATCGATTATGCGCTCGTAGTTGGATCCGATCGCCTCGACGAAGGCATCCCGTCCGCCAGCCCGCTTCAGCCCGTACGGCCAGACCTCAGTGAGGAGCGGGATCGACGACTCCAAGAGACGCGTCGCGCCGGCGAGTATCTGTCCCTCGTGGCCCTGGGCGTCCATCCAGGCGAGGCTGACGTTGCTCAGGTCGATCGACCCCTCCTCGCAGAGGGAGTCGAGCCTCGCCAGCTTCACCTCGAGCAGCTGCCGGGAACCCTCGCCGAAGGCGTCCGCACCTTCCACGGAGCCTTCCAGCCTCACCCTGCCGTCGCCCGAGTTGTTCGGCGATATCTCGAAGTTGGCCTCGCCGTCCTGATCCGAAAGCGCCAGGTTCATCGTTTTCACGCGCTCGGAGAGCCCGTTCGCGCCGACGTTCTCGAGCAGCAGGCGATGGTTGTCGGGCAGCGGCTCGATGCAGATGGCCTCTGCGAAGCCGCACTGGCGGAGCGCGGTCACCGTCGCGGTGCCTATGTTGGCGCCCACGTCGAGGAAGCAGCCCCCCTCGCTGCCCCGCCATTCGCCGCGGGCCTCCAGAGTCGATACCGCGAGCTTCATCGTCTCCAGCTCCGGCGGGCCGCTGGCGAAACTCATCAGGCCAACCGCTCGGTCGTAGGTCGGGACTCTGAACCGCATTCCATCGCAGTCCGCGACAAGCTCGGGCGTGAATCGCCCGGCACCGCGAAAGAAGAGCTCGCGAGAGACGGCCCTGAGCCGGTGTCCTCGATATAGGTCGAGGCGCCAGAGGGTGTTGCCGACTCGAGACCGGAGCATCGCGCGGAAGTTTATGGCTTGGGCGAACCTGCGCTCGGGCCGGCAGCCGAGCCGTCAGCCCGCGCGACGATAGCCTTCAGGCCGCATGGACGACCTCAAGGGCTTGATCCTCTCGGGCGGCGCCGGTACTCGGCTACGCCCGATCACCCACACCTCTGCCAAGCAGCTGGTCCCGGTCGCCAACAAGCCGGTGCTCTTCTACGGCATCGAGGCGCTGGTCGACGCTGGCGTCAAGGAGATCGGCATCGTGATCGCGCCCGAGACCGGCGACGAGATCCGCGCCGCCGCGGGCGACGGCTCCGCCTTCGGCGCAAACATCACCTACATCCTCCAGGACAAGCCCGCCGGGCTTGCGCACGCGGTGCTGACCGCGGAGGAGTTCATCGGCGGCTCGCCCTTCGTCATGTACCTGGGGGACAATCTTCTCGCCGACGGGCTGCGCGGCCTCGTCTCCACCTTCCGGGAGGAGGAGCCCGACGCGCTGATCCTGCTCACGCCAGTCGACGACCCGCAGTCCTACGGGGTGGCTGAGCTGGACGGTGAGCGGATCGTGCGCCTGGTCGAGAAGCCGAAAAACCCGCCCTCCAACCTTGCTCTGGTCGGGGTCTACCTCTTTGCGCCGGCGATCTTCGACGCCGCCCGCGCCCTCGAGCCCTCCTGGCGCGGCGAGCTGGAGATCACCGAGGCGATCCAGGGCCTGATCGAGGACGGGCGCCAGGTTCAGTCGGAGGTGGTCAGCGGCTGGTGGAAGGACACGGGGCAGCTCGCCGACATGCTGGAGGCCAACCGGCTGGTGCTGGAGGAGATCGAGACCCGTATCGAGGGCGAGGTCGACGAGGCTTCGCGGGTGGAGGGTCGGGTCGTGATCGAGTCCGGCGCGGTGCTGGCGCGCTCGGTCGTCCGCGGCCCCGCGGTGATCGCCGCCGGCGCCCGGATCGAGGATGCCTACGTCGGCCCCTACACCTCGATCGGCGAGGACGTGAGGATCTGCCGATCCGAAATCGAGCACTCGATCGTCCTCGCCGGCTCGGTGGTCGAGGACCTCGGCACCCGCATGGAGGCAAGCCTGCTCGGCCGCGAAGTCAAGCTGACCCGCAGCGACGGGATGCCGAAGACGCTGCGGATGCTGGTCGGCGACAAGTCCGAGATCAAGATCATCTGATGGTTCTTCGCCGGTGAAGGTCCTGGTCACAGGCGCGGGCGGGATGCTCGGGCGGGACGTGATGCTCGCCGCCGGCAACGCGGGCCACGACGTGATCGGCTTCGGTCACGCCGAGCTCGACGTCGCCGACGCCGCCGGGGTCTCGGCGAAGCTCGAGCTGGAGCGTCCCGACGTCGTCATCAACTGTGCCGCCTGGACCGATGTCGACGGCGCGGAGGAGGCCGAGGAGGCGGCGATGGCCGTCAACGGGACTGCCGCCGGTCACGTCGCCGCGGCGGCCGCCGCGATCGGCGCCTCCATCGTCTACGTGTCGAGCGACTACGTCTTCGACGGCACCAAGGGCGCCCCCTACGTCGAGACCGATCAGCCCGCTCCGCTTTCCGCCTACGGCCGCACCAAGCTGGCCGGCGAGGAGGCGACCGCGGCCGCCAACAAACGCCACTTCGTCGTCCGCTCCTCCTGGCTGTTCGGGATCGCCGGCTCCAACTTCGTCGAGACGATGCTGCGGCTGGCCGGAGACCACGGCGAGGTGCTGGTCGTGCGCGACCAGGTCGGCTCGCCCACCTACACCTGGCATCTCGCCTACGGGATCGTGCGGCTGATCGAGGGAATCGAGTTCGGCATCCACCACATGGCGGCCGGCGGCGCCTGCTCCTGGTACGACTTCGCCCGCGAGATCTTCGACCAGGCCAAGGTCGAGTGCAGGGTGCTCTCGGCGACGACCGAGATGCTCGGCCGCCCGGCCCCCCGCCCGCCCTACTCGGCCCTGACCAGCCAGCGCCAGCACGCGATCGAGCTGCCCGCCTGGCAGGACGGCCTCGCCGGTTACCTCGCCCAACGTTCCACCGAGAGGGAGGCTGCATGAAGCTGCTCGTCACCGGCGCCGCCGGTTTCATCGGTTCCACCTACGTGCGCCTGGTCGGCGGCGAGCACGAGGTACGAGTGCTCGACAAGCTCACCTACGCAGGGCGCCGCGAGAACCTGCCCGAGGGGACCGACCTGATCGAGGGGGCGATCGAGGACCCGGCGATCGTGCGCGAGGCGATGGAGGGCTGCGACGCTGTCGTCAACTTCGCCGCCGAGTCGCACGTGGATCGCTCGATCGACGACCAGGACGCCTTCGCCCGCACCCACGTGATCGGCACCGGCACCCTGCTCGACGCCGCCCGCGAGCTCGGGATCGGCCGCTACCTGCAGGTCTCCACCGACGAGGTCTACGGCTCGATCGAGTCCGGCTCCTTCACCGAGACCTCGCCGCTCGACCCGTCCTCGCCGTACTCGGCGACCAAGGCGGCGGGAGACCTGCTCGTCTCCGCCCACGTCCACACCTACGGCGCCGACGCCTCGATCGTCCGCGGCTCCAACAACTACGGCCCGCGCCAGTACCCGGAGAAGCTGATCCCGCTGATGGTGCTAAACGCCGTCCACGGCGACTCGCTGCCGGTCTACGGCGACGGTCGCCAGGTGCGCAACTGGCTCTACGTCGAGGACTTCTGCCGCGGCATCCACACGGTGCTGGAGAAGGGCCAGGCCGGCGAGGCCTACAACGTCGGCGGCCCCGACGAGTGCGAGAACATCGAGGTGGTGAAGCGGGTGATCGAGCTGACCGGCGCCGACGAGTCGCTGATCGAGTACGTCACCGACCGCCCCGGCCACGACCGCCGCTACTCGCTCGCCTCCGACAAGCTGCGCGACCAGCTCGGCTGGGAGGCCCAGGTCCACTTCGCCGAGGGCCTCGAGCGGACGGTTCAGTGGTACCGCGACAACGAGGAGTGGTGGGGGCCGATCCGCTCCGGCGAGTACCGCGAGTACTACGAAAAGCAGTACGGCCGAGCGCTGGGCTGATGCCCGAGCGGATCGAGACGAAGCTCGACGGGCTGGTCCTGCTCGAGCCCGCGGTCCACGGCGATTCGCGCGGGTTCATGGTCGAGACCTTCCGTCGCGACGCCTGGGCCGAGCTGGGGGTCGAGGTCGAGTTCGTCCAGCACAACCACTCGCGCTCGGTTGAGGGCACTCTGCGCGGTATCCACTTCCAGACCGAGCCGGGCCAGGCGAAGCTGGTCCGCTGCCCGCGCGGCAAGATCTTCGACGTCGCCGTCGATCTGCGGCGCGACTCCCCCACCTATGGCCAGTGGGACGGTCAGATCCTCGACGACGAGTCGCACCGCCAGCTCTTCGTCCCGGTCGGCTTCGGCCACGGCTTCGCCGTGCTCAGCGAGGTCGCCGACGTCAGCTACCTCTGCTCCAGCACCTACGACCCGGCAACCGAGTCCGGCATTGCCTGGGACGACCCCGACGTCGGCGTCGAGTGGCCCGTCGCCGAGCCGTTGCTCTCCGATCGCGACCAGTCGGCGCCCCGTCTGGCCGAGGTTGCTGAGACGCTTCCGTTCTGATTTCTTAAATCGCTGTAGGAAATTTCTGTATGAACCGCAGGACTAGTGCGCTCAGGAAGCCTTGATGCGATAGACATTCTTTTGTGAAGCGAATCTGGATTGTGCTGGCCCTGCTGTCTATCGGAGTTCTCACCTGTTACGGGAACGCGAGCGCGGCCGTCTATTGGGCGAACAACTACAGCGTCGCTCGAGTCAATCTCGACCGAACCTTCCTCGACACCAATTTTATCGGTCGGTTTACGCCTCCTGGCGAAATTTACAATGCATGTGGTGTGGCGGTGAACGCGACGCACGTCTACTGGGCCGACGCATCTCGAAATGTCATCGGCCGGGCAAATCTCGATGGGACGGTTCCCGAATACGGATTTGCTACCGGCGCCAATGAACCCTGTGGTGTGGCGGTGAACGCGACTCACGTCTACTGGGCCAATCGCAATGGGGGCGGAATCGGCCGAGCAAAGCTGGATGGCACCGAAGTGACTCCAAGTTTCATTCCAGATGCCGTCAGGCCCTGCGCCGTCGCGGTGAATCAAACCCATATCTTCTGGGCCAGCGCTTGGACGGATTCGATTGGCCGCGTGGAGGTCGATGGTTCAGATGTCTCTCCTGAGTTCATCGATGAAGCCGATGGAGCATGTGGAATCGCGGTGAATCAAACCCATGTCTTTTGGGGCACTTATTTTGACGCGATAGGCCGCGCGAGACTCGATGGAACGGAACCGGACTTCTCATTCATAACGGGTCTCTACAGACCATGCGGGGTCGCTGTTGATCAGTCGCATATCTATTGGTCCGAAGAGTCGGTGGGTTTTACAGGGAGAGTGGGCCGGGCCCTGCTCGATGGGGAGGCCGTTGATCCGAATTTCGTCATCGATGTGGCGAGTGGATGCGGGACGGCGGTTGACTCAGTGTCGTTTGTACCGCGGGATCCGTATGCAGAGCCTCCAAGTCGTTTCAGCCTGGGCAAGGTGCGACGCAACAAGCGGAAGGGAATTGCCTTCCTCGCCGTGGATGTTCCAGCTTGGGGTGTATTGAAAGTGCCGGTAGTTACCGGCGTCGATACGAGAATTGTTCCCGAGTTGCACCGGAGAAGCAGCTTTACGACCGGTGGTCGGAAGTGGGTCAGGATCTCGCCCGCGGGAATCGCAGCAGGGGGTCGAAAAATTCGACGACGACTAGAAAGACATGGTCGAAGCCGGGTGGAGGTTCAGATCAGCTATGGCGAAAAGTGGAAGATTCCCGTAACCAAGTCGAAGTGGCTCACTCTTCTCCAGATGGGGGACCAGCGTGGAGCCACAACACGGGGGAAGAGTCGATAGAAACCGCTTAAGCGCCGGTTGTCGCTACAGCGCAGACGCTGAGCGACCCCGGTACTGGGGTTTCGAGAATCCAGGGGAGCTTCGTGCTGTCGGGTGGGATGCGCAAGAGTGTCGGTTCGCCGGCCTGGAGCTGTCCGATCTTCACCCCGCCCTCAGCGGAGAAGCGGCGCAGGGAGATCGGCGTCGGTTCGGCGGCGCGCAGGATGGCGCCGCCGCGCGGCAGCTCCGCCTCGGTGTCCGTCACGGCGATGCAGTTGCGGCCCCTCTCCGCGCCTGCTGGAGTCGGGGCAAGATGGAGCATCCCGATCGCCACTTCGTCGGAGCCATGGCGGATCTCGTCGCTCTGCTCGAGGATCTGTGCCGGCGAGTAGCCGAAGCCGCCGTAGCGGGAGGAGAGTTCCTGGTACCCCTGGACCGAGACGCTCAGCGCCCCCGCCGGCGAGGCGACCGGGGTGTCGGCCGCCGGGTAGAAGAGGGGGTCAGCGTTGGCCCCCGCGAGGTCCATCAGGCCGATATAGGAGAGATTGCGCGGGGCGTGGTAGGCGATCGCGTCGCGCCCTTCCTTGAAGCGGGGCAGGTTGCCGACGATGCCGATCAGGGTGACGGCGAGGACGATCGCGACACCGCGGCGGCTGAAGCGGACGCGCCGCGCCGCCTCGCTGGCCAGCAACGCCAACGCGATCGCGCCAGGGTAGATATAGCGGGGCTCGCCTGGCGTACGGCCGTCGACCAGGACCAGGCCCTGGCTCGTCCAGAGGGTGAGGACGATGACGACGGTCGCCCAGAGCATCGCCGGGATCGGGCCGCTGCGGGCGAGGGAGCGAGCGAGGACGTAGATGACCGCGACCTCGATGGTGGCGATCGCCAGGGTCGCCGCCGCCTGCGGCAGCGCGAACCCGTGCACGAAGAGGTAGGTGCCCGGGCCTGGGGCGAGAATCCCCGAGCGGCCGAAGAGGGCGCTGGTGGTGAGCGCCAGCGAATCGACCCAGTAGAAGGGCACGGCCGGCACGTTGGCCAGCTGCGGGCCGCCGGTCGCGCCGAACTTCATCGCCCAGAGGCGCCAGGCCCCGTAGAGGACGAACGGGATCAGGAAGGCGATCGAACGGCGGCGCCAGTCGGGGGAGAGTGCGACTGCCACCGCGAGCCCGGCGAGGAAGGCGATCCCGGTCGAGAAGGACGCCAGCGAGAGGCAGGTGAGGACTGCCGCCGCGATGTCGCCGCCACGGCTGCCGCGGTCGAAGGCGATCAGGGCGCCGACGCCGAAGGCGAGCGAGTAGACGACCTGTAGGCCGATCAGCGGATCGAGCAGGATCACCGAGCCGGTGCCGAGGAACATCGGCACCATCGCCGGCGCCAGGGCAACGAGCGGGCCGACGCGGGGCCTGGCGAAGGCGTAGACGGCGCCGCCGCAAGCGAGGACGCCGGCCACCTGGACGATCGCGAAGGGCGCGATCGACGTGCCCCAGATTCCCAGCGATGCCTTGGTTATCAACAGCGGGATCAGCGTCAGGTGCTGGTTCAGCGGCCGCAGCATGTCGACGAGCGAGCCCTCGGAGGCGTAGCCGAGCCAAGCCCATTCGTCGCTCATATAGGTGGTGCCGCGCTCGAGCCAGAGGATCAGGGCGCCGGCGGCGAGCGCCGCCAGGACCATCAGCGCGAGGCCGAGCCGCCGCTGGTCGGACTCGGCGGACGGGTCGACCTGCCTCGCCGGCGTCTCCTGCAGCAGCGCCTCCATCACCGCTGGGCCGGCGGCGCGCCGAGGGTGCAGACCGTGAGCGGGACGGGCCTCGGAGTTTGCAGTATCCAGGGGAGCCGGGCGCGATCGGGTGGGATGCGCAGTGCACCCTGTTGGCCGGCTTCGAGGCGGCCGACTTCGATCAGGGCGTTGGGGCCGAATCGCCGCAGCAGGAAGGGGGTGGCGGTCGCGGCGCGCAGGCTGACGCCGCCGCGCGGCAGGGATACGCCCTCGGTCGCGGCGCGCGGGCTGACCCGCCGGCAATCGCGAGCCCCCGGCACGACCCCCGGCACGACCCCGAGCTGGAGCATCCGGATCATCACTTCGTCGGAGCTGTTGCGGATGCTGGGGTCGAGCTGGCGGATCTCGGCTTCGGAGTCGCCGAGCGGGCCGCTGCGCGCAGAAATCGTCTGGTAGGCGGAGATCGGGATGCTGAAAGCGCCGCCGGCGGAGGCGTTCGGAGTGTCGTAGGAGACGATGTAGTCGGGGTCGGCGTCGCGTTCGTCGACCAGGTCGATCAGGCCGGTGTAGGCGAGGGTGCGGGGGGCGAGGTACTCGATCAGGTTGCGGGCGTTGTTGAAGCGGGGCAGGTTGCCGACGATGCCGACGACGGTGAGGCTGAGGATCGCCGCCACCGCGAAGGGACTGAAGCGCACCCGCCGCACAGCCTCGATGACGACCAGCGTCATCGTCACCGCTCCCGGGTAGATGTAGCGCGGCTCGCCCGGCGTGCGTCCGGTGACGAGGACGAGCCCCTGGATCGTCCAGAGCGCCAGCAGCGCCACCAGGGTGCCCCAGAACATCGCCGAGAGCGGCTTGGTCGGGGCGAGGCGACGGGCGACGAGGACGATCGCGGCGGCCTCGAGCGCCGCGAAGACGAAGGCCACGGTCGCCTGTTCGAAGCGGATCTCTTCAAGGAAGAGCGAGCTGGCCGGGATGCCGACGAGGCCGGAGAGGCCGAAAAGCGAGCCGACGGTGTTGGGGATCGCGTCGATGACGTAGAGGGGGACGGCGGGGACGTTGACGAGTTCGGGCCCGGCGCCGCTGTCGTATTGGTTGGCCCAGATTCGCCAGGCGCCGTAGAGCAGCGCCGGGACGAGCCATACGTAGGTCCTGCGGACCCGGTCCGGCGCGAGCACCACCGCGACGGCAACGCCGGCAAGGAAGGCGAACCCGATCGAGAACGAGGAGAGCGAGAGGATCAGCATCACGCAGGCGACGATGTCCCCTGCGCGGCTGCCGCGATCGAGGGCGACGAAGGCGGCGATGCCGAAGGCGAGCGAGTAGACGACCTGCAGGCCGATCAGCGGATCGAGCAGGATCACCGAGCCGGTGCCGAGGAACATCGGCACCATCGCCGGCGCCAGGGCGACGAGCGGGCCGACGCGGGGCCGGGCAAAGGCGTAGATGAGGAAGCCGGAGGCGAGCGTTCCCGCTAGGCACATCAGCTGGAATGGCAGGAAGGCGCCTGAGGTGCCCCAGATCTTGAGCCCGAGCTTCGTCGGCAGCAGGACGAAGACGGAGAGGTGCTGGTTCAGCGGCTTGAACATGTCGACGAGCGAGCCGCCGCCGGCGTAGTCGATCCAGCCCCATTCGTCGCTCATATAAGTGGTGCCGCGCTCGAGCCAGAGGATCAGGGCGCCGGCGGCGAGCGCCGCAAGGACCATCAGCGCGAGGCCGAGCCGCCGCTGGTCGAACCTGGAGGGTTGGGCCGCCGGCTTCGCCGGCGGCTCTTGTGTCAAGGCCTCCATTGGCGGGCGCAGTCTACTCACGGCATCCCCGGAGCCCTGGGGGTTGGTGGCGGGGCTCGTCAATACAATGCCCGGCCCGGTGCGCGGCGCCGGAGCGGACTCCCAGATGCCCGAGAGCGGCGAGACGACAGTCATCTTCAGCAACGTGCGCGCTGACCATCTGGTCCAGCGGCACCACTACGTGGCGCGCTGGCTGGCCGAGCGGGGGCGCTCGGTCTGGGTCGACACGCTGGGCTCGCGCAACCCGCGGCCCGCGGACCTGAAGCGCATCGGCGGCGAGCGAGCGGGGCAGAGCCCGGCGACGCTGCTGCCGGGGGTGGAGGTGGTGAAGCCGCTCTTCGTGCCGCTCTTCGGCCGGCCCTTCTACGGCCTCAACTGTCGCTTGCTGGAAAGGCAACTGGACGAGCTCGGGGTCGATCCCGAGCAGAGCACCGCCTGGGTCTACCTGCCCCACCCGGTCGTCCTCGACCTGCTGCGCAAGCGCAAATGGGGCCGTGTCGTCTTCGATCTCTGCGACGACATTGACGACATGGACGTCCACCCGGCACTGCGCGAGGGGGAGACCGAGCTGCTGAAGCAGGCCGACGTCGTCTTCGCCACCGCTGAGAAGCTGGTCGAGAAGGCGCGGCGCATCCGTGACGGCGAGGTCCACTACGTCGCCAACGGTGTCGACGGGGCTCGCTTTGGCGGCAAGATCGAGTCGCCCGGCGAGCTGCGCCGGGTGCTCTACGTCGGCGCGATCTACGAGTGGCTCGACGAAGACCTGATCGTCGCGGTCGCCGAAGGCCGGCCGGACCTCGAGTTCAGGATCGTCGGGCCGGTGCGGCGACCGCTGCCCCGGCTCGAGCAGATGGCCAACGTCGAAATCCCTGGCCCGGTCGCCGCCGACCGGGTGCCGGATGAGATCGCCGCGGCGCAGCTCTGCATGATCCCCTTCCGGCCGGGCCCGTTGACCGAGGCGACCGACCCGCTGAAGCTCTACGAGGCGCTGATCGCCGGCCGTCCGGTGCTCGGCACCGCCCTGCACCAGGGCGAGCGCTTCGCCCCCGCGGTGCGGCTCGAGACCAGCGCCGAGGGCTGGCTGCAGGCGCTCGCCGACCTCGACAGCGGCGCCTGGTCGGTCGACACCGAGGCTCTGCGCAAGCGCGTCGCCCGCGAGGAGGACTGGCAGGAGCGTTTCTCGCGCATGGATCGGGCCCTCAGCGGCGAAGCGGTCTCGGCATGAGGATCGGAATCGTCCTCGGGACGCGTCCCGAGATCATCAAGCTGGCGCCCGTGATCGAGGAGGTCCGCTCGCGCTCACTCGACCTCTTCCTGATCCACACCAACCAGCACTACGACTGGGAGCTGGACGCCCAGTTCTTCGAGGAGATGGAGCTGCCGGCCCCAGATCTCAACCTGCAGGTCGGCTCCGGCGGGCACGGCGAGCAGACCGCGAAGATGCTGGCGGCGATCGAGGCGGCGGTCGAAACGGAGGAGCTGACCAACGTCGTCGTCCAGGGCGACACCAACTCGGGCCTGGCTGGCGCTCTGGCGGCGGCCAAGCTGCTGCGCCGGGTGGCGCACGTCGAGGCCGGCCTACGCAGCTACGACATGCGCATGCCCGAGGAGCTGAACCGGCGCCTGATCGACCACATCTCCGACGACCTCTTCCCGCCGACCGCGACCGCGCATGCCGTCCTCACCGCCGAGTCGGTGCCCGGCCGGGTCCACGACCCGAGCGGCAACACCGTTGTCGACGCGGTGCTGCGTTACGCGCCTCGCAGCGGGGTGCCGATCGCCGAGCGCGAGGCGCGGATCCTGATGACCCTGCACCGGCCGGAGAACGTCGACGACGAGCAGACGCTGCGCTCGATCCTCGGCGCGGTCGAGCAGGTCGCCGAGGAGCGCAAGCTCGACGTGGTCTTCCCCGCCCATCCGAGGACCCGCGAGCGCCTGCAGCGCTTCGGCATCGAGCTGCCGCGGCGGATCGAGCTCGCGCCGCTGAAGTCCTTTCGCGAGCTGCTCGCCCTACAGGCGGGGGTGCGGCTGGTGATGACCGACTCCGGCGGGGTTCAGGAGGAGGCCTGCGTGCTGGGCTCGCCCTGCGTCGTCCTGCGCAGCCACACCGACCGCCCCGAGACGATCGACGTCGGCGCCAGCCGGCTCGGCGGCATCGAGCGGGAGGGGATCGTCGCCGCGGCCGAGGAGATGCTGGCCGTGGACAGGGTCGACTGGGAGCAGCCCTTCGGTGACGGCAGCTCAAGCCGGACGATCATCGACGCCCTCGTCGCCGCCGATCCGCTGGAGAAGCTGCCCGCCTCAGCTTGAGCCGCGCAGGCGGCCGGCCCCGGTGATGCCGAGGCTGACCGCGAGCTTGGCGCCGATCCCGGCGTAGACCGCGGCGTTGAGGAGCGGGTTGTGCTCGGGTGCGTCGAAGCGCCGGTAGAAGCGCCCCATGCCGCGGTGGAAGGCGACCTCCTGCTTGAGCCGCCGTCGCTTGCCGCTGGAGCCGCCCTTGACGTGGAGGGCGACGCCCGCCGGCTCATAGAAGACCTTCCAGCCCGCTCGCCAGAAGCGGGCGCACCAGTCGAGGTCCTCCATATAGAGCCAGTAGCCCTCGTCGAGCAGGCCGATCTCACGCACCGCCTCCGCCCGGCAGAGCATGAACGCGCCATTGACCGCGTCGACCTCTCCCGCATCGTCATCGCCCAGGTGGGTTGCCCGATACTGGCTGAGGTTGCCGGAGGCGTCCTCTGAGCGGCCGATCCCGGTGAAGTGAGCGAGGGCGCTGAGCGGAGTGGGAAAGGAGCGCTTGCAGGCGTGGTCCAGCTCGCCCGACTCGGTGACGAGCTTGCAGCCGACCATCCCGATCGCCGGGTCGGCGTGCAATCGCGCCAGGCCGGCGTCGAGCGTGCCCTCGTAGACCTCGGTGTCCGGGTTGAGCAGCAGCACGGCGGCTGCCTCGTCCTCGCGCAGGACGACGTTGTTGGCCGCCGAGAAGCCGATGTTCTCGCGCCGGATCAGCCGCACCTCCGGGAACTCGCGCTCGACCATGTCCGGGGTCGAGTCGGGGCTGCCGCTGTCGACCACGGTCGTCCGCATCTCGCCCGACGCGGGGTGCTCCCGCAGCGAGAGCAGGCAGCGTCGCAGCAGCGCTTCGGCGCCGTGGCTGACGATTACGACCTCGAGGTCGAGAGGGGAAGGCATCGCGCTCGCTTTCGGTTAGTAGGCGCCGTCGCCGCGGATCATCGCGCTCGGAGTGCGCAGCAGGATCGCCAGGTCGCTGATCACGGAGAGGTTGTCGAGATAGTCGCGCTCCATCGCCAGACGCTCCTCGAAGGTGAGGTCTCCGCGGCCATAGACCTGCATCGGACCGGTCAGTCCGGGCTTCACCGCCAGCCGGGCCCTCTGGCGCTCGTCGTAGAGGGCGACGACGGCTTCCTCCTCCGGTCGCGGCCCGACCAGGGACATGTCTCCCCTGAGCACGTTGACGAACTGAGGCAGCTCGTCGAGGCTGAGCCTGCGCAGCACCCGGCCCGCTCGGGTAACGCGGGGGTCGTCGGGGATCTTGAACGCCGGCTGATCGAGCTTTTCCAAGTCGATCAGCTCTTTGAGCCGGTCTTCGGCGTCGACGACCATGGTGCGGAACTTCAGCATCGTGAACGACTTGCCTTCCTTGCCGGCCCGCTTCTGGCGGAAGAGGATCGGCCGCCCGGAGTCGATCAGGATGAGCAGTGAGATCCCCACCAGCAGGGGGAGCAGCAAAGCCAGGACCAGAGCCGAGAAGGCGAAATCGAGGCTGCGCTTGAGCAGCAGCGTCGACCAGGGCGGGTCGGAGAAGCGGAAGTCCAGCACCGGCAGCTCGGCGAGCCGGTTGAGCTCGATCCCGGGGCCCAGCAGGCCGTAGTGCTGGGGCAGGAAGGTCAGCCCCAGCCCCGCCTGCTTGCACTGCTCGATCATTTTCTCGGTTGCCGGCTCGCTCATCTCCAGCTCGGTGACCACAACCCGCTCGATCTCGTATTCGCGTGCCACCCGCGAGACGTCTGAGATCGAGCCGAGACAGGGCAGCCCATCCGCGCCCGCCGCGCCGCTCGCTTCACCCGCGGGACCGAGGAAGCCGATCAACCGCAGGCGCGCCTCGGGGTGGGTGGCGACCCTGCGGGCGACCACTTCCGCCGCCGCGACCGGGCCGATCACGATTCCGAGCGCCGTCCCGACCAGCCGGTGCCAGGCGAAGCGCAGCACGCCACGGGCGGTGAAGGTGCCGATCAGGGTCCCGATCCCGACCAGGATCGCGCTGCTCGGCGAAAGCGGCCCGGCCGGGCTCAGGGCCAGCAGCCCATCGAGGACGATCGTGCCGAGAGCGCTGGCGGAGACCAGCGCCGGCAGCTCGTCGAGGGTGCTGTGCCGGATCCGGCGATGGTCGTTGTCGTAGAGGCCGTGCAGCTTCAGGACCAGGATCCAGGCGGGGCTGAACAGCACCGCCCAGAAGAGGGTGGCGATGTCGGTCGTGAAGGTCGTCGCCGTAGCGACGCAGAGGGCGACGCTCAGAGCCAGCCAGTCGCCGCTCGCCAGCAGCCGCCGCAGAATCGCGCCGCGGCGGCGGGAGCTCAAGCTGAGCCGCGTCGTCGTCTCGGTCCTCTGCGGTTGCGTCGCGGGCAGGGGGCGCTCGGCAGGCTGCTGCCGGGCGGGGGTCTCCGGGGGGCGTGTCGGGTCATTCCGCGCTCGCTTGCACTCTCGGCTCCCGTGGATTCAACTGTCGCGCCCGCTCGAGATCCGCCGCGGCGCCGGCGGTGTCGCCGGCCTGCGCGCGCATTCCAGAGCGTAGGTAGTAGAGCTGCCAGTTGCGATCCTCTCGATCGATCGCCTGCGTCAACCTTGATACCGCTTCCAGATAATTCCCCTGAAACTCGGCGACCAGTCCGAGCTGGACGTATGGTGAGGCCGCCCAGGGCTCGATCGACCGCGCCGTGTCCGCATGGCTGATCGCGCTGCCGATGTCGCCCTCCGCGGCTGCCTTCTGGCTGGCCTTGACCTCACGCTCGGCCAACAGTGGCCCGACCAGGGCCAGGGCGGCGATCCAGGCCAGGCCCAGACCGGCCAGCGCCAGCCCGTAGCGGCGCCCCTCCACAATCGCTGCTTCCCGCCCCCGCCCGGATGCGAGCTGGGTGCATCTCACACTCACCAAGACACCCGCGCAGAGGAAAAAGACCGCTCCGAGGCCGGCAAGCTCCCAGAACCAGTCGAAGCCGGCGCCCACCGCGAAGGCCAGCATCAGTGCGAGGAGAACGGCGTTGCGCTCTCGCGAGGCCTGTCCGGCGGAGGCTCTCCAGGCGGAGAAGCCGGTCCACAGCAGCATCCCCATCAGGCCGAGCACGAGAAGCCCGCCGACGATTCCCAGCTCGGCGAACGACTCCAGGTAGAGCGAGTGGGCGTCGTGGATTGCCATGTCGATCGAGCGCAGCTTCTCCCAGGAGAACTGGTAGACGCCGGCGCCGTGGCCGAGCAGCGGCTTTTCCTCGGCGGCGTCGATCGCGACCCTCCAGAAGTCGTAGCGGCCGGCGCCTTTGAGGTCGCCGAAGTGCTGCTCGGGGTTCTGGGGGAAGTAGACGTCGGAGCTCGAGAACTGTTTCCAGGCATGGCCTCCCGCCACCGCTCCGACGCCGATCGCTGCCACCACCACCGTCAGCGCGATCCCGCGCAACAGAGCCGGGTTGCGGGAAGCCTCCAGCACCCTGCCGGTGAGGCGCCCCTCGCGCGCTTCGAGCCGCCGCAGCAGGGCGAACGCGAGCAGGGTCAGCGCCGTGCCGGCGAGCAGGATCAGCAGGACCGTGACTCCCTGGTCGACGGCTGCCTGGCTCGACAGGTTGTCGGCGAGGTCGCGGCGGTCCTGCACCGCCAGGATCGCCGGCACGACCCCGATCACGGCGACGGAGAACGTGCCCAGCAGCCAGAGCCTGTCCTTCGAGAGGGCCAGCAGGCAGGCGACGCCGATCACGAGCGAGAGCAGCCCGCCGCGCGAGTAAGTGAAGTAGAGGGTGAGCAGGACCGCGGGCATGACCCCCACCGAGATCCAGCGCAGCGCTCGCCAGCCGGCGTGGCGGCTCATCCAGAGCAGCATCGCGATCGCCATCCCGCAGATCGCGCCGTTCGCGTTCCAGTAGCCGAGCGGGTAGCGAAGCCGCGGCCCGGTGCCGAGGGAGTTACCGACCTCGAGCACGTGCGGCAGCAGGCGGCTGCCAAGGCCCAGCAGCGCGACCAGCGTCACCGCAATTGCCAGGCCTTCAGCGAAACGTTGGCGCCTTTCCTCGGTTTGGGCGATGAGGAACGCGGCAAGAAAGAAGCCGAGGTAGACCAGGACGCGGTCTGCCTCGATCACGCTCAGCTCGACTGAGCCCGACCAGAGGGATGAAAGTGCAGACAACAGCGCCAAGCCCCCGATCAGCCCAGCCGACCAATAAAGCGGCCGACCCACCGTCGCCTTGGACGCCGCCCCCAGGACCAGGAGGCCGACGACGACCAGCCACACGGCCAGGCCGGCGATATGACGGCCAGTCACGTCGAACCCCCCTCCAGCCAGGGCCAAACCGACCACAAGGGCGGCTGGCGCGATCAACGCCGCCGTTTGGTCTAACCTTCCGCGCGATGCAAGGGATGCGCCTCCACCCGGGCCGGAACTCGGTCCTCTTCTCTGGGCTTGTATCAGCGTTGGTTCTGCTGGCACTGGCTTGGGGCGGTGCGGTTGCTCGTGCGGATTCGTCTGGGATTCAGTACTCGGATGCTCCACCTACCGTGACCGGGGAAAACACGCCTGTCCGGCCTCCCCACCACGAAGTACCGGCTAAGTCTTCCCAGGCGAGCGGCGGATCTTCGGCGCCTGGCACGTCTGACTCTACGGGCTCGGACTCTTCGGAAACGGGGTCTGCTGCTGGCGGTCCAACTTCTTCATCGGGAGGCAAGACGCCGAACGCCGGGAGCGACAGCGGCAACGGGCAGAGTAGCCGAGACGGCGGCTCCAACGGGACGCCGGCCAGTGGCGAGAAGCAGGCGACCCAGTCGCCTGCTTCGACCTCTCCGAGCGGCGACGACAGCTCTTCGCCCCTGGTGCCGATCCTGATCGCGATCGCGGTCCTCGCCGCGATCTCCCTCGGGGCCTTCATGGTCAGGCAACGCCGCCAACGCAGCGGCTCGGGCGCCTCCGTCGCGCCAAAGGCGAGCTAGCCCGGTGGCTAGAGCGCGGAAGCGCATCTCAAGGAAGCTGCGCGCCTGGACGCTGGCTGTCGCCGTCATGGCGCTGGTCAGCAGCGCGTCGGCATCGCCCGCGGCGGCCCTCCCCGGCAACTTCTGGGGGGTCGTCCCCCAGGCGGCCCCGACCGCGGAACAGTTCCAGCGGCTGAAGCTGGGCGGCGTCGACAGCGTTCGCATCCCGATCGCCTGGAACTCGGTGCAGCCGGTGAAGGACCTCGCTCCCAACTGGTCCAACGTCGACCTTCTCGTCAAGGGCGGGGTGGAAGCCGGCATCGACGTGTTCCCCTTCGTCTACGGGGCGCCGTCGTGGGCCGTGCCGGAAGCCGTCGTCGACAGGCGCCAGAACCTGAAGGCGCCGCGGAACCTTCCCGTCAGGACCGGGGCGCAACGCGTCGCCTGGACCACCTTCCTGCAGCAGGTCGTCGGCCGCTACGGCCCCAGCGGCAGCTTCTGGATCGAGAACCCGGCGCTGCCGCAGCGCCCGATTCGCACCTGGCAGATCTGGAACGAGGCGAACTTCAAGTACTTCGTCGCGCAGCCCAACCCCGCCGAGTACGGGAAGCTCGTGAACATCTCCTACACCGCGCTCAAGAGCGTCGACCCCGGGGCGAAGATCGTCCTCGGCGGCCTCTTCGCCAAACCGAAGGAAGCGAGGTGGAAACGGAGGCCGCCGACCGCCTACTTCGCCACCGACTTCCTCGATCAGATGTACGCGACGACCCCTGGGATCAAGCGCAAGTTCGTCGGTGTCGGCCTGCACCCATATACGGGCAGCTACCGGAACCTGAAGCCGGACATCGAAGAGGTGCGAGACGTCCTCGAGCTGAATCGCGACGCGGGCAAGGGACTCTGGATCACCGAGGTCACCTGGAGCTCGGGCCCGCCCGAACCGGCGACTAACGACTTCGCCAAGGGGCCCGCGGGGCAGGTAAAGCAGCTCAAGGGGGCCTTCAACCTGCTGATCGCGAATCAGGTCAAATGGCGCCTGAAGCGGGTCTACTGGTTCTCGGTCGACGATCAGGTCGGCGTCTGCAACTTCTGTGACGGATCGGGGCTGTTCGGCCCCGGCTTCGTCGCGAAGCAGTCGTGGTTCGCCTACGTCAAGTTCGCCGGCGGACGCCCCGGCTGATCCCGCCTCGAGGCGAGGCGTAAGATCGGTGGGTTGGCCACCGATGCGAAGACGAGTGTGGGGTCTGACCCGCTGGCGCCCTTCAGCGCCCCGGTCAGGCGCTGGTTCGAGGCCTCCTTCGAGGGGCCGACCCCTGCCCAGGCGGGGGGATGGGAGGCGATCTCCGGCGGCGCCAACGCGCTGATCTGTGCCCCGACCGGTTCCGGCAAGACCCTCGCCAGCTTCCTTTGGGGGATCGACAAGCTCTCCCGTGAGACAGAGCGCGGTCAGGGGGTTCGCCTGGTCTACGTCTCGCCGCTGAAGGCGCTCTCCTACGACATCGAGCGCAACCTGCGGGCGCCGCTGCGGGGCATCGGCGCCGACATCTCCGTCGGCCTGCGCACCGGCGACACCCCGCAGTCGGAGCGCCGGGCGATGCGCAAAACGCCGCCCGACATCCTCATCACCACTCCCGAGTCGCTCTACCTGATGCTCTCCTCGGGCGTCCGCGAGATCCTCGCCACGACCGAGGCGGTGATCGTCGACGAGATCCACGCCGTGGCCCAGTCAAAGAGAGGCTCCCACCTAGCCCTGACCCTGGAGCGACTCGAACATCTGTCCAGTTCGGAGACCGTTCAGCGCATTGGCCTCTCCGCCACACAGCGGCCGTTGGAGCGGATAGCTCAGTTCCTGGTCGGCCCCAAGCGCGAGTGCAAGATCGTCAACGCCGGCATTTCCAAGGAGCTCGATCTGGAGATCGTCGTCCCGGTTGAGGACATGGCGGATCCCGGAGCGGCAGCTTTCCCCAACGCGGATGGCAACCCCACCGATGGCGAGCCTCTGGCCCACGTCCGCTCGATCTGGCCCGCGATCTACCCGGAGCTCCTGAAGCTCGTAAAGGAGCACACGTCGACGATCATCTTCGTCAACAACCGCCGCGCCGCCGAGAGGCTTGCCAAGCGCTTGAACGAGCTCCACGCAGACGCTCCCGAGCAGGAGCTCCCGGCCACCGAGCATGCTGGCAATGCATCTCTGCCGGGGGGTGGCGCAGCAGGGGGGACCAGCCCCGAGGAAGCTTTAGCTACCGGAGGGGCTGGTGGGTCCCCTGCGGCGACAGGACCCGCCGGCCCAGAAACCATCGACGAGATCGCCCGAGCCCACCACGGCTCCTTGAGTCACGAGGAGCGCACCGTGGTCGAGGAGATGTTGAAGTCAGGACAGCTCCCCTGCCTGGTCGCGACGTCGTCCCTGGAGCTGGGGATCGACATGGGCGCCGTCGACCTGGTGATCCAGGTCGAGTCGCCGAAGTCGGTCAGCCGCGGCCTGCAGCGGGTTGGCCGTGCCGGCCACTCGCTGGGCGAGGTCTCTCGCGGCCGCATCTTCCCCAAGTTCCGCGCCGACCTGCTCGAGTGCGCGGTTGTCGCCAAGCGCATGCGGGCGGGGGAGATCGAGGAGACGGTGATTCCCCAGAACCCACTCGACGTGCTCGCCCAGCACCTGGTCTCGATGGCCGCCCTCGACGAGTGGAAGGTCGACGAGGTCGAGCAGCTGGTCACCGCCTCGGAGCCCTTCAGCGACCTCTCCCGCGAGCAGCTCGAGAACGTGCTCGACATGCTCGACGGGCGCTACCCGTCGGACCGCTTCGCCGAGCTGCGCCCGCGGATCGTCTGGGACCGGACGGCGGGAACGATGCACGGCCGCAAAGGCGCCCGCCAGCTCGTCGTCACCAACGCCGGCACGATCCCCGACCGCGGCCTCTACGGCGTTCACCTGCCCGATGGCCGCCGGGTCGGCGAGCTCGACGAGGAGATGGTCTACGAGGCCCGCCCCGGCCAGACCTTCCTGCTCGGCGCGACGACCTGGCGGATCGAGGAGATCACCCGCGACCGCGTCATCGTCACCCCCGCACCGGGGATGCCCGGGGCCGTCCCCTTCTGGAAGGGCGACGGGATCGGCCGCCCCGCCGAGCTGGGGCGGGCGATCGGCGCCTTCGCCCGCGAGGCGGTCTCGCGCGAGCCGGCCGAGCTGGCCGCCGAGTACGACCTCGACCGCCGCGCCGCTGAGAACCTCGTCGCCTACTTGCGCGAGCAGCAGGCGGCGACCCGCGTCGTCCCCTCCGACGAGACGATCGTGGTCGAGCGCTTCCGCGACGAGATCGGCGACTGGCGACTCTGCATTCTCTCGCCCTACGGCGGCCGCGTCCACGCCGCCTGGGGCCTGGCCCTCGCCGCCAAGATCCGCGCCGAGCGCGACCTCGAGGCCGACGCGATCTGGTCCGACGACGGGATCGTCATCCACCTCCCCGACGCCGACGAGCCTCCCCCCGCTGACCTGGTCCTGATCGATCCCGACGAGCTCGAGGACCTGGTCGTCGGCGAGCTTTCCGGCTCGGCCCTGTTCGGCTCCCACTTCCGCGAGAACGCCGCTCGCTCGCTGCTGATCCCACGCGCCTATCCCGGCAAGCGCACTCCGCTCTGGCAGCAGCGCCTGAAGTCGCAGAGCCTGCTCGAGGTGGCGCGGGACTTCCCCCGCTTCCCGGTTGTGCTCGAGACCTACCGGGAGGTCCTGCGCGACGTGCTCGACCTGCCCTCGCTCGGCGAGCTGCTGACCAAGCTCCACTCGCGCCAGCTCAGCCTGGTCGAGGTCGAGACGCCCACCGCCTCGCCCTTCGCCTCCTCGCTGCTCTTCGACTACGTCGCCACATACATGTACGAGGGGGACACGCCCAACGCCGAGCGCCGCGCGGCGGCGCTGGCCCTCGACCGCGACCTGCTGCGCGAGCTGCTCGGCCAGGAGGAGCTGCGCGAGCTGATCGACCCGGAAGCGCTGGAAGAGGTCGAGGCGCAGCTCCAGCACCGCACCGAGGCGGGACGCGCTGGCGACCGCGACGCGCTGCAGCAGGTGCTGCGTAACGTCGGCGACCTCAGCGCGGCGGAGTGCGAGGAGCGCGTCGCCGAGGGCTACTCGGCTGCGTCGATGCTGGAGAAGCTGGTCTCCGAGCGCCGTGTCGCCCTGGTCCGGATCGCCGGCGAGGAGCGCTACATCGCTGCCGAGCACGCCGGCATGTACCGCGACGCGCTCGGCGTGCCGCCGCCCGCCGGGCTGCCCGAGAGCTTCCTCGCCGAGCACCCCGACCCGCTCGTCGCCCTGGTGCGCCGCTACACGCGCACCCATGGCCCCTTCCCGACCGTGCAGCTCGCTTCCCGCTACGGGGTCGACCCGACCCCGGCCCTGCGCGAGCTGGAGCGTGGCGGGACGCTGGTCCGCGGCGAGCTGCTGCCGGGCGGGACCGAGCGCGAGTGGTGCGACACCGACGTGCTGCGCCGGGTGCGGCGAGCCAGCCTCGCCCACCTGCGGCGCGAGGTCGAACCGGCGGCGCGCGACCGTTTCGCCCGCTTCCTTTCGAGCTGGCAGAACGTCGACGCCCACCGGGCCGCGGGGGCCGGCCCTGATCGCCTGCGCGAGGCTCTGGTCCCGCTGCAGGGCGTCGCCCTCACCCCCAAAGTCTGGGAGGCCGACGTGCTGCCGCGCCGGCTCGGCGCCTACTCACCGGTCTGGCTCGACGAACTCTGCACCAGCGGCGAGCTGGTCTGGCTCGGTGCCGGTGCTCGTGGGCGCAGCGACGGCCGTGTCGCCCTTTACTTCCGCGACGACGTCCGCCTCGCCGGCCCGCCGCCAGCCAACGCGAAGCTGGAGCGGGCCGAGGGCGAGGTCCACGACGCGATCCGCGAGCGGCTCGCCACCGGCCCCGACTTCTGGCTCGACCTGCTCGCCGACCTCGACGTTCCCGCCGAGGATCTGCACGCTGCGCTCTGGGACCTCGCCTGGTCGGGCGAGGTGACCAACGACGCATTCGCGCCGCTGCGCGCCCCGCGCCTGCGCGCAGTCCCGTCGTCCGAGCACCGCGGCCGCCGCTTCGGCCGCCGTCCGGCCCGCGGCGCCGCCGTGCAGGGACGCTGGTCGCTGACCGAGCGCCTCTTCGAGAACGCCCCCGCCGCCGGTCCGCGCCTGCGTGCCCAGGCCGAGCTGATGCTGGAGCGCTACGGGATCGTCACCCGTGAGACCGTTCTCGCCGAGGGCATTCCCGGTGGCTTCGCCAGCCTCTACGCCGAGCTCGGCAACCTCGAGCTGCTCGGTACCGCCCGCCGCGGCTATTTCGTCGAGGGCCTCGGCGGCGCCCAGTTCGCCCTGCCCGGTGCGGTCGAGCGCCTTCGCTCGCTACCCGAAGACGACGGCTCCTTCCTCCTCCTCTCCGCCACCGATCCCGCCAACCCCTACGGTGCCTCGCTGCCTTGGCCGAAACCGGCAAGCGGACGCCGCCCCGCTCGCACCCCCGGTGCCCACGTCCTCCAGCGCGACGGCGCACCGATCATCTACCTCGAGCGTGGCGGCCGCGGCATCCTCCGTCTGGTCGAGCTCGGCGAAGAGGAGCTGGCGGCGGCGATGCGCGCCCTCGCCGACGCGGTTGCCGCCGGTCGCCTGCCAAAGCTGGCGGTCGAGAAGCTCGACGGCGAGCCCGTGATCGGCTCCGGCTACGAGGAGGCGTTGATCGAGGCCGGCTTCAGTCGCGGCCCGCGCAAGCTAACGCTCGCTGCTCGCTGAGGAGGCCAACACCGCACTTGCTGCGTCTGAAGGCACGTCGCGCGAGCGCAGCAGGGCGCCCGCGCAGTGTGCCATGAGCAGCAGTGCAGATTGGAACGAGCTCTCGAACCTTCCCCTGTAGCGGGGGTTGAGCTCGCTTGCCGACACCCGGACGATTCGGACCTTGCCCTCGTCGAGGTCTTTTTGCAGCTCTTTCCCGGCATAGCCCATCGGTCCCGAAGCGGGTTTGAAGGCGACGTTTTCATTGCGTGCTTTTTCTTCGGCTTCTCGACGGGCCGACTTCTCGCCCTCGATGATCTTTACCACGCGGTCCAGCAGCCTCTGCGCTGCGATGTCGTGGTCTTCGCGCGCATAGGGTTCACCCTCGTCAAGTGCGATCCAGACATCGGGTACCTGGGTCATCTTCAGGAAGTCCGAAGGAACTTCCTGCCAGTGGCTCACCGCCTCGCTGAACTTGCCAACGTCGATTTCCTCCCGAAGGGTCTGGGAGATCAGCCCAGGATCGAACCATTGCGCCTGTTTGCCCCATTCCTCCAGGAAGGTGGTCCAGGCAGAATGCCGTTGCTTCTCGGTTACGAGGTATCCCGGCGCATCGCTGTGCGGGTCGATCAGCTCTCCGCTGGATCTGACGAAAACGTCTCGCAGCCGATCTGGAAGCACCAGCGTGGTCCTGACCTTGATCGCCCGCAGTTCTGCGGCCCTATGGGTCAGGCCTTCGGCGTAGGTTTGGACGAAGACGTCGTGGTGGCGCAGGCCACTGGCCCAGGCGCGTCGCATCTCAGCATCGAGAAAGGCCGCGGGCAGGCCATTTCGACATACGAAGAGCCAGCCGCGCCCCAGCTTTTTTTCCGGCTCCTCGGAGCTGACGCCGTCGATGACCCAATCCAGTGCCTCCTCGAAGCTGGGGCTCTCGAGGTCCCGGTCCTTTGGACGGTCGGGTTTCTTCTGTTTCTCCCTCCTCTTCTTGCGCTCCTCTTCTTGCGCAAGCTCGCCTTCCTGCTCCGCTTCCTTACTCCGCTTCTCGATCTCCTTGGCGCGACCGTGTTGCTCTTCCGCCGCTTCGCGCTCCTCTTGGTGGAGCTCCTCGGCCCGGCCGGCCGCTCGTGCGATTAGACCTCCGGCCTCGGGCAGCCAGAATTCGCGCTGCCCTCTCTCGCGAGCGCTCCTCGCCGACTCACCCAGGAAATGAGTCAGGTTCGCCACCGAGAGCATCGTGATCCCCTCTTTGGGGCTGGCATCGAGCACCTCTCGCGGCCTCACTATGGGATCTTCGCCACCGCCGATGAACAGCATTCGGGTGCCGTACTCCGAGAGGCGCGCCTTGTATGAGGCGTGGTCCTCCTGCAGGAAGACCTGATCGAAGATCCGCTGGTAGTAGCTGAATCTGCCCTCCCGCATGCCCGCGATGCTGGTCCCGTCGCGAGCGATCCGCCGCCGCAGCATCGACTCTTCGAGCTCGGGACGCAGGGTGTGGAGAACGGCCTGCCACTCCTCGGGGTGCGCGAAGGCCGTTGGCGACAGCGCACGAATCGCGCCGCCGGAGCAGATCGTCGCGCAGCTGGAAACCAGGTTGGGCCAGGCGAAGAACACCGCCTGGGCAAGGAACCCGCCGAGGCTGTAGCCGATCACGTGGATGTCCATGCTCTTGCCCTGGTCGGGAAGCTCTAGGACGTCGTTCAGCGCGTCGATCGTCGTCTCGATCGTCGAGTCTCGAATCGGCTCCCCGACCAACGCTTTGGCCGCAGCTTCGTCAATGCCGGGTTTCTGTTCGAACGCTTTTTGGCTGGCTTTCCTCAAGCTCGTGCATTCTTTGACGATGGTGGCTTTCAGCTGGTTGCTGTGGATCGGTTCTCCACCCACCATCCACTTCTCTGGCAGCTCGCGGTTGACGGTGCTGAGCAGCCAGCGCATCTCGACCATGTAGCGAAGGAACTGGCGAAACAACTCACCCGAGTCGCTCAGGTACCGCTGCAGCGGCGTTTGTGAGAACTGTCCGGAAAACGATGCCTGGGTCAGGTGACCGGGAAACGGGGCGATCACGCAGGCGGAGCGCGTTTTGTTCTCGTCTTCCGCGCCCGCGGCCAAGATCCAGTCGGCAAGGCGGTAGTAGAAACGCAGGTTCTCCGACTCGTTGAGCCCATTGTGAAAGATGAAGAGGCGGTCGACGGGCCCGCTGTCCTCCGGCCGGGTCAACACTCGCAGTGTTTGCGTTGGCTCCCTGCGGAACTCGATGCCGTACTCGGACTTGCGGTTAGTCCCATAGATGGGAGCTGAGGGGAACCGAACGATGTGGTCCTTCAGCTGGCGCGAAATCTCGGATCTCTCACCTTTCCTCACTGTCAGAGTCCGAAAGAGATGGCGACCTTTTCCCTCCCGTTCTTTCCACCCTCTCTCCTCCTGCTCGAGGAGCGCGCCGCCCCACGTCTCGGAGTCCAGGCTGAGCTCGCGATCGCGCTCGAGGTGGTGGATGACCGCCATATCCGCGGTGGGATCGGCATCGTTGCTCGCCAGCGTGACGAGTGCGTTTTTCCCCTCCCCGAGCCCCACTTCGGCGGAGCCTATTACTTAAGGAGAGACGATGTGGTTGAAGTGTGCAAACCGCTGCATCGCAGCGAGACCGGAGCTCAGGCCGGGTCCCGCCACATCTCCCAGACCGGCGGTCCGCCGGCGGGCAGGTCGAAGGTCCCGGCCTGGGCGAAGCCGTTGCGTTCGTACAGCACCCGGTTGCGTTCGCTGCTCGACTCCAGGTAGGCCGGAGCTCCGTCGCGATCGCACAGCTCGAGCATCGGCGCGAGCAGGGCTCCACCCAGCCCGCGTCCCTGGCTGCGCGGTTCGACCCCGAGGTAGTTGAGGTACCAGTGAGGCGCCCGGGGATGATGGCGTTCGGCTCGCAGCAGGGACCAGATCGCCAGAGGCAGGTGGCTTCCGAAGGCTTCCGCCATGCGGCGTGCCGGGCGCATCGTCCGCATCGGCGGTACCCGCCAGGCCCCGGGGCGAGCCCATATCGCAGCACCGCTGCCGTCCTCGGTGACCCAGACTTGGCGGTACTCGGGAGTCAGGTTCCCGATCTCGGCCGTGAAGAAGGTGAGGAGCCGCTCGGCACGGCCATTTGAGTCGGAGTCAGGAAGCATGTGAGCCCAGGCCGGGTCGTCGGCAAAAGCCAGCGCCAGCGCCTCGGCAGCCCCCTCGTGATCTCTCTCCGTTGCCCGTCTGATCTGCGGGCTCGATCCCGCCATCGACCAACCCTAGTGCCGCTCCGCGATAATCCCGGCATGGCGGACGCCGCGGAGAGCCAGGGCCCGGTCGAGCTGCTGCGCAGCGTGCCGCTCTTCTCCGATCTGGAGGAGGGGGAGCTGGAGCGGTTCTCCCGTGTCGCCGTGGCCCGCTCATTCCCGGCCGGGACACGGGTATTCCACGAGGGCGACCACTCGGATGCGTGCTACATCGTTCGCGACGGCAGCTTCCGGGTCACCCGCGAGCACTCCGACGGACGGGCGATCACCCTGGCGACCCTCAGTCCCGGCGACATCTTCGGCGAGCTGGCGATGCTCGACGGCGAGGTGCGCTCGGCCAGCGTCGAGGCTCTCGTCGATGGCGAGCTGCTGGCCCTGCCCGCCGGCGAGGTGCGGGCGCTGCTCGCCCGCCACCCCGAGATCACCGTGAAGCTGATCGCGGCGCTGGTGCGGCGGCTGCGCAGCGCCAACGAGCGGATCTCCCGCCAGTCCTTCCAAACCGTCCCTAGTCGGGTCGCCGGGGTCCTCTCCCAGCTCGTCGTCGAGGAGGCACCGCGCTCCGGCGAAGGCGGCGAGGTGACGATCCGCATGAATCAGGCCGATCTGGCGCAGCTGGCCGGCACCTCGCGTGAGAGCGTCAGCCGCTTCCTCGCCGACCTCGAGCGCGCCGGCGTAGTCCGCCCGGGTCGCGGCCGCGTCACCGTGCTGGCCCCGGACAAACTCCGCAACTACATCTTCTGAGGCTCGCCACGACCGATTTCGCCGACCTCCGCGTGCAGATGGTGGAGCGGCAGCTGCGCCGCCGCGGCATCGTCGACGAGCGCGTTCTGGCCGCGATGGGGGAGGTGCCGCGGGAGCAGTTCGTGCCGGAGCGCAGCCGGCGCCGCGCCTACGCCGACTCGGCCCTGCCGATCGGCGAGGAGCAGACGATCTCCCAGCCCTGGATCGTCGCCGCGATCTGCCAGGCGCTGGCGCTGAGCGGCGAGGAGCTGGTGCTCGAGGTCGGCACGGGCTCGGGCTACTCCGCCGGCGTGCTCTCGCGTCTGGCCGCCCACGTCGTCAGCATCGAGCGGCACGACTCGCTGGCCCGGGCCGCGGCCGAGGTCCTCGCCTCGCTCGGTGCGACCAACGTCGAGCTGCTGGTCGGCGACGGCAGCCGCGGCGTCGCCGAGCGCGCGCCCTTCGATGCGATCGCCGTCCACGCCGCCGCTCCGGCCCCACCGGCCACCCTGCTCGAGCAGCTCGTCGAGGGCGGCCGCCTGGTCGTCCCGATCGCCACCGACGCGGTCGACATGCTCACCGTCTTTCGCCGCCGCGGGGAGACGCTGGAGACCGAGACGATCGGCCCCTGTCGCTTCGTTCCGTTGCTCGGTGAGGAGGGCTTCGCGGGCTGAGGAGGGGCCTAGCAGCCGATGGGGTCCGGGTCGGCGCCGTCCTTGATCACGTCCTCGTCGCCCCCGCCACCGCACTGGATCGACTGATCGCGCTGGCCGTCGATCGCGTCGATGAAGTCGCTGCCGCCCTTGCCGATGAAGGTGTCGGCGCCGAGGTGGCCCATGAAGCTGTTCTCACCGTCGTCGCCGATCAGCACGTCGGGACCGTCGGAGCCCTCGAGGCTCTCGTTGTCGGCTTGGACCTGGTCGAGCGTTCCGCAGCCGGCCGGCCCACCGCCACCGCCGAGCCTGACCGTCAGCGCCGCGTCGGAGCGGCCATAGGAGACGGTGTCGTCGCCGGGCCCGCCGTTGTAGACATGGCCTTGGCAGGTCGGTACCGAGGAGGTCAGGAGGTCGTTGCCGGGACCGCCCGCGAGCTGGTCGCCGCCCGGATCGGCGTAGAGCACGTCGCTGCCGGCGTTGCCGGCCAGCGTGTCGTTGCCGCTGTCGGGGCCGTTGTAGTTCTCGCCCGCCTCGAGCACGTCGTCGCCCGGCCCGCCGCTGAGCGAGTCGGAGTCGGCGTTGCCGTTCGCCCGCACCTTGACGCTGGCGGGGACGCTGTCGCCGATCGCGATGCCGTCGTTGCCGCTGCCTCCGGTGATCACCACGAGGCCGGTGGCCACCGAGGCCGGGCAGCTGACGATCGCCGCATCGGCGGTCGCGGCGCAGCCGTCTCCAGGGAAGATCGCGGCGTTGTCGGAGACGACCCAGCCGCTGCCGCTGAAGCCGACCCGGATGTCGTTCGACAGGGCGTCGCCCTGGACGACGAGGCTGGCGCCGTCAAGGCCCTGGTTGAGGATGACGAAGGTGCCGCTGCCCGGCGGGTTGGGCTCGGCACCGCAGGAGTGCTCCGCCGCGAAGCCGTTGCAGTTGTCGGTTCCGGCCCCGCCGAACGCTTCGTCGGAGCCTCCGGCGCCGTCGAGGACATCGTCGCCGACGCCGCCGTCGAGCCGGTTGACGCTGCCGTCGCCATCGAGGTCGTCGCCCTGCGGCGAGCCGACGACGTCCTCGAAGCCCACCAGCGTGTCGTGGCCGTCCCCCTTCGACTTCTGGGCGCCGAGGTCGACGATGACGCCGCTGCGTGTCGCGCTGGCGTAGGAGACGATGTCCTGGCTGCCACCACCACCGTCGAGGCCGTCTTCGCCGCTGTCGCCGCGGACGACGTCGCCATCGCCGCCACCGCCACTGGCGGTGTCGCTGCCGGCGCCACCGAAGACGAAGTCGCTGTCGCCGCCGCCTTCGAGATTGGGGTCGTCCCCGGGTCCGCCTTCGATCTGGTCGCTGCCCGCCCCACCGTCGATGCTGTCGTTCCCCTTGTCACCGTGGAGCTTGTCGTCGCCGGCGCCGCCGTCCGCGTCATCGCTGCCCTTGTCTCCATTTACGTAGTCGTCGCCGGCGCCGCCGATCAGGTTGTCGGGGCCCTTGGCGCCAAGCAGGGCGTCGTCGCCGGGTCCACCGTCGAGCCCGTCGCTTCCCTTGTCACCGTGAAGCTGGTCGTTGCCGCTGCCCCCGTCGATGCGATCGGAGCCCTGCTCGCCGTCGAGCCGGTCGTCGCCCTCTTCGCCGTAGAGCTTGTCGAAGCCGCCGCCTCCGTGGATCAAGTCGTTTCCGGGCCCGCCGCAGATCCTGTCGTTGCCGTTGGGCCCGCCGCTGATCCGGTCGTTGCCGCCGCCGCCGTAGATCACGTCGCTTGCCTTCTTGCCGACGATCACGTCATCGCCGGCAGTGCCGACGATGGTCGCGTGCTTACCGGCGCAGCTGGCAGCCTGGGCGCTGCCCGCCGTCGCGAGCAGGAGCAGTGCGACGGCGCACGCGAGCGTGGCGCCGACCATCCTTCCCGGTCGGATCGTCCTCAATTGCATCGTTTCCCTCCATCGACTCGGTTACCCGGCGCCTCGACCGGATTCGAACAAACGTCCAGAGGGCTGACAGACCGCTTTCACATCGCCCAAACACGGGCCGGCAAGGGGAATCACGCGCGCCGCCGAGACACGCGCTGACCGTCGGCGACGCGGTCAGATACGCTCGCTGCCGCATGAGAGGCGGGATCTACGTTCTAAACTTCTATTCGCCGGTTTTCGTCGACCAGTTGAAGCGCGGTCGCAAGACGGCGACGATCCGGCTTGGGGACAAGAGCAGCAAGTACGAGCGCGGCCAGGTCGTCTGGATCACGGTCGGTTTTCGCCACAGCCCGCGGGAGAAGATCTTCACGGCGGTCATCGACGACGTCGAGGTGAAGCGGATCTCCGAGCTCTCCCCGCGCGACATCGAGCACGACAACCCCGAGTTCCGCCGCCTCGAGGAGGAGATCAACTTCCTCGAGCAGATCTACGGTCGCCCGGTTTCACCCGACGACCTCGTCACGGTGATTCGTTTCTCCCAGATAGTCGAGCCGCCGGGAGCGCACTTCGGCAACGGGGAGACTCCGCACCACAACTAGCGGGGCTCCGCCGATGGCCGACTACGCCTTTCTCACCACCTGGCTGCTCGACGCGCCGCGCGAGCGGGTGTGGGAGGCGATCTACGACCAGGCTCGCTGGCCTCAGTGGTGGCGGGGCGTGGAGGAGGCCGAGGAAGTCAAGGCGGGCGAGGAGGACGGCGTCGGCACGGTCGCGCGGATGGTCTGGAAGAGCCTGCTGCCTTACCGGGTCGAGTTTGAGGTGACGACGACACGGGTCGAGCGTCCGCATCTGCTCGAGGCGGACGCGGTGGGCGAGCTGACGGGGGTCGGCCGCTGGCGTCTCTACGAGCAGGACAGCACCACCGCTGTCCTCTACGAATGGAACGTCGCCACCACGAAGGCCTGGATGAACCTCCTGGCGCCGCTGGCGCGGCCGGCCTTTGAGTGGAATCACGACTGGGTGATGGCTCATGGCGGCGAGGGAATCGCCCGTCTGCTCGGTTGCCGTCTGCTCGCAAGCGACTGAACCCTGCCGCACGGCCAGAGCCGCTATCTTTCAGGCCCTTGGCACTCTCACCCGTAGAGTGCCAAGCCAGTTCGAACTTTTCTCACCCATAAATGGAGGTATACGGATGAAGCTGAAGCCCCTCGGGGACCGGCTGATCGTCAAGCCGATCGATGAGGAGGAGACGACCGCTAGCGGCATCGTCCTCCCCGATACGGCAAAGGAGAAGCCCCAAAAGGGCAAGGTCGTCGCCGTTGGCGATGGCGCTGTCAACGAGGACGGCAGCCGCCGCCCGCTCGACGTGAGCGAGGGCGACGAGGTCCTCTACTCCAAGTACGGCGGCACCGAGGTCACCGTCGAGGACGAGGACCTGCTCGTCCTGCGCGAGTCGGACGTTCTCGCCAAGCTCGGCTGACCGTCGTCAATACAGGACTTAGAAGAACCAAGGAGGACTGAAATCAGATGGCTCATAAGGAGCTGAAGTTCAGCGAGGAAGCAAGGGGGGCCCTGCAGGCCGGCGTCGACGCAGTTGCCGACGCGGTCAAGGTCACCCTCGGCCCGAAGGGTCGCTACGTCGTGCTCGACAAGAAGTTCGGCGCGCCGACGATCACTAACGACGGCGTCACCATCGCCCGCGAGGTCGAGGTCGAGGACGTCTTCGAGAACCAGGGTGCCCAGCTCGTCCGCGAGGTCGCGACGGCTACCAACGACGTGGCCGGCGACGGCACCACGACGGCGACCCTGCTGGCACAGATCATCGTTCGCCAGGGCCTCAAGAACGTCGCCGCCGGCGCCAACCCGCTGGCCCTGCGCCGCGGGATCGAGAAGGCCGTCGACGACGTGGTCGAGAACCTGCGCGAGAAGCAGTCCAAGGAGGTTGCGGGCAAGGAGCAGATCGCCCGTGTCGCCGCCATCTCCGCCGCCGATGACGACATCGGCAACGTGATCGCCGACGCGATCGAGAAGGTCGGCAAGGACGGCGTGGTCAACGTCGAGGAGGGCCAGACCTTCGGCATGGAGCTGGAGTTCACGGAGGGGATGCAGTTCGACAAGGGCTACATCTCGCCGTACATGGTCACCGACCAGGACCGCATGGAGGCGGTGCTGGAGGATCCCTACATCCTCATCGCCAACCAGAAAATCGGCTCCGTGCGGGACATCCTGCCGGTGCTCGAGCAGGTGATGCAGGGTGGCAAGCCGCTGCTGATCGTCGCCGAGGACGTCGAGGGCGAGTGCCTCGCGACCCTGGTCGTCAACAAGCTGCGCGGCACCTTCACCGGCGTTGCCGTCAAGGCACCGGGCTTTGGCGATCGCCGCAAGCGGATGCTGGAGGACATCGCGATCCTCACCGGCGGTGAGGTGATCACCGAGGAGATGGGTCTCAAACTCGAGAACACCCAGATCGACCAGCTCGGCAAAGCCCGCCGTGTTGTCGTCTCCAAGGACACGACCACGATCATCGACGGCGCCGGCGAGGCCGAGGCGATCAAGGGCCGGATCAACCAGATCAAAAACGAAGTTGAGAACACCGATTCCGATTTCGATCGCGAGAAGCTCCAGGAGCGGCTCGCCAAGCTGGCCGGTGGTGTCGCAGTGGTCAAGGTCGGCGCTGCCACCGAGACCGAGATGAAGGAGAAGAAGCACCGCGTCGAGGACGCGCTGCAGGCGACCCGCGCCGCGCTCGAGGAGGGCGTCGTGCCGGGTGGCGGTGTGGCACTACTCAACGCCCAGTCCAACCTCGATGTGGACAAGCACGAGGATCCGGATGAGGCGACGGGCGCCCGGATCGTCCACCGGGCCCTCGAGGAGCCGGTCCGCCAGATCGCCGAGAACTCCGGCCTGGAGGGCTCGGTCGTCGTCAACAAGGTCCGCGACCTGAAGGCCGGCGAAGGCCTCAACGCGGCCAACGGCGAGTATGGCGACCTGATCGCCGCCGGTGTCATCGACCCGACGATGGTGACCCGCTCGGCGCTGCAGAACGCGGCGTCGATCGCCAAGAACATCCTCGTCACCGAGGCGATCATCGCCGAGCCGCCCGAGAAGGACGGCGCCGGTGGCGGTATGCCCGGTGGCGGCATGCCGGACATGGGCGGGATGATGTAGCCACGCCTGCCCAGGCGTATCCTCGCCCTAACAGGCGAGTGACTTTCCGAGGGGCCCGGCATCCGCCGGGCCCCTCGCACGTCCAGCGCCGTACGATCGTTTGCGACCGTGCGGGGGCTACGGCGTGACGGGCACTGGGACCGGGACCGGCGGGGTTTTGGGCGGAGGCGGGGGCAGCGGGCCGAAGGCGCTGGCGTTGTATTCGGCGTATTCGAGGAAGTTCGGGCGGCGCACCTTGGCGCGAAGGGTGTTGACGGTGCGCGGGTAATAGATGGGGTCGTGGGTGTTCTCGGCGGCGGTGCCGAAGCCGGTGTAGTAGACGAGCATGCGCACCCGAGGTCGCTTGGCGGTCCAGGCGATCAGCTGCTTGGCGAAGCGGGGTTCGTCCTCGCCGTAGACAGCCCACTCGGCGATCGAGAACGGCTTGCCCCGCCACTGCTTGCCGGCGTAGAAGCGGTTGAGGTCTTTCCAGACCGGATACTGCGAGTAGAAATCGGTCCCGGTCCAGTCGACCCAACGGGTCCCCGGCCAGTAGTTGCCGGGGAAGTTGCCTTTCACCCGCGGCGAGCCGCCTGGCAGCGGAGCCCAGATGATGCTCACCGGTGCCGTCGGCAGGGCGGTCGGGGGTGGCCCTTTGGTGCGGTTGAGCGGCGGTAGGCCGATTTCGGCGAGGGTCGCGTTGATCCCTTCCAGCGTCTGCCCGCCGCGTACGATCGCGACGATGCGCCGGAACGCCTGCTTGTACCAGCCGGTCGTGTATTCGCCCCCTCTCTGACTGCCGTCGCAGTAGACGGCGGACCAGGCGTTGAGGCAACGGTTGGGCTCGCCCAGCGGCCTGATGTATGCGGGCAAGCCGCGTTTGGCAAAGAAGTCGTTGAGCTGGAGCAGGTAGTTGTCACCGCCCCCGAGCGCGATCTGTTGCGGCGTGATCAACTCCGCCAGGGTCTGGTCGTCGATCGTCGAGATGTGCAGGATCGGCCGCGTGGCGGTTTCGCGCCAGCGTTCGTAGGCGGCGTTGAGGCTGTTGCCCCAGGGGTGGAAGGTCTGCAGCAGCGCCGGGTGCTTGCCGATCAGGCCGGCGAATTCGTTGAACTCCGCGGTTGTGCCGCGATCGCTGACGCCGAGGAAGACGTTGGGCTTCGGCGGTGCAAGCGTGAGGGCGGACGCCTGGCCCGTTCCTAGCAACGCCACGGCAACCGCGAGAACCGCTGCCCGTCTAGGACTCCGCCAGGACATCGCCCATCCTCTTCGGCTCGACTCCGAGCGCTTCGGCGTCTGCCGTGCCGCGCTCGCTGGTCATCGGAACCTCCATCAGCTCCGCCTCCTCCCAGGTTGCAAACACGGACTCGCCGAAAACGGAGCGGATCGCGATCAGGCTGGAGCGGATCAGCGGCAGGGGCAGGTGGACGAGGGGGCGGGGCCGGCCGGCGACGCGGCTGACCAGGTCCGACATGTCGTCGTAGCTGAGCGTCTCGGGTCCCGCCAGCTCGTAGCGTCCGCCACCGTCCCGCTCTAGCGCGGCGGTCACGCAGCGGGCGACGTCGGCTGCCCAGATCGGCTGGAAGCGCGCCTGTCCCTCGCCCGAGACCGGCAGCACCGGCAGGAAGGAGAAGCGCCGCAGCAGCGTCACCCAGGGATCGGTGTGGTCGTAGACGATCGAGGGCGCGAAGATCGTCGTCTGCAGGGATGAGGTCGAGATCGCCTCCTCGGCCAGCCACTTGGCACGGAAGAAGCGCGTGCGCTGGGCGGCGGAGGCGTTGAGGGCGCTAAAGAAGACGAAGCGCCGCACGCCGCTGCGCTCGGCTGCGCGCAGCAGGCGCACCGTGGCGAGCCCGTTCAGCTCCTCGATCCGGTGCGGGGGCTGGTCGCGGATCGTCGCCGCCAGGTGGATGACGGTGTCGACGCCCCGCAGCGCCTGCCGCACCAGGTAGGGATCGGACATCTCGCCGAGATCGCCGAGGGCGATCTGCACGTCGACTCGCCGCTGTCCCAGCCGCCGCGGCTCCCGGACAAGGCAGCGCACATCCTCGCCCTGCGCCAAGAGCAGGGGCAGGAGCCGCGATCCAATGCTTCCGGTGGCGCCGGTGAGCAACAGCATTCGGCCGCCGATGCTAGTGGCGGTGGCGCTTCGGCTTCGGCTTTGGAGTCAGCTTGAGATCGACCTTGCCGGCGGGCTGGCCCCCCGCCGCGGGAATCGACGACCCGACCACCAACGGCGGCAATCTCTTCCCTTTCTTCGCTTTCGGCTTGCCAACCCGGCCGAGAACGCACCCCGCTTGCGCCAGAGCGCGCTTTGCCTGGCTCAGCGTCTTGCCGGCGAGCTTCGGCACGGTGCAGGCGGACAGCCGCAACCGTGGCAGCAGCGCCGCTGGGCTCGCGGCTCGAATCGATGCTTCTGTGGCCGCTACCGTCCCCGGCGGGAGTTCGTCGACCGTGACTTCGCCTTCATCGACGACGACCCCCATCGCGTCGGTCGCTTTCGATGCGTTGAGGCGCCCTCCGGTGACGGTCTTCCCAGCGAGCGACGGCACCGGATCGACGCTCAACAGCAATTCAGTGTCAGCCTCCCGCCGTCGGGCGGTGGCGTCCGACGCGAGCAGTTGGTTCCTCAGGTTGCGGCGGGCTGACTCGTTGACAGATAGCCGACCCGTGGGCCTGGCCTTCATGCATTGCGTCGCCCGCCGCCACCCGAGGGACTCCGGAGTGACCTGATAGGAGCGTGGCAGCGCCCCCAACTGAAACTTGTCCACCGGAGGCCCCTTCAACGGCAACGAGAGAAGGGACGGTGCAGATGATCGTGATCGGGGCGGATATCCACAAACGCAACCACACGCTGGTGGCGGTGAGAGCGGGAAGCGGCGAGCTGCTCGCAGAGCTCGAGATCAAAGCCGAGCCGGCGGGGCACTTGCAAGCGCTGCGTTGGGCGCGAAAGCTCGGCGAGGAGCGCGTCTGGGCGCTAGAGGACTGTCGCCACGTCTCCCGCCACCTGGAGGAAGCCCTGCTCGGTGACGGAGAGCGGGTGGTGCGGGTCTCCCCACGCTTCACCGCAGTAGGGCGCCGCGAGGAGCGCCGGCCGGGTAAGTCCGATGCAATCGATGCCCTGGCGGTCGCCCGGGCGGTGGTCAGGGAGGGCCCCGAGCGCTTTCCACCCGCCTTCCTCGACGAGCGAGCGATGGAGATCCGCCTGCTCGCCGAACATCGCCGCAACCTCGTCGCCGAGCGCACCAGGGCGCAGAACCGGCTGCGCTGGCATCTGCTCGACCTCTGCCCGGAGCTGGAGGCAACGCTTCCAAGCGGTGCGCTGGATCGCAAGGTCCGCCTGCAGGCGATCCGCCAGCGCTTGGCGCCGATCGAGACGACGCGTGCCCGTATCGCCCGTGAGCTGCTCGAGCGAATCGCCGAGATCACCCGCGAGGCCAAAGACCTTGAAGCCGAGATCGCCGCGCTGGTCCGCTCCCACCGCCCCGCTCTGCTTGACGAGCTTGGCTGCGGGCCGCTCAGCGCCGCGACCCTGATCGGCCACACCGCCGGCGCGGAGCGCTTTGCCAGCGATGCCCAGTTCGCTCGCATGGCCGGCGTCGCCCCCATCCCCGTGTCCTCGGGCAAGAGCCACCGTCACCGGTTGCACCGCGGCGGCGATCGCCAGCTAAATCACGCTCTGCACGTGATCGCGATCACCCGCTCGCGCATCGACCCCGAGACCCGCGCCTACCTGACAAAGAAGCGTGCGGAGGGCAAGAGCCACCGCGAGGCGATGCGCTGTCTCAAACGGCACCTGGCAAGACGCTTCTACCGGCTTTTGTTGGATCCCTCTCCCTCTTCATCTCGAGAGGGGGATTCCGATAAATCCGTGGTCTCTCAGAGGCGCACTTGACATAGGAGCAGTGCATTGCGCACCTCGCTCACGGTCGCCGTCGGTTTCAGCGAGAAGAGCAGGCCCGCGGCCCCGGTGACGTGCGGCGCCGCCATCGAGGTTCCCTGGAGAAACGCATAGGCCGGCGCCGTGGTCAGCGGCGCGTAGCAGGCGAGCTTTATGTCATCGAGCCAGATCCCGTTGGCGGCGGTCGGTGACGGGCCGGCAGTGAAGCCGAAGCTCACTTTGACCGAGTGGCCGCCGAGGCCGGTGATCGGGGCAGTCTGGAAGGAGACCATTTTCGAGCCGCCGGTGGCCGCCGAGCCGGTGTTGGTGAAGGCCGGGGAGTCGTCGCTGAGCACCGAGTAGAAGAAGGTTCCACCGGTTCCACCGTCGCGATATCTCATCGCGCTTAGCCTGCACGCCCCGGTTCCGGCCGGCACGGGGACTCCGCTGGTGAGAGTGACGACGTGCACTGATCCTGGCTCCGGTGCCGCAGCCGGCGAATCGCTCATTCCAAACGAGGTCAGCGGACCGTCGCCCGCGTCGGCGCGTCCAAATCCTTCGCCCCCGGCATTGGCCCAGACGGACGCGAAGTCGTCTGTCTCGAAGTCGTCGTCGACGTGCTCGACCTTCGCGGGATAGGTGCTGAGCGTCTCGGTACCGGGTGCCGCCAGGTCGACGGAGTTCAGTCCCCAGTCCGAGAATCCGGCCAGCTCATCGGCCTGGTCGGTGGCCGCGACGCAGACGACGTTGTCGATCGCACCGTCGATGCCGGAGGTGCTCGGGTTGTAGTTGCACGGATAGTGCGGGAGCTCGTCGTTGTCTTCGCCGTCGTTGCCAGCCGAGATCACGAACAGGGTCTGCGGGTTGCCCGCAAGCGCGTTGCGCACCGTCGCGCTGAAGTTCGTGCCTCCCAGCGACATGTTCGCTACCCGCGCCCCATGCGAGCCGGCGTAGTTGATCGCCAGGATCTGCGAGGAGGTTGGACAGCGCGTCCCGGAATCGTCCGTCGGCGTCGGATCGGTGAAGTAGCTGCACACCCGCAGCGGCATGATGCGGACGTCCTGCGCAACCCCGGTGATGCCGATGCCGTCTTCGCCGGCCGCACCCATCGTCCCCGCCGTGTGGACCCCGTGCCCGCCGTCGATCAGGTTCCCGTCGGTGGGGTTGCCGTCGATAGCCGGGTTGTTCGCCGAGGGGCCGACGAAGTCCGCACCCTGCGAGTCGTCGACGATGCCGTTGCCGTCGTTGTCGCTGCCGTCGGGCGGGTCGGCGGGGTTCGTCCAGGCGACCGGTCCGAGGTCGGGGGAGTCGAAGCGGTAGCCGGAGTCCAGGTCCGCGATCACTGTCGACGGAGTCCCCACGGTTCGCGTCCATGCGCCCAGGGCGTCGATGTCTGCGCCGGCGAGGGCCCCGCTGAAGCCGGCGACTCCGAGACCGGTGTTCTGCAGGCCCAGAGCTGGTCGAAGAAGGGGTCGCTCGGGATCGCGTTCGGGGCGCTGTAGCTGTCGCGTTCCGCGACCCGCACGCTGGGGTCGTCGCGCAGGGTGGCTAGCGCGTCGGCCATGCTCTGGTCCGAGTCGACGCGGACGAGCTGGAAGGAGGGATCGCCGAGCTGGCGCACCGATGTCACCTCGGCCAACTCACGCGCGTCTGCCCGATCGCCCCGATCCGTGCCCTCTTCCCATTCGACGATCGCCCGGTCGGGGGAGAAGGTGGTCGCCGGGGTTGGCAGTGCCAGCTGGGGGAGCGGTTCCTCCCCGGCGGCGAGCGACGATGGAGCCATCAGCAGCAGTGCGAGCAGGGCACACGTGACTGGGATGCGTGACCGGAGCACCGAGGCAAGATAGCCGTCGCTTGCCGTGCGAGGTGGCAGGGAGAGCCCAGGATCCGGCGAACAACCCCTAAAATGTGCGTCCGCGCTTGGCGGGGGGCCTGGCTCCCCTCACGCACCGAAAACGACTTAGGAGAAAGCCTCGAATGACCTACGTCATCGCCGAGCCGTGCATCGGCACCAAGGACAACTCATGCGTTGAGGTATGTCCGGTCGACTGCATCCATCCGACCCCGGACGAGCCCGACTACGACTCGGTCGAGATGCTCTACATCGACCCGGACGAGTGCATCGACTGCGACGCCTGCGTCGAGGCCTGCCCGGTTGACGCCTGTTTCGCCGAGGACCAGCTCCCGGCCGAGTGGGCCAAATACGCCGAGATCAACGCCAACTACTACAAGAGCAAGGCTTCGGCGTAGTTATCTAACCCTCAGCCGCCCGCGGCCGCAGGCGGCGTGGGCTCAAGGCGAAGATCACCGTCTGTACCGCGACTGCTGCTGCCACCGCAATCGAGAATGCCGCGGGACCGCCGAGCGAGTCCAGGCTGGTGGCGAGCACGAAGCAAAAGGCGGCGAAGCCATAGAAGCCGACGAGGAAGTTCCGCAGCAGCACCCTGGCCTGATCACGGCCACCTTGGGCGTGGGTGAAGACCGCCAGCACGCCGGCGATGACCGGGAACGGCGCCAGAAGTCCGCTAAGACTCGGTCCAAGGGCGCCTGAGGCAGCGGTGAGCGCAACCACCAGGGCCAGGGCCGCAAGCGCCCGCGCGGGCAGGTCCCACCAGGGCGGCGCTGTGACGACGGCTGGCGTCGCCGTGGGCGCTGGGAGCAAGACCAGGCCTGCGGCGAAGCCGACCGCGACGAGGACCAACGAGACCCCAGGTGGCAGGTCGAGCAGCTGCAGGAAGGCGACACCCAGAAGGAACGCAGTCCAGCCGGCGAGCAGGCTCGGCATGGGCCCGGTTCGCTCCGATGCCCTTCCGTAGACGACGACGAACAGCGTCAGCGCCGCCAGGCCGAGCAGCGTTCCGGCGGCCGCCTCCGCCCCGAACGAGGGACCGTGGACAAGCGTGAGCACGACGAGGATCGGACCGGCGACGACGGGGAGCCCACCGAGGATGCCGGCGATGGCGATTCCCCACCTGCGGCCAGCAAGCGAAACGGCGACCACGCAGAGGGGAGCCAGCAGCAGCTTTGTCAGCACGATCGCCACCGTTCAGGCCCCGTCCAAGGTCATCTCAGATGCCACGGTATCTGCGGGGTCACGGCAGCAGAAAGCGCCACACGCCCTGGGTCGTCACGATCACGGCTCGATGTCGGCCGAAGATCGAGGTATCGAGTTCACGATGCGCGAGTGGGAGGAGGCTTGGTCTCATACCAGGCACCTCGAGTCGATGCGAGGGCAATACCTCGGCTTCTTCTTCACCGCTGTCCTAGGCGTCACGGCAATCGCCGGACCGAGCCTTGCCGACGGTTCCCTTCGCACCTCGAGCTCTCTGCTGACGGTCGCGGCGCTGGCCGTGGGTCTTCAGTTGCTATCCGGCTTTCTCTACCTGGCGATCATCCGCCTGAACGAGGTGCTCGGCTACTACCTGAAGATCATTCTGGCCATCAAAGCCTGGATGCTGAGCAACGGAGCCGCGGTTGACCTGAGTCCATACGCCGAGACGCCCCGCCCCGCACGTCCCTGGGCCGGCACGAGCGGCGTTTCCCAGCGCGTGCTCCAGGTCGGCCTCATCGGTTTCCCGGTGGTGCTGATCGCAACGGTCGCGAGGTCGGTCGACATGACGGGGCTGTCGGTGACAACCTTCGTCTGCGCGGCGGCGCTCGTCATAGCGTTTGCCACCGGAGCCTTTGTTGTGCTCGGCGACATTCCGCCCGGCGAAGGGACGGCTGGCTCGTAGGGGTCGGCTGGCTTCAAGCCAGCCCCGCTCATTCCCGGATCAGCTCGAAGGTTGCCCGGCCGACCGAATCGCCCGTGCCGTATTCGGACGCCTCGAGGACCGCGTTTTCGCTGGTCTCGCAGTAGAGGACGACCTCGACGTACTCGTTGGCTTCCAGCCTGACCTGCTTGGACACGGCGAAGTTGTGCTCGGTGCCCTCGTAGGCGGTTTCGCCCAGGACCCTTTTGTCGACTTCCCCGCCCGGCCCCCCGATCCAGAAGAACTTTTCGCCCGACAGCGATTTGGTCAGGGTGACGAAGGCGTCGATCAGGTACAGCCCAGCTTTGGGAGCGGTGAACCGGGTCGGTTTTTCCGCTGACCAACAGGAACCTTCGTCGTAGCAGCGCTTCCCGGCGGCGCTATCGCTGTCCCATTTGATCGTGGTGACAGTGTCTTTGGTGATCGTCTGCGTTTTGGTGAGGACGACCGAGCAGCCGGTGGGCATCTGGCAAGGCTCCTTTATGTATTTAGGGGTTGGAGTGAGCTACTGGGCCATCGGCAGCGGGGTACCGCTTACCGGTAGCGGCTCGGCTGACGCCGGTGCCGCCTGCAGCACCGGCAGCTCCTGGGGGGTCATGGCGACGATGCCACGGGCCGCCTGGCGGATCGCCTGGGAAGCCGGGGCGTCGGGCTCGGCGGTGACCAGCGGGGTTCCCGCGTCGGCGTGCTCGCGCAGCGCCTCCGAGAGGGGCACCTTGCCCAGCAGAGGGATGTCCAGCTCATCTGCCAGCAGCTGACCGCCGCCCTCGCCGAAGATCGTGAAGCGCTCGCCGTCAGGAGTGGTGAAGCCGGACATGTTCTCGATCGTGCCCAGCAGCTCGAGGTCGAACTTGGTCGCCATCTCGGCGCCGCGCTTGGCGACCGTCTGTGCCGCCGGCTGCGGCGTGGTCACGATCAGGAACTTGGCCTGCGGAAGGAGCTGGGCGAGCGTCATCGAGACGTCGCCGGTCCCCGGCGGCAGGTCCAGAAGGAGATACTCCAGCTCGCCCCAGGCGACGTCCTCGAGGAACTGCTGGATCGCCTTGTGGAGCATCGGCCCGCGCCAGACGACCGCAGCGTTCTCCTCGACGAAGAAGCCGATCGACATCACCTTGACCCCGCCGGCAGCTTCCAGCGGCAGGATCTTGCGCTCGCCGTTCACCTCCGGCTTGCGGTTGACGCCGAGCATGCGGGGGATCGAGTAGCCGTAGACGTCGCAGTCGAGAGCGCCGGCGGGGTGCCCTTCGGCGGTCAATGCCGCGGCGAGGTTGGCGGTCATCGTCGACTTGCCGACGCCCCCCTTGCCCGAGGCGACGCAGATCACGTTCTTGACCTGTGCCAGAGCGCCCTGCGGCAGCTTGCCGCGGCCGAGCGTCTGCTGGAGGTTCCCCTTCTCCTCATCGGAGAGGACGTCGAAGCCGACCGCGACCTCGGTCACCCCGTCGAGCTCGGATATCTGCTTCGCGACCGCCTGTTCGAAGTGGGAGCGGATTGGGCAGCCCGCGGTGGTCAGCGAGACGACGACCTCGACCCGGCCACTGTCCTTGACATCGATCGAGCGGACCATGCCCAGCTCGACGATCGAGCGGCGCAGCTCGGGGTCGATGACGGCGCGCAGCTTCTCGGTTATCTGATCCTGCGTGGGGAGTGGCATCGAGGTCATTCTCGCAAAGGGATGACGGGGGCACCGATTCGCTGTCTCGGAGGGGAGAGATCGGCTTGCTCGGGCCTTAGCTCCCCAATGCCGTCGAGCGGAGGAGGGGCGATGTTGGGAACGAGTGGTGGGGTCGGCCGTATCGGCGCGATCGGGGTGGGGCTGGCGTTGGCTCTTCTCCTGCTGGTGGCGAAGGAGGCGACAGCCGGGAAGTACGCGGTCGCCCAGTGCGGCTGGTACGTCGGCGCCGATGCCAGCTGGGCCGATACCACCGGCGGCGCGAAGTTCGTCGGGGATGGCTGGTGCGTCCCAGCTCCGTGGCAGGACGCCTTCGCCGGGACCCATCTGAAGAGCTTCACCCGCAGTGGCCAGTCGACAGTCTCCGGCACCCGCTTCGCGCGCTGGCGCTGGGAAGCCCCAGCGGGCACCGGCATCTCCCAGGTCCGCGGCACCTGGTGGCACGCCCTCCACGACGGCATGGAGCAGAGGATCGGTGTCGGCACCTGGCTCGGCGGCTTCGATCCCGCCCTGTCCGCGGCCGGCACCGACACGGCGCTGCGTGACTTCGCCTTCGGCGTGAACCCGATCCAGCCGGCCCTCGAAGATCGTCTGCTCTGCGCCAAGGCGGAGAGCAAGTGGTGCAGTCTGGACGCCGGCTCCTGGTCGGCGATCCGGGCGCTGACGATCACGATCCAGGACGACCAGCTGCCGGGGGCGGGGATCGGTGGCGAGATCCTCGCCGGCGGCTGGCGCCGGGGCAATCAGAAGATCGTCTTCTGGGGCAACGACATCGGCGCCGGCATCCGCTTCGGCGAGACGCTGATCGACGGCGGCCGCATCGACCTCGCGGAGTACGTGTGCGCGAAGGCGATGATCGGCGGCGAGTGGCGGGCGACCCAGATGCGGCCATGCAGCCTCAGCGTCTCCACCGGCGGGACGTTCGCCACCACCCCCTACAGCGATGGCCCGCACGCCATCCGCCACTGCGTCACCGACTTCGCCGCCAACGTCGCCTGCACGCCCGACCAAACCATCTATATCGACAACAACCCACCGGCCCATCCGCGCAAGCTGACCCTGGCCGGCGGAGAGTCGTGGCGGCGTCTCAACGACTTCGATCTCTCCTGGATCAATCCCGACCAGGCGCCTGCCAGCGCCATCGGCGGCGCCTTCTGGCGCATCACCGGTCCGGCCGGCTTCGACACCGGGGTCAGGTTCGCCGCCGGGCACGATCTCTCCGCGCTCGTTGATCGCTCCGTGCCCGCCCCCGGTCTCTACTCCTTCCATATCTGGCTACGCGACGAGGCCGGCAACGATGCCGCGGGCTCCGCCATCGAGACGCCGCTTCGCTTCGACGACGTGCCGCCTGGAGTTGCCTTCGCCGGTGAAGTCGGCGCCGGCCCACCGGAGCAGATCCGCGCCGAGGTCGCCGACGCTCACTCCGGGGCGGCGGGCGGAGAGATCAACTACCGGCGGCTCGACGGCCAGCAGTGGACCGAGCTGCCGACGAAATTCCAGTCCGGCGAAGGTTCCGGTCCCGCCCGCCTCCTCGCCCAGCTGCCAGGCGACCTCGGGGCCGGCACCTATCTGTTCCGCGCCGATGCGGTCGACGGGGCAGGGAACAAGGCCACCACCACCCGCCGCACCGATGGGACTGAGATGACGCTGCGCAGAACCGGCACCGCCGCGGCGGTCAGGCGAGTGGAGCAGGCGAGGACCGCGCGGAATACGAGAAGCAAGACGCGGGTCTTCGCCAGGCTCGGCTGGCGCGATCGCTCCGGCACCGAGTTGACCGTGCCGTTCGGCGTCTCGGCGGTGCTGAGCGGTCGCCTCGTCGATGCGGATGGGGCTGGCATAGCTGGGCGCGAGCTGCGGGTCGTGTCGCGACCCTCGCGCGGGGCGTTGAAGCGCTCCCGTGTCGACGCCGTCGCCACCGGAGCCCATGGCGGCTTTCGCCTGCCGATGCCAGCCGGTACCTCGCGCCGGATCGCCGTCTCCTATCTGGGCGACGCGCAGCTCGAGGGGGCGAAGCGCGGCCCGCTGACCCTGCGGGTGCAAGGTGGGGTCACTCTCGACGTCTCGCCGCGAGCCCTGCGCACGGGCGCGGCGGTGCGGTTGCATGGCCGTGTGCGCACGCTCGGCGCTCCTCTGCCGCGCCGGGGAAAGCTGGTCGCGATCCAGTACTACGAGTCGGCCGCGAAGAGCTGGCGCCCGGTCCTGGTCACCCGCACCGACCACCACGGGCGGTTCCGCGCCCGTTACCGCTTTCGCTACGTCAGCGGTACGGCGAGTATCCGCTTGCGGGCAGCCGCGCTCGCCGAGGAGCACTGGCCCTACGCTCCTGGCGCCTCTCGCCAGGTGACCGTGCGGGTCACCGGTTGATCTGCCTCGATAGGGTGCAGCCGATGTCGCAGGCCACTCTCCATACGAGCGCCGGGCCGATCGTGCTCGAGCTGCACGATGACGACGCGCCGAAGACGGTCGAGAACTTCCGCAAGCTTGCTGCGGACGGGTTCTACGACGAACTGGTCTTCCACCGGGTCATCCCCGAATTCATGATCCAGGGCGGCTGTCCGGAGGGAACGGGCCGAGGTGGCCCTGGCTACACCTTCGAGGACGAGTTCAACAATCACAAGGTCGTGCGCGGGGCGCTGGCGATGGCCAATGCCGGCCCCAACACCAACGGCTCCCAGTTCTTCATCGTCACTACCGAGGCGGCTTCGTGGCTCGACGGCAAGCACACCGTCTTCGGCCGGGTCGTCGACGGGATGGACGCCGTCGACGCGATCGAGTCGACCGCGACCGATGCCTCGGACCAGCCGCTCGAGCCGCAGACGATCGAGCGCGTCGAGCTGCCCGAGTAACGCCGCTCAGCCGGGTGGCAACTCGCTGCCGGGCTCTGCCGCGCCGCGCTGCTCGCGACGGCGGCGTATCCCTTCGCCCGGCCGCCAGAGGCTGACCAGGCCGGCGACCAAGGTGACGAGGAAGATCTGGCCGATCATCATCTCCAGGCCCGAGATCAGCCGGCCCGGCTGACCGCCCGGGACGAGGTTGCCGTAGCCGGTGGTGGTCAGAGTCGTGTAGCTGAAGAAGAGGAAGTCCGACCCCTCCGGGCTGGCAACGCCTTCGAAGAAGGACCCATCCTGGATCCGGTCGATCGTCCCGTAGAGGAAGGTGAAAAGGATTCCCAGCACCGTGTAGACGCTGATCGCGCCGAGGATCGTCCGGAAGCCGACCTCGGGAGCGGTGACGACGCGGCGCAGGACCGCGGCCATCGCCACGGTCAGCAGGGCGACCTGGATCGCCGAGGCGAAGTTGAGCCAGGTGCGGTCGTCGGTCACGGCGGCGATCGCCGCTAGGCCGATCGTCAGGGCCGAGAGTGCTACCGCCGCCCGCACCGCCACAGGCCGCACGTGCGAGCTGGTCAGGGCGACCACCGAGGTCGCGCTCGTCGCGATCGTCAGCACCACCGCCGCCCAGCCGTGGTTGGACAGCAGCGAGGTGAGCACGTAGGTCGTCAGCACCAGCGCGAAGACCAGGCCGAAGGCGTCGCTGACCTTCTCGGCACGCTGCAGCCAGCGCTCGCGCGTGCGTGCGCGGCGAGATGCCTTCTCCATCCCCGTCCGTTCGGCCGCCAGCCGCCGTTTCCTGCTGCCGGCCGCGTCAGCGGAGGGGGAGGGATTCGAACCCTCGAGACGCCATTAGACGTCTGCCGGTTTTCAAGGTCGAGGCGGGGGCGCGGGGACTGGCTTGCTCAAGCGCTTTGCCGGTTTCGTGCCACTGGCTGTGCCACCGCGAGCTGTTGCAGCGTCGTTCCATCCGGGGTGGTTGGCACCTTCTCATCGTGCACGATGACGAAAAGCCACGCCGGTCTAAGGCGGACGAGATCGCCGAAATCAGAGACCGTGAAGCCGAAGTTCAAGTAGCCAGTGAGCCAAGGTGGGTTCTGCCGACCGTAGCTCCCGACCAGCCGTTGGCCGAGATCGTCTCTCGCATGGAGGCTGCTGGAGAGGCCGCATTCCAAGCTCGCGAACGTGCTGAAACGCCGGAGGAAGCAGAGGAGTCAGTGAGGATTCTCAGGGCTGAGCGCGGCATTGAGGCCGACATTCCGCTCCGCCGCGCACGCGAGTTGTGGCGCACCTTCGGGCGCGTCGGTGGTCGCGCCTATGCCGCGGCAGCAGCGGACTGATCTTCGTCAAGCTCGCACGTCTCGCACGCGCTTCGCATATCCCGCATAGCCCCGTCGAGCAGGCCGTTTAGGTATTTGGGAAAGTCCTCAAACGGCGTGGCCTCGCCGGAGGCGGTCGTAAGGAGTCCCCGCATCAGGTCGTGAGGCGTGATCGCAGCGAGCCTGCTTGCGCAGTCTTTCGGTTGGGCTCTGCTGGTGACCACGGTTGGCCGCATCGCCGCCTGCCGGTCGCGAATCAATGTCGCGAGACGAACTAGATCTTGACTCGCACAACTCTCCCGCAATCCCAGCGTCGCCGCTGGAGGGTAGGTACGGACGGGTCGGTCAAGATCGTCCAAGACTAGGAGTGGGGTGTCCACGAGCTTTTCCATGTGTTTCTCAACAGCGAATTCCCCTCTCACGGCACCCAGCCATCGCAAGTGCGCAACGAGATCCCCAGTGCCCTCCGCAATAGCATCGTTTGATGGGTAAAGGCGCTGGGCGATATAGGCGCAGAGCGCTGACTTGCCAGTATCGCTGTCGCCCACAATCCACAGTCCGCGGGGAGTTCCCCCGCGGCGCACCTCGCCGCACAGGCCCTCTACAGCATCGCGGGCCAACGACGGCACGGCGGCTAGGGGCGGTGCGGCAAAGCTGAGTGATGTGCCGTGCCACCAGTCCCCTGCACGAAGTCGATTGCTCGCCCTTTTGGCTGTCCTGCGGCTGCGGCATTCACAGGGCACGGGCGTTCCATCGTCCAGCTCCACCCATAGGTCGCCTTCGCACTGGTCGCAAGACTTCGCTTTACGCTCGCGCCCCCGCCAGCCTCGTGCTGGACCTGCGGGGACGCGCCCTATCTTGTCGTTGAACCGGATCGCCGGCTCGGCTGCAGGGCGTTCGCTGACGAAGGCACGAATTTCCTCGCGCTCGTCGGCTGGGTCTCGCCAGGGGTCGTGTACGGGCACCGGCTAAGTAAAGGACAAAGGGCGGCGGCAACCATCCGGCGAAAAGGCCGCGCCGTCCGAAAAAAGGTGGCGCCGGGCTAGGACCGACGATGTGTAGGCTCAAACGAGAGAGGGCCGGGCGCGTACGTCGCCCGACCCCCGTTGCTCTTGAGGGGCCCGGTTCCCTACTACGACAAGGGGTGCCGGGTCTCTCGCTTTCCACCGTAGACAACCTCGGTGCTGGTCTCCCGTCGTTTCCCTGCAAAGTCGGGGAAAAGAAACGACTCGCTCGCTTTCTAAAGGGAGTGGAAGCCCTGCATTCGTCCCCTTTTTTGGGGATATCAAGAATCGTGGGAGGATCTCGGAGATCTCCTTTGCCTAGCCTAGGGCGCACGACCCTAGGCTCTAGACGGCGTCCAATCTAAGGTCAGGCGGGCACGCGCTCGCCGGCCGGGACGTAGTGCTCCAGCTCCGCCGGATGCTCAAGCGCAAAAGGGATGCCCTCTTCCGCGAGCTTGACCACCTCAGCGTAGGTGTCACCAGCGGCGGACCAGCCCTCTACATCGGGCGACTCGGCCCACCAGCCGTCGGCTTCGTGGTGGTAGATGACGCGCACGGTTTCCATTAGATCCTCCAAGTCAGAGTAGCTTCCGGGCCTCGTCTTCGGCAAGTCCAACGTCTCTGACGAGAACCTTGCGGACCAGGCCGGAGGGGACCGTTGCGTTGTCGTGGAAGGCAAAAGTCAGCGGCGGGCGGCCCGGAGCCTCCATCCGGCGATGCGATCCCGACTGCCGCGATACGCGATAGCTCAGCGGCTTGCGTTCCAGGATCGCCAGCAGGCGCTTCGCCTTCATCGTGGGGAACTGGCTCATGTCTCGACCCTATTCGTCGGTTTCTTCGATGTCTTTGGAACGACCGTCCAAATAGGCGTCGAGCAGTGCTGCGCCCTCGGCCTCGGAGCCCGGCATCAGGTGCCCGTAGAGGTCAAAGGTCACGGTGATCGAGGCATGGCCCATGAACGAGGACAGCGCCTTGGCGTTGATGCCGGCAGCGATCATGAACGACGCGTAGGTGTGGCGCGCTTGGTGGAGCCGCAGACGCTCGCGAATTCCAGCGTGGTGCCAGGCGCTGTCGGCGTTTCGGTAGAGCCGCTCAGGCTGAAATGGGGTCTTGACGTCCTCGCCGAAAACGAGGGCGCTTCCCGTCGAGGCTCCTGTGCAGGTTCGCTGGGCGATCAGCAGCTCCCGCAGGACGGTCGGCACCGGCACCCTCCGTCGGGATCGTCTGGTCTTCGGCTCGATGCTCCCCTCCTTAGGGTCCCATGACTCTCGGACTTCGATGATTCGCTTCGCCACGTCTACGGCTTCCCAGCGCAGGGCGCGCAACTCGCCGGATCGCAGTCCCGCATAAAGAGCGGTCGCCCATATGGCCCGATCCGGGTTCGGCAGGACTGCGAGCAGAGTGGCGGCAGAACTCGGCGTCACGATCTCTACCTCGCGCCGTTCCGGTACCGGCAGTTCGAGATCGCGAGTCGGGTTGACCGGCACCCCTTCGCGAGCGCGGGCGCGACGATAGATCGCCTGAAGCGGCCTGAGCGAGTTTCGGATCGTGGAGGCCGCATGTCCTTCGGCCTGCCACTCGTCAACAACCTTCTGGAGGTCCGATGTGGTGAGTGCGCTTACCTTGAAGTGCCCTACGGCGGGGACGATTCGGTCGGTGAACGCCTGTCGGTAGCCGCGCAGTGACGATGGCTTGAAGGGGCGGCCAGAGCGGCTGCGGATCTCACCTCGCTCCGCACCGGCGAGCCAGGCTTCCCCCGCTTCGCGGATCGTTCTTTGGCCCGGTGCGCGCAAAGCGCCGAGGTCGAGGGACCGCTTGGCGTCTGCGCGCCATGACTTCGCTTCGGATTCAGTGCGGAACGACTTGCTGATCTTCTTCATGTCACGCCGCGAGTAGAGGGAGGCTTCGAATCCCCCCGCGCACCGACAGCGCCCGCCACTCCGTGCCGCGCAATCCTTCGTGTGGCGCTTGCGGATGCCCTCGGCCATCAGCCCTTGCTGCCTGTCGTGTACTGCCCGAGACGCGTTCCGCCGGGCTCCCAATCCATCCCGTCGAGCAGTTCACCGGGTGGGATGCCTAGCGACCCAGCGAGCTTGATGAGCGTATCCACGCGTTCGCCGCGTTCGCCGCGCTCCAACTGGCCGACTGCCGTGCGGTGAAGCGAAGCCCGCACTGACAGCTCTTCTTGGGACACCTTGGCCCGCTTGCGACAGTACGCCAGGTTCCGGCCAAATCGTGAGGCAATCATGGGTCTTCGCTTCCGATCGAGAACTCACCTGGGCGAAAGCCGCCCGGCTCCCAGGCCATGCCGTCGAGGAGGCTTCCGGGCAACACCCCCAATGAGCCCGCGAGCTTGACCACCGTGTCGATCCTGGCGAGCCGCACTCCGCGCTCCAGCTGGCCGATCTCGGTGCGATGCAGGGAGGCACGGAAGCCCAGCTCTTCCTGGGAAATGTCAGCTCGCTTACGGGCTTGTAGGAGGTTCGCGCCGAAGGCCTTAGCGACCTCGACGTTAGGAGCCATCGCGCCGCCCTCGTCCTCCGACCTGACCAAGCAAGCCATACAGGGCTTCGTGCTCTGTAACGACCCGTGCGTACTCGTTCTCGGCATCGATGACCTCTGCCAGGTCGGCGAGGACGGCACGCACATCGCAATCAGGGACGATCACCAACTCGTCCAGCGCCATAAGAAGTCGCCCGTAGGCGGTTTCCTCGCGGCGTAGACGCGCCGGCTCTTGGAGTTGCTTCGGATAGTCCGCCAGCTCGTCTTTGATCCCGTCCCGCGCCATTCCAAAGACGCGGCGCAGGAAACGGACGTGATCGGCCGGGAATGTGAGGGCAACAGCCGAGCTGCGACCCGTAGGGTTCTGATCAGCCATGAGGAGGTACACGCTCCTTGTGGTCAGGCTCCCGGTTGGCGTTGACGCGCCGCCGGGAGCCGCTTTTTGCTTCGGCATCCGCCAGCCTAGCAGCGCCGTAGAAAATTTTCTACGGCTGCGGTCTCTACTCGCCTCGGAGTAGCTGGCCGATACGGGTCCAGTGCAGGCCGACCTCTTGAGAGATTTCTCGGAGGGACAAGCCGGCTTTCTGTGCCCGTTTGAAACTCGCCAGGCGCTCGGCGTGTGCCTCGCCGACCTTGCGCTCAAAGTTGGCCTGAGCGCGCCGGAGGTCTCGGCGGGCTTTTTGCTGCGTGGCGTCTGCCATTGCCAGGAGCCTATGAGTTGCTCGGGACCCCGCGCCTTCGAAACCCTGGTCCACCCCGGGCGTGTCATGCCGACTCCCCAAGAACGTGCCTGGCGTTATCCGCCGTCCAGCGTTCAAGCTCACTCACCGGCACAAGCCGCTTGCGGCCTCTACGGACAAGCCGCAGCTCCGGAGCAACGTTGGCATCGAAGAAGTCGGGGCCGACACCGATGGCCGCTGCCGCCTCAGCCGGGGTGAGGGCAATGCGCGGGATCGATGTCGGCAGCTTCTTCGCCATTTCTCTCTGCCTCTGTTGTCAAGAAAGAGCGGTCATTGCTTCGGGTGACTTTGTTAAGCGTCAGAACGAAGGTCACCCGCGCCCCCGGCTATTCGCCCGCGCTTGCTCCGGGCGTCGGGACCAAAACCAAGCCGCCAGGCAAAAGCCAGTCAGCCAAGGCAACGAATCAGAAGCGAAAGCGCCAGAAGGAAAGGCAAGAAGCAAGAGCCAGAAAGCAAGAATTCAAGGCAGCCAAAGCAGCCATGAAGCCACCAGGGCCAAAGGCTCAAAGCCAACAGCAACCACCCTCACGCCCTATCACTGAAGTGATCCTCCGGGGGCGCTCCGGCTCCCACTCGGACGTTAAGGGCCCATGTCTTTCTCGCCCCTACCCGATGCATTTCGCTTTCGGATTTGACAACGAAGGCGATGCTCAGCATTGGAAAGCTCGGAACAGGCCAGGAGAACTACTACCTGGAGAAGGTCGCCGAAGGAGCCGAGGACTACTACTCCGGCGAGGGCGAGGCGCAAGGGCAATGGATGGGCGATGCAGCCACCGAGCTTGATCTCTCCGGGGAGATCGACCCCAAGCAGCTCACGGCGATGCTCACCGCCAACAATCCCGTCACGGGCGAGCCATTGGGCCTGCGCGTCGTAGGTGGCCGCGGCCCGGTCCCCGGCTTTGACCTGACTTTCTCCGCGCCAAAGTCCGTCTCTCTGACCTGGGCGCTCGGAGGCAAGCAGGTCTCCGGCGAGGTCGCCCAAGCCCATCAGCGCTCAGTAGAAGCCGCCCTCAACTACATGCAGCGCGAAGCCTGCTGGACCCGCCGGGGAGCTGGCGGCTCTGAGTTCGTCCACGGCAACGGATACCTCGCCGCCGCCTACGTCCATCGCTCCTCGCGCAACGGGGATCCGCAGTTGCACACCCACGTCCTGATCGCCAACGCGACCAAGGGACCGGATGGCCGCTGGTCCCGGCTCTACCACCCAGCGATCTACCACCACGCGAAGACCGCCAGCTACCTCTACGAGGCACACCTGCGCCATGAACTGAGCCGCCGCCTGGGGGTCGAGTGGCAGGAGGTTCGCAAGGGCATCGCCGAGATCGAGGGCTTCGCCGACGAGCACCTGCGCGCGTTCTCAACCCGTCGCGCGGAAATACTCGAGGCGGCCGGTCCCGATGCCTCCGCTCGTGCTCGACAGATCGCCACCCTGACCACGCGGCACGTCAAGGAGCGGGAGCTCACGCCCGAGACGATGCGGGAGCGCTGGCTCTCGCGGGCTGCAGAGGTCGGCTTGGACCTCGAGGTCATCGAGGCGACGTTCGGCACAGAGATCCAGCTCGCCGCCAAGCTGACGCTCGACCAGCTCGACTGCCAGGTGACAGCGCACGCCTCCCACTTCGACCGCCGCGACGTCGTGCAGGCCGTCGCCGATCTCCTGCCCAATGGAGCGCCCGCGCCGGAGGTCGAGAGCGTCGCCGACGCTTTCCTCGCATCAGACGCGATCGTGACCGTCGCGGAGACCGCCAAAGGCCAGCGCTTCACCACGCAGCGCATCTGGGAGCTGGAGCGCGAAGCTCTGAAAACCACCGAACGGCTCGCGGGCGAGCCCCGTGGCGAGGCCGGGGAGCTGATTGCCGCCAGGGTGATCGGAGCCCGTCCCACCCTGAAGCCCGATCAGCGCGAGATGGTCCGCCGCCTGCTCGTGGGACGCGAGGGGATCGTTGTCGTGATCGGCGAGGCCGGAACCGGCAAGAGCTTCGCCACCGTTGCCGCAGCCGAAGGCTGGGCGCAGGCCGGGTACGAGCTGCGCTTCGCAGCGCCGACCTGGCGAGCGGCGAACGTGCTTCGAGCCGAGGGGCTTGAGGCGACGACCGTCGCCGGGCTGCTCAGAGACCTTGAGCGCGGCGCCTGCGATCTCTCCTCGCGGTCAGTTCTGCTGGTCGATGAGGCCGGGATGGTCGGCTCGGAGAACCTTGCCGACCTGATCCGCCACGCCGACGCGGCGGAGGCCAAGCTCGTCCTCGTCGGCGATCCCCAGCAACTGGGTGCGATCGAGGCGGGCGGCCTGTTCTCGGCAATCGCCTATCGCACCGTGCCGGTCCACCTAGACGAAGTGATCCGCCACAACCACGACCTTGATCGTGAAGCAGCCAAGCGCATCCGCGAGGGAGAGGGTCGCGAAGCGCTCGCTCTCTACAGATCAGCGGAGCGGGTCACGGTCGCCCCCGACGCCGAGACACGGCGGCAGGCGATGGTCGAGGATTGGTGGCGCTCTGCCCGCGAGGGAGAGGACGCGCTGATGGTGGCGAAGCGAAACGTCGAGGTCGAGCGCTTGAATGCCACCGCGCGCGAGCTGGTCCGATCCGAAGGCAGGTTGGGCACAGAGGAGATCGAGGTCGGCGGCGCTTCCTTCGCCGCCGGCGATCAGGTCATCACCCGCGTCAACGACCGAGCGAACGACATCTACAACCGCGAGCGCTGGCAGGTCGCCGAGGTTGACCCCGAGCTGGGGCGGATCGTCCTCGACGGGATCGACCAGGCGCGGACGGTCGAAGTCGGACCCGACTACCTCGCGGAGACCACCCTCGGCGGCGACGTGCCCGCCCTCCAGCACGCCTACGCCGTCACCACCTACTGCGCCCAGGGCACGACCGTCGACCGCGCCTACGTGACGGCCGATCCGTCGATGGATAAGCAGGAACTCTACGTCGCCACGTCGAGGAGCCGGGAGGAGACCTATCTCTACGCGACTCCCGAGATTCAGACCGAGCGCAGCGAGTACGCGCCGAAGCCTCCCGAGCGGGATGCCATCGGCCATGTCGCCGAAGCTGCCGAGCGCGACCGCGCCCAGACCGCCGCCCACGAGGAGGCGCTAAGGGCGGAACTTCGCAAGCTGCCCCGCACAGAGCTTTCGGCCAGGGAGCGCGAGCTTGGCATCGAGGCCAACCGGGAGAGCCAGGACGCCCGGAACTACGAGCGCTTGCAAGAGAACGCAGAGCTGGCGATCAACAGGTTCGAGAACTCCCGCGAGCGGCGCGAAGCGGTCGAAGGTCTGGGCAGGAAAGAGCGCAAGCGAAAGCTGCCCGACGCCTTGGAGCGCGAGGAGATCCAGCGCGAGCTGGCTAGAGAGGCGCTTGGTCAGGCCCAGGCCGTCCAACCGCCGACCGACGAGGTGAGGCGAGCCCACCAGACAGCTCGCCAGACGCTTGCCGAGCGCGACAAGCTGGAACTCCTCGCCACCCGCATCAATCCTCCCGTCTACCTCACCGAGGAGTTGGGGGAGAGGCCCGCCGACCTGAGCAAGGCTTGGGCCTGGGATCGTGCCGCCACCGCCATCCAGAGCTACCGGCGCGAGTACGGCATCACCGACGATAAGAGCGCCCTGGGTGAGCGGCCGAAGGCCGGGACCGAGCGCGTCGGGCAAGAAACCGCGCGGCGGCACATTCGCGAAGCACAGAGGCGCCTTGGTATGCAGCAGCTAGAGAGAACGCAATCGATGGGTCTGGAGATTGGGCTTTGAGCGCCCCGACCACCCCCGCGATTGGAGCACCGCGCTTGCGGTTGTCAACCCCTGCGGGGTCGGACGCTGCGCGCCCTGACTACCGCTTCGCGCGGCGCTGGTTTGGCGGATAGGTCGGAGGCGTAAGAGCAGTGCGACCGCCGCCGGCACTCGCGACGCAGGCGCAAACCTAGGTCGCGGTCGTGGTGCGGACATCACCGGGAGGACATCAGGAGGCCGCCTCTGGGAGCCTCCGCCGCATCACTTGAAATGATCTGAATGTGGCATGGACCTGTCGATAGAGAACGCCATAAACGGAATGTTGGAGGGGCGCATACGAATCCCGGCGTTCCAACGCGGCTTTGTTTGGGATGCTGATCGAGTCGCCTACTTCATGGACACCCTTTACAAGGGCTATCCGTTCGGCTCACTTCTTCTCTGGAGAACGAAGAGGCAGCTAAGGACCGAGAGGAAAATCGGCCCATTCGAACTGCCCAGAAAAGACCCCGGCCTCCCAATCGACTACGTGTTGGATGGACAGCAGCGGCTGACGTCCGTATTTGGTGTCTTCCAAACTCTAATCGAGGGCAAGCAGGAAGACGGCTGGCTTCCCGTCTACTTCGATCATGTCGCCGCTGAGGATGCCCAAGAGTCTCAGTTTGTTGCGCTTCCGGACGATAAAGTAGAGCCCGAGCGACATTTCCCGCTGAAGGTTCTTTTCAGTCCGTCTCAGTATCGCGCCGCCACCAGCGACCTTGACGATGCCCTCGCTCTAAGGCTCGACGAAGTCCAGAAGCGCTTCCTTCAGGCGACCCTCCCGGTTCAATCCTTTGAGACCGAAGACCAGGCCGAGGTTGCAATTGTGTTCGAGCGGGTCAATCGACTTGGCATCGCCCTCGACGCCCTGCAGCTTCTTACGGCGTGGTCCTGGAGCGAAGAGTTCCACCTTCAGGAGCAATTCAGCGACCTAGCCGAAGAAGTTGCGGAATTCGGCTTCGAAGCGATCGGCCAAGATCCCAATCTCCTTTTGCGATGCTGTGCCGCGGTCATCTCCGGAGATGCATCGCCGAGCGCTCTTGTCTCGCTGAATGGCGCCGTCGTGCGAGAGCGCTTCGATGAGGTCAGGAATGGAGTCCAAGGCGCAATCGATTTCGTCAGGAGAAACCTCCGCGTAGAGACTCTCGACAACCTGCCGTACTCAGCTGCGCTCGTTCCCCTATCGGTCCTCTTTGCGGTCAAAGGCAACAAACAGGTGAAACTAAAAAGCAGCGCTCGTAGGCAAATTCTTCGTTGGTTCTGGCGAGCCTGCTTCTCGCGCCGCTACTCAAGCGGCGTCCTACGGAGCCTCAAAACCGACATTGCAGCCATGGCGAAGCTGCGCGAAGGAGAAAAAAGCAACCTCGGTGACTTTCCTGCCGTCGCAGAGGCGGATTTTTTTACCGAAAACACCTTCATTTCGAGTGTCGTCAATACGAAGACCTTTGTCCTGCTTCTCGCTCAGCAAAACCCGAGATCTTTTGTCTCAGGCGCCCCGATCGACCTCGGCAAGGTCTTGCGCGACTACAATCGCAATGAGTTCCACCACTTGTTCCCCCGCGCATATCTACGCGACGACTTTAAGAGCAGCGCGATCAATCGCCTGAGCAATTTCGCGTTCTTGTCCAAGGTCGATAACAAGACCCTCGGCGGTGTCGCGCCAAGTAAATATCGCGCTCACATGGATGGGGACGTTGACAAAATCCTAAAGAGTGCCCTCTGCCCGCCCTCTCTTTTCGATGACGACTACGAGAAGTTCACAGACGAGAGAGCCGCGTTGCTTGCGGATGCCGCAAAAGAACTAGTCGCGTAGAGCACCCGAACACGGTTAGCTCCACTGCGCCTTGCGCTATCTGCCGTGCTTCGCCATGAAGTCTTGGTATTCATGTCTTTCTCTAAGAGTCCGTCGATATGCCTCTGCGTCTTGCGGTTGAACGCCCGCCTCGACAGTGGATGCCACCAAACTCGGCCGATGCAGCAATAGCCCCAGGTGCGACAATCCTCTGTGGATAGTGAGGTAGTGGTCGCCAAAGACTCACCCTCGGGGTCGGAGATTGGCTCGTCCGGATCCGACCGTACGGCCGTCTCGGCCGCTGATGCGAGGCCTCTGTGCCACAACCGTGCCACAGTCGTGCCACAGAACAATCGGATTCAGCCGGAGCCAACCGGACTCGGATGCAGTCCTATCGGGCTCTCGCAAACCGCTCTAACAAGCCGAATTTGAGGCTATAAGCGGAGGGGGAGGGATTCGAACCCTCGAGACGCCGATAGACGCCTGCCGGTTTTCAAGACCGGTGCATTCAACCGCTCTGCCACCCCTCCAGGAGTGGGTCGCCGACCGATGCTAGACGCAGAGGCGCGTGGCTGGTTGGGCTGCTGCTGATTGGATGTTGGAATGCGACGCCTGCTCATCCTCGCTTCGACGATGGTCTTCTTCGACGTCGTTTTCTTCTCCGCGATCGCGCCGCTGCTTCCCGACTACGTCTCCGATCTTGGCCTGAGCAAGGCGCAAGCAGGCATCCTCACGGCGGCCTATGCGGCGGGCACCCTGCTCGCCTCGCTGCCGGCAGGGCTGCTCGCGGCTCGGCTCGGACCGCGGCGGACGGTGATCGCCGGGCTGCTGCTGCTCGGCGGCGCCAGCGTCGTCTTCGGTTTCGCCGACGTCTATCCCCTCCTGGTCGGAACCCGCTTCGTCCAGGGGGTGGCCGGCGCGCTGATCTGGTCCGGGTCGCTGACTTGGCTGATCACCACGGCGCCGCCAGAGCGTCGCGGCTCGGTGATCGGCACCGCGCTGGGAGCCGGGGTGGCCGGTGCCCTGGTCGGCCCCGCCCTCGGAGCGCTGGCGGCGGAGATCGGCACCGAGCTGGTCTTCAGCGGAGTCCTCGCCATTGCCATCTCGCTGGCCGTCTTCGCCTCGCGCACGCCCGAGGCCAGGGTGGCGGAGCATCAGGACCTGCGCGAGGTGATCGAGACGATCTTCAGCCGCCCGATCCTGATCGCAACCGGCTTTGTCGCGATTCCCTCGACGATGTTCGGCGCGGTTGAGGTGCTGGTGCCGCTGCGAATCGACGAGCTCGGCGGTGGCCACGGGCTGATCGCCGGAGGCTTCATCGCCGGCGCCACCCTGGAGGCGGCCCTGGCTCCGTTCTCAGGTCGTTACTCGGATCGTGTCGGCCGTCGCGGCCCGATCATGGTCGGCTTCGGGATCTGCGCGGTCGCGATGGCGGCGATCGGGGTGGCGCAGACACTGGGCCTGGTGATGGCCGCCCTGATCGTCACCTCGCTGGGCGCCGGGATCTGCTTCGCGCCGGTGTTGACCATGCTCTCGGAGGTATCCGAAACAAGCCAGCTCCACCAGGGGTTCGCGGCCGGCCTCTCGAACATGGCGTGGGCCAGCGGCCAGGTGGTCGGCGGCGCCGCCGGCGGGGCCATCGCGAGCGTCGCCGGCAACGCTGTGCCGAGCTTCGCGATCGTCGTCCTGCTGCTCGTCACCCTTGCCTACGCGTACCGCGCGCTGGCCATGCCGGCGGCGCGTACAGCCGAGGGATAGTGCCCTCGGCCATTAGGCTTCCGCCATGAATTCCGGGAGGCAGCAGGGCCAGTCGGCTTCGCTTTGGAAAAACTGGGCGGGGGACCAGACCTGCAGTCCCGCCAACACGGTTCAGCCACGCGACCGCGACGAGCTGGCGCAGGCGGTTGTGGCTGCCGCCTCGGCGGGGCGCAAGGTCAGCGTCGCCGGCAGCGGCCACTCGTTCACCGATACGGCGATGACCGGGGACACGATGATCGATGCCGGCGCGCTCGGCGGCGTGATCGACGCTGACCCCTCCTCGGGTCTGGTCAAGGTCGGGGGCGGCGCCGTGCTGGCCGAGCTCAACGAGGAACTACACCGGTTGGGGTTGGCGATGGAGAACCTCGGCGACATCGATCGCCAGACGATCGCCGGAGCGACTTCGACGGGCACCCACGGGACCGGGGCGAAGCTTCGCAACATCTCCTCGCAGGTGGTCGGGGCCGAGCTGGTGCTCGGCGACGGCTCGGTGCGGGAGCTGAGCGCGGAGGGCGACCCGGAGCTGCTGCGCGCAGCGCGGGTCGGGATCGGTGCGCTGGGCGCGATCTCGGCCCTGACCCTGCGTTGCGTTCCCGCCTTCACCCTTGACCGGGTCGATACGCCCCATCCGCGCGAGGAGGTCCTCGACAGCTTCCAGGAGCGCGCCGACGCCCACGACCACTTCGAGCTCTTCACCTTTCCCTACGCGGACTCCGCTCTGGTGCTGGAGCGGAACCGCACCGATGCCGTCCCGCGTCCTCGCGGAAAGACTGCCGCCTTCCTCAACGACGTTGTGCTCGAGAACTGGGCGCTGGAGGCGATCTCCGCTGCCGGCAAGCTCTTCCCGAGGGGGATTCCCTCGTTCTCGCGGCTCGCTGCCTGGCTCGCGTCGGGCAGCAGGTCGATCGACCGCAGCGACCAGATCTTCGCCAACGAGCGCCGCGTCCGCTTCACCGAGATGGAGTACGGCGTGCCGCGCGAGAGCGGCCCCGAGGCGGTGCGCCGGGTGATCGAGTGGGTGCGGAGCAACCGTTATCCGGTCTTCTTCCCGATCGAGGTGCGGGTCACCGCGGCCGACGACGCCCTGATCAGCCCCTCACACGAACGCGACACCACCTACATCGCGGTCCACCAGTACCGCGGGATGGAGTGGCGACCGTACTTCGAGGCGGTCGAGGAGATCATGAGCGACTACGCCGGCCGGCCCCACTGGGGCAAGCGCCACTTCCTGACCGCGGCGACGCTGTCCGAGCGCTACCCCCGCTGGTCCGATTTCCAGGCGGCCCGAGACGAGCTGGACCCCAGCCGGGTCTTCACCAACGAGTATGCGGCCCGCGTCCTCGGGCCCTAGCTAGGCGGCTACAAACCAGCGCCTAAAGGAAAGTCTTTCCCTCGCCGCGGTACGTCGGGACGACATCGACGACACTGCCGTCCTCGACTAGGTGGAGGGCGTCGAAGCGCTCGCTGAGCTCGCCCGCCTTGGCGTGGCGCATGTAGACGCGGTCGCCGATCTTCAGATCGCGGGCGGGCGGCCCGCTGAGCGGAGTCTGGACCTCGCCGGCTCCCTCCTCGGCATCGAGCTCCAGCCCCGCAGGCAGCCAGGGGGAGGGAAGGCGGGCGCCGTCGCCGCTGCCCGATGCGAGGTAGCCGCCGCCAAGCGCCGTCGCCACGCCAGCGGTGGGCTTACGCACGATCGGCAGGGCGAAGCCGGCTGCCGGGGTGAGTGTGAAGCGGCTGTAGTAGTCGAAGAGAGTGGGCGCGTAGAAGCCGGAGCCGGCGGCGATCTCGGTCACGGCGTCCTCGACCCCAGTCAGCTCGAGGCTGCCGGTGCCGCCGCCGTTGACGATCGGCAGCGCGGAGAACTCGCGGATCGCGGCGACGACCGCCGCCCGCCGTTCGGCCAGCTCGGCCGCCGAGCGGCGCTGCATGGTCCGGATCGCCGCACCGCGCAGGCGCCGCCCCGGTGGCTGATCACCGACGCCGGCGATCTGGCCCTCATAGGACATCAGCGCCGCCAGCTCGAGCTGCGGGCGCCGCTCTATCTCACGCGCGAGGGCAACGGCTTGCTCGACCGTGTGCACCGGCGAGCGCTTCGGCCCGACCTTGATCCGCCCGCCCAGCGCCCACCAGCCGGCGTCGAGGTCGATGCAGACGCGCACCGGTGCAGCGTCCCCGCCCAGCACCGACTCGATCGCGTCGAGGTGCTCGGTGCAGTCGACCATCACGATCGGCGCCCCGGCCGGGTTGGCGACCGAGCGCAGCGCCAGTTCGCCCAAGGCCTCGGTGTCCGCGGTCGGGTAGGCGAGCAGCAGGTTCTCGAACCCGCTCTCGGCAAGCCAGAGCGTCTCCGGCAGGGTGAAGGTCATCAGCCCGGCGAAGCGCTCGTCCCGCTGCAGGATCCGCTCCAGCAGCGCCCGGCAGCGCAGCGACTTGCTCGCGACCCGGATCGGCTTGTCCCCGGCACGGCCCAGCATCTCCCCGGAGTTCGACCACATCGCGTCGAGGTCAACGAAGGCGAATGGGGCCTCGACCTCCTCGAAGATGGCCTCGTAGCGCTCGTGTGACTGGTTCACCACGGCCTGAGCCTAACCGCGCCGGCCCGAGAACGGAGAGGGAGGGATTCGAACCCTCGAGAGAGCTTGCGCCCCCTACTCGCTTAGCAGGCGAGTGCCTTCAGCCACTCGGCCACCTCTCCGGGGGCCAAACATTAGCGCCGCCTCTTCTGCTTCCGCAGGCGCTTGGTTCTCAGCTTTGACGGGAGCGGACGACCACGCGCCCGCCCCGGGCGGGGATCATCGTCACGTTGCGGTGCAGGGCGCGCTCGGGCTCGGGCTCAGCGGCCTCGAGGTCGAGGCGGCGGGCCATCGCCTCCAGCACGACGCGCTGCTCGGCCATCGCCAGGGCGGCGCCGAGGCAGCGACGGATGCCACCGCCGAAGGGGATCCACTCGTAGGTGCCGGGTTTGCGGCCCAGCCAGCGCTCGGGCCGGAACTCGAACGGTTCCGGGTAGAGGTCCTCGCGGTGGTGGATGAGCAGGATGCTCATTGTCACCGGGGTGTCGGCGGAGACCGCATAGGGGCCGAGCCGCCAGGGAGCCATCACCCGACGGCCGATCATCGGCACCACCGGTCGCGAGCGCATGCTCTCCGTGATCGTTGCCTCGATCTGCTCGGCCGCGCCCTCACCGGAACGGACCGCTTCCCGCAGGCTCTCGTGGGCAGCCGGGTTGCGGACCAGGCGCTCCCAGGTCCAGGCGAGCGAATTCGCGGTGGTCTCGTGCCCGGCGAGGACGAGGGTGAGCAACTCGTCGCGGACTTCTTTGTCGCTCAGCGTCTCGCCCTCTTCGGTCGTGGCCTGGAGCAGGATCGAGAGGATGTCGCGGCGCTCGTCGAGGTGCTCGTCTCGGCGTCGTGCCTTGATCACGCCGTAGGTGGCGCTGTCGAGGATGTCCAAGCCAAGGCGGATCACGCCGATCGGCTCTTCGCGGGTGAGGTTCATCAGCTCCCCTACCTGGGCGATCGGCCAGGTGGAGGCTTCGACCATGCGCTTTACCGCGTAGCGCAGGCGGTTCTCGGGGGTGCCTCGCTCCGGGCGGCCTTCGATTCCGAAGACCCCGGCCATGATCACGTCGAGGGTGATCGCCTGCATCCGCGGCGCCAGGGCGAAGGGGCGGTTCAGCGGCCAGCGGTCGATCTCTCGTTCGGCGGCGTCGGCGATCATCTGCGTGTATTTCTCGATCGCCTCTCCGTGGAAGGGTGGCAGCAGCAGCTTGCGCTGGCGCATGTGACGCGGCCCGACCGCGGTCAGGACCGAGTTCGGGCCGAGGATCGGCCGCAGCGGTGACTCTCCGGTCAGTGACGGCGCCTGCTCGGGGCTGGCCGTGAAGAGCGAGCGCACGTGGTCCGGATGGCTGGTGATCACCGGGCCGCCGGGCAGAGCGGTTCGCATCCGGAAGACCTCGCCAAATTCGCGGCGCGCGCGGAATACGTACTGGATCTGGCGCTGGTTGAAGCGCAGCATCTGCACTGCCCGCGGCAGTGGCACCACCGGGGGGCGGGGAAGGGCGGCAGCCTCCTCGGGCTCCAGCGGTCCGGCGGGGGAGGGCGGCGCCTCGCCGAACAGCTCACTGGCGGGCGGCCTCTCCGTTGTCGGTGCTTCGGCAACCGGGTTCACGGGGACCATTGTGACATAGATCGATGTCAACGTTTGGTCGGCGCGATCAGGCACCAGCCACGCTCTACAGTCATACGCATGGTGCAGGACAGGCGAACGGCGATCATCGCGACGGTCGGGCCGGCGAGCTGGGACGAGGACGTTCTCACTCGTCTGATCGAGGCCGGTGCGGACGTGCTGCGGCTCAACTTCTCCCACGCCGACCGCGATCGCCACGCAAAGACGGTCGACTCGATCCGTTCCGCTGCGGCGCAGGTTGGCCGCGAGGTCGCCGTACTCGGCGACCTGCCTGGACCGAAGCTACGGATCGGCGAGTTGCGTGGCGATGTCGCCGAGCTGGAGACGGGCTCGCACGTGAAGCTGACGCCGCGGAAGATCGAGGGGGACGAGGAGACGATCCCGGTCGCCTGGCCCGAAGTCACGGCCCTGCGCGAGGACGAGCTGGTCTATCTCGCCGATGGGGCGATTCGCCTGCGGGTGCACGAGCCGGAGGACGGCGGCATCGACTGCGAGGTTGAGGTAGGCGGGACGCTCTCCTCGCACAAGGGCATGAACGTGCCGGGGGCGAGTGCCCCGGCGGCCACCGACGGCGATCTCGGCTGGGTCGAGTTCGCGGTTGAGCACGGCATCGACCTGCTGGCCATCTCCTTCGTCTCCACCGCGAGCGACCTCGAGCCCGTGTTCGAGCGCCTGCGCGCGCTCAACTCCGACATCCCGCTGATCGCCAAGATCGAGAAGCAGCAGGCGGCCGAGAACGCAGAGGAGATCGTCCGCGCGGCGACCGGCGGGATCATGGTGGCGCGCGGCGACCTCGGGATCGAGCTGCCGCTCGCGCAGGTGCCCGTGGTCCAGAAGCGCCTGATCCGGGCGGCCGGCAAGCGCTCGAAGCCGGCGATAACCGCGACCCAGATGCTGGCTTCGATGGTCACCGCGCGACGTCCTACCCGGGCCGAGGTGACCGACGTCGCCAATGCGATCTACGACGGCACCGATGCGGTGATGCTCTCCGAGGAGACCGCGGTCGGCCAGTACCCAGTCGAGGCGGTGAGGGTGATGGACCAGATAGCCCGCGCCACCGAGCCCGACCTTCCCTACGGCGAGTGGCTCTTTACCCGCACCGACCAGGCGACCCAGGACGTCGCCGACTCGGTTGCCCAAGGGGCCGTCGGCGCGGTCTACCGGCTGGGGCTGGCGGCACTGGTCGTTCCGACCCACAGTGGCCGCACCGCGCGCCTAGTCTCCGCCCACCGCCCCAACGTTCCGGTGCTGGCGGTCTCACCGCGGATCGAGACCGTGCGCCGCCTCAGCCTTCTCTTCGGCGTGACCGCGGTGCTCAGCGAGCATGAACCCGACGTACGCACCCTGCTTGCCGACTGCGCCGCCCTCGCCGCCAAGCACGGCATCGCCAGCTCGGGCGAGCTGATCGCAATCACAGCAGGCCTGCCCGACCAGGAGCTGGGGACCAACCTCTTCGAGGTCCACCGCGTGCCCTGAGGGCGGGTAGGGTTTGCGGAGATGACCGACTTCGACGCGATCGCGAAAGGGATGACGCAGGCGGTGCCGTTCGCCGGCTACCTCGGCCTGGAGATCACCAGCGTCGGCGAGGGCGAGGCCGTGGTCGTGCTGCCCGAGCGCACAGAGCTGACCAACCACGTCGGCTCACAGCACGCCGGCGCCCTCTTCACCGTTGCCGAGACGGCCTCCGGGGCGGCCTTTGTCGGCGCCTTCGCCGAGCGCCTCGGCGAAGTCACCCCGCTGGCCCGCAACGCCGAGATCTCCTACGAGAAGATCGCCAAAGGTCCGATCGAGGCGAGCGCCAGGCTCGGCGTCTCCCAGGCCGACGCCCTCGCCACCCTCGACACGGACGGCAAGGTCGTCTTCCCTTGTGAGGTCGAGCTGACCGACAGCTCGGGCCAGCGCGTCGCCACCGCGACCGTCCACTGGCACGTGCGGTTGAACAAGCCGGTCGAAGTCGAAGCGGCCTGACGGTCGAGCAGACTAAGCGGAGCCAGGGGCCTTCTAGAGCTTCGCGAGCTTTTCGGCGGCTGTTGCCGCATCCACGAAAGCCGACCAATAGGTCGGGCCAGATCTGTCTTTCTGCATGCTTTGTATGTACGGCTTGCATACTTCGTGACACCTGATCAGAGTCGCCGCCCAGGTCGCTATGAATGGCTCCGGGTCTATCAGTCCGTTTTCGCCTAGCCTCGCTACCGCATCGAAGCTCGAGCAGACGATGCCGACCGCATCGACCTGTTTCTCGGTCCAGTCTTCGCTTGGACTCATCGAACGCACCATCCGGCGAGCGTCGCGCACGTACTCCGCCTGCAGGAACATCGTGATGTCGATCATCGCCTGCGCCTGCGATCCTTTTGCCATCGCCTCTACCTGCAGGTTCGCCGCCCTGTTCTGCCGACGAAGGAGCACGGCATAGGCGGCTGTGAGCAGCACCAGAAGAACCGTCGAGATCGCCTGGATCGCTCCGGAATTTTCGTTTAGCCAGTCCATACCGGCCAGGAGCATATTCTCGGGCCCTCTAGCGAGTCTCTAGCCTAGACTCCAGCACCCTGCGTCGCGGTAGCGCCAAAGTGGCGCGGAATTCACGATCCGCAGGTCAAGCGCCCGTAGCTCAGTTGGATAGAGCGTCGGTCTACGAAACCGAAGGTCACTGGTTCGAATCCAGTCGGGCGCGTTCCTCGTCGTTCCGAGGGCCGGCTGAAGCGGCGGCCGGCTCAGCCGGAGAGCGCCGCCTCCATCTCCGCCAACTGGGCCTCGATCCCGGCAGAGATTCCGTCGCAGATTTGGTGCACGCCGGGGTCGGCGATCCGGTAGATCGAGCTGGTCCCGCGCTTGCGGCGCGAGACGAAGCCCTCGGCGTGGAGGGCACTGAGGTGCTTGGAGACGTTCTGCTGCGAGCCCCCGACCAGCTCGGCGATCTCCCCTACCGAGGCCTCGTCCTGGCGGCGCAGGAGGTCGAGGATCCGCAGCCGGGTCGGATCGGAGAGGGCGCGAAAACGGCGCGCGATCAGCTCCGCAGCCTCTGGGGTCAATTGAGTCTGTCGCATGTGATCATTGTACAGTTCACAACTGATAAGTTGATAAACTGTACAGTTGTAAACTGGTAGAGGAGAAGAAATGAACACGGCACGGAAGCTGGGACCGATCGGGCGGCTGGGGCGCTACGCAGCGACCCACAGACGACGAGTCTTCTTCGCCTGGGCATTGATCGCGGTGGGCCTCGGGTTGCTGGCACCCCGGGTCGAGACGGCTCTCTCCGGCGCCGGCTGGGAGGCCAGCGGCTCGGAGTCCGTCCGGGCCCGGGACCAGCTCCAGCGCGAGTTCGGCGGCGCCGGCTCCTACGCGCTCCAGGTCGCGGTCCGCTCCTCCGGAACCGGAGCGAGTGCGCCGCGGCTCCAGCGCACGGTGGCCGGGGTCGAACGGGTGCTGGCCGCCGACCCCGCGGTCGGCGCCGTCCTCCCGCCACGCCCCGGCACATCGATCTCCGCCGATGGCCTGACCGCGATCGTGGTCGGCACCGCCGCCCGCGGGCCGAACGAGATGGTCGCCGCTGCCGATCGCCTCAGGCCCGAGATCGCCGCCGCGGCGGGACCCGGAACCGAGGCGAACCTGACCGGCGCCGCTGCCATGTGGGCGGACTTCAACGAAGCCAACCGCGAGGCGATGCTGAAGTCGGAGCTGATCTCCTGGCCGGTGACGCTGGCGATTCTCGTCCTCGCCTTCGGCTCGCTGGTGGCCGCGGGCCTGCCGCTGATGCTGACGATCACCGGCCTCGTCGCCTCCGCCGGCGTCCTCTACCTCGGCACCCTGATCTCGCCGATCTCGATCTGGGCGATGAACTTCGCGCTGATGTTCGCGCTGGCGCTCGGGATCGACTACGCGCTGTTCGTCGTCATGAGCTTCCGCGCTGCCCTCGCGGGCGGGCGCACCGCGGTCGAGGCGGTGGCCGAGACGATGGACAGCGCCGGCAAGGCGGTCCTCTTCTCCGCACTCACCGTGCTCGTCTCGATCTCGGCGGTGCTGCTCGTCCCCAGTCCCGCCTTCCGCTCGGTCTCGCTGGGGATCATGGTCTCGGTTCTGTTCGTGCTGGCGGCGACGCTGACGCTGCTGCCGGCGGTGCTGGCCAAGCTTGGGCCCAGGCTCGACAGGCTGTCTCTACCTTGGGCCGGCAGCGGCGATAGCGACTCGCCGCGACTCGCTCGCTGGGGGGAGCTGCTGTGGCGTCGCCCGTTCCTGTTTGGCGGCCTCGCCCTGGTCCTCCTCGTCGGCCTCGCCCTCCCAGCCCTCAGCCTGAAGACGGGGATGCCGTCGATCAAGGTCGTCCCCAAGGAGGACTCCTCGCGAGTCGGCTACCGGCACCTCAGCGCCGCCTTCGGCACGGGCGCGCCGGCGACGATGCAAGTCACCGTGCCGCGCTCCGCCCGCGCGGCCGTGAAGGAGGGGCTGGAAGACGACCCCGGCATCGCTTCCGTCGCTGCCCCCGTTGCCGGTGCAGGCGATGCGGTCCTGATCGGCGCGGTGCCGGCCAGCGCCGCCGCGAGCGCCGACTTCGGTGACACGGTCGAGCGGCTGCGAGACACGCTGCCCCCGGCCGCGCTGGTTGGCGGCGCGGCCGCCGAGAGCCACGACCTCGAGTCGGGGCTGGCGGCGAAGGCGCCGTTGGCGATCGGGCTCGTCGTCGGGCTCGGGTTCCTGCTGCTGCTGGTCGCTTTCCAGGCGCCGCTGGTGGCAGCGATCGCGGTTCTCGCCAACCTGCTCTCGACCGCCGCCGCTTTCGGGGTCGCCAAGCTGATCTTCCAGGACGGTCACTTGAGCGGCCTGCTCGGCTTCGAATCGCAGGGCTTTCTCGACGCCTGGGGGCCGATCTTCTTCTTCGCGATGATCTTCGCGATCGCGATGGACTACACCGTCTTCCTGCTCTCCTCGGCGAGGGAACAGTGGGAGCGGACGGGAGACGCGAAGGAGGCTATGGTCGGCGGGCTGGCCCGCTCGGGGCGCGTCGTCCTCGCCGCCGGCGCGGTGATGGTCGCGGTCTTCTTCACCTTCGCCCTCTCGGGGCCGCTGCCACCGAAGGAGATGGGGGTGATCCTCGGCGTCGCCGTCCTCCTCGACACCTTCCCGGTTCGCCTGTTGTTGCTGCCGGTGTTCCTGCGGCTCGCCGGTCAGGCGGCCTGGTCGATGCCTCTTTGGCTCAACCGCACCCTGCCCGACGTCCGCTTCGACCACGGCGACTGACGTCTACGAAACCCGAAGGTCACAGTTCGAATCCTGTCGGGCGTGTTAGACCTTTCTTACTGGCTCGGCAAATAGGTCACTTTCCTGCGCTGGCACGAGTTAGATGTGGCATTGGCTTTGGTGTGAAAGGTATCCTCGGGTACTCAATGGCCAAGCCCAAGCAACCAGTCCAGGGCCGGCCTAGGCAGTCGTCCACTGTCTCCCTGGCCGAGAGCAGGGAGCTTGACCGCAGCAGTGACGTGCCGCTCTATTTCCAGCTCGGGGCAGCCCTCAAGGTGATGCTGGAGGTCGGGACCTGGGAGGCCGGCGCCCGCTTTGCCTCCGAACGCGAGCTCGAAGAAGAGTTCAACGTCTCGCGGGCGGTGATCAGGCCGGCCTTGGACCTCCTCGTCGGCGACGGCGCCATCATTCGGGTCAAGGGGTCGGGTGCCTACGTCGCCCCGCCACGGCGTGAGGTTCGGGTAACCGGGCTGGTCAGATTGTCGCTCGAGTGTGATGACCCTCGGGCGATCACCGTGGTCAGTGCACGCACCCGCCGGCCCGACCAAACCGTGTCGCGCTTCCTCGGGATCGAGGATCGGCGGACCCCGATCGCACACGTGACCGCGATCGTCGACGTCGGCCAGCCATCGGCCTACCTGGTCGACTCCTACTCCACCGTTGCCCACCTGCCGTGGCTGCTTCCCAACGCGCGGGCGCTCGAAACCGGCGCGAGGCCGCCCGAGCCCAAGCCCAGCGGGCTCGACATCACCCGTGCCACTGTCTCGATCGAGCACACCTTCTTCGGCGAGTGGACGTCCTCCCAGATTGGCGCTACGGCCGGCGATCCGGCCCTGATGGGCCGCTTCGTCCAGTTCGGCCGGACCGAGGGATCGAAGCAGGAGCACCCGCTCGAGTTCGCTCGCCTCATTTACCGCACCGACAGCACTCAGCTCTCCTTCGAGCTCGGCTGACCTAGCGCTCGTCAGCGAGGTCCGAGGTCGCAACGCGTTGAGATCGCCAGCGTGAGATCTTTCGAGCGCTTGGAAAAAGTTAATCATTCAACGGAATGACCGAGCTGGGCCAGAACCTGATCGATGCCCTCGCCCTTGGAAGTCTCTATGCGCTGATCGCCCTCGGCGTCACCCTCGTCTACACGGTGATGGGGATGATGAACTTCGCCCACGGCGAGTTCATCATGCTCGCCGCCTACGCCCTGTACGTCTTCTCCGGGCTGCCTTTTGCAGCGGCGGTCACCGGTGCTCTGCTGGCCGGGATCGCGATCGCACTCCTTGCCGAGCGCGTGGCCTTCCGGCCGGTGCGCGGCGCTGATCTCTCCGCCCAGCTCGTCACCTCGCTGGCGGTTGCGGCGATCCTCCAGAACGTCGTGACGGTGGCGGTCGACGCTCGCGCCCAATCGGTTGAGACGCCGGCCTCGATCAGCGAATCGACCCGCATCGGCAGCATCTCGGTACCGAACCTGGAGTTCGTCACTCTCGGGCTCACGGTGATCGTCCTGGGCGGTCTTGGGTGGCTGCTCTACCGAACCCGCACGGGGCTGGCGATGCGAGCGGCGGCGGAGAACTTCGACATGGCACGCCTGCTTGGCGTCCGGGCCGATCGTCTGATTGCGATCGCTTTCGCGATCAGTGGAGCGCTAGCCGCTGTCGTCGGCGTACTGATCGTGATGCAAACCGGCCAGGTGTCCCCCGCGATGGGTCTCACCCCGGTCCTGGTTGGGTTCGTCGCGGTCGTGATCGGCGGCTTCGGCAGGATGATCGGCGCGGTGATCGGCGGTCTGCTGCTCGGGGCTCTCACCTCCCTGCTCGGCGCTTACCTCCCCGACGGATTGGTGCCGTTCCGCGATGCGATCGTCTTCACGTTCCCGGTGCTGATCCTGATCTTCAGGCCGCATGGCCTGCTGGGAGGAGAGATCGGAAGAGCTCGGGTATGAGCGCCGCGCGATTCCGCTCTCGCTCGTCTATTGCGGTTTCGCTGTTGCTGCCGCTGGCCCTGATCGCGATCGCTACGTTGGTCGGGGCGAACGGCACACCCTCCTTCCAGGGCACAGTCACCCTGGTCCTCTGCAACCTGATCGTTGTCCTCGGGCTGCAGGTCTTCGTCGGCAACAGCGGGGTCTACTCGTTCGGGCAGCTCGGTTTCGCGACCGCCGGCGCCTACGTTGCGGCGTTCCTCACCCTGCCGGCGGCCTTCGCCCTGCTGCAGACGCCCGGCCTGCCGCATTTCATCGCCGACGCCCAACTCGGTGCGCTGCTCTCGACGCTGATCGCCGCCGCGATCTCCGGCCTCCTCGCGATCGTGCTCGGCTTGCCGCTGATGCGGACCTCCACCCTCGCCATCCCGATCTCCACCTTCGCCTTGCTGATCGTCGTCTACAACGTCGTGGCCAACTGGGACCGCGTCACCGGCGGCAGCAGCGGGCTTGTCAGCATTCCGACGACGACCAGCGTCGAATCGGCCGGGCTCTGGGCGGCCGCGGCTGTCGTCCTCGCGATTGCATTCAAGTGGTCCGCGAGCGGCTATCGCCTGCAGGCGACGCGCGAGGACGAGGTGGCCGCTCGCTCGATCGGAATCGGCGTGATGAGGGAGCGGCTGGTCGCGTTTGGCGTCAGCGGGGTGCTGTGCGGAATCGGCGGCGCGCTGGCCGTGCACCAGTCCGGCGTTCTCAACCCCACAACCTTCTACTTCGGCGCGACCGTGACGACTATGACGATGCTGGTCGTCGGTGGCGCCCGTAGCGTTCTCGGGGCGGTGGTCGGAGCACTCGCGATCGCGATGGTGAACGAGACGCTTCGCGGAGTCGAGAACGGCGTCGATCTGTTTGGCGCGATCTCGATTGGTGAGGCTCCGGGTCTCGCCGCCATCGGTCTCGGGTTGATCCTGCTGGCGACGATGATCGCGATGCCGGACGGTCTGAGCGGCGGCAGAGAGGCTGGCGAGCTGTCCTGGATCCGCCGGCTGGACTGGATCGCCTCTGCGCCGTTGCCCAGATCGCAGGCTGCCGGGATCAGCCGGCCGCCGGTCGACGCTGCCGTGAAAGGCGCTTTGCGCGCCGAGGGGATATCGCTCGCCTTCTCTGGTCTGCAAGTGCTCAAGGAGGTCGACCTCGAGCTCAAGCCCGCCGAGGCGCTCGGTCTGATCGGACCGAATGGCGCTGGCAAGACGACCCTCGTCAATGTCCTCAGTGGGTTTCAAGAGCCCGACTCGGGCACAGTCATGCTTGACGGGGCTGACGTCACCGGGAGAACCCCGACGCGCCTCGCCCGTCACGGGCTGGGCCGTACCTTCCAGGCTGCACTCGCCTTCCCCCATCTGACCTGCCTCGAGAGCGTCGCCGTCGGCGCGATGGGCATCGGAATCGGCAGGCGGCGCGCGGCGGCGGTCGCAGCCGAGGTGCTCGGCCGCCTCAACCTGCTCGAGCAGGCCGCGTTGCCCGCCGGCTCCCTGCCACCGGGAGGCCAGCGCCTTCTGGGCGTCGCTCGTGCGCTCGCGATTCAGCCGCGCTACCTGCTCCTCGACGAGCCCGCCGCCGGGCTGAACGAGGCCGAATGCGAGCAGCTGGTCGAGATTCTCCGAGGCGTGCTGAAGGACTTCGGCTGCGGGATCCTGCTGATCGAGCACGACATGAGCACCGTCATGGAGCTCTGTCCCCGGGTCCAGGTGCTCGACGACGGCATGACCCTACGGGTGGGGACTCCAGCGGAAGTCCAGGCAGACCCGGCGGTGGTCGAGGCCTATCTCGGCAGCTCCTTCCTGGCGGCCGCCGATGCTTGAGCTGCGCGGGATCCGGGTCAGCTACGGACGCACCGAGGTGGTCCACGGGGTCGACCTGAGCGTCGGCCGGGGAGAAGCGGTCGGGATGATCGGGCCGAACGGTGCCGGGAAGAGCTCGATCCTACGAGCGATCTCTGGCCTGGTGCACCCGAGCGCCGGAGAGGCAGCGTTTGACGGCCGCGCTCTGACCGGGATGGCGCCGGAGCAGATCGCCCGCCTAGGGCTGGCGTTGGTGCCCGAGGGCCGGCACGTCTTCAAGACCCTCACGGTGGCGGAGAACCTGCGGCTCGGTGCACGTAGCGACAGCGAGAGCGCCGCCTGGATGGAGCGGACGCTCTCGCGTTTCCCGATTCTGCGCAAGCGCGCCGACCAGCGTGCCGATCGCCTTTCGGGAGGAGAGCAACAGCAGCTTGCGATCGCCCGTGCCCTGCTCGGCAGGCCCAAGCTATTGATTCTCGACGAGCCCTCGCTCGGTCTCGCGCCGAAGACGATCGACGTCATCTACGAGCTGTTGCAGACGCTTCGCTACGAAGGGATGACGATGCTGCTGGTCGAGCAGAACGCTGCCCGGACGATCGACTTCTCCGATCGCTGTGTCGTGCTCAGCACCGGCAAGATCCGCGCCCAGGGCGCGCGCAGCGAGCTGCAGCGCAACCCCGATGTCCTGCGCGCCTACCTGGGAAGGCAGCCGTGAACGAAAAAGGGCTCTAAAGTAATCAAGGCAAGGAATGCCTGGTGAGCGCCCATCTCGAGTCCCGACCAGCGAGGACGTCTCCCTCGCGCTGCGCCGCTGCTGGCAGCCAGTCGCGAGGCTCCAGGACCTAGAGCGCGGCCCGCAACGAGCCGTGCTCCTCGGTGAAGCACTCGCCGTCTTCCTCACCGAGAGCGGGGAGCCGGCCGTGGTGGCGGACCGCTGCGCCCACCGCGGTGCCTCGCTTTCTATGGGCAAGGTCGCAGGCGGGTCAATCCAGTGCCCGTACCACGGCTGGGAGTGGGCGGGCGATGACGGCGCCTGCACCCGGATCCCGTCGCTGCCGGATCAGGGTCAGATCCCTCCTCGCGCCCGCACCCCGGCGTTCCCGGCGCGGGAGCACTGGGGCCTCGTCTGGACCGTGCTGGAGGAGCCGTTGGGTGACCTGCCCACCCTTCCCTGGTTCGACGCCGAGGAGTGGACGTGGGGCCATGGCACGCCGTTCGAGCTGCCGGTTGCCTTCGGGGTGATGATCGAGAACTTCCGCGACGTCGCTCACTTTGCTTTCGTCCACCAGGCCACGCTGGGATTACTTCCGGAGGTGATTGAGCCGCTTGAGCCGGAGCGCAACGGACTCGAGGTGACGCTTCGCCGAAAGCTCGAATACGGCGATGACGCGGAAGCGGTTTGGGGTCCGTTGCGAGAAATGGGCACCCACGTGATCGCCCCCAACTTCACGTCGTCCCGGATGTTCACGGAAGAGGGCGAGCGTTGCCTGCTCCATGCAGCCCGCGCCATCAGCGCGACCGAGTCGGCGCACTACTGGATCGAGGGTGGTCTCGAGAACTTCGACCAGGAGCGCCTCGAGAAGCTGATCGCCTATGACGCACGCGTCTACGCAGAGGACGTGCGGATCATCTCGGCGCTCGAGCCGCGCGAGCTGCCCCTCGACCCGAATGCCGATCTCAACACGCTTGCGGACCGCTTCACGCTCGCCTATCGGCAGGCGTTCAGCGAGTTCGTCGACCGCGCGCTTGCCGAGCGTCCGGTTCGGGCCGCATCGATCGCCGGCTGAGCGCTGCCGGGGCTAGCCGCCGTACTCGGGAATGAACTGCGGCTTGACCTTCGTCACCAGTTTCGGCTCGCCGGCTGAGTACACGTAGACCGGCCAGGTCGCTCCGCTTGGATAGTGGTCGTCCTTCGTGTAGGTGATATCGCCGACGATCGTCTCGTGGGACTTCGCTTCAAGCGCGTCGGCGAGAGCGTTCCCGTCGACGCTGTTCGTTTCTCTGATTGCGTCGAGGATCAGTTGCCCTGCGGCATAGGACGCGAGCAGGGTGCCCGACACGTCGGTATCGACGCCAGCTCTCTGAAGGGCCTTGAACAGCTTCGCGCTGGCAGGGTTCGGCGGGTCGTAGGCTGAGCCGTTTGAGGTGACGTAGATGTCCCCGGTGTCTGGGATCCCCTTCAGCCAGTACGTGCCGTCGAAGGCGCTCCCGCCGAGAATCGGGACGTCGACACCCGCCGCGAGGATCTGCTTGATCGCCGCGGCTCCTCCTGGCGGATAGGAGCACATGACGACGGCATCGGCATCGGCGTCCTTCAACTCGCTGACCTGGCTCGTGATCGACTCGTCGTCGTTCTTGAAATCCGCGGCTCCCGCAATCGAACCGCCGAGCTTCTCCCAGGCCTGCTCGAATGCCGAGCATTGAACCTTGCCCATGACGATCGACGTATCGCGCAGGAGGAAGGGGCGTTTCACTCCCCTGCCATGCAGGAACGACGCCCCCGCGCTCACCTCGCTGAGGAAGCTCGGGTTGGCGCTGAAGGAGAGGCGGCCGGTGGCCGGCGGTCCGAAGCCGGGTTCGCTGGCGCACATGGTGAAGTTGAGCGCATTGTTTTCTTCGGCGACTGGTGCCGCCGCGGATGCCATCAGCGCCTCACAGCTGAAAAGGAGGACATCCGCTCCCTCTTCGATCACCTGCTGCGCGGCCACCGCGGCTTGCTGGGGATCGGAGCGGTTGTCGACCTGCATGATCTTCAGCCTGCGTCCGTCGATTCCGCCTTTCGCGTTGGTTTCGCGAAATAGCTGTTCGATAGCAGCGATGTTTCCGTCGTAGGGAGCGAGGTAACCCGTCTTGGCGATCGCGGCACCGATCGTTATCTCTTCGGGAAGGCCGGTGGTAGGAGACTCGGCTGCGTCGCCACTGCTGCCGCAGCCGGCCAGGACGGCCAGCGCGAGGGCCAGCAAGGCGAGGAGCGGCTTGGTGGAAGACATCACTCGGCTAGCCGCCGTACTCCGGAATGAACTGCGGCTTGACCTTCGTCACCAATTTCTGCCTGCCGTCCGAGAACACGTAGACCGGCCAGATCCGATTCGGGTAGTGGTTGTCCGCGGTGTACCTGGTCCTGCCGATGATCGTCTTGTGGGCTTTGGCCTCCAGCGCATCGGCGAGCACATTGCCGTCCACGCTGTGCGTTTCCTCGATCGCATCGAAGATCAGCTGTCCGGCCGCATAGGCCGCCAGCAGGTTGGTCGAGATGTCGGTGTCGATGCCGGCGCGCTCGAAGCGCTCGAGCAGTTTCGCTGTCGCCTCGTCGGGCGGATCGTAGATCGAGCCGTTTGAGGTGACGTAGATGTCATCGGTGTTCGAGATGCCTTTGAGCCAGAAGGTGCCATCGAAAGCGGTTGGTCCGAGGATCGGGATGTCGATGCCTGCCGCGCGGATCTGCTTGATCGCAGCAGCGCCCCCGGGCGGGTAGGAGCACATGACGACCGCGTCGGCGTCGGCGCCTCTCAGCTCGTTGACCTGACTTGCGACCGACTCGTCGCTGTTCTCGAAATCGACAGATCCCGCGATCGAGCCGCCGAGCTTCTCCCATGTCTGCTGAAAGGCGGAGCAGTCGGCCTTCCCGTAGATAATCGAGGTGTCGCGGAATAGGAACGGCCGTTTGATCCCTTTGTCACGCAGGAAGGAGGCCCCGGCGCTTGCCTCGCCGAGCAGGCTCGGGGCGGCGCTGAAGGAGAGGCGGCCCGTCGTCGGCGGCCCGAAGCCGGGCGCGTTCTCGGCGAGCGTGAAGTTGAGCGCATCGTTTTCTTCGGCGACCGGGGCCGACGCAGCCGCGGTCAGCGCCTCGCCAGTGAAGAGAAGGACGTCGGCTCCCCTTTCCACCACCTGCTGTGCGGCCACGACCGCCTGCTGAGGTTCGGAGCGCGTGTCGGCTTGGACCATTGTCACCATGTGACCGTCGATGCCGCCCCTTGCATTGGTTTCGTCGATCAGCTGTTCGACGGCTGCGACGCTGGTGTCATAGGGGGCCATATAGCCCGTCTTGGCGATCGCGGCACCGATCATTATCTCTTCGGGCAGGCCGGTGGTAGGAGACTCGGCTGCGTTGCCATTGCTGCCACAGCCGGCCAGGGCGACCAGCGCAAGTGCCAGCAGGGCGAGAGACGGCTTCACAGGGGAAATCGGATGCTCAGTTGACGGGACCTCTCGAAAGGAATGCTAAAAGATTATCTGAGCAACGCGGAGTTGCCAAAGTAAAAATTTGGTCCAGTCGGGCTGCCGGTGGAAGCTAAGGCGCGACGAAGGTCGCCAGGCCCGAGCCGTTGCGGTTGCTGCCGTCGAGCCCCCCGATCGCAGCCAGCTCCTCGTCGGAGAGCTCGAAGTCGAAGAGGTCGATGTTCTCGCGAATCCGCTCCGGCGTGATGGACTTGGGGATGACGACGTTGCCGAGCTGTAGGTGCCAGCGCAGGATCACCTGCGTCAGCGTCTTGCCGTGGCACTCGGCCAGCCGAACGATCGTCGTCTCCTCGTCGAGCAGATCGCCCTGCGCGAGCGGGCTCCAGGCCGCGGTGGCTATCCGGTGCTCGGCGTGCCAGGCGCGCAGGCCGGACTGCTGAGAATACGGATGCAGCTCAAGCTGATTGACCGTCGGCCAGGTCTCCGTTTCGCGCCCCAGCAGCTCGAGATCCTCGCTGCGGAAGTTGGAGACGCCGATCGTCCGCGCCGCCTCCTCTCCGTGAATTCGTTCGAGAGATCGCCAGGTGTCGGCGAATCCGCCCTCAGTCGGGAAGGGCTGGTGGAGTAGGTAGAGGTCCACGTGGTCGAGTCCGAGCCGGTCAAGGCTCGCCTCGAAGGTCGTCAGCGTCAAGTCGTGGTCCTGCTGCGAGCTCCAGAGCTTGTTGGTTACGAAGTAATCCTGGCGGGGCAGTCCCGAGGCCGCGAGCGCTGCGCCCACCTCCTTCTCGTTGCGATAGGCGGCCGCGGTGTCGATATGCCGGTAGCCGGCTTCGAGCGCGAGCTCGACGGCGCCCTGGGTCTTCTCTGGTGGCACCCGGAAGACACCGAAGCTGAGCTGCGGTATCTCGATGCCGTCGTGGAGGCTGAGACGGGGGACTGCAGAGTGGGCGCTATACATTGCTTGTCATGATAGGTCATTGCTGTCATGAGTAGTTAAATTTTTGAGTTTGATCGGCTTCTGGGGAGTGTGGCGCGCCGCGTGTCCAGGGGGATCGACGAAATGGACAACGGCGAGTCGCAAGGTGTTCCGCTCCAATGTTCTCTGGGTGGAAGGCGAGGGGATGCGATGGGGCGAATGGGATCGCATGCCAAGCAGATCTCGCCTCACCTACGCCAACGTCGTTTCGACCGCGGCCCTGTTCCTCGCCCTCAGCGGCGGTGTCGCCTTCGCTGCGACCCAGATCCAGGCCGGTGACATCGCTCCGGGGGCGGTTCGCACCGCCAAGGTCTTCAAGCGGGCGATCACCAGCGGCAAGCTTGCCGTCGGTGCGGTGCGTACGAACCAGATTGCCGATCGGGCGGTGAATGGAGCTCAGATTGCCGATGGTGCGGTGAGCTCGCAGCAGATCCGCCCCGGCTCGGTCGCGCCCTCGAGCCTCCAGTTCCCGGTCTTCTACGCGACAAGTCCCTCGGGTGGATCCGCGCCGGTGACCGCCACGCCGGAACCGGTTCCCTATCCCCTTGCCGACGCCACCTGGACGCAGAAACCAGGCGAGATCAACGTCGCCTTTGGTGCCACCGCCGCGACGCTTGCCTATGACGGCTCGGGCGCGGGTGCCTGCCGAGTCTTCCTCGAGGTCGGCCTCAACGGTCAGCAGGTGGGCGGCGGCGAAGTCTGGACCGAATCGACCTCCCCCAAGCAGGTCGAACAGAGCGTCGGCGCCCAGCCTCAGATCGATCCACTTTCTCCGCTTACGAATCGCCTGACCGTGAGGACCAACTCCAACGGGGCTTGCGCGCCCGGCTCGACCATCGACTCGACTCGCTTCCGCGTTCTCGTCTTCGGCTGAGCGAGGGGACCGCTAGACGTCGATCCAGGTGCCGCCGGGGCCGAGGTTGCGGACCGGCGTCCCGCCGACCTGGCTCTCGCAGCCCCAGGACTCGTGGATGTGACCGCAGACGGCGAGGCGGGGGTTCTTCTCCTCGATCGCGCGGAGGAGGGCGGTGCTGCCGAAGTTCAAGCCGCCGCCGTTGCTGTCGCAGTGGCCCTTCGGCGGTGAGTGGAGGACGAGGATCGCCTCGCCGGGACAGGCGGCGAGCATCTCGCCTGCCGCCTCATCGTCGAGGTCGAAGCTCCAGTCCCAGGGGGTGACCGGGACGCCGGCGCCGAGGCCGTAGAACTCGGCGCCGCCGACCGTCGTGCCGCCGCCGTGCAGGACGGTGGCGGCCGCCCACTCGGAGGCCGCCTCGCGCAGCGCCTCCTCGGTCTCGTTGTTGCCGGGCACGAGGATCGTGGGCGCCTCGATCGACGCGAGTGCGCCGATCGTCTCCTCGAGTCCCTCGTGGACCGAGGCGAAGTCGCCGGCGCCGATCACGACGTCGGCATTGGCCGACATCTCGACCAACTTTGCCGCCTGATCGAGGTCGCGGTGCAGATCGCTGAAGGCGAGCAGCTTCACGCGCTCAACTTAGCGTTTCGGCCGTGAGCGTTGCGTTGCACACTTGTTGCATTTAGCGTCCCACATGAAACCTTCTGTCTTCGAGGATGCCATGATGGAGACGGTGAGAGACAAGTGGACAGACGAGCGGCTCGATGACCTCAACCACCGCATGGATGAAGGGTTTGGACGGCTCCATCAGGATCTGCGCGATCTGCGCAGCGAGATCAGCACTGTGCGCAGCGAGATCGGTGGCGAAGTTGGCTCTCTGCGGGCGGAAATGAACACGCGCTTTGATGCCCTTCAACGTACCCTGATTCAAGTTGGCGGCGGAATGGCTGCCGCGTTCGGTGCAGCACTGATCGGCCTGATCGCGACCCAGCTCTAGGCGTCGCCGGTGGCGGTTCCGGCAGGGCCGGGCTCCTCGACGACTTCCTCGACCTTGCCGGCCGGCATCGCGACCAGGGCGACTAGGAAGGCGAGCACCATCACGCCGGCCATCACGTAGAAGACGGTGCGCGTGGCGAGGGCGAAGTCGTGCTGGACCGCGGCGAAGAGCTGCTTGGCGCTGGCGCCTGCGACTTCGGCGAAGCCGGCGCTGTCGCTGGAGCTGCCTTGGCTGATCGAGTCGGCGATCTGATCGGCCTGCGCCTTCGGCACGCCCTCGGCGCCGAGGGTCGACTCCAGGTTCGACTTGTTCTCGAGGATCAGGATCGTGCCGAGCACCGCCATGCCGAGGCTGGAGCCGAAGTTGCGCACGGTTTGGGTGATCCCGGTCGCCTCGCCGTAGCGGCTGGCTGGCACCCGGTTGAGCGCATCGGTGTTGGCGGGGCTGAGCACGAGCCCGACGCCCGCTCCCGCGATCACGATGTAGTACCACTGCGAGCTGACCGAGAGATCCGGCAGCGACTGCGCCCAGAGGGCGAAGCCGACCGCCGCCACGGCACATCCGAGGATCATCGACGGCCGCGCCCCGACCCGGTCGAGGATCCTCCCTCCGTACTGAGAGGCGACGGCGAAGCCGGCAAAGAAGATCAGCAGGTAGAGGCCGGTTTCCGAGGCACTTTCGCCGAGCGAGATCTGCGCGTACATGCTGGCGAAGAAGAAGAGCGGGATGAAGGGGATCATCAAGAGGAAGAGGATCGCGTTGTCGACCGCGAAGGCACGGTCGGCAAAGGTCCGTATCTGGATCAGCGGGTTCTCGACCCGCAGCTCGTAGAGCACGAAGGCGGCGAGCAGGGCGATGCCGGCGGCGATGCAGATCCAGGTGATCGGGTTGCCCCATCCCCAGACGCTCGACTGCTGCAGCCCGAGCACGGCGAGGCCCATGCCGCCTGAGACCAGCACGGCGCCGCGGTAGTCGAGCGGCGCCGGGTGCTTCTCGTTGCCCGGCTTGGAGATCGCGGTCAGGACCAGGGCGATGATCGCCACCGGGACGTTGACCCAGAAGATCGTGCGCCAGCTGATCTCGACCAGGTAGCCGCCGGCGAGCGGGCCAATCGAGGTGAGGCCGCCGGTGATCGCGAAGAAGATCGCCATCGCGCGGCCGCGCTCGCGGACCGGGAAGGCGCCGAGGACGATCGCCAGCGCCGCCGGGAACATGATCGCCGCGCCGGCGCCCTGGATCACGCGGAAGGTGATGATCCAGGCCTCGTCGAGGCTGCCAGTGGGGGTGGCGCCGCAGAGCGCCGAGGCGGTGGCGAAGATGATCACGCCGAGCACGACCATGCTGCGATGGCCGGCGATGTCGGCGAGCCGGCCGCCGAAGGCGAAGAGGGCCGAGAGCGAGAGCAGGTAGCCGTTGACGATCCACTGCACCCCGGTCGAGGAGAGCGAGAGGTCGTCCTGGAGGCTGGGCACGGCGATCGCGACGATCGTCATGTCGATGAAGGTCATCGAGACGGCGAAGATCATCGCCGCGAGGATCAGCTTGCTGTTCTTGCCACGGGTCTCGTTCATGCCTGTGGCGTTTGATGCAAGCACGCCAAATCCTGCCTTCGAGACGGTTCGATAGTCTCGCCGCCCTCATGCCTGACGTCTTCTGGCTCGGCCTCGGTATCGCGACGTTCATCTTCCTCGTCGGCGTCATCTCCGGCGCCCGTTCGCGTACCACCAGCACCCTGACCGGAGCGGCGATCGGCGCCTTCCTCGGGGTGGTCCTGGCTTTCCCGCTGCTGGCGATCGGCCTCGCCACCAGCTGAGCGGCTCGCCGCCGCATAATCGCCTTTCACCGCGGGTAGCCGACCTGCAAGACACGACAGGAAGGAAGGCATGACTCACGCGATCTCCGTCCCCGCGCTCACTCTTCACGACGGCGTCGAGATCCCCCAGCTCGGCTTCGGTGTCTTCCAGGTGCCGCCTGAGGACACCCAGGGCGTCGTCGAGTTGGCGCTCGAGGCCGGCTACCGGCACGTCGACACCGCCGCCGCATACCGCAACGAGAAGGGGGTCGGTGCCGCGGTAGCGGCATCCGGGCTGGCGCGCGAGGACCTCTTCATCACCACCAAGCTCTGGAACTCCCAGCAGGGCTATGACTCGACCCTGGCGGCCTTCGACGCCAGCGTCGGCCGGCTCGGCTTCGACTACGTCGACCTCTACCTGATCCACTGGCCGGTGCCGAGCGAAGATCGCTTCCTCGACACCTGGAGGGCCTTCGAACGGATCCAGGGTGAAGGGCGCATCCGCACGATTGGCGTCTCCAACTTTCGCATCGAGGACCTGCAGCGGCTCGAGCGTGAAGCCGAGGTGCAGCCGACCGTGAACCAGATCGAGCTGCACCCGAGCCTGCAGCAGGACGAGCTGCGCGCCTGGCAGGTGGAGCACGGAATCGCGACCGAGGCATGGAGCCCGCTCGCCCAGGGTGCCCTGCTCGACGAGGAGGCGATCGTCTCTATCGGCGAGCGGCACGGCAAGACCGCGGCGCAGGCAATCCTGCGTTGGCACCTGCAGCTCGGCAATATCGTCATCCCCAAGTCGGTGACGCCGCAGCGCATCCGCGAGAACCTCGACGTCTTCGACTTCGAGCTGAGCGACGAGGAGATGGCGACGATCGCCGAGCTCGAGGCGGGCGAGCGGACCGGACCCGATCCGAGCACTTTCGTCTCGCCTTAGCCAGAATCCCGCCGGTGAGCGCCAGCGCCGACCCCAACACGGCGCAGCGCTTGCCCCGGGTCAACGCTGTGGCCGCGACCGCGTTCGCGATCGGCGGCTCGCTGTTTGCGATCGGTGCGGCGCTGGCTCAGTCCGGTGTGTCTCCGACCGCCTGTGCCTCCGTCTACTTGGTTGGCGGCGTCTTCTTCAGCACGGGCGGCTACGCCTCCGTGCTGCAGGTGGTCAACGAGCCGGCCAGTCCCTCGCCGGCCGCGGAGCTCGATCGTCCCTGGCGTTGGTGGGCTCGCGAACCGCGGCGGCTGCAGTGGCTGAGCGCGGTCGTCCTCTTCACCGGCACGCTGGTATTCGCGATCAACCTCCTCGACTCGTTCATCGAGGGCCTCAGCCCTGGCGTCGAGGACCGGCTCGTCTGGTCGCCGGACATGATCGGCTGCGCGCTCTTCCTCGTCTCCGGCCACCTGGCGATGGTCGCGATCGGCGGCAGCTGGCGCTTTGGCGCCACCGCGATCTCGGCTGGTGGATCGTCGCCGTGAACCAGCTCGGCTCGGTCCTCTTCATGGTCTCCGCCGTCGCTTCTTTCGTCCAGCCTTCGACCGGTGACGCGCTCGCTACCGGAGTGGCCAACTGGGGCACCCTGACTGGCGCCCTTTGCTTCGCCTTGGCCGGCGTGATGCAGGAGTTCGAGCACCCGCTCGGCCCTCGCCGGCGCCGTGACCCTCACCCGGTCGAATAGCCGCCGTCATTCGGCCTCCGCGGAGAGGTCGCGAGCCCGGACCTTGCCGGTGGCGGTGCGGGGGATCTCCTCGACGAAGAGGATCTCGCGTGGGACCTGGAAGCGGGGCAGGTTCTCCCGCACGTGGAGGACCAGATCCTCGGAGGAGGGCGACGCCTCGCTGGTCGGTACGACGTAGGCGCGCAGGCGCTGTCCGAACTCCTCGTCCTCGACGCCGATCACGGCGACGTCAGCGACGCCCGCGTGGCCACCGAGCACGTCAGCCGACCTCCTGCGGGAAGACGTTCTCGCCGCCGGAGACGATCATGTCGTCCTCGCGACCGTCGATCAGCAGCAGGCCGGTCGGGTCGAAGTGGCCGAGGTCGCCGGTGTTCATCAGATCGCCAACCGTCTCCTTTGGCGCCTCGTCCGCCGAGTAGCCCTCGAAGACGAGCTTGCCGCCGATGAAGACGTGGCCGACCTCTCCCGGTGCCGCCTCGCGCCGCTCGGCATCGAGGATCTTCAGCGTCGTCCCGAACGGCGCCCGGCCGACCGTGCCGGGGGCGGCGCGCAGGTCCGCCGGGCCCGCGATCGCGCCGAAGCCGGTCTCGGTCGAGCCGTAGAGGTTGTAGAGAACGTCACCGAAGGCGTCCATGACCGCGGTCGATGTCGGGGCTGGCAGCGGGGCTGCACCCGAGATCACGGCGCGCAGGGAGGAAGTGTCATAGCGCTCCCGGATCTGCGACGGGCAGCGCATGATCCGCTCGAGCATCACTGGCACCGCGACCAGCGTGGCGACCCGGTGGCGCTCGATCGCCGCCAGCACCGCCTCGGCCTCGAAGCGGCGCTGCAGCACGACGGGCATGCCAAGCATCAGCCCCAGCGAGATCGTCGCGAAGCCGTAGCCGTGAAAGGCGGGCGGCGCGACGAGGATCGGCTCACCGGAGCGCAACGGGATGTTGGAGAGGATCGTCGTCAGCGGGCCGATCACCGCTCCCAGCTCTGGATTGCGGGGGGCGGACTTGGGGACGCCGGTCGTGCCTGAGGTGAGGATCACCAGCCGGCCGCGCTCCGCTGTGTGGGCGAGCTTCTCAACATGGCCAGAGGCGACCCGGTCCAGGGTCGGGCCGTCCGGCTCCTGTTCGAACCAGGCCGTAACCCGTGCCCCCGAGAACCCGGAGCGCTCGAAGACCGACTCGAACTCCTGGTCGTGGACGACGACGGCTGGGCGCTCTCGCTCAAGCACACCGGCGAGCTGCGGCGCCGGGAAGTCGGTGCCGATCAGGAGCAGATCGGCGCCGAGCCGTGAGCCGGCCGCCATCGCTTCGACGTAGCCGCGGTGGTTGCGGCACATCACCGCCATGCCGGTCCCGGCTTTGACTCCAAACTCCCGTCGCAGGCCCGAGGCGAGCGCCTCGCTGCGGCGGTCGAGCTCGCCGAAGGAGATCTCGCCCCGCTCGTCGGCGATCGCGATGCGCTCCGGGTAGCGGGCAGAGCCGAGTGCGACCAGCATCGCCGGACCCGGGTCCATCCGCAGCGCCCGGCCGACCGCCGGCAGGCTGGACGGCGGCGTGGAGGAGAGGACGCCGGCGCCGCGCAGCGCTCCCACCGTTCGCCGCGCCAGTCGGAGATTGAAGAGCGGATCGGGCTTGGCGGACGTGCTTCTCGTGTCGCTCTGCCGCGACCCACCCTGCGCCGCCGCGGTGTCTCCGGTGAAGCGGAAGAGAAAGCCGGTGGCGGCCTCCCACGGCGTTCGCGCCACCGTCGTCGCGACGTCGGCGACTGGCGACCACCACGGAGCGATCGAGCGCGGGTGCCGCGCGATCGCCAGGCAGATCGTCTCCGCCGCTTGCTCCGGAGTCTGGCCGGGGACGTGGCGGTAGATCGGTGTCGGCGCGCTCATCCGCGTATGGATCAGGGCCATGTAGACCGAGGTCGCGGTCACGCCGTCGGCACGCAGCTCCGGGGCGGCGCTGCGCAGCCAGATGTCGAAGGCGCTCTTGGAGGCCTGGTAAGCACCCCAGCGCGGCCCCGGTGCGATCCGGGCGCCGATCGTCGAGACGTTGACGATGTGGCCCTCGCCGCGGGCGCGCATCGAGGGCAGCAGCGCCAGCAGCAGGCGAATTGGCCCGAGGTAGTTGACACCGATCGTGCGCTCGAAGTCGTGGAAGCGGTCGTAGGAGAGCGCGACCGAGCGGCGGATCGACTTGCCGGCGTTGCTGACGACGACGTCGACGTGACCGCATTGCGCCAGCGCCCACTCGGCGAGCTCGTCGACGCTGGCCATGTCGGTGAGGTCGGCGACATGCGCCCGTGCGTCACCGCCTGCCGCCCCGATCTCAGCCGCGATCTCCTCCAGCCGATCGGCAGAGCGTGCTGCAAGCAGGACGGTGGCGCCGGCGGCGGCGAGCCGACGGGCAGTGGCCTCGCCGAGCCCGTAGGAGGCGCCGGTGACGAGCACCACCTTGCCGGCGACGGCAGCCCGCACCTCGGTCTCGCCGACTTTCGACGGCGGGTTGACCAGCGGCTCCGCCGCACGGACCAGGCGCACCCGCGCCCTCTCGAGCGGCCCCATCAGGCAGCGGCCGGCGCGCGCTCCCCAGCCCGGATCGTGTAGTCGCCGGTGTCGAAGCGGCCGAGGCGGCGGCGCAGCTCGAAGGTCGAGCCGGGGAACATCGTGCTGTTGCGGCCGTTGGCGTCGAGGTAGTAGCTCATGCAGCCGCCCGCGTTCCAGACAGTGCCGGGGAGGCGGGACTGCACCTCGGCGTTGAAGCGCTCCTGCACGTCGGCTCGCACCTCGACGCTGTCCAGGTTCGCCCGCGACATCGTTCGCAGCCCCTCGAGCAGGTAGCCGATCTGGGTCTCGATCAGGAGGAAGGCCGAGGAGTGGCCGGTGCCGATGTTGGGGCCGAGAAGGATGAAGAGGTTGGGGAAGCCGTGGACGGTGCTGCCGAGATAGCCGGTCGGGCTGCCGCTCCAGACCTCATCGAGGCGGCGGCCATCGCGGCCGCGGACTCGCTCGGCGATCGGCAGGTCGGTGATCGTGAATCCGGTGCCGAGCAGGATCGTGTCGACCTCCCGCTCGGTTCCGTCGGCGGCGATCACGCCGTTCGGTGTCACCTCGCGCACGGCGTGGGGGACGACGTCGACGTTGGGCTTGCCCAGCGCTTGGTACCACTCGTTGGAGAAGAGCAGCCGCTTGCAGCCGAGCGTGTAGTCCGGGGTGAGGGCGCGACGCAGCTCGGGGTCGGGAACGGTGCGCTTTAGGTGCGCCCGCCCGGCCGCCTGCAGCGGCGCCAGCAGGCGCGGGTTTCGCATTGCCACGCCGATCAGCTCGGTGGTGAAGTAGAGGCCTTCGCGCAGGGCGCGCTGGGTCGATGGGTAGCGGCGGAAGATCCGCTGCGTGCGCGGCCCGACCGGGCCGTCCATCTTCGGCAGCACCCAGTGAGCGGTGCGCTGGAAGACGGTCATCTGGTCGACCCGCGGCTGGATCTCCGGCACGAACTGCACCGCCGAGGCGCCGCTGCCGATTACGGCGACGCGGGCACCGTCGAGGTCGTGCTCGTGGTCCCAGCGCGAGGAATGGAAGACCTTTCCCTCGGCAGGTCGGGAATGACCGGCTCGCTCCAGGGGCCGGTGGCCGAGACCATGACCTGCGCCGCGTAGTCGCCGCTACTGGTCTCGATCAGCCAGCGCTGCCGCCCCTCGTCCCACTCGGCGGAGAGGACGTCGGTGTCGCAGCGGATGCGGTCTGCGACCCCGTGCTCGGCCGCGACGTCGAGGACGTAACGGCGAATCTCCTCCTGGGGGGCGAAGGCTCTGCTCCAGTCGGGCTTGGGAGCGAAGGAGTAGGAGTAGAGCGTGGTGGGGACGTCGCAGGCACAGCCGGGGTAGGTGTTGTCGCGCCAGGTCCCGCCGGCCTCGGCCGCGCGCTCGAGCACGACGAAGTCCTCGATCCCGGCACGGCGCATGTGAACGGCGGCGCCGATCCCCGAGATCCCACCGCCGATGACCGCTACCCGCACCTCCTGCTCGCCCATGCCGCGGGATTCTAGGCGGTTGACTGGCTAGCTAGCCAAACGGGGTGGGCAAGCGGGGCGATTGGGGGAGCCTCAGGCTGTTTCAGCTGCTTCCGGCCGCCGAACCTGGTGGCGGCCCTCGCCGTAACTACGGGTCTCGTAGGCGATCATCGCCCAGATCAGCACGTTGACGACGGCGAGCGCGACCAGGGCGGGAACCGCCGTCGCCACCGGGACCAGGATCAAGAGGACGATCGCCAGCAGCAGCCGCTGCCGGTTGATCGTGTGGATGTGGCGGTAGCGGAAGGCGACGTGGCCGAGAAGGTAGGCGGCCAGCCCGCCGAGCAGGGCGAAGGCGGGGACCGCGTGAAGGTGCTCGTCGGTGTGGCCGATCGTCTTCTTCATGCCGAGGGCGACGAGGACGATCCCGGCGACCATCAGCAGGTGCAGGTAGGAGTAGGAGTCGCGGGCCATCTCGTTCTGGACCCGTCCCACCTCCGCCTCCTCCAGTCGGCGGGCAGCGACGATCGCGACGATGTCGAAGTAGATCCACCACATCGCCGCGGTCAGCGCCACCCCGAGCACGGCGGCGGTGCCGATGCCGAAGTCGAGCGCGCCCGAGGCGCCGACTCCGATCGCGACTATCGACTCCCCGAGGGCGATGATCACGATCAGGCCGTGGCGCTCGGCGAAATGCCCTGGCACCAGTTTCCATCCTTTCGAGCCGAAGAAGTAAGGCCCGGCCATGTCGAGGACGAGGGCGAGTGCCCAGAGCGCGCCCTGGGCGACGCCGTCGAAGAAGGATGCGGTAACCAGCAGGGTGACCGCGATAGCCGTGCTGGCAGCGAGGCTGAGCACCGAGTGGCGCAGGGCATCGTCCTCGGGGCTGGCGAGCATGAAGAGGGCGATTTGGGCGGACCGCACGACCCCGTAGATCAGTGCGAAGGCGAGCGCCAGGTCATCGAAGGCCTCCGGCACGCAGAGGGAGACGAGCAGGAGCGCCGCTATCGCGCCGAAGATGACCATTCGTACCGCCCCCTCCTCCGGGTCGATCACGCTGGTCAGCCAGGAGTAGCCGGTCCAGGCCCACCAGAGCATGCCGAGGACCAGCAGTCCCTGGGCCAGCCCGTCCCAGGTCGGGTGATGCGACATCAGCGCCGTGCACTGGGTCAGCGCCAGGACGAAGATCAGGTCGAAGAAGAGCTCCAACGGGGTCACCCGCTCGCCTTCGCGCAGCCTCGCGCTGAGCCGGGACCCGCGGGCTTCGCTGGAGGCGGCCATCGCCGCCATCTTCGCAAGAGGCGGTTGCGGGCTGGCGGGTTAGGAGTCTTCGGCGTGGTAGCGCTCGAGCAGGGCTTCCTCCTGCTCCTTCTTCGGGAAGAGGAAGAAGACGAGCGCGGCTCCGAGCGCGATAGCGACGATGCCGGCGGTGTAAGCCAGCTCGTCGCCCTGTAGGAAGGAGGACTTGGCGGCGGCGATGATCTGCGCCGAATGGCCCGGGTACTGCTCGGCGATGTCGGCGGCGCTGGAGAAGGACTTGGTCAGCTCACCCTGGACGTTCTCGCTGACCTTGCCGCCTTCGGGGGAGGCGGCGATCGCGGCGCTGGCCGCGGCGGCGTAGCCGGCGGTGAGCAGGGCGCCGAAGATCGACTGCATGATCGCGCCGCCGAGGTCGCGCTGCAGGTCGGCGGTGCCGGAGGCCATGCCGGCGCGCTTGACTGGCACTGAGCCGGTCAGCGAGTGCGAGGCGGGGGTGCCGGCGAAGCCGACGCCGATCCCGATCAGGGCATAGCCCAGGCCGACCTTCCAGTAGGAGATGCCCTGCTTCCAGAGCAGCAGCATGGTGAGGAAGCCGAGCACGCAGAAGAGGTAGCCGACCAAGAGGGTGAAGCGGGCACCGCGCGCCTCGACCAGCTTCGCCGAGCGCGGTGCGACCACCACCATCAGCGCCGCCGCCGGCAGGATCGCCAGGCCCGAGTCGAGGGTCGAGTAGTCGAGCACGTTCTGCAGGAACTGCTGGCCGATGAACATCGCCCCCATCAGCGAGCCGAAGACGATGATCCCGGCGCAGGCGGCGACCCAGAAGATCCGCCGTGTCGCCACCTCGAGGTCATAGAGCGGCGAGCGCGCCCGGCGTTGGCGGATGACGAAGGCGGCCGTCGCGGCGATCGCGACCAGGCCGAGGCCGATCGCCAGCGTGCCCTTGCCCGGCACCGGTGCCAGGTTGATCCCCAACACCAGTGCTGCGATCAGCAGGACCGAGAGGATGCCGCCGAGGTTGTCGACCGGGTCGCTGGTCTCGTTGACGTGGGCGGGGACGTAGCGCCAGGCGAGGAAGAGGGCGAGCGCGGCCAGCGGCAGCGTGATCAGGAAGACCGAGCCCCAGTCGAACTGCTCGAGCAGGGCGCCGGAGATCAGCGGGCCGAGTGAGGCGATCGCGCCGCCGATCGCTGACCAGAGGGCGATCGAGCGGGTACGGGCGGCGCCGGACCAGAGCGCCGTGATCAGCGCCAGCGTGGTCGGGAACGCCATCCCGGCCGAGATGCCGCCGATCAGCCGCGCCGCGAAGAGGACCTCGATCGAGGGTGCGAAGGCGGCGACCAGCGCCTGCGGGATCGAGAGCGCCATGCCGAGCAGCAGCATCGTCTTGCGCCCGTAGCGGTCGCCGAGTGCGCCGAGATAGAGGACAGAGGTCGCCAGTCCGAGCGAGTAGCCGACCGCGACCAGGTTGAGCGACGTCTGCCCGGCGTTGAACGCCTTGCCGATATCGGGCAGGGCGACGTTGGCCACCGCCAGGTTGAGGTTTGCAACCGCGGCGACCAGGATCAGCGCCGCGAGGACGAGGCCAGCGCGCTTGGGGCTGCTCGACTCCATGCCGCGCCAACCTATCCGAGCTTGGAGTCGTGACGGCGGTCACGCGCCGTATCGAGGGCTCCTGAGAGGATCTGGCTGATGAGCCAAGATCGCAAGCGCCCCGAGGCGGCGCGTACAGAGAAGGTGTTGCCCGGGGTCTGGAGGCTGCGACTGCCGCTGCCCTGGCCGGGCGTCCCACACGGCAACGCCTGGGCCGTCGCGGCCGACGGCGGCATCGTCCTCTTCGACACCGGGATCGGCGGCAAAGGGCGTATGCGTCAGTTCGACCTCGCCCTCGCCCAGGCCGGCTTCGGCCTCGAGGACGTCCGCCTGCTCGTCTGCACCCACTCGCACACCGACCACTACGGTCTCGCCGCGCCGATCGTCGAGGGCGCTGGCTGCGAGCTTTGGATGCACCCCGCCTGGGAACACGTCCGCCTGCTCGCCGACGATCCGGCCGCGGCGCTCGAGCAGCGGCTCGAGGTGGCGCGCCAGAGCGGTGTTCCGCTCGCCGGTCTCGAACGCTACCGCGAGGCTCGCAGTGGGGACGAAGACAACGGGATCAACGCGATCGTCGAGCCTCACCGCGACCTCCTCCCGGGCGTCGAGGTCGAGACCGACCTCGGTACCTGGCAGGTGCACGAGACCCCGGGCCACGCACCGTCCCACGTTGTCCTGCACCAGCCCGAGCGCAAGCTGATGATCTCCGGCGACCACCTGCTGGGGCGCACGGTGCTCTTCTTCGACCACGGTCACAGCCCCGATCCGGTCGGCGAGTTCCTCGGCGGCCTGGACGAGATCGAGCCGCTGGCGGTCGACCTCTGCCTGCCTGGGCACGGCCGTCCATTCCGCGATCCGGAGGCGAAGATCGCCGAGGCGCGCCGCCAGGTCGAGGAGCTGCTGGGCAAGGTGCGCGAGTCGCTCGGCGGAGGGGAGAAGCCCGCCTTCGAGATCGTCGGCGACATCGTCGGCGCCGAGAACCTCAACACGCCGGTCAGCGCCTGGATCCTGCAGATCGTCCTCTCCTGCCTCGACCACCTGGCGATCCTCGGCGAGGCGGTCACGGTCGAGGGCACGGACCCACAGCGCTGGAAGCTGAAGTAGCCTCCCCGCCGATGGCGAGCTTTACGTTCACGCGCGAGGTGGCGGCACCGCCGGAGACGGTCTTCGACGTGCTCGTCGACCACCGCGCCTACGCCAAGATCACGCCGCTGCGCAAGTCGGAGCTGGAGCGCGAGGGAGAGCCGGCACCGAACGGGGTCGGCGCGATCCGCGTCTTGCACTCGGTAGGGCCGCCACTGCGCGAGGAAGTGCTCGCCTACGAGCGCCCCAGCCGCTTCTCCTACAAGTTGCTGACCGGCGCTCCGGTCCGCGATCACGTCGGCACGGTGGAGCTGATCCCGCAAGGCAGTGGGACCAAAGTCGTCTACGCCGTCCGCACCACGCCGACGCTGCCGGTTATCGGCGGCGCGGCGGTCGCCGTGGTCAAGATCGGGATCAAGCAGCTGCTCGGTGGTATCGCCAAGGAGTCCGAGCGCCGCGCCGCCACCGCCGCCCCGGTCGCCTAGCTGCCGCCGGAAGACCGTCCGCGCTTTCGGGCAGCCTTGAGCCGTTCCCTACCATGACCGGCTCGCCGCATGAGCCCTGAGAAGCGCCCCGCCTCCAAACGCAAAGCAGCGATCGCCCGTCTCCGCCACCGGGTCGAGCACCTCTGGCGTGAGCACCGCCGCGCCACGATCGGCGTTCTCGCGGCCGTCGCCCTGCTCGCCGCTGCCGGCGGCGCGCTTGCCTACGAGCTGCTCAAGCGTCCCGCCGACGTCCACAACCCGGATGCCGCCTTCGTGCCGCAGAAGCCGCAGAAGCCGAAGGCGGCCAAGACGGTCAACTGGCCGATGTTCGGTCTCAACCCGGCCCGCACCCGCTACCTGCCGGTGAAGGGAGTCAGGCCTCCCTTTCGCAAGCTCTGGCGCTACACCGGCAGGCCACTGCTCGAGTTCCCGCCGATCTACGTCGGCGGCAAGCTCTACTTCGTCGACAACAACGGGACTGCCCGCGCCCTCGACGCCGACAGCGGCAAGGTGCTCTGGGAGCGCAGCGTCGGCCGCCTCAACGCCTCCTCACCTACCTATTACAAACACCGGCTCTACATCGTCAACCTCGTCCCCGGTCACATCGTCAAGCTCGACGCCAAGACCGGCAAGACGATCTGGAAGCGCTCGTTGCCTGGTCGTGCCGAGTCCTCGCCGGTGGTGGTCGACCGCACCGTCTACTTCGGCTGCGAGGACGGCAACCTCTACGCGCTGAGCACGATCAGCGGCAACGTGCGCTGGGCGACGAGCCTCGGTGGGCCGGTCAAGTCGGCGCCCGCTTACTACGGCGGCAGCCTCTACGTCGGCGACTACGGCGGCTACATGAACGCCGTCGATGCCAAGACGGGGAAGCTGAGGTGGCAGAGCGGCTCGCTCGGCCCGGGCTTCGGCGCCTCGGGCGCCTTCTACTCGACGCCAGCCGTCGCCTTCGGTCGCGTCTACGCCGGCAACAACGACGCCCGCGTCTACAGCTTCGACCTTCGGGACGGGGAGGTCGCCTGGAGCTACTCGACCGGCGGCTACGCCTACTCCGGGCCGACCGTCTCGACCACCCAGCACAGCCCGCCGACCGTCTACATCGGCTCCTTCGACGGCAACGTCTATGCGCTCGACGCCAAGGACGGCGGCGTGCGCTGGAGCCGCTCGGCCGGCGGCCAGGTCGTCGGCTCGCTCTCGGCGGTCGGCGACATCGTCTACGTCGCCGAGTTCAGCAACGAGTCGACCAGCGGCTTCATGATGCGCAGCGGCCGGCGCGTCTTCCGTTACCCGCGTGGCACCTACTCGGCGGTGATCTCCGACGGCCGCCGCCTCTACCTGACCGGCTACTCGAGCATCACCGCATTGCAGCCCTACGAGTACAAAGCCGCGGTCGCCGAGCGCATCGCGGCCCCGAAGGCGAAGCAGAGAAAGAAGCCGGCGCGGCAGCAAAAGCCGAGGCAGAGGAAACGGCAGCAGAAGCAACGCTAGATGTCGATTCCACGGTGGGGCGCAGGTCGAAGCACACCGAGCTTCGGGAGCCTTCCCTGAGACGCCTCTCAGCTTGAAGCCCGCTAGAAGCCTGAAAACCCTGGCGCACACATAGGCCGAGTCATTTGCTGAGGCCTGTCGAAAGGAGGAGCCCGGTCGTCCTCCTGTCGAATGTCGCGAAGCGGCGACATGCAATCTGTCTATCGCGCGGCGTAGCCGCGCACGAGATTCGGCGCTAAGGCCGAAGGCCGTGCGCCATCAATTCGACGGGAGGGCGACCGGGCTCCTCCTCGTCCACAGGTGGAATCGACCATCTAGAGACCTTTTGGCGCGAGGCCGCCCGGGGGCGGGGGAGGTGCCTGCGGCGGGTCGGGCGCGAAGTGGGGGAACCGCGGCGAGTGCAGCTTGCGGCTCAGCACCCCGAGGCTCGCCGGGTAGTTCTGGATCCGGTAGGCACTGGTCGAGCCGAAGTCCTGGTAGTAGACGAGCATCTTGCAGCGCGGGTGGCGTTCGACCCAGGTCATCAGGCGCCTGACGAAGGCGGGATCATCGCCGCTGGAGACGCCCCACTCGGGCAATGAGAAGGGCTTGTCGGCGTAGCGGTTGTAGAGACCGTTCAGCGCTTTCCAGTCCTGGTTGTCGGAGTAGAAGTCGGTGCCGACCCAGTCGACGTAGTCGTCGCCGGGATAGAAGTGCTTGGGGCGGTTCTGGGGAACGGTCGGCGAGCCCGCCGGCAAGGTGCTCCAGATCACCGCGATCGGCGCCGCCGGCAGGCCGCTCAGCTCGCTGTTCAGCGGCGGCAGGCCCGCTTTGGCCAGGCGAGCGTCGATCTGTCTGCGCTTGCCGCCGCCGTGCAGGACGACGTACATGCGGCGGAAGGCGAGCTTGTACCAGCGTGGCTTGTGGGCGGCGTCGCGCGGCTGGCCGGCGCAGTCGTAGGAGGCGTAGACGTTGATGCAGCGGTTGGGCTCGCCCAGCGGCCGCAGGTAGGCGCGCATCTCCTTCTCCCAGAACAGCCGGTTGAGCCGGATCAGGTACTCATCGCCGTACCCCTGCGCGATCGCGCGCGGGTCGATCAGCTCGTGGCCGTCGCCCGAGTCGGCGGTGGTGAAGTGGAGGACCGGTCGCGCCCGCGCCTCCTGCCAGCGTTCGATCGACTCGGGGAAGTCGGAGCCCCAGGTGCGGAAGGTCTCGATCAGCGCCGGGTGCTTGCGCAGGGCGGTACTGAACTGGCCGAAGTCGGCCGGGTCGCCGGTATCGCTGACGCCGAAGAAGATCTTGTCACCGCGGGGGAGCAGCGCTCCCGCCGGTGCGGAGGAGGCCCAGGCCAGGCAGAGCAGCGCGACGCCGAGTGCCGACTGGGCGACTCGCTTGTGGATCGAGAAGTGCATCCGAGCCTGATTCGACCGGGGACCGCGATGTCCCCCCACCGGTGAGCCGCGTCGGAGGTGTAGATGACATTTCGGCCCACCGGTGAGAGGTTTGCCTGCATGGAACACTCTGAAGCGGCGATCGATCCGCTAGCCGCTTCGCTCGAGGATCCCTGCTAGGACCCGCCCAGCTGCCTCGTTGTCGTGAGCCTCTTCCTCCGCGAGCGCACGTGCCTCGGCAACGGCCCGGCTAGTGATTTCATCGCGAGCCGAATCGGCGAACCGCTTGCTAAAGCCGAGCTCTCCCGCCAGCTCGTCCCAGGCTTTGGCATCGACATCGCCGATTGCCCGCGCTCCGCCGATGCTCATCGCCAGCCGTCGCTCGAGGTTGTCATAGGCCGTCGTGCAGACCAGGTCGTAGAGGGGCGCCAAGGTCGGCGCTCCCGTGTCGTAGAGCAGGGAGTAGTTCTTCGCGTGGGCATCGCAGTTGCCGATCAGCCAGTTGAAGACGAGAGTTCGCCAGAAGGTGGGCAAATCCTGAGCGGGTACCGCCGAGGCATCACGCAATAGGTCGACGGACTGCTTCGCCGACGGACCCCCTTCGCTCTGGTACTTGCGTTCCGAGGGGCGGCCGAGGGCCTGGCAGAAGTCCTCCTGGTGCAGCCGGCGAATGGGATCGACCGTCGGATCGCGGTCATAGCGCTCGACCAACAGGTACGGCATCTCCGAGGTGGTCCTGAGCTTGCCGGCAGAGGCCGTGGGGAGGCCGACCCTCTGCGCGAGCGCCATGCAGAAGGCCTCGTTGTCGACCAGGCCGGGGAATGCCCTTGGCTCCGGCTTGATGATGTGCGTTGTGGCCGTTGCCATGTTCAGCGGCAGCGATATCTCGTCCTCCGCGAGGATCACCGGCAGCTTCGGCTGGGCGCCGGCGAGCGAGAGCCGAACGCCAGCCTCCGGGTCGGCTGCGAGGGGTCGCTCCGGCAGCTCGCGGATTGTCCTGTCCAATTCCTCGGCGCTGAGGGTCCGGCTTTCCGGTTCATCGGGCATTTCGTAATCGCTGTCAACCAGGGCAAGGGCCCCCGCGCAGTCACCGCCGAGTTCGTGCAAGAGCGCATAGGTGTTGCTGTTCGAGATGCCGAATTTCCGCGCGATCGTCGCCCTGCCTTCGCCTTCCGGGAGCAGGCCTCCGAACACGGCCAGGCAAACGGAGTGGGGGTGTGCGTCGGCCTGCTTGGGCAGTGCGTGGGAGATCGGTGGGCCGGTGTACTCGTCGAAGTAGCGGAACTGGATATTGCCGTTGTCCTTTAGCGCCAGCGTGCCCGCGATCTCGGCGCCGAGGTACACCGTGAGCAGACTCATTTCCGTGGCGTCAACGCGATGTCGAGGCCGATGGCTCGGGCGGCTTCGAGGGCGATCTGCAGTTGGACAGTGCCCTTCCCATTCTCGAGCTGACTCAGTACTCGCCGATTGACGCCAATGACGTCGGCGACATTCGTCTGCGAGAGCTTCTGGCCCTTGCGACGGGCTCTGAGCTGGGCTCCGAAGTCACCTGGGGAGTGGATGTTGGTCACCGGGTCCATTTGAGATCGAACGGTAACAATAACATAGTTTAATCGATAACGTGATCGATCAATCTCAGTTTTGAGAAAGCGCTGCGGATACGACTGATCGATCACATATCGGATGCGTGGCGACGATTGCCAGCACCTGCTCGGCGTACTTGGAGATGAAGCTGGGGCCGACGCCGTGGATCGCGGCCAGGCTCGCGGTGTTCGCCGGCCGCAGCGAGGCGATCGCCTCCAGCGTGCGGTTGTTGGCGACGGTGTAGGCGGGCTTGCCGGCGGCGGCTTCGAGCCGCCACGCTTTCAGCGCTTCGAAGAGCGGAGCGTCGGCGGGGGAGAGCTCTGCCGCCGGAGTGGTCCCGGCCTTGCGCGGCCGGCTCGGCCGGCGGACCTCGATCGTCTCCGGGTCGGGCAGCCAGCTCTGCTGGTCGCAGGCGTCGCAGCAGCGGTCCAGGGGCGCTCCGGCCTGGCTGTCGCCGAAGTGGTCGAGCAGGAGACGCCGCCGGCAGCGCTCCGAGTAGATGAAGGACTTGATCGTCCGGTAGGCACGCCATCCGCGCTCGTGGGCGATCGCCAGCTCGGGGTCGCCGCTGCGCTGTTCGTTGAAGCGGACCAAGCGACCGAGGTCGGAGCGCATTGCCAGCAGCACCGCCCTGGCGGGCTCGCCGTCGCGTCCGGCGCGGCCCGCCTCCTGGTAATAGGCCTCGAGGCTGGTCGGGATCGCGATGTGCCAGACCGAGCGCACGTTGGCCTTGTCGACTCCCATTCCGAAGGCGTTGGTCGCGACGATGACCTCGATCTCCTCGCTCATGAACCTGCGCTGGGCCTCGCTGCGGTCCTCCGACTCCATCCCAGCGTGGTAGGGGGCCGCACGGAGCCCGCTACCGTGCAGCGCCTCGGCGACCTCGTCGGTGTCGCGGCGGGTGCCGCAGTAGACGATCGCCGGCCGGTTGGCGGGATCGGCGAGGCCGTGCTCGAGCAGGGCGAGCCGGCGCGCCTTCGACCCCTTGCCCTCCAGCTGCACGATGTCGAAGGAGAGGTTGGGCCGGTCGAAGCCGGCGCGGACCTGGAGCGGCTCGGTCATCTCGAATCGGCTAGCGATCTCCGCCGCCACCGCCTTCGTTGCCGTCGCCGTGCAGGCCATCACCGTCGGCCGGCCCAGTCGGTTGGCGATCTGCGGCAGGCGCAGGTAGTCGGGCCGGAAGTCGTGTCCCCACTCCGAGACGCAGTGCGCCTCGTCGACCGCGATCAGATCGATCTCTCGCTGTGCCAGCGCATCGAGGAAGACGGTCGAGCCGAACCGCTCCGGCGAGCAGTAGACGATTCGGGCGCGCCCGTCGCGAACCTGAGCCAACGCCTCGCGAGCCGCCGCTTCGCTCATCCCCGAAGTGATCATCGCGACCGGGTGGCCGGCGGCAGTGAGCCGCTGCCACTGGTCGTTGATCAGCGCGATCAGCGGGCTGACGACGATCGTCAGTTTCTCCGTTGCCAGCCCCGGCAGCTGGTAGCAGAGGCTCTTGCCGCCACCGGTCGGCATCACGATCAGCGAGTCGTGCCCCTCCAGTGCCGCGACCACCGCCTCGCGCTGCCCCGGCCGCCAGGATGCGTAGCCCAGCTCGCGCAGCAGCTCGTCCGCCCTCGCCCTCGCCTCGTCCATTCGACCAGGCTAGGGCTTCGAGCGGCGTATTTGCTGAACGTGTGCATATCGAACCTATTAAATGCATTACTCGATAAAACCCACTATGGTGGGAAAATGGCGACTCGCGCGGAGGGGGGTCTGAGGACCTCGGCCCTGAGATTGCGGGTTCGGAAACCACCTCCCTCGGTTGGGGTGGGGGAGGAACCAGCGATTGTCGCCGGCTACTACTTCGGTCGCCGGCATGGGCTGATTCACCGTCACTATGAGAAGGTTTCGGTGAATTCCGACCAGACGGCTCGCTGGCAGCTGGCAGTCGACTTCGAACTTCCGTCGAATCCCGGTGCCCACTGTGGCAAGAGCGGCGAGGGTCGGCGCTTTCTCTTCCCGCTGATGTTTCTGCGCAAGGCGCAGGTAAGGGCGGGGCTCGCAATCCACGACGAGAACGGCGCCCTGGTCACCGCTCCAACCCGCGTTCGCAGCAATTGGATCTCGGCGGTGGCAGCCACCGAGGCGGCGCGACGGAGCCTGCCTGCCCCGTTGAGGAGGATCGTCGACTTCGACAGCCTGAACGACATTTTCCTCGATGTCGCCACCAAACAGCCCTACAAAAGCAACGTGATTCTCAACGAACTATTCGAGCGAGCGAATCCCGCAACCCTGAGCAGGTGGGAGGAAGTCGGTCTGATCGATGATCTCGAAATGCTGGTGGAGCACTCGGTGGTATGGCTTCCCGTGCAAGGGGAGCCGGGGGAACAGCGGATCTTCCGCGTCAGCTACGCCTTCGACTTGGAACGTCGCGCGGTTGTGCAGTGGAAGCTGGGAAGTGTGGAGAAACCGAGGTTTCCGAGCATTCGGCTCCGGAAAGCAAGGCGGGCGGACGAGGCTCTGGGCACCGGACATGCGAAGTACGGTCTCAAGGGCTACCGGTTCAGCTTGTCGGCCCTGGGGGAGCGTGTGGCGCAGCCGCTTGCCTGGATGCCAATCGAGCTTGACTTTCCCACTATCTATACGGGTCGGTGCGACTCTTACCATTTCGAATTCGAGTGCCCGAGCGGGCTGAGCCCGAGGGCAGTAAAGGTGACGACTGACGACGGGGTGGAAAAAGGCCTCCCTGGCCGCAGCTCCATGGGGTCGCGCACCACCCACCTCTACCTACCGGAAGCGAGGACCTTGGGCAACCTCATGATTCGAGCGACGGTGGGGGTTGGCGGTGGCGCCTTTCCGATCCTCTGGTTCCTGGCGGGAACGATCACCTCGATGGTGCTCTGGGCACTGGTGGCCAGCGAACCGACGCTGCTGGTCGGCAACGAGAGGAACGCCGGTAAGAACGAGATCCTCGCCGGTCTGCTGCTGGTCGCACCCGCACTGCTGGGAGCGTTGGTCTACGGCACCGAAGAGGCGCCAGTGGCTCGATTCATCGGTGGCGCCAAGATTCTGTTGCTGGTGACCGGGCTATGTGCGCTGGTGGCGACTTCGGTGCTGATCGGGGCGGCTCCATTCAACCTTGGCTCTGTCGCGATCTGGACCGCCTGCGCGACCGTCGCGACCGCGGCGACTGTCCCACTGGCGACCAGCTGGCTGCTCTCGAGCCCGCTGGTCTGGCAGCAGCTGCGCAAGCTCGACTCCCCGCTGAAGCAGTGGGTGGTGATGATCGGGCTATTCGGACTGGCGGCGCTCGCGGTCGGCTTCCTGATGGAGATGGCCGACACCTCGGTTCTACGGGCCGCCGGCGCGGTTGCTCTCCTCCTGCTGATCGTGCCGATGGTCCTGGTCGCCAACGACCGCGCTGCGGTCAAGATCAAGGACGACCGGCACTACATCTCGCTCTCGGCCTCCGTGGCGGCGGTCACCCTGCTCGCCCTCGGCTGCATTGAGGTGCGGGCGGCGTTCGATGACGGCGCGGGCCTGTATGAGCTCGCCGAGAAGCTGGCCCTCGGCTTGCTGCTCGTTGTCGCTCCGCTCGCCGGACTGGTGTTTCGCGGGATAGGGCTCCGCTTTGGTCCCAACCCCGGCGAGGTGCACGTGTCTCCTCAGACCGGGCAGGCGTTCCTCGCAGGAGAGCGAATTCGGGAGCTGGAGGCACTCCGCGAGCCGCCCCGCAAGCGGCGTTGCGAATTTCTGCAGAGACTCAAGGTAAGGTAGGTACTCGATGAACGTTGAGCGCAATGTGGTTTTGGAGCCTGTGAACGGCACCGAGGCGGGCTGGTCTTCTGGTCCTCGGACGGTGGGGAGCCTGCCGGAGTTGCAGGCCGGCGAGTTCGAGAATCTCGTCGAGCAGGAGGCCGACCAGGAGCTTCAGGCGAACATGGATGCAGTGTTCGGCCAGGACGACGCGCACATCATCAGGCGCACCGGTGAGACGGTGGCGGTTCGCATCGCCAGCCTTGGCCGGCGGGCGACCCCGTCGCGGCACTCCACCGACTAACTTCGGCCGCCGCTAGAAACCGAGGACTCCACCGGGCACCAGTTCGGGCAGCCAGGGCTCGTGCCACTTGCAGAGGCCGCGGGTCAAGTCCTCCGCCTGGGGCGGTCCCCAGGTCCCGGGCTCGTAGGGGTGCACCGGGGGCGGGTCGTCGAGCAGCGGCTGCACGATCCGCCAGGTCTCCTCGACCGCGTCCTGGCGAGTGAAGAGCTGGTGGTGGCCGGCGATCGCGTCCCCGAGCAGCCGCTCGTAGGGCTCCGGCTCCTCGCCCGGCGTCTTCTCGAAGAGCACCTCGAGGTCGGCCGGCTCGAACGCCTCCTCGCCCGCCTGCTTGGCGAAGAGGCCGAGGCGCGCTCCGGGCTCGGGCTCGATCCGCACCGTCATCCGGTTCGCCTCGGGTTGCGTTTTCGGTCCGACGCCGAGCCGCGGCGGCCGCTTGAAGACGACGGTCACCTCACTCGACTTGACCGGCATGCACTTGCCGGCCCGGATGAAGAAGGGGACGCCGCTCCAGCGCCAGTTGTCGACAGCCAGCTCGACCGCTGCGAAGGTCTCGGTGGTCGAGCCCGGCGCCACGTCCTTGACGTCGAGGAAGCCGTCGTACTGTCCGCGCACGTAGCGCTTGGGGTCGGCCGTGCGCGTCGCCTTGAAGAATTCGAGCTTCTTGTCGCGGACGGAGTCGTGATGGTTGCTGGTCGGCGGCCCCATCCCGACCAACGCGAGCACCTGCAGGGCGTGGTTCTGGATCACGTCGCGCATCGCCCCGACCGCGTCGTAGAAGCGGCCGCGGTCCTCGACGCCGAAGTCCTCGGCGATCGTCATCTGCACGTGGGAGACGTGCTCGCGATTCCAGACCGGCTCCAGCACCGAGTTCGCGAAGCGCAGGTAGGTGATGTCCATCACCGGCTCCTTGCCCAGGTAATGGTCGATGCGCAGGATCTGCTTCTCGTCCAGCGCTTCGCAGAGGTCGGCGTTGAGCGCGCGGGCCGACTCCAGGTCGTGGCCGAAGGGCTTCTCGATCACGACGTGGGCGTTCTCGGCTAGGCCGGCGTCAGCGAGGCCGTGGACGACCGTGGCGAACAGCGAGGGCGGGATCTCGAGGTAGAAGACCGGCCGCTTCGCATCGCCGACCGCCTCGGCGACCCGCTTGAAGGTGGCGGCGTCGGCGTAGTCGCCCTGGACGTAGGAGATCCGGGCGAGGAGCCGGGAGACGGCGGCCTCGTCGGCTTCGGTGACGGTCGAGTCGATCGCCTCGCGGGCGTGATCGCACAGCTGCTCGCGGCTCCAGTCGTCAATCGCGACGCCGACGATCGGGCAGTTGAGCTTGCCTCGCGCCTCCAACCGGTAGAGAGCCCGGAAGGTCATCTTCTTCGCTAGGTCCCCGGTGATCCCGAAGATCGTCAGCACGTCGGCTGCCTTGACGTCGTTCTTCGCCATCCAGCCGCAGGCTATCCGTTGGCCAGGCAGCCAAACGTCGCTCGGCTGGCATAGGGTTAGCGACCATGGACCTGGGAATGGTCGGACTCGGCCGTATGGGCGCCAACATGGCACGCCGGCTGATGCGCGACGGCCACCGCATCGTCGCCTACGACGTCAACCCCGACGCCGTTTCCGAACTGGCTGGAGAGGGTGCCGAGGGCGCTTCGTCTCTGCAGGATCTCGCTTCGAAGCTGAGCGCGCCACGCTCGGTCTGGGTCATGGTGCCGGCTGGTGAGATCACCGAGAAGACGGTCGAGGAGGTCGCCGCCGTGCTCGACTCGGGCGACGCGATCATCGACGGCGGCAACTCCTATTACCGCGACGACATCCGCCGCGCGGCGATGTTGCGGGCGAAGGGGATCGACTTCGTCGATTGCGGCACCAGCGGTGGCGTCTTCGGCCTCGACCGCGGCTACTGCCTGATGATCGGCGGCCCCGACGGCGCCGTGGAGCGGCTCGACTCGGTCTTCGCCTCGCTGGCGCCAGGGGTCGAGTCGGCGGAGCGCACGCCGGGGCGCTCGGGTGATCCGGGCCCGGCGGAGAACGGCTACCTCCACTGCGGTCCCAACGGCGCTGGGCACTTCGTGAAGATGGTCCACAACGGGATCGAGTACGGGGTGATGGCCGCCTACGCCGAGGGGCTGAACATCCTCAAGAACGCCAACGCCGGCAAGGTCCAGCGCGAGGCCGATGCCGAGACGGCGCCGCTGGAGCAGCCCGAGTACTACCAGTACGACCTCGACCTGCCCGAGGTGACCGAGGTCTGGCGCCGCGGCAGCGTGATCGGCTCCTGGCTGCTCGACTTGACCGCCGCCTCGATGCAGGAATCGCCTGATCTCTCCGATTTCGCCGGCCGGGTCTCGGACTCCGGCGAGGGCCGCTGGACCTCGATCGCCGCGATCGACGAGGGTGTGCCGGCGCCGGTGCTGACCACGGCGCTGTACGAGCGCTTCTACTCGCGCGGGCTCGACGACTTCGCCGACAAGGTGCTCTCGGCGATGCGCAAGCAGTTTGGTGGCCACGACGAGAAGCCGTCCTAGGTAGGCCCGGCCGGTGGGCATCGACCTCGAAGTGGTCGCCGACGAAAAGGCGGCGGCCCGGCGTGCAGCCGAGTTGATCGCCGCCGCGGGCGCCGCGGCGGTCGCCGAGCGCAACATCTTCTCGCTGGCGATGAGTGGCGGCCGCACCCCCTGGGGGATGCTCGCGATCCTCGGCGAACAGGAAGCGATGCCATGGCCCGAGACCGAGCTGTTCCAGGTTGACGAGCGGATCGCCTCCCCCGGCAGCGAGGACCGCAACCTCACCCACATGGTGCTCGGCCTCTCGATGGACCACCAGTCCGCGCTGCGGCCGATGCCGGTCACCCAGCGCGACCTCGATGGCGCGGCGCGCGAGTACGAATCGCAGCTTCCCCAGCCGCTCGACTTAGTCCACCTCGGCCTCGGCCCGGACGGCCACACCGCCTCGCTGGTTCCCGGCGACCCCGTGCTCGGGGAGGCCGACCGCCGCGTCGCCCTGACCGAGACCGCCTATCAGGACTACCACCGCATGACCCTCACCTATCCCGCCCTCGCCGAAGCCCGCCGCATCGTCTGGCTGGTCACTGGGGCGAAGAAGCGCGAGCCCCTCGCCAAGCTCCTAGCCGGCGACACGTCGATCCCCGCCGGTCGGGTAGAGAACGACGACATGGTCGTCGTTGCCGACGAGGCTGCCGTAGGCTCCTAGCCTTCGATCGCCAGCTTGGCCTTGAGTTCCTCGAGGCGTTGCAGTCTGGGGTTTTCGGGGCCCACCATCCGGTGCAGCTGGCCTTCGATCTCGCCGAGGTTCAGGTCGTCGGTTGCAATCAGCATCTGCTCGATGTCCAGCCAGTCCTTGGGTCGATCGAACATCGCCTTGCAGACGGCGAGATGCTCAGGCGCCAGGATCGGCAGTGCCGTGTCCGCAAACGGAACCTGCCGGGCCTCTTTGCGCATCTCCTCATGGATCTCGTCATAGGCGAAGAACAGATCGACCGGGTTGTCGCCCCACCAGAGACGGCATTGCCCGTCGCGGGCGAGGGCATCCTGATCGAGGCCATCAACATCGATTCCGAGTGGGGCCAATGCGTCGATCACCAGCGGGGACCTTGAAACGGGTACGAAGACGTTGAGGTCGATGTCGATCGTCGAACGCGGCTCCGCATAGTAGGCAAGCGCAAGGGCACCACCGATCGCGTGGGGGATTTTCTTAGCACGGAGGGCGTCATGGATCGCGATGACCTTGTTCGGTAGGGATGGCTCGGCCGTCGAGGGTCCATTCGGCCCTTGGGTCACAGCGGTCTCGTTTCGAGCCGCGGGAAACGAAGAGGCTTGCCTCGGCGGCCGCTATGTGGCAGCGCATCGGCGAGCAGCAGGAGGTCGACGAGCGCCTTGCCGCGCTCCGCCGGGGTTGAGGCCATCCATTCGGCCACTGCTCGTCCTGGATCGGACGGAGTAGTCGCCTCCCTCGAGTCATCGCTGAGCTTGGCGGTGAGGAGGCGTCGCAGCTTGGGTTCCGGCTCATTCCCCTTGCCCAGGGCGGCGATCAACTCGCGCGCTGCTTGGTCGGCGGCCGATCGGGCAACCGGCGCGCCTACGCGTCTGGCCGCATCGATCAGTTGCTCCCGGCTGGGCGGTTTGTCGGCCTGATTGCGCGCCTTCTCGATGACCTCATCGTCTAGCTCGCGAAAAGACGCAAGGGTGCGGCTGCGCGGCCCGGCTGGCGTGCTCCGGGACTCGCGTATCTCGAACCTTCCGCTTTTGCTGGGGACTATGAAAGCCATAGTGGGTATTTTAGCCCACTATCTACCCCTATTGGGGTAGATTCGGGATAAATCCAAGCTTTAGCTACGCCGCGGGGGTAAGCGCTACCGCGTGGTTGGCGACGATCATGCCGTCGGGGTCGTAGCGGCGCTTCACCTCGGATAGGTGGGCGCAGACGTCGGCGGGGAGGATCGCGTCGGTATCGCAGGGGCGCTCGGCGAAGTTGAAGTAGCCGCCGTCCGCGGCCCATGGCCCCATCGCCGCGTGCAGGCGGTCGAGGTGGCCGTTGATCGCCTGGCCCAGCTCGGGCGTCATCGGCATGCCGATGCCGAACATTACGAACTCGGCGTCGAGGTGGGAGAGGGCGCCGCCGTTCTCGTCTGGGCGCGCCAGCGCGCCGCCCAGCTGGCGCAGCTCGGCGAGCAGCAGGGGCGAGCCCGCATCGGGCCCGGCGAGCGCGGTGAAGGCGTCGATCGCCTCGTCGGGGAGCTCGCGGATCGGACGGTGGTGGCCCAATCCCGGCACTGGCTGCTCGGGGTCCATGTGGATCCGGCAGAGCCCCTCGGCGGGGATCTGGCCGAAGGTGTCCATGATCGGCTCACCGATCTCACGCAGGGCGGCGATCGCCGCTTCGCCCTCGGCCTGACCGCCGATGCAGGCGGCGTCGATCGTCAGCAATGGAACGTCGCGGAGTTGCTCCGGCACGTCCGGCACCGGCGGTGGACGCAGGAAGCGGACGACCGAGGTGACGTCGTTGGAGACGGCCTCCGCCCAGTCGCGGTAGGTCTTCACCGCATCGGCGCCGACCGCAGCGGGCCAGAGCAGGGCGCCGGCGTAGATGTCGCCGATCGGGATCAGGTCGAGGTGCAGGGCGGTGACGATCGCGTAGCCGCCTCCGCCACCGCGCAGCGCCCAGAAGAGATCGGGGTCGTTCTCGGCGTCGACCGTGCGCGCCTCGCCGTCGGCGGTGACGAGCTCGATCGCGCGGACACGGTTGCAGGCGAAGCCGTAGCGCCGGGCCAGCCAGCTCAGGCCGCCACCCAGCGAGTAGCCGGTCACGCCCACGTCGGGAGCGGAGCCCGGCATCGAGCTGAGGTTGTGGGCCTGCGCCGCTTCGCTCAGCTCCAGCACCAGCACGCCGGCCTCGACCCGCGCGGTTCGCGCCTCTGGATCGATCTCGATCCCGCGCATCCGCTCGGTCTTGATCAGGATCGTGTTGTCGAGCGAGTCGAGGGCGAAGGCGCCGTGGCCCGTTCCCTGGCCGGTGACCTTGAGGCCGTGTGCGGCGGCGAAGCTCACCGTCTTGGCGACGTCCCCGGCGCTCTCGACGAAGGCGACCGCCTCGGGCAGCTGGTCGGCCACCAGGTTCCAGGCGGCGCGCGCCTCGTCCCAGTCGGCGTCGTTGGGGACGGCGATCCGGCCGTCGATCGACAGCCCGGCGAAGTCACTCATCTGGGTCTCCTTTGAAGTTAGGTCAGCGTCAGGCGATCGACGGTGCCCCCGGCCCCCACCAGCACCTCGCTGACCATATCCGGCGGGAAGAGGCCGTGGGCAGCGACGCCGGGGTCGGTCTCGAGGCGTGCCGCGAGCGCAGCCGGATCGCCGACCTCGCCCCTGTAATCGGCAATCACGCCGTCGTCCGGGCTCCGGGGCACGTCTCGCAGCTCGACCTCGCCGCCTAGCCGCGCCAGGGTCGAGCGCAGGCCGAAGGCGAACAGCTCTAGCGGCACCGGTCCACTCAGCACGTCGACCGGCTTGCTCGAGTCGGAGATGACGACGAAACGCTCTGCCGCGGCGGCAACGATCTTCTCGCGCAGGTGGGCGCCGCCGCCACCCTTGATCAGCCAGCCGTCGGGGGTGACCTGGTCGGTGCCGTCGATCGCGATGTCGAGCCGCTCCAGCTGGCTGAACTCCTCGACCGGGATGCCCAGGCTGCGTGCCTGTTCCCCGGTTGCCACCGAGGTCGCCACGCAACGGATCCCGCTCAGCCCGCGGGCTGCGATCGCCGGCAGCAGATGGGCGACGGTGGAGCCGGTTCCGAGGCCGACGGTCATCCCGTCCTCGACCAGCTCGGCAGCGGCCTCGGCAGCGATCCGCTTCTCTGCGTCGGCGTCGGTCACCGGGCGGGACTTTATGCTCGCGATGAGATGGACGCGCGGATCTGGCTGAGCGGAGAAGGCGGTGAGCCGCGGTCGGTCGCCCTGCCCGCGGGGCGCATCCTGGTCGGGCGCGACCCCGAGGCCGAGATCCACATCGACGACGAGGCGGTCTCCTGGAACCACCTCGAGATCGAAAACCGCGGCGGGGCCCTGATGGCCACCGATCTCGACAGCAGCAACGGCACCGCGCTCAACGGCGAGCCGCTCGACCGGCCCCGCCGCCTGCGCGACGGCGACACGCTGCTGGTCGGCACTCACCGGCTCGAAGTCTCCGATCCGATTCCCGGCAGGGCGGGGGGAACGGTGCCGGCGGCCCAGCCTTCGGTCGCCCTCAGCGAGGAGGAGCGGGCGACGGCGGCTGCCCTCGTCGCTCCGTATCGCAGCGAGGGTGCCTTCGCCGGGCGCCCAGCAACCCGCGCCGAGCTCGCTGAGACGCTCCACGTCAGCGAGCGCACGGCGCAGCGCCGCCTCGACGCCCTTGCCGCGAAGCTCGACATCTCCGGCGACAGCGGCCGCGAGCGCCCCCGCCTGATCGCCGCCCGGGTGATCGAGCTCGGCCTCGACCGCTCTCGCTAACGCACTGACCCGGACCGAGCCAAACGTGTCCCGGAAGGGGGCGCCGCTGTCGTTGGCGCGCTCGCCTTCACGCCCGACCATCGGTTGAGCAAACGCAATCCACTCAGAAGGGGAGTCCAATGCTCAACCGAACGATCATCAAAGGCCTGCTCGTCGTCCTCGCTCTTGCTCTGCTTCCGGCAAGCAGCGCGCTGGCAGCAAGTTCCTCGGGATCCGTCGTCTTCTCCCGGGTCATCGCCAAAACGGTCACCGACAAAGAAGGCAAAGAGACGACGACGACCGAAGGCGGTCTCTACGCGGTGCGTGACGGCCGGCTCAATCAACTCACCGAAGACCCAACCGACACCGAACCGGCCTTCTCACCGGATGGACGGGCGATTGCCTTCGTCCATAGCGGCGACATCTTCTCGGTGCGCGCCGACGGCTCGGGCTTGCGCCGGCTTACCAGTGGAGCTGGGCTCGATGCGGCGCCGAAGGTCTCGCCCAACGGCAAGATCGTCGTCTTCGAGCGGCGCTCTGCCACCGGCGCGCCTGCCGACCTCTACTCGGTGAGCACGCTGGGCGGGGGAGCCAGGGCGCTGACCACCACCCCCGAAGACGACCACGAAGCGTCCTTCTCGCCGGACGGTCGTCTGATCGTCTTCGTCCGCAGCACTGCCGAGACCGGCGGTGGGACGGCCGACGACCTCTACTCGGTGCGCCCCTCCGGTGCAGGCGCCGCGCGCTTGACGAGGACGGCGCGGCTCGACGAGTTCACTCCCCGCTACTTCGCCGGGGGCATCGTCTACAGCCGCGGCGAGAGCGGCGAAGGCCCAAGTGCCTACGCCGACGTCTACACGATGCAACGCAACGGCGACAGGGTCCGCCCGCAGGTCGCCGGAGTTGGCTCGGCCTATGTCGAAGACGTCTCACCCAATGGCCACACGGTGCTTTTCCGCCGCGATCGGGGCCTCTGGGTGAAGCGGATCGGCCCTGGCCGTGCCCGCAAGCTCAGCGAGCTGCCCGACGGGTCGCAGACCAGCTCGGTCTTCTCCTCGGACGGGAAAAAGGTCGCCGCCTTCATCGAGGCGGACGGGCGGGAGCAGCTCGCCTCGATCAACGTCGCAAACGGCTCCACCACTGAGCTGGCCGAAGGCTTCGAACCGCTTGAACCCTCGGCCACGCCGGGTACCGTCACCACCCTCGGCCCGGTAATCACCTGGCAGCCGGTGCGCGGCTAGTTCTTCCTGGCTCCCCTGAAGAGGTCCCCTTCGCTTGGCGGAGGGGACCTCTTCGTCGTTCCGCGCCGGTATAACCGCCGCATGGGAGAACCGGCAATCGGCTCCACGCTTGCCGGCTACCGGATCGAGGCGCTGATCGCGCGCGGCGGGATGGGAGTCGTCTACCAGGCGACCCACCTCGCCCTCGACCGCCAGGTTGCGCTCAAGGTGATCGCCCGTGAGCTCGCCGAGAAGGAGGGCTTCCGCCACCGCTTCCTGCGCGAGTCCCGCCTCGCCGCCAGCCTCGACCACCCCGGCGTCGTGCCGATCCTCGACGCCCGCGAGGAGGAGGGCGAGCTGATCGTCGCGATGCGGCTGGTCAAAGGCGGTGACCTGAAGAAGCTGATCGACCGCGAGGGGCCGCTGTCCCCGGCGAGGGCGATCGCCCTGCTGGGCCAGGTTGCCGAAGCGCTCGACGCCGCCCATGCCGCCGGCATCGTCCACCGCGACGTCAAGCCACACAACATCCTCGTTGAAGGGGACCGGGCTTACCTCTCCGATTTCGGCCTCGCCAAGGCCTATGCAGACACCGGTGCCGGCAGCGGCACCTCGATCGTCGGCACCGCCGAGTACATGGCGCCGGAGCAGTGGCGGGGGCAGGGGGTGGGCCCGGCCGCGGACATCTACTCGCTGGGCTGTGTCCTCTACGAGGCGCTGACCGGCGTCGTCCCCTATGCCCGCAAGGAATCCGACACCGAGCCGGAGATGCCGAAGGGAATCGACGCGGTGATCGAGCGGGCGGTATCGAAAGACCCGGCCGATCGCTATCCCACGGCGGGCGGGCTGATCGCGGCCGCGGAGGCGAAGGAGGGCGCGACCCCGACGGCGACGCGAGTCCTCTCCGCGAGCGCGGAGAGTCCCACGGTTCGAATCGGGAGTCCGGCGTCCGGGGGCCGGCGCATCGGCCCAAGGGCGAAGCAATGGCTAGGCGCCTCAGTCGCTGTCGTCGCCGGCTTGATTGGGTTGGCGTTTCTATTCCTCGGCGGCGAAGACGTCTCCGTCTCTTCGCCGATCGCGGTCGGTAACGGCCCGCTGCGGCTGGCGACCGGCGAGGGGGCGGTCTGGGTCGCCAGCGAACCCGATGGGACCCTCACGCGGATCGATCCGGACACGCGCAAGGTGGCCGGCAAGCCGCTGCGCATCGGCGCCGGGATCTCCGGCGTCGCCGTCGGCGCGGGATCGGTCTGGGTCTCCCGGCCGGGCAGTGGCGAGATCCTCCGCGTCGATCCGGCCTCGAACCGCGTCGTCGACAGGGTCCGGGTCGGCGGTCGCCCCGGCCCGATCGCGTTTGGCGGTAAGCGGGTCTGGGTCGCCGATGAGGATGGCGCCGGCGTCAGCGCGATCAATGCCGAGGGCGCGAAGGTCGTTAGGCGGGGCATCGCACCTCGCGCTACCCCGCTACGGCTCGCGGTTGGGGCGGGAGGGCTCTGGGTGAGCAGCGCTTCGACCGGGACGGTGCAGCGGATCGACCTCGGCAGCATGATTGCCGGCGACCCGATTCTCGCTGGGCGCGGCCCGGCTGGGGTGACTGTCGGAAATGGCTTGGTCTGGGTCGCCAACAGCCGCTCGGGCACGGTGACTCGGGTCGACCCGGCGACCCAGGCGACGCTGGGCGACCCGGTTGAGGTTGGGGAACGGGCCGGTGGGATCGACGCTGGGACCAGCGCCGTCTGGGTTGCCAGCGCGGCCGACGGAACTGTCACCCGCATCGGCCTCGACGACGGCGAGGTCATCGGCGACCCGGTTGGCGTCGGCAGCGAGCCGGGGGCCGTCGTGGTCGGCGAGGAAGCCGTCTGGGTCGCCGACAACGGCGACGGCGCGATCACCCGCATCGAGCCTTGAGCACAAATGACTAGGATCGGACTCCGGTCATGAGCAAGGACATCGACCAGCTCTGCATCAACACGATCCGCACGCTCTCGATCGACGCGATCCAGAAGGCCAATTCCGGCCATCCAGGGACGCCGATGGCGCTGGCCCCGGTTGCCTACACGCTCTGGCAGCGCTTCCTGCGCTTCGATCCGGCCGATCCGATCTGGCCTGGGCGCGACCGCTTCGTCCTCTCCGCCGGGCACGCCTCGATGCTGCTCTACGCGCTGCTGCATCTCGCCGGCGTGAAAGCGGTCGACCCCGACTACGAGATCGTCGGCGATCCGGCGGTCAGCCTCGACGACATCGAGAGCTTCCGCCAGCTTGGCTCCCGAGCCCCCGGTCATCCCGAGTACCGCTGGACCTCAGGCGTCGAGACGACGACCGGACCACTCGGTCAGGGGATTGCCACCTCGGTCGGGATGGCAATCGCCTCCAAGTGGCAGTCGGCCCACTACGACCAGCCGGGCTTCGAGCTATTCGACTTCGACGTCTACGCGATCGCTGGCGACGGCTGCTTCATGGAGGGCGTCTCCAGCGAAGCCGCCTCGATCGCCGGCCACCTGCAGCTCGACAACCTCTGCTGGATCTACGACAACAACCACATCACGATCGACGGCAAGACCCACCTCGCCTACGACGACGACGTCGCCGCCCGCTTCATGGGCTATGGCTGGAACGTGACCCGGGTTGGCGACGCGAACGACACCGACCTGATCGCGACCGCCTTCGAGGAGTTCAAGGGCGAGGAAGGCCGTCCGACTCTGATCGTCGTCGACAGCCACATCGGCTGGGGCTCGCCGCACAAGGTGGACACGTCCGCCGCGCACGGCGAGCCGCTCGGCGAGGAGGAGGTGCGGGAGACCAAGCGCGCCTACGATTGGCCCGAGGACGCCCAGTTCCTCGTTCCCGACGGGGTCTTGGAGCGCTTCGCCGAAGGCATCGGCAGGCGCGGTGCCGAGCTGCGCGGCGAGTGGGAGCGGCAGCTCTCCGAGTACGCGAGGGAGAACGGCGCGCTCGCCGCGGAGATCGAGGCGATGCAGAAGCGTGAGCTGCCCGAAGACTGGGACGCCGACATCCCCGGCTTCGATCCCGACGAGAAGGGAATCGCCACCCGCAAGGCCTCGCAGAAGGTCGAGAACGCGGTCGCCAAGCGCCTTCCCTGGCTGCTCGCCGGCTCCGCCGACCTCACCGATTCGACCTCGGTCCGCCTCGAAGGCGCCGCCGACTTCGAGCCCGGCAGCTACGACGGCCGCCAGCTCCACTACGGGATCCGCGAGCACGAGTCGGCGGCGATCTCCAACGGCCTCTCGCTCTCCAAGCTGCGCCCGCTCTGGTCCACCTACCTGACCTTCTCTGACTACGCGCGGCCGGCGATCCGGCTCTCGGCGCTGATGGAGCTGCCGGTGATCCACCTCTTCACCCACGACTCGATCGGTCTCGGCGAGGACGGCCCCACCCACCAGCCGGTCGAGCAGCTCGCCTCGCTGCGCGCGATCCCCGGTCTCGACGTGATCCGCCCCGCCGACGCCAACGAGGTCGCCGAGGCCTGGCGCGTCGCGCTCGACCGCCACCACCAGCCGGTCGCGCTCGTCCTCACTCGCCAGGACGTGCCCGTGCTCGATCGCTCCCTCTACGGCTCCGCCGAGGGGCTGCGCCGCGGCGGCTACGTGCTGGCCGATGCCGAAGGCGGCGATCCCGATGTGATCCTGATCGCCACCGGCAGCGAGGTCGCATTGGCGCTCGGCGCCCACGAGGAATTGAGTGCCGGGGGAATTCGCTCACGCGTCGTCAGCCTGCCCTGCTGGGAGCTGTTCGACCGCCAGGACGACGCCTACCGCGACGAGGTGCTGCCGCCGGGTGTCACCGCTCGCGTCTCGGTCGAGGAGGCTTCGACCCTGGGCTGGGACCGTTACGTGGGCCCCGCCGGTGTCAAGATCGGGATGCACACCTTCGGCACCTCGGCCCCGCTGAAGGACGTCCAAACCAAGTTCGGCTTTACCCCCGACCGGGTGGCCGAAGCCGCAAAGGAGCTGCTCTCATGAAGCCGACCGCCAAGCTGCACGAGCTGGGCCAGAGCCTCTGGCTCGACAACATCACCCGCACGATGCTGGAGGACGGCACGCTCAGCGGCTACATCGATGAGCTGTCGGTCACCGGCCTCACCTCCAACCCGACGATCTTCGACAAGGCAATCTCCGGTGGCGAGGTCTACGACCAGCACATCGTCGAGCTGAGCCAGAACGGCGATTCGGCAGAGGAGGTCTTCTTCGAGCTGGCGCTCGCCGACCTGCGCGACGCCACCGAGCTCTTCAGGCCGGTCCACGAGCGCACCGCCGGGGTCGACGGTTACTGCTCGCTCGAGGTCTCGCCTCTGCTTGCCGACGACACGGCGGCGACGATCGCGCAGGCGGCGCAGCTGCACGGCCGCGCCGAGCGCGACAACCTCTTCATCAAGATCCCCGGGACCAAGGCGGGCCTGCCGGCGATCGAGGAGTCGATCTTCGCCGGGATCCCGATCAACGTCACCCTGCTCTTCTCCCGCGAGCACTACCTCGCCGCCGCCGACGCCTATTTGCGCGGCATCGAACGGCGGATCGAGGCCGGCCTCGATCCCGACATCGCCTCGGTCGCCTCGCTCTTCATCAGCCGCTGGGACGTCGCCGTCTCCGACGAAGCGCCGGACGACCTGCGCAACCGGCTCGGCCTGGCGATCGGCCTCCGCGCCTACCACGCCTACCGTGAGCTGCTCGACTCACAGCGGATGCAGCGGCTGATGAACGAAGGCGCGCGGCCGCAGCGCCTGCTCTGGGCCAGCACCGGCACCAAGGACCCCGATGCCTCCGACGTCCTCTACATCGAGGGCTTCGCCTCCCCGTTCACGGTCAACACCATGCCCGAGCCGACCCTGCACGCCTTCGCCGACCACGGCGAGGTCGGCGAGCCCATGCCTCCTGACGGCGGCGACGCCGAGCAGGTGCTGGCCCGGTTCGGCGAGGCCGGGATCGACGTCGAGGCACTGGCCGAGCGTCTACAGGAAGAGGGCAAGGTGGCCTTCGTCAAGTCCTGGGACGACATGCTGGGATCGATCGAGTCCAAGCGCGGGGCGCTCACCGGGTGAGCTCCGCCCCGACGCTGCGCGAGCAGCCCGCCTGGAAGTCGCTGCAGCGCCACTTCGCCGAGATCGAGGGGCAGCACCTGCGCGATCTCTTCGCCGCCGATCCACAGCGCGGCGAGCGCCTCATCGCCGATGGCGCCGGCCTCCACCTCGACTTCTCGAAGAACCGCATCACCGACGAGACGGTGATGCTGCTCGGCCAGCTCGCCCGCGAGCGCGGCGTCGAGGAGCGCCGCGAAGCGATGTTCGCCGGCGAGCACATCAACGTCTCCGAGGACCGCGCCGTGCTGCACGTGGCGCTGCGGATGCCGCGCGAGCGATCGCTGATCGTCGACGGCGTCGACGTGGTCAAGCAGGTGCACGAGACGCTCGACCGGATGGCCGCCTTCGTCGAGCGCGTTCGCTCCGGCGAGTGGACGGGCCACACCGGCAAGCCGATCCGCAACGTCGTCAACGTTGGCATCGGCGGCTCCGACCTCGGCCCGGTGATGGCCTACGAGGCGCTGCGCCACTTCAGCCGCCGCGAGACGAACTTCCGCTTCGTCTCCAACGTAGACGGCACCGACTTCGCCGAGTCCACCCGCGACCTCGATCCCGAGGAGACGCTCTTCATCGTCTCCTCGAAGACCTTCACCACGCTGGAGACGATGACCAACGCCCACACGGCCCGCGAGTGGGCGCTGGCAGGCCTTGGCGGCGACGAGGCAGCGGTCGCCAAGCACTTCGTCGCCGTCTCGACCAATGCCGAGGAGGTCTCGGAGTTCGGCATCGACACCGCGAACATGTTCGGCTTCTGGGAGTGGGTCGGGGGCCGCTACTCGATGGACTCGGCGATCGGCCTCTCGACCATGCTGGCGATCGGGCCCGCCCGCTTCGCCGAGATGCTCGCCGGCTTCCACGCGATGGACGAGCACTTCCGCGAGGCGCCGCTGGCAGAGAACCTGCCGGCGCTGATCGGGCCTCTCGTCTGTCTGGTACGGCGACTTCTTCGGCGCCCAGACCTGCGGCGTCTTCCCCTACGACCAGTACCTGCACCGCTTCCCCGCCTACCTGCAGCAGCTGACGATGGAGTCGAACGGCAAGCACGTCACCCTCGACGGCGCCCGCGTCGACTACGACACCGGGGCGATCTTCTGGGGCGAGCCGGGGACCAACGGCCAGCACTCCTTCTACCAGCTGATCCACCAGGGCACGCGGCTGATCCCCTGCGACTTCATCGGCTTCATGCAGAGCAACAACCCGCTCGGCAACCACCACGACCTCCTGATGTCGAACGTCTTCGCCCAGAGCGAGGCGCTCGCCTTCGGCAAGACGGCGGAGCAGGTGCGGGCCGAGGGGACGCCGGAGCCGATCGTCCCGCACCGGGTGATGGAGGGCAACCGTCCCTCCAACACGATCCTCGCCGAGCGCCTCGACCCGCACACCCTGGGCACGCTCGTCGCCCTCTACGAGCACAGCGTCTTCACCCAGGGGACCGATCTGGGGGATCGACTCCTTCGACCAGTGGGGAGTCGAGCTGGGCAAGGCTCTGGCGGTGGCGATCATCCCCGAGCTGCAGGCCGACGAGGAGCCGAAGCTCGCCCACGACAGCTCGACCAACGCGCTGATCCGCCGCTACCGCCAGGCGAGGCGCACGGAGTAGGCCGTGCTCGCTCCTCGACGCCCTCCCGCTCGCGGCGTCGGAGTCCAACCTGCTCGCCGCCCGCGAGCTGATGGCGTTCACGCTCGGCTTCCACATCGTCCTCGCCTGCCTCGGCGTCGCCCTGCCGGCGATCATCCTCACCGCCAACTGGCTCGGCCTCAAGCGCGGCGACGAGGACGCGATGCGGCTGGCGCGGCGCTGGTCGAAGGCGATGGCGGTCACCTTCGCCGTCGGCGCCGTCACCGGCACCGTGCTCAGCTTCGAGTTCGGCCTGCTCTGGCCGAACTTCATGGAGCGCTTCGGCGACGCCTTCGGGATCGCCTTCGCGATCGAGGGGCTCTTCTTCTTCACCGAGGCGATCTTCCTCGCGATCTACATCTACGGCTGGAAGCGGCTCGGCGGCTGGGCGCACTTCTGGTCCGGCGTGCCGATGGTGATCACCGGGATCGGCGGCGCCTTCTCCGTCGTCACCGCCAACGCCTGGATGAACCAGCCGCAGGGCTTCACCCTCGACGCCGCCGGCAAGGTTGTCGACACCGAGCCCTTCAAGGTGCTCTTCAACCCGGCACGGCGCTACGAGGTCCCGCACATGATCCTCGCCGCCTACATGGTCGCCGGCTTCCTCGTCGCCTCGATCTACGCGGTCGGGATGCTGCGCGGCCGGCGCGACCGCCTGCACCGGCTCGGCCTGCTTGATCCCGCTGACGATCGCCTGCATCGCGACGCCGATCCAGCTCTTCGTCGGCGACACCGCGGCGCGCGAAGTCGCCGACCACCAGCCGGCCAAGTTCGCCGGCTTCGAGTGCATCCAGGAGACCGGCACCCGACCAGACCGAGTACCTCGGCGGCATCTGCACCGACGACGGCGTCAAGGGGGCGATCGGCGATCCCCGACCTCGACTCCTTCCTGGTCGGCTTCAGCGCCGACACGAAGGTGATCGGGCTGGAGGACATCCCGCCCGACGAGCGCCCGCCCGCCAACACCCTGCTCCACCTCTCCTTCGACGCGATGGTCGGGATCGGCACGGCGCTGCTGGGGCTCGCCGTCTGGCTGGCCTTCGTCTGGTGGCGACGCCGCGACATCCCGCGCACGCCCTGGTTCCTGCGCGCCGTCGCGGTCTCCGGCGTCGCCTCGATCGTCGCCCTCTGGTGCGGCTGGATCGTCACCGAGGTCGGCCGCCAGCCCTGGATCGTGCAGGGCTACATGCGGACCGAGGAAGCGGTGACCGAGGCGGAGGGGATCTGGTTCGCCTTCGCCGGCGTGCTGCTGCTCTACGCGGCGCTGGGCACGATCGCGATCCTCGTCCTGCGCACGATGTCCCGCCGCTGGCGCGAGGAGGGCGACGGCGTGGACGAAGACGGAACTCCCTACGGCCCGCCCTCGAAGGTGACCTCATGAGCGGGTTTGTCACCTTGCTCCCGCATAGCGGCAACAAGGTGACAGGGAGGGCCCGATGACCAAGGCCGACGCCGCCGCGGCGATCCTCTGGATCGGCGCCACCCTCTACGCGGTCTTCGGCGGCGCCGACTTCGGCGGCGGATTCTGGGACCTGATCGCCGGCGACGCCGAGAAGGGGGAGCGGCCGCGGGCGCTGATCCAGCAATCGCTGACCCCGGTCTGGGAGGCCAACCACGTCTGGCTGATCTTCATCCTCGTCGTCCTCTGGACCGCCTTCCCCGAGGCCTTCGGCGCGGTGATGTCGACGCTCTACGTGCCGACTGGCGTTGGCCGCATTCGGGATTGTCCTGCGCGGCGCCGGCTTCGCCTTCCGCAAGTCGGTTCGCTCGCTGCAGGCACGTCGCGCGATGGGGGCCGCTTTCGCCTTCTCCTCGGTGCTGACCCCCTTCTTCATGGGAGCGGTCGTCGGCGCGATCGCCGCCGGCAACGTACCGGCGGAGGGCAACGGCGACGCCTTCTCGAGCTGGATCGCGCCGCTGCCGTTGCTGGTCGGGGCCCTCTTCGTCGCCAGCGGCGCCTACCTCGCCGCGGTCTTCCTCGTCTCCGACGCCCGCCGCACCGGCGCCCTCGATCTCGACCGCTACTTCTCACGCCGTGCCCTCGTCGCCGGCCTTGTAGCCGGCGCCTTCGCCGTGGCTGGGATCTTCGCCCTGCACGCCGATGCCCGCTACCTCTACGACCGCCTCACCAGCGAGGCCCTTCCCCTGGTGATCGTCTCGGCGCTCTGCGGCCTTGCGGTCCTGGCGCTCCTGGTCCGCGGTGCTCATCGTGGCCTGCGCCCACTCGCGATCGCGGCGGTCGTCGCGGTGATTTGGGGCTGGGGCGTCGCCCAGTTCCCCTACCTGCTGCCGACCTCGCTGAAGATCTCCCAGTCGGCAGCCCCAGGACCGACCCTCGATGCCGTGCTGGTGGTCTTCGCGATCGCGGCGGTCGTCGTCCTGCCCGCGCTCGGCCTGCTCTACTGGCTAAGCCAGCGCGGCCTGCTCGAGGGCGAGCACTGACGGCTGCCCGGCTGAACGATCCCACCCAACTTCAAGCCTGCGACCCGGTTGCCCGATGAGGCCGCATGCCCAAGACAACCGCCATGCCGAGGCCGATCGGCGCTACCGCTCTCGCCCTCTTCTTCCTGTTCGCGCTGATCCTTCCGGCGCCGGTCGTTGCGGCGCCCGACGGTGGTGAGCAGCTGGCGTTCTCGCCTTCCGCTGCGACCTTCCCGAAGACCACCGTGGGCTATCAGTCGCCAGTGCAGGAACTGGTCATCACCAACGATGGCGAAGGGGCGATCTGGATCGAAAGCGTCGCGATCGAGGGCGACGACGCCTCCCAGTTCAGCTTTGGCGGGTCGAGCTGCAACGGCACGCTTTCTCCTGGCCAGCAGTGCACGCTGTCGATCGGCTTCGTGCCCAGCAGCGTCGGCGACAAGCAGGCTATGGCGGTCGTTCGCTTCGACGGAACCCAGTCTGGGGCGGTTCTCTCGGGCTCCTCGGTCCCGCCCCAGCTGGAGTTCGCTTCCTCCGGCCATGACTTTGGCGTGCAATGGGTCCACTCCGGGGCCGACTCTTGGCTGCAGCTCACCAACGTGGGCGAGGCCGCGGTGCAGGTGAACAACCTCGACGTCATTGGTGACTCGAGCGTCTTCGGCACCGGTTCGAGTGACTGCTGGGGTCGTTGGCTGCAGCCTGGGGAAAGCTGCGCCGTGCAGATCTGGTTCAACCCCCAGGACACGATCAGCTACTCGGCTCAGCTCAGGGCGAGCTCGAACGCGTACTCCTTCTTGGCCGATCTGGACGGTGCCGGCGGTCGCGCGGCTCTCGAAACCTCGGCGAACCCGGTCCTCTTCGGCTCGTCCCCTGTCGGCGGGACGGGTTCCACGCGCGCAGTCACCCTGGTCAACTCCGGCAATCTCCCGGGCCTCTTCTTCATCGCCGTAATCGCCGGCGGCGACGCCGGCAGCTTCGAGCTGATCGACGAGAACTGCACCAGCGCCCCGGTGATGCCGGCCGCAAGCTGCACCGTCCACGTTCGCTTCGCTCCGCGAAGCGCTGGCGCCAAGTCGGCGCGCCTGGCCCTTTTCGGCGAAGGCGAGGGCGGCACCATGGTGATGCTGAACGGCGATGGCATTGCCCCCTTGGCGACGCTTTCACCCAACGCTCTGGACTTCGGACGTCAGGTCATCGGCACCAGAAGCAGCGGCCACTACCTCACCGTCGCCAATGACGGCAGCGCCCCGCTCGAGCTGGCCGGGGCGTCGATCGTCGGCGCCGACCTCGACCAGTTCCTCCTCGCTGGCGACACCTGCACGGGAGCCGTGCTCGATCCTGGCGGAGAGTGCCTGCTCCGGGTCCGCTTCAGGCCCGACAGCGCTGGCGTCAAGGCGGCCACCCTGCGGATTGCCGGTGAGGCGGGTCCGCTCACCGCTTCGCTCAGTGGCCTCGCCGTCACCAACCGTGGCACGACTTCAAAAGGTGTGCGCTACAACCCACGCCGCTACCGCAACCGCTTCCGCCAAGGGGCGGCACTGAGCGTCGCCGGGGCGAGCTGCCAGGCGAATCGCTGCCGCGTCGCGGTCGCCCCGCGCTTCCGGGCGAAGGGCGATTAACTGCGGGGATGATCAAGGCGGTCCTCTTCGACATCGACGGCACCCTGCTGGTCACGGGCGGCGCCGGCGGGGCCGCCTGGCAGCGTGCCTTCGAGGAGCTGCACGGGGTCGAAGCCAACGTCGCCGAGCACACCGATGCCGGCATGACCGATCCCGAGATCGCCACGATCATCTTCCGTGAGGTGATTGGCAGGGATGGATCGCCAGAAGAGCGGGCGAAGGCGATCGCCGCCTACCTCAAGCACCTGCCGGATACCGTCGCGGCGTCGAGTGGCTACCGGACGATGCCCGGCGTCGAGGAGCTGCTCGACCAGCTGATCGACGAAGGCATGCTGCTCGGCCTCGTCACCGGCAACATCGAGGCCGCCGCGCACGTCAAGCTCTCCCGCGCAGGCCTCAACCGCTTCTTCAGCTTCGGCGGCTACGGCTCGGACTCGGCCGATCGCACCGAGGTCACCAAGGCCGCCTTGAAGCGAGGCGAGCTGGTCTCCGGCGGCACCCTCGACGATGGTTCCTCCATCGCGGTCGGCGACACCCCCCGCGACGTCAAGGCGGGTCACGGTGCGGGAATCAAGGTCGTCGGCGTAGCCACTGGCAGCTACTCGGTCGACCAGCTTCGCGATGCCGGCGCCGACTGGGCCCTGCTTTCAGTCGATCGCGGATTCCCTAAGGAGCTTTAAAGTAATGCGCCATGTTGGCGCGGGCAGCTGGGATCGGGAGCTTGGTGCGCGCGGCGCTGTCTCTGCTGCTCGTTCTCGGTGTGATCGCTGCGGCCGGGTGTGGAAGCGACACGTCGTCGTCGGGGTCCGACTCGCCTCAGGCGGATCGCTTCGACGCCGAGCAGGCCTGGCGCCTCGTCGAGCGTCAGGTTGCGGTTGGGCAGCGCCCCGCCGGCTCCCCCCAGCTGCGCAAGCTCGCCGCTGAGCTGCGACCGTTGTTGCCCAGCGGGAGCTTCGAATCGATCCCCGGCGAGCCGCGCCTGCGTAACGTGGTCGGCACCATCCCCGGCATCAAGCCCGGGATAGTGGTCGGAGCGCACTACGACACGCTGGTCAAACCGGCGGGATTCGTCGGAGCCAACAATGGTGCCGCGGGCACTGCCGTCGTGATTGGAATCGCCCAGGCGCTGCAGCGGCAGCAAGCGGGGGCCGAAGCACGCGAGGTCGACTTCGTCCTCTTCGACGGCGAGGAGCCGCCGACGGGACTGCCCGAGGAAAGCACCAACTTCTATAACGAAGGGCTGCGCGGTTCGCGGGCATATGTATCCGCACATTCAGGGGAGACACAGGCGATGGTGCTGCTCGACTACGTGGGAAACCGCGGCCTGCGCCTGCCGCGCGAGGCGACCTCGACGCCGGCGCTGTGGAACCGGGTGTTGATCGCGGCGGAAGCTGCCGACGCCGAGAGATTCTTCTCACGCGAAACCGGCCCCTCGATCGTCGACGACCACTCCCCGTTCTTGCGTGCTGGGGTACCGGCCGTTGACCTGATCGACTGGAGCTACCCGGGCCATTCCCTCGCGGATGGCCTCGACAAGATCTCCCGGCAAAGCCTCGAGGGAGTCGGCGAGACGATCCTGCGGCTGGTCGAAGAACTTCGCTCTGAATAGTCCCTGGCCTCCTGACGCAAGTAGGGCCAAGGACGCAGGGAGCGTGGCGTGCTCTGCACGCGAGCGACCGAGGACGCTGGCATGCGCCGCGTCAGGAGGCCAGGGTGCAGCGGGCCTGGTAGATCGAGGTGAAGCCCGACTCGAAGCCGTTGCGCGCTGCTCGTAGGTAAAGGCGCCAGACGCGGACCCGCTCCGGACCGGCGAGCCGCACCGCGTCGTCGAGGTTCTCGTCGAGGCGGCGTGCCCAGTGGCGAAGCGTCTCGGCGTAGTCGGCGCCGAACTCCTCGGCGTGGCGGGTGATGAAGCCGGCACGCTCCAGCGCCAGCAGCACGCGTGAGAGGTGCAGCGGATCGGCATCGGGGAAGACGTAGCGTTCCGAGAAGGGGCCCGCATCGGGATCGTCGTGGCGGAGCCGGGTGATGCCGTGGTTGAGCAGGCGCCCGCCCGGCTCCAGCAGTCCGGCGAGGGTGCGGGCGTAGACGTCGATCTGCTCGGCGCCGACGTGCTCGACCATGCCGATGCTGGCGATCGCGTCGAAGCGCTCACCCACCAGGTCGCGGTAGTCCATGACCCGGATCTCGACCCGGTCGGCCACGCCTGCCGCCTCGGCCCGCTGCCGCGCCCGTTCGGCCTGCGGAGGGGAGAGGGTGATGCCGACCACGTTTGCGCCGTGGCGGGTTGCCGCCCAGAGCGGGAAGCTGCCCCAGCCGCAGCCGACGTCGAGCACCCGGTCTCCCTCCTTCAGCTCGAGCTTGCGGGCGACCATCTCCAGCTTCTCCTCCTGCGCCGCCTCCAGCGTCTCCGCGCCGCGCGAGAAGACCGCGCAGCTGTAGGTCATCGAGTCGTCGAGGAAGAGCGCGAAGAACTCGTTGGAGACGTCGTAGTGATGGCGGACAGCCTCGGCATCGCGCTCCTTGGTGTGGCGCCGACCACTCGGCTGCAGCTCCGAGGCCGGCCGCCGCGGCGGCCGGGTCAGCCCGGCGGCGCGCACCGCGCCGAGCAGCAGCTTCGCCTTGTCCCCGCCCTCGAGCGGCGGCGGCTTCCAACTGTCGAGCAGCTCGATCACGGCATCCATGTCGTCGACCTCGATCTCGCCGCTGACGTAGGCCCGTCCGAGGCCGAGCTGACCAGGCGCCCGTAGCGCGTGGGCAGCGGCCCGCGGAGAACGCACATAAAAGGTCGGTCCCTCGCCGCTGGTGGCCGGCAGTCGCGTCCCGTCCCAGAACTCGACCGTGAACGGGCGCTCCGGAATTCGCCCTTCGATCTCGCGTCGCAATCTCGCGGTGCTAGCGAACGGCATACATCGGACTTTATAACTCCCAAATCTGTCTGTCCCGTTACGCGTAGCGCCTCTTCCGGGAGGTTCGGCCGTATGATCGGTACTTAGTGGCAGGTCCCCTCCCTTCAGACATTCAGCCGGTCGCAAACGAGACGCGCGACCGGATCATCACCGGGCTGGTGACGTTGATCCCGTTCCTCGCGATCGGGCTCGCCGCCTGGCAGGTCTGGGGCGAGGCTCTGCACTGGAGCGACGTCTTCCTCTTCCTCGGGATGTATCTCTTCACCGGGCTCGGGATCACCGTCGGCTTCCACCGCCACCTCACTCACCGCAGCTTCAAGGCAAAGCGCTGGCTGCACGGCCTACTGGCGATCCTCGGCTCCGCCGCGATCGAGGGGCCGGTGATCTCCTGGGTCGCCGACCACCGCAAGCACCACGCCTTCTCCGACGAAGAGGGGGACCCGCACAGCCCCCACGTCGACCACGGGCACGGCTTCAACGGCGCCATGCGCGGCCTCTTCCACGCCCACATGGGATGGCTCTTCATCCACACCCAGCGCGGCAACAAGGAACGCTTCGCGCCCGACCTGCTCAAAGACCCGGTGATCAGCTGGGTCGACCGCACCTTCATCCACTGGGCGATCCTCGGCCTGCTCATTCCCTTCGCCCTCGGCTGGGTGATCGGCGGCACCCTGTTCGCCGCCCTGACTGGGTTGCTCTGGGGCGGCCTCGTCCGGGTCTTCGTCCTCCACCACTTCACCTACAGCATCAACTCTCTCTGCCATGTCTTCGGAAACCGCGACTACGAGACCAGCGACGAGTCGCGCAACCTCGCCCTGATCGCGATCCCGACCTTTGGCGAGGCCTGGCACAACAACCACCACGCCTTCCCTACCTCCGCCGTTCACGGCCTCGGCCGCTGGCAGTTCGACCTCTCGGCGATCGTCATCGACAGCCTCGAGCGCGTCGGCCTCGTATGGGATGTCGTCAGAGTTCCCCCGGAGCGGCTTGAGGCCAAGGCCGCCGCTTAGGGGACTTCTTCTGATTCGAACCAGTCGATCCAGCCGCCGCAAGCCGCGCTGAGCGGGACGATTCGGTGCGGCCGTGCCGGCACTGCGACCAGCTCGCCCAGGTAGGCCTTGCCGTCGTAGCCGCCGAGGCGCTGGAGGAAGCTTGGCTCGGCGGTTGAGATCGTGAACCGGGTGGGACCGCCGTCGCTCTCGATCTCGCCCGCGGGCCAGAACTGACCGTCGCTGAAGAGGCTGATCGTGTTCGGCCGCTGGCCGTCGAGCGCGGCCGGAAGCGGTTGGCGGAAACCGGGCGCCGAGAGCGTCAGCTCGAAGGGGGAGAAGTACTGCAGCGAGAGGTACCAGCGTCCCGCCGGCAGGTTCAGAGTCTGCGAAGCCCGCTCGTCGGTACCCAGGATCGCCGCCGGGCTCCAGCGTGCCTTATCCCCGATCGCAGGCGGCGGGAACAGCGAGGCCCTGCCCGGGTTGGACGTGAGGATGCGCAGCTCAGGCGCGGCGCAGTCGGCGAATGCGGCCGGCGCGGTGCCCTCGAGCAGCACGTGACGGTCCTCCGGCGGTTGCTCGGTCTGCTTCCAGAGCAGGTAGGAAGGGGTGGCGGCGACGCGGCGGAAGCCGCGCGGCGCTTCGCTGTTCCACGCCGCCCGTCCCGTGACCACGTAGGGGAAGCGCTCGAGCGTCTCGTGCGAGAAGGAGTCGAAGTCGATCGGGCTGTAGGCCTCGCCGGTGTCGAATGGCTTCTCCGGGTTCTGGGAGACGTCGGAGTCGGGGAACTCGACCAGCGGCACATGGGTGTCGGCGCCGAGGAGCTCGTGAGCGGCGTACCGGTCCTGGCCGGCGTAGAGAACAGGTTCCCCGCGCACGATCGGAATGAAGGCTTGTAGCTCCGAGCCATGCCCCGGTGGGCCGACCGGCGCATCACGCAGGGCCAGCAGGCTCGAATAGACGGCACCGCCGACGAAGGCCACCGCGAGAGCGCTCCAAGCTAGGCGCCGTGGCGTCGCCATCCCGAACTCGGCCAGCAGGGGCTTGATCGCCACCAGCATCGCCAGCGGCGCGGCGATTATCAGCGCCTTCGCCTGCGAGTACTCGCCGCTGGTGGCGAGGGCGGCGAGGTAGAGGACGGCGCCGGCGGCCAGTCCCATCGGCACCGCGAGTTCGCGCCGCCGCACCCACCAGACGGCCCCGAGCAGGACCGCCAGCCCGGCGATCGCGCCGGCGAGGCCGGGCAGCTGGGCGCCGCCGGCAGCGTTCAGCCGGTAGTTGCCCGCCGGCCAGATCCCCAGCGCCTCGAGCGGCGATACGGGGCCGTAAGTGTTGCTTCCGGCCACCCGGTTGAACCCCTGCGCGAAGCCGAAGGGACCGACGATCGTCAGCAGCACTCCTAGCCCTGCGAGGACGATGATCGCTGCCAGGGTCGTCGGGCGCAGCAGTACTCGCAACAGCGCCCGCGGCGCCAGCGCCCGGCGCACTGCCGGCACCGTTACGCCCCAGAAGACGAGGATCGCGACCGGCCAGGCGAGCCCGGCGAAGCTGTAGGCGAAGAAGATGCCGCCGGCGAGGGCGAGGTAGGGGAGGACGAAGAGGAGCCGCGGCCACGCCCCGGCGGGAGGGCGGCCCGGATCGAGCAGCGCTACCGCGAAGGCGAGCACGAAAAGCGCCTCGGCGGTCTCCTTGAAGGCCCCTTGGGCGAAGTAGGAGGCGCCGAGGTAGGAGACCGCGACGAGGGTTGCGGCGAGGATGCGCCGTCCCTGACCGAGATCGCGAAGCGCCGCCAGAGCGGTGAGCGCGGTGAGCACGCCGATCGCGAAGATCTCCCCGACGAAGGCCTGTCCAAGGCCGATCCCCGGCACCGCCGCGACGGCATCGGCAAGTGCGTGCGGGCCCAGCGGGTAGCCGGTTTCCGGCGCCGGACCGAGACCGCTGCGCAACCACTCTGCCCAGGCCAGGTGCAGTCCGAGGTCGTTGTTGAAGCCGACCCCGAGCAGCCCCCAGCGGCCGCTGATTGCGAAGGGGATCGAGAGGATCAGAACGACCAGGAGCGCTAGGGGAAGGCCCTCGCGCAGGAGCCCGGCCGCCGGCCGCCGCGGTTGCCACCAGAGCAGCAGCGCAGCCGCCACGACGAGCAGGACCAGGCCCACCGCCGCGCTGGTCGCGTGCCCGGGCGCTCGCGCGAGGAAACCGGCGACCGCGATCATCGTCCCGAACCCGGTCACCGGCGCCAGCCAGGCGCGGGAGGGCCCGCCGCCAGCCAGGCCGAGAAGGGCGCGTCCCACCAGCAGCGAGGCGGCGCAGATCAGCGCCACCGAGGCGTAGGTCCCGATCATCAGCGGCGGAAACTATGGCAGCGGCGCCACTCGGCGCGCCTCGGCTCAGTACTTCTCCGCGGCACGCTCCAGCGTCTCGCGCAGGTTCTCGCCGCGCAGCGGCTCCTCATGACCGGCGCAGACGAGGGCCGGTTCCAGCGCGGCCAGCTTGCGACCGACTCCTTCGCCTTGGCGTGGTCCCAGGCCCAGGCGGGGTGGGGGACGCTCGCCTCTCCCTCCGGCAGCGCTCCGCAGCCGGCGCCGAGTCGACGAAGTAGACGACGTCGCTGACGATCGCCACCCGGTCGCTCTCGCGCCAGAGCCCGATCAGACCCGGCGCGTGGCCGGGGAAGTGGACGACGCGGAAGCCGGCCACCTCGTCTCCCTCGGCGACGGTGCCGGCGATCTTCACCGCGCCGCCGTCCCAGCGCCGCAGCAGCAGCGGGTAGATCCAGCGGACCGGCGCGACCGGAAGCTGCGAGAGGTCCATGTAGGGCGCGACAGAGGCCTCGCTTTCGGCGTCGGCGACGTCGTCGGCGTGGCAGTAGACGGGGACGCCCATCGAGGGCGCGGTGCCGCGGTGGTCGGCGTGCGCGTGGCCGAGCACGACCCGCTTCAGCCCGCCCAGCTCCTCGCCAGCAGCCTTCGCAGCTCTTCACCATCGCCTTGCTGCCGGCGTCGAACTGGACCACGCCGTCCCTCGTCCTCGAGGAAGTAGATGTTCATCGACTTGCCCAGGTCGCCCCGCAGCAGCCAGACGCCTTCCGCGACTCTCTCCAAGCTCGATCCCGCCAGCGAGTCTAGGCTTCCGCGCATGCCGATGCTGTGGAAAGTCGGGATGGTCGTGCTGGTCGCCTGCCTCGTCGCCTCGATGGCGATCGCGATCGTCCGCCTTGCGACGACGCCGACCGAAATCCTCGGCGACGGCTTCCGTGGCCTGCCGGCCCGCCAGGCCGCAGCGTTAGTATCAGCGCGCGTCCAGCGACCGAGCAGAGGAGGCGGGCCGTGTTCACTCGCATCGTGGTTGGAACCGATGGATCGGAGACTGCCGCCGAGGCTGTCCGCCAGGCCGTCGACCTCGCCAAGCTCGCCGGCGCCCAGCTCAGCATCGTCAGCGCCTACGAGCCGGTCTCCAAACGGCGTGTCGAGGGCGAGAAGCAGCAGCGCTCCCGCCGACGTCCAGTACGAGATCGGCCCTCGCGAGGACGTCAACCTCGTCCTCGACGCCGCCGCGGCGGCCGCGAAGAAGCAGGGGGTGGAGGTGCAGACCCACCCGGTCGAGGGCGAACCCGCCGAGGCGATCCTCAACGTCGCCGAGGAGACCAAGGCCGACCTGATCGTCGTCGGCAACAAAGGGATGACCGGAGCGCGCCGCTTCCTGCTCGGCAGCGTCCCCAACAACGTCTCCCATCACGCTCCCTGCAGCGTGATCATCGTCCGCACGACCTAGGAGCCGCTCCTAGCGAACCGCGGGATCCGTCGCCCGGCCGGCGTCGATCAGGCCGGCGCCCTGGCGGTCGCGGGCAGGCCGAGGTCTGCGGGCGGTCTCGCGTCAGGCGCCGTGTCACTCGCGACTTGGCCGACCTTGCCGTTCGGCGGCGGTCGCTGCGGTCCGAGTACGTGCCGCTGGCGAGGACCATCGCCGCGACCGCCGGAGACGTGGGCGGCGGCCATCGAGGTGCCGACGTAGTCGCCGGGCTCGCCGAAGCGGCGCGTGCTGCCGGCCTTCAGGGTCACCTGGTAGATCGGGCTCGACGAGACCGACGGGCAGCCGGCGATCGGCGGTGCCGCCGCCGGGGGCGAGCACGTCGACGTCCTTGCCGGCGCAGCGAGTAGTCGCCGAGGCAGCCGCCCTCGGTGGTGCCGCCGACGCCGATCGCGTGCGGGCCGGTCGCCGGTGGCGAGACGCAGGCCTCCGAGCCGAGGTTGCCGACCGAGGCCACGGTCACGACGCCCTTGCGGTAGGCCTGGCGCATCGCTTCGTCGACGCCCGGCACGCGCTTGTCGCAGCCGAAGTTGAAGCTCATGTTGATCACGTCGGCGCCGTGGGCGACGGCGAAGCGGATGCCCCTGGCGATGTCGTCGGCCGCGCCCGCGGCCGTGCGCGTCGAGGACGCGGACCGGCATCAGCTTCGCCCGGTAGGCGAGCCCGGTCAGGCCGATCCCGTTGTTGGTCTTCTCGGCGATCGTCCCGGCGACGTGGGTGCCGTGGCCGTTTTCGTCGAGCGGCAGCGCGATCGTCGTCGACGAAGTCGTAGCCCTTGACGAACTGGCCGGAGGTGAAGTCGGGGCTGCGGCGGAAGCGGCTGCCCTGCGGCCGGTAGGCGATCCCGGTGTCGAGCACGGCGACCGTCGATGCCCTCGGCGCCGCGGGCGTTCGGCCGCGCCAGGTGTTCCCAGGCGCCGACCGCGTCGATGCCGCCGGGCGAGACGGGCAGCAGCGGCGTTGCCGGTCCCTCCCAGGGCAGGAAGTTCCACTGCTTCGTGACCCAGCCGCCGGGCGGGCCGGGCGGCCCGGTCGAGCGGGCCGGGGTCGTTGGGAATCCGGTCGGCCAGCGGCTCGCCGCTGCGAGGCGGTGGCGATGTAGTTCGGCGCCGCGTAGGCGACCCGCGGGCTGCGCCGCAGCGCCGCCGCGGCCTCGCGCACGCCGACCCGCGGCGGCAGCGCGACGGCCCGCGCCGCCGGCGCTCGCCGGCGAGCTTGACGACCACCTCGTGGGGGGCGAAGCCGTGGGCGGGCGCGACCGCCGGTCGCCGCCTGCGGCTGGCGTCGCGGCAGGCGAGCGCCCGCGAGCAGGGCCACGGCGGCGGCGATCGGAAGGCGTCGGTTCATCTGGGTTCTGCGCTCGCGTAATCCCTGCAATCGAGCGAGCTATCACCTAACACCGGCCCGCCGGCGAAGTTGTCGGTGCCACATACTCCCGGATGCATGCCGAGCGAGCGCACTCACGACCGACGCGACGAGCGGCTGATGGCCCTGGCGATCGAGCGCGCCCGCGAGGCCGAGGCGCACGGCGACGTGCCGATCGGCGCCGTCGTCGCCCGCGACGGCGAGCCGCTCGCCGCGGCCGGCAACGAGCGCGAGCTGCGCGCGCGACCCCACCGCCCACGCCGAGATCCTCGCGATCCGCGCCGCCGCCGAGGCGCTGGGCGGCTGGCGCCTGCCGGGCACGACCCTCTACGTCACGCTCGAGCCCTGCGCGATGTGCGCCGGCGCGATCGTCCTCGCCCGCATCCCCGAGGTCGTCTATCGGCGCCGCCGACCCCAAGGCCGGCGCCGCCGGCAGCGTCCTCGACGTCCTCGCCGAGCCCGCCCTCAACCACCGCCCCGCGGTCAGCGGCGGCGTGCTCGAGGACGAGTGCGCGGCGCTGCTGCGCGAGCTTCTTCGCCGCCGCGCCGCTGAGCGGAGCCAATACCCTTCGGAGGACCCGGAGAGGTGTCCGAGTGGCTTAAGGAGCGCGACTGGAAATCGCGTGGGCGGGGTTAACCCGCCTCGTGGGTTCGAATCCCACCCTCTCCGCTTCGAGGCGGCTTGCGGCCAGCCCGCGTTGACTGCAGGCGTGCGCCGTGGGCTGCGGCGCAGCGGCAGCACGATCGCCTCGGCCTCGCGGCGTCGGCGCCGCCGGCCGGTGGCCGCGCAGGCGCTCGTGGCTGCAGACGACGTAGCACCACTCCATCAGGCGCATCCGCGAGGCGGGGTCGATCTCGGCGATCGTCGCGCCGACCAGGTAGCGGCCCTCCGCCTCGCGGCAGGAGCGCACCTCGACCTGGGCGGCGACCTCGTGCGCCTCGCCGGCCGCGTCCTCGCAGCTCGAGCAGGACCGCGGGCTTGGCGCCGACCGCCAGCGGCGCGTCCAGCACGAGGCCGACGCCGGCGGCGCTGGCGTCGACCAGGCGGCCGCGCGACGTGGCCGTCCGTCGGAGAAGCACTGGGCGGGGGCGTCGCCCTCGAAGCGGTAGACCAGGCGCCGCTGCTGGCGCCGGCCGACGGCGAGCAGGGTGCGCAGCACGCGGCGCAGCTCGATCAGGCCGAGCAGCGGCACGATCACGGCGGCGATCCCGGGCAGGTCGGGCAGCGGGCCGACGCCGGCCAGGTCGAGCAGGCGCAGCGCCGTCCCGCCGGCGAGCACGACCGCGCAGAGCGATGCACCAGGCGCAGCTTGCGCACCGCCTCGAGGCCGCCGCCGTCGCGTGCCCTGCTTCGGCGTCACCTTGAAGGCGGTGTGGCCGGGGCGGATCGCGCAGCGCAGCGCCCGCGTGTAGATCTCCATCGTCAGCAGCTCGTAGTGGGCGGTCTCGCCGATCTTCATGTAGCCGCGGGCCAGGGCCGCGCCGGCGCTGAGGTTGAGCGTCACCGAGGGCAGCCAGAGCGCCGCCAGCGCGACGACGCTGATCTTCATCGGCAGCTCGCCGGTCCACAGCACCAGGCCCAGCGTCGCCAGCAGCAGCAGCCGCATCGGCGGCGCCAGGTAGGCGGCGAGGCTGGCGAAGTAGGAGAGCCGCTGCAGCGGCCGCAGCTCGCGGGCGCGCAGGGGGGACTCGGGCAGGGTGAAGACGGCGAGGTTGCCGCGCGCCCAGCGGTCGCGCTGCAGCAGGTAGCCGTCGAGGTCGTGCGGGGCCAGGCCCTGGACCAGCACCTCGTCGTGGTAGCGGCTCTTCCAGCCGTGGCGCTGCATGCGGATCGTCGTGTGGAAGTCCTCGGCGATCGTCTCGGTGGCGACGCCGCCGATCTCGAGCAGCGCCTGGCGCCGGATCAGCGCCGCCGAGCCGCACCAGTAGGCGGCGCCGTGGCGGTCCTTGCCGGGGCAGACGACGCGGTAGAAGAGCGACTGCTCGTGGCGGCCGACGACGTAGTGCTGGACCGAGTCGTGGTTGAAGAAGTCGTGCGGGCTCTGCACCAGGGCCATGCGCTCGTCGTCGAAGTAGCCGACCATCGCGTCGAGCGCGTCGGGCATCGGCACGTGGTCGGCGTCGAGCATCAGCACCAGCTCGCCCTCGGTGCGCGGCAGCGCGGCGTTGATGTTGCCCGCCTTGGCGTGGGAGTTGTCGGGCCGGGTCAGGTAGCGGGCGCCGGCCAGCTCGCGCCAGCTCCTCCATCTCCGGCCGCCGGCCGTCGTCGAGCAGGTAGGTCGTGTGCGGGTAGGTGAGGGCGCGGCAGCCGGCCAGCGTCGCCGCCACCACCTCGATCGGCTCGTCGTAGGTGCAGACGTAGACGTCGACCGTGCGCCCCGGCGTCGCCGGCGGCCGCACCGCGGGCGGGCCGCGACCACGAGAACCAGGCCAGCGTGCCCAGCGCCCAGAGCCCGTAGATCTCGGTCACCAGCAGCATCGCGAAGGCGACCGGGCTGGCGCCTTCGCCGCTCCAGCCGATGCGCCAGGTCAGGTAGCCGACGCCCCAGAGCAGCGCCCCGATCGCCAGCGCGCGCAGCAGCAGCGGATGGCGGTCGAAGAACCGCCCGATCCGGGTCTGCTCGCTGCCTTGCACGCCGGCTCCATCGGCGCACTCGGCCAGCCTTGAGCCTCGGAGACGCGCCACCGCACGCTTCCGCGCCGCCCGCCGTAAAATCAGCCCCTGACTGAGTCCCGGAGGGGTGCCGGAGTGGTTGAACGGGGCAGTCTCGAAAACTGTTGGCGTCGCAAGGCGCTCGTGGGTTCGAATCCCACCCCCTCCGCTTTCTCGCCGCGCAGCCGATGCGAGTCCTGCCCCCACTGTCCCGGGAGACACCGGTTCTCCAGGGCTTTCGCCTGCCTGTCAGGCGCGAGGCCTGCCTGCGCATACCACTCTCGTTCCTTGACAAAGCCGAACTCGTCTGTTTATCCTGTGCCCGTCGCTTAAGGAACGCGAGTGTCAGTTCAGGGAACTAGCTCGTTTCCGCACGACGAACGCCACAGGGAAACCGAGCCCACGGGGGCCGCCAAGGGAAGCGGCCGGTAGAGGGGCTCACGGGACAAGGAGAGACCTACGTGAGACGCCAAGCGAAGGCCATCGTCGCCATCTCGGCCATGCTGTTGACCCTCGCCTTGGGCGTGACGCTGGCGGGAGCGGTGGCTCCTGTGGTGACGATCGATCCCGGCGTCACCTCGGTCTCCTACACCTCCGCTCATGTTTCGGGGACCGTCGATCCCCAAGATCAGGAAACCTTCTACTTCTTCCAGTACTCCAAGGACCCGGTCAACGAAGGCTGGAGCTCAAGCACCTTCCAGGGACCGATTGCCGCGGGAGCCGGGGCCCAGAATGTGTCCGACGATCTTGCGGGTCTTACTGCAGGGGCGGAATATGAGGTCCGTCTAGTCGCCGAAAACTACGTCGATCCGGCGCAGACGGTCTCCGCAGAGCCTAATCCCTCCTTCACGACCGATCCGGTGACTCCTCCCACCCTCTCGCTCGACCCGGTCACGATCTTCACCGGCACCAGCGCACACTTCTCGGGCACGATCAACCCCGAAGCGCCTGTGGGCAACCCGTCAGCCTTCGACGTCAACTGGCACTTCGAGTGCACGCCTGAATGCCCGGGCCTGCAGGGAGGGCAGATCCCAGCCGACAGCTCGAGCCATGTGGTCGAGGCCGACACCATCGGTCTCGAGCCCAATACCGACTATGAGGTGACGCTGGTGGCCGAAAACGCCGGGCCGCCAGCGAGCGATGGACCGGAGGTATTCAAAACCGAGGGGGTTGCCCCCGCGGCGCAGACGCTCTACGCGGGTGAGCTCGACTCGACCGAGGCAACCCTCGCCGCCGCCGTCAACCCGAAGAACTCTCCGCTCACCTACCAGTTCGAATGGGGGACCGACACCAGCTACGGCAACCTGGCCCCCGCCGCTCCTACAGCCCTCGGCGCCGAAGACAACGCCTTCCACGTCGTCACCGCGCCGCTCAGTGGGCTGCAACCGGGGGCGACCTATCACTTCCGGGTCGTGGTGACGAACAGCGATACCTCGGAGCAGAGTGAGGGGGTGGATCACGCTTTTACGCCAATCGAAACCTCCACCATCCCCTTTGGCTTGCCCGATGCTCGCGTCTATGAACGCGTCTCTCCGGCTGAAAAGCAGGGGGCGGACATCGACCGAGGCAGCATGAGCGGCGCGCTTGCCCACATTGGCCAAGTCTCGGTGGATGGCGATGCCGTCACTTACGGAGCAAGAGTGAACTTCGACGGCGACTCGACCCCCACGTTCACGCAGTACATGAGCAGACGTGGGCCCGACGGCTGGGTGACAGAGGGAATCTCACCGCGGCTCGACCCGGTCCCCGGCTTTCCTGCCGTGCAGACCTACTACGACTGGTTCTCCGACGATCTCTCAATGGGCACGGTCAGGACCCATGCTCAGCTGCATGACGGAGATCCTGCGGACCAGAGCCTGCTGTACCTCTGGCGAGCGTCTTCTGACGACTACACCCTTCTCTCAAAGCCCGATATTCCAATAGCGCCATTTA